>JAXMHB010000001.1:0-448888 GCA_046346965.1 Lysobacterales bacterium
GGTGGAGCAGCGCGCGCGCCAGCGACAGGCGCTGCTTCATGCCCTTGGAGTAAGTCGCCACCCGATCGCCGCCGCGCTCGCTCAGCGCGAAGCGCGCCAGTTCGGCCTCGATGCGGGCATTCAGGTCAGCACCGTCCAAGCCCTGCAAGCCGCCGAAGAAGCGCAGGTTGTCGCGCGCCGCCAAGCGCTCGTAGAAACCCGGCGCCTCCGGGACGACGCCACAACAGGCACGGATGGCGTCGTTCTCGTGCTCGGCGCGACCGAGCGCATGGCCGCAGATCAGCGCGCTGCCGGCGTCGGGCGCCAGCAGCCCGGCCAGCATGCGCATGGTGGTGGTCTTGCCGGCGCCATTGGGCCCCAGCAAGGCCAGCACCGAGCCGGCCTCCAGCGTGAAGCTGAGCTCGGCGACCGCGATGCGCGCGTCGAAGCGCCGGCCGAGCGCGTGGGCCTCGATCAGCATGGATCAGCGGCCGTGGAACACCGCGGGGCGCTTTTCCAGGAAGGCGCGCGTGCCCTCGTGCATGTCCTCGGTGGAGACCGTCACCGCAAAGGCCTGGGTCTCGAAGGCCAGTCCCTGATCGGTGGCCATGTCGCCGCCCAGGATCACCGCGTCGAGGATGCCGCGCAGCGCATGCGGGGCCGAGCGCGCCAGTTGCGTCGTCACCTTGCTCACCTCGGCATCCAGCTCCGCCGCCGGGACCACGCGGTTGACGATGCCGAGCTCCATCGCCCGCTGCGCGCTGATCGGCGCGCCGAGCAGACACAGTTCCAGCGCGACCGCGCGGCTGGTCAGGCGCGTCAGCCGCTGGGTGCCGCCGAAGCCGGGAATGATGCCGAGGTTGATCTCCGGCTGGCCCAGGCGCGCGTTGTCCGCGGCGATGCGCAGGTGACAGCACATCGCCAGTTCCATGCCGCCGCCGAGCGTAAAGCCGTTCAGGCGCGCCACCACGGGCTTACCGAGGGTTTCCACCTCGCGCATCATGTGCTGGCCGATCTCGGAAAAATGCCGCGCCTGCACCGGCGTCTGGCTGGCCAGTTCGCTGATGTCGGCGCCGGCAACGAAGGCTTTGGCGCCAGCGCCGGTCAGCACCACCACGCGCACATCGGCGTCCGCGCGGGCGGCGGCGAAGGCCTGGCGCAGTTCGAGGATGGTGGCGTGGTTCAGCGCGTTCAGCTTGTCCGGGCGGTTGATCGTGATCGTCCGCACCGCGTCCACATCGGAAATCAGCAGGTTGGCGTAGCTCATGGCGTGCTCGCTCGCAGTAAAGCGCCCGATTCTATGCCCAGGGACGCGCTTGCCGAGCATGGGTGCGGAAGAGCAAGAGCGGGGCGGGGGGCAGGGGGCGGGGGACCAGGCATGCGGCGCCTGTGTTGCGTGGTCGCCAGTGTGCAGAGCGAGTCAGCGTGCCGGAGGCGACTCGGGACTCGGGACTCGGGACTCGGGACTCGGGACTCGGGACTCGGGACTCGGGACCCGGGACCAGCCATGCGGCGGCTGCGTCGCGCTGTGGCCAGTTTGCAGAATTTAAGCGCACCGACGGCGGGACAGGGACTCCGAACAAGTCTCGTGAGCCGCGATGCGAGTCAGAATCGCCTGTTAGCCCGGGTGGGCGATCAGCGGCAGGCGCCATCGCTATCGGCCGCGACCGAGGCGACGGCGATCCAGGCTACCGAGTGCGGCCAGCTCTCGTAGCTGACGATGCCAGGGGCGATCGGGCAAGAGCTGGTGTAGACGTATTGCTCGCCGTCGGGCGACAGATACAGCGCCAGCTTGATGCGCTGCGCCGCCCGGCTGCGTATCGCCAACATGGTCATCTGCTCGTCTCGGCGCACCATGCGCAGCTCGATCTGGCCGCTGGACTCGTCGCTCTCCTTCAGTTGCAGGGCGCCGTCGGTGCCGGCGTCTACATCCAGCCAGAGCGGCAGGCTGCCATCGGTCAATACGCGCGCCGCCGGAAGTGCGCTGATCGGCAGCGGCACGTCGGGATCGGCCGGAGGCGCGGCCGCTCCGCGGAACCAGCCGCAGGCAGAGAGCAGCAGCAGGGGCCACAGCCGTATCAGCTTCCGCATGCGCAAGGCACTCCCAAGGTCCCGAGCTCGGCTCGATCCCGGCACTATGGCATATCGGCGCTGCGTCTCGGTCGATCCGCGCCGGGCGCCGTGTTCAAGGTTGCTGCGCGGCTTCCGGCTTGCCGTCGTCGATCGCCTCCGGTGCCAAGGGCAGCACCAGCGCCGCGCCGCGGCCGGCGGTATTGGCCTTGCCGAAGTGCGCGCTGCATAGCGCACGGCCGGCGCGAACCGCGTCTCGGTCGAGCCTTGCGCGTTTTTGTCCGCGCGCAGGCTCGGCAAGCACGGCCGCCAGTTCCCGCGCATAGCTTCCGGCCAGCTGGTAGGCGTCCCCGATGGTTGAGATGCTGGCGTCGTCCATGACGGCATTGGCGCCGCGCGCCCAGCGCTCGATGAGCACATCCTCGCCGCGTACATCGCGCACTGCGGCGTCCATCGCGAGTCCGCCGAGGCCAGCGGGCAAGCGGAATGGGCCGGGGACGAAGACGCCGAGTACGGCAGAGGCGCCCGCCGATCCGCGATCCGTCGCAGCGATCGCGGTCAATTGCAGTTCGAGCCGCAGATCCGCCTCGCCGCTGCTGAGTTCGAAGTAGCGCGCCAAACGTGTGCACAGATCGCGGGCGGCCCGATTGGCCACCAGCGCGAGCTGCTGCTCGCTGATGCCCTTCGCGCTGGCGGTCGCTGCCACGTCCACTGTCGGCAGGCTGAGGCTGCGTGCCGCGCCCAGCGCTTCGGCGTCGACATAGCGCTCCACCTTCAGATGGCGCTCGGCCGCGACTGTCTGCAGCGGGCGTTCGGTCACGAAGCCCGGGGCTGCGGTGGGTGGCGCGCTCGCGCAGGCACCCAGCAGCAGCGCGGCCACAGCGGCAGCCGACAAACGCAGAAGGCCCATGGCAGATACTCAGGAAACGATGCGACGCACCCTAGCGCTGCGCGCGTGCGCGCCGCGGCAGCGCGCCGTCGAGCCCGCGTGAGGGCGGCTCAGCCGCCCGGGATGAGGCGCAGTTCGTGTTCCGGGGCGCCCGGCAGGAAGGCCGTGGGTTTGCCTGCAGCCCAATCGGCATGACCGGCACCGTAGAAAGGCGATAGCGGATGGCCGCTCTGGCCGCCCGGCATGTGCAGATAGCCCTGGTCCTCGTGGCCGGGCGCTACCACCATGCGCTCGCTGGCGCCGAAGCGCGGTCCTTGCACGCGCGGCATGTACTGATCGCCCGGCAGGCCTTGCATGGGCATGTCGAGCAGCCAGCCCAGCCCTGGCAGCGCGGGGCTCAGCGGGTGGCGGATGCGCGTGGCGTTGGCGACGCCCCAGGGCTGCATGCCATCACGCGCCAGCGCAGTTTGTGCATCGCGCGCGGCGGCCAGCAGCCACTGGTCCCAGTCGGCCACGCCGCGTGGTAGCAGATGCGCCGGCTGCTCGTTCAGCACGCGCCACAGCGCGCCCTCCAGTTGCGGCAACGAGGGCCAGCTGAATTCCGGGTAGGCCGCCTTGATCGGTCCGACGAACAGCAGCAGAAAACGCTTGTGCGCGCGCAGCCGGAACTCGCGCACGGCGCGATAGGCCGTGCTGGACGGATCGGCATGGCCGTTCCAGTCACTGAGCGCACGCGACAGCGCGTCGAGGCCGGCCTCGGGGTGCGCCGCCAGCAGTGCCTGCAGCCGCGCCCGCCAGGGCTCCAGGAACAGCGCGCGATCATCCAGCTGGATCGCCAACAGATCCGATTCGCTCAGGCGCTCGCGGGCGCGCAGGCCGTCGCGGATCTGCGCGGCGCGCGCGCCGATGGTGTAGCCGCCATCGCCGATCAGCGCGAGCTCGGCGCCATCCACGGTGCGCGCATTGGCGGTCCACAGCCGGCCGTCCGCCGGTTGGCGCACGGTCGGCGCCTCCTCCGGCGGCAGCAGGCCCAGCCAGGCCGCGGCCGGGTCGGTGGATGCGCGCAGCAGCGGGTTGCCGTCGGCGCGCTGCGGAATGCGCCCCATCAGCGTCCAGGCGATCTGCCCGTTCTGATCGGCAACCAGCAGGTTCTGGCCCGGGATGCCGGCCAGATGGGCGATGTCGAGCGCCGCGTCCACCGAGCCGGCGCGCTCCAGCAAGTACAGGCCGGCATTCACCGCCTCGGCCTGATGTGCCGTCCACTGCAGCGCCAGCGGGTTGCCGCGGATGGACGTGCCGACGATCGGCCCGTAGCGGGTTTCTCGCACCTGCAGCGTCTGCGTCGTGCCAGCGCGTACCTCGATCCGTTCCTCGGCGATGGTGATCGGCTCGGGGCCCTGCGGTCCCAGGTAGCGATTGGGATCGGCCGGGTCGGGGATCAGTTCGACGAAATCCAGCCAGTCGCCGTAGCTGTTGGTGAATCCCCAGGCGATCTGGCCGTTGCTGCCGACCACCATGAACGGCGTGCCGGGCAGCGAAACGCCGGTGACTATGCGCTCGCCGCCGAGCGCGCTGGCGTCCGGATAGCGCCACTGCGCGCGGAACCAGATGTTGGGCACGCGCAGTCCGAGGTGCATGTCGTTGGCGACGATGGCGCCGCCGTGCGGCGTCAGCGCGCCGGCCACGGCGAAGTTGTTGCTGCCGATGCCCTCACTGCCCGGCGGCTGGTCCGGCGGCGGATCGGCGATCTCGGTCTGGCGCAGATCGATGATGTCGGCGCCAGGCAGCGCAGGATCCGCATAGGCCGCGCCCACCAGCGGCGCATCCCAGGCGGTGCCGGCGGCGGTCAGGAAGGCATACACCTCGGGCGCGAGCGCGGCCTGCATCTGCAGCAGCTTCTCTTCGCGGCTGTTGCTGCTGTCCTGCAGGTCGAAGTACATCGCCAGCGGCGCCAGCAGCACATCGGCCTCGGTCCACGGCTGCGGCTGCTGGCCCAGCAGCAGATAGGGGAAGGGCCGCGCGCCCAGCGCCGCCAGACCAGCATTTACGCCGTCTGCGTAGCGCCGCGC
Organism: Lysobacterales bacterium; assembly: GCA_046346965.1. Taxonomy (GTDB): domain Bacteria; phylum Pseudomonadota; class Gammaproteobacteria; order Xanthomonadales; family SZUA-5; genus JAXMHB01. Next base: position 5,008 of record JAXMHB010000001.1, read on the forward strand.
CAGCTCGCGTTGATCCGCCGGCAGCGCGTCCAGATAGGCTGGGATGCGGTGGCGGAAGCGGTGCAGTCGGGCCGACTGATCCACTGGCAGCGCCATCGCGCCGAGCAATGCCGCCAGCTCGCCACTGGCGCGCCGGCGCAACAGGTCCATCTCGAAAAAACGCTCCTGGCCGTGCACATAACCGAGCGCATAAGCCACGTCGCTACGCTGTTGACCACGCACGACCACCGTGCCGAGCGCATCGCGGCCGACGCTGACCGGCGCCGACAGCCCGCTGGCGGCGATCTCGCCATCGAGTTGCGGCAGGCTGGCGCGCAGCGTCAGCCAGAGCGCGGCAACTGCAGCCAGCAACAGCAAAGCGACGGCGATCGCCAGGCGCTTGAGGATGCGTTTCCAGCGGGCCATGGCGATCTCCGATAGGTCTCAGGTTCAGGGCATCTGCAGCGACTTGACCAGGAAGCTCAGCATGTCGGTCCACTCGTCGATCTGCATCGCCGTGGGCTTGCCGGCGCCGTGGCCGGCGCGCGTTTCGATGCGCGTCAGATAGGGACCGGGGCCGGCGCCCTTGGCCTGCAGCGCGGCGGTGAACTTGAAGCTGTGCGCCGGGAACACGCGATCGTCGTGGTCGCCGGTCAGGATCAGCGTGGCCGGGTAGCGCTTGCCCTGCTGGATGTTGTGCAGCGGCGAGTAGGCGTACAGCGCCTGGAACTCCGCCGGGTTCTGCGGCGAGCCGTAGTCGGACTCCCAGGCCCAGCCGATGGTGAACTGATTGAAGCGCAGCATGTCGAGCACGCCCACGGTGGGCAGCGCCGCGGCAAACAGATCGGGGCGCTGCAGCAGCGTGGCGCCGGTCAGCAATCCGCCGTTGGAGCGACCGTAAATCGCCAGCTTGTCGGGCGCGGTGTACTTCTCGGCGATCAGGTACTCGGCAGCGGCGATGAAGTCATCGAACACATTCTGCTTCTGCAGCTTGGTGCCGGCGGCGTGCCAGGTTTCGCCGTACTCGCCACCGCCGCGCAAATTGGCCACGGCATAGACGCCGCCCTGGTCCAGCCAGGTGGCCATCGGCACGGCAAAGGTCGGCAGCACCGGGATGTTGAAGCCGCCGTAGCCGTACAGCAGCGTCGGCTGGCGGCCATCGCGCACCAGACCCTTGCGGGCGGTGATGAACATCGGCACGCGGGTGCCGTCCTTGCTGGTGTACCAGACTTGCGTCGTCTCGTAGAGATCCGGGTTGAACGCGGTCTTGGGCCGACGCAGCAAGGTGCTGGCGCCGGTCTGCAGATCCAGCCGGTAGATATCGGTCGGCACCGTGAAGCTGGTGTAGCTGTAGAAGGTCTCGCTGGCATCGCCCTTGCCGCGGAAGCCGGCTGCGGCGCCCAGGCCCGGCAGTTCCACCAGGCCCAGCAGCTTGCCATCGCGATCAAAGCGCTTGACCTCGCTGCGCGCGTCGCGCAGGTACTGGGCGATAAACTGCCCACCGACGTAGCTGACGCTCTGCAGCGTGGCATCGGCTTCGGGGATCAGCGTGCGCCAGGATTTGGCGTCGGGCTGATCGAGGTTGATCGCGATGACGCGATTGCGCGGCGCGTCAAGATTGGTCTGGAACCAGAACACGCGGCCGTCGTTGCCCAGATAGTTGTAGCTGGCCACCAGCTCCGGAACCAGCTCGACCACCTTGCTGCCGGGCTGGCTCAGATCCAGATAAAAGAAGCGGTTGCGCTCGTCGGTGCCCTGGCTGACGGTCAGCAGCAGATAGCGTCCGTCCTCGCTGGTATCCAGCTGATAGCCCCACTTGGGCTGATCCGGGCGCTCGTACACCAGCGTATCGGCTGATTGCGGTGTGCCGAGCTTGTGGAAGTACACGCGCTGGTTCTCGTTGACGGCCTTGAGCTTATCGCCGCTCGGCTCCGCGTAGCGGCCGTAGTAGAAGCCGCTGGAATCGCCGGCCCAGGCGATGCCGGAAAACTTGTTCCACTGCACCAGATCGCTGCTGTCCTGCGCCGTCTGCACGTCGCGGACGCGCCATTCCTGCCAGTCCGAGCCGCCGCTCGACACCGAGTAGGCCAGCCAACGCCCGTCCGGCGAGACCTCGGTGCTCGACAGCGCCACCGTACCATCGGCCGACAGCGTGTTCGGATCGAGCAGCACACGTGGCTCGCCGTCCAAGCGATCCAGCGCGTACAGCACCGACTGATTCTGCAAGCCGTCATTGCGCTGCAGCAGGTAGATCGAGCCTTCCTTGCTGGGGATGCCGTAGCGCTCGAAGTTCCACAGCGCCGTCATCCGCGCATGGATCGCCGCACGCTGCGGGATTTGCTGCAGGTAGTTCTGCGTCAGCGCGTTCTGCGCCTCGATCCAGGCCCGCGTCTGCGCGCTGTCCAGCTCCTCCAGCCAGCGGTAGGGATCGGCGACCCGAGTGCCGTGATAGTCATCGACCTGATCGACCGTGGCGCTGGCCGGATAGCTCAGCGCCGCCGCCGGCTGCGATTCCGATGCCGGCGGGGTGTGCGTACAGGCTGCCAGCGCGGCAGACAACAGCAACAGAGGCAAACGCATGCGGAGGCTCCAACGGGGCGAGGGCCGGAGCATAGCGGGGAAGAGCACGAGGGCACGCGCAAGCAAGGCGGAGGGCACGAGGGCACGAGGGAGCTCAAAGCCAAAAGCTGTAAGCGGCCGTCGTGATTGGGTGATGACTTATGGTCAGGGACTGCGAGCCTTTTCGTGCCCTCGTGCCCTCGTGCCCTCGTGCCCTCGTGCCCTCGTGCCCTCGTGCCCTCGTGCCCTCGATCCGGCCCGTCGGCATGGCCGCCGGGCGCTCGCTGCGGCGCGCGGCGGTGCCGCGCAAGCGCCACAGCTCTCCGCCTTGCTTGCGCGTGCCCTCGTGCTCTTGCGTGCCCTCGTGCCCTCAGGCTTTTGCTCGCTCCGCTTCGGTTTGCGCCACTTTGTCGCGCAGGTACACCGGCAGCGCGTGGTGCGCGTCGACGCCTAGTCCGGCGCGCAGGCGGCGGGCGCCCAGGCGGGCGATGGCGCTGGCTTGCGGGTAGACGCTGCGGTCGAGCGCGTCCAGGCGATAGCCGAAGCGGCTGCGCAGCAGGTCGCGGTGGACCCGGTAGCCGGCGCCGATGGCGCACCAGACGTCGTCGCCCGGCAGCGTCAGTGCCTGCGGCGCCGCCAGGCACTCGTCGGCGGACGGCACCACCAGCCCGTGTTCGTCGACGTCGAAATAGCCGGCGTACACCTCGCCCATGCGCGCATCAGCCAGCGCCAGGATCGGCGTGGCGGCACCGCGCTCGTAGCCTTCCTGCGCCAGCGCCGCCAGTGAGGACACCGGCAGCGCCGGGATGCCGAGGCCGTAAGCGATGCCCTGCGCCGCCGCCACCGCCATGCGCACGCCGGTGAAGGCACCGGGGCCGCAGCCGAAGGCGACGGCATCCAGCGCCAGCCGCGGACACTGCGCCGCGGCCAGCAACTCGTCGATCAGCGGCAGCAGGCGGTCGCCGTGGCGACGCCCGCTGTCCTCGATGCGCTCGTACAGGCTGCCGCTGGCGTACACGGCGACGCTGAGCACCTCGGTCGAGCATTCAATGGCCAGGATGTTCATGCGGCGACTTCCGTGCTGTCCGGCGTGGGCGCCGGACTGTACCAGTCAAAGCGGCGGGTCAGGTACATGGCGGCAGCGAGCAGGGCGGTCAGGCCGAGCGCACCGAGCAGCAGGGACAACTCCTCGGCGCGGATCAGCACCAGCAGGAATCCGTACAGGATCGCCAGCATCACCGCACTCAAGGCACCGCGCGCCCAGCCGCGCAGCACGGCGGCGCTGTAGCCGCCAACCATCAGCACGACGATCCCGGCCGCGCACAGATAGGCATAGAGAAAGCCGATGTGCTCAGACAGCGCCAACAGCAGCAGGTAGAACACCGCCAACGCCAATCCGACCAGCGCGTAATGGAAGGGATGCAGGCGCACCCCCAGCAGCACCTCGGTCAAAAACAGTGCGGCCAGCGTCAACGCCAGCACCAGCACGCCGTATTTGGCACTGCGCTCGTTCTGCTGGTACAGCCCGCCGGGTTCCTGCAGCGACACACCCACGGCCTGCTTGCCCCAACTGGCCAGATCGCCAGGGACCATTGATCGTGGTCGGCAAGCCCGTCGACAGATCCAGCAGACGCCAATCGGCGTTGAAGCCGTCGGCGCGCACCTCGCGCTCGCGCGGCAGCATGCCACCGGCAAAACCCGGGTGCGGCCAGTCGCCGCGCAGCGTCAGTCCAAAGCTGGCGGCATTGGGAATGAACTGCAGCATCTCGGCGCCGGCCAGTTCCATGCTCAGCTCGAAAGGCTGGGTACCCGCAGCAAGTGCGCGCCAATCGACCTCGGCACCCAGCACCGGTCGACTGGGCGAGTTGTAATCCTCGCCGCTGCCCACGGCCCAGCGCATCGCCGTCGGTTTCAGCACCAGTGACTGCCCCGCCAGCTTCAGCGCCTGCACCTCGCGCAAACCGGTCAGATCACCCGGCGCGAATACCAGCATCACGCCGTCCAGGCGCCAGCCGTCGGCATCTGGCTGCTCGCTCAGCGCTGGCAGGGCGTACTGGCCCTGGATGGCTACCTGCGCGGTGTAGATCGGCAGCTCGTAAATCCCGAGCGCGCGACGCTCCACCGACAGCGCGGTCTGCACCGCCGCCTCGCTGGGCGACCACAGTTGTTCGGCGTACTCGCGCACGGTCTCGCCTTCCTTGACGCGATCGCGCTGGTAGTTGAGGCGCAGCATCGGCAGCAACACCGACTGCTGGCCGCCCCAGCCTGCGGCGATGCGCGCCTGCGCCTCGCGCGCCAGCCCGGCGCGTTCCTGCACCAGACCGTAGATCAGCGACAAGGGAATCAGCAACAGCAAGGACAGGGCGCCCAGCAGGAACAGCTTGAAACTGGTGGATCGGGTCAGCGTCGATGCGCTCATGGTCAGACTCGCAGGAAGGACGCTGACAGCTGAACATCGCCGGCGGTGGCAGTTGAGGCGCAGCGCGGTCCGCTGGCAGGCGGCGGCGGGCGGATTTCGGGCAGCGGGTCGCGGCGCGCGGGCTGGCGGCGCGTCCGCCAGCACCGATTCTTCGATTGACGCGTCGCCAAGGTCCACCGATTGTGTGCGCATCCGCTTCCACTGCAGTGAGCCGACGGAATGGCGCCCCTGGATGTGTTGCTGATCGAGGACGAGCCGCGCATTGCCGAGCTGATCATCGCCGGGCTCAGCCAGCGCGGGGCGCAGGTGACCCACTGCGCGCAGGGCCATCTGGGCTTCGAGCGGGCACGCGAGGGCGGTTTTCACGCCCTGGTGCTGGATATCGGCCTGCCGGGACGCGACGGCTTGTCGATCCTGCGGGGATTGCGCGCGGCCGGCGTCAGCACGCCGGTGATTCTGTTGACCGCGCGCAACGAGCTGGAGGACCGGGTCACCGGGCTCGAGCTCGGCGCCGATGACTATCTGGCCAAACCCTTCTACGTCGAAGAACTGTACGCGAGGCTGCAGACCTTGCTGCGGCGCGCCGGCGGCGACCGCCTGCCGCATCGTTTGCGGGTGGGATCCTGGTGGCTGGATCGACTGGCGCGTACGCTGGGCTGTGAACACCAGGCTGTAGAACTGACCGCCCGTGAGTTCAGTCTGATGGAGCATCTGATGCGGGCGCCGGGGCAGGTGCGCACGCGCCAGCAGATCATCGAGCAAGTGTGGGGCTATGGCTTCGATCCGACCACCAATCTGATCGACGTGTGCGTACGCCGCCTGCGCGGCAAGTGTGCCGAGGTGGCGCCCTCGACGGCTACGCCATCGCCGATCGAATCCGTGCGGGGCGTGGGTTATCGCTTTTTGGTGGAGCCCTGAGGGTGTCTTTTCGCCTGCGCGTGTTCCTGTTGGCCTTTGCCGTGGCCGCCAGTGCTGCGCTGGTGGCGTCGCTGTTCATCGGTGCCCGGGTGCAGGCCTTCGAGGCCGCGCGCCGCGATGCGCAGTTGTGCATGGAGGCGCGACGTTTGCTGCGCCAAGACTCGCTGCGGGGGCGGTTGCTGGAGGACATTGGCGAGAAGTTGCGGGTAGGTCCGGATCAACTTTGGGTGCATGTCGATCTTGGCTTTCAACCGCTCGTCCATGGCTGGCCTGCCGACCTGCAGCCGGACGCGCTGAACTGGCGGGCGGCAGAGGAAGAGGATCGCCCTGGTCGTCGCTGTGCCCATGCCGAATGGCGCGCCGGTCAGCGCGAATGGCGTGCTGCACGTGTCGACGGCGACGGCGGCCGAGCGATCGTTGCCGTGGATCTCGCGGCCAGCAGCGCCGAGCTCGATGCCGCGATGCGTGCGGTCTGGGCATTGGTGTTGCCCTTGGTGCTGGTATCGACAGCGCTGGGCGCGTGGCTGTTGACCAATCTGACCATGCGGCCACTGGTACGTCTGCGCGAGGCGATGCAGGCATTGACGCCGCAGGCTTTGGATCAACGCCTGCCCGAGGCTGGCGCCGACGTCGAGTTTCGCGCACTGGTTCGGGCCTACAACGTGATGCTGGAACGGCTGGAACGGAGCTTCCGCCAGGCCTCGCGTTTCTCAGCGGACGCCGCCCACGAGCTGCGCACGCCGTTGACGGTGCTGCAGGGGCGTCTGGAACACGCGATACACGCGAGTCCCGATGCCGCCATGCAGGCGCAATTGGCCGAACTGCTGGAGGAAGTCGATCGCCTCGGCGCCATCACCCGACATCTGCTGCTGTTGGCGCAGGCGGATGCCGGTCATTTGCCGGTACGCCAGGCGCTGGTGGACCTGTCGGCGCTGCTGCTGGAGTTGGTGGAGGACGCGCGCATGTTGCTGTCGGATGCGCGGGTGCAGGCGGAGATCGAGCCGGCTCTGCAGATACGCGCCGACGCACTGCTGCTGCGCCAGATGCTGAACAATCTGGTGGCCAATGCGGCTCGCTACAGCGTGGGCGCTGCGCCGATGCAGATACACGCCTGCCGCCGGGGCAGCCAGATTGAGGTGCGCATCCGCAACCCCTGCGCGCCGATCAGCGCCACCCAGCGCGCGCAGCTGTTTGATCGCTTCTATCGAGTAGCGCCGCGCGTCGATGCGGCCGGCAGCGGCCTGGGACTAAGCCTGGCGCGCGAGATCGCGCGCGCGCACGGCGGTGACTTGAGGCTCGCCGACAGTGCCGAGGATGTCGTCGAAATGCACCTCCTGTTACCTGCATGACAGATCTGTCATCCGGTGTCGTGGGCGCCTTCGTTAGGCTGAGTCCATCGGCGGTTCCCCGGGGTCAGGATCGTGCAGGTGCTGAAGGCGTGGGCGGTTTGGTCGGCACTGTTGGCGCTGTGGCCGTCGGCGCAGGCGGTTGCAGTGACGCCCCAATCCGGTCTGTGGATCGTCGCGGCGGAAAATGACGGGCGACCTGGTCGCGGTTTGCAGCTGGACGTGCGTGGCGCGGATCTGGTGGCCACTGTCTACGCCTACACCAGCACCGGCGAGGCGCAGTGGTACCTGGCCAGCGGTCGCTATGACGGCAGCGATTTCAGCGGCACGCTGCAGCGCTATGCCGGCGGTACTGCCTTTGGCGGTGCGCCCATTGCGGCGATGACGGCCGGCTCGGCTGGCAGCTTGCAGTTGCATTTCGATAGCGCCACCACGGGTTTGGTCACGCTGCCGGGCGAACCAGCTCGCGCGATCAGCAAGGTTCAATTCGGCGCGCTGCCCACGCAGGCCGCCGACTTCCACGGCAGTCTGGTGCTGGCGGCGCCGACCGGAAGCAGTATCCAGGCCACGGTACTGTCAACTGACCAGAACGGCACGCTGCAACTGGTCTACGGAACGGCGCCTGGCCTCTACCCCGGCCGCAGTGCGACAGTCACTCTGCAAGCAGGCGCGCCCGTGCGGCTGCGCCTGGAGGGTTTGGCCGCCAATACCCGCTACTACTATCGCTACCTGTACAGCGGCGGACCGGGCGCCGGCATAGGGCCCGAAGGTAGTTTCCAGACTGCACGTCCGCCCGGCAGCAGCTTCACGTTCACGCTGCAGGCGGACTCCCACCTGGATGAAAACGCCGATCTGGACCAGTACCGGCAGACCCTGGCGAACATCCTGGCCGATGGCGCCGACTTTCATCTCGACCTTGGCGACACCTTCATGTGCGAAAAGCACTCGGCGCCGCTGACTGCGGTACTGCAGCGTGCACCCGACCAAGCCACGGTCGATGCCCGCTACGGCTACGAGCACGCGAACTTTGCCCGTTTCGCCGGCAACGTACCTTTGCTGCTGGTCAACGGCAATCACGAGGGTGAAGCCGGCTGGTTGAACAGTGGCAACGGCAACAACATTGCCATCTGGTCGACGCGGGCGCGCCAACGCTATTACGCCAACCCGGTTCCCGACGGCTTCTACAGTGGCGACAGCGTCAATGAAGCAGATGTAGGCCAGCGCGCTGCCTGGTATGCCTGGCAATGGGGCGATGCGCTGTTCGTCGTGCTCGATCCCTACTGGCACAGCGCGCGATCGGCCAACAGCGACGGCTGGAATCTGACGCTGGGCGAGCGCCAGTATCGATGGCTGGAGCAGACCTTGGCCGGCAGCAGCGCGCGCTTCAAGTTCGTGTTCCTGCACAATCTGGTCGGCGGTCTGGATGGACAGATGCGCGGCGGCATCGAGGCGGCGCCCTACTACGAGTGGGGCGGTCGCAATGCCGACGGCAGCGACGGCTTTGCCGCCCACCGCCCCGGCTGGGCTCGTCCGATTCATGCGCTGTTGCTGCAATACGGGGTCAGCGCAGTGCTGCACGGCCACGACCATCTGTATGCCCGGCAGATGCTCGACGGGATTGTCTATCTCGAAGTGCCGCAGCCTAGTGCGCGCAACTTCCAGAGCGGGGCCAGTCTGGCCGAGGACTATCACTACACCAGTGGCACGATCCTCAGCAGTTCGGGGCATGTGCGCATCCGGGTGACGCCCAGCGCCGTCACCGGCGAGTACGTGCGTGCCTGGCTGCCGCGCAACGAGAATGCCACCCGCCGCAACGGTCAGGTCGACGATCGTTGGACCCTGTCGGCACCCGGAAACTGAGGAGCTTGCGATGCGGCGTATGCGCTCAGTCCCGATGGCAGGCCTCTGCGGACTGTGGCTGTGGGCCACCGCGCTCGCGGCGGCCACGCCGCAGTCAGGCTTGTGGGTGATCGATGCCGAAGCCGATGGGCGACCCGGCCGCGGCATCCAGATCGACGCGCGCAACCAACTGCTGGTGGCGACCGTCTATGGTTACCGCGCCGATGGCAGCGCCCAATGGTATCTGGCCGCCGGTCCCTTCGAAGGGGGCGTCTTTCAAGGCACGTTGGCGAGCTACGAGGGCGGCACCGCCTTCGGCGCCGCGGTGGTTGCGGCCCATGCCGGCCCGGCAGCAGGCAGCCTGACTCTGAGCTTCAGCGATAGCACTCACGGCAGCGTCACGCTGCCTGGTGAGCCTGCGCGCGCCATCAGCAAGGTCGTTTTGGCCAGCGCTGCGCCGCGCGCACAGCTGAAGCTGGAGGCTTGGGCCGACAACTGGTTTGCCGCCTATCAGGGTGAAGCCTTGATCGGCGAGGACCACGTCCCGATCACCACTGAGCGCTCTTTCAATTCGGAAACCTGGCTGTTTGATGCCAGCTATCCGCTGGAGCTGAACCTGGTGCTCAAGGACTACAAGCAGGACGACAGCGGTCTGGAGTACATCGGCGCGCCGAACCAACAAATCGGCGACGGCGGTTTCATCTTCCAGCTGACCGATGTCAGCAGCGGCGCACGTGTCGCCGTTTCGGGCACCGAGATGCGCTGTCAGGTCATCCACAAGGCGCCGCTCAATCCCGCTTGCGAGCACGATCCCAATCCACTGGCGAGCTGCCAGTCGCAAGTCCTGCCGGAACCAACTGGCTGGAAGCTGCCCGGTTACGACGTCAGCAGCTGGACGCCGGTGCGTACCTACACCGAGGCCGAGGTGGGCGTCAAAGAGGGCTATTTCGACATTGCTTGGGACAGCCGTGCGCGACTGGTATGGAGCGCGGATCTGCGGCTGGACAACACGCTGTTGTGCAAGCTGCGCATCCCGGCACCGCCAGAGCTGCCGCCCAGCAGCTTTGCCGGCAATGTCGTGCTGGGCGCTCCGACGTCGAATTCCATCCACGCCAATGTCTACGCACCGGGTCAGTCTGGCACGGTGGCGCTGCTGGTGGGCAAGGCGCCCGGCGTGTACCAACAGCGCACGCCGGCGTCGACCTTGGCCGCCGGCCAGGCCTTGGATCTGCGCATCGACGGTCTGCAGCCGAACACCCGGTATTGGTATCGGCTGGAGTATCGAGGCGCCGACGGCAGCGTCGGCTACGTCCCCGAGGCCAGCTTCATGACGGCGCGCGCACCCGGCAGCGCTTTTACGTTCATTGTTCAGGGCGATTCGCATCCCGAGCGCGCGCGGGCGCAGTTCGACGCCACCTTGTATCAGCGCACGCTGCAGACCGCTGCGGCGGACCAGCCGGACTTCATGCTGATGCTGGGCGACGACTTCAGTGTGGACACCATCGATCCCGCCCAGATCAACCCAAGCCTGGTCAGCGATCGATACGCCTTGCAGCGTCCCTGGCTCGGCCTGATCGGCCGCAGTGCGCCGATCTACCTGGTCAACGGCAACCACGAGCAAGCCGCACGGTATCTCTACGACGGCACCCCCAACAACATCGCGGTATGGGCGCAAACCGCGCGCAACCGCTTCTACGCACAGCCGGCGCCGGACGGCTTTTACAGCGGCAATGGCGAGCAACTGGCGCACATCGGATATCTCCGCAACTACTACGCGTGGACCTGGGGCGACGCCCTGTTTGTCGTGCTCGACCCCTACTGGGCTTCGACCATCTGCGTGGACGAACCCTACGGCGGCGGACCCAAGCGCAGTGATCTGTGGGATGTCACGCACGGCGAGGCGCAGTATCGCTGGCTGCAGTCCACGCTGGCGCAAAGCCACGCGCGCTACAAGTTTGTGTTCGCCCACCATGTACTCGGCACCGGTCGCGGCGGTACCGATGTCGCCACCCGCTACGTGTGGGGGGGACTCAACAACAACGGTACCACCAGCGGCTTTGCCAGCAACCGGCCCGGGTGGGAGGCGCCGATTCACCGGCTGATGGTCGAAAACGGCGTCACCATCTTCTTCCAGGGTCACGATCACATTTTCGTGCGCCAAACGCTGGACGGCGTGACCTATCAATCGATGCCCGAACCGGCCGATCCGAATTACTCCCTGTTCAACGCCGACGCCTACGCCAGCGGCGACAAGTTTCCCAACAGCGGATATGCGCGGGTGCGGGTGGCGCCCGATGGTGTGCAGGTGGACTACGTGCGCACTTGGTTGCCGGCTGACGAAGGGCCCGGCCGCGTCAGCGGCAGTACCGCCTACAGCTACCGCCTGCCATGAGTTGCAACCGAGGAATGCGTATGGACTACCGTCTGCTCCTGATCCCCGCACTGGTTGCTGGCCTCTCGGGCGCCCCTGCGCACGCGGTAAGCCCAGACGTCGGCTTGTGGATCATCGACGCCGAGAACACCGGTCAGCCCGGCCGCGGTCTGCAAATCGAGGTGCAGGACGGCACCGTGGTGATGACCTTCTACGGTTATCTGCCCAACGGCGCCGCGCAGTGGTACCTGGCTGTCGGTGCGCTCACCGGCAGCAGCTTCAGCGGCACGCTGGAAACCTACCGAGGCGGCACCGCCTTTGGTCAACCGCATGTGCCGGCGCAGTCCGCTGGCAGCGCCGGTACGGTCACGATGACGTTCAGCGACAACAGCCACGGCACCATCACCCTGCCCGGGGAATCCGCAAAGGCCATCTCGCGAGTGCAGTTCGGCAATGTACTCAGCGTGCCCGACGCTCCCACTGCGCTCAGTGCGACGCCCGGAAATGGCAGCGCTACCCTGAGCTTTGCGCCCCCCGCGAACACCGGCGGTTCTCCGGTGACCAGTTACCTGGTGCGCTGCAGTGCCTCAGGCATGCCCGAACGCAGTGCGACGGGGCCGAGCAGCCCACTGCTGGTGACCGGGATGAACAATGGCAGCGTCTACAGCTGCAGCGTGTCTGCCAGCAATGCGCAGGGAGCCGGCCCGGCCTCGTTGCCGGTCAGCGTGACGCCGGCCGCTGGCGGCGCAGCAGCCTTTGCACTGAGCACGCCAGTAGCCGCCAACGGCGGTGTGCTGCCGGTGGACTACACCTGCGACGGTATGGGGTCGACGCCGGCATTGAGCTGGTCCGACCCGCCCGCCGGCACTCGGGCCTACGCCCTCTTGATGACCACCTTGCCTGGGGATGGCAGCACCAAGTGGAACTGGGTGCTGTACAACATCCCGGCTGGGCGCACGGCACTGGCCAGGGACAGCTACGGCATCGGCAGTCTGGGTATAGGCAGTGATGGACCGGTGCCCGGCTATCAGGCGCCGTGTTCACAGGGACCTGGTGCAAAGATCTACACCTTCACGCTGTACGCGCTGTCCGGTGACGCGAGCCTCAGTTTGCCGCCGGATCAAATCAGTGGTGCGGCGGTCCAGGCCGCGATCGCGCCGCTGACTTTGGGCAGTGCGTCCTTGAGTCTGTCGGTCACCCGGGCGGCCAACCCCAGCGGATCGGCGACGGCGTGTCTGAACGTGCGCAACTCCACCAACGGCTCCACCAGCGGACGGCCGGCGGTCAATTGCGATGCGAGCTACGCCTACGTGGGCTCCGATGGCCTGCCCACCCACGCGATGATGGATGGCATCGTCGGCACCAATCTGCAGGTGCCGATCGGGCAAAACTTCCGCGGCGCCAATGCCTGGAAGATTCCCCTGCAGCCAATTCCGGCAAGCGCGCCAGTCAGCGCCGTCGATGGCCCGATCGGTGTCGCCGTCAATGGCGTGCCCATCTTCAACCCCTGCAAGCAGGGCGGCTGTCAAAATGGCGATACCAAGGCCTTGGGCGAACTGGATGTCTGTAACGGCCACGCTGGTCGGGCCGACGACTACCATTACCACGCTGCGCCCACCTGTCTGATGGCGGGGCGGGCGGCCAGCTACTGGGATACGCATCCGGTGGGCTGGGCGCTCGATGGCTATGCGATCTTCGGTTACAACAATCCGGATGGAACACCCGCTACCCGCGATGCGATCTGTGGGGGCAACACCTCGCCCGGGCCGAACGCGCCGAGCGCATATGCCTACCACGTCACTGAGGTGTCGCCGTACGTGCTGTCCTGCTTCTACGGCGTGCCGAGCCCGGATCTGGCCAATCAGGCCAGCAAATTCTCGCCGATCCGGCAGCCACCGGTGACGCCGTTCACGGTGTCCAATATGAGCCTGCGCACCGACAGCAGTGACGGCTATCAGGTGCTCGAGTTCAGCAGTGCGCGCAACTTCACAACCACCAGCGGCGGCACGACCAGCTATCCATACACGCCGGGCAGCTATCGGATCCGCTACAAAGCGCTCAGCGGCGCTGCACTGATGGCCTTGCTGACCCAGCCACAGAACAGCGGCAAGTCGGCATGTTGGAGCTTCCAGTTTACTGACACTCAGGGTGCCGCCACGCAGCCATCGGTCTCCTACTGCCGATGAACAACCTGTGCCGAGGATGGATGCTGTGGCTACTGCTGGGTTGGCCCGCGGCGCTCGGGGCGCATGAGCTGCAGGCGAATCGAGCGACTTTGGTGCTGCGTGACCGGCAGCATGTGCAGCTAAGCCTGTACGTGGACCTGATCCCGGCATTGGCGCAGGCTCTGGCGCCTGAGCAGCCAGCGTCGGAGTTCCTGCTGGCAGCGGCGGCCATGCCGCCGGAAGCATTTGCCGATTGGTATCACGATGGTGTGTTGCGCTTGCAGAAGGACACCGTCGTCAAGGACGCTGATGGCCAGCGTTTGACCGTGACGCACTGGCAGTGGCCGGCGGCCGAGGATCTGCGGCAGTCCTTGCAGACGTGGACGATGGAGGCGCTGGTGGCGCCGACGGCGCACCATCACGCGATCATCAGCGAGGTGCGCGCGGAAGCCAGCGCCGGCCGGGTGATGTCCGGCCTCAGCTTGCGTCTTCCGACGGCGTTCGGAGATGTACTCGTGGTGTGGTACCAGCCCCAGCAGCAGGTGCTGCAGGCCGGCACCGAGGGGCAGTTGCGCTTCACGGATCCAGCGCGCTGAGGACACCGTGGCGGCGGCAGTCTGTCGTGCCAGTCTTCACACTCCATCGGGTAGACTCGCGCGCTCTTTTGCTGCTCAGCTTGGCGCATGCTGCGTTTCTTCCTGATCTTTCTCGGCGTCCTCGGTGGCCTGTTTGCCTTCGAGATTTCGCACTTCGGCGAAACCTGGTTCGTCATTCCGTTCACCGATGCGCTGGCGCAAATCAGCGCCTGGCTGATCAAGCTGTTCGACAGCGAGGTGCACAGCTACGGCAAGATCATCCAGAGCACCGCGAATGGCTTTGCGGTGTCGATCGAGCGTGGTTGCAACGGCATCGAGGCGGTGATCATTCTGATCGCGGCGCTGGCGGCGTTTCCGTCCACCTGGAAGCAGAAGCTGGTCGGCTTCTGCGCCGGTTTCATCGCCATCCAGCTGCTCAATCTGGTGCGCATCATCAGCCTGTTTTACATGGGCCAGTGGAGCATGGTCTGGTTCGAGTGGTTCCACCTCTACTTGTGGCAGGCGCTGATCATTATCGACGCCCTGGTGGTATGGCTGCTGTGGCTGCGCTGGATTTCGCGCCGTCGCCCGGCGGCCACCACGACGCCCACCCCGCTGGCGGCCTGAGCCGTGACGGCGGATCGCGCACGCCGGGTGCTGATCGCCGGCTGCGGCGATCTGGGCGTGGCCCTGGCGGGCGAGTTGGCGGGCGCCGAGGTCTATGGCCTGCGCCGCCGCGCCGAGGGACTGCCGCCGGGTTTGCGCGCGATTGCCGCTGATCTGCTGACCGGGGCCGGATACGCCGCGTTGCCGAGCGGCATCGACACCGTGGTCTACATGCCGACGGCCGGCGAGCGCCTGGAATCGGCCTATCGCGCCGTGTACGTGGAGGCCTTGCCGCGCTTGCTGGCGGCCTTGCCGGCGCCGGCGCCGTCGCTGCGCCTGGTGTACGTGTCCAGCACCGCCGTGTACGGGCAGGATCAGGGGCAGCGTGTCGATGAGCACAGCCCGCCGCAGTCGCCGCCGTGGAACGGTGCCGTGCTGCTGGAGGCCGAGCGCGCCGCGGCCGCGCAGGTGGCCGATACCCGCGTGCTGCGCTGCGCCGGGCTGTACGGCCCGGGGCGCTTGTGGATGCTGCGGCGTGCGCGCGCCGGCAGCGCCATCGCCGCCGGCACCCATTGGACCAACCGCATTCATCTGAGCGATGCCGCCCGCCTGCTGGCGCTGCTGGTCCGCCGTGAGCAGGCACCGCCGATGCTGATCGCCACCGACGACGCGCCCAGTCCGGAAGGCGAGGTGCTCGACTGGCTGGCGGATCGCCTCGGCGTGCCGCGACCGCCGCGTCAGGGTGATCCCGATCAAGTCAGCGGCAAGCGCCTCTGCAATGATCTGGCCCGATCGTTGGGTTGGCGTCCTTTGTATGCTGATTACCGGAGCGGTTACGCGCAGGTGCTGGCGGCCTGACGGTGCTCGCCACCGTCGCCCGTCGCAACGCCGATCCCCATTCTCAAACCCCGTTGGAAGTGGTCGCCATGAGCCTGTTGTTTGAAGCCTGTACGCACTTTCGAGAGTTGCAGGAGCGCGCGCGTCTGGCGGGCGACCCTGAGCCCACTGCGATGACCCTCGCCAGCGCCGATGGCCAGGGCCGCGTGTCGGCGCGCACCGTGCTGCTGAAGGAGCTGGATGGTCGCGGCTTCGTCTTCTACACCAACTACGAGAGCAACAAGGGGCGTCAGCTGCTGGCCCATCCGCAGTGCGCGCTGTTGTTCCTGTGGAAGACGCTGGATCGCCAGGTGCAGGTGAAGATCGAGGGCGTAGCCGAGCCGGTCACCCACTGCGAGGCCGATGCCTATTTCGCCCAGCGCCCGCGCCTGTCGCAGATCGGCGCCTGGGCCTCGCGGCAGTCGCAAACGCTGCAGAGCCGCGACGAGTTGATGCAGCGCGTGCGCGAGTTCGAGACCCGCTTCGAGGGTCAGGACGTGCCGCGCCCGCCGCACTGGTCCGGCTTCCGCGTGGTGCCGGACATGATCGAGTTCTGGTACGGCCAGGAGTACCGACTGCACGATCGCCTGCGTTACGAGCTGATCGACGGCGAGTGGCGCAAGCGCGCGCTGTATCCCTGACGTGGGCGATTCTTACCCGCAGCGCATCGTCTGTCTGACCGAGGAACCCACCGAGGTGCTGTATCGCCTCGGCGAGCAGGCGCGCATCGTCGGCATTTCCGGCTTCACCGTGCGCCCGCCCGAGGCGCGGCGCGAGAAGCCCAAGGTGTCGGCCTTCACCAGCGCGCGCATCGACCGCATTCTGGCGCTGCAGCCGGATCTGGCGATCGGCTTCTCGGATATTCAGGCCGACATCGCGCGCGAGCTGATCCGGGCTGGCGTCGAGGTGTGGATCAGCAACCATCGCTCGGTCGAGGGCATCCTCGCGTACACGCTGCGCCTCGGCGCCATGGTGGGTGCGCAGGTGCGCGCCGAGGCGCTGGTCGACACCATGCGGGCGGCGATCGCGCAGGCGCAGGCACTGGCAGCCGAGCTGCCGCGGCGGCCGCGCGTGTACTTCGAGGAATGGGATGAGCCGCTGATCAGCGGCATTCGCTGGGTCTGCGAGCTGATCCGCATCGCCGGCGGCGAGGACGTGTTTCCGGCGCGCGCGGCGGCCGCGCTGGCGCGCGATCGCATTCTGGCCGATCCGAACGAGGTGATTGCCGCGGCGCCGGAGCTGATCCTCGGCTCCTGGTGCGGCAAGAAGTTCCAGCCGGCGCGGGTGCAGGCGCGGCCGGGCTGGGCAGCGATCCCGGCGGTGCAACGCGGCGCGCTGCACGAGATCAAGAGTGCGGTGATCCTGCAGCCGGGGCCGGCGGCGATCCTGGATGGCCTGCCGCTGCTCTCGCGCCACATCGCTGCGGTGGCACGAGGCTGACATGGAACTCTGGCTGCTGCCCGCCGCAAAAGCCGTGGACGCGTTGGAACTGCCCGGCTGGTCGCGCCTGCTGGCGCGCGCCGATCGGCTGCCGATGGTCGCGCCCGGACTGGATGCGGCCTTGCAGGCGGCCGGCGTGCGCGGGCGCATCCCATGGGCCGCGCTGTGCGCCGAGGCGCACGGCGAGGCGCCGTGGCTGATCGCCGATTTGGTGCATGCGCGGCCGGACATGAACGGCGCACGGCTGCTGGCCTGCGCGGTGGATCACGGCGAGGCCGATTGCGCGCCGCTGTTCGAGGCGCTGCGCCCCTGGCTGGCGGAGGAGGGCATCGAACTGCAGGCGGTGCGCGGCGGCCGCGCGCTGCTGCGCTGCCCGGCGGACCTGCCGGACCCCGTCACCCCGGCGCCCGACCAACTGCTGGGCTGCGATCTGCGCGTGGGGCTGCCGGCCAATGGCAGTTGGCAACGGCGTATCAACGAGTGGCAGATGCTGCTGGCGCAGCAGCCCGGCAATCAGCAGCGCGAGCTGCGCGGACTGCCGTCCTGGAACACGCTGTGGTGTTGGGGCTACGGCCAGCGTGGAGATCTGCCGAGCCTGCCGCCGCATCAATGGGATAGCAGCGACCCGCTGCTGCAGGCCTTGGCGTCGGTCGCCTCGCCAGGACCGATCTGGCGCGACCTGCGCGACCCGCGCCGCCTCGCACGTGCCTGGAGCGAAGGCCTGCGCCCCGGCGACGCGATCCTGCGTGCCGACGACGGCGCCGGCTGGCGGCTGCGCGGCTGGCACCGACTGCGGGTGTGGCGTCGATAAATCCAAGGCCGCGTGCAGTTCCCGAGCGCTGGGCGATGCCAACGCGCGGATCCTGGTGTTGAGCAGGAAACGCAGCGCCTTCACACCGCTTCCCGTTCCTGCGGCGGCGCATCCTCCGGTACCAGGATGTCGTCGGGCCAGGGCGGCAGCCCCTCCAAGAGTTGCCCGAGAGACTGGGCCTTTTCGCGCAGCACCACTTCATTGCCGCGGCGGTAGATCTCTACCTCACTGGTGCTGAAACGGAATTCCTTCGGTAGCCGCACCGCCTGACTGTTGCCCGACTGAAATACCTTGGCGGTCGTCATCGGACAATGTCCTTGTGGATACGCGACGGATATACGGTTGAGCATTCGTAGCCGGAGAATCCCAGCGCTGCAAGGATTCTCGAATTGCGGCCCGCAAATGCAGCGATCGACCGCCAGGGGCCTCACTCGGCGCCCGACTGTCGTGTCGCTTGCGGCCCTCGGGTCGGCGCGGCGCCTACGCGCGCGTGCCCCGGCCTCGACCGGGTTTGCTGGCGGCGGCGCTCGTCCGGACCGTTTTGGCTGCGCGCTTGGACGCCTTGGGGGTCTCGGCGGGCGTGGGATCGGGCTGGGCGGCCGGTTCGGGGGTTTTGCTCGCGGCTTTGGCGCGCGATGGGCGCGCGGGTTTGGCGGCGGGCGCCAGCAGCAGCGACTCCAGTTCCTCCAGCGCGCGGCCGGTGTAGGTGGCGAGGCGCTGCATGTGCGGCAGGGTGTCGCGGCAGCCGGTGAAGCCGAAGGCGAGGTGGCCGGCGTAGCTCTGGCAGGTGATGTTCAGCGCCTGGCCGTGGGTCACCAATGACACCGGATAGGCGGCTTCCAGGCGGGCGCCGCGGAAGTACAGCGGCTTGTCCGGTCCCGGCACATTGGAAATGGTGATGTTGAACATCGGCCGCGTGCGCCCGCCGACGCCGGTCAGCAAGGACAGCATGTAGGGCGCCATCAGCAGCATGGTGTACTGCGTCATCGCGCGCTTGGGCAGGCTCTGCACATGCGCCTTGGCGCGCCGGGTGGACGCGGTGATCGCCTCCAGACGTTCGCGCGGATCGTCGATGTCGGTGCCCAGCGTCGAGATGATGAAGGTGATGGCATTGCCGGTGCCCTCGTCATCCTTGGGACGCACCGAGACCGGAATGCCGGCGGTCAGCGGCTTGTCCGGCAGTTCGCCGAGTTCGACCAGGAAGCGCCGCAGCGCGCCACCGCAGAGGGCGAGCACGATGTCGTTCAAGGTGCTGCCGGAGACTTCGGCCAGCTTTTTCAGGCGCGCCAGTTCGAAGCGCTGGGTGGCGAAGCGGCGCGGGCCATGGATGCGGCCGTTGATGATCGAGGTAGGCGTGTCGAAAGGGATCTGCAGCGTGTCTTCTTTGTTGCGCAGCGCGCCGATCATCGAACCGAAGGCGCGCGCGATGTCTGGCAGCGAGCCGATCTGCCCCTTCACCAGCGTCGCCACGCTGCCGATCACCTCGGCGGGCGTGGGCGCCGGCGCGCGCACGCGCGTGCGCTTGCCCTCGCTGCCGGTGCCCACCGCCCAGAAGGCTGGCAGCTTGCGGCTCGCTTTGATGTCGGGCGACATCGCTTTTTCCAGCAACTTGATGCCGCCGATGCCGTCGATCAGCGCGTGATGCATCTTCACGTACAAGGCAAATTGTTGATCCGCCAAGCCTTCGATGATCTCGCACTCCCAGGGTGGGCGGGCCAGATCGAGCGGTTGGCTGTGCAGACGCGCGATCAGCTGACCGAGTTCGCGCTCGCCACCGGGTTGCGGCAGCGCCGAATGGCGCACATGGTGTTCGAGGTCGATCTGGTCTTCGATTTCCCAGACCGGCATCAAGCCCTTCAAGGACGGCGCGCGCAGGCGCTGATTCCACGGACTGGCGAACTTCACGGTGCTGCGGAACTCCGCCATCAGCTTGCGGAAGAAGTCCGGGCCGGCGTCATCGGGCAGAGAGAAGCGCAGCAGGCCGCCGACATGCATCGGGGTGTCGCGCGATTCGACCATCAGCCAGGAGGCATCCAGCGGGTTCAGCGTCTTCGTCGACATCCGCGTCTCCGTTCGTTCAATGGGGCCGATCAACGGCGCGCCGTTTCGGTGCCGATGGCATCCGAACCGGGCAACTGCCAGATGCCGACCAGACTGCCGTCAGCATCGATTCGATACATCGCGATTCCGCAATCGGGCGCGCCCCAGGTGACGGCGAGCCGCTGACCGCGCTCGATGCCGTAGCCCGCATCGGTCCGCTCGGTCTGCCACTGCGCCAGCCAGTGATCGCCGCGTGCCTCCAGCTTGAGCTCGTCCTCGTAGGGCTTGCCCTCGGGGCTGACGCCAAAGACCGAGTAATCGCCGGCCAGGCCTTGTGGCGGGTCGGCTTTGGCGCGCAGCCGCTCGGTGCCGACAGCGCCGCCACCCGGCAGCGTCCAGATGCCATTCAGTCCGCCGCGATTCTTGAGATAGGCAGCCAGCGCGCAGTCGCCGTCACCGATCGCCACCACCAGCGCATCGTCCAGGGCCAGCCCGATCCCGCCGGTCTTTGCACCTGCATCCCACACCAGGCGCCAGGCGCGCCCGGCCGGCGCCATGCTCAGCGTGCCTTGATAGGTGCTGCCATCCGGATTGCGACCCTCGATCTGATAATCGCCTCCGAGGCTGGCCGCGCCGGCGGCGCTGGTAAGCAACAGCAAGGCAAACGGGACGGCGCGCATCAGTCGAACCTGGGTGGACGAAGCCCTAAGCATCGTCCACGACCAGACCTTAGTCCAGCGCCGCCCGCGGCCTCAGATGACGTCCCAGGGATACTGGCCGTTGCCCAGCATGTAGCCCGCCAGCGCGTCGCGCTCGCTGTCCTCGTTGCGTGCCAGCGCGCGGATATTGCCCGCCATGCGGCGCTTGGCCTGCTGGGCAAACAAAGTGGCGATGTTGATCGCTTGGGCACCGTGGCGGGCATCGCTGCGCGCCAGCGCATCGGCGCGCGAAAGCACGCACAGCCCGACAAACAGATCGATGGTGACATCGGCCAGTCGCTTGAGCTGATACTGCTCGTCGGCGATGCCTTTGCCATGCAGGCGCAGCAGCGCGTCGGCGGCTTTGGACAGCTCCACTACGTATTTCTCGTAGACGTCCACGGCCTTGCCGAGGCGCGGATCGAGCTTGGACAGAATCTTGTCGGTGCCGAGCCCGGTGGACTCGCGCAAGCGCTTGCCGGCGTAGCCGGACAGCACGCCGAAGCCCTTGATCGGATTGTTGAAAATCGCGCCGACCGCATGCTTCAGCTCGGCCAGCGAGGTGCCGACGTCCTTGAGTCCGGACAGCGCGATGTACAGGCGCAGAATCTCGTTGGTGCCCTCGAAGATCGACAGGATGCGGCTGTCGCGCGCCACCTGCTCGTACGGGAACTCCTTCATGAAGCCATTGCCGGCGGCGATCTGCAGCGCCTCGTATGCGCAGCGCTGGATCGCTTCGGAGGCGTAGACCTTGCTGATCGCGGCTTCCAGCGAGTAGTCCTCGCAGCCGGAGTCGATGTAGTGCGCCACCATCCACACAGTGCTCTCGGCGGCGAAGCAGTCCAGCGTCATTTGCGCGATCTTCTCGCGCACCAGACCGAACTCTGCAATCGGCTTGCCAAACTGCTTGCGATCATTGGCCTGGGCGATCGCGAGGCGCAGCAGCGTTTTCATGCCGCCGACGGCGCCGCCGCCGAGGCCGGTACGCCCGTTGTTCAAGATGCCCATGGCGACCTTGAAGCCCTTGCCCTCGCCACCGAGCACGTTCTCGGCCGGCACGCGCACGTCCTGGAAGGCCACCGTCGTCGTCGAGGACGCGCGGATGCCCATCTTGTCCTCGTGCGGACCGTGGCTGACGCCGGGCCAGGCGGCCTCGACGATGAAAGCGGTGATCTTGCCCTCGGGCGAGTCGGTGCGTGCGAACACCGTGTACAGGTCGGCTATGCCGCCGTTGGTGATCCAGATCTTCTCGCCGTTGAGAGTGTAGCTGCCGTCCGCGTTCTTCCTGGCGGTGGTGCGGATCGAGGCGGCATCGGAACCGGCGCCGGACTCGGTCAAGCAAAAGGCCGCGATCATTTCGCCACTGGCCAGACGCGGCAGATAGCGCGCCTTCTGCTCCTCGCTGCCGGACAGCAGGATGCCCTTCATGCCGATCGAGGAATGTGCGCCGACGGTGAGCGACACCGAACTGTCGTGCCGGGAGGTTTGCGAGAGCACGCGCGCGTAACCGGCGTTCGACAGTCCGAGGCCGCCGTGTTCCTCCGGAATGATCAGCCCGAACAAGCCCATGTCGCGCAGCGACTGGATGAACTCGGCAGGCTGGTGCGCGTCCTTGTCCCAGCGCTTGAGATCGGCATGCAGCGGCGACAGAAAGTCGTCGATCGAGTCGGTCATCATGCCCAGCAGTTCGCGATCCCGCTCGCGCATCTGCGGGTAGGGGAAGAGGTTTTCTTCCAGGATCTCGCCGAAGTACAGGTTCTTGGCCGCGCTCTGGTCGAGGCGCGGACCGGCGTCGGCAGCCGCGGCCGCGTCGGCCGGGCGTTCAGTCGTTTCGTTCATGGCGGGTCTCCTCCGGCGAATCCCCCGAGTGTTACCGCACTCGTGCGAGTGAGCAAGTCAAGGATGCTCTGAACGCGCATCGAGGCTGCGACGGCGGCTGAATCGCACGCGAGCGAGAACGAGCGCCGACCGCTTGCGCCGCCTGCGGCGCGGCAGGCGGGCGCAATTCAGGCTGGCTGAATGGATGCGGCTGTGGCAATCTTCGCGTGTTCCCCACGACGGATTCATGTGATGACCATTGCACGTTCTTTGTGTTTGCTCGGCGCCCTCGGCTTGTTCACTTCCTCGGCGATGGCAGCCAGCCTGTCCCGCAGTGGTGCGCAGGCAGAAGCGACGCCACAGCAGCCCTTCGGCACCGCCTGCGGCCCGGTGCAGCTGCAGCAGACCACGTCCAATGCGATTACTCCGCAGAACAGCGTCAGCTGCAATTCCGGTGGCATTCACACGGACAATTCCTACTTCCGCGCCTACTCGCTGGCCAGCTATCCGGCCGGCTTCGATGTCTGCGCGGTGACCGTCGGTATCGAGACCGCCTCCTCGGGCTTGGTGCAGGGGAACCGACCGGCCGGCGGTGGCCCGGGCCAGCCGTTGACGGTGCGCCTGTACGCCAATGTCGGTGGCGCCTTCCCGGCTGGGACGCGCACGCAGGTGGGCAGCGCCACGGTGACCGTCGCCGATCAGTCCGGTACGCTGCTGAATGTGCCGGTGACCGGCAGTCTGCCGGCCGGTGCGGAACTGGTGGTCGAGGCGTTTACGCCGAATGGCAGCGCGGGCGGCAACTCTTTCTTCATCGGCTCCAACAACCTGGGTCAGTCCGGCCCCAGCTATCTGCAGGCGCCGGATTGCGGCGTTACCGCGCCCACCACGACGGCGGCGATCGGCTTCCCGAACTTTCAGATCGTGCTGAATGCCGTGGGCACCCCGGTGGCGGCGACGGCGCCGGTGGCGGCCCCAGGTCCGGGCCCGTTCGCGCTGAGCTTGCTGGTGCTCTCGCTGCTGGGTATCGGCGCGACGGTGCTGACGCGTCGCTCCAGCTGATCGCAGGCGAGTCTGCGCTCAACCAAAGGCCCCGGCACGGGGCCTTTGGCGTTTATGGGACCAGCGCCAGCCAGCCGCGCCGCAGCAGCTCCAGCAGCTGGGCGCGAGCGCGCGGCGACAATGCGTCGTTGTCGGCGGCACTGAGGCGACGACCGATCAGCGCGTAGGCGCTGGCATCCAGGTCATAGGCATCGCCATCGCCGTAGACGCGCATCTCGCTGCCGGCCGGGCGCATGCACAGGCGCATGCCATCGGCGATCTGCAGGGTCGCGCCTTGCTGACAGCGCGCCTGCCACTGACTGGCGGAGCAGCGCCGCCGTGCCGGCATGAAGGCGCGGCGATAGCTGCTGACGAAACGCCCGAACCAATCCGCCAACTCGTCCTCGGGCGCGGCCAGCGCCTGCGTCAGCGCCGCGCGCACGCGCGCCAGCGCGGCGGCGTCGAGCAGATTGGGGTCGCTGGCCGGCTTCAGATCCGGGTCGGCGTAGCGCAGTGCATCGTCCAGTTGGTCGATGCGCGCATGGGCCCAGGCGCCCAGCATCTCGCCCACGCCCGGCGCGCGCATGCCGATCGACAAGGTGAGGCATTCAGTCTCGGCCAGGCCGTAGTGCGGCACCCCGGGCGGCAGGTAGAGCACATCGCCCGGGTCCAGCACCCATTCGTGGCTGGCCTCGAAGTGCTGGAGCAGCTTGATCGGCGCGTCGCTGCGGAAGTCCAGCGGCGCGCCCGGCCGCGCATCGATGGCCCAGCGCCGCTGGCCCAGGCCCTGGACCAGAAACACATCATATTGATCCACATGCGCGCCTACCGAGCCACCCGGCACGGCGTAGCTGACCATGACGTCGTCGACGCGCCAGCGCGGCAGGAAGTGCACGAAATCGAGCAGACGCGCCACGTCGGCGTCCCAGCGATCCACGTCCTGCACCAACAGCGTCCAGTCGCGGGCCGGCAGGCTGGCAAAGCGGTCCTCGGCGAAGGGGCCGGTCTCCAGATGCCAGCGATCGCGGCGACGGTCCAGCCGCACGATGCGTGCCAGCGCGTCTTCCTCGCAGGCCAGACCGGCCAGATCGTTGGGCGTCAGCGGGCAGGCAAAATCCGTCCACGCCTGGCGGATCAGCAGCGGCTGCTTCTGCCAGTACTCGCGCAGAAAGCGCGCCGGCGACATGCCGAGCGGCGTGCGCGCGCTGCCCTGGACTTCGATCGGCGCGCTCACGGCTGGCGCGCCAGCGTGGCGGCGAGGCCGGTGTAGCTCGCCGGCGTCAGCGCCGTCAGTCGCGCCTTGACCGCCTCCGGCAGTTCCAGGCTCGCAATGAACTGCTGCAGCGCCTCGGCGTCGATGCGCGCGCCGCGGGTCAGCGCCTTCAGGCGTTCGTAGGGTTCCGGCAGACCATGGCGGCGCATCACCGTCTGCACCGCCTCGGCCAGCACTTCCCAGGCCTGATCCAGATCCGCCGCCAGCCGCGCCGGGTCGGGCCGCAGCTTGCCGAGGCCGCGTTCCAGCGAGCGCAGGCCGATCAGCAGGTAGCCAAAGGCGCTGCCCAGGCTGCGCAGCACGGTGGAGTCGGTCAGATCGCGCTGCCAGCGGCTGATCGGCAGCTTCTCGGAGAAATGCCCGAACAACGCGACGGCGAGGCCGAAATTGCCCTCGGCGTTCTCGAAATCGATCGGATTGACCTTGTGCGGCATGGTCGAGGAACCGACCTCGCCCTCGACCTTGGCCTGGCGGAAATAGCCCAGCGAGACGTAGCCCCAGATGTCGCGGCAGAGATCGATCAGGATGGTGCACAGCCGCCGACTGCTGTCACACAGTTCGGCGACGAAATCGTGCGGCTCGATTTGCGTGGTCAGCGGATTGAACGCCAGCCCCAGCGATTCGACGAAGGCCTGCGACAACGCCGGCCAGTCGACTTCGGGATAGGCGACCACATGGGCGTTGTAGTTGCCGACGGCGCCGTTGATCTTGCCGAGCAGCGGCTGCGCCTCGATCTGCCGGAACTGGCGCTCGACGCGCGCGATGACGTTGCGGATCTCCTTGCCGAGCGTGGTGGGCGAGGCGGTTTGCCCGTGGGTGCGCGAGAGCATCGGCAGCTCGGCGGTGTCGCCGGCCAGTTGCCGCAGCGCCGCCAGCACGCGCGTCAACGCCGCCACCAGCACCGATTCGCGCGCGTCTTTCAGCATCAGCGCGTAGGCCAGATTGTTGATGTCCTCGCTGGTGCAGGCGAAATGCACGAACTCGCCCGCCGCCGCCAGCTCCGGATGCGCCGCGAATTGCCGCTTGATCCAGTACTCGACCGCCTTGACGTCGTGATTGGTGGTGGCTTCGATCGCCTTGACCTCGGCTGCCTGCGTCTCGTCGAAGCGCTCGGCGAGGGTGCGCAGCGTCGCGATGGCCGCCGGCGAGAAGCCCGGCACCTCGGCAATCGCCGGCTCTGCGGCCAGCGCCTCCAGCCAGCGCAGTTCCACCAGCACGCGCCGGCGGATCAGACCGTACTCGCTGAATATGGGCCGCAAGGCCTCGGTCTGCCGCGCGTAGCGCCCGTCCAAGGGCGACACCGCCGTCAATGCACTCATCGAAGGGCTCCTGCCGACAAAGGCCGCGATCATAGCCGGGCCGGTCTGTTGCAGTGCGTGGCGCAGTGCGTGGGCAAAAGCGGGGGCGAGGGGAAGGGGGCAGGGGACCGGGACCGGGACCCGAGTCCGAGTCCCGGGTTCCGGGTCCCGGGTCCCGGGTCCCGGGGTCCGACGCACTCATGTTTGGCAAGCGCTTCCTTAGAGCGCCGCGGCGCGGCGACGCAGGAAGGGGCCGAAGCCGAGTTGATCGAACAAGGCGTTGAGGCCCGCCAGATCGGCCGGGCGGCGCTGAAGGTCCGGCGGCGGCGGGATCGGCGCGTCGCAGGCGATGGTGGTCAGCTGCAGCGACAGCCTCGCCTGCGCCTGTTGCTCCTGCAGTCGCGCATGCAGCGCCTTGGCGCCGCGAATGCGCAGGAAGGCGACCTCGCCGAGGCGCTGGTAGAGCGCGTCCAGCGACCCAAAATGGCGTAGCAGCTTGGCCGCGGTCAGTTGGCCAACGCCGTGCACGCCGGGAATGTTGTCGATCGCATCGCCCGACAGCGCCAGCAGGTCCGCCATCTGTTCCGGGCGCACGCCAAAGCGTTCGACCACGGTCTCCGGCGTGTAGCGTCGATCCCGGCCAAAGTCCCACTGTTCATCGCCGGCGCGCAGCAACTGGGTCAGATCCTTGTCGGCCGACAGCAGCAGCACGCGCTGGCCTTGGCCGCGCGCCTGCGTCACCAGCGAGCCGATCAGGTCGTCGGCCTCGAAGCGCGGATGCGCCAGCGCCGGGATGCCGAGATGCCGGGTGATCGCCTGGCAATGCGCAAACTGGCGCAACAGCGCCTCATCGGGCCGCTCGCGATTGGCCTTGTAGGCCGGATAGATCTCGTGGCGGAAGCCGCGCCCGAGCGCTTCGTCGAAGCACACCGCGATCTGCTGTGGTCGCAATTGCTCCATCACCTGCAGCAGAAAGCTGGCATAACCTTGGGCCGCATGCGTGGGCCAACCCTCGGCATCGCGCCAGTCGGGCGGCAGCGAATGCCAGGCGCGAAAGATATACAGGCTGGCGTCCACCAGACACAGGCGCGCGCCGGCCGCGCTCACGGGCGGCTCACCCCGGTCCAATCGCTCAGCAGTTCAGCCAGGCGCGGGCGCTCGCGATCGGGCACGGCGGCCTGGGGCGTACCGAGGTGGATGAAGGCAACCAACTGCTCGTGCTCGACCAGACCCAGCAGGCGCAGGATCTCGGCATCGTAGGCGGCCCAGCCGGTCAGCCACTGGGCGCCATAGCCCAGCGCCTGCGCGCCAATCAGCAGGTTCTGCGCCAACGCGCCGGCTGACAGCAATTGTTCGACCGCCGGCACCTTGTGGCCCGGTGTGATCCGCGCCACCACCGCCAGGATCAGCGGCGCATGGTTGAAGCGCTGCAGATCCTTCTCGCGCACGGCGGGCTCCAGCGTCTCGCCGCGTGCCTCGCGCACCGCCACCAGCGCCTGCCCAAGCGCGATGCGCGCCGCGCCCTGAATGCGGATCAGGCGCCAGGGCTTGAGCCGACCGTGGTCCGGCACCCGCGCCGCTGCCTCGATCAGCGCCGCCAGTTCCGCCTCGGTGGGCGCTGGTTCGCCCAGCAGGCGCGAGGGCGTGGACAATCGTTGCAACAGCGGAGCGAGGGGCGAGGGACTCATGGATGGCAGCGTGTAGACGGGAGGCGGGAGTCTAGCCCCAGCAAGGGCGCGAAGTTCCCGGCAAGCTCTCATCCCGGCGTGCGGCTCCGGGCACGCACGTCGGGGCAACTTTGACGCGCACGCCGAAGGGCTGACAGCTGTTAGGATTAACGAATCCTGAGCAGGCTATCGATGGGAGTCACACGGATGGCATTGACCATTGCGGTGGTGCGCGAGCAAGCGCCGGGCGAGCGCCGTTGTGCGCTGGTGCCGGAAGTTGCCAAGAAACTCAAGGCCTTGGGCGCCAGTCTGCTGTGCCAGACCGGCTTCGGCGAGGCCGCCAATCTGCCCGATTCCCTGTACGCCGACACCGAGTTCCTGGCCGACCGTGCCGCGGTCCTGGCGCGTGCGGACATCGTGCTGCACGTACAGCCGCTATCGGTCGAGGACATCAGCCATCTGCGCGCAGGGGCCACCGTGGTGGGCTATCTGCAGCCGCATCTGGCGCCTGAACGCGTGCAGGCGCTGCGCGATCGCAAGATCACCAGCTTCGCGCTGGAACTGCTGCCGCGCACCACCCGCGCGCAGGCGATGGACGTGCTGTCCTCGCAGGCCGGCATGGCCGGCTACAAGGCCACGTTGATCGCGGCCGAGTTGTCCGGCAAGTTTTTCCCGATGCTGACCACCGCCGCCGGCACCGTACGCCCGGCCAAGGTGCTGATCATCGGCGCCGGCGTCGCCGGCCTGCAGGCAATCGCCACCGCGCGCCGTCTGGGCGCCGCGGTTGAGGCCTTCGACGTGCGGCCAGAGACCAAGGAACAGATCGAATCGCTGGGCGCCAAGTTCCTCGACCTCGGCGTTTCCGCCAAGGGCGAAGGCGGCTACGCGCGTGAGCTGACGGCCGAGGAGCGTGCCGAGCAGAGCCGCCGCCTGGGCGAGCAGTTGAAGCACTACGACGTGCTGATCACCACGGCCGCCATTCCCGGCCGCCCGGCGCCGAAGATCATCAGCGCCGACATGGCCAAGAACCTGCGCCCCGGCGCGGTAGTGGTCGATCTGGCAGCGGAAACCGGCGGCAACTGCGCGCTGACTCAGCCCGGCCATCAAGTCCTGATCGACGGCGTGCTCTACGCCGGCCCGCTCAACCTGGCCAGCATGGGCGCTATCCACGCCAGCGAGATGTATGCGCGCAACCAATTGAATTTCCTCAGTCTATCGGTCAAGGCCGGCGCCTACACGTTGGACTGGAACGACGAACTGATCGCCGGAAACGCGCTCACCCACGACGACAAGATCGTGCACGAGGCCACGCGCAAGCTGGTGGAGGGCGTGATGCGCAGTGAAATGTAAAACGTGAAAAGTAAATGTGGGACGCTTCGCTTTTGATGCTGTTTCACTTTTAACTTTTAACTTTTAACGGCTTTTCTGGAGCTTCACGCCATGATCGACGGCTTCATCGCTCTCTACATATTCATGCTGGCCGCTTTCACCGGCTATGAAATCATCGCGCGGGTGCCGGTGATTTTGCATACGCCGCTGATGAGCGGATCGAATTTTGTGCATGGCATCGTCATGGTGGGTGCCATGATCGTGCTGGCGCACGCCGATACGACGCTGGAAAAGGCGATTGGATTTGTGGGTGTGTTGCTCGGGGCCGGGAATGCGGCCGGGGGGTATGTGGTGACCGAACGCATGCTGGAGATGTTCAAGTCCAGCAAGAAGAAGGGGGCCTGATCGATGAATCTCGGAACCTTGATCCAGGCCAGCTATTTCCTGGCGGCGGTGATGTTCATTTTTGGCCTGAAGCGCATGAGTTCGCCGGTAACGGCGCGCCAGGGCATCGTGCAGGCCGGTATCGGCATGGTCATCGCCAGTCTGGCGACCTTTGCCTTTTACTTTGAGCCGCAGGCGGGCGGCATGGTGGTACACACCGAGAATCTGGTGCTGTGCGTCATCGCCATCGCCATCGGTACCTCGGTGGCCTGGATCTCCGGCAAGCGCGTCGCCATGACCGATATGCCGCAGATGGTGGCTTTGTACAACGGTATGGGTGGCGGCTCGGCGGCAGCGATCGGTGCGGTGGAATTATTCAAGGCTGCGGCCATCGCGGCTGCCGCGGTGGGTGCGGCCGATATGAGTCATGCCGCCGAGAGTTTTGGATTCACCAAGGCCCTGCTGGCGGTGGTCGGTGCGCTGATCGGCGCGGTCAGCTTTTCGGGCTCGCTGATTGCATTTGCCAAGCTGCAGGGCTGGATGGACAAGGTCTATCGCTTCCCCGGTCAGCAAGCTTTCAATCTGCTGCTGTTCGTCGCTGCGATCGCGCTCGGCGTGATGATCATTTATCAGCTGGATGCACGCCTGATCATCGCCTTCTTCATCGTCTGTCTGGTCCTCGGCGTCAGCATGACGCTGCCGATCGGCGGTGCCGACATGCCGGTGGTGATCTCGCTGTACAACGCCTTCACCGGTTTGGCCGTGGCCTTCGAGGGCTACGTCATGCAGAACCCGGCGCTGATCATTGCCGGCATGGTGGTCGGTGCGGCCGGTACGCTGCTGACGCAGCTAATGGCCAAGGCGATGAATCGGCCGATCAGCAATGTGCTTTTCAGCAATTTCGGCGGTGCTGGCGCTGCTGCGCAGGAAATCACCGGCAGCCAGAAACCGGTGGAAGCTTCGGATGCGGCGGTGATGATGGCGTATGCGGAGCGCGTGGTCATCGTGCCGGGTTATGGCATGGCGGTGGCGCAGGCGCAGCACAAAATTTGGGAGCTCACGCAGCAGCTGATGAAGCGCGGCGTCAAGGTGCGTTTCGCCATTCATCCGGTGGCCGGTCGTATGCCGGGCCACATGAATGTGTTGTTGGCCGAGGCCGGCGTCCCTTACGACTTGATTGCGGATATGGACGATATCAACC
Organism: Lysobacterales bacterium; assembly: GCA_046346965.1. Classification (GTDB taxonomy): domain Bacteria; phylum Pseudomonadota; class Gammaproteobacteria; order Xanthomonadales; family SZUA-5; genus JAXMHB01. Next base: position 35,658 of record JAXMHB010000001.1, read on the forward strand.
CGGAGTTTCCGAATACCGACGTTTCGATCGTCATCGGCGCCAACGACGTCGTTAATCCGGTGGCCAAAACCGATCCGGCCAGCCCGATCTATGGCATGCCGATTCTGGACGTGTCGGCCAGCAAGAACGTCATCGTCATCAAGCGCGGCAAAGGCACCGGCTTTGCTGGCATCGAGAATGCGTTGTTCTACCAGGACAACACGCGGATGCTGTTCATGGACGGTCAGGCCGCCGCCGCGGCGCTGGTCGGCGCCATGAAGGAACTGGATGGCGGTCACTGAGCCCGTCGGCGCCACGGCCGTCCAGGCGGCCTTGGCGCCCCCAGCCGATCTGCGGGCCGCGGCGAACGCCGCCGCGGCTCAAGCTCATGATCGTTGATTTGGCGCCAGTCCGGCCACGCACCGCGCGGCTTGAGGCATGGCGGACGTCGTAGCTGCCTTTCGGCGAGCGCCGTGTTTCAGACCCTTTTTGGAGGCTCGCTCCGTACCCATGCATTGGATCAATGAAGTCCTGGGCGTGCTCGCGGCACTGCTCGCCGCGACCGCGCTCGGTGCACTGTGGTCGATTGCTGGCCTCGGCGGCGCCGCGCCAGCGGCCTGGATGGCCCCCGCCGTTGCTGTGGCGCTGGCGGCGGTGCTGCGCTTCAACCGCCATCCGCCCGGCGCATTGCGCAGCCTGTGGTGCGTGCTGCTGCTGGCGCTGACAGCGGCGCACGCCAATTACCTGATGTCCGCCGGCTTCATCGCCGGTCAGATGGGTCTCGATCTGGTCGACGCCATCCGCATGATCGGCGCCGACATGGCCTTTGCGGTGTCGCGCGCGCGTCTGGGCGGCACGGACTTTCTGGCCTACGGCATAGCGCTGATACTGGCGCTGCTGCTGGGCTATCGCCAGCCTGGCGAAATGGCCGCGGCGCCTAGGCGCTGAACCAGTTGGCAAGCTGAACGGCCGCGCGCAAGCGCGTCACCCGTCACAGCCGGCGCCCGTGATCAGCGGATGATGGAACCCATCCGCCTCATGGGGCCGCCACCATGCTTCCCGCTCAGCTCGAATGTCCGTTCTGCCACGCCGCCGTGCAGGGCGCGCTGTTGGTGCGCGCGACTGACGCCTACGCGCCAGCCATGCGCCTCTATACCTCGCGTTGCCCAGAGTGCGCCACGCCGATCGAGTTCCAGGCGCGCGCCGCGCATGTGGAGGTGGGCTACACCTACTGGGCCGGCAGCATGCATTTTGAGGCGATGGCGCAATTGGCGGTGGCCGGGCTGCGGCAACCCAGTCCCGGTGTGCTGGCGCTCGGCAGCGAGATCGTGTTTCCGCAGGTCGAGGGCGCCGATGCCGGCTTCGGCGGGCTGGAGCCGCGACCGGAGACAGCCGATCTGCTCTGAGACTGGCCTCAGCTCTCGACCGTGATCAGCGTCCACAGATCGCCAATGCGCGGCTTCGAACTGGCGTACTTGTAGGGCAGGTAGAAGTAGCCGCCATCGCCTTGCGCGCTGCCCCAGGAATTGCGGCAGATCAGCCACTGGCGCGCGTCGTCGTAGCCTACCGCCAGCACCACGTGCTCGCCGAGCGGCTGTTCATCGAGTCCGGGCATGGGTGTGACGGTTTGCTGCTTGCCATCGCTGCCGACGAAGCTGGGATAGACGACGATGCCGATCGTGTGCGGATAGCCTTCGGCGAGGCAGGATTTCATGGTGAGCAGATCATTCTTCAAGCGCCGAAAGCGCCGCACCTGGTGCGCGCTGGCCGCTTCGTAGACCTCGGCCGGCGGTTTCTGGGCGGCGCGGGAATCCGCCGGGAAGGCGCCGCCCGGCGTGCTTGCCGGCGTGGCGTCGTAGGGCCAGAGGGTTTCGTCCGGGGCACCCAGCGTGCGTGCCACCTTGATGCCGTCGCGGGTGCTGGCGCCGCTGTCGACCGCCTCGTCGCCGCGCGCAGCACGCTCGTGGTAGTAGATGAACAGGCGGCTCGGCGTAAAGTCTGGGGTCTGCCCGTGTTTGCGCCGCGAGTAGGCGATCGCCCCGGCAATGGCGTGCGCGGTGCACGCTGCGAGTTTGCCCTGGTCCCACACCGGCGGGCAGCCCTCGCGCAGATCCACCGCGGGCGGGAGCTCCGCCGGGCCGAGCTTGGGCAGGTGGAACAGATCGCGCGGATCGGGCCGATCACGCCGGCCACCCAGCATGGACTTCAGGTGCTCGAAAGGCATCGGGACCTCCTGCGATCAGGGTCCGGCGACTATGCAAGCCCCTCGTGCAGGCTGTCCAGAAAGCGTGCCATCACCGGCGCGAAGCGCGGGATATCGACCAGGAAGGCGTCATGTCCCTGGATCGAAGGCAGCGCCTGATAGTCGACCAGCGCGCCGGCTTCGCTGAGTGCCTCGGCGATCTCTTCCTGCTGCTCGACCGGGAACAGGATGTCGGTGGCGACGCCGATCACCAGCGCGCGGCGCACCGCCATCAGTCGGCAGGCTGCCGCTACGCTGGGGGCGTAGTCGGTCAGATCGAACCAGTCCATTGCCCGCGACAGGTACAGATAGCTGTTGGGATCGAAGCCGCCGGCCCAGCGGCGGGCGTGGGCGTCGAGGTAGGACTCGATCTGGAACTCGCTGGCGAAAGGGTCCGCGTTGCGCTCGCTCAGGCGGTTGCGACCGAAGCGCTCACGCCATTCCTGCGGTGAGCGGTAGGTCGCCACGCCGAGCTTGCGCGCCAGCCCCATGCCGGTGGCCACCTCGATGGCGTGTGCGTATTCGCCGCCGTTCCAGGCCGGATCGGCACGCACGATCTGCCGCTGCAGCGAGCGAAGCGCAATCGCAAAGGCCGAGGAGCGGGCCGCGCAGGACATCACGATCAGATGCGGCACCAGCGCGGGATGCCGCAATGCCATCGCCTGTGCCGTCATGCCGCCCATGCTGGGGCCGATTACCGCCAGCAGGCGCTCGATACCGAGATCGCGCGCCACTGCAGCAGCGCCGTCGGCGATGTCCTCGATACTGATCGAGGGAAAGCGCAGTCGATAGGGCTGACCGTCGTCCGGGTGCGGCGAGGCAGGGCCGGTGGAACCCTTGCAGCTGCCCAGCGAATTGACGCAGATGATGAAGTAGCGTTCGGTGTCCAGCGTGCGCTCACGACCGATCATCGGCTCCCACCAGCCGGGTGAGGGGTCTTCCGAACTGGACGCCGCATGCGCGCTGGGCGACATGCCGGTGACGATCAGGATCGCGTTGTCGCGCGCCGGCGACAGCGTGCCCCAGGTCTCATAGGCGATGACGGCCTCACGCAATTCGCCGCCGCGATGCAGCGGAAACGGCGAGGGCAGGGCGGTGTAGCGAGTGGCGCCAGGCATGCGCACGAGTGCAGTCTTGGGGCCGGCATGATAACCATAACCCTACGTAAACTCGCATGTACGCCAACTCCGCCCCGGTGCACAGCTCGCAGAGCGGCCCACACCCGCGCCTGCTGGAGGTCTGCCGCCGCCATCGCGCGCAGCCGTGGCGGCAGCCGGTGAGCGTGCACGGGCAGCAGGCGTTTGCGGCCACGGAGCGCTGGTTGGCTGCACGGCCGACGGCTCCGCTGCTGCTGGACGCAGGCTGCGGCACCGGCGCCAGCTCTGTGTGGCTGGCGGAGCGCCGCCCCGAGGCGCTGGTGATTGGTGTCGATCAATCGGCCGAGCGATTGCGGCGTGGGCGGCAGAGCGATGTGCTCGCGCAGACGGTGCACCCACGCGTGCTGCTGCTGCGCGCGCCGCTGGAAGACTACTGGCGCTTGCTGGCGACCGCCGGCATCACGCTCGACGAGTTGTTGCTGTGGTACCCGAATCCCTGGCCCAAGCCCGGGCATTTGCAGCGGCGCTGGCACGGACACCCGCTGTTTTCGTTGCTACCGACACTGGCGCGTCGCCTGGAGCTGCGCAGCAACTGGCTGATTTACATGCAGGAGTTCCAGTTGGCGCTGGCCGATCTCGGCATTGCGGCCGAGATCGAGGCCGTGGCGCCGGCAGCGCCGCCGGTGAGCCCTTTCGAACGCAAGTACCGCGACTCCGGGCACGCCTTGTGGGTCTTGCGTGCCCATCTGCCCCGCGCCTGATCACTCGCGGCGCAAAGCCTGTATCGGGTTCAGTGCCGCCGCGCGCCGTGCTGGCAGATAGCTCGCAAGCAGTCCGACGATGAACATGACCAGTGCCATCACGCCATAGGTGTAGCCATCGATACCCTGCACGCCGTAGAGCAGACTGCTTAGCGCGTGGCTCATTCCGGCCGCCACCACGAGTCCGGCGAATACCCCGAGCGCGACCAGGCACGATCCCTGCACGACGATCGTGCGCAACACGCGCGACTTCGGAGCGCCGAGCGCGATACGCACCCCGATTTCCCGCGTACGCTCGGCCACGCCGTAGGACAACACGCCATACAGGCCGATGGCGCCCAGCGCCAGCGCCAGGCCGGCAGCGATGCTCAGCGTCAGCAGGGTGAAGGTGAGTTGTGCCATCGAGTCATCGACCAACTGCTGCATCGTGAACTGTCGATAGATCGGTGCCTCCGGGGCGACTTCCCGGACCAGCGCGCGCACATCGCCCGCAATCTGATCGGCGCGTGTGCTCTTGACGACATAGCCGGGCGATGTAAGGGGCTCGCTGGTCGCCGGATCCGGTCCCAACAAGGGCAGATAGATCAGGGGTTCCGGCGTGCCGGTGAGATTGGATTGCTGGATGTCCTCCACCACGCCGACCACCGTGTCCCATTGGGCCTGACCCGCGCGCTGCAGTCGCCGGCCGACCGGATCTTTGTCCGGCCACAGCAAGCGGGCGGCGCGCGCACTGACCAGTACGCTGCCGCGGCCCTCGTGATCGCCGGATTCGAAACTGCGTCCGGCGAGAATCCGAATATCCATGGCTCGGAAATAGTCGCCTGCGGTGTAGGTCACGTTGAGCAAGGCGCCGGATTCCGCCGCTACGGCCATCTCGTCGCTGCGCGCGTTGATCGTTGCCGTTCCTTCGTTAAGCGGAACGTTTTCGATCAGGCCAACGCGCTCGACGCCGGGCAGGGCGGCGAGGCGTTGCAGAAATTGCTGGTGAAAGCGCGCCCACGCTGCGGCATCGTCGCGCGGCAGGCCCGCCTGTTCCGGGGCGAATTGGAAGGTGTACAGGTCGCTGGGGTCGTAGCCCGGATCCACCTCGCGCAGGGCCTCTGCGCTGCGCAGCAGCAAGCCAGCACCGATCAACAGGACCAACGCCAGCGCGCTTTGTCCGGCCACCAGGCCTTGCCGCCACCATTGCTGGCGGGCGGTCATGCCGCGTCCGCCGTCACGCAGTCGTTGCAGTTCCGGCGCGCTGCCGCGCCATGCGGCCAGCAGCCCACACAGCAGGCTGGCGCCGACGGCCAGGGCCAGGGCCACGCCGAGCGTAAGACCGTCGGCGTGCACCTGATCGAGTCGAGGAATCTCGGCGGGCGCCACGCTGAGCAGCAGCGGCAGCGTGGCGGCCGCGAGCGCCGCCGCCAGGATGCCGGCGACGCCGCCAATCAATGCGGCCTCCGCGAGCTGCAGGCGCAGCAGGTGCAATCGTTGCGCTCCAAGCGCGCGCCGCACGCCGAGTTCGCGCTGGCGACTCTCGGCGCGGATCAGATAGAGGTTCACCAGATTCGCGCCCGCGATCAGCAACACCAGTGCAGCAGCACCGAGCAGCAACCACAGCGGCCGTGAGTAAGGGCCGAGCAATTGCACGTCCAGCGGGCGCACGACCGCACGGAACTTAGCGATGGTGTCGGCGTAGGCGGTCGAACCGCCAAAGCGGGCGGGCAATTCTCGCGCCAGTGCGCTCAGTTCATCCGCCAACTGGACGTCACTGACCCCGGGCTTTAATCGCGCGACCATTCCGTTGTCGAAGGAGCCGACCTCACGGATGTCGCCCGCCACCGTGTGCCGGCTCATCCACAGCAGGACATTGTCTTGCGGGAAGCGGAAATCCGGTGGCATCACGCCCACGACCTGCCGGTCGGCGCCGAAGAGCTGAACGGTGCTGCCGATCACCGCCGGATCGCGGTCGAACCAGTCGGCCCACATGCGGTCACTGAGCAGCACCACAAATTCGCGGTCCTCCAGGCTCGGCAGTCGTCCCATCACCGGCGCGACGCCGAGCGTGGCAAACATTGGTGCGGAGGCTGAGGAGATCCACAGTCGCTCAGCCCGCTCGCCCACGCGCACGGTGTTGGTGAAACTGTTGTAACTGGCGACGTCCTCCAACAGTGTCGAGCGCTCCCGATAGTGCACGGTGAACTCGCGCGACAGCCCGAACTCGCCGGTCAACTCCGATCCCGGCGCGGTGCCCGCGACGTACACCAGCCGCTCTGGCGCCGCGTAGGGCAGCGGTGTCAGCAACAGCTGATGCACCACGGTGTACAGGCTGGCAAGCACACCGACCGCCAGTGCCAGCATCACCACGGCTGTGAGAGCAAAACCCAGGCTGTTGCCCAGGCTGCGCAGCAGCGGGCGGACTTCATGCACATGATCGGTCAGGGCCATCTGGATTCCAGGGCAGCGGGCGCACAGCGTGGAATGCAGGGCTCGTGCCAGCGCCTTAAGTCCATCCAATCAAGCGCTTGGCCGCGTACACGCAAGCGTCGGTGTGCAGATGCGCACAGTCGCGTCCGCTTGCGTGCGCCTCAGCCCTCGTCCGGATCGTAATCCAGCACCGGCGCCAGCCAGCGCTCGGCCTCGTGCAGCGCCTGTCCGCGGCGGTGCGCGTAGTCCTCGACCTGTTCGCGCGTGATTCGGCCGACCACAAAGTACTGCGCATCGGGGTGGGCAAAGTACAGCCCGCTGACCGCCGCAGCCGGGTACATGGCAAAACTCTCGGTCAGTCGGATGCCGGCGTTCTGCTCGGCCTGCAGCAGATCGAAGATCACCCGCTTCTCGCTGTGATCCGGGCAGGCGGGATAGCCCGGCGCCGGACGGATGCCGCGATAGCGCTCGTCGATCAGTGCCTCGTTGTCCAGTGATTCCTCCGGCGCGTAGCCCCAGAACTCGCGTCGGATGCGCTGGTGCAGATGTTCGGCGAAGGCTTCGGCCAAGCGGTCGGCCAGGGCCTTCAGCAGGATGGCGCTGTAGTCGTCGTGGGCGGCTTCAAAGGCGGCCACATGCTGCTCGATGCCGATGCCGGCAGTCACCGCAAAGGCGCCGAGCGTGTCGCGCTTGCCGCTGGACTTGGGCGCGATGAAATCGGCCAGACACAGATTCGGCCGTCCGGGCGGTTTGTCCGCCTGCTGGCGCAGGAAAGACAGCGTGGCCAGCAGGCCGGCATGGCCTTCGGCGCCGCTGCCGTACACTTCCACATCCTCGCCCACCGCATTGGCCGGCCACAGACCGTAGACGCCACGCGCGCTGAGCCAGCGCTCGGCGATGATGCGATCCAGCATGGCATTGGCGTCGGCGTAGAGCTTGTGGGCCTCGACGCCGACCACGGCGTCGTCGAGGATCGCCGGGTAGCGCCCGGCCAGCTCCCAGGTGGCGAAGAACGGCGTCCAGTCGATCGCCGCGCGCAGCGTGGCCAGCGGGTAGTCGTCCAGTACGTGCACGCCGGTCTGCTTGGGCAGCGGCGGCGTGTATTCGGCCCAACGGCCATCGAAGCGGTTGCCGCGCGCTTGCGCCAGCGAGACCAGACGCTTGCCGGGACCGCGGTCCTTGTGGCGTTCGCGCACGTCAGCGTAGTCGGCGCGCACCTCGGCGACAAAGCGCTCGCGCTCGCCCGGACTGACCAGGTTCTGCGCCACGCCGACGGCGCGTGAGGCGTCCTTGACCCACACCACCGGCGCCGCGTAGTGCGGTTCGATCTTGAGTGCCGTGTGCGCGCGCGAGGTGGTGGCGCCGCCGATCAGCAGCGGCTGGTGCATGCCTAGACGCTGCATCTCGCGGGCGACGTGGTGCATCTCGTCCAGCGAGGGCGTGATCAGGCCGGACAGGCCGATGATGTCGGCGCCGACCGCCTTGGCGGTTTCGATGATCTTCTGCGTGGGCACCATCACGCCGAGGTCGATCACCTCGAAATTGTTGCAGGCCAGCACCACGCCGACGATGTTCTTGCCGATGTCGTGCACATCGCCCTTGACCGTCGCCAGCAGAATCTTGCCGTTGTTCTTGGCCAGATTGCCGCTGCGCTGCTTCTCTTCCTCGATGTAGGGAATCAGATAGGCCACCGCCTTCTTCATCACCCGCGCCGACTTGACCACCTGCGGCAGGAACATCTTGCCGGCGCCGAACAGATCGCCGACCACGTTCATGCCCGCCATCAACGGGCCCTCGATGACCTCCAGCGGCTTGGCCGCGCGCGCCCGCGCTTCCTCGGTGTCGACCTCGACGTACTCGTCGATGCCATGCACCAGCGCATGTTCCAGTCGCTTCTCGACCGGCAGTTCGCGCCACTCTAGTTGCTCGGGACCCGGGACCCGGGACCCCGGACCCGAGGCCGCGTACTTCGAGGCGATCTCCAGCAGCCGCTCGGTCGCGTCGGCGCGCCGGTTCAGCACCACGTCCTCGACGCGCTCGCGCAGTTCGGCCGGCAGATCGTCGTAAATCGCCAGCGCGCCGGCGTTGACGATGCCCATGTCCATGCCGGCCCGGATGGCGTGGTAGAGAAACACCGAGTGGATGGCTTCGCGCACCGGATTGTTGCCGCGCAGCGCAAAAGACACGTTGGAGACGCCGCCGGAGATATGCACGCCCGGCATTTCGGCCTTGATTTGCCGGGTGGCTTCGATGAAGGCCACCGCGTAGTCGTTGTGCTCCTCGATGCCGGTGGCGATCGCAAACACATTGGGATCGAAGATGATGTCCTCCGGCGCCATGCCGACCTGACGGGTCAGCAGCTGATAGGCGCGCCGGCAGATCGCGACCTTGCGCTCCACCGTATCGGCCTGACCGGCCTCGTCGAAGGCCATCACCACCACCGCGGCGCCGTACTCCTGCACTTTGCGCGCCTGCGACAGGAAGGCGGCCTCACCTTCCTTGAGGCTGATCGAATTGACGATCGCCTTGCCCTGCACGCACTTGAGGCCAGCCTCGATCACGCTCCACTTGGAACTGTCGATCATCACCGGCACGCGGGCGATATCGGGTTCGGCGGCAATCAGATTCAAGAAGCGCGTCATCGCCGCTTCCGAATCGAGCAGGCCCTCGTCCATGTTCACGTCAATGATCTGCGCGCCGTTCTGCACCTGCTGGCGCGCGACCTCGACCGCCTGGTCGTAGCGGTCTTCCTTGATCAGCTTTTTGAACTGCGCCGAGCCGGTGACATTGGTGCGTTCGCCGACGTTGACGAAGTTGAGCTCCGGCGTGATGACCAGTGGCTCCAGACCGGCCAGGCGCGTGTGCGCGGACGGCCGCGCCGGCTCGCGCGGCGGCAACTTGGCCACGGCGTCAGCGATCGCGCGGATGTGCTCGGGCGTGGTGCCACAGCAGCCGCCGACGATATTGATCAGGCCGGAGCGAGCGAACTCGCCCAGCGTGCCGGCCATGTCGGTCGGCGTTTCATCGTACTCGCCGAAGGCATTGGGCAGACCGGCGTTCGGGTGCGTGCTGATCAGCGCCTCGACGCTGCGCGCCAGATCCTCGATGTGCGGGCGCAGATCGGCGGCGCCGAGCGCGCAGTTGAGCCCGATCGAGAAGGGGTGGGCGTGGCGCACCGAGTAGGCAAAGGCTTCCGCCGTTTGCCCGGACAGCGTGCGCCCGGAGCGGTCGGTGATCGTGCCGGAGATCATCACCGGCAGCCGATAACCGCGGCGTTCATAGACCTGATCGATGGCGTACAGCGCCGCCTTGGCGTTCAGCGTATCGAAGATGGTCTCGACCATCAGGATCTGCGCGCCGCCGTCGATCAGGCCTTCGGCGGCCTCGCGGTAGGCCGCAGCGAGCTCGTCGAAGCTGATCGCGCGAAAGCCCGGGTTGTTAACGTCCGGCGAGATCGAGGCGGTGCGGTTGGTCGGCCCGAGCACGCCCACGCAGTAGCGCGGGCGGTCCGGGGTCTGGTCGCTCTTGCGATCGCACAGCTCGCGCACCAGACGGGCAGCGGCCACGTTCAGCTCGTAGGTCGCCTCTTCCAGATGGTAGTCGGCCTGGCTGATGCGGGTGGCATTGAAGCTGTTGGTCTCGATCAGGTCGGCGCCGGCGTCGAGGTAGGCCTGATGCACCGCCTGCACGATCTTCGGCTGGGTCAGCACCAGGAGATCGTTGTTGCCCTTGAGATCGTGGCTGAAATGGGCAAAGCGATCACCGCGGTAATCGCTCTCGCCGAGCTTGTAGCGCTGCAGCATCGAGCCCATCGCGCCATCCAGGATCAGGATGCGGCGCTGGGCGTCCAGAAGCAGACGCTCGGCCTCGGCGGGATGCTGGTACGGAAGTACGATCATGGGCAGGTCATTCGGCCGTCTGGACGGCCCATCCTTGTATCGCGATAGACAGATGGAGTCTATGCGATTGCCCTGGAGTCTGCTGCCTGCCGCCCGGAGCCTCCCGCTATGCTCCGGCTCCGCTCACAGTCTGGGGATACGCCATGTCGGAACGTCGCACGCTGCGCCTAAAGCGCGAGGCCGAACGCCGTCTGCGCATGGGCCATCTGTGGGTCTATGCCAACGAGATCGAGGGCAAGCTGGGACAGCTGGGCCTGCAACCGGGGCAACTGGTGGATCTGGAAACCGCGCAGGGGCGGGCGCTCGGCGTGGCCTACGTCAATCCGAACGTGCTGATCGCGGCGCGATTGCTCGGCGCCGACAGCCAGGGCTTCGACCCGCAGCGCTGGCTGGCCGGGCGCATCGAGGCCGCGCTGGCGCTGCGCCGGCGCAGCGGCACGCTGGATTACGGACGGCTGGTGTTCGGCGAGAGCGACGGGCTGCCGGGTCTGGTGGTGGATCGCTACGGGCCGGTGCTGTCGGTGCAGATCGGTACTGCCGGCATGGAGGCGCTGCGTCCGCAGATTCAGGCGCTGCTGCAGCAGGTGGCGGGTGTCGAGGCGATGGTCTGGCGCAATGACACTGGCGCGCGCGAGCTGGAAGGGCTGCCGCGCGAGGTCAGCGTGGCCTTCGGCGAGGTGCACGAGCCGGTCTGGATCGAGGAGAACGGCGCGCGCTTCGGCATCGCGCCGATCTCGGGCCAGAAAACCGGCTGGTTCTATGACCAGCGCGACAATCGCGCCGCCTTGATGCCCTGGGTGCGCGGCGCGCGCGTGCTCGATCTGTTCAGCTACGGCGGCGGCTGGGGCGTGTGCGCGGCGGTGCATGGCGCCGACAGCGCCCTGTGCGTGGACGCCTCGGCGCCGGCGCTGGCCAGTGTGGCGCGCAATGCCGAAGCCAGCGGCGTCGGTGCGCGCGTGCGAACCTTGCAGCAGGACGCCTTCGATGCCTGCAAAGCGCTGCGCGAGGCCGGAGAGCGCTTCGACGTCATCGTGGTCGACCCGCCGGCCTTCATCAAGCGCAAGAAGGACGCCGAACAGGGCGCGTTGGCCTACCGGCGGATCAACGAGGCGGCCCTGCGCCTGCTGGCGCCCGGTGGATTGCTGGTCAGCTGTTCCTGCTCGCACCATTACGACGCCGAGTCGCTGCTCGACGGGCTGCAGCGCGCGGCGCTGGCCTGCGGACGCCCGCTGCGGGTGCTGCGCCGACTGGCGCAGTCGGCCGATCATCCGATCCACCCGGCCATGCCCGAAACCAGTTATCTGAAAGGCTATCTGCTGGCCGCGCTGGACTGAGGCATCGGCGGCGCGAGTCGGTGCATAGTACGCGCCTCGCTCGACGAAGCTCCCGCGCATGGCATTGATCCACGACATCGATCCGATCGCCCTGGCCATCGGCCCGATCAAGGTGCACTGGTACGGCTTGATGTACCTGGGCGGTGCTGTCGCGGCCTTCCTGCTCGGGCGCCGCCGGGCTGCGCAGGCCTGGCGCGGCTATCAGCCTTCCGAGATCGAGGACATCATCTTCTACGGCATGGTCGGCGTCATCGTCGGTGGCCGGCTGGGCTCGACCTTTTTCTATCATTTCAACGAGTTCCTGGCTGATCCGCTGATGATCGTGCGGATCTGGGAAGGCGGCATGAGCTTCCACGGCGGCCTGCTGGGCGTGCTCGTGGCCTACGCCTGGTATGCCCGCAAGACCGGGCGCGCGGTGTTCCATCTGTACGACTTCATCGCGCCGCTGGTGCCGATCGGCCTTGGCCTCGGCCGCCTCGGCAACTTCATCGGCGGCGAGCTGTGGGGCCACAAGACCGATCTGCCCTGGGGCGTGATCTTCCCGAACGCTGTGCCGGGCGGCCCGTACAGTGCCGCGCAACTGCAGCAGATGCTCGCCCAAGGCCAGCTCGATGGCATGGCGCGCCACCCCTCGCAGCTGTACCAGGCCTTCTGGGAAGGTGTGCTGCTGTTCGGCATCCTCTGGTGGTTCAGTGCCCGTCCGCGCGCGCGCATGGCCACCTCCGGCCTGTTCCTGATCATCTATGGCGTCGGCCGCATCCTGATCGAATTCGTCCGCGAACCCGATGCCCACATCGGCTACCTGGCCTGGGGCTGGCTCACCATGGGCCAACTGCTGTCGCTGCCGATGGTGATCGGTGGCCTCGGGTTGATGTGGTGGTCGCGGCGAGTGGCTGATCGGGCGGGAATGGGTGGTGAAAAGGGGAAAGGGGAAATGGAAAAGGGAAGTGCTGGCGCCTGAGCGCGTTGCGAGTTGTTCCGCCTCATCGCCGGCCCCAAACTGACTGCTCCCGACAGATCCCAGTCGTTCTCATTGACCTCAAACTCTCCGACCTCGCGCCCCTTTTCCTTTTCCCATTTCCCATTTCCCTTTCCCCATGCTCTCCTACCACCAACTGCTGCAACACATTCTCGACCACGGCACGGTCAAGACCGACCGCACCGGAACCGGGACGCGGTCGGTGTTTGGTTGGCAGATGCGCTTTGATCTGGCGCAGGGCTTTCCGCTGGTCACCACCAAAAAGCTGCACCTGAAGTCGATCATTCATGAGTTGCTCTGGTTCATACGCGGCGATACCAATATCGGCTATCTGCGCGAGCACGGGGTGACCATTTGGGACGAGTGGGCCGATGCGGAGGGGAATCTTGGGCCGGTGTACGGGCGCCAGTGGCGCGCCTGGCCGGCGCCCGGCGGCGGTGTGATCGACCAACTGGCGCAGGTCATCGAGGACATCCGGCGCACGCCGGACTCGCGGCGGCTGATTGTCAGCGCCTGGAATCCGGCCGACCTGCCGGCGATGGCGCTGGCGCCTTGTCATGCGCTGTTTCAGTTTTACGTGGCGGATGGCCGCCTGTCCTGTCAGCTTTATCAGCGCAGCGCCGATGTGTTCCTCGGCGTGCCCTTCAATATCGCCTCCTACGCGCTACTGACGGCGATGGTCGCGCAGGTGTGCGAGCTGCGGCTGGGCGATTTCGTCCATACGCTAGGTGACGCCCATCTGTATCTCAATCATCTGGAGCAGGCCAGATTGCAGTTGACGCGCACGCCACTGCCGCTGCCGCAACTCAAGCTCAATCCGGCGATCCGCCGCATCGAGGATTTTCGTTTCGAGGATATTGAGATCGTCGGCTACCAGTCGCACCCGGCAATCAAGGCGCCGATTGCGGTGTAGCTGGGGTGCTTGCCCGAGCATCGGGGCACCGCGTAGCAAAAGCGGGGCAGGGGGCAGGGGGCGGGGGACCAGCACTGGAGCGGAAAGGCGGCACGTTCGCTGGTTTACAGTGCGCGTCAACTTGTCGACGGCGAGACGTGGACTCTTGCCAAACGAAATGAACCCCTGAACAAGGCTCGTGAGCCGCGTTGCGAGTCTCTGTGTCGCCTTCGGCGCGCTCATTCGTTCTACAAACTGGCGACGGCGCAACGCAGCCGCCGCAGTGCTGGTCCCCCGCCCCCTGCCCCCTGCCCCGCTGCCCCCTGCCCCGCTTTTGCTCTTCCTCTTCCTCACCCATGCCTCCCCCCGCTCACACCAACTGCAGCTTTGCCAGGTCCGCATACAGCCCGCCTTGCGCCAGTAGTTCCTCGTGGCTGCCTTGGGCGACGATGCGGCCGTGGTCGAGCACGATGATGCGGTCGGCCTTCTTCACCGTGGCCAGGCGGTGCGCGATGACGAGCGTGGTGCGGCCTTGCATCAGTCGCTCCAGCGCCTGCTGCACCGCGCGTTCGCTTTGCGCATCGAGCGCGCTGGTGGCCTCGTCCAGCAGCAGCACCTTGGCATCGCGCAGCAGCGCCCGCGCGATCACGACGCGCTGCTGCTGCCCGCCGGAGAGGCGCACGCCGCGCTCGCCCAGATAGGTGTCATAGCCTTCCGGCAGCGCCGCCAGAAACTCGTGCGCCTCGGCGGCGCGCGCCGCGGCGATGACTTCCTCGCGGGTGGCGTCGGGGCGACCGTAGCGGATGTTCTCCAGCGCGCTGGTGCCGAAGATCACCGGGTCTTGCGGGACCAGCGCGTACAGTCGCCGCAGATCGGCGACGCGGAAGTCGCGGATATCAACGCCGTCGATCCGGATGTGTCCGCTTTCCGGGTCATGGAAGCGCAGCAGCAGTTGGAACAGCGTGCTCTTGCCGGCGCCCGAGGGGCCCACCAGCGCCACGGTCTCGCCGGCGCGCACCTGCAGGCTGATGTTGTCGAGGGCAGCGCGGTCGGGCCGCGAGCTGTAGTGGAAGCGCAGCTGCTCGATGTCGATGCCCTGGTGCACCGCGGCCAGCGGCGTTGCGGGCTGCGCGGGGTCGGCGATGCGCGGTTCGATCGCCAGCAGCTCTGCCAGCCGGCCCATCGCGCCGGAAGCCCGCTGCACATCACCCCAGACCTCACTGACCGCGCCGACCGCGCCGGCGGCAAAGACCGCATACAGCACGAACTGCCCCAGCTCGCCGCCCGACAGCGTACCGGCCAGCACCGCCTTGGCGCCGATCCACAACACTACGGTCACCGCGCCGAAGGTCAGCAGGATGGCCACCGCCGTCAGGCTGGCGCGCATGCGGATGCGCCGTGTCGCCGTCGCCAGCGTGCGCAGGATGGCGTCGGCGAAGCGCGCGGACTCGCGTTGCTCGGCGACGTTGGCTTGCACGGTATGGATGGCGTTGAAGGTTTCGCCGGCGATCGCCGAGCTGTCGGCGATGCGGTCCTGGCTCTCGCGCGAGAGCTTCTCGACGCGGCGGCCGAAGATCAGGATCGGCGCGACCACGATCGGGATGCCGAACACGATCAGCATCGACAGCTTCGGGCTGGTCACCACCAGCATGATCAGCGCACCGGCCAGCATGACCAGACTGCGCAGCGCCACCGAGGCACTGGAGCCGACCACGGTCTGGATCAGCTCGGTATCCGCGGTGAGTCGGCTCAGCAATTCGCCGGTGCGCGTCGTTTCGTAAAAGCGCTGATCGAGGCGCAGCAGGTGCTGGTACACCGCCCGCCGTAGATCTGCCATGACCTGCTCGCCCAGGCGGGTGACGAAATAAAAGCGCGCCGCGGTGCCGAGCGCGAGTACGGCGGCGACCGCCAGCAGCGCCAGAAAGTAGCGATCGACGTAGGCGGCGTTGGCCTTGGAGAAACCGTGGTCGATCATCTGACCGACGGCGCTCGGCAGCGACAGCGAGGCCATCGACGAGATCAGCAGAAAGCCGAGCGCTGCCACCACCAGGCGGCGATAGGGCCGCACGAAAGGCCGCAGAGCAGCCAACGGCGCCAGCGAGCGTGCGCCCTTCTCACGTACTTGGCTCATGCTTTATTCCCGGGAGCGTAAAAGCAGGCGCGCCAGCCAGGCCATCAACACCGGATAGCCCACGCCGATCACCCACAGATCCCAAGCTATGCGGCCTTCCTGCCAGCCTTTCAAGGCGGCCAGCAGCAGAATCAACAGACCGCCGACGGTGCCGGTGATGCGCAGGATCGAGGCACCCACGCGCTGCCAGAGCGGCGCGGGTCGCAGAGCTTTGGGCGGGGCGCTGAGATCGTCCATAACCCGCGTACCATATCAAGCTGCGATCAGCCACGGCCGGGGAGGGCGAGATGGCGGAATCCTGGATGGTGTACGGGGCCTACGGCTATACCGGCCGCTTGGTGCTGGAACGGGCGGTGGCCGCCGGTTTGAAGCCCGTCGTCGCCGGTCGCGACGCCTCCAGAACCGAGGCGGTGGCGCTGGAGTTCGGACTGCCGCATCGCAGTTTCGATCTCGCCGACACCGAGGGTTTGCGCCGTGGCATCAACGGCATGCGCGCCGTGCTGCATTGTGCCGGGCCATTCTCGGCGACCTCGGCGCCGATGATCGCCGCCTGTTTGCAGCAGGGCGTGCACTATCTCGACATCACCGGCGAGATCGATGTGTTCGCCTACGCCCACGCCAACGACAGTGCCGCCCGCAAGCGCCATGTCGCGCTGGTGCCGGGTGTGGGCTTCGATGTGGTGCCCACCGACTGTCTGGCGGCGCTGCTGAAGCAGGAGTTGCCCGATGCCAGTGAGCTGGTGCTGGCCTTCGATGCCGAGGGCGGCCCCAGTCGCGGCACTGCATTGACCAGCGTCGAGGGCTTGGGCAAAGGCGGGCGCGTGCGCCGCGACGGCGCCATGGTGCGCGTGCCGCTAGGCTACAAGCAGCGCGAGTTCGCCTTTCCGCGCGGCAATCGCCAGGCGGTCACGATCCCCTGGGGCGATGTCTACACCAGCTTTGTCAGCACCGGCATCCCGAATATCGAGGTGTACATGGCAATGCCGCCGCGCACCATCGCCCGATTGCGGCAGATGCGCTGGTTCACGCCCTTGTTGGGGCTGGCGCCAGTGCAGTGGCTGTTGAAGCGCCAGGTCGAGGCGCGCGTGCGTGGGCCATCCGATCAGCGGCGCGGCAACAGCCAGTCCTACATTTACGGGGAAGTCCGCAATCCGCGCGGCGATGTGCGTGCGGCCACGCTGGTGACACCGAACGGCTACGACCTGACGGCGACCGCGGCGCTGGCGATCACCCGTTTCCTCGCCACCGATCCGCGCCCGCATGCGGGCTACTACACGCCCTCGCTGCTGATGGGGGCGGATTACATTCGCAGCCTGCCCGGCGTGCAGTTCAACTGGGTGCGGCGCTGATCAGCCGCGCCGGCGGGCGTCGATGCGGATCCAGTCTTCGCGCTGATGCACGCGGAAATCCTCGAACAGCGGCTCGTAGCGCGGAATGAACTCCAGCTCCTGACCTTTGAGCATGCCGGAGAAGGTGGCCGGACCGCCGGCCTTGACCGTCGCGGCGATGCGGTCGCGCAACTCCAGCAGCGGATTCAGCAGGATGTTGGCGACCAGCCGATCGCAAGGCGGCGGCAGCGGATGCTTGACGCCGAGCAGCGTCAGTCGCTCTGGCACGCCATTGCGCGCGGCGTTCTCGTGCGAGGCCAGCAGCGCCTGCGGGTCGTTGTCCAGCCCGATGGCGTGGCCGGCCCCGAGCTTCAGCGCCGCCACCGCGAGGATGCCCGAGCCGCAGCCGTAGTCGAACAGCGTTTCTCCCGCCCAGGCCAGGCCGTCCAGCCATTCCAGGCACAGCGCGGTGGTGGGATGGGTGCCGGTGCCGAAGGCCAGACCCGGATCGAGACGCACGATCACGGTGTCGTCGCCGGCCGGCGGATCCACCGTGGTCGGATAGATCCACAGGCGCCGCCCGAAGGCCATCGGCTGGTAGTGGTCCATCCAGGCGCGCGTCCAGTCGCGGTCATCCAGCCGCGCGAAGCGGGCACTGCGCAACACCGTCTCCGGCATGCGGCCCTCCAGCGCCACCAGCAACTCCAATGGATCGCGCTCCACCGCAAACAGCGCCTGCAGCTGCAACTGCGGCCACAGCGGCGTCTCGCCCGGCGCCGGCTCCAGCACCGGATGGTCCTCGGCGTCAGTCAAGGTCTGCGCCAGCGCACCGACCTCCTCCAAAGCCTGTTCGACGAGCGGATGGTCAGCAGAATCAAGGCGTAGATGCAGTTCGAGCCAGGGCATGGTGAGTGGTGAGTAGTGAGTGGTGAGTAAAAACCGGTGCTTCGGGGGGGGCAGGTGCCAAGATCGGGACTCGTGAGTGGGAATGCTGCCGGCGCACCCATGGACCGCCGGCTGTTACTCACCACTCACTACTCACTACTCACCACTCACCACTCACCACTCACCTATTTGCGCGCCTCGGCCAGCCGGCGCTCCAGGTAGTGAATATTGAAACCACCGACCTGGAACATCTGATCGAGCATGTTCGACTGCTGCAGCGGGATGTTGCTCTTGATGCCTTCGATCACCAGTTCGCTCAGCGCGACGCGCATGCGCGCGATGGCGGTGGCGCGGTCGGGGCCGTGGGCGATCAGTTTGGCGATCATCGCGTCGTAGTTCGGCGGAATCTTGTAGCCGTCGTACAGATGCGTCTCCATGCGGATGCCCGGGCCTCCCGGTGGGTGGTAGCGATTGACCGTGCCGGGCGAGGGGATGAAGGTGTGCGGGTCCTCGGCGTTGATGCGGCACTCGATCGCATGGCCGCGCAGCACGATGTCGGACTGCTTGTAGCGCAGCTTCTCGCCGGAGGCAATGCGGATCTGCTCGGTGACCAGATCGACGCCGGTGACCATCTCGGTGACCGGATGCTCGACCTGGATGCGCGTGTTCATCTCGATGAAATAGAACTGGCCACGCTCGTACAGGAACTCGAAGGTGCCGGCGCCGCGATAGCCGATGCGCTTGCAGGCTTCGACGCAGACGGCGCCGATCTCGGCGCGCTGCTTGTCGGAGATGCCGGGGGCCGGCGCTTCCTCGATGATCTTCTGGTGGCGGCGCTGCATGGAGCAGTCGCGCTCGCCCAGGTGGATCGCATTGCCTTGTCCGTCCGCCAGTACCTGGATCTCGATATGGCGCGGATTTTCCAGGAATTTTTCCAGGTACACCTGGTCATTGCCGAAGGCTGCCTTGGCTTCGGCGCGGGTCATCGCGACGGCATTCAGCAGCGCCATCTCGGTGTGTACGACGCGCATGCCGCGGCCACCGCCGCCGCCGGCCGCCTTGATGATCACCGGGTAGCCGATGCGCTTGGCGATCCGCGAGTTCTCCGCGGCATCGTCGTCGAGCGGCTTGCCGGAGCCCGGCACGCAGGGCACGCCTGCCTCGCGCATCGCGGTGATCGCCGACACCTTGTCGCCCATCAGGCGGATGGTTTCCGGGCGCGGGCCGATGAACACGAAGCCGGATTCCTCGACGCGCTCGGCAAAGTCGGCGTTCTCCGACAAGAAGCCGTAGCCCGGATGGATGCCCTGGGCGTCGGTCACCTCGGCGGCCGCGATGATCGCCGGGATGTTGAGATAGCTGTCCTTGGGCGCGGGCGGGCCGATGCACACCGACTCGTCGGCCATGGCCACGTGTTTCAGGTTGCGATCGACCGTGGAGTGCACGGCGACGGTCTTGATACCCAGCGCCTGGCAGGCGCGCAGCACGCGCAGGGCGATCTCGCCGCGGTTGGCGATGACGATTTTTTCAAGCATGGGGCAGCGCTTCCGAGAGGGCGTGGTGCGTCACTGGATCACGACCAGCGGTTCGTCGAACTCCACCGGCTGGCCGTTCTCCACCAGGATCTTGACCACCGTGCCGGCGATCTCGCTCTCGATCGGGTTGAACATCTTCATGGCTTCGATGATGCCCAGCGTGTCGCCCACCTTGATCTGCTGGCCGACCTTGATGAAGGGCGCGGCGCCGGGCGCGGAGCTGGCGTAATAGGTGCCGACCATCGGTGCGCGCACCACATGACCTTCGTGCTGGTTTTCCGGCTTGCTGCCCGGCGCGGCAATGGCGGCGTTGGTGGCCGGTGCTGCGGGTGCGGGCGCAGCCACCGGTGCGGCGGGCAGGGCCATCGCCGGCTGGCTCACCGAGACCGGCAGATTCTTCGGCCAGCGGCTGAGGCGGACGGTTTCCTCGCCCTCGCGGATTTCCAGTTCGGCCAGATTCGACTCTTCCAGAAGTTCGATCAACTTCTTGATCTTGCGGATATCCATCGCCATGGCGGGTCTCCCGTGCGGATCGCGCACGCTTGAAGTGGTGTGGAAGGTCAGGCCAGACGCCGCAGTGCGGCCGTCAGCGCCAACCGGTAACTGTCTGCCCCGAAGCCGGTGATCACGCCGACCGCCAGATCCGACAAATAGGAATGCTGGCGGAAGGGCTCACGGGCGTGCACATTGCTGAGGTGCAGTTCGATGAAGGGGATCGCCACGCCCGCCAGCGCATCGCGCAGGGCGATGCTGGTGTGCGTGTACGCGCCCGGATTGATCAGGATGAAGCGGGTGCCGTCCTCGCGTGCGGCATGCACGCGCTCGATCAGCAGATGCTCGGCATTGCTCTGAAAATGCGTCAGCGTGGCGCCATTCGCGCTGGCGCTGGCCTCAAGCTCCGCCACGATCTCCGCCAGCGTCGTGCGCCCGTACACGGCCGGCTCGCGGGTGCCGAGCAGGTTCAGATTGGGGCCGTTGAGCAGCAGAATCTGCGGCATGCGGGTCCGTCGGGCGGGCGAAGGGCGCGTAGTCTGCGGACCTTGCGCGCGGCTGTCCAGCGTTGATCGCCGCCGATCGTGCCGCGATCGGCGCCATTCGCGAGCGTATGGCGAGTCAGCTGGCCGGGGGCGCGATTGCCTCGACGTCGATGCGCAGACCGTTGAGCGCGGCATTGCCGCTGGGTGCATCCAGCGCCGCCGCGTCGCTCAGATCGTTGTAGCTGGCGCCCGGCAGCGCCGCCGCGCGCTGCCAACCAACGCCCTGACGATCATGGCCGTAGCCATGCGGCAGGCAGGCGACGCCGCGTGCCAGATCGGCATCGGCGCAGACCTCGGTTTCGATGCTGCCGACGCGCGAGCGCACGCGGACGCGATCGCCGTCGCGCAAGCCGCGCTCGGCCAAATCGTCGGGGTGCATGCCCAGTTGATGGCGCAGCTTGCCCTTGATCAGCCGCGGCGCGTTGTGCATCCACGAGTTGTTGCTGCGCACATCGCGACGCCCGATCAGCCGCAGGCCGGGTGCGGGCGGCGCACTGGCCGCCAGCTGGGCGAGATCGGCCAGCAGGAAGTCCGGCGCGCATTCGATTTGGCCGCTGGCGGTTTCCAGCCGACGCAGCAGCGAGGGCTGTAGCGGCCCGAGGTCGAGTCCATGCTCGGCGGCACGCAGCTGATCGACGTCGATCCGCCCGGATTTGCGCAGACCGAACTCGATCATCTGCGCCGGCGGCGGCAGGGCGCGCCAGTCCTTGCCGCTGGCCTGCGCATAGGCCTGGCCCAGGCCGTTGACGATCTCCCAGTCGGCGCGCTCCTCGGCGCGCTGCGGCAGGATCGGCACGTTCCAGCGCGCCACCTGACGCACGGCGAAGGCGTTGAAGATCAAATCGTAGTGGTGTTGGGTCAGAAAGGAAGCCGGCGGCAGGATCAGATCGGCGTGGCGGGTGGTCTCATTGATGTAGATGTCGATGGACACCATGAAATCGAGGCCCGCCAATGCCCGATCCAGCGTGCGTCCATCCGGCGTCGATAGCACCGGGTTGCCGGCACTGGTCAGCAGGGCGCGGATCTGCCCCGGTCCCGGCGTCAGGATTTCCTCGGCCAGTGCTGCCACCGGCAGTTCTCCGGCGAACTCCGGCAAACCGCGCACACGGCTGCGCCACAGCCCGCGATGGCCTTTGGCCGTGCCCGGGCCGGTGACTGGCAGGATCGGATCGTTCGGCAGCACGCCGCCGACGCGGTCGAGCGCGCCGAGGTACAGATTGATCAGCTGGATCAGCCATTGGCACAGGCTGCCATGCGCCTGCGTCGATACCCCCATGCGCCCATACACCGCCGGTGCCGGGCTGTGATGCAGCTGGCTCGCGACCGCGCTGGCCTGCGCCAGCGTCAGGCCAGTGCGCGCGCCGAAGTCCTTGAGATCGACGACGCCGATGGCCGCGAGCGCCGTGTCCAGCTGCGCCACCCGTGCGCCGTAGGCCTGAAGTCGCGGCGATCCCATCTGCATCAGCGCCTGCAGCACGGCAATCAGCAGCCAGGCATCACCGCCGGGGGTGATCGGCAGATGCTCGGTCGCCAGCTCAGCGGTCTCGGTGCGGCGTGGGTCGACCACGATCAGCTGCCCGCGTCCGGCCAGCGCCTTCAGGCGTTTGGCGACGCCCGGCGCGGTCATCAAGCTGCCGTTGGAGGCCACCGGATTGGCCCCCAGCATCAGCAAGGTCGAGCACTGATCCAGATCGACGATCGGAATCAGAAACTGGTGGCCGTACATGGCCCAGGCCACCAGCTGGTGCGGCCACTGGTCCACCGACGAAGCCGAATACACATTGGGCGTCTTCAGCGCCCGCAGCAGCTGCGGCACGTAGGCGATATGGCCGTAGTGGTGCACATTGGGATTGCCGAGGTAGGCGCCGACCGCGCTGGCGCCGTGTGCGGCCTGAATCGCGGCCAGGCGCTGGCCGGCGTACTCGAAGGCCTCCTCCCAGCTGATCGCCTCCCACCCCGCATCGGTGCGCCGCACGGGCGTGCGCAAACGGTCGGGATCTTGCTCCAGATCGAGAATGGCATTGCCCTTGGGGCAGACGTGGCCACGGCTGAAGGGATCGTCGAGGTCGCCCCGGATCGCCGTGAGCGCAGTGCCCTCGAAGCGAAACTCCAAACCGCAAATGGCTTCACACAGCGGACAGGCGCGGAAACGGCGAGAGTGGTCCATGGGGCGTCCTGACAGGGTACACCCGGATCATAGGGCGCCGGGAGGCGATAGACTCGCGCTTTCCTGCCATCCGCCCCGGTGATCGTGCACGCATTGCTACGCCTGCTGCTCAGTGCCTGTCTGTTGTGCTTGATCGGCACGGCGGAGCGCGCGTGGGCGTGGACGCTGGTGGACGCGGAGGACGTGCCGGCCGCAGTGGCGGTGCGGCTGCCGCTGACCGGTGACTACCAGGCCGGGCGCGAGCAGCGTCGCTATTACGAGTTGCGCGCCAGCGGAACAGCGCAGGACAGCAGCCAGTTTCTGGTGCTGGAGCGCGATCGCGGTCAGCGGCTGTGGATCTTCGATCCCAGCGGGCGACTGATCCAGCAGCTCGGTTTGGGTAGCGCGACCTGGCCCGGCAAGGCTGGCGTGCGCGGCGCTTTTCTGGAGTTGCAGGCGCCCCTGGTCGCCAACGAGGTGCGCTATCTGGTGATCGACTCGGTGCTCGGCGTGCAGCCGCGCCCGCGGCTGGAAGACACCCGCAGCTTCTACCAACGGGAATCGCGCGTACTCACCACCGAAGTGGCGCTGCTGGGCGCCCTGGTCATGCTGATCGTCCTCAGTCTGGCCTTCAGTCTGATCCTGCGCGAACCCGGCTATCTGGCCTATGTCGGTTTCCTGCTGCTGATGCTGGTGGCGATTGCGCTGCGTCATCCGATGACGTTTCGCATGGCCGGCGACCTGGGGCTGACGCCCGAGCGCACCGCGGCGCTGGGCGTACTGGCCTCGACCATTGCGGCGCTGGCGGCGGTGACGCTGCTGCGCGCCGCCAGCGGCATCGGTTCGCGCTATCCGCGTGGCAGCCGCGCGATGCAGTGGATCGCCGGTATCGGCATCGTGCTGGGCATTATCGACGTGCTCGCCATCCAGACCTACTTTCGCGTGGCGCAGTGGGCTTTCGACGGCATCAACCTGATGTTCGGCGCCAATGCCTTGCTGAGTGCCTGGCTGCTGTTAGGCACGGCGTTGGGCGGCGGGCGCTCGGCGCGCATGTTCCTGATCGGCTGGTCGCCGATGGTGGTGGTTGGCGCCTGGTTCAGTGTCGGCAGTCTGATCGGCTTGCCGCAGACGCAGGATCCGCATCGCTGGGTGATGTTCGCCTGCATGCTGCAGGGCATCGGCTGGGCCGTGGCGCTGGGTGACCGCGCGCTCTCGCTGCAGCGCGAACGTGATCGCGCCTGGGCGCTGGCGGAGCTGGATGCGCTCACCGGTCTGCCCAACCGACGCATGCTCGACCGCGAACTCGCCGAGGCCCGCAGCGGCTGGCTGCTGCTGTGCGATCTGGACAGCTTCAAGGCGGTGAACGACCGCTACGGGCACGCGGTGGGTGATCGTTGCTTGGTGCACTTCGCCCAGTGCATGCGCGAGGCGCTGGCCGGCGCCGCCGTGTTCGGCCGCTACGGCGGCGAGGAGTTCCTGGCCATCGTCCCCAGCGGCGATCCCGAACACGCGCGCACACTGGCCGAGCGCCTGCGCGAGCGCACCGCCGCCACCCCGGTGCACGTGGACCACGATCAGCACCGCCTGACCGTCAGCATCGGCATCGCCGGCCTGGAAACCCTGGACCCGCGCGTCGCCCTCACGCTGGCCGACCGCGCCATGTACCGCGCCAAAGCCCAAGGCCGCAATCGCGTGGAGCTCGCGTAGGGCGCCAGCGCTGCGCGTTGCCCGGTCGTGCGCGGTTTTTTCGATGCACCAAAGCTATCGACAGCGCAAACGATTCCGTTACAATGCTCACGCTGCGTGTGCCAGGGCGTCGCCTCGGTTGCTCGATGCGGCGCTGATCTACGATCCGCTCCATCGCTACATCCGCTGTAACCCTGCAGACCAGTATCCCGGCGTACCCGATTTGGGGCGCTTAGTTCAGTTAAGAGTTTCGGAGATCGCAAAGATGTCGGATCGTTCGGTCGGCACCGTCAAGTGGTTCAACGACGCCAAGGGCTTTGGATTCATCAGCCGTGAGGGCGGTGAGGACGTGTTCGTGCACTTCCGCGCCATTCAGGGCAATGGCTTCAAGACCCTGAAGGAAGGCCAGAAGGTCAGCTTCAAGGTCGTCAAGGGCCAGAAGGGCTTTCAGGCTGAGGAAGTGCAGGCCCTGTAATCGGTCTGCCTTCTTTGCGCTGCACTAGACCCGTCGCTGCTACGCAGCGGCGGGTTTTTTATGGGCGGTTCAAGCGGTGGCGGCCTCGATACCAGCCCGCATCACCCCGGCCAGCCACTCGAGATCCTCGGCGCTGCTGTTGAGCGCCGGCATCGCATAGACCACATTGCCGAGCGGCCGCAGCAGCGCACCGTGCGCCAGTCCGTGCTGGTACACGCGCAATCCGCGGCGTTCGCGCCAGTCGTAGGGTCGGCGGGTGGCGCGATCGGCCACCAGTTCCACCGCCAGGATGCTGCCGCAACGGCGCACCTCGCTGACCTGCGGATGGTCCAGCAAGGGCGCCAGCGCGCGCTCGAAGGCGTCGCCCGCAGCCGCCAGCGCCGGCCACAATGCAGCATCCTCCAACAGATCCAGCGTGGCATTGGCGGCGGCGCAGGCCAACGCATTGCCGGTGTAACTGTGTGAGTGCAGAAAGGCTTTCAGCGTCGCGTAGTCGTCATAGAAGGCCTGGTACACGATGTCATCGGTCAACACCGCCGACAGCGGCAGATAGCCGCCGGTCAAGCCCTTGCCCAGACACAGAAAATCGGCTTTGACGCCGGCCTGCTGGTGCGCGTACAGCGTGCCGGTGCGACCGAAGCCGACTGCGATCTCGTCGGCGATCCAGTGCACGCGGTGGCGATCACAGATCTCGCGCAAGCGCTTGAGATAGTGCGGATGGTGCATGCGCATGCCGGCCGCGCACTGCACCAGCGGCTCGGCGAGCACGGCGCAGACCTCGCCCGGATGCTCGGCGAGCAGGGCGTCGAGCGCGGTCGCGGCGGCCTCCGCTGCGCGAAGGGCGTCGCCGCCAGCGGCGTAGGCATCCGGCGACGGCGCCACCAGCGGTTCCAGCAGCAGCGGCCCGTAGACCTCGCGATAGAGCGCGACCTGAGTCATCGACAAGGCGCCCAGCGTTTCGCCGTGATAGCCACCGTCGAGCACCACAAAGCGCCGACGGCTGCCTTCGCCCACGTTGCGCCAGTAGTGGAAGCTCATCTTCAGCGCGATCTCGATGGCGGCAGATCCCGAGTCGGCATAGGACACCCGCGTGTACGGCGATCCGGCCAGCGCCAGCAGGCGCTCGGCCAGGCGAATCGCCGGTTCGTGGGTGAATCCGGCCAGGATCACGTGCTCCAGTGTGTGCGCCTGCTCGGCCACGGCCTGGCTGATGTGCGGATGCGCGTGGCCGAACAGATTGACCCACCAGGAGGAGATGGCGTCGAAGTAGCGGCGGCCGTCGGCGTCGTACAGCCAGTTACCCTGGGCGCGCACGATTGGGATCAGCGGCAGCCATTCGTGGTCCTGCATTTGCGTGCACGGATGCCACAGGACCTTGAGATCGCGTGCGGCCAGTGCCTGATTGGTGCTCATCGCGGGTGCTCCCATGTCGGGCCGCGCAGCATAGCGAGGCCGCGCGTTCGCGCCTGCTTAACGCGGCGGGCGCGCAGGGCGGCTCAGGAGATTTGTTCAGAGTCCCTGTCTCGCCGTCAGCACGCCTACTTATTCTGCAAATTCGCGACAGCGCCGCGCAGCGCAGGCGCGGCATGGCCGTCCCGTGACCCCCGCCCCGCCTTTGGCCCCACAAACCCATGTTTGGCAAGAGATCTACTCGGCGTTCCCATCTCGCCTTCAGCACGCATACGTTCTCTGCAAGCTGGCAAAAGGAGGGCAGCCGCCGCATGGCCAAGCCCCCGCCCCCCGACCCCCGCCCCGCTGTTGGCTCCGAAACCCAAGTTTGGCGAGAGCTCCCCTATGGCATCAGCCGTTATGATCAGCCGCACTCTTCCTTGCCGAGGCATCGCATGCGCACACGCACCCTGTCCCGCTCAGGCCAACGCGGCTTTACGCTGCTCGAGATCATCATTGTGGCGGCGATCATTGCGATTCTGGCGACCGTGGTGGCCGTGAACTTCATGGGCGAGCCCGACAAAGCGCGGGTGGCTCGCGCCAAGCAGGATGTGGCATCGCTGGTCAGCGCCTTGCAGCTCTACAAGCTCGACAACTTCAGCTATCCCTCGACTCAGCAAGGTTTGGATGCGCTGAAGACGCGCCCGTCTGGCTCGCCGGCGGCGCCGAACTGGAAACCCTACGTGACGCAAATGCCCAGCGATCCCTGGGGCAGGCCCTATCAGTATCTGAATCCTGGTCAGCACGGCGAGTTCGACGTCTATTCCTACGGCGCCGACGGCCAGCCCGGCGGCGAAGGGCTGGGCGCGGATATCGGAAACTGGTAGTGCACCAGCGCGGCTACTCGCTGTTGGAAATGCTGGTGGTGGTCGCGGTGATCGCCATCCTCGCGGGCGCCGTGGTGCTGTCGGCCGGAGGCGCCGGCAGCGATCGGCAGATCGAGGGCGAGGCGCGCCGGCTGCAGCGGGTGCTGGAGTTGCTGTGCGATACCGCGGTGATCGAGGGTCGCTACTACGCGCTCGGCTACGGCGCCCGTGTCTACGCCGGCTACCGCTATGACAACGAAGGTTGGGCCTTGATCCGCAGCAGCGGCCCGCTGCAAGAGCACGTGGTGCCGGAGGGCATGCGGCTGTCGGTGCCGGACGCCGAGGAAGCGCTGCCGAACGGCGTCCCCGAGGAGCCGCAGTTGCTGTGCGCCCCGACCGGCGATCTGAGTGCGGTCGATCTGATGCTGACGACCGACGCCATGCCCCAAGGCTGGCGGCTGCGCTTGGATCGCGCAGGGGCGCTGGCGTTGGAGCCGCCGCCGTGAGGCAACTGCGTGGCTTCACGCTGATCGAGGTGATGGTGGCGCTGGCGATTCTGGCGATCGCGCTCGCCGCCTCGGTGCGCGCGGTCGGCGAGCAGTCGCGCGCACAGGCGATCGTGCGTGACGGCAGCTATGCGCGCTGGGTGGCGGCCAATCTGATCGCCGAAACCCGGCTCAACGAGAACTGGCCGGCGCCGGGTGTGCGCGAGGGCCAGTCGCGCATGGCCGGTCGCATCTGGCGTTGGCGTCTGACCATCACCGATACGCCGGATGGCGATATGCGCCGGCTGGACGCCGAGGTCTATCCCGGTGAGGCCTCGGTGGACGCCGAGGACGCGCTGGTGCGCGTCAGTGGCTTCGCCAGCGGCCGGGATCGCGGCGAATGAGCGCGCCGCAGCGGGGATTCACGCTGCTGGAGCTGATCGTGGCGGTGGCGATCTTCGCCGTGGTCGCGACCATGGCCTATGGCGGCCTCGATCTGCTGCTGCGCAGTCAATCGACGCTGGACAGCACGGCGGCGCGGCAGCGCGCCATTGATCTGGCGGTGCTGCGGATCGAGCGCGATCTCGCCCATGCGCTGGCGCGCCCGGCGCGTGGCCCGTATGGCGATCCGCAGCCGGCCATGCAGGGCAGCGCCGCGCTGGCCGAGTGGAGCGTGCTCGATCTGCAGGGCGCCGCCGATGGCATTCGCCCGCAGGGTTTGCGGGTGCGCTATGCGGTGATCGATGACCAGTTGTGGCGCGCGCAGGACGCGGTGCTCGATCGCACGCCGCGCGAGAGCGCCCGCCAGCGGCCGATCCTGGATCAGGTCGAGCGCATCAGCTTCCGCTATCTGGTCGGCAACAAGCAGCGTCTGGACCAGTGGCCGCCACGCAGCGGCATTACTGCCCCGGAACGCCTGCCGCGCGGCGTCGAGGTAACGCTGCGCTTGAAAGACGTGGGCGAGATCGTGCGCGTGGTCGAACTGCCGGAGGCGCCGCGATGAGGCGCCAACGCGGTGTGGCCCTGCTGGTGGCGCTGCTGATCGTTGCCCTGGCGGCGCTGATCGCCACCCATCTGTTCACGCTGACCGGCACCAGCATTGCGCGCCAGGAAGCGCAGGCGCGCAGCCTTGATGCGGTGCTGCTGGCGCAGGGTTTGGAGGACTACGCGCTGGTGATTCTGGATCGCGATCAGGATCTCGGCGATGGCATCGACACCCGCAACGATGTCTGGGCGCGACCGCTGCCGCCGCTGCCAGTGCCAGGCGGTCGGGTCGCCGGCGCCCTCAGTGATCTGGACGGCCGCCTCAACGTCAACACGTTGATCCGCAACGGCGCCCGCGATCCGGTCGCGATGGCGCGCTTGTATCGCCTGCTGGCGGCGCTGTCGCTGAAGTCCGAGATCGCCGACGCGATTGCCGACTGGATCGATGCCGACAGCCAGGTGCAGGGGCAGGGCGCTGAGGATCTGGACTACTTGCGCGCCGATCCGCCCTACCGCGCCGCCAATCGGCCGATGGCGCATATCTCCGAATTGCGGCTGATCAAGGGCGTCAATGCCAAGATCTACGCGCGGCTGGCGCCGGAATTGAGCGCCTTGCCGATCGACACCGGCTTCAACATCAACACCGCCAGCGTGGCCGGTCTGATGAGTCTGGCCGATGGCGTCAGCGAGGATCTGGCCAAGCGCCTGTGGGAAGGCGGACGCGCCCAGTACCGATCGATGACCGAACTGGTCGACCGCCTGACCCAGGCTGGCGTGGCGCTCGACCCGGCCTCGATCCAGGATCTGAAGGTGTCCAGCCGCTATTTCCTGGCGCGTGCCGACGTGCAGCTGGGCGAGCACGTCTACCGCTACTACAGCCTGCTGCAGCGCACACCCGCCGGTGGCCGCGTGCTGCAACGGGCGCAGAGCGCTTACGAGTGAACCAGGGGGGCTCAGGTGCGTAGGGGGAAGAAACGGGACGCGGGACCCGGGACCCGGGACTCGGGACTCGGGACTCGGGACTCGGGACTCGGGACTCGGGACTCGGGACTCGGGACTCGGGACTCGCTCAGCAAATCGTACTGCGACAGTGCCAGCCCAGCGCTGCAGTGCCGGTCCCCCGCCCCGCTTTTGCTCCGCCCTGCGGCAAACCGTGCCCTACAGCGCCTGCTGCTGCAGCGCCGCCCACTCGGCCTCGTCGTAGAGGCGCGAGCGCAGCAAAAAGCGCAGGCCTTCGCCGTTTTCCAGCGAGAACATGCCGCCACGGCCCTCGACCACGTCGATGATCAGCTGTGTGTGCTTCCAGTACTCGAACTGCGGCCGACTGATGTAGAAGGGCGCGCCGCCGATCTCACCGAGCAGCACATCCTGATCGCCGACCAGAAATTCGCCCTGGGCGAAACACATCGGCGCGGAGCCATCGCAGCAGCCGCCGGACTGGTGAAACATCAGCGGACCGTGGCGCGTGCGCAGGCGCTCGATCAGCGCCAGCGTGCGGTCGGTCGCAAGTACGCGTGAAGGGGCTTGCATCGGGGCTCCATGGCGCAGGATGGTCCCGCCATGCTGCGACGGGACAGTGTCTGGGTAAACCGGCGGCAGACGGCCGGCGCGGGGAGGGTGCGCTCCGGCCGTCTGCGCCGATGTGGACTCAGAAGAAGCCCAGCGCCTTCGGTGAGTAGCTGACCAGCAGGTTCTTGGTCTGCTGATAGTGATCGAGCATCGCTTTGTGGTTCTCGCGGCCGATGCCCGACTGCTTGTAGCCGCCGAAAGCCGCATGCGCCGGATAGGCGTGGTAGCAGTTGGTCCACACGCGTCCCGCCTGAATGGCGCGGCCGAAGCGATAGAGGCGATTGGCGTCGCGGCTCCACACGCCGGCGCCGAGGCCGTACAGCGTGTCGTTGGCGATGTGCAGCGCTTCGGCTTCGTCCTTGAAGGTCGTCACCGACACCACCGGCCCGAAGATCTCTTCCTGGAAGATGCGCATGCGGTTGTGGCCGCGGAACACCGTCGGCTTGACGTAATAGCCGCCGGCCAGATCGCCCTCCAGCGCATTGCGCTCGCCGCCGATCAGCACCTCGGCGCCTTCCTGGCGACCGATGTCGATGTAGCTCAGGATCTTTTCCAGCTGCTCGCTGGAGGCCTGGGCGCCCACCATCGTCGTGGGATCGAGCGGATTGCCCTGCTTGATCGCCGCCACGCGCTTCAACACGCGCTCCATGAAGGGCTCGTAGATCGATTCATGGATCAGCGCGCGCGAGGGGCAGGTGCACACCTCGCCCTGGTTGAAGGCAAACAGCACGAAACCTTCCACCGCCTTGTCGAGAAAGTCGTCGTCCTCGGCCATCACGTCGGCGAAGAAGATGTTGGGCGATTTGCCGCCCAGTTCCAGTGTCACCGGAATCAGGTTCTGACTGGCGTACTGCATGATCAATCGACCGGTGGTGGTTTCGCCGGTGAAGGCGATCTTGGCGATGCGCGGACTCGATGCCAGCGGCTTGCCGGCCTCGATACCGAAGCCGTTGACGATGTTCAGCACGCCCGGCGGCAGCAGATCGCCGATCAACTCGGCCATCACCAGGATGCTGGCTGGCGTCTGCTCGGCCGGTTTGAGTACCACGCAGTTGCCGGCCGCCAGCGCCGGCGCCAGCTTCCACACCGCCATCAGCAGCGGGAAATTCCACGGGATGATCTGACCGACCACGCCCAGCGGCTCGTGGAAGTGATAAGCGATGGTGTCGTGATCGATCTCGCTGATCGAACCTTCCTGCGCACGCACGACGCCGGCGAAATAGCGGAAATGGTCGACCGCCAGCGGGATATCCGCATTCAGCGTCTCGCGGATCGGCTTGCCGTTGTCCCAGGTCTCGGCGTACGCCAGCAGTTCCAGATTCTGCTCGATGCGATCGGCGATCTTGTTCAACCGATTGGCGCGCTCGGTGGTCGAGGTCTTGCCCCAGGCGTCGCGCGCGGCGTGGGCGGCGTCCAGCGCCAGTTCGATGTCTTCCTTGGTCGAGCGCGGGATCTCGGTGAACTTCTGGCCGGTCACCGGCGTGATGTTGTCGAAATACTGCCCGCCGACGGGCTCGACCCAGCGACCGCCGATGTAGTTGCCATAGCGTGCTTTGAATACGGCGGATGGACTGACGGCTTCAGCTTTGCTGCTCATAGGGCCTCCCAGGATGCGATCGCGGCGAGATTGCCGGCGCAGCCCCTTACGCATGCGCAATGCCAAGCCTGCCGATGCTGCGGCGCAAAACGGCCGACAGGGCCGCGTTTCAATGCAACGTGCGGTCATGCTGGCGCAGTGCAGCAAGCGCGGGGCTTGCGCGCGGCTGGTGGCTGTGTGCTAGATGCAGACGGTGTGTCGCCAGGGTGTCGCAAAATGCGACAGGGAGGCTCGGGCATGGCAGGCAATCAGTTCCAGCGCATTGCGCAGGCGCGCAGTCAGTTCTTTGATCGGGATCGACTGCCGGGCGGCGATTGCCTGCCGGAAACCATCCTGCAGTCCTGGCAGCGCTGCCGACGCATGGGCCTGCCGGCCGAACGGCCACCCGCAATTGAGCCGGTGCCGCAGCCGCGCTTGCTGGAGATGCGGCAACGCAACGAGGCGCTGTTGCGCGCCGCGCGACCAGAACTCGATGCGCTGGCCGGCGATGCCAAGGCGACCGGCAGCATCGTGCTGCTGACCGACGCCGAGGGTTGGATCCTCGACGCCGTCGGCAATCCGCAGTTTCTGGACCGCGCCGGCCGCGTGGCGCTGATGCCGGGCGCCTGTTGGGGCGAGAACCTGACCGGCACCAATGCCATCGGCACCGCGATTGCCGCCGGCGAGGCGGTGCGCGTGCATGGCGGTCAGCATTACCTCGCGCCCAATCACATCCTCAGTTGCACGGCGGCGCCGATCCACGATCCGTACGGCGCTCTGGCCGGCGTGCTGGATCTGTCGGGCGATGCGCAGATCGAACACGTGCACGCGCTCGCCTTGGTCCGCTTGGCGGTGGCGCAGATCGAACACCGCTATTTCGAGGCCGCGGCGCCCGGCTGCCAGGTGCTGCGCATGCATTACAACCCGGCGCTGCTGGGCTCGGCGCAGGAAGCCCTGCTGGCCTTCCGCGGCCAGCGGCTGGTGGCCGCCAATTCGGTCGCGCTGCGCCTGTTCGGACTCGATCGGCGCCAGCTCGGCCGTGCGCGCTATCAAGAACTGTTCGACGAGCCCATCGACGCGCTGCAGCGCCAGGGTGTACTGCACGATCGCCATGGCCAGGCGATGCACGGCAAGCTCACGCGCGAGGACGCGCCGGTGCGAACGGGCACGCGCCTCGGCGCAGCGGCGCCCGCGCCGGCCGAAGCGCCAGAGCCTGCGCCGGTGCTGATCGAAGCGCCGCTGGCGGCCCAGCTGGCGGCCTCGCTGCGCGTGCTGGAAGCCGGCTTGCCGGTGTTGATCCAGGGCGAAACCGGCACCGGCAAGGAGATCTATGCGCGCGAACTGCATCGCCGCAGCCGTCGCGCCGGCCGCGCCTTCGTCGCAGTGAACTGCGCCGCCTTGCCCGAGGGCCTGATCGAGGCCGAACTGTTCGGCTACGAGGACGGCGCCTACACCGGCGCGCGCCGCCAGGGCAGTCCGGGCCTGCTGCGCCAGGCCGATGGCGGCGTACTGTTTCTCGACGAGATCGGCGATATGCCGCTGGCGCTGCAGCCGCGCCTGCTGCGCGTGCTGCAGGAGCGCGAGCTCACGCCGCTGGGCGGTGGCAAATCGGTGCGCCTGGACTTCGCCCTGGTCTGCGCCACCCATCGCGATCTGCCGCAACTGGTGCGCGAGGGCCGCTTCCGCGCCGATCTTTACTACCGGATCGCCCACCACACCGCGCGCCTGCCGGCGCTGGCCGAGCACCCGGACCGGCGCGGGCTGGTGCAAACGCTGTGGGCGCGGATGGCGGAAGCACGCCGCTTGGAGCCGACGGCGCTCGATCGACTGGCCGACTACCCCTGGCCCGGAAACTACCGTCAGCTGATTGCCTGTCTGGCTACCCTGGTGGCGCTGACCGATGTCGGCCAGCCGGTGGGCCTGAGCCTGCTGCCTGAGTACCTCAACGAGATGGCCGCGGCACCCGCGGCGGCGCCGACGGACTCGGGCCTGCTCAGCGACCGCGAAGAAGCGCTGATGCGCGATGCCTTGCAGGCGTGCGGCGGCAACGTCAGCCTCGCAGCGCGCCGCCTCGGCATCAGCCGCAGCACGCTGTACCGGCGTGTGGGCAAAGGCAAATGATTGACTGGATTCCCGCGGGGCCAACATCTCGCCATACCGTCATTCCCGCGAAAGCGGGAATCCAGGCTCCTGGGGCTGGGACGTGCGGCGCCGTCACTCGGTCATTCCGGCAACGGAAGGAGGATGGCCAGGTGAATGCGCCGTTCCCGCCTCGGCGGGAACGGCAAGTGATTAACCGGATTCCCGCGTTCGCGGGAATGACGGGTGGGTGGTCTGCGCGGCATCTCATGCAGATCGCGACACCCCGATGTAAACCATCCCCCGAATGGCGATCACCATGACGAACGCTGCGAGGGCAACATCTCGCCACACCGTCATTCCCGCGAAAGCGGGAATCCACGCTCCTGGGGCTGGGACGTGCGGCGCCGTCACTCGGTCATTCCGGCAACGGAAGGAGGATGGCGAGGCGAATGCGCCGTTCCCGCCGAGGCGGGAACGGCAAGTGACCGACTGGATTCCCGCGTTCGCGGGAATGACGGGTAGGTTCGATTCCCGCGTTCGCGCGAATGAGGGGCGGGGCGGGGTGCCGGCATGGCGCCATCCCAACCCTGGGCGCCGTTCCTCAGTGGGGCAGGTCCAGGGCCTCGTCTTTGTACAGGGCCACGTGCGGCACGCCATCGGCGCCGATCCAGCCGCGGGCCATGCCGGGTGTGTTGAATGGGAGCGCGACGGAGCCGTCGGCGCCCAGGGCGATGGCGCCGCCATCGCCGCCGGAATTGGGAATCTCGTTGTTGATGACGCCTTCCGCTGCTTTCGCCAGGGGCT
This sequence comes from Lysobacterales bacterium, assembly GCA_046346965.1. Classification (GTDB taxonomy): domain Bacteria; phylum Pseudomonadota; class Gammaproteobacteria; order Xanthomonadales; family SZUA-5; genus JAXMHB01. Next base: position 70,231 of record JAXMHB010000001.1, read on the forward strand.
GGCCGGCCAAGCGCACGCGCGCGCAGATTTCGTGGGCGGCGGCAGCGCGAATGTAGAACTCGCCCCAGCCCGTGCCGGATACCGCGCATCGCGCATCCGCCCAGGTGCCGGCACCGATGATGGGCGAATCGCCGACGCGGCCGTAGCGCTTGTTGGTCATGCCGCCGGTCGAGGTGCCCGCAGCCAAATGGCCACTGGCGTCCAGCGCCAGCGCGCCTACCGTGCCGAAGTAGGCCTTGCCCGGCAGCATGACCGGCGGGTTCGACGCCTGCGCCTGCTTTTCCTCTTCCTGCGCCTGCTTCAGCGCTTTCCAGCGCCTGTCGGTGCGGAAGTAGGACGGATCGACCAGTTCGAGCCCCTGCGCTTTGGCGAACTGTTCGGCGCCGTCGCCCACCAGCATCACATGCGCCGAGTGGTCCATGATCGCGCGGGCCAGCGTGATCGGGTTTTTCACGTGCTGCAGGCCCGCTGCTGCGCCCGCCTTGCCGGTGGCGCCGTCCATGATCGAGGTGTCGAGTTCGTTGCGACCGTCGTGTGTGAATACGGCGCCGCGCCCGGCGTTGAACTGCGGGGCGTCTTCCAGGACGGTGATTGCTGCCGTCACCGCGTCCACCGAGGAGCCACCTTCTTGCAGTCTTGCGTGGCCGGCCTTGAGCGCGGTTTTCAACGCCGCGCGTGCGGCGGCCTCGTCGTCTTTGGACAGATCGCCCGGCGCCAACCCGGCGCCTCCATGGATCAGAAGCAGGGGCTGCTCCAATGCCACCAGCACGCCCTCGCGCACGGCGTATTGGCGCTCAAACATGGGCTTCTCGATGCGGCCTTCCGGCAGGTGCAACAGCGAATCGACGCCCGCGCCGATCGTCTCGACGCGCGCCGCGTTCATGGGCAGGTCTTCGACCTGTGCGGCGATGCCACCTTTCACCAGTGTGGCGCCGGCCAGCGGCGCAGTCGCGAACACGCGCGCGCTGCCATCGCCCTCGACGGCAATGGCGGCGTCTTCATCGACGCCCAATCCGAGCAGCGGTCGGCCCGCCATCGACTCAGCCTTGGCGACAAAGGCGATCAGTCGCCCCAGGCGGCCGCGTTCGCTGAAATGCGTGTCGGTGATGATGCCCTTGAGCAGCGGCAGGTGCAGGAATCCGGTTTCGATGGTGTTCTCCGGACCCAGCGGATCGGCCAGCGCGCGTGGGCTGATCTGACTGCCGCCGTCCATCGCGCCGTAAAGATACTCGCCCTGCATCGCCAGTCCGGCGCTGGTGCCGCCGAGTGGCTTGCCGGATCGCACGTGCGCGTTGAGCGCGTCGGCCACCGGCGTTCCGCGCCAGAAGCGCACATAGCGCGATTGGTCACCGCCGGCGATGAAGATGCCATCGGCGCGCCGCAGCGCTGCGAGGATGTTGGGATCGCTCGCTTGCTCGCGATCACTGAAGACAAAGGTCTCGACTGACTGGATGCCGCCGACGTCGCGGTAGAACTCCTCGCCGATTTCGCCGCCGAGCGAGGCCCGCAGCACGACGATGTGGCCGTTGCCGGCGTGCTGCATGAACCAGCGCAAGGCCGCAAAGTTGCGATCGCCGCCGCCCATCAGCAGCAAGCCCGGCTGTACTTTGCCCGGCGTCCTGGCGGTGGTGTCGCCGAGTACATGATGGCCGTAGTCGGCCGCCAGTACCGAGGCGGCGCACAGGTTCAGCGCGCACAGCATCAACCAGCAAGAAGGTCGCATCATCGTAGGCTCCGGGGGAATCGTCCAAGGGAAGCTCTTGCCAGACATGGTGCGTAGGAGCAGAAGCGGGGCGAGGGTCGGGGGGCAGGGGGACAAACCGTGCCGCGCCTTCGCGGCGCTGTCGCGCGGCGAGCAGCCGCGTGGCGTTTGTTGATTGACTAAGAGCGCCGAAGGCGAGACAGGGACTCTGACCACGTCTCGCGGCCCCGATACTTGATCAGAGTCCATCTCGCGCCTTCGGCACGTTCACTCACGCAGCAAACGCTACCCGCGACAGCGCGCGGAAGTGCGGCAGTGCTGGTCCCCCGCCCCCTACCCCTCTACCCGCTGCTGCTCCTTCGCACGCATGTTTGGCAATAGCTTCCCTAGACGAAGCAGGGCACATTTCCCCTACCGCCTGCGCTATTTTGGGTCGGATGCAATGTGCGCGGGATACGTGGTTCGTCGAGGAAATTCTCGTACACGAGGAAGCGCTTCTGCGTTTCCTCGGGCGCGCATGCGCGGATCGCGAGGAAGCGCATGACCTGCGTCAGGACATCTATGCGCGGGTGTATGAGGCCGCTGCCACCGCATTGCCGGCGCGGCCGAAGGCATTCCTGTTCGCCACCGCGCGGAATCTGCTGGCCGACCGCGCCCGTCGGGCGAAGGTGGTCTCGATTGAGCCGATGGGTGATTTTGAGCCTTCGCACGTCTTGATTGATGACGTGTCGCCGGAGCGCTGGTGCGGCGGCCGGCAGACGCTCAGGCGCCTGGCCGAAGCCTTCGACCAGTTGCCCGACCGCTGCCGGGAAGTGGTCTGGCTGCGCCGGGTCGAAGAGCTGTCGCAAAAGGACGTGGCCGCGCGTTTGGGTGTCACTGAGAAGACCGTGGAAAAACACATCGCCAAAGGGATGCGCCTGCTGGCCCAATACTGGTTCGGTGGTGATGCATCGGCTGGAAGCTGCGCAGACGTCCTGGAGCCGAGCGATGAACGCAAGCACGCGGACTGAGATCGAAGCGCTCGCAGCGCAATGGTTGGCACGCCGCGACGGTGGCCCGTGGTCGGCGGACGATGACCAGGCGCTGGATGCATGGCTGGCCGCTGATGTCGCGCATCGCGTCGCATTTCTCCGTCTGGAAGCGGCCTGGCGGCAGAGCGAGCGCCTGCAGGCCCTGGGGGCGGGCTGGAAGCAGGCAAAGCCACCGCCGCGCGGGCATTGGCAGGCGGCGCCGGCGACTCGGCGCGACCCGATGTCGCCAGCGCCGGCGCATCCGCCCGCGAAGGCCGCGCACGGCTTCAGACTGAGACCTGCGCTCGCGGTGGCCTCGCTGCTGCTGTGCGCGGCCCTGGTCGGCTGGCACTGGCAGGCTCGCGTGCAGGTGGATTCGATGCACCTGTCCACATCGATAGGCAACGTCGCCACCGAGTTGCTGGGCGACGGATCGCAAGCCACGCTGGCGAGCAACAGCGCGCTCGAGGTGCATTTGTCGCGACGCGAGCGACGGGTGGAACTGCACCATGGCGAGGCGATCTTCGATGTGGCGAAGGACGCCGGGCGCCCCTTCGTCGTGGACGCCGGCACGCGCCAGATCGTCGCCGTGGGCACGCGCTTCTCGGTGCGACGGGATGCCGACGAGTTGCGCGTGGTGGTGACCGAAGGCACCGTGCAATTGCAGGCGGCGGATGGCCGCAGCGATGCGCCCTCTTCATTGCTGCCGGCCGGCAGCGTTGCGCGTATCGACGGCAGCGGCGAGCTGTTGCGCAGCATGGCGGTGGCGGAGGCCGAGCGCTTGCTGGAGTGGCGCGACGGTCTGCTGGTATTCAAGGACACCTCGCTGCGCGACGCCGCAGCCGAGTTCAATCGCTACAACGTGCGCCAGATCGTGATCGTCGATGCAGCGGTCGGCGCGCTGCGGATTGGGGGGCGTTTTCGCTGGGACAATGTCGACGCCTTCGTACGCCTGCTGGAGCTGGGATTTCCAGTGCAGGCGGAGGTCCAGGGCGAGCGCATCCTGCTGCGCACGCCCTGATGCGTAGGGATTTCGCCGCGTCGTTCGTCTTGTAGCTGGAACGGCGCCGCATCGAGCGCCTGGGGGAAAACCATGAGTTCGCGGCGCCCGTTGCGTGTACTTCTGCTGTCTTTGGCTTGCTCCAGCGCGCTTGCGCAGGCGCAAGCTGGCCCGCGAATTGAGATCCCCGCCGGCGATCTCGCTGCGGCGCTGGATGCCTATGCACGTCAGACCGGCGTGCAGCTGGTGTATCGCGCCGACCAGCTGCGCGGCGCACGCAGCCCGGGCTTGCGCGTCGATGCGGCATCCGCGCGATCCCTGGACGACTTGCTCGCCGGCAGCGGCTTCCGCGCCCAGCGCGACGATTCCGGCGCAGTGCTGATCGTTCCCGTGGCGGCGCCCGCTGCCAAAGCCGTGCCCGCGCCCCCGGCGGAACCGGACACGGCCGCATCCGCTGCTGAAGACGCCCCGCTGAGTCTCGAAACCGTGCTGGTGACCGGCTCGCGCATTGCCCGCGCGCAGACAGAAGGACCAGCGCCGATCACCATCGTCACTGCGGAAGACATCCGCTCCGCCGGTTTCAGCAACGTGCCCGACGTGCTGCGTTCGCTGAGCCAGAACAGCGGCAGCGTCTACGGGCAGCAGAACACCACCAACGCGCAGTCGACTCCCGGCGCCCAGGCTGTCGATCTGCGCGGCCTCGGATCGAATCACACGCTGGTGCTGGTCAACGGACGCCGCATCGCGGACTTTCCGCTGCCGTTGAACAGTCGCAGCAATTTCACCGACATCGGCAACATCCCGCTCGGCATGATCGACCGCGTCGAAGTGCTCACCGGCAGCGCCTCCGCCGTGTATGGCTCGGACGCGATGGCGGGCGTGATCAATTTCATCCTGAAGAAATCGACCGACGGGCTCACACTCGACTATCGCTACGGCGATACCGAGCGCGGCGGTGGAGAATCCCACCGGATCAACCTGACCAGCGGATTCGAGCGCGGCGGTCTCAGCGGCATCGTCGGCCTCGAACTGATCGACAAGTCGCCGTTGTGGGGCTATGAGCGCGCGGTCCAGGACTCTACGGCCGACGCGCCGACGGCGCGCCGTCGTCTGCCGCGACTCATCGCTCAGCGCTATGACTGGGATGACGATGTCAACATCGCACCCGCCGACAATTGCGCGGCACTCGCCGGACTCAATGACGGCACCACCGTGCTCAGCGAGGATCGCTATGGCGAACCGCTGTGCGGCAGCTCTCGTGCAATCAGCTACCGAACCATCGAGAACGAGCGCGAGGGCGGGATGGCCTACGGCGCCTTCGAGTATCGCTTCGACAGCGGACTCGCCTGGTTCGCCGACCTGCAACTGGGCCATCAGAACGTCAACCTGCTGACCGGCACCAATGGCAACGATGTCGCCAGCGACCACATGGGCTGGGAATTCCACGATCCGGAATCGGCCAGCAACTTTCGGCGGAAGATGTTCTACAACGCCGGCACGGGCCACTACGAAATCTGGTCGCGGCAGTTCGCGCCGGAAGAGGTGGGCGGTCTGCGCAACCGCATGAACAAGACCACGGAAAAAACGTTTGCGGTGACGTCCGGACTCACCGGCACCTTCGGCGACGACTGGAACTGGGAGGCCGCCTACAACCATTCGCAGTACAAGGCAGTCGTCAAGATGCCGCGCATTCTCGCGGCAGCGGCCAACACCCTCTTCCTCGGGCCCTTGCTGGGCTACGACGACGACGGCTACGCGATCTACAACCCCGATCCGACGCAATTCTTCTCGCCGCTGACCCCGGCGCAGTTCGCGTCCATCTCGACCATGTCGACCTGGCATCCGAAGGCCGGCAACGACAACTTGAGTTTCACTGCCGACAATTCGGCGCTGTTTGCGCTGCCGGTGGGCGATGTCGGATTTGCCGGCACCATCGAATACGGCCAACAGACCTATCGCTTGAATCCGGATCCATTGGCGTTGACCGAAGACGCGTACTACGGACCGCGCTACGGCGATGGGCATGGCAGCCGCGATCACTGGGGCGCCGCCGGCGAGCTCCGCATACCGGTCCTCGACACGCTGCAGGCCAGCGTAGCCGGCCGCTACGACGAGTACCAATATGCGGGTCAAAGTCCGGGCAAGTTCACCTACAACCTGGGACTGGAATGGCGGCCGCACGACACGCTGCTGGTGCGCGGCAGCTATGGCACCGGTTTCCGGGCGCCGGACATGCACTACCTGTTCGCCGGCCTTGACTACTATCGAACCACCTTCGCCACCGACTACTACGCCTGCCGCACCGAAGAGCCTGGTTTCACCAATGACGAGTGCTACAACGATGGCAGCTGGGACGTCAGCACTTTCGACGTCTACCAGGGCAACCGGGATCTCGATGTCGAAACCAGCAAGTCATTCACCGCGGGCATCGTGTGGTCGCCGGTGGAGCACCTGGATCTGGCAGTGGACTACTACCGGATCGAGATCGCCAACCAGGTGCAGTCCCAGGATCGCGAACGCCTGCGCGCGACCGAGGCCGATTGCCGCCTCGGTGTCACCGACTCCGGCGCCGCGGTCGATATCCGTTCGCCCACCTGCGTCGACGCCTTGGGGCGCGTGATCCGCGAAGATCCCAACGATCCACTGAGCGCCATCACCAGCGTCCACTTCGCGCCGATCAACATTGCGCGCGAGGAAACCTCCGGTATCGATGTCGCCGCGAACTATCGTCTGGAAACCGCAGCCGCGGGTGATTTTGCCTTCCGGGGCAGCTACACCTTCGCGCTCAAACACAGCCGACAACAGTTTCCGGGCGATCCGGTCGAGGACATGCTGGATGTCAGCTTCGCCGCCACCACGCTGCCACGCGTCAAGGGCAGCCTGGGCGTGAACTGGGACCGGAACGCCTGGGGCGCCAGCCTCTTCGGCAACTATCTTGGCCGGGTAGCGAACTACAACAACGACGCCTGGACACCGGCGACCTGGCGATTCAACACCGGCATGCGCTACGACGTGAACGACCACCTGCGGCTGTCGCTGTCGATCAACAACCTGTTCGACAAGATGCCGCCGAAGGACGCGACCTGGGCGAACTATCCCTACTACGACACGTCCTGGTTCGACTCGGTCGGGCGCACGTACTTCCTCAGCGTCACCTGGAAAGCCGGCGGGGCGCCGCTGGAGTAAGCGCGTAGGGCTGAACTCGCGGCCAGCGAAAAGGCGATGGGCACGGCGCTGGACGATCGTCCGCGCAGCGACCCATGGCACTGATGTGCGCGCTTACGCATATGCCGCGAGCGCGCGAGCTCACGCCGCTGGGCGGTGGCAAGTCCGTGCGCCTGGACTTCACCCTGGTCTGCGCCACCCATCGCGATCGGCCGCAACTGGCACGCGAGGGCCGCCTCCGCGCCGATCTCTACTACCGGATCGCCCACCACACCGCGCGCCTGCCGGCGCTAGCCGAACACCCGGATCGGCGCGCTGGTGCGAACGCAGTGGGCGCGGACGGCAGTCACACGCCGCTTGGAGCCGACGGCGCTCGATCGACTGGCCGGCTACCCCCGGCCCGGCAACTACCGTCAGCTGATCGCCTGTCTGGCCACCCTGGTGGCGCTGACCGATGTCGGCCAGCCGGTGGGCCAGGACCTGCTGCCTGAGTACCTGAACGAGACGGCTGCCGAGCCAGCGCTTCGATCCTGGCTCTGAGATTGACATTGGCGGCAGCCTGGACTGAGGTGCGCCCGATGACTGCTTCTTGTGAGACAGAATGAATCGTTGAAACCAGTCCAGATACGCATCCTCTGTACGCAAACGGTAGTGCCGTATACGCGGCGTGTCTCGCACCCGATCCGGCAACTTGGGAGGTTCGTTCATCCTTGGAGTTTTAGTTTGCTTGCCTCACTGTGTAAGCCTGAACTCCGGCAGTAGCAGGGCTCGCTTGCCGATAGGCGACCGACGGGCGTAGGATGGCTGTCGTCTCATTGTAGTTAGGTGCGAAGTGCCTGGACGCTGGCGAATTGCGAAGGATGATGAGGCGCACGCCTTTCTTGACGAGATCTGCACTGAACTTCAGTCGCTCTTCAACGTTTCAGTGTCGGAAGCCCGCGCGCGCATCGAGCAAGAATGGCGTCATCTTGGAGATGCGGAGTTCGGCGGTGCCGAGGAAATTGCGTACCACGAGTCGCCTGGGTATTGGGCGCACAACTTCTACTACGGCAAGGACTCGTTTTGGTGGATCACAGGGACGGACCGGGAGAAGCACCAACTCGCGGCATTGGCCCCCATTCCGCTACGTGTTTGCACCTAAATGTGCACTCAAGCCGACTGCTGGGGCGCTCCAAACGGTAGTGCCGTATACGCAGCGCGTCGCGGACCCGATCCGGCAACTTTGGAGGCTTGTTCCTTCGTGGAGTTCTTGGTTTGCCAATCTCACTGTGCAAACCCGGAAGCCTGTCGCAGCAAAGCTCGCTTGCTGATACGCGACGGACGGGCGTAGGATGACTGTGGTCTAGTTGTAGCCATGGTGCTTCTTCTTCCAACGGCAGGGTTTGAATGTCTGATAGCCCGTTAAATGCTGCACTTCGGCACTTTGAGGCCGCGGAGGCGAATCTTGTTAAGGCCGAAAAGCTTCTGGTCGAAATCGAAGCTGCCATACCAAGCGGCATCGCCTTCGGTGATAACCCTGACTATGAAACCAATTGCCGAAACCTGGATGCCTTGGTTGCCGCGCTTCCGAAGATCGACGGATGGAAGCCAGAGATCGCCCTCATGGAGTTGGATGAAATTGCTCAACACCGATTCGATGCGCAGGAAGTCGGTGAGATCGGATGCATTGTGTCGGTCGAGCGCCAGATTGGGGAGCCGTCCCGTTTACTTCGTGAATATCGCTATCGCTTCAATCAGAAGCGGCGCGAGCTTATCCGGGACGCGCTTATAGAGCTCGTTGACGCTGTCGACGCGAACCTTCGCAATCTCGATAGGCTGCTGGAAGGCGATGAGCCCTCCAATGAAGTTGTGACTGGCGGTGATTTTGAAAGGTTGAAAGGAAACGTAGCTCAAATTGAAACGCTTCTCGGGAGTAGTGTCGCGAAACCTGCTCGTTGGTCAGATCTGCATCGACACATGCGCTTTGGAATGCCTGGTGACCTTCACGACATAATCGAGCACGACTGGCCAAGCGTCAAAGCTGGTTTGCGCAAGTCAATGTACGGAGAAAAGGACCCGGTCCCGGTGGAAATCGACGACTTAGGCACCTTGGTAAGCACGAAACCGAGAGGGCCGGTGGCAACAAGGCTCAAGTGGGAGAGCTTGACAGACGAAGATTTTGAACGTCTGATTTTTGTTCTTATCTCATCTGAGAGCGGCTACGAAAATCCAGAATGGTTGATGAAGACAAACGCTCCTGATCGTGGACGCGATCTATCTGTCTATCGCGTCTACGCTGACGCTCTTGGTGGAACACTAAGGCAACGAGTCATCATTCAGTGCAAACATTGGCAGTCCAAGAGTGTCGCTCCAGCCGATATAGCTGCCCTAAAGGAACAAATGAAGCTCTGGGAGCCCCCCAGAGTCGATATTCACGTCATCGCTACCTCTGGGCGGTTTACGTCAGATGCAGTTGCGGTTGTAGAAAAGCACAACCAGTCCGATAGCGCTCTCCGAATTGAGATGTGGCCTGAAAGCCATTTGGAGCGCCTCCTTGCAAGCAGACCCGCGATCATTGCTGAGTTTGGGCTTCGATAAACAGGTACATAGCAAGTGCATCTAGCCGACGTATTTGCCTTCGCTTCGGTGCGGAAAATATGCGGCTGATGCAGGTCGTTAGGCCCCGAGAACACTTCGTCGGAGATCGAAATGAAGGTGGTTACTATTGCCGCGCAGGTTCAAAGGAATTTGGAATACCTAGAGTCTGCGCGCTTGGCCGGCAAGACGGCGCCGCACTACGCGCACTACGTCGAGCTAATTTCGCGTGGTCGTTGCTTTGTTGCCTATGACGTAGCGGGGCGACTACATTTTGCTCCATCGCGCTTTGTTGGGTATAAAGACGTCACATTTGAAAGACATAACTGGGACCAAGAGCTTGATGGCAAAGTGACAAACCCAGCGATAACCAAGGCGCTGGGTGTGCCTTTGGTCTCGGATCAGAAAATTGATATGGCCTTTGAGCAATTCTTGGTCGAAATTCTCGGTTACAACCGTGCTCCTTTTAATATCAGGAGGAAATACTGGCTGACTGATGATGTAATTGAAAGTATTACGGAAGTGGCCGAATGCGCAGAGGTTGATAATTCGAATTTGTCTGAGACGGAAAAAGAGACGCTTGCACTTGCGAGAATTGGACAGGGCGCGTTCCGAAGGGCTCTAATAAAGCGCTGGCGAGCGTGCGCGGTTACGGGTTGTTCGAGAATCGGTGTGCTCCGAGCGTCGCACATAAAGCCGTGGAGCAAGTCCACCAATATGGAAAGGCTTGATCCTAATAATGGCCTGTTACTAACGCCAAATTTGGATTCTCTCTTCGACCGTGGCTTGATCACCTTTAAGGATGATGGAACGCTCGTGCGTTCAGACACACTTGGAAAGGTTGAGTCGACGCATCTCATACCGGAGCGCACGAGAAAAGTGAAGTTTAGCACATCGCAATTCGTGTATCTCGCCTACCACCGCGAGCACGTGTTTATTGGGAACTGGGCCTAACGGACAGGAATAGTCTGAGCGCAGCCGCGCCCTATTCCTGGTTGAACAAGCGCGTCCCGTACGGTGGCGGGAATCTGCTTTGCTGTAGGGAATTGCATTTTGAGGGTTCTGGATGCCGATGCGCGGAGTGGGCGGTGACGGTGGATTGCCGCGCGTGAGCCCGCGCCCTGCGCCAATCGCAGCGGGTGGCTGTCGATGGAGTGTTTGGCTGTCGTACAGGGCCGAGTGGTGGAAGGCGATGGACACCGGTGTTTGGGCGGCTGTCGGGCGATTGCGGAACAGGCTCTTGGCTCAAACCGTACAATTTCGTGCCGCAACGGCTTATTGCAGCGTCAGCCTTCAATTGGAGGTTCCGTGAATTCGCAAGTTCAGAAGTTGTTGGAGATTGGATTTGAGAAAGTTGGAAGTTGGGCGCTGATAGGCGAAAGGTTGGCATGCGAACTCACCTCGCATCACGGTGACTCAAACGTCTTGTATGTCTTTGTCGTTGATGGCGAGATCGCTTACGTAGGAAAAACCTTTGGTCGTCTGAAAGTGCGAATGCGCGGATATGAGTTCCCGGAAGCGAGTCAAAGTACAAACGTCAAGAATAATCGTCTAATTCGGGAGGCAATAACTGCTGGTAGTAGCGTAGAAATTGTTGCTCTCGCAGATAGGGGGATCCTCTCTTATGGAGGATTTCATCTGAATCTGGCATCTGGTCTTGAACAAAGCATAATTAGTTCGTTCCTTCCCCGTTGGAATGGGTCTCAGAAGAACCAGTCGGTTACCCAGCTGACGTCAACTTCTGCTCAGTTGGAGTCGGCTATGCCGCGCCGTGAGCCAACCGTCAGACCTACTCCGAACGTCACACTAGAGCCAAGCGGCGATCGAAAGCCTTCGGCGCGTGGATGGACAGAGCGATTCCGGTCAGCTCTTCGGGACGCCTTCCAAACAGCCACGGCTGCGAGTTCACCGTTTATAGATATTCGTGCAGGGGAGTTGCACAAGTCACTCAGTCAAGGAAGAAACAGAATGCCACTATGCTGCAACGCAATGCATCAAATGGCTCGTGAGGGGGATGAAATACTTGAAGGTCCACCAAGCGGTCTTGGCTCCCGTCTTTTGATTCGATACAAAATTCCTAGATCTTGAGGGCTGGATTCCATTCGGTTCTTGATTGAAGTAAAGATTATCCGGCAAAAACTCTAGATGGTGATATGAGCTGAAGGGGCTTCCCGAACGTCAGACTAGCCAGGTAAGAACGAGGACATCCACAATTCCCTCGAACTTTCTCACATGAGCGCCCGTTTTGCGCCGAACCGCGGCCTTTCGGACACCAACACGCTCGCTTTTAGCGGAAAAGCCAACGCCTGCAGACGCCAGCGGCGTCAATAATACCGTGAGGGCTGCGCTCACAGGAACCGCTCAAGCCACCTTGCGTATCCGACGCCCTTCATCCACTCCTGCTCGATTTCCTTGGCCTTCGCCACGATCGCTTCGGCGGTGCCGACGATGCGCCAGTACGTCGAGCCGATGCCCTTCACGTGCCCGGTCCAGTGATCTGCGTCGAGTCCGAGTCGGCGCAATGCCGGCGGCTCGGATTCCGCGATTGCGCCGCGCTTGTCGGGGCGAATTTGTCGGCCGGTGTAGTCAACGAGTTCGATGTACTGCGCCTCGGTCATCGGCAGCCGAAACACCGACAGTCCGACGATAGGTCGCAACGTGTCGTTGGCCTTCTCGGGCGACTTACGCAGTTCCTGGGCGCGGACCTGAATGCTGGTGTGGTCGGAAGTTTCGACATTGATGGCAATCTTCGCGCGCACTGGGTTCAGGTCGACATAGGCCATCGCCGCCGCCAGCGCTTTGTCGTCGGTCAGCAGCTGGCACTTAAACCGTTCCGGCCAGCGCCACGGGGCGCTGGCGTTCGTCGGCGCCGGCGGCATGCCGCCGGAGCGCGCCACCTCACCCTTCCCAAAATCGTCCCGTGACATCGTCTTCGGCGTTCGCCTTTCGAGCGACATACTCGTCCAGGCACTTCATGAACCACGACAGATCGCACAAACGCTTCCGATAGATCGAGATCGAGGCTAGCAGCGTCGCCTTGCGCGCTTCATAGCGTTCCTCATCGCGAACCGGATACAGTCGCAGCCAGCGCTCAGCGACTTCGTCATCCGTCCACTTCGCTAACGCGCCGGGCTCTACGGACAGGACGACGTGCAAGTGGTTGCTCATCACCGCGTAGGCGTAAATGCCAACGGCGAAGATGGTGCCCAACTCCCGAATCCGAGCCTCGACCATCAGCTTGCGCTGCTCGTGATCGACCTTCGTCAGCGGATCGACGCCGCACAGCCAGGCCCGACGCACGCAGCGCGTGACGCAGTGATAGAGGCCGTGTTGGCCTTCGGCAACGGTGTGGGTGCGGGCTTGCGTCATGGCGCACATGATCGCCAGCCGCAAGGGCGCTGTCTGTCGGATTTCGTTGCGTCGTTGTGTCAGAAGTTTCCTACAGAAGACTGCGTGTCCCAAATCAATCCGGGCATACACGGCGACCGCAAAGATCTCGCCCAACTCCATGATTCGATTCACGATCATCGGCTCGCGCGCGTCGTGATCCTGGCCGGTCAGCGAGTCGACGCCACACATCCACGCCCGCCGCACGCAGCGCGTGACGCAGTGGTACATGCCGTCGCTGACAGTGTGGGTGCGGGCTTGAGTCATGGCGGGCACGACCGCGGGTTCGACCAGCATTTGCTGTCGCAACGGCGACGAGTGAGACATATCGCATCCTGACTACTCCTAGTCCTATGAGGTGCGCAGGGTGATGTCCGGCATTCGGCGCTGTGCTCATCCGGTTTTAATGGCTGGTTTGGAATTTGCAAATTCAGGAGCAATCGATGAACGCGATCGTTGATCGTTTAGGGGCGGGCATGAGAGAAGGTGGCGTCGCAAAGAAAATTGAGCTCGCGGTGGCCATCATGTTGCTGTTGGTGGCAGTCGCGCAATGCACCGTGATGAATTCTCAGACTGAGCAAATGGCACTTCAGAAGGATGTCATGAAGGCTCAAGTCGATGTTGCAGAGCTTCAGAATGATATTGTCGCCAAACAAAATGCGATTGGCAAGGATCAACGTCATGAGGCCGAAGTATCTCGTCGTCAGGAAATACTTACCAGCACCTTACCCAAGATTGCTGAGTTGCTGATCCAAAAAGCCGGTTCGAAGGATGTATACGATCCGGTGATTGGTGCACTTGCGGCGAATCTGTCGGCCGGCCTTGGTGTTTATGAGGATGTGTCGGATATTCCGCGTGCGCAGCATCTGCAGGGAAAATCTCCGGAGCGTGCTCGCGCTCTTTCTGTACTAATTGACATGGAGTTCCCTTTTGCGACCTACAAGCTCAACATGAAAAATGCGTACTGTACTGACGATGCATCAGGTCTCGACCCGCCTGGAGATCGTCTGCTGGCGATGGGGCAGTTGGAGCTCAATGGCGCTGATCTGAGGAAGTGCGCAATAAATGGACTGGATTTGTCGCAGTCAACGGTCAAGACATCCTTGCTTCCAAACAGTCTTAACGGTGCGTCGAATAAGATATTTAATTTGGATGCGTCATTGAATGAGAGTGGTCTCCGTCACGCCGATTTGAACGGATCATCCGTTGAAGGATTGAATGAAGAGGCTATTAGACGTGGATCTGCAAGCGCGGGTGTCTCGACCTTTTTTTATACGTCCGACAAGAATGGCGTGCTTGCCCCAAGAGTCGACATTAGGTCTGCTGCAGAAACGTCCGAGTTCTGGAGTACTATTAAGGCGAGTATGGATCCGGCGGTGTGCGACCAAGATACTACAATAGACTCATTGAGGCACGTCTTCCAGCGCGCGCCGGATGCGCGGCGCTTCGCATTATATCTCCATGGGACGCGTTCTGTTGAGGTCTGCGTTCGTGCGCGACTCGAAATTGCGGATGGCGAAGTAGATCTTTATGGTGTCAGCATTCCGGGTGGAAAGTTCTCTGGTGTTGAGCTAAGGCGAGTTGATTTTCGCCACTCGATTCTCGGAACTGAAAGTGTGCCTTTGAGCTTTCCTGACTCCACACTTCCGGACATCAAGGAGTTTGCGGGTGCAGCGATTAAGAATCTGAACTTAGTTGGGGCGCTTTATCCACTCGATGATTTTCCACGGCTGCGCACATACTTTAAGGAGAAATGCGGTATTGATGTGGAGCAGGCATCGCTTACCGGGCGCACTGATTTGGTTGTAGTAAAGAGTGGGCTAATTGTGAATTGTATCTTGCCTAGTGACAGTGCCTCACTGTCAGAAAACTAGTGAACCAGGGCTAACGAGCCGGATTAAGCCGCGCGTAGGCGCGGCTTAATCGAGGCTGAACAAACCGAACGAAAAAACGGGGACACTCAAAATTCCCTCGAACTTTCTCACATGAGCGCCCGTTTTGCGCCGAACCGCGGCCTTTCGGCCACAATCACGCTCGCCTTTCGCGGAATAGCCAACGCCGCCAGACGCCCGCGGCGTCAAAAGTACCGTGAGGGCTGCGCTCACAGGAATCGCTCAAGCCACCTTGCGTAGCCGATGCCTTTCATCCACTCCTGCTCAATTTCCTTGGCTTTCGCCATGATGGCTTCAGCCGTGCCGACGATGCGCCAATAGGCCGAGCCGATACCCTTGACCTGCCCAGTCCAGTGATCTGGATCGAATCCCAGTCGACGCAATGCCGGCGGCTCGGATTCCGCGATTGCGCCGTACCCGTCCGATAGCCCCCATTCTTCAACGAAGGGCGGCATGGCGAGCAGTCTGGCGGCTGGTGGGTGATGGGCGGTAACCATCCGACCGCCCCCGCTGCTCCCCCAATTGGTCGTCATAACCAGTTCGTTCTATCCACTGGTCAAGTCTGAGGTTGTCCCTGTACTCGGTCTCTGCCTCTTTGGTCGAGGCAGGGGAGGCTCTGGCGGAATCCACCGACGAGGCTGCGAGCGCCAGCGCAACGCCTGCCGTCAACAGGAAGCGGACCGGTGGGTAGTTCATCAGCGCGCCTCTCATGCCAAACCGGAATGGCCAAAGGGTAGCACACGGCTGGGGATCGACCCGACCGAGAAGCGAGTACACCCGTCGATTCGACAGCCTACAATTTCCAGCCGGCGTAGTACGCCGCCAATCGGCCCTGACCCGCATATGATCGGCTTCTAGCGTCTGAGCCCGATACGAAGCCAACGCCCCAGGCGCCCGCGGCGCCAAGCATGCTGGTCTCGGCCGCTCAGTTTGCGAGCGAGAGGGGCAAACGTGGACACCGGAGCAAACGAGGACACACAGTGCGCTCCCCCAATCCCATCCCCGATCCCAACGGCGGCTGAGCCATGACCTGCGCGGGCTGCGGGGAACTCGGTGCCGGCGAGATCGCCCAGACCGGCTACGGTGAGCGCTTGTCCGCCGCCTGGGGCCGCTGCCAGCGCTTTGATCTCAGCGGCGAGATCGACATCGGCCGCTGTCCGGACTGCGGCGCGCTCTATGAGTGGACCGATCACCCGCAGTTTTACGGCAGCGGCAATCTGGACCAGGAGCATCTGCGTCGCCTTGAGGAGCCGGAGGCCAGCCTGGTGCGCGCCCTGCTGCCCGGCGCGCCAGCCTTGGCCGATCCGGCGGCCTGGATAGCCGCGGCGCTGACAGCCGTGCCGCCGATGTTGATCAAAGTGCTGCTGATGGAACTGGCCTACCGCGCCGATGCCCGACTGGCGCCGATGCTGCCGGCGCTGCTCGACATGCAGTACCGACCGCACCCGGCTTTCAACACCGATGTGCTGTCCACCTACGCCGGCAGCAGCCATCGACGCACGCGCCCGCTGCTGGCGCTGATCGAAGCCGACCCGCGCCCGCGGCCTTATGCGGTGCAATGGCTGCTGGAGCGTTGTCGCAAGACGCTGGCGGCGCCGGAGTGATCAGCCCTCGCGCAACCACTGCGCGGCCAGCGGCGCGTAGTAGGTCAGGATGGCGTCGGCACCGGCGCGCTTGAAGGCGAGCAGCGCCTCCATCGCGCAGGCGCGTTCGTCCAGCCAGCCGTTCTGCGCAGCGGCCTTGAGCATCGCGTACTCGCCGCTGACCTGATACACCGCAGTCGGGACCTGCAGTTCGGTTTTGACCCGGCGAACAATGTCCAGGTACGGCATGCCCGGCTTGATCATCACCATGTCGGCGCCTTCGGCGATGTCGAGGGCGACTTCGCGCAGCGCTTCATCGCTGTTGGCGGGGTCCATCTGGTAGGTGTACTTGTTGCCCTTGCCGAGGTTGCCGGCGGAGCCGACGGCGTCGCGGAAGGGCCCGTAAAAACTGGACGCGTACTTGGCGGAGTAGGCCAGGATGCGAGTGTGGATGTGGCCGGCTGCTTCCAGTGCCGCGCGGATGGCGCCGATGCGTCCGTCCATCATGTCCGAGGGCGCCACCATGTCGGCCCCGGCCTCGGCGTGCGACAGCGCCTGTTGCACCAGCGCGGCCACGGTTTCGTCATTGACGACGTAGCCACTGGCGTCGATCAGGCCATCCTGACCGTGGGTGGTGTAGGGATCGAGGGCGACGTCTGTGATCACGCCCAGTTCCGGCAGCTCGGCCTTGAGCGCGCGCACTGCGCGCTGGACCAGACCGTTCGGATCCCAGGCGGCGGCGCCGTCCAGCGATTTGGCCTCGGCCGGCGTGACCGGGAACAGCGCGATGGCGGGGACGCCGAGCGCGTGGACGGCGCCGGCGGCGCGCAGCAGTTCATCGATGGACAGGCGTTCGACGCCGGGCATCGAGCCGACGGCGACGCGGGTGCCGCTGCCCTCGGTGATGAAGACTGGCCAGATCAGATCGTTGGCCGTCAGCGTGTGTTCGCGCATCAGTCGCCGCGAGAATGCATCGCGGCGCATGCGGCGCGGGCGGGTCAGCGGATAGCGGGCGGCAGTCATG
The DNA here is from genome assembly GCA_046346965.1 of Lysobacterales bacterium. Lineage (GTDB taxonomy): Bacteria > Pseudomonadota > Gammaproteobacteria > Xanthomonadales > SZUA-5 > JAXMHB01. The sequence continues at coordinate 87,568 of JAXMHB010000001.1, forward strand.
GGCTTGGGTCCAAGTCGGTTTGGGCGCGATTATCAACCGCGCGCGGCCACTGTGCGCTGAGCGGAATCAATGCCCTCAAAGTGCCGGCCGTGCGCTGCCGCATCCTTGCCGCAGCGCAGCAGCGCCGCTAATGTGCGCGCCCTTGCGGGCCGCCTCATCGGGACCGCGCCAGATCTGAGTGAATAGACATGCGTGCCATCACAGGGGGACTGTGGGCCGCGCTTGCGATGCTGCTGACGGCTTGCGCCAGCGCACCGCAGCGCCCGGCGGCGGTTGCGGCGGCCCCCGCCGCCATGGATGAGGACGCCGTGGCGGCCTTGTACGACCGCATCGGCAGCAGCACCAGCGCCTTTCAGGGCGGCCTGGAGCTGATGCGCTCCGGCAGTCCGCGCGAGGGTCGCGAGGCCATGCGCGCGGCGCTCGGCGAGTTGGAACAGGCGGCCTTGACCTGCGCCAACACGCCCGGCTGCGAGGGCGAGCGCTTCGTCGGCGCGCTGGTGGTGCTGGTGCGCTTGCAAAGTGTCGCCGCCGGTTGGGACGACTTCGAGGATGAGACGCTGGCCGAGGCGAGCGCCGAAGTGGAGCCGCTGACCCCGGCCCAGCTGCCGGAAACCGAGCGCTCGGTGCGGCTGCTGCGCGGCAAGGATTTGCGCGAGCTGATCAGCCTGAATGAGCCGGTGCGCGCGGCGCTGGAGGATTGGCTCACCTGGATGCGCCCGCAGCTGATCGAGGCCTGGGTCAACTACCAGTATCTGCGCGGCGACATGTATCCGGCTTACGAGCGCGCCGGACTGCCGGAGGCGGTGTTGTTCGCGATTCTGGCCAAGGAATCGGCCGGTCGCGTGCATGTGTACTCGCCGGCGGGCGCGGCAGGCCCGCTGCAGTTCATGCCGGCGACCGCGCGCCGCTTTGGCCTCGGCGGCAAGGACTTCGACGAACGCCTGGATCCGGCCGCGGTGGCGCGCGCCAACGTGGCGTACCTCGAAGAGCAGTTGCGCGTGTTCAATGACGATCTGGAACTGACGCTGGCGGCCTACAACGGCGGCGAGGGGCGCGTCGGCCGCCTGGCCAAACAGTATCCGGGGCGCGGCTTTTGGTCCGAGCGCATCTTCTACGCGCTGCCGGCAGAGACCCGCGACTACGTGCCGAAGGTGCTGGCGGCCGCCTATTTGTTCCTGCACCCGGAGGAATACGGGCTGGAGTTTCCGCGCATCGACGCCACCGTCACTGAATTGACGCTGCGGCAATCGATGTCCTTGGGCGAACTGGCGATGTGTCTGGGCCAAGACGGTCGCCCGGAAGGCTGGTTCCGCACGCTGCGCAATCTGAATCCGCGCCTGAAACCGGAGGAGCGTCTGCCGGTGGGCGCCCGCCTGCGTGCACCGCAATCGCTGCTGGCCAGCTATGAGGCCCGCTGCCAGGATGCGGCGGTGCTGGCACGCATCGCCGCGCTGCAAAACGCACGGCATCCGCAGGGCCCCACCGAGGTGGGTTACACGGTGCGCCGTGGCGACACCCTGCACGCCATCGCGCGCCGCTCGCGCTGCTCCAGCGTGGCCGAGATTGCCAAGCTGAACGCGATCCGCGGCCCGCGCTACGCGCTCAAAGTGGGCCAGCGTATCCGTTTGCCTACCTGCAGCTGAGGTCTGGGCGCGGGTGTGAGCTGACGCGCGGCTGCATTTGCGCGTGTGCTGGGTAAGACCGCATCGCGCGCCGTCGGCGCTGTGCTGTCCTCGAAGGCAGCGCGCCGCGGGAGCAGCGCCCTCCAGTGCGGCCGATTGCTGCTTTGCGGAGGGCGCCGGTCCCCGGCGCCTGGGCCGCCTCGAATCAGTCGATCAAGAGCAGCAGCGCCGCAGGAGCGGCGCCCTCCTCGAAGGCAGGGCGCCGCAGGAGCAGCGCCCTCCTCGAAGGCAGGGCGACGCAGGAGCAGCGCCCGCCTCGAAAGCAGAGCGCCGCAGGAGCGGCGCCCTCCTCGCAGCTTCTGACCGCCGCTTAGCTCGCCAGTTGGCGCAGCACGTACGGCAGGATTCCGCCGTGCCGGTAGTACTCGACTTCCTTCGGCGTTTCCAGCAGCACGCGCACTTCGAACTGCTTGACGCTGCCGTCTTCGGCGGTCGCCGTGACCTTCAGGCGCTTGCCGGTGCCGTCGCCGATACCTTCAAAATCAAAGGTTTCGCGACCGGTGATGCCCAGGCTGGCGGCGTTCTGGCCGTCCAGGAACTTGCACGGCAGCACGCCCATGCCGCACAGGTTGGAGCGGTGGATGCGCTCGAAGCTCTCGGCGATGACGATCTTGACGCCCAGCAGCATGGTGCCCTTGGCCGCCCAGTCACGCGAGGAGCCGGTGCCGTATTCCTTGCCGGCGATCACGATCAGCGGCGTGCCCGCGGCCTGGAACTGCATCGAGGCGTCGTAGATCGAGGTCACTTCATTGGTCGGGAAGTAGGTGGTGTAGCCACCTTCGGTGCCCGGCGCCAGCTGGTTCTTCAGGCGGATGTTGGCGAAGGTGCCGCGCATCATGATCTCGTGGTTGCCGCGACGCGAACCGTAGCTGTTGAAGTCGGCGTACTGCACGCCGCGCTCGGTCAGGTACTTGCCCGCGGGCGTGGTCGGCTTGAAGTCACCGGCCGGCGAGATGTGGTCGGTGGTGATCGAGTCGCCCAGCAGCGCCAGCGCGCGCGCGCCCTTGACGTCGCTGATCTGCCGCAGCGCCATGCTCATGCCCTGGAAGTACGGCGGGTTCTGCACATAGGTGGAGCTGTCGTCCCAGGCATACAGCGCGCCCTCGGGCGCCTGCACCGACTGCCAGCGCGCGTCGCCATCGAAGACGCCGGCGTAGGAGGACTTGAAGCCCTCGGCGGTGACCGCCTTGCGCACGGTCTCGGCGATCTCGTGGTTGCTCGGCCAGATGTCCTTCAAGTACACCGGCTGACCATCGCTGCCCGTGCCCAGCGGCTCGCTGGTCAGGTCGATGTCGGCGCGGCCAGCCAGCGCGTAGGCCACCACCAGCGGCGGCGAGGCCAGATAGTTCATGCGCACTTCGGCGTGCACGCGGCCTTCGAAGTTGCGGTTGCCCGAGAGCACCGAGGCGACGATCAGATCACCTTCGCCGATGCCCTTGCTGACTTCTGTCGGCAGCGGGCCGGAGTTGCCGATACAGGTGGTGCAGCCATAGCCGACCACGTGGAAGCCGAGCGCTTCCATGTCGTCGAGCACGCCGGCCTTGCGGAAGTAGTCGGTGGCCACCAGCGATCCCGGTGCCAGCGAGGTCTTCACCCAGGGCTTGGTCTTCAAACCTCTGGCGACCGCATTGCGCGCCAGCAGGCCGGCGCCCAGCATCACCGAGGGGTTGGAGGTGTTGGTGCAGCTGGTGATCGCAGCGATGACGACGGCGCCGTCGGTCAGTTCGTACTCGCCCTTGTCGCTGCTCACCGTGGCTTTGCCCGGCGTGGCGGACTTGGGCTTGGCGGCGCGCGCCTCGGCCATCGGCGCGTGGTTCTTCAGGTAATCGGCCTTCACGCCGGACAGCAGCACGCGATCCTGCGGGCGCTTGGGGCCGGCGAGGCTGGGCTGCACATCACCGAGATCAAGGTGCAGCACGTCGGTGTACTCGGCATCCGGGGCGCCCGGTTCGCGGTACAGGCCGTTGAGCTTGGCGTATTCCTCGACCAGCGCGATCTGCGCCTCGCTGCGGCCGGACAGGCGCAGGTAATTGAGCGCCTCGGCGTCGATCGGGAAGATGCCGCAGGTGGCACCGTACTCCGGCGCCATGTTGGCGATGGTGGCGCGATCGGCCAGCGGCAGCTGGTTCAGACCCTCGCCGAAGAACTCGACGAACTTCTCCACCACGCCGCGCTTGCGCAGCATCTGGGTGACCGTCAGCACCAGATCGGTGGCGGTGGCGCCCTCGGGCAGCTTGCCGGTCAGCTTGAAGCCGATCACCTCGGGGATCAGCATGGTGGACGGCTGGCCCAGCATCGCGGCCTCGGCCTCGATGCCGCCGACGCCCCAACCGAGCACGCCAATGCCGTTGATCATCGTGGTGTGCGAGTCGGTGCCAACCACGGTATCCGGATAGGCCCAGGCTTCGGCGCCATCGGTGGCGAAGACCACGCGCGCCAGATACTCCAGGTTCACCTGATGCACGATGCCGGTGCGCGGCGGCACCACCTTGAAGTTGTCGAAGGCTTTCTGGCCCCAGCGCAGGAAGGCGTAGCGTTCCTTGTTGCGCTCGAACTCGATGCGGGCGTTGTCATCCACCGCCGCCGCATTGCCGAAGCGATCCACCTGCACCGAGTGGTCGATCACCATCTCGGCCGGGATCAGCGGGTTGATCTTGTTGGGGTCGCCGCCGAGCGACTTCATCGCATCGCGCATCGCCGCCAGATCGACCACGCAGGGCACACCGGTGAAATCCTGCATGACCACGCGCGCCGGCATGAACGGGATTTCCTGCGTCGACGGGGTCTTCGGATCCCAGTTCAACAGCGCCTCGATATGCGCCGGGGTGACGTTCTCGCCGTCCTCGAAGCGCAGCAGATTCTCCAGCAGAATCTTCAGCGAATACGGCAGCCGGGCCAGGTTGTAGCGCGGCGCCAGTGCAGTCAGGCGGTGATAGTGGTAGGACTTGCCGCCGGACGTGAAGGTCGCGCGCGTGCCGAAGCTGTTGCTCATGAGTAGCCTCCGAGTAAGCGAATCGTCAGTCCCGGCGCCGGCCTGCGGCCGCGATGCCCGCCGGGAACAGCCCGCGATTATGGCATCAGCCAGTGCGAGCCGGGGCTCGACCTAAGGCGTATTGCCCGCCGCGCGGCATGCCCGCAGCGGCTCAGGGCGGCGTTGTCGTCGGCGCCGGCGCTTCCAGGCTCAGTAGCCAGGCGGCGATGCGCGGGTTTTCCGCCGCCGACGAATGCCCGTGCTGATCCAGAAAGCGCTCCAGATCCTGCTGCGCCTGAGCCAGGTCGAACTGCATCTGCAGCCCGGCGCTGAGCTCCTCGGGCGCATGGCAACGGGCGCAGCGGCGCTCGAACAGCGCCGCGCCATCCACCGGCGCCGCCGGCGCGGTGCTGGCGGTGGTCGCCGGCTGGATGTTGTGGCGGACAACGGCGGCAAAGCCCGCCGCCATCAGCAGCAGAAAGGCGGTCAACAGATGGGCGTAATGACGAACGCGGGCAGGGCGCATGCTCAGACCTGGTCGAAACGTTCGGAGTGGATGCGATCCGCAGCCACGCCCAGCGCGCGCAAGGATTGCTCTACGCTGTCCATCATCGGATTCGGTCCGCAAATCAGGCATTGGAACCAGGGCAATTCGGCCGGCAGGTAGCGGCGCATCAGCTCCGGCGTGATCCGCCCGGATTCGCCGCCGTCTCCCGGCCGTGGATGCTCGAACACGTACACCAGCGTTAGCGCCATGCGCTGTTGCAGCGCGGCGAGTTCCTCGGCGAACACCACCCGGCTGCGATCGTTGGCGGCGTAGAACAGCAGGCAGGGGCGGGGATCGCGACGCTCAGCCAGCGTTTGCACGATCGCCAGCATCGGCGTGATGCCGATGCCGCCGGCGATCAGCACGAAGCCCTGGGCCGGCAGCCGATCCACCGTCAGCGCGCCGTACGGCCCCTCGACCCACAGCCGCGCGCCAGGCTGCAGCTGCGGCACCACCTGGCCGGACCAGTCGCCCAAGGCTTTGATCGCAAAGGACTGCGAGCCGTCCGCGGCGGGCGCGCTGGCGATGGTGATCGGATGCTGTGCGCGCGAGAACGGCGTGCGCCCGCTGATCAGCCAGGCGAACTGGCCGGGATGGTAGGCGTAGCCCGGATGGCCATCGGGGCGCACCGTCAGCAGGCGGGTGTCGGCGCCGAGTGCGCGATTGGCGCTGACGCGCCAGGGTCGCCGCCACAGATGCAGCGGGCGCACCACCGCGTACCAGATCAGAATGCCGCCACAGAGGGCGACGATCAGCAAGGTGGCCAGACGCACGCTGGTACGCGCGCTGTAGCCGGCCACCGCCCACAGGTGCAGCGTGCCGGCGACCGCCGCCACCAGCGCCGCCACCCGATGCAGGCGATTCCAGAGATCGAAAGACACCCGCAGCCGGCGCCGCCACAGCGAACTGACGGTGAGCACGACCAGCGCCCAGAAGGCCAGCGCGCCGGACTGCGTCAGCCAGGAGCCGCGCCAGGGCAACAGCGCCTGCCAGCCGCTGGCGGGCAGCAGCAACAGCACGTGCGTCAGCAGCAGCACGCTGGCGCTGATGCCCATGGAGCGATGGAACTGCACCAGCGTGTCGGTGCCGAAGCTGTCCGACAGCGTGCGCAGGCGCGATACCAAAGCAAACTCCAGCCAGATCAGGCTGAAAGCGATGAAGCCGCAGCCGACCGCGAACTCCAGCCGCCAGGGACGGTCCAGCGTGATCGGATCGGCCACCATGGCCACATGCAGCGGCAGCAGGGCAAGCAGCAGATAGAGCCCGACATAGACCACGCTGGAGAGCGCTGACTTCATCAAAATCGGCCGGCACCGGACAGACGCCGGAGTCTATCGCGCGGGCCGCGCTGCGCACCGGCGCGCACTTGCTTTCCGCCTCGCTTCCGGCATCCTTGGTCGCGGGGCCTTATGGGGAGATTGCGATGCGTATCTTGAGCACCGATGTCTACGGGGGACCGAATCGGTTTGCCCATTTTCCGTGCGTGCTGCACGTGGTCGACCTGGAGGATCTGGAGCAATGGCCCACGGTACGCCTGGGCGAGGCCTTCATCAGCGGATTGGTGCAGGCGGTGCCGGGTTTGGCCGATCACGGCTGTTCCTACGGCGAAGAGGGCGGATTCCTGCGGCGCATGCGCGAGGGCGAGGGCACCTGGCTCGGCCATGTGTTTGAGCACACGGTGCTGGAGGTGCAGCAGCTGGCCGGTCACGAGGTCAGCTTCGGCAAGACGCGCTCGACCAAGAGCGCCGGCCAATACAATGTGGTGTTCGAGATTCAGGACAAGGATGTCGGCCTGGAGGCCAGCCGTCTGGCGCTGCGCTTGATCCATTCGCTGCTGCCGGAACCGCTGCGCGCCAAATACGCCGACAAGGAATTCAATTTCGAGCGCGAGCGCGACTGGTTCATCCGCTACACGCAGAAGCGCGAACTGGGGCCGAGTACCGGCTCGCTGGTACGCGCCGCCGAACAGCGCGGCATTCCCTGGCTGCGCCTGAATGAGCAGAGCCTGGTGCAATTGGGCCACGGCAAGTATCAGCGCCGCATCCAGGCCACGATTACCAGCGAAACCCGTCATATTGCTGTCGAACTGTCTTGCGACAAGGAGATGGCGCACAAGATCTTCGAGGACCTCGGTCTGCCGGTGCCCAAGCAGATGACCGCCTCCAGCGAGCGCGAAACGCTGCGGGCGGCCGAGCGCATCGGCTATCCGGTGGTGGTCAAGCCCTACAACGGCAATCACGGTCGCGGCGTCTGCATCAATCTGCGCAACGCCGAGGAAGTGGCGCGCGGTTACGAAGTCGCCAGCAAGATCAGTCGCACCGTGGTGGTTGAGAGCTACATCACCGGCTTCGATCACCGCATGCTGGTGGTCAATGGCGAGCTGGTGGCCGCCGCCAAGCGTGTGCCCGGCCACGTCATCGGCGATGGCGTCCACTCGATCCGTGCGCTGGTAGACATCGTCAACAGCGATCCGCGCCGCGGCATCGGCCATGAGAAGGTGCTGACCAAGATCCAGCTCGACCATCAGGCCGACGATCTGCTGGCCAAGAAGGGCTACACGCTCGATACCGTGCTGCCTGCGGGCGAGATCTTCTATCTGCGCTCCACCGCCAATTTGTCGACGGGCGGCACCGCGATCGATGTCACCGACATCGTGCATCCGGACAATCGCGCCATGGCGATACGCGCCGCCAAGGCCATCGGCCTCGATGTCTGCGGCGTCGATTTCCTGACCGACGATATCTCGCAGAGCTATCAGACCCACGGCGGCGGCATTTGCGAGATCAACGCCGCGCCTGGTTTCCGTATGCACGTGTCGCCGGCCGAGGGCAAGTCGCGCGATGTCGGCGGCGCGGTGATGGACATGCTGTTCCCGCCCGGCGCGCCCTCGCGTATTCCCATTGCCTGCATCACCGGCACCAACGGCAAGACCACCACCAGCCGCATGCTGGCGCACATCCTGAAGATGGCCGGCCATACCGTCGGTCTGACCAGCACCGATGGCGTCTACATCGACGGCAAACTCACCGTCAAAGGCGATATGACCGGCCCGGTGGCCGCGAGCATGGTGTTGCGCGATCCGACCGTCGACGCGGCCGTGCTGGAGACCGCCCGCGGCGGCTTGCTCAAGCGCGGCATGGCGGTGCGCGATTGCGATGTCGCTTGCGTGCTCAACGTGCAAAGCGATCACCTGGGCCTGCGCGGCATCGACACGCTGGACGAGCTCGCCGAGGTCAAGCGCACCGTGGTCGAGATCGCCAATGACACCGCGGTGTTGAATGCCGACGATCCGCGCGTGCTGCGAATGGCCGGCTACACGCGCGCCAAGAACGTCTGCTACGTGACCATGAACCCGCGCCACGCGCTGGTGCAGCAGCACATCCGCGCGGGTGGCCGCGCGGTGGTGCTGGAGCAGGGCATGAACGGCCACATGATCGCGCTGTACGACAAGGGCAGCCATTTGCCACTGATGTGGACGCACCTGATTCCGGCAACGCTGGAAGGCCGGGCGCTGCACAATGTGCAAAACGCGATGTTCGCCGCGGCGCTGGCCTATGGCCTGAAGGTAAGCCGCGAAAACATCGAGCATGGCTTGCGCACCTTCACCACCAGCTTCTTCCAGGCGCCCGGCCGTCTGAACGTGTTCGATGAGCATCCGTTCAAGGTGATCATGGACTATGCGCACAACGCCCACGGCGTGAACGCGATGGCCACGCTGACCGATCAGCTCAACGTGGCCGGCAAGCGCATCGTGGTGATGGCGGCCCCGGGCGATCGGCGCGACGAGGACGTGATCGAGCTGGCGACCGCCGCAGCGGGTCACTACGACGTCTACATCTGCAAGCGCGACGATCACACCCGCGGCCGCCGTGGCGACGAGGTGCCACTGCTGCTGCACAAGGGCTTGGTGGGGGCCGGCGTGGCGGCGGAGCAGATCGAGATCATCGAAGACGAGCAAGAAGCGATCAATTCCGCGCTCAAGCGCGCGCGCCCGGGCGATCTGGTCGTGGTGTTTGCCGACAACATTCCGCGCAGCTGGAAGCAGATCATCTACTTCAAGCCGGATGTGCAGGCCGCCGCCGAGAAGCCCAATCTGAGCACCGCTCCGCATGCGGTGATCGGCTCGCTGAAGGGCTTCGAGGACTACTCCGAGGCACCGCAGATGGAAATCCGTCAGGACGAGCGCGGTGTGTATCTGGCGCCGGAGGAGTCCGACTGAGCCTCAGCGCGCCGCCATGGCCATCCCCTATCTGGTTGATTCGCGTCGTCTGACCGGCCGCACGATCCTGCTGGAGGGGCCAGGTGCGGTGATCGAGACGCGCCCGCCGCCCGAGCATGCGACCTTGCTCGGGGCGCGTTGGCGGCGCGAGGTGCGGCGCTTTGCCGAGGCACTGGGCTGGGGCGAGGTCGAGCGCCACAGCCGCTGGTTTGCGCCCACGCTGCACTGCGCGCTGGCAGCGCCGATCGACCAGCTGCTGGTCGCCACCTATGTGGCCGAGTGGGCCTGGGAACTGGCGATCACGGCGGTGACCGAGCACGAGGTGCCGCGGCGTTCGCGCATCCTGGCGCGCTTGCAGCGGCGCCGCGATCAGGCGGCCAATCCGGCGTTGGTGGCTTTACGCGAGCGTGCGCTGGCAGAGGGCGCGCAGCTGCTGATCGGCGATGGCGATCTCAGCGTCGGTGAGGGCGCCGCCGCGCAGACCTTTGCCAACGCCGAGGTGCCCGATCCGGATCAGATCAACTGGCCAGCGGTGCGTCATCGCATCCCGGTGGCGCTGATCACCGGCACTAACGGCAAGACCACGACCACCCGCCTGCTGGCGCGCATGGCCACCGAAGCCGGACGCATCACCGGCCACTGTTGCACCGATTCGGTCGAGGTCGGCGGCACCGTGCTCGACCGCGATGACTATTCCGGCCCGGGCGGCGCGCGCAAGGTGCTGCGCCATCCGCAGACCGAGTTCGCCGTTCTGGAAGTGGCGCGCGGCGGCATGCTGCGGCGCGGCCTGTCGGTGCGCACGGCTGATGTCGCGGTGGTCACCAACATCGCCGATGACCACCTCAACGATATGGGCATCCACACGCTGGGCCAGCTGGCGGAGGTCAAGTTTCTGGTCGCCCGCGCGCTGAAGCCGCATGGCGTGCTGGTCACCAATGCAGAGAACGCCTGGTGCCGACGCGAGGCGCGCAAAGCCGAGCGGCCGGTGTGCTGGTTTGCGCTCGATCCCCCCAACGCCAGCCAGCTGCGCGGTCCGCGCGAGGTGCGCGGGCTGGCGACCGTGCGCGAGGGCCGACTGGTGATCGAGCAGGCGCGGCGCCGGATCGATCTGGTCGGGCTCGACGAGCTCGGCATGCCGGGTGGTGCGGCTGCCCGCCACAACATCGCCAACGCCCTCGCCGCCGCGGCGGCGGCGTGGTTTCTCAAGCTGCCGCTGGCGGCCATCCGCCGCACGCTGCGCGAGTTCGGTCGCTCGGTGGACGACAACCCCGGACGCAGCAATCTGTACACACTGAAGAACGGCGCCCGCGTGTTGGCCGACTTTGGTCACAACCCGGAGAGTCTGGCCGCGGTGTTCGCCACCGCGCGCGGCATTCCGCATCAGCGGCTGCTGATCTCGATCGGCCAGGCCGGGGACCGCGACGATCAGGCGATTTCTGCGCTCGGCGCGCTGGCCGCGGCGCAGGCGCCGGATCGCCTGCTGCTCAAGGACATGGAGAAGTATCGCCGCGGGCGCGCCGAAGGCGAGATCCCCGGTCTGCTACGAGCCGGCGCCGAGGCGGCGGGCTTGAACTCGGCGGCGATCGACGTGATCGCCACCGATTCGGGGGTGCTGGACGACGTGCTGGCCTGGCTGCAGCCGGGCGACCTCGCCGTGCTGTTCGTGCACAGCGAGGTCGAGCAGGTGCTGGGACGCCTGCGCTCAGCCTGAGCTCAATCGGCCTGCGCCGTCTGCTCGCGCTTGCCCAGGTGCTGGTCGAGGAAGGCCAGCATCTTGGTGTAGAGGTTCACGTTGTTCTCGGTCTTGTAGTAGCCGTGCCCCTCGCCGGCCTGGATGATCGGCGTATCCACCGACTTGCCAGCGGCCTTCAGCGCCTCGTACATGCGCGTGGTGTGCACCGGCGGGGCGCGGCGATCTTCCTTGCCGGCCGCCAGGAACACGCCAGCCTTGATCTTGCTGGCCTGCTTGTTCGGCGAGGCCAGCGCCAGCGCGGAGTCATCGGTCCCGAGCACGGTCGCCAGGAAGTCCTGGCCGGAATCGCTCTCGCTGACATCGCCGCGCGTATCCATCACCGTCATGTCGTAGACGCCGACAAAGCCGATCGCGCACTGGTACAGATCCGGCTCCTTCACCACGCCCATCAGCGCGGCATAGGCGCCGTAGCTGCCACCGGCAATGCAGATGCGCTTCGGGTCGGCGATGCCTTGCTTGATTGCCCACTGGGTGGCGTCAGTGAGATCGTCCTGCATGGTGCCGCCCCACTGCCGATAGCCGGCTTCGGTGAACTCGGTGCCAAAACCGCCGGAGCCGCGGAAGTTCGGCTGCAGTACCGCATAGCCGCGCGAGGCAAACAACTGCACCTCCGGCTGGTAGCCCCAGCTGTCGTAGGGGCCGAAGGGGCCGCCGTGCGGATTGACGATCAGCGGCAGATCCTTGCCCTTGCTGTCCTTGGGCAGCGTCAGCCAGCCATGGATGGTGCGACCATCGCGCGCCTGGTACTGAATCGCCTTCATCTCGGCCATCAACTCGGGGTCGATCCACTGGCGTGTGCTGGCCAGGTAGGTGGCCTTGCCGGATTTGCGGCTGTACTCGAAGAACTCACCCGGATTGCGATCGCTCGAGACCAGGAATACCCAGGTATCGGAGTCCTCGGTGGCGTTGACCAGACTGACGCGCTGACCCGGGAAGCTCCGTTCCAGGCTGGACAGGATCTTCGCATCCGGGTGATCGGTGTTGATGTACTGCCGGCGCCAGGTGGTGGCGTCGTACTCCACCGCGAGTAGTTCGCCGCTGTCGACCGCGCGCACCACGCCGCTGGGATTGGAGACCTCGTCACGCGCCACCAGCGTCATCTTGCCCTGCGGGTCGACGCGATAGAGCGCATCCGGCCCCTGCTTCTCGCTCAGCGTGGCGTAGAAATGCTCGCCGTCCACGTCCATGAACCAGGGCGTCATGGTGCGGCCGGTGTCGGCCTCGGCGTGGATCTTGCGCCACTCCTTGTCATCGGCATCGCGGTACCAGACCTCGCTCTGCTGGAAACCACGCGAGCCCGACGCCACCCGGGCCTCGCCCGCGCGGGTCAGCAGGAAAGAAGACGCCGGCACCGGCGAGAAGGCCTCGCGCTGTGCCTTGGCGGTCTTCACATTGACCTTGTACAGCACCTGCTCGCCGCCCTCATTGCGCGTGCTCGGCACGTAATCGGTCACCATCACGTACTTGTCGTCGTCGCGCAGCGTGCTCGACAGCACCGAGCCACGGCCACCACCGCCGTAGGCTGCACGTTCCTTGCCGTTGACATCCATGAACAGCACTTCGCCGCGTCCCTGCGGTGCCACCAGGCGGCCGGCACGCTCCACCATCGTGAACGACACGCGCGTCGGCGACACCCAGGCAAAGCTCGACACCTGGCGCGCATCGGTAAAGCGGGCAACGCCGGTGACCTTGCGATCCTTGCGCTGGAAGATCACCAGCGAACGTGTCTCTTCCTCGGGCACGATCGCACCGAAATACTTGCCGTCCGGCGAGATCTGGATATTCACGAACTCCGATTGCTTCCAGAAATCGGCAATCGGAATCTCGGCCGGAGACTTGGCCTGCGCCGCAGTCGCGGCGCCGAGCAGCAGCAACAGACCCACAGGGCGCGTCATGTCGGTGTCCTCAAGGGTGGAAGTGCGCGAAGCATAGCGGTCGATTTGTCTGCAAACGCTCTGCGTGCTTGGACTTGACGCGGCACGCAGACTGGGGCAAGACGCTTAGGGAAGCTCCTGGCAAACGTGCGCACGCTGGAGCAGAAGCGGGTCGGGGGGCAGGGGGCCGGGGACCAGCACTGCAGGGCTGGCTGGTCTGGCACTGTCGCAGTCTGGTTTGCTGAGCGAGTAAGCGCGCCAAGGGCGAGGTAAGGACTGTGGACAAGTATCGCCTTCGGCGCGCTTACTCATTCTGTAAAACGGCGACATCGCAATGCAGCCGCCGCATGGCTGGTCCCCCGCCCCCTGCCCCCCGCCCCGCTTGTGCCCATGCACCATGTTCGGCAAGCGCTTCCCGTGACTTGACGCGGCGCGCAGAGTTGGGAAGATCGCTCAGGTCGGTTGAATCACGATATTGGGGAAACCCAGCGATTTGTTGCGCGCCTGCCGGCTCAGCCGCGCCGCAGCCTTGCGCGCGATCTCGCAGTAGGTGGCGGCGATGCGCGATTCCGGTTCGGCGATGACCGTGGGCACACCGGCATCGGCCTCGCGGCGAATGCGGATGTCCAGCGGCAACTGGCCCAGCAAGGGCACCTGGTATTGCTCCGCCATCGACTGGCCGCCGCCGGTGCCAAAGATCGGTTCCTCGAAGCCGCACTGAGAGCAGATGTGGGTGCTCATGTTTTCCACGATGCCGAGCACGGGGACGGCAACTTTCTCAAACATTTTCAGCGCCTTGCGTGCATCCAGCAGGGCGATATCCTGCGGCGTGGTGACGATCAGCGCGGCCGATACCGGGACCCGCTGACACAGGGTCAGCTGGATGTCGCCGGTGCCCGGCGGCAGATCGATGATCAGATAGTCGAGCGCATCCCAGGCAGTTTCGTTCAGCAGTTGCTGCAGCGCCTGCGTCACCATCGGGCCGCGCCAGATCATCGGCGTGTCTTCCTCGATCATGAAGCCGATCGACATGCACTGGATGCCATGCGCCAGCTTGGGCACCAGGTACTTGCCATCGCGGGTATCCGGCTTGCCGCTGATGCCGAGCATGCGCGGCTGGCTGGGTCCGTAGATGTCGGCGTCCAGAATGCCGACGGTGGCGCCCTCGGCCTGCAGCGCCAGCGCAAGATTGACCGAAGTGGTGCTCTTGCCGACGCCGCCTTTGCCGCTGGCGACGGCGATGATGTTCTTGACCTCGGGCAGCGGCGTCAGACCTTGCTGCACCTTGTGCGCCACCACCTGCCAGCTGACGTCGACCACCGCGCGCTGGATGCGCGGATCGGCGCGCAGCACCGCTTCCACCTGCTGCGCCAGCGTCTCGCACCAGCGCTCGGCCGGATAGCCGAGCAGAATCTCGACCGCCACATGGGCGCCGTCGACGCCAATGCCGCGCACGGCGCCGGCGCTGACGAGATCGCTGCCATGGTGCGGATCGACCACCGTCGACAACAGTTTGCGCACCTCATCCTGATTCAAGCTCATGACCGGCTCCCGTTTCCGAAGGCGCGCAGCATAGGCGCTCGCCCGTGCACGGACGAGCACGGCGGCGCAGTTCAGCGCGGGCGGCGGTACTGCGGGCAGTCGATCAGGTGGTCGTTGACCAGGCCGACCGCCTGCATGTACGCATAGACGATGGTGCTGCCGACAAACTTGAAGCCGGCCTTGGTCAGATCTTTGCTCAGGCGGTCTGACAGCGGCGTGCGTGCCGGCACCTCGCTGCTGTGCGTGCGCCGGCCGTCGATCGGCTCGCCATTGACATAGGCCCACAGAAAGCGGTCCAGGCTGCCGTGGCGCGCCTGCAGCGCGAGGGCGGCCCGCGCGTTGTGGCGCACCGACCACACTTTCAGGCGGTTGCGCACGATCCCCGGGTCCTGCAGTCGCTGTTCCAGCTCGGCGTCGCTGAGCTCGGCCAGTGCGGGGAGGTCGTAGTGCAGAAACACGCGTTCGTAGGCAGCCCGTTTGGCCAGCACGGTGCGCCAACTCAGTCCCGCCTGAGCGCCTTCGAGCGTGAGAAACTCGAACAGCGTGCGCTCATCGTGCACCGGCACGCCCCACTCGCGGTCGTGATACGCCGCCTCCAACTCGGAGTGGGTAGCCCAAGGACAGCGCTCGATACTCATGGTGACAGGCTTCCCAACAGCGATGGTCGACCCTACCAGATGCAGCGCCGACCGCAGCGCCGCGCAGCTTGCCCACTGACAGCGGGGTGGCCGCCGTTGCGACGGTCAGCCCGCGGTCGGGGAATACGCACCCAGCAGTCTATTCGAAGCCGTTCTTGAACAGCTGCGGACTGGCGGTGGCGGCATCGGTGTAAGCGTCGAAGCCCCCCGGATTGTTGGCGGTCGAGTTCGAGGTATCGCCCCAAACGGGCCGCAACTGGCCGTTGACGAAGGCCACGCCCATGTAATCGCCGAACTCCACGCCAGCCCCGTTCGAGAGCGAGGCGCCGTCGCTGACCTGATTGTTCGGCGTGAATACCGGCGTCGCCAGCGGCGCGGAGGTGGCGCAATAGAGTTGCATCGTCGTGTTGTTGGCCGAGGCGCGCGCGTCGTGCCAACAGACGCCGATGTTGCCGGTGGTCGGGTCGACCGCGATCTTGGGCAGGAACTGACTGCGCGTGGTGGCGTCATCATTGACCTTGATGGGTGTACTCCAGCTGCTGCCGTTGTTGTCGGAGTAGCGCACCAACACGTCCAAGTCATTGCTTTCGTTGGTGGTCTCCTCCGTGTACACCAGATAGAGACGACCAAAGCGCGGACTGGTCGACAGGCTGTCGTAGGCCAACCCGGCTTCGGCGTCGACCGATCGGGCATTCTGTGCCGGGATGAAATCGAAACCGCCCACATTGGTCGTGGTGGCGGTGGTCGCGGTGCTCCAGAGCCCCGCACCCAGGCCGTCGGCGTCGGTGGCAAAGCGCAGGTTGGCCGGCCCTTCGCCGCCCGACGGCTGTTCGCAAATTTGCACCATCACACCGGTCGGCGAGATCGCTATATCGCCAAAATTGCAGTCGCTGGATCCCGCCAGCGTCTGTTTGGCGCCGAAGGCACCGACGGTGCCCAGCGCGGTAGCCTGGGCGCCGCGGGCGGCGATGCTCCCGGAATCGTTCCACACGATCCAGATATTGGCGTTGGCGCCGACATTCGCGGCCACGATGGTCGGCTGATCCACCGAACCCGTGAAGTTGCCGATCTCGGTGTAGGTCAGGCCGGCATCGGTGGATAGCAGCGTGACAATCGAGTTGGTCGCCGCGTTGATGTAGGTCACATAGAGATTGCCGAAGCGATCCCAGGCCAGCGTCGGGTCGCAGCAGGCACTCTGGCCTTGTCCCGCATCGCCGTCGGCGATGGTCTTGTCGCTGGCGTCCGGATAGGTCCACGTTTGTCCGCCGTTGACCGTACGGGTGGCGAACAGGCCGGCACTAGCGGTGTTGCAAGACAAAAACATGCGCTGCGGATTGCTCGGATCGATCGCCGCGGCGCATTCGTTGTCGTCGCCGGTCTTGACGCTGGTATTGATGTCCACGGTGCCAGCAACCAGCAGCGCATCGGGCAGTCGCGGACGCTCGGGCTCGGCGTCGTCGGCGGCGGCGCTGACTTCCGGCAACTGCCACAAGCCGCGGTGGGCGAGGCGGGCTTCGGTTTCTGCCAGCACCAGCGCGTCCGCTTCGCCGTCGCGGGTGGGTTTGTAGTGCACATTGGGCTGGCGCAATGCCAGACCGGCCTTGAGCAACTCCAGGCCCAGATCCTTGCCGTCTGCCAGGACGATGGACTCCATCTCGCCAGCGGCATTGCGGGTCATGATGCGGGCGCGTACGGTCCGATCCTTGACGAAGGCGGCAGTGAGCTGGCGTGCGGCCTGGTTGGCGGCGCTATCGTCCGTCAGATCAACGCCATACACCCGAATGGCATAGCTGCCTGCCGGGTGCTTCAGCGTCAGCAGATCGGCCGCTTCCACGCTGGGCACAGTGCCATACAGGCTGCGGGCCTCGGCGGTCGGCGCGACCGCGGCGAGTGCAAGGATCAAACTACACACGAGGCGCATCAGTCGCTCCGCAGGGATCGGCAGACGCCAGTGTACCCGGCTCAGCGTTGGGCCGCCTGTGCCCTGGGATCGAGTGGGATGGCCTTGCGCGCCAGCAGATACAGCACCAGTCCGCTCAAGGTCAGCGAACTGGCGGCCAGCGCCAGCGAGCGCGCATCGCTTTGCACCAGTGGCGCCAGCAGGCCGGACACAGCGGCGTTGACCACCAGACTGAGGAACATCTGCAGCGAACTGGCCGCACCGCGGCGATCCGGGAACACATCCATCATCGCCAGCGACAGCAGCGGAAAGGCGATCGCGACGGCGACCGCGATCATTGCCACCGGCAGTACCGCCATCGGCCAGTGCACCGGTTGCGTCCATTGCGTGTAGCCGATGTTGATCACCGCTGCCAGCAGCATCACGCCATAGGCGATCGGGATGGCGGTGCGGCTTTGCACTTTGCCGGCCATGCGGCCGCTCAAGTAAGCGCCGAGCACCATGCCGCTGATGGTCGGCACAAAAAAGGCCGCGAACTGGCGTTCGTTCATGCCGAGGATATCGAGCACGAAGGCCGGCGCCGAACTGATGTAGAGGAAGATCGCCGAGAAATTGAAGCCGCCGGCAAAGCCGAGCAGCACAAAGCGATGATTGCGCAGCATGTGCGCGTAGCCGCGCGCCAGCGACCACGGATGCAGCGGCGTGCGTTTTTCCGCCGGCAGCGACTCCGGCAACAGGCGCCAGCAGGCGGCCAGCAGTGCGGCCGAGAACAGCGCCAGGAACCAGAAGGATGCGCGCCAGCCAAACACCAGCAGGTAGCCGCCGACGATCGGCGCAATCGCCGGCGCCACGCCGAACAGCATGCTGACGCCGCTCATCACCCGCTGCGCGCGGGCGCCCTCGAAGCAGTCGCGCACGATGGCGCGACCGACTATCACGCCGGCGCCGGCCGACAGGCCCTGCACGGCGCGGAACCACAGCAAATGCTGCATGGTGTCGGTCAGCGCACAGCCGATCGAGGCCAGCGTGAACACCAGTAGCGCCGCCAGGATCACCGGTCGCCGCCCGAGTGCGTCCGACAGCCCGCCGTGCAGCAGCGACATCAAGGCATAGGCCATCAGGTAAACCGACAGCGTCTGCTGCATCTCGAAAGGCGAGGCCTGCAGCGCCTGGGCAATGGCCGGGAAGGCTGGAAAGAAGGTGTCGATCGCAAACGGACCGATCATCGCCAGCAAAGCCAGCATGGCGATCAGCCGTCGGGCGCTGGCGGCGTGGGTATGCACGAGGGCGCAGCCGGTGTCAGGAAGCGCGCAAGAATGAACGCAAACGCCGCCCAGGAAAACCGCCAAAGGTCTCGGATTCTGCGCTTACGCGCGCGAGTTTCGGCCGAGCAGCGCGCGGGCCGGCCGCGCGCTGCCTTGCGAGCGCGCGGTGCTCAGCGTTCCTGCAGTTGGTAGCCGCGCAGACGGCGCGCGAACTCGGCCAGCGCATCCACGCCCGAGCGCTCGGCATCCTCGCACCAGTGGCAGATGGCCTCGCGCAGCGCCTCGCCGTTGCGGCCGGCGCGGTCCAGCGTCTCCGCCAGCCGGCGCCGGTAGTCCATCACCGTCGCCAGCAGCGGGCGTTCGCGCACCCAGGCGCTCATGCGCTCGCGCGACTCGGCGTCCAGCCAGCGGCCATCATTGGCCAGCGCGCGCCGCAGGCGGCC
The DNA here is from genome assembly GCA_046346965.1 of Lysobacterales bacterium. Taxonomy (GTDB): domain Bacteria; phylum Pseudomonadota; class Gammaproteobacteria; order Xanthomonadales; family SZUA-5; genus JAXMHB01. Next base: position 106,402 of record JAXMHB010000001.1, read on the forward strand.
GCGCAAACGATCCACCCGATCCCCGGCGCTGCGAATCTCCGCGCGCAGCACCGGCTTGATGACGCCATGGAAGTACTCGCGCAGCACCGAGAAACGATGCGTCAGCAGCGCCTTGACCGTGTCCATATCCGGCATGGTCACGTTCGGGCGCACCGCCAGACTTGGCGCGACGCGCGTGACCCGGGCCAGTCGCAACGCCGACAGCAGGCGGATCACCACCCAGCCGATGTCGAACTCGTACTGGCGCAGCGCAAAGCGGGCGGAGCTGGGATAAGCATGGTGATTGTTGTGCAACTCCTCGCCGCCAATGAAAAAAGCCCAGGGCGTCAGATTGGTCGAGGTGTCGCTGGTCTCGAAATTGCGATAGCCCCACCAATGGCCCAGACCGTTGACGACGCCAGCCGCCAGGATCGGAATCCACAGCATCTGGATCGCCCAGATCGCCAGTCCCACCATGCCGAACAGCGCCAGATTGATCAGCAGCATCAGGATCGGACCGGCCACCGGCAGACGCGCGTACACATGGCGCTCGATCCAGTCATCCGGCGTCCCGCTGCCGTACTGCTCGACCAGCGCGCGATCCTTGCGCGCCCGCTGGTACAGCACGACGCCGTGGAACAGCACGGTGCGGATGCCATAGACCTGCGGACTGTGCGGGTCCTCGGGCGTCTCGCACTTGGCGTGGTGCTTGCGGTGGATGGCCACCCACTCGCGGGTGACCATGGCGGTGGTCAGCCAGGCCCAGAAGCGGAACACATGCGCCACCAGCGGATGGAAATCGACGCCTCGATGCGCCTGACTGCGATGCAGATACAGCGTGACCGCCAGGATGGTCAGCTGGGTGGCGCACAGGAAATACACCAGCACCAGCGGCCAGGGTGAGCCGGTCAGACCATGGGCGATCAGCAGCAAAGGATCGGCGGGCATCGTGCAAGCTCGTCAGGGAGAGAGTCCGATCATGGCACAAGAAGTGGCACTGAGTGCCATTTTGGATGCTGGGTCCGCAACGCTTGACCGCGGTCAAGCCGGGCCCGTGCTGGCGGCGGCTATGGTCGCGCGCACTGTGCTGTGCCGAGACTGCCTGTGGAGCCCACGATTGTTGCCCGCCGCGCGCTGGCGGCCATGGATCTGACCTCGCTGAACGAGAGCGACTGCGTCGAGGACATCCGCCGCTTGTGTGCCAGCGCGCACACGCCGGTGGGTCCGGTGGCTGCCGTCTGCGTATACCCGGAGATGGTGGCGGTGGCGCGCGCGGCGCTGGCGGAGTCGCCGGTACGAGTCGCTACCGTGGTCAATTTCGCCGATGGCGGCTGCGACCCCGCGCGCGTGGCGCGGGAGTGCCGGCGCGCGCTGGCCGCTGGCGCCCACGAGATCGATGTCGTCATGCCCTATGCCGCCTGGCTGGCGGGTGACGAGGCCGCCGCTCGCGCGGTGCTCACGGCGGCGCGCGAAGCCTGCGCCGATCAGCTGCTGAAGGTGATCCTGGAGACCGGCGTGCTGCAGCGCGAGCCGGTCATCCGCGCAGCGGCGCGTCTGGCAATCGACTGTGGCGCCGACTTCATCAAGACCTCGACCGGCAAGGTGCCGATCAACGCAACCCTGGACGCCGCGCGCTGGATGCTGGACGAGATCGCCGACAGCGGGCGCGTCTGCGGATTCAAGGCGGCGGGCGGGATCCGCAGCGTCGCCGACGCCGCCGGCTATTTCGCATTGGCGGACGCGCGCCTCGGCGCGGACTGGGCCAGTCCAGCGCGTTTCCGCCTGGGCGCCAGCAGCCTGCTGGCCGATGTGCTGCGCGTGCTGGGCAGCGCGGTCCCGGGCGCTGCCGGAGGTGGTTATTGACGCCAGCCTGCCCGCGGGCGGCTGGCCGCAGGACATCCTGCGCCGATTGCGCCTGGGCGAGCCGCTGGACACCGCGGCCATCCACGCGGCGGTCGCCGGCATCGCGGATGGCGGCTGGTCGGATGCCCAGGTGGGCGCCTTTGCGATGGCGGTGTGCCTGCGCGGCATGGAGGCGGCGCAGATCCGCGAGCTGACGCTGGCGATGCGCGACAGCGGTGCGTGTCTGCGCTTTGCCGATCTGCCCGGCCCGCTGGTGGACAAGCATTCCACCGGCGGCATCGGCGACAACGTCAGCCTGATGCTGGGGCCCATGCTCGCCGCCTGCGGCGCCTACGTGCCGATGATCTCCGGTCGCGGCCTGGGTCACACCGGCGGCACGCTGGACAAGCTGGAGGCGATCGCCGGCTATCGCTGCGAGGTGGATCTCGGCACCTTGCAGCGCGTTGTCGGCGCGGTCGGCGTGGCCATCGTCGGCGCCAGCGCAGCGTTGGCACCGGCCGATCGGCGCCTCTATGCCATCCGTGATGTGACTGCCACGGTGGACTCCATCGCGCTGATCACCGCCTCGATACTGGCCAAGAAGCTGGCCGAAGGCCCGCAGGCGCTGGTGCTCGACGTCAAGCGCGGCAGCGGCGCCATGATGGTCGATCCAGACCAGGCGCGGGCGCTGGCGCAGAGCCTGGTGCAGGTCGCCAGCCAGTGCGGCGTGCGCACACGCGCGCTGTTGACCGATATGCACGAGCCGCTGGCACCGGCCGTCGGCAATACGCTGGAATTGGAGCTCGCGATCCGCTACCTGCAGGGGCAATCGCGGCCGGGGCGTCTGCATGCGGTGACGCTGGCCTTGGGCGAGGCGTTGTTGTGCGATGCCGGGATTGCCGTCGATGCGGCCGACGCGCGTGCACGCCTGCTCGCCGCGCTCGACAGCGGTGCCGCCTGGGAACGCTTTGAACGGATGGTGCACGCGCTGGGCGGCGATCTGGCGCAGCCGAGGCCGCGGGCACCCTGTGTGCGCCCAGTGCTGGCGGGGCGCGCCGGCTATCTGCACGTCCTCGATGCGCGTGCGCTCGGGCTGGTCGTGGTCGCGCTCGGTGGCGGGCGGCGCCAGCCCAGCGATCGTATCGATCATCGGGTCGGACTGGATCTCTGCCTGCCGCATGGCAGCGCCGTCGAGGTGGACACGCCCTTGCTGATGCTGCACGCCGCCAGCCCGGCGGCGGCCGACGCGGCGGAAGCCGCCCTGCGCCGGGCACTTCGGATCGACGACCAGCCGCCGGCGACCCATCTTTTGATTGAGGCCATCGCATGAGCCGCGTGCTGTGTCTGGTGCTCGATTCGCTCGGCATCGGTGCTTTGCCGGATGCCGCCGACTACGGCGATGCCGGGGCCGACACGCTGGGCCACATCGCCGCCTGGTGCGCGCGGCCGCTGGCCCAGGGTGGGCGCGGTCGCGTGCTGGATCTGCCGCAGCTGCGTCTGGCCGGACTCGGTCATGCCTACGCGTTGGTGCACGGCGAGCCGCCGGCCGGCTGGCAGGCAGAGCACGTCCCGCAGTGGCATTGGGGCGCCGCGCGCGAGCAATCGCGCGGCAAGGACACGGTGTCCGGGCACTGGGAGATGATGGGCCTGCCGGTGCCCTGGGACTGGGGCTATTTCAGCGCGCCGGTGGAGTCCTTTCCGGCCGAGTTGATCGCCGCACTGGCCGCCGCCGCCGGCACCACGGGCGTGCTCGGCCGTTGCCACGCCTCCGGTACGGCGATCATCGAGCAGCTGGGCGCTGCGCACGAAGAGAGCGGCTGGCCGATCGTCTACACCTCGGCGGATTCGGTGCTGCAGATCGCGGCGCATGAGCAGCACTTTGGCCGCGAGCGCCTGTACGCGTTGTGCGCGCAAGCGCGCGGGCTGGTCGATCACTGGCGCATCGGCCGCGTGATTGCGCGCCCCTTTCTGGGCGATCGCGTGCACGGCTACGCGCGCACCACCGGGCGCCGCGATTACGCCGTCCCGCCGAGTGCGCCGACCTTGCTGGATCGGCTCTGCGCCGACGGTGGTCAGGTGATCGCGATCGGCAAGATCCACGACATCTTCGCCGGTCGCGGCATCAGCCGCAGCATCTCGGCCTACGGCATCGACGGTCTGCTCGACGCCAGTCTGGCTGCGCTGCGCACGGCGCCGGCGCGCACGCTGGTCTACACCAACTTGGTCGACTTCGATCAGGAGTATGGTCACCGACGTGATGTCGCCGGCTACGCGCAGGCGCTCGAAGGCTTCGATGCGCGTCTGCCGGAGCTGATCGCGGCGCTCGGCCCGGAGGACGTGTTGGTGCTGACCGCCGATCACGGCAACGATCCCAGCTGGCACGGCAGTGACCACACCCGCGAGCACGTGCCGCTATTGCTGCACTCGCCTGCGCGCGGCGGCGAGACGCTCGGTGTGCGCGACAGTTTTGCCGATCTGGCGCAGACGCTGGCCGGCACTTTCGGTCTGCCGCCGCTGACGCATGGCCTGGCCTTTGCCTGGAGTTGACGCATGAGTACGCCGCACAACGAGGCTGCACCCGGCGATTTCGCCGACACGGTGCTTCTGCCCGGTGACCCGCTGCGGGCCCGCTACATCGCCGAGCAGCACCTGACCGGCGCCCGCTGCGTCAATCGCGTGCGCAACATGGAGGCTTACACCGGCCACTACCAAGGCCGCGCGATCTCGGTGATGGGGACCGGCATGGGCATCGCTTCCTGCTCGATCTACGCCACCGAGTTGATCGAGCACTACGGCGTGCGGCGGCTGCTGCGCATCGGCACCTGCGGTGCGGTATCGCCGCGTTTGGCGCTGGGCGATCTGGTGCTGGCGCAGGGCGCTTGCACCGATTCCGGCGTCAACCGCACCCGTTTTCTGGGATACGACTACGCGGCGATCGCCGATTGGTCCTTGCTGCGCGCGCTGGCGGACGCCGGCCAGGCTGCCGGCCTGCCGATCCACGTGGGCAACGTGTATTCCACCGACCTGTTCTACGGCGGCCATCCAGCGCTGCTGGCGACGTTGGAGCGCCTCGGTGTGCTCGGCATCGAGATGGAAGCGGCCGGCCTCTACGCGCTGGCCGCCGAACGCGGCGCGCAGGCGGCGGCGCTGTTGACGGTCTCGGACCACCTCGGTCTGCACACGCACATGAGCCCGGAGCAGCGTCAGCTGGGCCTGGACCGCATGATCCGCGTGGCGCTGGCCGCCTGCCTGGCCTGAGGCCTCAGCGGCTGTCGGCGGAACCGAACATCCAGCGCGCGCACAGCAGCGCCAGCACCGCGCCGAGCAACTGAGCGAGGATGAAGCCCGGCACATCGTCAGGGCGGATGCCGGCAAAGCTGTCGCTCAGCGAACGCGCGATGGTGATGGCCGGATTGGCGAAGGAGGTGGATGCGGTGAACCAGTAGGCGGCGCCGATCCAGCCCGCCACCATCCACGGCGCGTCCTCGGCGCGCCGATGACCGAGCACCACCATCAGCAGCCCGAAGGTAGCGACGCCTTCGGACAGCCATTGTCCAGGGCCGGTGCGCACATGCGTGGCGCTCTGCAGCAAGCTGAGATCGAACATCGCATGCGCCAGCACGGCGCCAGCGCAGCAGCCGGCAATCTGCACCAGCAAGTACAGACTGCCCTCGCGCCAGGACAGGCGCTGGCGCAACATCGCCACCAGCGACACCGCCGGATTAAAGTGCGCGCCGCTGATCGGGCCCAGCAGCGCGATCAGCGCCGCCAGCACGGCCACGGTGGCGCCGGTGTTGGCCAGCAGCGCCACCGCCGTGTTGCCGCCGGCCAGCCGCTCGGCCATGACGCCCGAGCCCACCACCGTCGCGGTGAGCAGCAGCGAACCCAGGGCCTCGGCGGCCACCCGTTGTGACTGCGTGCGTGGAAGCGTCATCGCGTTGGTCCCGCTCAGTAAATCGTGCCTTCCAGCTCGCGGTAACGCGCCAGCACGGCGCGCGCCTGGTCGCGGCAGATGTCGCGTTCGACCTGGATGCCGCGGCGATTCAATTCCCCCACCCAGTCGGCGGGCAGCGGGCCCTCGTCGAAGCCAGTCAGCGCCTCGACGTCCTCGGCGCGTGCGCCGATCCGCAACGTGTCGATGCCGGCCCACACGGTGGCGCCGAAGCACTGGCAGCAGGGCTGCGAACTGGTGGCCAGCGTGATCGGCTGGCCGATGGCATTCAGCCGGAACTGCTGCAGACGCTGCTGGGCCATCATGTAGGCCATGATTTCGGCATGCGCCACTGAGCAGCTTTGCTGAATCACCCGGTTGACGCCGATGGCGATCAAACGGCCTTCTGCGGTGAACACCGCGGCGCCGAAGGGGCCGCCACTGTGCTGCTCGATGTTCATCCGCGACAGCTCGATCGCCAGTCCGACCTGATCCTCGGGCGTCTCGTAGCGGCGCTGCATATCGATGGTCTGCTGCGTCCAGGCCGGCAGCGTCAGATGCACTTGCACGGGCAGGATCATTTGCCGGCGACCTTGGCGTAGGAATCGCGCAGTGTGACGGCGCGGTTGAAGACCGGGCGGTCGGTGCGGTGATCACGGCGGTCGGCGACGAAGAAGCCCAGGCGTTCGAACTGGAAGCGCTGCTCCGGCTCGGCATCCGCGAGACTGCCTTCCAGCCAGGCCTGCACCACGCGCTTGGACTGCGGATTCAGGTGATCGCGATAAGTCTTGCCTTCGCTGTCGTCGTCGGGATTGGGCACGGTGAACAAGCGATCGTACAGGCGTACTTCGGCGGCGATGGCGTGGCGCGCCGACACCCAGTGAATGGTGCCCTTGATCTTGCGATCCGCGCCCGGCAGTCCCGCGCGGGTGTCGGGATCGAGCGTCGCATGCACGGCCTGGACCTGGCCGGCGGCGTCCTTGATCACCTCGGTGCAGCGGACGATGCCGACGCCGCGCAGACGCACCTCGCCACCCGGCACCAGCCGATGGAAGCCCTTGGGGGGCACTTCCATGAAGTCCTCGCGCTCGATCCACAGCTCGCGCGAGAAGCCCACGCTGCGCGTGCCGAAGGACTCATCCTTGGGATGGTTCGGGAAGCTCAGCGTTTCGAGGTGATCCTCGGCCAGATTGGTCAACACCAGCTTGAGCGGGTCGATCACGGCGAGCCGGCGCGGCGCACGCGCGTCGAGATCGTCGCGCACGCAGGCTTCCAGCACGCTGTACTCGATGGTCGCCACCTGCTTGCTGATACCCATGCGCTCCCAGAAGGCGCGCACTGCCTCGGGCGTGTAGCCACGCCGGCGCACGCCGGACAGCGTCGGCATGCGCGGGTCGTCCCAGCCATCCACCAGACCGTCCTGCACCAGCGCGATCAACTTGCGCTTGCTCATCACCGTGTAATCGAGGTTGCCGCGCGCGAACTCGGTCTGGCGCGGGCGCGAGGTCGGCATATGCAAACCCTGCTCGCGCAGCGGCTCGGTCAGACTGGCGTCACCCACCAGATCGAGCTGGTCCAGGCACCAGTCGTACAGCGGCCGATGGTCCTCGAACTCCAGCGTGCACAGCGAGTGCGTGATGCCTTCCACCGCATCAGAGATGCAGTGGGCGTAGTCGTACATCGGGTAGATGCACCAGGCATCGCCGGTGTTCTGGTGGCTGATCTTGCGGATGCGGTACAGCGCCGGATCGCGCAGATTCATGTTGGGCGAGGCCATGTCGATCTTGGCGCGCAGCGTACGCGCCCCGTCCGCAAACTCGCCGGCGCGCATGCGGCGGAACAGGTCCAGGTTCTCATCGACCGAGCGCTCGCGGTAGGGGCTGTTGCGCCCAGGCGAGGTCAGCGTGCCGCGGTACTCGCGCACCTCGTCCGCGGACAGGTCGCAGACGTAGGCCAGCCCAAGGCGGATCAGCTTCTCGGCGCAGCGATAGAACACCTCGAAATAGTCCGAGGCATGCAGCAGCGCGTTCCATTCGAAGCCCAGCCAGCGCACGTCCTCCTGGATCGCCTGAACGTACTCCAGATCTTCCTTGACCGGATTGGTGTCGTCGAAGCGCAGATTGCAGCGGCCGCCAAATTCCTGGGCCAGACCGAAATTCAGGCAGATGCTCTTGGCGTGGCCGATGTGCAAATAGCCGTTGGGCTCTGGCGGAAAGCGCGTGGCGACACGCCCGCCGTGCAGGCCAGCGGCCTGATCCTCACGAATCATGGCGCGGATGAAGTGGTTTGCTACAGGTGCCTCGGAAGTCATGCGAGTGAGCAGTGGTCTGGCAAACCCGCGATTTTGCGGCAAGCGCGCGCGAGTAGCCAGAGTGCGCGAGTCGCGCCGTTGCCGGCGCGGTTCAGCGCTGGCAGCCGGGTGCTGGCATGCTGGCAGCTTCGCTCTAGCCTGGATTGCCGCCATGCAGCGCATCGACGGTCGCCCCTGGGATCCGGCGCAGCCGCCTGTCGCACTCGACGGCTGGCAACTGCCGCCTGCGCAGTGGCAGGCATTGCGCGAGGCTTATGCGGTGCCGCCGCGGGCCTATCACCACCTGGGCCATGTGCCGGATGTGCTGGAGCATTGCGCCACCTTGCATCGAGTCACCGCCTGGACGGCGCCGCGCGTGACCTATCTGGCGGCCTGCTATCACGATGCGGTGTACGTGCCCGGCCGGCGCGACAACGAGCAGCGCAGTGCCGACCTGTTGCGCGATCACGCGCTGCGCTTTGGTGGGATCGATGCCGACACGCTGGCCTGCGCCTGCGACTGGATCCTGCTGACGACGCGCCATGGGCAGCTGGACGGGCAGGGCGTCGCTGCCGAGGCGGCGCGTTTTCTGGATGCCGACATGGCGATACTGGCCGCGCCTGCAGACGTGTTTGCCCGCTATGACGCGGCGATTGCCGAGGAGCATCGCGGTGTCGTGCCGGGCTTCGTCTACCGCTACGCGCGCCGGCGCTTCCTGTCCGGCCTGCTGCGGCGACCGATCTATCTGAGCGCGGAAGGACAGTCGCTGTGGGAAGCTGCGGCACGGCACAATCTGCAGGCAGCGCTGCGACGATGACACCGTTCAAGGATCATTTTTCCGGCCACGCGGCACTGTATGCCGCGGCGCGCCCGCATTACCCGGACGCGCTGTACGCATGGCTGGCGGCGCAGGCGCCGGCGCGGCGACTCGCGGTGGACGTGGGCTGCGGCAACGGACAAGCGACGCTCGCGCTGGCGGCGCATTTCGAGCGCGTGATCGGGATCGATCCCAGCGCTCAGCAGCTTGCTGCAGCGCCCGCGCATCCGAGGGTGTGTTACGAGGTTCGCGCCGCCGAGGATCTCGCCGCGATCGACGCCGATCTGGTCACCGTGGCACAGGCGCTGCACTGGTTTGACGTCGGCCGCTTTTATGAGGCGGTGAAGGCCGCGCTTGCGCCCGGCGGTGTGCTGGCGGCCTGGAGCTACGGACTGATGCGCTGCGATCCGCTGATCGATGAGGAACTGGACGCCCTGGAAGCCTCGATCCGGCCGTGGTGGCCGCCCGAGCGCGCGCATGTGGACTCGGGCTATCGCAGCCTGCCGTTCCCCTTTGCGGAGATTCCGGCGCCGGCCTTCGATATGGAGGCGCACTGGACACTCGCTCAGCTGCTCGACTATCTGCGGACTTGGTCCGCGGTGCGTCGCCACGATCAGGCCAGCGGAGCGGATGTCATCGCCGATGTCACCCCGGCGCTGACCCGCGCTTGGGGCGATCCAGCGCGGGTGCGGCGCGTCTTTTGGCCACTGGCCCTGCGCGTGGGCCGGGTCGCATAACTGCAGCCCAAAATCGACCCGAGTACCGAGCGATGCGGACTGTGCTGATCACCCACGTGCGCGAGTTTGCCGGCCCGCCGGCGCAAGCAGCGCTGCTGCAGGCAGGTTTGCGCGTCTGTGTGCACGATGCGAGCTTCGCAGATCCTGCTCAGCATGCGCGCTACGCCGCCACCCATCCGCAGGTGCGGGTTTTGGGCGCGCAGACGCCGGCTGACTTGATCGACGCCGTGCATCAAGTAGCCGGCGGACTGGACGTGGTGGTCAGCAACGACGCCTGGCCGGCCATCAGTGCGCCGGTCGCGAGTGCGCGCCTGGACGATCTGCGCGAGACGCTGGATCGCCTGGTGGTGTTTCCGTTTGCGCTGATGCAGGCGGCGATTCCCCATCTGCTGGCCGCCGCACAGGCGCGCGTGGTGATGATCACTTCCAGTCGCACGCGCCTGCCGGCGCCGGGCGGCGCCATCCCGGATGCCGCGCGCGCGGCGGTCAATGCGCTGGTGAAATCGCTCAGCTTGGAGCTGGCGCCGCATCAGGTGCCGGTGAACGCGATTGCCCCCAATTTTCTGTACAGCGAAACCTATTTCCCGCGTGCCCGCTTCCTGGATGACGCGCTCGGGCGCCAGTACGTCGCCGAGTCGGTGCCGATCGGACGACTCGGTCAGCCGGAGGAAATCGGCGAGCTGATCGCCTATCTGGCGACCATGCAGGGCAGCTTCATGACCGGTGCGATCATCGACTTCACCGGCGGCTGGCCGGCCGCGCGCCCGCGACCAGGCTGACGCACCCATTCAACACGTTCTGGATTTCCCATGTCCGTTTACGAACTCGCGCAGATCAACATTGCTTACCTCAAGGCACCGCTCGATTCCCCTGAACTCCGTGACTTTGTCGACAATCTCGCCCGCGTGAACGCTATGGCCGATGCCGCAGACGGTTTTCGCTGGCGCCTGCAAACCGAAGAGGGTGATGCCAGCGGACTACGGCCCATGGGGCCGGAGGTGTTGATCAACGTCTCGGTCTGGCGCGATCTGGACGCCTTGATGGACTACGCCTTCCGTTCCGAGCACGCAGAGTTCATCCGCCGGCGGCGGGAATGGTTCGTGCGCACCGATCAGGCCTATGCCGCGCTCTGGTGGGTGCCGCAGGGCCATCGCCCCGATGCGTCGGAGGCGGTAGCCGCATTGATGCACCTGCAGACGCACGGGCCGAGTCCGCGCGCCTTCACTTTCAAGGACCGCTACCCGCCGCCGTCCCTCTGAGGACGGTCAAGCCCGTCAACATTCGTCGGGCGGGCGCTGTCAGGGCAATTGCGTATGGGCCCTGATGTAGGCAGCGGGTTCAGTCCGCATTCCGTATCCTCCGCGCGGCCGGCGGGTGGAGGATGCGGATGAGCGAGAGCGAGCGTTACGAGCGCAAGACCCGACAACTGCGGCTGCTGTCCGAGGCCCTGGAGAGCGGTCGGCTGGCGCCGGTCAAACGCATGCTCGGTACGCTGACGCCCGGCGAGACCGCGCGCGTGCTGGAGTCGCTGCCGCCGGACAAACGCCGCGTGGTCTGGGGTCTGGTCGATCCCGAGGACGACGGTGAGGTGCTGGTCCATGTCGCCGAGGAGGTCCGCGACGGCCTGCTCGCCGAGATGGACAACGAGGAACTGATCTCGGCGCTGAACTCGCTGGACGTCGACGACCTGGCCGACATGGTCGACGATCTGCCGCAGCAGCTGATCGAAGAGCTGCTGCGCGGCATGGACCGCGACCATCGCGATCGCCTGGAGCAAGTGCTGTCCTATCCCGAGGACAGCGCCGGTCGCTTGATGAACACCGATGTGATCACCGTGCGCGCCGACGTCGCCGTCGACGTGGTACTGCGCTACCTGCGCATGCGCGGCGAGGTGCCCGAGCACACCGACCATCTGTTCGTGCTCAATCGCAACGGCCGCTACATCGGTCGCGTGGCGCTGACCGCGTTGTTGACGTCCGATCCGGATCGCACCATCGCCGAGATCGTCGACGACTCGCTGCCCGCGATCCGCGCCACGACGACGCTGGATCAGGTGTCCGAGGAGTTCGAGAACCATCGTTTTGTGTCGGCACCAGTGGTGGATGCCGACAATCGTCTGGTCGGGCGGATCACCGTCGACGACGTCATCGACCTGGTGCGTGACCGCGCCGAGCACGATCTGATGTCGATGGCCGGCTTGAACGAAGAAGAGGACATGTTCGCCCCGGTCGCAGCGGCCAGCCGCCGCCGCGCGATCTGGCTGGGCATCAATCTGTTGACGGCCTTCCTGGCAGCCTGGGTGATCGGCCGCTTCGAGGCCACGTTGGAGCAGATCGTCGCGCTGGCGGTGCTGATGCCAGTGGTCGCCAGCATGGGCGGCGTCGCCGGCACGCAAACGCTGACGCTGATCGTCCGCGGTCTGGCCCTGGGTCAGGTCAGCTGGAACAACGCCCGCGACCTGCTCTGGCGTGAACTGGCGATCGGCGGCGTCAACGGTCTGCTGTGGGCGCTGGTGATTGCGCTGGTCGCCTGGGGCTGGTTTGGCGATCTCCGAATCGCCGGCGTCATCGGCGCCGCGATCATCATCAATCTGCTCGCCGCCGCGCTCTCCGGCGTCCTCATTCCCCTGCTGCTCAAGCGCTTCGCCGTCGACCCGGCACTAGCCGGCGGCGTGGTGCTGACCACCGTCACCGACGTCGTCGGCTTCCTCGCTTTCCTGGGCTTGGGGACTTTGTTTTTGCTCTAACGGCTAGGGGCGCGAGGGCACGCAAGAGCGCGAGGGCACGAGGGCACGAGGGCACGAGGGCACGAAAAGGCTCGCAAGCCAGGAGAATGTGTCAAGAACCAAACCACCACAGCAGCGCTTGGCTTTCGGCTTCAAGCCCTTGCGTGCCCTCGTGCCCTCCGCTTTGCTTGAGCGTGCCCTCGTGCCCTTCAGCGCATCGCCAGCGCGGCAATCAGCGCGGGGTCGCGTTGGTAGAGGTCGTAGACGAAGTGGACTTCGCCGGCATCGACCACGGCGGTCAGATACTGCACATGCACCGGCAGCTTTTGCTTGAGCGAGATGCTGGTTTCGACTTCGCCGGCGGCGAGGGTTTCCAGGCGTTCCTGTGGCCAGCCCGGGGTGTCGGCGAGTACCCAGGCGGCCAGTGCCAGCGGGTTTTCGACGCGCATGCAGCCGGAGGAGAAACTGCGGCGTGAGCGCTCGAACAGGGTGCGGCTCGGGGTGTCATGCAGGTACACGTCGTGGCGGTTGGGGAACATCAGCTTGACCTGGCCGAGCGCGTTGTCGGGTCCGGGCTGCTGGCGCAGACGGAAGGGCATGCTGTTGCGCGTGTAGGCGGTCCAGTCGATGCTCGCCGGGTCGATTTCCTGGCCATCGGCATCGAGCACATGAAAACCCATGCGCTGCACCGCGGCTGGGTCTTTCTGGAACAGCGGCAGCTTGTCCTCGACGGCAAGACGCCGCGGCACCTCCCACCAGGGGTTGACGACTACATAGCGCATGCTGGCCGAGAAGCTCGGCGTGCGTCGCACTTGCCGCCCGACGATCACGCGATGGACGCGCTCCACGCGTCCGCCGGCGCGCGCTTCCAGCTGAAAATCGGCAATGTTGACGCGCAGATGGCGCTCGCCCAGCGCGTCGGGCAGCCAGCGCCAGCGCTCCAGATTGGCGGCGATCTGCGCTGCGCGCTCGCTGGGCGTGCGGCGCAATTCGGCCAGCGTCTCGCGGCCGACGGCCCCATCCACATCGAGGTGCGCGCGGGTCTGATACTCGCGCACGGCGCGCTCCAAGGTGGCATCGAACTGCGCCGCCTCGCCCTCGGCCGCGCTGGTATAGCCTTCCGCCGCCAGTCGCGCCCGCAGTTGCAGCACGCGTGGCCCCTGCTCGCCGGGGCGCAGCGTCGCGCCGTCGTCCACGCCGGGCCATGCCGTGTCGCTGCGCTGACGCCACTGCGCCAGCGCCTGCTGCAGGGCCCGGTAGTAGGCATCCTGCGGTGCCAGCGCATACAGGCTGGCCACCGGCGTTCCGTCCGCCAGCGCCTGCTGCAGTCGCGCGGCGAAGTCGAGTTCGGGCCGGGTCGCGGTCCAGTCGGGTTCCACCGTACGCGGATCGATGCGCCCGGCGTGCAGATGGCGGGCCAGACGCAGCCAGGCATCGCTGGCGAGCAGTTCGTGCTCGGGCGCGCAGGGCTCGCCGCTCTGCAAGGCGCCGAGGTGGTAGTCCGGCGCACGCAGACCGTGCGCTTCGGCCTGCGTGACCGCCTCGATCAGCGCGGCCATCGCGGCGCATTGCGGTCCGGTCCAGGCCGGCTGATCCGCGCGCGCCGCGTAAAAGCGCCGCAGCGCGTTCAGTTCAAACAGCGTCTCGCCGGCCACCACGACAGGCTGCGGGGCGTCCAGCAGGCTGCGCAGTTGCGCTGCGCTCAGCGGTGGCGGTGGCTCCGGCGCGCGTTCCGGCGTCAATGCCGGGCGGGTGGTGGTGCAGGCCGCCAGCAGCAGGGCCAGCAGCGGCCAGAGCAGGCGCCGCGCACCGCGGCGCAGGCTCAGGGAACGGCGTTCACCGCCATCCGGGTGTGCGTTGAGGTGCAGGACAGGCTCGCAGCGCGCTTCAACCATGTGGCGTCCGGGTAGTAGGCAAACAGCCATTGACCATCGCGCAGAGTATCAATGATCTCCCGCGCGATTTGCGGTCGCAGCGCCGGGCAGCCGAGGCTGCGCCCCAGTCGTCCCTGCGTCTGCGCCAGATGCGGATCGACATAAGCCGCGCCGTGCATGACGATCGCCCGCGCCCGCGCCAAGTCGTTGAATCCGGGATCCATGCCGTCCAGTCGCAGCGTGTAGCCGTTGCCGCCCTGGTAGGTGTCGGCGGTGCGAAACAGTCCCAAACTGCTCTGGTAGCTGCCGCTGACATTGGAAAACTGGGTGGCGTAGTTGTCGCCGCTGCCGCGCCCGTGCGCCACATATTCGCGATACAGCAGCCGCGGACGCCGCAGATCAAACACCCACAGGCGGCGTTCGGTCGACGGTCGCGAGTAATCGATGATCGCCAGCCGCTCCCCACGCGCCGCACCGGCGCACTGACGTGCCTGCAGCGCCAGTGCCAGCACCTCGCGATTCAAATCCGGCGCCAGCCGTGCCAGTCGCTGCTCCAGCGTCGGCCGCGCCGCCGCCAGCGTTGGGGCGAGCAAAGCCAGGGCCAGGAGGAGGCGGAACAGGGCGCGCATCGGGCAACCATAACGCCGATGCCCTGCGCCTGACCACCGGGGCGCACCTGGCCAGTCGGTTGCCCTTGACGACTGCTTGCGTCGCTGGCCGCTGTCGGTGCAGCCTGCAGGCATCCCCCGGGAGAGTGGCGCGATGCACGAAATGTCTCTGTGCGTGAGCCTGTTGGATCTGATTGCCGCCGAGGCCGAGACGCGCGGATTCACGCGGGTGCGCAAAGTGGTGCTGGAGGTGGGCGCGCTCTCGCACGTCGATCCCCAAGCCATGCACTTTGGCTTTGAGGTGTCTGCGCAGGGCACGGTGGCCGAGGGCGCAAGTTTGACCTGGCTCAGCGTGCCCGGTCAGGCCTGGTGCGTAGACTGCACGCAGACGGTGGCGCTGGCGCAGCGTGGCGATGCCTGCCCGCACTGCGGCAGCCACAAACTGATGATCACCGCCGGTGAAGAACTGCGCTTGAAGGAACTGGAGGTCAGCTGATGTGCACGGTCTGCGGATGTGGTGTGGGCGAAACGCGCATCGAAGGCGCCAGCGTGCTGACTGCGGCCGGTCTCGCGCGCCACCGCCACGTGCATGTGCACGCCGACGGCAGCACCCATGAGCATGAGCATGAGCACGAGCACCCTCACGACCATGCGCATGATCACGAGCACACGCACGATCACGACCATGCGCATCACCACGATCATCTGCACCACGACCACGGCGATGCACAGCTGATTCCGGCGACGGCCTCGGGGCTGTCGGCGCCGGGCGTGTCGGAGTCGCGCCTCGTGAAGATCGAAGCGGACCTGTTGTCCAAGAACGATGCGCTGGCGCGCCAGAATCGCGCGCATTTTGCTGGCCATCGGGTGCTGGCGTTGAATCTGGTGTCGAGCCCCGGCGCTGGCAAGACCACGCTGCTGGTGCGCACCTTGGAGGCACTGAAGAACAACCTGCCGGTGGCGGTGATCGAGGGCGATCAGCAGACCAGCAATGACGCCGAGCGGATCCGCGCCACCGGCGTGCCGGCGGTGCAGGTCAATACCGGGAAGGGTTGTCATCTGGACGCACAGATGGTCGCGCAAGCCTTTGATCGGCTTCACGATCTGAGCGATGGCGTGTTGTTCATCGAGAACGTCGGCAACCTCGTCTGCCCAGCCGGATTCGATCTCGGCGAGGCGCACAAGGTGGTGGTGGCCTCGGTGACCGAGGGCGAGGACAAGCCGCTCAAATATCCCAACATCTTCGCGGCGGCGAGTCTGATGTTGGTGTCCAAGTGCGATCTGTTACCGCACCTCGATTTCGATGTCGATTTGTTGATTGCCAATGCGCGCCGCGTGCGCCCCGGGATTGGCGTGATCCGGGTGTCGGCGCGCACCGGCGAGGGCTTCGATGAGTGGCAGCGCTGGATCGCCGCGGCGCGCGTGATGCAGGGCGTGTCCGGCTGACGTGAGCGGCACGCGCGTCCGCATTCAAGTCCGCGGCCGGGTGCAAGGGGTGGGTTTTCGCCCGATGGTCTATGCGCAGGCGCGGCGCCTGGGTCTGGCTGGCTGGGTGCGCAATGATCAGCACGGTGTACTGATCGAAGCCGAAGGCGAGCGCGCCGCGGAACTCGCCGATGCGCTGCGCGCGCAGGCGCCGCCGCTGGCGCGCATCAGCAGCCTGACCGTGGCGGCGCTGGCGCCGCTCGGCGAGACCACGAGCTTCAGCGTATTGGAGAGCGATGCCAGCGGTCACACCGCGACCCAAATCGGCCCCGATATGGCGGTCTGTCCGGCATGCCTCGACGAATTGTTCGATCCTGGCGATCGCCGGTTTCGCTATCCCTTCATCACCTGCACGCACTGCGGGCCGCGCTACACGATCTGCAGTCGGCTGCCCTATGACCGACCCCAGACCGCGCTGGCGGGCTTTCCGCTGTGCCGCGATTGTCTGGCCGAGTACACCGATCCCGGCAATCGACGCTTCCACGCCGAGACCACCGCCTGCGCGGTTTGCGGACCGCGGCTCAACGTGGACCCGCGCGAGATTCTGGCGGCACTGCAGGCCGGCGAGATCGTGGCGATCAAGGGGATCGGCGGCTATCACCTCGCCTGCGATGCGCGCAACGAAGCGGCCGTGCAGCGCCTGCGCGCGCGCAAGCAGCGCGAGGCCAAGCCCTTCGCGGTAATGGTGGCAAATCTGGCATCGGCAGGCGCGCTGGCACACATCGACGCGACCTCCGCCGAGCTGCTGCAAAGCCCGGAGCGCCCGATCGTCGTGCTCGAAGCGCTGGCTGAGGCCGGTCTGGCTGCGGGTATCTCGCCGGGGCTGCGCAGTGTGGGGCTGCTGTTGCCGTACACGCCGATCCACTGGTTGATCTTCCACGCCGCCGCCGGCGAGCCGGTGGGTCGCGCCTGGCGTGAGCAGGCCTGGCCGCTGGCGCTGGTGATGACCAGCGCCAATCCGCATGGCGAGCCGCTGGTGTACCAAGATGCGCTTGCCCACGAGCGGCTCGGCGGTATTGCCGACCGCATCGTCACGCATGACCGCCCGATCGAGGTGCGCTGCGATGACTCAGTGATGCGAGTGATCGAGGGCGCGCCCGCCTTCATCCGCCGCGCCCGCGGCCATACGCCCGAGCCGATCGAACTGGCCTTCGATGGCCCGAGCACTCTGGGCGTGGGCGCTTACCTCAAGAACACCGTGTGCCTGACGCGTGGCCGCGAGGCCTATGTGTCGGCGCACATCGGCGATCTGGACAGTCCAGAAGCGCGGCGCAGCTTTCTGGAGGCTATCGACCACCTGCAGCGGATCCTCGATGTGCGGCCTGAGCAAGTGGTCTGCGATCTGCACCCGGACCTGCCCAGCACGCGCTACGCACGCGAGAGCGGCCTGCCGCTGCTGGCGGTGCAGCACCACGAGGCGCATGTGCGCGCGGTATTGGCCGAGCATGGCGTGACCGAGCCGGCCATCGGTCTGGCCTTGGACGGCTATGGTTACGGAACCGACGGCAGTGCTTGGGGCGGCGAGTTGCTGCTGCTGGATGGCACTGACTGCACGCGCATCGGCCATCTGCAGCCGCTGGCTTTGCCCGGCGGCGACCGCTGCGCGCGCGAGACCTGGCGCTGCGCGGCCGCCGTGCTGCATGCGCTGGGACGCGGTGAGGAAATTGCGCAGCGCTTTGCCACGCAGCCGATGGCGCGCGCCGTCGAGCAATTGCTGTCGCGCGGGCTGGCGCCCACCACCAGCAGCCTGGGCCGCGCCTTCGATGCCGCCTGCGGATTGCTGGGGCTGCACTGGCAATCGGACTTTGAAGGGCAGGCGCCGATGGCGCTGGAGGCCCTGGTCCAGACGCCGCACGCGCTGCCCGGCGGCTGGCAGATCGACCACGGCGCGTTGACGCTGTGGCCGCTGTTCGCCGAACTGGCGCGCCCCGGCAGCGATCGCCGGGCGGCCGCCGAGTGCTTTCACGGTACGCTGATCGCAGCGCTCAGCGACTGGGCCGTCCAGGCTGCTGCCGAGCGCCGCATCGACACGGTGGCGCTGTCCGGCGGTTGCCTGCTCAATCGCGTGCTTGCCGAGGGTTTGGCAAGCGCGCTACGGGCGAGCAACTTGCGCGTGTTGCAGGCGCGCCTGCTGCCGCCCAATGACGGCGCCATCGCCCTCGGCCAGGTGGCCGCGGCGCTGGCGCGAGCCTGAGCGTTCTTACAGCGTGACCGCCAGCCGCGTGCCCTGGTCGATCGCGCGTTTGGCATCGAGCTCACCCGCCATCTGGGCGCCGCCGATCACGTGGGCGCGCGCGCCGGCGGCGGTCAGCGCCTCGTACAAACTGCGGTTGGATTCCTGGCCGGCGCAGATGACGATGCTGTCGACCTCCAGCACGCGTACATCCTCGCCGCTGCGGATGCGCAAGCCGCGCGCATCGATGCCCTCATAGCTGACGCCGCCGATCATCTCGACCCGCGCCATCTTCAGCGTGCTGCGATGCACCCAGCCGGAGGTCTTGTTGAGGCGATCACCGATCTTGCCGCTAGAGCGCTGCAGCAGATACACCTGACGCGCCGGCGCGGGCGGCGCAGCCTTGGCAAGGCCGCCGCGCGTGCCCAAGGTGGGATCGATGCCCCACTGGCGATACCAGGCTGGCGCGTCCACCGTCGTCGAATGACCCGCGTGGGTCAGGTACTCAGCCACATCGAAGCCGATGCCGCCGGCACCGATGACGGCGACCCGGGCACCGGCCTCGCGCTTGCCGCTGAGCAGATCGAGGTAGGACATCACCATCGGATGATCCTGACCCGGGATGCGCGGGTCGCGCGGCGTGATGCCGGTGGCGACGATCACCTCATCAAAGCCGCTGAGATCGCCGGCGTCCACGCGGGTATTGAGGCGCAAGTCCACCTTCAGCCGCTCAAGGCGCACGCGGAAGTAGCGCAGCGTCTCGTGGAACTCTTCCTTGCCCGGGATCTGCTTGGCCAGATTGAACTGGCCGCCGATCTCGCTGGCCGCGTCGTACACCGTCACCTGGTGTCCGCGTTCGGCCAGCGTGGTCGCCGCCGCGAGACCAGCCGGACCGGCGCCGACCACCGCGATGCGCTTGCGCGTCGTCGCCGGGCGGATGACGATCTCGGTCTCGTGGCAGGCGCGCGGGTTGACGAGGCACGAGGCGCGTTTGTTCTCGAACACATGATCGAGGCAAGCCTGATTGCAGGCGATGCAGGTGTTGATTTCCTCGCTTTGCCCGGCCGCCGCTTTGCGTACCCAGGCCGGGTCGGCCAGCAGCGGGCGCGCCATCGACACCATATCGGCCTGACCGCTGGCGATGATGCGTTCGGCCACGTCCGGCATATTGATGCGATTGGTGGTGACCAGCGGAATCCGCACCTCGCGCTTCATCTTCTCGGTGACGAAGGCAAAGGCGGCGCGCGGCACGCTGGTGACGATGGTGGGCACGCGCGCTTCGTGCCAGCCGATGCCGGTGTTGATCAGCGTGGCGCCAGCGCCCTCGATGGCCTGGGCCAACTGCACGATCTCGTCCCAGCTTTGACCATCCTCGACCAGATCCAGCATCGACAAGCGGTAGACGATGATGAAATCGCGCCCGAGTTTGGCGCGGATCCGGCGCACGATCTCGGTCGGGAAACGCATGCGGTTGGCAAAACTGCCGCCCCATTCGTCCTTGCGCTGATTGGTGCGCTGCACCAGGAACTGATTGATCAGATAGCCTTCCGAGCCCATCACCTCGACGCCGTCGTAGCCGGCTTCGCGCGCGTAGGCGGCGGTGCGAACGAAATCCTCAATGGTGCGCTCGATCGCCCCCGCGCTCAGTTCGCGCGGACGGAAAGGCGTGATCGGCGCCTTGATCGGCGAGGGCGCCACCGACAGCGGGTGGTAGCCATAGCGGCCAGCGTGCAGGATCTGCATGCAGATTTTGCCGCCCTCGGCGTGCACGGCCTGGGTCACTTTGCGATGGCGTGCCACTTCCCAGGGCCAGGACAGCTTGGAGGCGAAGGGCGCCAGCCAGCCCTGCATGCTCGGCGCAATGCCGCCGGTGACAATCAGCGCCACGCCACCCGCCGCGCGCTCGCCAAAATAGGCCGCGAGCTTGTCGTAGTCCTTGGCGCGATCCTCCAGCCCGGTGTGCATGGAACCCATCAGCACGCGATTGCGCAGCGTGGTGAATCCGAGGTCCAGCGGCGACAGCAGATGAGGATAGGGGCTGGACATGGTGGTTTCCGTACGCTTGGGTATGGAGAGGCTGCCCGGAGTGGAGCGAGTGTGCAAGTAGCGGCAGCCTGCCGCCTGCGATCAGCCCATCGACAGCACCGCGCGCAGCAGCGTTTGCACCAGCATCGCCACCAGAATGCGCAGAATCAGCAGCGTCAGGATCACCAACATCGGCGACAAGTCGAAGGGTCCGATGGTCGGCACGAAGCGCCGATACAGGCCGCACAGCGGCGCCGCAATCCGCTGCGTCAAGAAGACCACGGAGGAACCCGTGCGGGGTTCGAACAGCGAAAACAGCGTGTACAGCACGATCATGACGATCAGGAAGCCGATCGCGAAGTTGGCTGCGAGACCAAAGCCGCCGATCAACCAGGCCAACGGCGCCAGCACCAGCGACAGCAGCGCGAACTCCAGGCTGGCGACCAGCCACAGCAGCACCACCGCGGCGAGACTCAGATTGCGCCAGCGCGGTATGTAACGCTCAAGCGGGCGCAGCACCGGCGTGGTGACCGTGTAGACCCAGCCAACCACCGGATCGGAAAAGGGTGCGCGCACCAGCGGAAAGGCGATGCGCAGCAGAATCACCGTGTACGGGATGAAGAACAGCAGATCGATCAACGTTGCGTACAGCGAGCCCACGTCAACCTCCCGCCAGTTCGCGGCCACGCCGGGTGGCCGCCGCCACCGCGCTCGCGACCAGCGCCTCGAAGCCGCCGTCGGCAAAGGCCGCCAGCGCCGCCGCCGTGGTGCCGCCGGGGGAGGTCACACGCTGGCGCAGCAGCGCGACATCCTCAGGACTCTCGACCGCCATCCGCGCCGCACCAAGCGCCGTGTGCAGCGCCAGCTTGCGCGCCGTGGCCTCGGGCAATCCTTGCGCCACGCCGGCCTTGGTCAGCGCCTCGATCATCAGGAAGAAATAGGCGGGACCGGATCCCGACAAGGCGGTGACCGCGTCCATCTGTGCCTCGTCTTCGATCCAGACAGTGGCGCCAGCGCTCTGCAGCAGGGTCTCGACCACTCTCCGATCGGCTGGCGTCACATCGGGCTCGGCGTACAGGCCGGTGATGCCGGCGCCGATCATCGCGGGGGTGTTCGGCATGGTGCGCACCACGCGTGCCGTGCGCCCGAGTGCCTGGGCGATGCGGCCGCGGGTCACGCCGGCGGCGATCGAGATCACCAGCGGCGCGCGCTGGCTGCTGAGCGTGGCCAGTTCCTCCAGTACCAGACCCATCACCTGCGGCTTGACCGCCAGTACCCAGATGCTGGCTGCAGCTGCGGCCGCAGTGTTACTGCTGTGAGTGCAGACGCCAAATTCGCGGGCCAGCGCGTCGCGCGACTCGCCGCTGGGTTCGGACACCTGCACGCGTGCCGGGTCCTGGCCGATCCGCAACAGGCCAGCAATCAGGCTGCGCGCCATGTTGCCGCCGCCTATGAAGGCTATCTCCATGCTCATTCGCCACGATCCCGTCCGGCGCGATGGCCGCGCCGGGCAGGTTCTAGCACAGTGCGTGTGGACTGTCAGAGATCCAGTTGGACGCCGCCCCACAGATGGCCGTCGCCGCCGGCGTCGAAGTCGTACCAGCTATAGCCGGCGCGCAGCGACCACTGCTCGTTCAACTGGTAGCGACCACCCAGCTCGACATAGGCGCCGCTGCCGGAGTTGTCCACATCCAAGGGCCCGGCGATCGTGCTCGCACTGCCGTCTTCTTCCAGCCGGAAGGCGCCGATGCCGCCGATCAGATCGAACTGCTCGGCCACCGGCAGCGTGGCGACCAGACCCAGCTGATAGAGCGCGCCATCCAGATCGAGGCCGGCATCGGCGATGCCATCGCGCTTGGCACTGCCGAGATCGGTCGCACCAAACTCCAGCGCAAAGGTTTCGTTGAAACGCCAGCCGGCGTAGCCGCCGTAGGGCGTGTCGGTATCGATGTTGCCGCCGAGGTCGTCGACGCGACCATTCAGGTCACCGCCGGCGCGCAGGCCGAAATACAGCGGCGGCGCGGCCAGCGCGGGGGTGGCGGCGGCGGTCAGCAGCAACAGCGCAAGCGTGCGTTTCATCGGAGCACCTCGTGAGGAAGAGGTGATGATGTTAACGATCGTTGACGACCGCGGGCCCTGTGCCGAAAGTCCCTGGTCGCGGCTTCGTTGTGCCGGGTTCAGCTGCGCGCCGGTGACCCGGCGCGCAGCCTGATGGCATCAGAAGGCGTTGATGCCGGTGATCTCGCGACCCACGACCAGCTGGTGCACGGTTTCGGTGCCCTCGTAGGTGATCACGCTTTCCAGGTTCAGGCCATGACGAATCGGGCAATGCTCGACGGTGATGCCGGCGCCGCCCAAGATGTCACGCGCTTCGCGCGCAATGTCGATAGCCATGCGCACATTGTTCCACTTGGCCAGGCTGACCTGGGTGGGCTGCATCACGCCGGCATCCTTCAGACGGCCCAGTTGCAGCGACAGCAGCTGCGCCAGCGTGATCCGGCGCGCCATGTCGGCCAGCTTGAGCTGAACCGCCTGGGTGCCGGCAATCGGCTTGCCGAAGATGATGCGGTTCTTGCTGTACTCGAGCGCTTCGCGATAGCAGGCAATGGCGGCGCCAATCGGACCCCAGGTGATGCCGTAGCGAGCCTGCGTCAGGCAGGACAGCGGGCCCTTCAGACCGCGCACGTTCGGCAGCCGCTGGCTGTCCGGAATCCGCACGTCATCAAAGAACAAGGCGCTGGTGACCGAGGCGCGCAGGCTCATCTTGCGCTCGATGTTCTGCGTCGTGAAGCCCGGCGTGCCGCGTTCGATCAGGAAGCCCTGGATGCCTTCCTCGGTCATCGCCCAGACGATGGCGATGCCGGCGACGCCGCCGTTGGTGATCCACATCTTGGAGCCGTTGATGACCCAGTCGCCGCCGTCGCGACGGGCATGGGTCTTCATGTTGCCAGGATCCGAGCCACCGTGCGGTTCGGTCAGGCCGAAGCAGCCGATCAGCTCGCCGCGCGCCATCGCCGGCAGGTACTTGCGGCGCTGTTCTTCCGAACCGAAGGCATAGATCGGATACATGCACAGGCTGGATTGCACCGAGACGAAGCTGCGGATGCCCGAGTCACCGCGCTCCAGTTCCTGACAGATCAGGCCGTACATGACGCCGCTCATATTGGCGCAGCCGTACTCCTCCGGGAGGCTGGAGCCGAGCAAGCCGAGCGAGGCGATTTCGGGGATCAGTTCGGACGGGAAGCGGTGCTCGTCGAAGCACTGGCCGATGATCGGGATCACCCGTTCGTCAGTGAAGCGCGCGACAGTGTCCTGCACCATGCGTTCCTCGTCCGACAGCAGCGAGCGCACGTCAAACAGGTCGGACGGATCCAGCACGGAGGGCTTCTGCGTCTTGTTGCCATCAGCCATGGCGATTTCCCCGGTTTGCAAAGAGCGCGGGAGTATAGGCGCGCCACTGTGAACGCTGGGCAAGCTTGGGGCGGCCGCGTGCGTGTCCGGCTTGGGCGTCGTTTGTCGTACCTGAGTCTGACCCCAAACGAAGGAGTGGTGCGATGTGGATCGTGAGTCTGTTGTTGCTGGTGGCCCTGGGCGTGCTGGGCGTGGCGTCGTGGCTGCGTCAGAAGAAGCCTGAAGTCGCCGGTCCTCTGGCGCAGCTGGAAGGCGTCAGCGGCTGGGTGGGACTGGTGGGGTTGGTGTGGGGTTTGATCTCGGTGTTCAGCGTGATCACCGCGTTGGGCGCCTTCGCTGCCGCGCCGATGCTGATGACGGTCGCGTTGGTGTCGGCGCTGGTGATCGTCGCGCTCTCGCTGATCCTGGCCATGCCGACGCTGAAGACGCTGGCGGGCAGCAATCCGTTCACCCTGAAACTGGAATCGCTGTCGGCGCAGCTGGCGGGCTTCAAGATGATGCTGGGCGCCGTGTGTCTGGGCCTCGCCGGTTACTCGGTGGTCCTGCGCGTGCTGTGATGCAAGAAATGCGGAAGGCCGCGCGTGGCGGCCTTCCGATCCTGCCTGGATGTCGCCGGGCGCGGCTTAGACGCGCTCGATGATCCCGGCAAAGCCCATGCCGGTGCCGATGCACATCGTCACCATGCCGTAACGTCCACCGGTGCGGCGCAGACCATGCACGACCGTCGCGGTGCGGATCGCGCCGGTGGCACCCAGCGGATGACCGAGCGCGATGGCGCCGCCGAGCGGATTGACTTTCGACGGGTCCAGACCCGAATCGCGCATCACTGCCAGCGCCTGCGCGGCGAAGGCCTCGTTCAGCTCGATCCAGTCGATGTCACCGACGGCGATGCCGGTCTGACGGCAGACTTTCGGAATGGCGTCCTTCGGACCAATGCCCATGACTTCCGGGCGCACGCCTGCCACCGAGTAGCCCACCCAGCGCGCCAGCGGCGTCAGGCCGTATTCCTTCACCGCGCGCTCGCTGGCGAGCAGCACGGCACCGGCACCATCACTCATCTGCGAGGAATTGCCGGCGGTGACGCTGCCGCCCTGCTTGAACACCGCACGCAGCTTGCCCAGCGCTTCCGCGGTGGTGTCCTTGCGCGGACCCTCGTCGATGCTGACGAGGCGGCTGTCATCCTTGCGACCGCGCGTGGCGAGGTCGGGATAGTGGTCGTTCAGCTGGAAGGGCAGGATCTCGGCGCTGAAATGGCCGGCTTCGATCGCCGCGATTGCCTTCTGGTGAGAGGCATAGGCGAAGGCGTCCTGATCTTCGCGCGACACATTCCATTCGCTCGCCACGTTTTCGGCGGTGATGCCCATGCCGTAGGCGATGGCGATGTTCTCGTCCTGAAAAATGGCCGGATTGAAGGCCGGCTTGACGCCCATCATCGGCACCATGGACATGCTCTCGGTGCCGCCGGCGAGCATCAGATCGGACTCGCCGAGGCGGATGCGATCAGCCGCCAGCGCGACGGCCTGCGAGCCGGACGAGCAGAAGCGGTTGATGGTCATCGCCGCGACCGTATTCGGCAGGCCAGCCAGCAGCACGCCGATGCGCGCCACGTTCATGCCTTGTTCGCCCTCAGGCATCGCGCAGCCGATGATGGCGTCGTCGATACGCTTCGGGTCCACGCCAGGTGCCGCCGCGACCGCACCGCGCAGCACGTGCGCCAGCAGATCATCGGGGCGGGTGTTACGGAACATGCCTTTCGGAGCCTTGCCCACCGGCGTACGCACGGCGGACACGATGTAGGCGTCTTGGATTTGGCGGGTCATTCTTGCGTCTCCGTTGGAGAGGGCGCGGCGCCTTGGGTGCCGCGCTCCGTAGATCGATTGTGAGTAGTGAGTGGTGAGTAGTGAGTAGCAGAGCGGTTCGAGGTGATTGACGGGCCTGGCCAACGCCGGCTGTTACTTACCACTCACCACTCACTACTCACTGCCTCCAGATCAATTCCTCAGCGGCTTGCCGTTCTGCATCGTGTAGGCGATGCGCGCCTGGGTCTTGGGCATCTGCGCCAGCGCGACGAAATGCTTGCGTTCCAGGTTGAGCAGCCATTCCTCATCGACTTCCGAGCCGCGTTCCACCTCGCCGCCGCACAGCACCGTGGCGATGCGGGTAGCGACTTCGACGTCGTGGTCGGAGACGAAGTTGCCGGCGCGCATATTGGTCAGCAGCGCACGAATGGTGGCGATGCCGACATCGCCCGCGACCTTGATCGCGCGCGGCGGCAGCGGCGGGCGGTAGCCGGACTCGGCCAGCGCGCGTGCCTCGTTCTTGGCCACGTACAGCAGCTCATCCTTGTTGGCGATGACCAGATCACCCGGACGCGCCAACCGCATTTCCTTGGCTTCCAGCGCGCTGGTCGCCACCTTGGCCATCGCGATGGTTTCGAAGATCTGCTGGATCTGCTGGAACACATCGCCGCCGATCGCCGCCTGCGAGGCACGCAGCGCGAACTCCTTCAGGCCGCCGCCTGCCGGCAACAAGCCGACGCCGGCTTCCACCAGCCCGATGTAGCTCTCTTGCGCGAACACCACCTTGGCAGAGTGCATCTGGAACTCGCAGCCGCCGCCGAAAGCCATGCCGCGCACCGCCGACACCACTGGCACCAGCGCGTACTTGATGCGCTGACTGGTGGCCTGGAAGGTGGCGACGATCTGCTCGAACTCGTCCCACTTGCCTGCAGCCACGACCGGCAGCGCGTCTTTCAGATCGGCGCCGGCCGAGAACGGCTCGCCGGTCTGCCAGATCACCAGCGCCTTGTAATTGCGCTCGGCCTCGTCGATGGCGCGATTGACGCCCGCGAGCACGCTGGCGCCAATGGTGTTCATCTTGCTCTTGAAGCTCAGGATGGCGATGTCATCGCCCTGATGCCACAGACGCACACCGTCGGTTTCGAAGATCGTCGTGCCTTGGTCGAAGGACTCGGTGTAGATCGCGTCCGGGAAATACTGACGCTGATACACCGGCAGTGCGGAGCGCGGACGCAGTCCGTCGATGCTGGGCGCGTAGGAGCCGGTGGCCGCGTGCACGCCGGCGTCGCCGCGCGCAAACACCCAGGCCGGCAACGCGGCGTTGCTCATGGTCTTGCCGGCGGCGATGTCTTCGGCAATCCACTGGGCGACCTGCATCCAGCCAGCCTGCTGCCAGATTTCGAACGGACCCTGATCCCAGCCGTAGCCCCAGCGGATCGCAAAGTCGACGTCGCGGGCGTTGTCGGCGATGTGCTCCAGCTGATACGCGCAGTAGTGGAACAGATCGCGGAAGCAGGACCACATGAACTGCGCCTGCGGATCGCTCGAGGCACGCAGGGCGGCGAGTTTGGCGCCCCAGCCCTTCTGGCGCAGCGCGCCTTCGGCATCGGCGCTGGCTTCGGCGTTGGCCGGCTTGTAGCTGCCGCTGGCGACGTCGAGCACCTCGATGACATCGCCCTTCTTGCGGAAGATGCCGGCCTTGGTCTTCTGACCCAGCGCGCCTTGGGCGATCAGGCCCTTCAGCCATTCCGGCGCCTTGAAGTACGGGTGCCAGGGATCGTCGGGCAGGGTGTCATCCATGGTCTTGATGACGTGCGCCATCGTGTCCAGGCCGACCACGTCGCTGGTGCGGTAGGTGGCGCTCTTCGGGCGACCGATCAACGGACCGGTCAGGGCGTCGACGGCGTCGAAACCGAGGCCGAAAGCCTGCGTGTGGTGCATCGTGGCGGCGATCGAGAACACGCCGATGCGATTGCCGATGAAATTGGGCGTGTCCTTGGCGCGCACGACGCGCTTGCCCAGCGTCGTGGTCACATAGGACTCGAGTTGATCGAGCGCCGCCGGATCGGTGCTGGCGGTGGGGATCAGTTCCACCAGGAACATGTAGCGCGGCGGGTTGAAGAAGTGGATGCCGCAGAAGCGCGGACGCAGCGTGTCCGGCAGCGCCTCCGACAACTTGGTGATCGACAGGCCCGAGGTGTTGCTGGCCACGATCGCGCGCTCGTTCACATAGGACGCGATCTTGCTGTACAGGGACAGCTTGATGTCCATGCGTTCGGCGACCGCCTCGATGATCAGATCGCAGTCGCGCAGCAGCTCCAGATGGTCGTCGTAATTGGCCGGGATGATCTCCGCGGCGATGCCCTTGGTGGCGACCGGCGACGGACTCAGCTTGCCCAGATTGGCGATGGCCTTCTCGACCAGGCCATTGCGCGGGCCCTCTTTGGCGGGAAGCTCGAACAGGACGGCGGGAACGCCGGAGTTGACCAGGTGAGCGGCGATCTGCGCGCCCATCACGCCGGCGCCCAGGACGGCCGCCTTGCGGACGAGAAGCTTGTTCTCAGGCATGTGCACCTCGAAAGCCTATAGCAGCGGGGAAGGAGAGCGACGATAGCGCCGAAACTGCCATGTTGCCGTGCAAGCGCAGTCGCTGACGTCGTGGGCCGGCACTATACGCTGGCGTATGGTGAGCGGCAACGCGATTGCCGGCTGAGCCTGGAGTGAATGCTCCAACGTGCTGCGTTGCCGCATCGGCGTCGATATCGCTAGACTCCGCGCCAAAATCGCCGCACAAGTCCACGATTCTGCTGGCCTTCCGTGTTAATCTTCCGACGCTTACGGGTCGGGGTGCGGCGAGAGCTTCCTTCCATCCCCACTGACATGGAGTCGTCACCATGGCGCTCGAGCGCACGCTGTCCATCATCAAGCCCGATGCGGTTGCCAAGAACGTTGTCGGCCAGATCTATGCCCGCTTCGAAGCGGCCGGTCTGAAGGTCATTGCCGCACGCATGAAGCAGTTGTCGCAGCGCGAAGCCGAGGGCTTCTACGCCGTTCATCGCGAGCGCGGTTTCTTCAACGATCTGGTCAAGTTCATGATTTCCGGCCCGGTGATGATCCAGGTGCTGGAAGGCGAGGGCGCGATCGCCAAGAACCGCGAACTGATGGGCGCGACCGACCCGAAGAAGGCGGCGCCGGGCACCATCCGCGCGGATTTCGCTGACTCGATCGACGCCAACGCCGTGCACGGTTCGGACGCGCCGGAAACGGCTGCCGTCGAGATCGCGTACTTCTTTGCGTCCAGCGAGCTGTGCCCGCGCTGAGTACCGACAATCCTGGGGTTTGTGCAGGTGGATAACGCTGCCGCCATCGTCAACCTGATGAACCTCGATCGCCATGGGCTCGAAGATTACTTCGAGTCCATCGGCGAGAAGCGTTATCGCGCGCATCAGATGCTGAAGTGGATCTACCACCATGGCGTCACCGATTTTGCAGCGATGACCGATGTCGGCAAGAAATTGCGCGACAAGCTGCAGGCCACGGCGGTGATCCGGCCGCCCAAGGTGCTGTACCAGAAGGTCTCCAACGACGGCACCACCAAGTGGTTGATCGAGTTGGATGGCGGCAATGCGGTGGAGACGGTGTACATCCCCGAGCCGACGCGTGGCACCCTGTGCGTGTCCTCGCAAGTGGGTTGCTCGCTGAACTGCACCTTTTGTTCGACCGCGACGCAAGGCTTCAACCGCAACCTCAGCACCGCCGAGATCATCGGTCAGGTCTGGCAGGCGGCGCAGGCGCTGGGGCACGATGCCAAGGACAATCGCCGTCTGACCAATGTGGTCATGATGGGCATGGGCGAGCCGCTGCTCAATTTCGACAACGTCGTGCCGGCGATGAATTTGATGCGCGACGATCTGGGCTTTGGCCTCGCCAACAAGCGCGTGACCTTGAGCACCGCCGGGCTGGTGCCCGGGATCGACAAGCTGTCGGAGGTGTGTGACGTCAGTCTCGCGGTCAGCCTCCACGCGCCGAACGATGCACTGCGCGAACAGCTGGTGCCGCTCAACAAGAAGTATCCGATTCAGGAGTTGATGGCCGCCTGCCAGCGCTACCTGAAGACCCGGCCACGCGCCTCGGTGACCTTCGAGTACACCCTGATGAAGGGTATCAACGACAAGCCTGAGCACGCGCGCGAGTTGGTGCGCCTGCTGCGCCGTCTGCCCAGCAAATTGAATCTGATCCCGTTCAATCCCTTCCCCGGCACGCGCTACGAGCGCTCCGATGAAGACGCGATCCGTCGCTTCCAGACGATCGTGATGGATGCGGGTTTGATCGCTACCGTGCGGCGCACGCGCGGCGACGATATCGACGCCGCCTGCGGCCAGTTGGTCGGCAATGTGCTTGATCGCACGCGGCGCAGCGCGATGTTGAAGCCGCAGATGCTGCCCGTGGAGTTGCGCGCATGAACAACGCTCGACTCGTTTGGGTACTGAGCGCGCTGCTGATGCTCGCGGGTTGCGCCGGCACCGGCGGCGGATTTGTCGGGCAGGGTGGCCCGAAGAACAAGGAGGCGGCCAAGCTGCAGGTGCAGATGGCGCAGGAGTACCTGAAGAAGGGCAGCCTGGACGTCGCCCGCGACAAACTGGTCCGCGCGCTCGAGCTCGATCCGTACTCGGCGGACGCCCACACGGTCAGCGGTCTGCTCAACGACACCATCGGCGATCTGGTGCAAGCGGAACTGCACTTCAAGCGCGCCGTGGAATTGCAGCCCAAAGACGGCGGCATGAACAACAACTACGCCAGCTTCCTGTGCCGCCAGGGGCGCTATGCCGAGGCGGACGCGATTTTCCAGCGCGCCATTGCCGATCCGTACTACAAGACACCCGAGGTGGCGCTCGCCAACGCGGGCGTGTGTGCCGAGCAGGCCCAACAGCTCGAGCAAGCCGAGAACTATCTGCGGCGCGCATTGGAGCGCAATCCCAACTATGCTGGCGCGCTCGCGCCGATGGCGTCGGTGTTGCATGCGCGCGGGGACCACCTGCGCGCGCGTGCTTTCGTGCAGCGTTACGACGCCTCGCAAACGCCGACGCCGGCGATGTTGCTGCTGGGCATGGAAGTCGAGCTGGCGCTGGGGGATCAGCGTTCGGCCGAAGATTACAAGAGACGTTTGCTGAGCGCGTTCCCCCGCTCGCAAGAAGCGCAGTCACTGGAGGCGCGGGACTGATGCAGGAGCACAAGTTGAAACAAGAATGGCTGGAGATGGCCGATCCGACGTCGCTGGAAGAACTCGGCGCGCGGCTGCGCGCGGCGCGCGAAGCGCGTAGCTGGCCGATCGACGAGACGGCTCAGAAGTTGCACCTGCCGGTAGCGACACTGGTGGATCTGGAGGCTGGTCGCAGCGAACGCATCGGTACACCTCTGTATCTGAAGGGATTTCTGCGTAGCTACCTGAAGCTGCTGGAAATGCCGGAGCGCTGGGTCGATGCAGCCATCAACGGCAGCACGGCACTGGAAGTGCCACCGATCCTGCCGGCGGCGGGCGCGGTCGCCCGGCGGGTGTCCTGGATCGAGCGTTACAAGTGGGCAGCCAGTTATGTGGTGGGCACCGCCTTGGCGCTCACGGCCGTGCACTGGCTGGTGAGCAACACGCCGCAACTGGGTTTCCCGGAGTCGCCGCGTTCCACCGCCGCGCTGCCGCCGGCGCCTGCGCCGGCTCCGAGCGTGTCCGCCTCCGAGCCGGCCACCGGCCGCGAGGCCTTGGGCCCGGTCCCGGCAGCGCCGGTCGTGCAGGATGAACTGCCGGTCGTGGCCTCCTTGAGCCCGTTCCCACGCAGTGACGAGACCTCAGCGCCGGCGCCGGCCGAGTCTGCAACGCCCGTGTTGGAACTGGTCGTCAGCAAGGACAGCTGGATCCAGGTGCGCGGGGCGGATGGTCGCGAACTGCTGAAGGCAATCGTGCGCGCCGGTGAGCGGCGTGCGTTCAGCGAGGGCGGTCCATTCTCGGTGAATGTCGGCAACGTCGGCGGTGTCAGCGCCAGCGTCAACGGCAGCCCGGTAGACCTCGCGCGCTATGCACGCGGCAATGTGGCGCGTTTTGACGTGACAGACACGGACGGTTCCTGGCATGTCCAGGGCCGCAGCTCGGAAGCCAGCGTCGCAACCCGCGACGAGGGCTGAATCCAACCCATTTTCCAGGGATCGGTACATGGCAGACGACATCATTGATGCGCACGAGCAAAGCGAGCGCGCGCGCCTCTGGCTGCAACAGAACGGTAGCTCCATCATCATCGGCGTTTTGCTGGGCTTGGCCGTGCTGCTGGGCTGGCAGCGCTGGCAGCAGTCCGGCGTCTCCCATCGCGCCGAGGCGCTCGCCAAGTTTGAGCAACTGGAAGAGGCGGCCGGCAAGGATGATCAGGAGCTGGTCGGCAAGCTGGTGGATGACCTGCGCCGCAACTACGGTGACACCGCGCACGCCGGACTGGCCGCGCTCGAACAGGCTGAGATGCTGCTGAAGGCTGGCAAGCTCGACGAGGCCGAATCGGCGCTGCGCTTCGCGTCCGAGAACAGCAAGCAGGCCACGGTGCAGGCGATCGCGGCGACGCGTCTGGCGCGTGTGCAGATCGCTCGCAACGAGGCGCAGAAGGCGCTCGATACGCTGAAGACGGTCAAGCTCGATGGCTATGCCGCAGAGCTGGAAGCCATCCGCGGCGATGCCTACGCGGCGCTCGGCAAGACCGACGAAGCGGTCAAGGCTTATGACGCGGCATTGGCGGCGACGGATGTGGCAGCGCCGCAGCGGCGCACCATCGAGGTGAAGCGTGACGACCTGAAAGCAGGCGTTGCCGCGGCACCCAAGCCGGTGGAGCAAGGCTGATGATCCAGTCTGTGCGCACGCCGCTGCTGATCCTGTCGATCGCCTTGCTGGCTGCCTGCGCGGGCGACAGTGCCAAGAAGGAAAACATCGAACCGCCGACGCCGCTGACGGAGTTTGCGCCGACCGCGACGGTCGAGAAGCTGTGGTCCACCTCGGTGGGCGATGGCGCCGGTGCAACGGGTGCCAGTCTGGTGCCGGCAGTGGCCGGTGGCCGCGTCTTCGCCGCCAGCATCGACGGCAGCATTGCCGCTTTCGATGCGTCTTCCGGCAAGCGTCTGTGGTCGCGCGAAATCGAAGCCTTCAGCGGCGGCCCGGGTGCGAGCAGCGAACTGGTCGTCGCCGGCACCATCGATGGCGCGGTGATCGCGCTGGATGCCGCCAGTGGCGAGCAGCGCTGGCGGGTGCAGGCCTCGTCCGAGGTGATTAGTGCACCGGTGGTGACTGCCGATACGGTGGTGGTGGTTTCCAACGATGGCCGTACGCACGCCTTAGCGGCAGCCGACGGCAAACAGCGTTGGGCGGTGGATCGCGGTGTGCCGCTGTTGAGCCTGCGCGGCAATGCGAGCCCGATCGTCATGGACGACCGCGTGATCGTCGCCGGCGCCAGCGGCAAGGTCAGTGCCTTGTCGATGACCGATGGTCGGCAATTGTGGGAACAGGCCGTGGGTGTCGGTGAAGGCCGTACCGATCTGGAGCGCATGGTCGACGTCGATGGCCGCATGGCGCTGCTGCGCGGCGATCTGTTCGTCGCTGGCTATTCTTCCGCTGCTCAGGCGCTGACTACCGATGGCGGTCGCATTCTGTGGACGCGCGAGATGTCTTCGGTGGCCGGCTTGTCCGCCAGCGAGGACGGCATCTACGTGGCGGCCACCGATGGCGCCTTGTGGGCGCTGGATCGGCGCAGCGGCGGCGCGCTGTGGAAGAACGAGGTGTTGCTGTACCGCATGATCTCGGCGCCCGCGGTCATGGGCAGCTATGTGGTGGTTGGCGATCTCGAAGGCTATCTGCACTGGTTCAAGCGCGAGGACGGCGAGATCGCCGCCCGCACCCAGTTGGGTGACGCCGGTTTCGGCGACGGACTCGTCGTCGTGGATGAGGTGCTCTACGCGCAGAGCCGCGATGGCTCGCTGGGCGCTTTCCGCCTGCGTTGATATACCCGCTCCGGCGGCACTCGCCGCCGGAGCCGAACTACAGGCGTAACGCATGCTTCCCGTCGTTGCATTGGTCGGTCGTCCCAACGTCGGAAAATCGACCCTGTACAACTCGCTGACGCGCAGTCGCGATGCCATCGTCACCGATCTTCCGGGCGTCACGCGGGACCGCTTGTTCGGTATCTGCAGGCGCGCCGAGCGCCCGTTCATGGTGGTCGACACGGCCGGCCTGACCGAAAATGAGGACGTGCTCGCCAAGGGCATGTCGGCGCAATCCTGGCAAGCGATCGACGAATCCGATCAAGTGTGTCTGGTGGTGGACGCGCGCGACGGTCTGCATCCGGACGACCAGGAGATCGCGCAACGCATCCGCGCGACCGGCAAATCCATGCTGGTGGTCGTCAACAAGATGGACGGCGTCGATGAGCACGCGGCCATGGCGGAGTTCTCGCGCCTGGGTGTGGCGCAAGTCCATTTCGTCGCTGCCGCGCACAATCAGGGCGTCAATGATCTGTGCGAGGCCTTGCTCGCGCTGCTGCCCGCCGACGAGTCCTCCGCGGTCGAGGACGATGGCGCAATCCGCATTGCGATCATCGGCCGGCCGAACGTCGGCAAGTCCACGCTGGTCAATCGTTTGCTCGGCGAGGACCGTGTGCTGGCGATGGACATGCCGGGCACCACCCGCGATGCCGTGCGCGTGCCGCTGGAGCGCGACGGCAAGCGCTATGTGCTGATCGACACCGCCGGCATCCGGCGCAAGGCGCGTGTCGGCGAAGGTTTGGAAAAATTCAGCGTTATCAAGGCCTTGCAGGCCATCGTCGAGTCGCATGTGACGATCTTGATGCTGGATGCGCAACAGGGCTTCGCGGATCAGGACGCGCACATCCTCGGCGAGGCGGTCAACGCCGGCCGTGGTCTGGTGCTGGCGGTCAACAAATGGGACGGCTTGTCGGTGCGCGAACGCACCCAGGTCAATTCGCGTCTCGATTGGGGTTTGTCTTTCGTCAGCTTCGCCAAACGCATCCCGATCTCGGCCTTGCATGGATCGGGACTTGGCGAGCTGCTCAAGGCGGTCAATCAGGCGCACAAGGCGGCGACGCGCGAGTTCAGCGCCACCGAGTTGACCGAGGCGATTCAGAAAGCCTTCGAAAAACATCAGCCGCCCTTGGTGAATGGACGTGTGGCGAAGATGCGCTACGCCCATCAGGGGGGTCGCAATCCGCCGCGCGTCATCATTCACGGCAATCGACTGGCCTCATTGCCGGAATCCTACAAGCGCTATCTGGAAGGTCAGTTGCGCACACGCTTTCGCCTGACCGGAACGCCGGTGGTATTGGAGTTCCGCGAGGGCGCCAATCCTTACGCCGGCAAGCGCAATGAATTGACCGAGCGTCAGAAGAAGAAGCGCGCGCGCTTGATCAAGCACGTCAAACGCGGCGGTTGAGTCCGCACCCGTGGCGGCCGATCTGGAGTCAGCACTGCAGGCGCGCGGCATTCCGCTGCGACTGACGCTGGAGGCGGCGCAAGCAGCCATCGCCACGGCGCTGGTGGGACGCGAAATCGGTGTCGAGCGTGTGGCATTGGCCGACGCGCTGGGCCGCCGCATCGCGGAGGACGTGCATCTGGGGCACGCCTTGCCACCGTTCGACAACTCGGCGATGGACGGCTATGCCTACGCGCACGCCGGTCTCGGTGAGCAGCCCTTGCGTTGCGTCGGTGAAAGTCGCGCCGGCGCCGCACACTGCGGCGCGCTGGCGGCTGGCGAGTGCGTGCGCATCTCCACCGGCGCGCCGATGCCGACGGGCGCGGATACCGTGGTGATGCAGGAGCAGGTGCAGCGCGACGGGGTGCTCGTGCGCTTGCTGCAGCGGCCTGCGCCCGGCGCGAACGTGCGCAAAGCGGGCGAGGAGTGCGGCCCGGGCACGCGCTTGCTCCAGCGCGGCACGCGCCTGTGCGCACGGACGCTGGCGCTGGCCGCCACGGCCGGGCGCGACTGGTTGCGGGTGCTGCGAGCGCCGCGGGTGGCGATCGTCTCGGGTGGCGACGAACTGGTGCCGCCCGGGCAGCCCTTGCAGGCCGGGCAGATTTACGACAGCAACGCGCCGCAACTCGCTGCGCTGGTCGATGAGGCCGGCGGCGTGGCGCTGCCAGCGGCCGCCCAGGTCGACGATCCGCTGCGCTTGTTGGATACGCTGCGGCGCTGTGCCAGCGCGGCCGACCTGATCGTGAGCACCGGTGGTGCCTCGGTCGGCGATCATGACCATCTGCCGGCCGTGCTCGCCGAACACGGGCTGATTCATTTCTGGAAGCTGCAGTTGAAGCCCGGCATGCCGGCGCTGTTCGGCGAAATCGACGGCACGCCGGTGTTCGCGCTGCCCGGCAATCCGGTATCGGCCTACATCACCTTCCGCGCGCTGGTGTGGCCGGCGCTGGCCATCCTGCAGGGTCTGCCGCTGCCGCAACCGCGGCGCTGGCGCGCGCGGCTCGCGGTCGCGCTGCGCAAAGGGCATCCGCGTGCCGAGCACCAGCGCGGTATCCACTGGATCGATGCCGATGGCCAGTGCTGGGTGCGCCCGCAGCCCTCGCAGGACTCTCACCGTCTGCTCGCGTTGGCGCAGGCCAACGTGCTGCTGCCGCTGCCGGCCGGGCCGATCGATTGGCCGGAAGGCACGCTCGTCGATGTCGAACCCATCGCGCTGCAGGAGGCGCCATGAGTCGACGCGAGGCGCGAATGGCCGAACTGCGCGCGCAGCACGCGCACATCGATGTGCATGCCGCGCAGCAACAGCAGCAGCAAGGCGCCGTGTTGCTGGACGTGCGTGAGGCGGTGGAATGGGCCGACGGCAGTCCGCCGGGCGCGCTGCGTCTGGCGCGCAGCCAGTTGGAGTTTGAGGTCGAGCAGGCGCTAACGGATCCGGATCGCCCGCTGCTACTGCTGTGCGCAGCGGGAGCGCGTGCCTTGCTCTGCGCGGAGACGCTGCGCTCTTTGGGTTACACCCAGGTGCAGGTGGTCAGCGGGGGCTTTCGCGCCTGGAAGGCGGCAGGCCTGCCGGTCGAGATTCCGATGGGCGCCGACGCCGAGTGGCGGCGTCGCTACGCGCGGCAGATCGTACTGCCTGAGGTCGGCCTGGACGGTCAGCAGCGCTTGGCGCGCGCGCGCGTGCTGCTGGTCGGCGCCGGTGGGCTCGGATCGCCGGCGGCGCTGTATCTGGCGGCGGCGGGCGTGGGGTATATGCGCCTCGTCGATGACGATGTCGTCGATGCCAGCAATCTGCAGCGTCAGGTGCTGCACACGACCACCCGCGTCGGTCGGCCCAAGGTGCAGTCGGCGGCGGAAACGCTGTCGGCGCTGAATCCCGGCGTGAAGCTGGAATTGCACGAGGCCCGCATCAGCAGCGCCAATGTGGACGCGCTGATCGCCGGTTGTGATCTGATCATCGATGGTTCGGACAATCTGGCCACGCGCTACCTGTTGAGCGATGCCGCGGTCTTGCACGCCAAGCCCCTGATTTATGGCGCAGTCGAGCGCTTTGTCGGCCAGGTCAGCGTGTTTCATCCCGGCAGCGCGCGGGGGCAGGCGCCGTGTTACCGCTGCCTGTTCCCGGAGCCGCCGCCGCCGGAGCAGGCACCGAACTGCGCCGAGGTCGGTGTGCTCGGCGTGTTGCCGGGGGTGATCGGCCTGCTGCAGGCCACCGAGGCGCTGAAACTGCTGCTCGGGACTGGCCAGCCACTGATCGGTCGGTTGCTGATCTACGACGCGCTGGCCGGCAGCTTCAGGACCTTGTCGCTGCGGGCGGATCCCGATTGCCGAGTTTGTGCGCCCTCGCGCGCATTCCCGGGCTATATCGACTACACCGCCTTTTGTGCGGCGCAACAGGCGTCCTTTCGGCCATAATGTCTGGCTTGACCGCGCGCGGGACTGCCAGCCGCCGCAGACTGACGCAGGAGTTGATCGGCCGATGGCCGCACGCATACTGGATGGCAAGCGCATCGCCGACGAGTTGATCGAGGGCATCCGCCTGCGGGTGCGCGACCGTGTGCGCGCGGGCGACGGCGCGCCGGGTCTGGCGGTGGTGCTGGTGGGC
Organism: Lysobacterales bacterium; assembly: GCA_046346965.1. GTDB lineage: Bacteria > Pseudomonadota > Gammaproteobacteria > Xanthomonadales > SZUA-5 > JAXMHB01. The sequence continues at coordinate 144,205 of JAXMHB010000001.1, forward strand.
GAGGATCCGGCCTCGCATGTGTACGTGCGCAACAAGCGCCGTGCCTGCGAGCGCGCCGGCTTTCTGACGCGCGATTTCGATCTGCCCGCCAGTACCACGCAGGCCGAACTGCTGGCCCTGATCGACAGCCTCAACGAGGCGCCCGATATTCACGGGATCCTGGTGCAGTTGCCCTTGCCGCCGCAGATCGACGCCCGTCTGGTGATTCAGCGCATTTCGCCGCGCAAGGATGTCGACGGTTTCCATCCGGAGAACGTCGGTCGGCTGGCACTGCGTGAGCCGGGCCTGCGGCCGTGCACGCCCAAGGGCGTGATGACGCTGCTGGCGCACACCGACAAACCGGTGCGCGGACGCGATGCGCTGGTGGTGGGCGTGTCCAATCACGTGGGCCGCCCGATGCTGATGGAACTGCTGCTGGCCGGCGCCACGGTGACCGCGGCGCACCGATTCACCGCCGATCTGCGTTACCACGTCGAGCGTGCCGACCTGCTGGTGGTGGCGGTCGGTCGACCGGGACTGGTCAATGGTGAGTGGATCAAGCCGGGCGCGGTGGTCATCGATGTAGGCATCAACCGCCAGGCTGATGGCAGTTTGGTGGGCGACGTCGGTTTTGCCGCGGCCGCCGAGCGCGCATCCTGGATCACGCCGGTGCCCGGTGGCGTCGGGCCGATGACGGTCGCCACGCTGCTGCAGAACACGCTGGAAGCCTGCGAGACCTTTGCGAAACCGCCTGCGCGAGGCGCGTAGAATCTGTCGCCGATCACGAAAGCACCCATGTCCAGCTCCCATCTCCCAAGGTCGCGCGTCACGCGCCTGCTGCTGCTGCCGCTGTTGCTGTGGACCAGCGCCTGTAGCACGCTGGTCGACAAGGCATCCAATCGCCTCGGCCAGCAGTTGTCCGCCGGCATCCTCGACCACGACGATCCCGCCACGGTCGGCGCCGGCTTGCCCGCTTATTTGCTGCTGCTCGACGGGCTCAATCACGACGGCAAGCCCAATCCCGACCGACTGTGTCTGGCGGCGGATCTCTACGGCGCCTACGCCGGCTCCTTCGTCAGCGATCCCGTGCGCGCCAAGCGTCTGGCGACGCGCTCCTTGAATTACGCGCTGCGCGCCGCCTGCGCCAGCAATCCGGCCTGGTGCGAGCTGAATCAACGCAAGTTCGAGGTGGTCGACGCGGCGGTCAGCGGCGCGCAGTCGGCTGATGTGCCGGTGCTGGCCTGTCTCGGCGGCGCCTGGGCCGGCTACATCCAGGCGCATGCGGATGACTGGAATGCGATCGCCGCGATACCCAAGGCGCGGCGGGTGATGGAGAAGGTGGTGGAGCTGGCCCCGGCCTATCGCGACGGTCAGCCGCAGTTGTACCTCGGTGTGATGAACTCGCTGCTGCCGCCGGCGTATGGCGGCAAGCCGGAGCTCGCGCAGCGCTATTTCGAAGAGGCGCTGCAGCGTTCCGGTGGACGCAATCAAATGGTGCGAGTGTTGTACGCGCGGCAGTACGCACGACTGGTGTTCGATCAGGCCCTGCATGACCGGTTGCTGGCAGAAGCGCTGTCAGCCGATCCCGCCGCGCCCGGTCTCACCCTGATCAACACGCTGGCACGCGAGCAGGCATTGGCCCTGCAGGCCTCTTCCAAGGACTATTTCGAATGAGATTAAGCTTTTTGTGGGCAGCGGCGCTGGCCTTTGCCGGGACTCTGGATGCCGCCACGCTCAAAATCGCCACACTGGCGCCGGAAGGCAGCTCGTGGATGCGCGAGATGCGCGCCGCGGGCGATGCGATCAAGACCAGCACCGAGGGTCGGGTGGAACTCAAGTTCTTCCCCGGCGGCGTGATGGGCAATGGTGAAACCGTGCTGCGCAAGATCAAGCTCGGTCAGCTGAATGGCGGCGCTTTCGCCACCACCGAACTGGCGACGGTAAACCCGGATGTGCAGGTCTACGGCTTGCCCTTCAGCTTCGCCACGCTGGCCGATGTGCAGCGCGCGCGCGCCGCGCTCGATCCGCTGGTCAAGGCGGGTTTCGAGAAGAATGGCATGGTCATCGCCGGCATCACCGGCGGTGGCTTCATCTATCTGATGAGCACCAAGCCGATCGCCACGCAGGCCGAGATGCGGGCGACCAAAGTGTGGGTGCCGGAGGGCGACACCATCGGCCGCATCGCCTTTGAAGAGGCCGGAATCACGCCGGTGCCGCTGGCACTGGGCGATGTGTACACCAGCCTGCAGACCGGCTTGGTGGAAACCGTGGGCAACACCACCACCGGCGCGGTGGCGTTTCAGTGGGCGACCAAGCTCAAGGTGATGGTCGACCTGCCGGTGGCTTACACGATGGGCATCCTCGCCTTCGACAAGAAGGCACTGGATAGGGTCGCGCCGGCGGATCAGGAGGCGGTGAAAAAGGCGATTGGCGATGCCTTCGCCCGTCTGGAAACCTCCAATGCCGCGGACGACCTGCAGACGCGCGAGACGCTGAAGAACGAGGGCATCGAGATCGTTGCGCCGTCGCCGGCCGAGGCCGAAGCCTGGCGCGCGGTGGGCACCCGCACGATCGCGCGCCTGCGCCAGGACGGGGTGCTGTCGCCGGCCGTGCTCGACGCGCTCAATCAGGTGCAAGCGGCGGCAGGCAGCCACTGATGAAATGGCTGGCCCTGTTGCATGGTGCGCTGGCGCGTGTGGAGAACACGCTGCTGGCCACCCTCGGGCTCGGCCTGTTGGCCGCGGCTGCGGCGCAGTTGGGCTTCCGCCTGTACGGACATGGGCCGGTGTGGCTGGACCCGTTGATGCGCATGGCGACACTGTGGCTGGCTTTGTTCGGGGCTTTGGTGGCCACGCGTGAAGGTCGCCAGCTGCATATCGACGTGCTGGCGCGGCGACTGGAAGGCTGGATGGGTCAGCTGGCGCGGATCGTCGTGGCGCTGTTTACCAGTGTCATCTGCGGCTTGCTGGCCTACGCCAGTTACACGCTGGTGCTGCTCGAGCGCGACAGCAACACCGAGATCATCGCCGGCCTGCCCAACTGGTGGGCGCTGGCCGTGCTCCCGGTCGTGTTTGCCCTGATGGCGCTGCATGCGCTGACGGCGCTGGTGCGCGCGCCCCAGACGGACCTCGTCCATTGATTGCATTGATCGCGCTTGCTCTGGTCGCTCTGGCGTTGTTGGGCGCGCCTTTCTTTGCCCTGATCGCGGCGATCGCGCTGCTCGGCTTCCATGCCCAGGGCTATGACCCGGCGGTGGTCGCGGTGGAGATCAATCGCCTCGGTGAGATGCCGGTGCTGGTGGCGATACCGCTGTTCACCCTGGCGGGCTATCTGCTCAGTGAGAGTCAGGCGCCGCGGCGTCTGGTGCGGGTGACCCAGGCAGTGTTTGGCTGGATGCCGGGCGGCCTCGCCATCGTCGCGCTGATCGCCAGCGCGCTGTTCACGGCGCTGACCGGCGCTTCTGGCGTCACCATTGTCGCGCTCGGCGCGGTGCTGTTCCCGGCGCTGGTGCAAGGTCGCTACAGCGAGCGCTTTGGCCTCGGCTTGGTCACGGCATCCGGCAGTCTGGGCCTGCTGTTTGCGCCGTCTTTGCCCTTGATCATCTACGGCGTCGTCGCCCAGCAGCTCAACACCACGCCGCCAGTGTCGGTGGAGGATCTGTTTCTGGCCGGCATCATTCCCGGCTTGCTGATGCTGTTGGTGTTATCGGTTTACGCGATCAGCCAGGCGCCGCGGCTGGCGCCGGAGCAGCGCCGTTTCGATCTGGCCGAGGCGCGCGCGGCGCTCTGGGATGCCAAGTGGGAACTGCCGTTGCCGCTGCTGGTGCTGGGCGGCATCTATTCCGGGCAGATCGCGCCGTCGGAGGCCGCGGCGCTGACCGCGGTGTATGTGTTCCTGGTCACCGTCGTGATCCGTCGCGAGATCGCCTACGCCAAGCTGCCCGGCGTGGTACGCGAGGCGATGATGCTGGTCGGCGGTATCCTGTTGATTCTGGGCGCTGCTTTTGCGCTGACCAATTACCTGATCGATGCCGAGATTCCGACCCAGCTGTTCGCCTGGGTGCAGCAGCATGTGCAGCAGAAGTGGCTGTTCCTGCTGGCGCTGAATGCCTTTTTGCTGTTCTTCGGCATGCTGCTGGAGGGCTATCCGGCGATTGTCGTGCTGACGCCCCTGGTGCTGCCGATTGCGACCGGATACGGCATGGATCCGGTGCACTTCGGCATCCTGTTCCTGGCGAATCTGCAGATCGGCCTGTTCCTGGCGCCGCTGGGGATGAATCTGTTCATCGCTTCCTACCGCTTCCGGCGCCCGGTCACCGAGGTGATCCGCGCCAGCTGGCCGTTCTTCCTGCTGTTGTTTGCCTGCGCGTTGGCGATCACTTACATTCCCTGGCTGTCGCTGGCGCTGCTGAATCGCTGAGCGCGCGCCTCATTCGTTGCGCAGCGAGCGCATTGGGTCGACCGCGGCGGCACGCCGCGCCGGCAGCCAACAGGCGAGGGCGGTGGCGCCGAGCAGCACCACTGCCACGCTCAGATAGACCCAAGCTTCGCCCGCCGCGGCTTCGGGCAGTACCGGCGCGAGCTTGCGTGCCAGCGTCAGTCCGATCAGCAGCCCCCCGATCACGCCCAGTGCCGCGTGCACCAGGTTTTGTTTCAGCATCAGGCCGATCACTCCCGTGCGACTGGCACCGAGGGCGATGCGCAGACCCAACTCGCGCATGCGCAAGCGTGCCGCATAGGACATGACGCCGTAGGTGCCGATGGCAGCGAGCAGCAACGCCGCCAGCGCAAAAGTGCCGGTCATGCTGCCGATCACATTGAGTGCCGCAACCCGGCGCTCGGTGCGCTCGCGCAGCGTGGCGATGCTGTGCACCGGCTGGTCGGGATCGACGGCCGCCACCGCCTCGCGCACCGCGCCGATCAGCGCGGCGGGATCGCCCTGCGTGCGCACCAGCAGTTCCAGCCAGCCCCAGCTGACTTGGTCCTGCAGCAGATACCAGCCGCTGTCGCTGCCGGTGTTGCTCACACCGCGCAGGTTGAGGTCGGGCACGACGCCGACCACCGTCGCCCAGACGGCGCCGTCCTCGCTGCGCCGGATGCGCTTGCCGAGCGGATCCTCGCCGGGCCACAGGCGAGCGGCGAAGCTCTGATTGACCAACGCCACCGGCATGCTGTCGGCGCGATCACGCGCATCGAAGAGGCGCCCTGCAATCGCTTTGCGATTGACCACGGCGAAGTAGTCTCGGGTAACGACTTCGAGGTAGGCCCCGGGTTTGTCGCTCTCGCGCGGATAGTCGCGGCCGGCGATCTCCAGCCGGCTCCAGACACCGGGGTCAACGAGGTCACGGCTGCTGGCGGCTGCGGCGACGACGCCCGGCGTCTGCTGCACGCGCTCGACCAGTGCGTTGTAGAAGCGCACGCGCGCCGCAGCATCGACATAGGACAAGCCCTGCAGCTCGATCCGCCCGATCAACAGCGAGTCGGGATCGTAGGCCAGCGTCACCTGACTGCTGCGCACGGCGCTGGTGGCGAACAGCACCGCCATCACCATCGACGCGCAGGCAAACGCCAGCTGGCCCGCCAGCAGCCAGCGCCCGCTGCGATCGGGTCCAGGTCCCAAATTGCCGCGGCCCTCGCCGCGCAGCGCGATGGCCGGATCCACGCGCAGCGCCCGCAGTGCCGGCAACACGCCGGCCAGCAGCGCCGCCAGCACCGACACGCCGACGATGAAGGCCAGCACGCGCGGATTGAGGTCGAAATACATCCAGTCGAGCATGTCGACGCGGCGCTTCAGCTGCGTTTGCAGCAGGTAGACGCCGCCGGCGGCGAAGGCGGTCCCGAGCAGCGCACCGAGCGCGCCCAGACCCAGGCTCTCTCCCAACATTTGCCGGACGATATGACCGCGTCCGGCGCCGAGCGCGGTGCGCACGGCCAGTTCTCGCAGCCGCTCGTTGGCGCGCACCGATAGCAAACCGGCGACGTTGATGCAGCCGAGCAGCAGCACGAAGCCGGTCATCGCCAACATGGCGTACAGCACGGGCGTCGTGTTGCCGCCGTTGTAGTCGCTCTGGAAGCGCGCGATGCGGATAGGCTGGCGATCGGCTTCCGCGCGCCCACTGGCCGCCCACAGTTGGCGCACGGCAGCGTCGAGCTCCAGCGCGGCGCTCTCAGGGCTGACGCCGGGCCGCAGTTTGCCCAGCACTTCCACGCCCAGATCCTCGGTGTTGCCGAAATCTGCGCGACTGCGCAGATTCACCCACACGCTCTCGCGTCCCGGGAAGGCAAAACTCTCGGGCATGACACCCACGACGGTCGCCAGCTCGCCGTTCAAACGGATGGTTCGACCGAGGATCGCCGGGTCGAGTCCGAAGGCATCGCGCCACAGCGTCTGGTGGATCACCGCGCGCAGCGGCTGGCCGGGCTGATCCTCGCCGGGTTCGAGCACGCGTCCGATCAGCGGGTTGACCCGCAGCAGACGAAAGAACTCGACATTGACCGCCGATCCCCACAGGCGCCGCGGCGTGCCGCCCTCCGGCACCAGGTTGTAGGTTTCCGAGGCGAAGGCGGCCAGTCCCTCGAAGGATTGCTGGTGCTCGCGCATCGCCAGCACTTCCGCGTAATGCAGCCGCCGCCAGCTGTCATCGCTGGCGCCGTCCGCGCTGGTGATGTGGAACAGGCGGTCGCCCTCGGCAAAGGGCAACGGTCGCAGCAGGGTGCCATCGATCAGACTGAACTGGGTTGCCACGAGGCCAATGCCGATGGCCAGTGTGAACACCGCCGTCAGTGTGAATCCCAAATGCTGCCAAAGCTGGCGAGCAGTGTTGCGTAGCGTGGACATGGCGAACTCCGCGAGGCTCGCGTCGCCGCAATGCAAACCCTGTGCCGGCAGCTGGTTTGCCCGCCGGATGGGCTTCTCGCGAAACCCAGACGCTCGATTTCGAACGCGAAAGTCCGGAATCGGCTCGCCGCGGCCGTCCGGCGCAGTGCCGGACGGCCGCGTTGATGCTGCCTCAGAAGCGGTAGCTGCCCTCGATGCCGAGCTGGCGCGGCGGCGTGATGGCGCCGATCGGCGTGCCGAGCACCGACAGCCCCTGGCCACCGATGCTGCTGACGTACTGCTTGTCGAACAGATTGTTGACGTAGAAAGCGGCGCCCCATTGGCCGCCACTCTGGGTCCAGCCCAGGCGCAAATTGGTGAGGTTGACGCTGTCGCCCACGGTGAAGCCGGTGTAGTCGCCGCAGGTGCCCTGGAAGGTGGAGTCCGCATTGCAGCGGCTGTGGCCGCGGTAGGCGTGTTGCAGGTTCAGCGCCAGATCGCCGTTCTCGCCCAGGCTCCACGTGTAGTTGGCGCCGACGCTCGCCGACCAGCGCGGTTCGCCAGTCGGTTGGCCCGACAGATCGACGCCGCTGCCGGTGGTGGCGCCGTCGTCGAAGGTGCTGTCGATGTAGGCGGCCGACAGATTCAAGGTCAGCTGCGAGCTGGCCTTCCACAGCCATTCAATGTCGAGGCCGTCGGCGCTCTGGTCGGTGCTCTGCACCACGTACTGCGGGATGCTGCTGCTGGTGCTGGCGGGCACCAGTTGCAGCGACTGCCGATCCGAGTAGTCGTAGTGGTAGATCGAGGCATTCAGGCTCATGTTCCAGTCGCGGAACACGTTCTTGATGCCGAGCTCGTAATTGCGCACCTTCTCCGGCGCGTACTCGCTGTTGATCTGCACGCCGTCATTGCCACCGGCCTTGTAGCCCTTGCTGGCGCTGAGGAAGACCATGGTGTCCGGGGTGAAGGCGTAATCGAGCACGAAGCGCGGACTGGTGTCGTTCCAGTCGCCATCGCGTTTGACGGTCACGCCGACCGCGTTGCCGAACACGATGTTGTTGCGCAGCACGGTCAACAGCTGCGGCGGGATCGAGGCCAGCAGACCCAGCGCGTTCAGGTTGAACATGGTGCGGTCCAGCTCGGCAGCCGTCCGCGGCCGATTGAACCAGGTGAAGGACTTCTCGTCGCGCGTGTGGCGCAGACCGACGGTCAGGTTGAGCTGATCGTTGACGTGCCATATCACGTCGCCGAACACCGCCTGCGAGTCCGACTTCATGGTGTTGTCGATCTGCTCGCTGTACGGATTGCCGGTGAAGCCAAAGGGAAAGCCAAAGGGCCGCAGCTGGGCGTCAATGCAGCTCAGCGGACCGCCGCAGGGCGCGCGCACGCCCTGGTTGTAGAGCAGCGTGTCGATCGTGCTGGTCGAGCTGTTGACGATGTTCGACTGCTTGCCTTCCTCGTGGTAGACGCTGAGACCGGCGACCCAGTCGACCGTCTCGTTGGCGCCGGCGAACTTGAACTCCTGGTAGAGCGTGCGGTTGTCCTGCGTCACCCCAGAATCCAGACGCAGGAAGGGATCGTTGGTGCCGTCCTGATCCTCGAAATGCTCCAGTTCCGCCTCGCTGAAGGCCGAGGTGGCGGTGATCGTGCCCCAGTCATAGCGCCCGGTGAAGGCGAGCGTACCGCCGTCATAGGCTTTGAGCTGCCGACCGTTGGCCACGTCCTGATACACCAGCACCTCGCGCGGATCCTGGTAGCTGGCCGGGTTGGGCGGGAAGGGTGCGCGCAGGCTGGTGTTCGACAACTGCGGCAGCACGCCGATCTGCAGGCGCTGCGGCTCCTTCAGTCGCTCGTGATCCCAGGACAGCTGCACTTCCCAGGTGTCGCCCAGGCTGCCACCCAGCGCCATGCGCGTGCCTTCCTGGCGGTCGAGTGCGTAGTGCTGACGGGTCACCGCGTCGCGGCGCCAGCCGTCGCTGCGATTGACCACGCCGCTGACGCGCAGGCCAAAGGTCTCGCCCAACGGCAGGTTGAGCAGACCATCGACGTAGCGCTGGCCGTCGGTGCCGTAGCGCGTGCGCGCGTTGGCTTCGAAGTCGACGCTCGGCGCGTTGGTGACGATCGAAATCGCGCCCGCCGCCGTGTTGCGTCCGAACAGCGTGCCTTGCGGGCCTTTGAGGACTTCGACGCGCTGGGTGTCGTTGAAGGCCAGCAGCGAGCCGCCGCCATTGGTCTGGTAGATGCCGTTCACATAGACGCCGACCGCCTGATCGATGCCCATGCTGAAGCCGTCGGTGGCGATGCCGCGCAGCGAGAAAGAGGGCTGCGTGTGGTCGAAGGGATCGACCACCAGCCCCGGCACATAGGCGCTGATGCCGGCCAGATCGGTGGCGCTGAGATCCTGGATCTGCTGCTCGCCGACGACCGACAGCGCGATCGGCACTTTCTGCAGTTCTTGCGTACGGCTCTGCGCCGTGACCGTGATGGTATCGAGTTCGGTCGCTGGGTCGGCTGCGCTTGGCTCCGAGGTCTGCGCCGCCAAAGTCAGCGGCAGGCAGGACAGGGCCAGCGTCACCGCGCGCGACAGCGCCTGTCGGCGAGTCTTGATCGTCATCTCAGGGTCCCCCCGATTTATGGTCGGCCGATGATGCCGTGTCGCGGGGCAGAACGTGAAGCTGAAGTTAAGATGCGGCATGCGCAGATGCCTGCATCCGGCGCGACTGCGCGTCGCGAGTTCCGCGATCTCGGACAATAAAAAACCCGCGTCGCCAGGCGACGCGGGTTGGTGTACTGCGACCGCTGGCCTGGATCAGGCTTCCGGCTGCACGTTCACCTTGACCGAGCTGTGGACATCGGCGTGCAGGTGCACTTCGACATCGAACTCGCCCACGCGGCGGATCGGGCCTTCGCCCATGATCACTTCCGACTTTTCCAGCGGCAGGCCGGCAGCGGTGAAAGCTTCGGCGATATCGCGCGGGCCCACCGAGCCGTACAGCTTGCCTTCGGTCGAGGCATTCGCCTTGATGACCACAACCTGACCTTCGAGGCGGGCCTTGCGAGCCTGGGCGGCGGCCAGCACTTCGTTGGCCTTGGCTTCGAACTCGGCGCGGCGCTGTTCGAACTCAGCCACGTTGTTGGCGGTGGCCGGCACGGCCTTGCCGTAAGGAATCAGATAGTTGCGGCTGTAGCCCGGCTTGACCTTGACGCGGTCGCCCAGGTTGCCGAGGTTTTTGACCTTCTGAAGCAGGATCACATCCATGGATCAGCTCCTCAGTGGCTGTCGGTGTACGGGATCAGCGCGAGGAAGCGGGCGCGCTTGATCGCGGTGGCCAACTGGCGCTGGAAGCGGGCGCGCGTGCCGGTGATGCGGCTCGGCACGATCTTGCCCGTCTCGGTGACGTACTGACGCAGCGTGTTCAGATCCTTGTAATCGATCTGGGTGACGCCATCAGCGGTGAACTTGCAGAACTTCTTGCGACGGAAGAAACGCGACATGGTCAGTCTCCGATCGATCAGGCGCGCGCTTCGGCGCTGGAATCATCGTCACCACCAGTACCCACGGCGGTCGGCGAATCGTTCGAGTCGTCGTCGCGGCGGCGCGGCTTCTCGTCCTTGGTCTTCATGATCGGGGACATCTCGGTGACGGCTTCATTCATCACCACGATCAGATGGCGCAGCACGGCGTCGTTGAAACGGAAGGCGTCCTGCAATTCCTTCAGCGCCGCAGCCGAGCACTCGATGTTCATCATGATGTAGTGCGCCTTCAGCAGGCGCTGGATCGGGTACGCCAGCTGGCGACGGCCCCAATCTTCCAGACGGTGGATCTTGCCGCCGTCGGTTTCGATCATGTTGCGGTACCGGTCGATCATCGCCGGCACCTGTTCGCTCTGGTCAGGGTGGACCAGAAACACCACTTCGTAATGACGCATGAAAATCCTCACGGATAGTAGCTTCCCGGACGATCCGGTGAAGCGAGGAGACGCTCAGGGAGCCCCGAGCGGGGCGCGGAGTCTAGCGGGAAGCGCGCGGCACGGCAACGCGGCCCAGCACCGTTTCGGGCGCTGTGCGGCTGCCGTTCATCGGCGCGGGGACTTAAGCGCCGAGGCGGGTGACGACGCTGGAGGCCGATTTAGCCGCCGTCGCGGCCACGATGCTTGTTCAGAGTCCACGTCTCGCCGTCAGCGCGATTACTCGCTTGGCAAACTGGCGAGTTCCGCGTCCTGCATCCCGCGTCCCGCGTCCCGGGTCCCGAGTCCCGTCTTGGCCCCTCCGCACTCATGTTTGGCAAGAGTCCCTGTCTCGCCCCTGGCGCGCTTACTCGGGCGGCAAACACGTACCCGCGACAGCGCACGGAAGCGCGGCCGTGCTGGTCCCCCGCCCCCTAACCCCCGCCCCGCTGTTGCCCCTACGCCCCCAGTTTGGCAAGAGGTTCCTCAGATGGCGGCGCGGTCGACCGAGAAACTCTCTCCGCAGCCGCACTCGCCGACCACGTTGGGATTGCGAAACACGAACACGCGATTGAGTCCCTGGCGTACGAAATCGATCTCGGTGCCGTCGACCAGCGGTAGCGCCTGGGCGTCGACGACCACCTTCACGCCGTGTTGTTCGTAGACCTGGTCATCCGCGCTGACGGCTGCGGCCACATCGACCGTGTAGGCCCAGCCGCTGCAGCCGGTTTTGCGCACGCCAAAGCGCAAGCCCAGGCCGCCGCCCTGCTCGACGACGTACTGGCGTACCCGTTGCGCCGCGGCTTCGGTCAGGGATATGGCCATGCTTGCGTCCTCCATCGGTACAGTCCGGCAAAATGCCACAAGCGGAACGCATCGGGGCGCGTTCCCGGGCCGCGCGTATCTGGGGTTCAGTCTGCGCAAATGCAAGAAGCTGAAACTGCGCACACTCAGGCGTCCCCCAAGGCCTCACACTATGCGCACAGGGGAGAGGGAGGCAGTCCATGACACAGGCCGCACGGCAGGACGCTGGGGCGTCTGATGCGCACATCGAGCGAGCGCACGAAGAGCTACGGCAGCATGCGACCAGCCTGGTTCAGGCCTGGGAGAAGCTGAACAGCTCGCGCTGGAACGCCGCCCATGGCCGCGGATTGCAGCTGGCTGCCAAACAGCTGGTGCGCGCCTGCGAACGTCTGCGCCTGTCACTGTCGCGCAAAGCGGGAGAACTGGAGACCTTCATCCGGGTGTTCGTCGATACTTCGATGACGCCGAACAACGAACAACTGCGCACCTTGTCGGCGCTGGTCAGTACGCTGGCCAGCACCGTGCTGGCGCTGGAAATGGTCGGCGCGATGACGGCGCCGGCATCCGATAGCGCGGCGAAAGCGGCGCCGGTGCCCGCGCCGCAGCCGGCAGCCGAGCCGGTGGCCGTCGCGCCGGTGGCGCGCAAGCCGCTGCCGACGCCGGCGCGCAAACGCAGCATCAATGACGACCTGCTGGTGCTGGTGGGTGAGCCCAGCGAATTTGGTGTTGATCTGGCTACTGCCTTTGTCGAGCACGGTTATGGCGTCAAGAGCTTTGCCCGAGTGGATGGCGTGCTGCAGCTGCTGGCAGACGTGGTGCCGCGCGCGGTGATCATCGGCTCGGCCAATGCCAACGCTGTGCCGCAGATACGCGCCGCATCCGGCGCCAACGAGAGCCTGGGCGAGAGCCATCGCCCGCCGGCGCTGGCGGTGGTGACGCCGCGGCAGGACATCGGCCGGCGGCTGGTCGCGCTGCGTCAGGGCGTGCGCTACTTCGAGCCGCCGCTGGACCCGTTGGCGCTGCTGGTGGCGTTGACCAGCGAGGCGGTCGTGGTTGGATCGGCCAGTCGCGTGCTGCTGCTCGACGCCGATCGCGAACGCGGCCATCAGGCGGCGACCTGGCTGAAGGACGCCGGCTACGTCGTGCGCCTGTGTCAGAGTTCCAGCGAGTTGCTCGGCAGCATCGACAGCTTCAAGCCGCAGGTCGCCGTGGTCGATGCCGATCTGCGCGGGGCCGAGTCGATGCGCGCGGTGCACGGTCTGCGCGACTCGCCGGCGAGCGCCGACATCCCGGTGATTCTGGTTGCCAGCTCGCGCGAGCTGGCGACGCGCGAGCAGGCCATTGCCGGGGGCGCCGACGAGTACCTGTTGAAGCCCTTGAAACCGCGCCATCTGGTCAGCGTGATTGAGTCACGCCTGAAGCGCAGCAAGCGCTACGCGCCCAAGCGGGCGGGCAATCGCGACGATGCCACCGGTCTGTATCCGCGGCGCGAATTCATCGAGCGCGCCGAAGCCGCCAAGGGGCAATCCGGCGCCGTCATTTTGTACGCCGCGCTCGATGAGCATGAGCCCTTGCGCAAGCACCTCGGTATCTCGGGCCAGAATCGGCTCGACATCGTCGTCGGCGAGGCGCTCAAAGAGAATCTGCGCGCCGAGGATCTGCCGTCCTTGTATCAGGACTGCCGCTATCTGGTGCTGTTGCGGCGTGCCACGCGCGCCGATGCCATGGGCGCCGCTGAATCCTTGCGCGAGAGCCTGGGGCGTCGCCGTATCCAGATCGGTGATCGCGAAGTACCTTTGCGTGCCAGTCTGGGTCTGGCGACGCTGGATGTGGAGTCGGCCGATCTGGCAGTCCAGAACGCCGAGGCCGCCGCGCTGGCGGCCATGCATCTGGGCGGTGATCGCTGCATGTGGTTCGAAACCAGCAGCGCCAGCCTGATCCCTGCCGAGCGCGATGCGCAGCTGCGCGGGCTGGTGAGCAGCCGCCGCTTCGGGCTGCACATGGAGATCCGCGGCCTGCCGCTGGTGCCGCTCAAAGGCCGCGTGCCGGGGCAGTACGAGTTGGCGCTGAGCTGGCGCCCGGGCGGCCCCGGCCAGCCGGCAGCCACCCAGGCCGATCTGATCCAGGCGGCGCGCGAGGCCGGTTGTCTGGTTGAGTTTGATCGCTTCGTCGTCGGCGAGGCGCTGTCGGTGCGCGCCGAGCAGCTCAAGCGCGGGCGTCAGCTGCGTCTGGCGGTGGAACTGTCGCCGCAGGTGCTGGATGACGGCGGCTTCTGCGATTACCTGGAGTCTTTGCTGAAAGAGCGTCGCCTGTCCGGGACGGGGTTGGCGCTGACCTTGCCGGCCTCGGTGCTGGCCGAGCGCATGGAGGCGCTGGTGGCTTTCTGCCAGCACCTGAAGCCGCTAGCCATCCGCGTCGGGCTGAAGGACATCGGGCGCGACATGACCTTGGTGCACCGCCTGCGCGGTGTGCCGGTTGACTATCTGCGGCTGTCGCCGGAGCTGTCGACGGCCTCGGCCAATACCGATCGTGCCGGTGAGTTGCTGGGCGCGCTGATCCGGCGCGCGCACCAGAGCGGCATGATGGTGATCGCCTCTGGCGTCGATGGTCGCGAACAGGCGGCCTATCTGCAAACGGCTGGCATCGACTACGCCGAGAGTCCGACGCTGGGCGGCGCGACCACCCAGTTCGACTTCGACTTCTCACGCTGGATGGGCAAGGCAAACTGAGCGGTCGCGCTGTGGGTCGCCGCGCCGCCCGGCTTAGGGAACCTCTTGCCAAACATGAGTGTGGCGGGAGGGGCGGGGGTCAGGGGGCGGGGGACCAACCTGTGCGGCGCCTGCGTTGCACTGTCGCCAGTTTGCAGCGCGAGTAAGCGCGCCAAAGGCGAGCAAGGGACTCTGAACAAGTATCGTGGCCGCGACGGCGCCTGAATCGGTCTCCAGCCAGGGTGAGGGCCGACGGCTTGCGCCGCATGCGGCGCGTCGGCACGAACGCCTGCGAACTTGTTCGCAGGCCGGAGGGCCCACCATTCAGCCCCGTCCCGAAGGGTTGCGGCCAGAATCGTCCGCCGCCTCAAACCGGTCCTTGGCCAGAGAGCCGGGCTAGGCCCTGCGGACCGCGCCTAGCGGCAGACGATTCTGACTCGCAACGCGGCTCACGAGACTTGTTCAGGGGTTCCTTAGGTCTGCGGCGCCATGGCAGCCATCGCGCTGCGCGAGTCAGGACGGCAGCCGCTTGGGTGGAGCGGTCAACCACCCACCCGTCACCGCTTTTTCGGCATGATGCGGCGATCCGAAGCCGGGATGGAGCGCATGCTGTCTGCCACGTGGTTCGCTGTGGACCGTCGCGAACGCACCGCGCTGGTGATCGCCTTCCTGTATTTCTTCGGTTTGCTGAGCAGCTACTACATGCTGCGCTCGGTGCGCGAAGCCATGGGCGTGCGCTACGGGCCGGAGAATTACAGTTGGCTGTACACCGGCACCTTCCTGTGCATGCTGCTGGCGCAACCGATCTACGGCGCACTGGTCTCGCGTTACGCGCGGCGAGCCTTTGTGCCGATCGTCTACGGTTTTTTTCTGCTGTGCATACTTGGATTCCTGCTGGCCTGGCAGTCCGAGCGCGGGCAAGCGCTGATGGCGCCGGTGTTCTACATCTGGCTGTCGGTCGCCAACCTGTTCACCGTGGCGGTGTTCTGGAGCTACATGACCGATGTGTTCGACGAGCACCAGGCCAAGCGGGTGTTCGGCTATCTGGCCGCCGGCGGTTCGGCCGGCGGCCTGACCGGCGCCGGGCTGACGATGTGGCTGGCCGGGCTGATCGATATCGACGGCATTCTGCTGATGTCCTTCCTGTTCATGGCGCTGGCCTGCGCCTGTTCAGTCTGGCTGGGGCGTTTCGCGACGGCGGCCAGCGCTCGCAGCAATGCGGCGGAGCTGGAAGCGATCATCGGCGGGACCAGTTTTGCCGCCTTCAGGCTGATCCTGCAGAGAGTGCCGCTGCGCTGGCTGGGCTTGTTCATGCTGTTGAGCGGCGTGGGCGGCGGCATTTTGTACCTGCAGCAGGGCTATGCGGTGCGCGAGATGTTCGACAGCGACGCCGCCCGCGCGGCCTATTTCGCACGCATCGACTTGTTCACCAATCTGCTCGCGCTGGTGCTGGAGCTGTTTCTGGCGCGTTGGATGTTCCTGCGTCTGGGTACGGCCCGCCTGCTGACGCTGATGCCGCTGATGCTGATGCTGGGCTTCGGTTTCCTGGCACTGGCGCCCACCGCCTTCGTGATCGGCCTGTTCCAGGTGTTGAGCCGCGGCATCCGCTTTGGCTTCGGGGAACCGGCGCTGGCAAGTTGTTACACCACGCTCGATCGTGAGATCCGCTACAAAGGCAAGGGCTTTATCGACACTTTCGTCTATCGCCTGAGCGATGTGTGCACCCAATGGGCGGCGCGCGGGATCCAGGCGATCGGGCTCGGCGGCATGCCGATGTATCTGATCGGCGCCAGCGTGGCAGCGCTGACGGCCGCGGTTGGCTATGTGGTGGGGCGCCAGCACGAGTTGCGCATCCGCGCGCCTCAGTCGGACGCGAACAGCAAGGCCTGAAGCTGCGCCCGCACGCGGGCCAGCTCGCGCAGCGGCGGGTAGGGCGCGGGCTCGCGCAGATCGCCCAGCGCTTGCAAGCGCCCGCTGTCCTGCATGCAGGCATGGAAGCGGCCGATCTTGCCCGACGCCAGTCCCCGCTGCAGCGCGTACACCGGGCGTCCGGTGGCCATCGCCTCGCTCAGCATGTTCACCGAATCGGCACTGACCACCACGCGATCCGCCCACGCCAGCGCCGATCGATAAGGATTGGCGCCATCGGCGGCGTCAAACCAATGGCGCAGCCAGGGCGCCTGGAGTGCGCCGAGCGCCTGGCGCCAGCTGGCCGGCGTGCGCCGCGAGCCGACGATCAGCGCCGAGCCGCCCTCCTCGGCATGCCAGTGCTGCAGGCGCTGCGCCAACAGCGACCAGCATGCGGCGTCGATGCGTACACCGCGGCGCGGACCGCCGATCAATACCAGCGTGCGGGGACCCGGCGGCGGGTCGGGCATGGCCGCGCGCTCGCGCGTGAGCCAGGCGTCGTCGATCGCGTGTACCGAGCCATCGATGCTGACCACTCGATCACCGCTGAGGCCATCGTGGCGCGGCACCAGCACGGCGTCGTAGCGTTGCGTCGCCACCCGTGGCGCCAGGATCTGCAGCGTGCGCGTCGCCGGACTGAGCCGTTTGATGCTGAGCAGCACCGCCGCGCCGACGCGGCCGGCCCCGACCGCCAGTCGCGGATAGTCCTGCGTCGGCAGCGGCGGCAGCCAGTCGTCGGCGTCCAGCACCGGCGCCCATTGCGGCGCCAGCCAGCGCCAGGGCAGGCGTGCGCGCAGGCGCAGCACGCGCGGCGCCGCCGCTCCAAGCGCCTGCGCCGCCGCCAGCGCTTGCAGTTCATTACCGGCGGCGCCGTCGCTGACGATCCAGGTGTGCATCGACGCAGCATAGCCGCCCGCACGCCCTATGATCGGCGCTCTTGTTCAATGGGAATACGACGCATGACCCTCGATGATGCTGCGCTGGCACAACTGTTCACGGCCGCCCGCACCCACCAGCGCTGGCAGCCGCGCGAGGTCAGCGATGCGCTGCTGGTGCAGCTCTACGATCTGCTGAAATGGGGCCCGACTGGCTCGAATACGACGCCGGCACGCTTTGTATTCGTCAAGTCGGCCGAGGCCAAGGCCAAGCTGCGTCCGGCGCTGGATGCCGGCAATGTCGACAAAACCATGGCGGCGCCGGTTACCGTCATCGTGGCGATCGATCATGCCTTCTATGAGCACATGGGCCTGTTGGCGCCGCATGCGCCGGATGCGCGCAGCTGGTTTGCCGGCAAGCCCGAGGTGATCGCCAAGGTCGGCATGCAGAGCGGCACGCTGCAGGGCGGCTATCTGATCCTCGCCGCGCGTGCGCTGGGCCTCGATTGCGGGCCAATGGGCGGTTTCAACAACGCGATGGTGGATGAGGCCTTTTTCGCCGGCACTGCGATACGCTCCAACTTCCTGGTGAACCTGGGCTATGGCGACCCGGCGGCGGTGCGCCCGCGCGCACCGCGCCTTGGCTTCGAGCAAGCCTGCCGGATCGTCTGATGAGCACGCCCGCTACCGCCCGGCGGTTACGCGTGCTGCGCGAGCTGGGGCGCTTCCAGTTGAAGCTGATGCTGGATGCCCTGCGCGATCTGGTGATGAGTCCCTGGTCGATGGCGGCGGCGGCGCTCGATGTGCTCAAGGCCGGACGCCAGGAGCCGGAGCACTTCGCTGCAGTCATCCGGGCTGGTCGCAAGACCGAAGAATGGATCGATCTCTGGGGCGAGAACGCCGAGGGTAGCGGCGACGCGCAGCGCGTGGATCAATTGATCGAGCGCCTGGAATCGGCGCTGCGCGCGGCGCGTGACCGCCCCGAACAGCTGCAGATGCTGCGGAGCTGGTTGCAGCAACGAGTGGGACAGCGCCCGGGCGAACCGCCGCCGCCGCCCGCCGCCGGCAGCCCTTGAGCAGATCGCTCGCCGCGACACGCGAGTCGTGTCAACCGACCGGGCGCTGCTGCGTTAGCGCGCAGGAACACCGGGGAGGGTGCGGCGCATGCGTAATCTGGGGTGGATCGCGGTTGGTCTGGGCTCGCTGCTGGGTGCGCTTGCGTCTGCCCCGGCGCAGGAACTGACGCCACAACCGCTGCCGTCTCTGGCTGCGCGCGGTCCCGCCCCCAACCTGGTGGAAGCGGGCTGCGATGACATCCGCGGGCTGCCGATCAACATCGGCGTGACCTGGCCGCAGGTCTGGCAGGCGCTCAATGAGCGCGCGTCGTGCACGCAGAACTGCCACCTCGGCAGCGTGCCGGCGGCAGAGCTCGATTTCGCCAATCGCAATCTGGCGGTCTACTTTCTGGTCGCCCAGACCAGCAGCCAGAACGAGATCCTGCGCGTGGATCCCGGCAACCCGGCCGGCAGCTTGCTGTACCAGAAGATCGCCTGCGACAAACCGCGCGTGGGCACGCCGATGCCGCCGGTCTTCGGCCATCTGCCGCTGGATCTGCAGGGCTTGATCTACGACTGGATCGAGCAGGGCGCCTATGGCGAGGGCGTCGAAGACCCGATCTCGCGCGACTTTCTTTACCGCAACTCGATGGAATCTTTGCGTCGCTAACCAGCGGCGCCGTACACCTCGGCGTATCAGGAGGCCTCATGAAACACTGGATGTTGGGATTGGGCTTGTGCATCGCCGGCGCGCTCGCCGGGTCCTTGCCGGCGGCAGCGCAGGAGGGCAACAAAGCCGTCTACGCCCTCGGCGCCGATATCAGCGGCAGCTTCTACGACCCGGCGCAGAACGGGCACGGCTTCATCGTTGAGCACATCGTCAGCAACGGCGCGCCGGCGCTGCTGGTCACCTGGTTCACCTACCTCGACGGCCAGCAGCGCTGGCTGGTCGGCGTCGGGCCGATCAGCGGCAGCGAGGCGCGCGTGCCGCTGTCGATCACCGTCGGCGGCGATTTCCCGCCGCGTTACAACCCGGCCAGCGTGTCGACCCAAGCCTGGGGTGAGCTGACGCTCAGGTTCACCAGCAAGGACGCCGGGCGCGCGCTCTGGACGACCAGCTACCCCGGCTATGCCAGCGGCGAGATGCCGATCCAGCGGCTGACGCAGCCGGCATCAAGCTACGACCCAACAGCGAACCAGATCGCCTCCTGCCACGCCGGTTCCTGGTACGACCCGGCGCAGAGCGGGCACGGCGTGTTCATCGAGGTGCTCGGCAACGCGCCGAATCGGGTGATGCTGGCGATCTGGTACGCCTATTTGAACGGCGAGCAGCGCTGGATGACCGCCACCGGCCCGATCCAGGGCGCCAGCGCCACGCTGACGGCGACTTTGACCCGCGGCGCCGACTTCCCGCCCGACTTCAACCCGGCCAGCGTCAGCAGCGTGCCCTGGGGCACGATGAGCTTCCGCGCCGTGGATGCCAATCACGCGCAATGGAGCTGGAACAGCACGGTGGAGGGTTTTGGCAGCGGCAGCCTGAATCTGACACGGCTGACCAGTCTGTCGGGCAGCGACTGCGGGCCGGCCAGCGACGCCGATGCCGCGCGCTTCCTGACGCAGGCGACCTTCGGGCCGACCAGCAGCGACATCAACACGGTGCGCCAGATCGGCTACAAGGCCTGGATCGATCAGCAGAAAGCGCTTCCGGCGACGCTGCAACGACCGGGTCTGGAGGCGCAGGTTGCATCACTGGTGCAATCTGACCCGCGCAATGGTCAGTATTACCGTGCCTATCGGGTCGAGCGCTGGTTCAACACAGCGGTGACTGCGCCCGATCAGCTGCGCCAGCGCGTGGCCTTCGCACTGTCGCAGATCCAGGTGCTCTCCGACGTCGGCACGCTGGACAACAACCCGATCGGCGTCGCCGAGTACAACGACATCCTGCTGCGCAACGCCTTCGGCAACTATCGGGATTTGCTGGAGGAAGTCAGTCTGAGCCCGATGATGGGCGCCTTCCTGACCCATCTGCGCAATCAGAAGACCGATTGGACGCTGGACACCAGCGGCAATCTGGTCGCGGGCCTGGTGCAGCCAGACGAGAACTATGCGCGTGAGTTGATGCAGCTGTTCTCGATAGGCCTGATCGAGCGCAATCGCGACTTCACGCCGATTCTGAGCGGCGGCCAGCCGGTGGCGACCTATACCCAGGACTTGATCACCAACACCGCCAAGGTACTGACCGGCTTCTCCTATCAATGCAGCGGCGCGACCACGGTCAGCGGCATTCCGCTCAACCGCAACTGCGGCGGCTGCACCGGCACCGGGTGCAACTTCTCGACCACGGCCTTCTTCTCGACGCCCTCGCGTTATGCAGTTCCAGGCACCGTCACCGCGCTGGCGCATCCGGATACCTACAAGCCCATGGTCTGCTATCCGCGCTACACCGATACCGGACGCTCGGCTACCGCCGCCAACAGCTATGCCGTGCTGCCGGCGCCCAACAACAGCAAGACGCTGCTGGCCGGGATCACGATTCCGCCGAGCAGCGTGCCTTGTCACTCCGGCACCACCGGGCCGGATCAGCAGGCTTGTATTGACTACTGCAACAATCAGCTGGATGCGCTGCTGAACTCGCTGTTCCTGCATCCCAACGTGGCGCCGTTCATGTCGCGCCAGTTGATCCAGCGCTTGACCACCAGCAATCCCTCGCGCGGCTACATCGATCGCGTGGCGGCGGTGTTCGAGGACGATGGCACCGGCACGCGCGGCAATCTGGGCGCGGTGGTCAGCGCGATCCTGCTCGATCCGGAGGCGCGCGCGGCGCCGGCGGCGAGCTTCGGCAAGCTGCGTGAACCGCTGCTGCGGCTGACCGCGGTCTGGCGTGCCTTTGGCGTCGCACCGGGCGGCAATGGGGGCTATGGCGTCACCGCACCGGAGCGCGCGTTTGCGCAGCGGCCGCTGGGCGCGACCTCGGTGTTCAACTTCTACGAACCCGACTACCAGCAGCCGGGTGAGATCGCCGATGCCGGTTTGTACTCGCCGGAGTTCCAGATTCTCGACGAGTCCACCTTCATCACCATGTCCGACGAGATGTGGCGGCGCATTTTTGCCGGCTACACGATCACCAGTCCGACCACGACCAGCTTCTCGGCGCCGGCAACGTCGTCCTACATCCCGCCCAGCGTGCTCGATGCGATTCCGACCGAGCACAGCGCGCTGGTGGAGGCGCTGAACCAGAAGATGCTCTATGGCCGCATGAGCCAGACGATGAAGGACAAGCTGATCGCGCTGCTCAATACCAGCATGCCCGGCGCCGAACACCGCCGCAAAGTGCTCGATCTGATCCATCTGATCGCGATCTCGTCCGAGTTCGCGGTGCAACAGTAAGGAGATCTCGCCATGGGCTACATGACCAACAAAAGCCGCCGTGAATTCATCCGCAAGTTGAGCGGCAGTTTTGCCCTCGGCTCGATGGCCAGTCTGGTGCCGCAACTGGCGCTGATGCCGCGTGCCTACGCACAATCGGCCAGCGGCTACCGCGCGCTGGTGTGCATTTATCTGGCCGGCGCCAACGATTCCTACAACTGGCTGGTACCGCGCGACAGCGAGGCCAGTGGCAGCCGCTACGACACCTACAAGACCGCCCGTGGCGGCGTCTACAGCAGCAGCAACACCAATGGGCTGGCGCTGGCCTACAACGATCTGTTGCCGATCGCGCCCAGCAATCAGAGCATCGGTTTTGGTCTGCATCCGTCCGGCGCGGATTTCTCCGTGACCAGCGGCAGCAATACGCAGACGCACAGCGGCATCCAGACGCTGTTCAATCAAGGCAAGGCCGCCTTCGTCTGCAATGCAGGCCCGCTGGTGCAGCCGATCAGCAAAACCGAGTACAACGCCGGTGCGCCACGCCCGCCGCAGCTGTTCTCGCACAACGACCAGGAGTTGCTCTGGCATGTGGGCGTCGGCAGCAGCAGCGATCCGGTGGCGCGTTATGGCTGGGGCGGACGCATCGCCAAGTCCACGGCCGGCGGCTCGCTGGCGAATGGTCTTTCGCCCACGCTCTCGGTGGCTGGCGCCGCACGTTTCCTGATTGGTGATCAGATCACGCCGTATCAGCTGTCCAGCGCCGGTGTCGATCTGATCGACAACTACACCGCCGGCAGCGCAGGCACCAACTACTCGGATGCCCGACGTGCGCTGCTGAACGATCTGCTGGATGACAGTCAGGCGCACCCCTTTGCGCGCGGCTACTCGACCATCGCCAAGCGCTCGCTCGAAGTGGGCGAGAGTCTGGGCGCGCTGCTCAACGCGGCCGATGGCAGCGGCAACGTCTCGGCGATCTTCCCGACCGGCAACACGCTGGCCGATCAGCTGAAGATGGTGGCGCGGATGATCAAGGTCAGCCGCAACTCGCTATCGGCGCAGCGTCAGGTCTACTACGTCCGCATGGGCAGCTTCGATCTGCATTCGGGCATGTTCGAGTCGGGCGGCGCAGTGGCCAGTACCGGCCATGGCGCGCTGCTGACCACGCTCAATCAGGCGGTGGGTGCGTTCTGGACGGCGCTGGGCGAGATCGGCGCGCGCAGTCAGGTCACCACCTTCACGATGAGCGATTTCGGCCGCACGCTGACCGGCAATGGCAGCGGCTCCGACCACGCCTGGGGCGGCAATCTGATGGTGCTGGGCGATGCCGTGCAGGGCAACAAGCTGTACGGGACTTACCCGCGCTTGGTCGTCAACGCCGATGACAACGCCAACAAGGACTGGAGCTTCACCCGCGGGCAATACATCCCGACTACCTCGGTCGATCAGGTGGCCGCCACGCTGGCGCGCTGGATGGGCGTAACCGACAGCGCAGCGCTGAACGCGCTGTTCCCGCTGCTGCGCAACTTTTCCAGTAGCGATCTGGGCTTCATGTCGGCCTGAGTCGGTCGTGTTCGGCCCGCCTCGCCGCTGGCGCGGGGCGGGCTGCATGACCGGTGGTGAATGCGACGCGCTGCGATTTGCGTGCTAAACCCCTGTTACTACGTGTGTAGGCGGCGTAGATTCCAATCTTCCACGGTGGAGGTCGGCGCGATGACGGCGATGCGATGCGGGTTGGGGATGCTGCTGTGGCTGTGCGCTTCGACGCTGATGGCGGCGAACTTCCAGGTGACGGCCGGCGGCAGCGGCTTTGTCTTTACACCGCGGACGCTCACCGTCCAGGTAGGCGACACCGTGACCTTCCGCAATGCCGGCGGCTTTCACAACGTGGTCTCGCAGTCGGCCAACTTTCGCTGTGCAGAGGGCTGCGACAGCAACGGCGGCAACGGCGATCCAAGCTCCAGCGGCTGGTCGGTCACACTGACCTTCAATCGCCCCGGCACCTTCGACTTCTACTGCGAACCGCACGGGTCACCCGGCGTCGGCATGGCCGGAACAGTGACGGTGCAGGGCGCTGCAGCAGCCAATCTGGGGCCTGGATACACCGGCACCTGGTTCGATCCGGCGCAGTCCGGCCACGGCATCTTCGTTGAAATCCTGCCGGGCGATCTGCTGCTGGCGTACTGGTTCACCTTCACGCCGCAAGGTCAGCAAGCGTGGTTTGGCGGCGTTGGACCGATCAGCGGCAACACTGCCGCGGTCCCGGTGGTGCAGACCACCGGCGGGCGCTTCATCCCCAATTTTGACCCGGCTCAAGTCAGCAATCCGCCCTGGGGCACGCTGAACTTCACTTTCACCGACTGTCAGAACGGCAAGGTGGACTTCAACTCCACAGCCGGTTTCGGCACTGGCTCGATGACGTTGAAGCGGCTGACCACTCCGGCCGGCGTCAGTTGTACCTCGACGCTGCCGGCAGTCACGGTGGCGCCATGAGAGTGCTGGCGGCGCTGCTGCTGGGCGGCGCGCTGGCGAGCTCGGCGGCGGCCGTGACCGTGGGGGAGGCCGCTCCGGAGACCCAGGCCGCAGCCCTGGGCGATGGTGCAAGCCTGTCGCTGACGGCCTTTCGCGGCAAGGTGGTGCTGCTCGACTTTTGGGCCAGTTGGTGCTCGCCCTGCCTGAAGTCCTTGCCGGCGTACTCCGAACTCCGCGACGCACTGCCGCGCGCCGATTTTGAAGTGCTGGCGATCAGCGTGGATGAATCGGCGGCCGATGCGCAGCGTTTCGTCGCGGCGCACGCGCTCAGCTTTCCGGTGGCCTGGGCCGATGCCGAGTTGCCCGGTCGTTGGGGCGTGGAGACCATGCCCAGCGCCTATCTGATCGATCGAGACGGCATCGTGCGCGCCGTACACCATGGCTACCAGAGCGCCGACCTGGACGCGCTGCGCCAGCAGATTCTGGACTTGACCGAGCAGGCCTCACCATGACGTCGACTGTGAACGGATCCATCGCCGCGCGCGGCCTGCTGTTGTTGGCGCTGCTCGCGACACTCACCGGCTGCGCCAGCACCGAGGTCAAGGCCTGGGAGCGCGGTCGGCTGGCGCGCTGGGATATGCAGTGGGAGCCGGATCCGCTGAAGGGTGCGCTGCGCGAGCATACCCATGGCAGCAAGGAAGGCAGCAGTGGCCGGGTGGGTGCCGCTGGCGGCGGTTGCGGGTGCAACTGATGAGCGCCGATCGCCATCCGCTCACGCAGTTGCTGGCGGCTGCGGCGGCGCTGGGCATCGGCGCGCCGGCGCTTGCGCAGACGGCAGCCGATACCGAACTTCGTTATCGCATCAGTGATTACGATGAGGACCGTCTGTCGACGCCGCCGGCCGATGGCAGTGCCGAGCGTTATCAGGTCAGCAAACAGCAGTTCCAGCTGGCCCGACCTGTCGGCGATCGCGATCGTATTAAGATCGGGCTGACGCGCGAAGTGATGAGCGGTTCTTCGCCCTGGTTCAATGTGCCGGGGCCCGGCGGACGGCCGCAAGCGATCATGAGTGGCGCCACCATTCACGACGAGCGCCAGGAAGTCTCGCTGGCGTGGACGCGCACGGGCGAGGCCGGCCGCGCGAGCACCCTCAGCGCCTCCTGGTCGGGTGAGGACGACTACCGTGCGCTGGCGCTGGGCGCCGAGCGCGAGCAGCGGCTCAGCCAGGCGCTGACGCTGGGCTATGGCTTCAGTTACAGCCTGGACCACATCGATCCCAGCGATGCGGAACTTTTCGGTCGCGTCAGCGATGAGCGCAAGCGCACGGCCTCGGCGTTCGCCAGCCTCGCCTGGGTGCTGGATCGCGATTCGGCCATTCAATATGGCCTGCAGCTGACGCAGTCGAACGGCTACCTGTCCGATCCCTACAAGCTGTACTACGCCGGCGGCCCGACGCTTCCGGACGCGCGCCCCGAGCAACGCACGCAGGGCGCAGCGCTGGTGCGCTATCGGCAAGCTTTTGTCGATC
The DNA here is from genome assembly GCA_046346965.1 of Lysobacterales bacterium. Classification (GTDB taxonomy): domain Bacteria; phylum Pseudomonadota; class Gammaproteobacteria; order Xanthomonadales; family SZUA-5; genus JAXMHB01. The sequence continues at coordinate 169,660 of JAXMHB010000001.1, forward strand.
GCAACGCGGCGCTGCACCTCGATGCGCGCTGGGTGCAGGACAGCTGGGGCTTGCGCTCACAGACGCTGGAAGTGTCCTGGTATCAGTCACTGCCGCGCGACTGGAAGCTGATCCCAACGCTGCGCCATTACAGCCAGAACAGCGCGCGCTTCTACGCGCCCTACAGCCGCACGCGCGCCGAGGTCGAGCGCTTTCACAGCAGCGACTACCGGCTCAGCGCCTACGGGGCGTGGTCGGCCGGCTTCGAATTGCGCAAGTCCTGGGCGCCGGTGGAACTGGTCATCGGCATGGATCGCTACCGCGCCGATCACGGCGGTTGGTCCGGCAGCGATGACGATCCAGGCCTCGTCAGCTATACGCAGGTGCACGCAGGCTTTGACTACCGCTTCGACTGATGGGCCTGCGCTACACCTTCGGCAGCATGGGCTGTCCGTGTGCCGTTGAGCTGGAGGACTTGCCGGAGCCCCAGGCGCGCGCCATCGCCGAGGCCGCGCACGCCGAAGTTGAACGCCTCAACCGCAAGTACTCGCACTACCGTGACGACAGCCTGCTGGCCGACTGGGCGCGCGCCGGCGGTTCAGCGATCAAGCTGGACGAGGAATCCGCCGCGCTGCTCGCCTTTGCCGACACGCTGTACCAGCAGAGCGCCGGACGCTTCGATATCACGGCGGCGCCGCTGACGCGCTTGTGGGACGGGCAGGGCGGGCGGCTGCCGACCCCGGCGGAGATCGCTGCGGCGCGCGCACAGTGTGGCTGGTCGCGCGTCGTGTACACGCCCGAGCGCCTGCAGATGCCGGCTGGCTATCGCCTGGATCTAGGCGGCATCGTCAAAGAATACGCCGCCGACCGCGCCGCCGCGCTGTGCCGGACGCAGGGCGCGCGCCACGGGATCGTCGACCTGGGCGGCGACCTCGCGCTGATCGGACCGCATGCAGACGGCAGCCCGTGGAACATCGGCATCAAGGATCCGCGAACGCCAAAGACGGCCATCGCCGACATCGAACTCGGCCACGGCGGTCTCGCAACCAGCGGCGATTACGAGCGCGCCCTGGTGGTGGACGGCGTGCGCTACTCACACATCGTCGATCCCACCAGCGGCTGGCCCATCCAGAGCCATGCCAGCGTCAGCGTGGTCGGCCCCAGCTGCCTGGTCGCCGGCGCCGCCAGCACCCTCGCCATGCTGCTGGGCGAGGACGCCGGCCTGGCCTATCTGCGCAGCCTGGGCCTGCCCTTCCTGTGTGTGAGCCAGTCGGGCGCGTGTTGGCGGTGACCAGCGTCAACGGCCGCCGCGCCCGCGGCGTCGCTTGTGATCTGGGCACCGATGACGCCGCCGCCAACGCCGCGGAACCGCCCCGAGATCGGCATAAGCCGGCCAAGGCACGCCACGGGTGTGCATGTCGTCAGCAGGCCCGGCCCCCGAGGGGCGACACCGTGTGCACACCCGGGCGCGACCGCTGCATACCGATCGCGCCACCGGTGCGGAGCCATAGCGCGACCGCTGCATACCGATCTCGCAATCGATGCGGAGCCATACCGCGACCGCTGCATACCAATCGCGCAATCGATGCGGAGTCATAGCGCGACCGCTGCATACCGATCGCGCCACCGCTGCGGAGCGATAGCGCGACGTCTGCGCACCCACCGCGCGACCGGTGCGCATCCATGCCGCCATCGCTGCGGATACGTCCACCGACGATTCCGCACTCGTCCGGCGACTACTCCGCACCGGTCCGGCGACTACTCCGCATCGGTCCGAAGACTACTCCGCATCGGTCCACCAACTGCTCCGCATACGCCCGGCGACCACTCCGCATCGGTCCACCAACTGCTCCGCATACGTCCGGCGACCACTCCGCATCGGTCCACCAACCGCTCCGCATACGTCCGGCGACCACTCCGTACAGGTCCACCGACTGCTCCGCATCGGTCTACCGACCGCTCCGCATACGTCCGACGACCACTCCGCACAGGTCCAACGACTACTCCGCATCGGTCCACCAACCGCTCCGCATACGTCCGGCGACCACTCCGCACAGGTCCAACGACGACTCCGCACAGGTCGACCGACTGCTCCGCATCGATCCGGCCACTACTCCGCACCGGTCCGACCAAGTGTCCGGCGACTAAGCGCACCGCATCGCTGCGATCGATCCGACGATCGGCAGAAGAACGTCCCAGCCGGTGGGACGGTCGGGTGCCATCCTGTTTCTCGTGCCGACGACGGCACGACGGGGCGGCAAGGGCCGCCACGATCCCAAACGCAAGGAGAAACACCATGAATCAGACCAACACCCGCTTTACCATTACCCAAGACCAGATCAGCACGGTCGACGCAGCGCTGGAAACGCTCGAAAACACCCTGGCCGATCTCATCGTCCTGCCGCCCGGCAACAAGCGCCGGATGGCGCAAATGGGCCAAAAATCCGAAGCCTTCTGCCGCCAGGCACTGCGCGTCATGACCGAAAATCCCCAGGTAGTGCCGGCCACACTGGACGTCGCCGAAGCCGTCCGCGACTTGAGCGCACGCGATCAACTGAAAGCCCGTGCCATTCGCCTGACACAATTGCTGTCGCGTATGGAAGACACCGCCTTCGTCCTCGGCGGCGACGCCATGCGCGTCGCCACCAGCGGCTACTCGGTGCTGAAAGTCGTCGGCCGCAGCGAAGGCCTCGACGGCTTCCGCCGCGAACTCGGCAGCCGCTTCGCCAAGCCACGCGCGGCCAAGGTGGCAAGCAGTGCCACCTGAGCGCACTCAGCACGACTGTTGTTGAAAAGGCCGCCTTGGGGCGGCTTTTTCGTTTTGGGGTGTGTGGGCGGGGTCGTTGAGGTGGGGAGTTCACTTCCCCCGATCAGTTGGTGGCCGTCGTTGAAGCAAGGCTCTTGATACTGGCGACGCCGAAGATCTGGAGCTCGTTCATCCGTAAAGGCTCGGGTTTGCCTATCGAAATGGACAACCCAGCGCTCGGGTTGCAACTTACCTTGCTTGCGGATGGCCGACCAACGGGGGTAGGATGTTTGCCGTTTAGTTGTACTTTGGTGGCATAGGTCCCCATCATGGACATCTGCGAGTCGCACAAAGCTCTTGCCTCGGAGGTACGGAACTTCATCCTTAACGTCGGGGACATAAAAGAGGAGTCCATCACCGATTTCCTCGTCTGGAAGTGGCGAGAACTCGATAAACGGTTCAACTATCTGTCGGTGCGCACGTTCAATCACGACGAAGAGAGCGCAAGAACCGGAGCTGACTTTGATTTTGACCTTGAGCTCTGGCTCGTAGGTCGTAGGACGCATGTAGCCCTCGCGGTGCAAGCCAAGAAGTTCGTCAGGCAACATGATTCGTATGTTCGAAAGCTTCGATACCCAAATGGGACGAAGCAGCAAATGGACACGCTGATCCGTTATGCGGCAAGTAACAATCGCCTCCCGTACTACTTTTTCTACGCGCTCTCTGGCCCAGCCATGACCTCACGGTGTGCTGCAAGCTCACTCGACGGCGCCGTCTTTGTCGCGGAGGCAGGAGTGATGGAAGAGTTCGCTGACGGCAAACGCGGAGGTCGGGTCTCTCGCGATGCTCTGCTTGCAGAATGCAGTCCTTTCCATTGCCTATTCTGTTGCCCATTCGGCGCCACAAAGAGCAACCTCCGAATCTACTATCCACTCGGTGGCGACTCCGCGACTGGTCTACCTAACAGCGATCTTCCGGCCTATGTGAAGGCGTTGCTGCGGGACTCGCGTGGGAACGTAGACGAACAGGGCGCGCAACGAGACTCCAATGAAGGTTGGAGCAGGTTCCGGGCAGTTGGCGTCTACGACCTACGCAATGATGCCTAAACACGTCGGTCAACCGGGGGGCCAACGGCATGGCACCGGGGCCACGACGTGCTGTTTGAACATTTTGCCCTACGCGGCCTAAGCGCCAAGCCGACGTCGCACCGTTACTTTTACTTTCGAACCTACACAATGGATCGCATCCCGCCGTTTAAAGCATCTGAGCTTGAGGCAGTTTGCAAAGTCTTGGCTGAAACGACTACTGGCCTCAAAGGCGATGAGATCGGGCACATCCTTGCGGACATGAGGGTGGACGACCGACACAAGGGAACTACGAAGTGGAAGAGGCTGTTCAACGCCCTAGCAGAAGTTCAGAACAAACACCAAGTGGGTAACCACTTGATTATGTTCATCAACCGGGCAATGGACCCGGTGCGATACGTTTCGGCGTCGCACCTGTTTGACATCCGAAGAGATGCCCTAAACATCGTCTTAGCACTTTGCGGATACCACGTAAAAGAAGACGGAAAAGTAGCCCGCACGACTCGCGAGTCAACTCTTAACGGCGCTCGGGCGCGAGCCGGACGACTGAAAGGGCTCCTTGAGTCTCGCTCGACCCATCAGGAAGTCTTCAGGTACTGCCGGGCTGAGCTGCTTCAAGACAACTACTTCCATGCCGTTTTTGAAGCGATCAAAGGACTTGGAGAGCGAATTCGCAACATTTCCGGGCTGAAGTCGGACGGCGCTGACCTGGTTAATACAGCTCTTTCGACTAAGTCGCCAATCATTGCGTTGAATTCGCTTAGCACAGAAACGGAATTGAGCGAACAAAAGGGCATAGCAAACCTTCTCCTAGGCGTGTTTGGCGCCGTGCGCAATCCTGTCGCGCACGCACCTCGGGCGGTATGGGCGATGCTGGAACAGGATGCTGTAGACATGCTCTCACTCGTTTCCTATCTGCATCGGAAACTGGATTCAGCCTCCGTGGTGGGCGGCGGTAAGGTCTAACGAATTGGAATATGCCGCGCGCAGAGCCCGCGCAAGACGGAATCCCAATGGAACACGCAACCATCCTTCACCACGCGGATTCAACCGGCACACGGCTAGCCGAACGTTGCCTTAGCGCGGTCCGGCCGGCGGAGGCGCCCGCGTAGCGCGTCCGCGCGGATGAACCACGGGATGGCTGTTTTTTCGGCACGCAGCGCCGCCCTACGCGTACGCATCCAAATCTCGGGCAGCCAAGCGCCAAGGGCGCGCCCTATCCCAGCCTGGGGCGCAGCCCCAGGTCAGTGGCGCAATGCGTCGAGGGCTGAAGGCCCGACCCATGACGGGCGGGATGCTGCGCGGCGGTGCCGGTCGCCGTGTGGGATGGTTCGGGCTTTCAGCCCTCCTGGCGTCCGCGATGACTCCACCTGGGGCTGCGCCCCAGGCTGGGATGGCGCCGCGCCGTTGGCGCTGGCATCCGGTGCGGTTCGGGTTGCCGTAGTCAATCCGGGAATTGACGATGTCGGCCTTCCGCACATTCCATCCGCAGGAGCCTGAATTGCCGCTTTCGCGGGAATGACTGTGAGGCGGCGATGGGCTCTCGGCGTCTTCCCGGCCAACTCCATGTCAGGGCCCGTCTTCCTGTCAGTTTCCGGCCGCTTGGGCCATGTCAATTCGTGCAGACCAGCGACTCGTCATTCCCGCGAAAGCGGGAATCCAGCCTTGCGTGCGCTGCTTCTGCCGGGGCGCCCAATGTGCGGATCCATCTGCCTGCCGTGTTTGCCATGGACATGGCTCGACGACCGCAAGGTCCGCGTGTCAGCCTGCTGTAAACGATCGATGGAGCGGCGACGATGGACTACGCACAGTTGATGCATCAAGCGGAACGCCTCGCGGCCCAGGGTGATGCTGCGAGCGTTCAGGCGGCGCACGATCTCTTGCTGCAGCACTCGCTGACGGGTCTCAGCGAGGACGAGAATGATCGGCTGTGGGCGCGCATTTTTGATCTGCGCGAGCAGGCGATGGAGCTGGCAGGCTTGCCTCCGAACTCGCTCAGCGACGTCGATCTTGCCGGGTTCAAGGTGGTATCGATCGAGCCCTGAGGCGCTGGGGCGCAAGCTGCGATCTCGCCAATCACTGTCCGCTTTGGCCGCCCGCAATCGTTAGCCTGCCCAGCAGACATTGAGGAGCGGCGGGGCATGTGGGCGTTATTGGGTAGCCTGATGGTGGTGCTGGCACTGTTGCAGTACGCCGGCGTCTTTCTGATGACCACGGGCTATGCCGGTGCGGTGCCGAGCGGGCATCAGGCGGTGGGGCTGGTGGTGCCGCTGGCGATGACGGTGCTGGCCGCGCTGATGATGGCTGGCGTGGCGCTGATCCTGGTGCTGCGCGGCGCGGTGGCGCCGGGCGCCTGGGGCTGGGCCTTGCTGATCGCCAGTGGCGCGGCGGTGGTGGCGCTGCTGGTGGCCTGGATGGACGGGCGCTGGCCGCTGTTGTTGCCCTGGTTGGGCTTTGTCGTCGGCGCGGCCACGCCGGCCGCGGTTGCCCTCTACCTGCTGCGCCTGCTGTGGGGCGCGAGCGCGTTGCCGGTGCGGGTGCAGACGGCGCTGTGGGGCTTGATGCTGCTGAGCACGCTGATCGGCCTCTGCTGCGGTGGGGTGGTGGCCTGGCGCTGGTGGCAGTTGGACCAGCAAAACCACGCCCGCGCGCTGGCGGCGCAGGCCGAGCGTGATGCCGAGCAGGCACGCCGCGCTGCGCTGAGCGGCGTTGATCGACTACGCGAGGACTATGCGCAGCACTCGCCGGATACGCCGCTGTGGGTCTACATCAGCGGGCTGCCGGAGGTGGTCGATCCCGCCGAGCGCAGTTTCATCCTGGCGCGCGCGCTGCAGGTCCCTGATTTCAATGGCGATCTGGCACGCACGCTGGCCGAGGCGCATCCGCGCTTCCGGCACGGCGCCGCGTTGCTGATCCTGCACGTGGCGCAGGTGGATCCCGCCTGGGCGCCGATGTTGGCGCAGGCGATTCGGCGCACCGCAGAGGAGTTGGCGCGCGAGCCGGACTGGATGGCGCCCGATGAGATGCACAATCCGGACCCGCTGGCGCATCTGGCTACGCTGCGCGCGGCGGCGCAGCGCTTCGCGCCGAATGCCGAACTCGACGCGGCGCTGCGTGCGCTCGACGCCGCGCAGTCGGCGAGTCGCTGAGCGCTGCCCGCCGCCTGCCCGGAGCGCGCCCGCGCAAGTCCGTGCCGGCGCGCCAGACTGCGCTCCCCGCCGCGAGGACCGCCCGATGATTGAAGCCCGACGCCAGTTTCTGAGCCTGCTCACCAGTGTGCCGCTGTGGAGCCTGTGCCCGCGCCGGGCGCACGCGGAGACCGCGCTGGCCGAGTCGCTCGCAGCCCTGGAGTCGCGCAGCGGCGGGCGCCTCGGCGTGCAGGTGATCGATGCCGAGCGTGGATTGGCGCTCGGGCACCGCGGCGAGGAGCGCTTCGGGCTGTGTTCCACCTTCAAGCTGCCGCTGGCGGCCGTGGTGCTGCAGCAGATCGACGCCGGGCACCTCGATGGCGACGAGTGGATCGAGTACGGCGAGCAGGATCTGGTGCCCTACGCGCCAGTCACCAGCGCCCATCTCGCCGAGGGCCGGATGCGCTTGATCGACTTGGCCGAAGCGGCGCAAGTGACCAGCGACAACGTCGCCGCCAACTTGCTGCTGCGCCGACTCGGCGGACCGGCTGCGGTCACCGCGGCGATTCGCAGTTGGGGCGACACGCATACTCGGCTGGATCGGGTGGAGCCGGAGATGAACTACGTGCCCGCTGGTGAGCTGCGCGATACCACCACGCCGGCCGCCATGGCAGCGACCGCCTTGCGCCTGTTCAACAGTGAGCTGCTGTCTGCATCGGCGCAGGCGCGCCTGCGTGGCTGGATGATCGCCACCGAGACCGGCGCGCGTCGGCTGCGCGCGGGCTTTCCCGCCGACTGGGTGGCTGGCGACAAGACCGGCACCGGCTATCGCAGCGGCATGCCGAACAAGCACAACGATGTTGCCATCGTCTGGCGCGCGCAGCGCCCGTGGTTGGCGGTGGCCGCCTACTACGAAGCGCCCGGCGAGTTCCCGTCGGCACGCGCCGAGGACGATGCGGTACTGGCAGAAGTGGGTCGGCTCGTCGCGGCATGGTCAGCCAGCGCCTGACGGCGCTGGTGGGCTCAACCGTCGTCGACCGCTTGCATCCAGGCCCGCAGCGGACGCGCTTCCTCGACCGGAATCAGGCGCTTGGCCAGCGCCAGCGTGCAGCGCAGGCCGCGGTCGAGCAGCGCCGCGTGGGCCTGTGCCAGCGCCTGCGCGCGCTCCGCGCTCAGACAGCCCTGCGTGCACAGCCAGTCGAGCAGCCCGGCAGTATCCGGGGGTGGCGATGCACTGCAGCCTGATTGCAGCAGCAGTCGCTGGGTCTCGAACTCGATATCCACCAGCCCGCCGCGCCCCTGTTTGACGTCGAACAGCGTCGGCGTGCTGCGATCCAGCGCCTCGCGCCAGCGCTCGCGCATGTGTGCCACCTCGCGGTCGACGTCGGCGCCCGGGCGCGCTGCGCCCAACACCGCGTTGCGGACCTCGGCGAACTCGCGGCCGAGCACCGGATCGCCAGCCACCCAGCGCGCGCGCACCAGCGCCTGGTGTTCCCACAACCAGGCCTCGCCGCGCTGGTAGGAGGCAAAAGCCGACAGCGGCGTGATCAGCAGGCCCTTGCTGCCGTTGGGCCGCAGTCGGGCATCGATGTCATAGAGCGGGCCGAAGGCGGTCTGCACCGTGAGCAGATGCAGCAGCCGTTGCGCCACTCGGGCGACGTAGCGCTGGCCGTCTAGCGGTCGCGCGCCGCGACTCTCGCGTGTTTGCAGCGCCTCGTCGTAGACGAACACCAGATCCAGATCCGAGCCGAAGTTGAGCTCGCGTCCGCCCAGACTGCCGTAGCCGATCACCGCGATGCCGGCGTCGGCGGCGAGGCCGGGCAGCTCGCCATGGGCCTGGCGCAGATCGCGCAGCGCAATCGCCAGCAACCGCGTGATCACCAGATCGGCGATCTGCGCCAGCCCGGCGGCGGTGCTGCGCGCGTCCATGCGGTGATCCAGAAAGGCCAGCGCATATTCCAGCCGTGCGCCTTGCTGAAATTGGCGCACGCGTTCCAGTTCGTGCTCGGTATCGCCAGGATCGACGGCGCTCAGCTCCACGTCCAGGCGCTGGCTCAGTTCGGTCGCGGTGGGGGCTTCGGCCGCCAGCCGCGGGTCCAGCAGCTCATCGAGCAGGATCGGCGACTGCGCCAGGGCCTGCGCCAGCCAGGCGCTGGCGTTGATCAGCTGATGCACGCGCTCGATCAGACTGGGGCGCTCGGCCAGCAGTGCCAGATAGCTGGTGCGTCCGGCAATCGCCGCGAGCAGATCCACCCAGCGCGTCAGCGCGGTGGCGCCGTCGCCGCGGGCGCAGGCGCCGAGCACCAGCGGCACGATGCGATCCAGCCGCGCGCGGCCGCGGGCGCTCATCGCGCGCACCGCCGGCGTCTCCGCCAGTCGCTTGAGGTCATGGCTGCGCGGGTCGCCACCGGGCAGGGCGCGATCGGATTGATCGGCCAAGGGCGCGATCGCCTGCCAGAGTTCGGTGTCGGCATTGCTGAGCGCCGGGCGAGTGTCGCCGGCGCGCGGCAGACAGCGCTCGAAGGCCGCCGATACCACCGCGCGTTCGCGGTCCAGCGCCTGCAGCAAGGCGGCATAGCTGGGATAGTCCAGCGCCAGCGCGTAGCGCGTCTGCGTGTCCGGTGCTTCTGGCAGCACGTGGGTCTGTTCGTCACGCAGCATCTGCACGCGATTTTCCAGGCGTCGCAGAAAGCGATAGGCCACCGCCAGCGCCTGCGCCTCGTCCGCCGGCAGCACGCCACGTTCGGCGAGTCGCTCCAGCAAAATCAGCGTGTTGCCGATGCGCAGCTGCGGGTCGCGGCCGCCGCGGATGATCGATTCCAGCTGCACGCGGAACTCGATCTCGCGGATGCCGCCCGGCCCCAGCTTGAGATCCTGCTCGCGCTCGCGTCGGCGCACCTCGCTGTCGACCAGCGCCTTCAGCTCGCGCAGACCTTCGAGCGCGGCGTAGTCGAAGTAGCGCCGCCAGATGAACGGTCGCAGGCGCTCCAGCAGCGCCAGTCCAGCGGCGCGATCACCGCTGACCGGCCGCGCGCGCAGCAGCGCGAAGCGCTCCCACTCGCGGCCCTCGCGCTGGTAGTAGTCCTCCATGGCGTCGAAGGACAGCGCCAGCCGCCCGGCGCTGCCAAAAGGCCGCAGGCGCCAGTCCACGCGATAACCAAAGCCTTCTGCAGTGGTTTCGCCGAGCAGATGGCTGGCGCGCTGCACCAGGCGTGCAAAGAAGTCCTCGTTGTCGAGTGAGCGCCGACCGTTGGTCTCGCCGGCCTGCGGAAAGGCGGCGATCAGGTCGATGTCGCTGGAGAAATTCAATTCGCCCGAGCCCAGCTTGCCGAGGCCATAGACGATCAGCGACTGCACGCGCCCGTGCTCGTCGCAGGGCTCGCCGTGGCGCGCCACCAGTTCGCGGCGGGCGGCCTCGAAGGCCACCTCGATGCAGCGCTCGGCCAGTTCGGTGGTCCGTGCCAGTGTGCGTTCGACGCTGTCGCGGCCGAGCACATCGTCGATGACAATCGCCAGCGAACCTGCGCGCCGATAACGGCGCAGGGCGGCGCTCAAGTCCGGATCGTCGGGGCTCGGCGGTTCGGGCGGCGTGGCGCCGGCAGGATCTGCCAGCAGCGCCGCCAACTCCGGCCGTCGACGCAGTTCCTCGAAGGCGAAATCGCTGGCCAGCAACACGCGATCGAGCCGATCGGCCGCCACCTCCAGCGCCAGCGCCGCGCGCTGGCCGGCCAGCCAGTCCATCAGGCTCATGCGGCCGCGCTGACCGGTGCCAGACTGCCCGCTTCGGCAAATTGCACGCGCCGGGTCACGCCACAGACCAGTTCATAACCAATGGTGCCGGCAGCTTCCGCCACCGATTCCACCGGCAATTCCGGGCCCCACAGCAGCACATCGCTGCCGATACCGGCGGCCGGTGCATCGCTGAGATCGATGGCGAGCAGATCCATCGACACGCGTCCGATCACCACCCCCGGCTGCCCGGCAACGCGCACCGGCGTGCCGGTCGGCGCATGGCGCGGATAGCCATCGCCATAGCCGACGGCGGCGATGCCCACGCGCATCGCCCGCGGACAGTGGTAGCTGCCGCCATAGCCCACGCGATCGCCCTCGGCAAGTTGTTGTATCGAGATCAGCCGGGTGCTCAGCGCCATTGCCGGGCGCAGTCCCAGATCGGCACCGCTGCGCTGGGCGAAGGTCGACAATCCGTACAGCATGCCGCCCGGACGCACCCAGTCGCCGTGGCTGGCCGGAAAGGCCTGCAAGGCCGCCGAGTTGGCCAGCGAGCGCTCGCCCGGGAGTTCGGCAATGGCCTGCTGAAAACGCGCCATCTGCGCCTCGGTGGATTCGCGGTCGTGCTCGTCGGCGCTGGCGAAATGGGTCATCCAGCGAATCTCGCCGACGTGGCGCAGCGCGCGCAGGCGCTCGTAGGCGCGGCGAGCTTGCTCCGGCGCAAAGCCGAGGCGATGCATGCCGGTGTCGAGCTTGATCCAGACCGACAGCGTGCCGGCCATTGGCGTGCGTTCGAGCAAGCCCAGCTGATACTCGTGGTGGATCACGCTGTCGACATGCAACTCGCGCAGCACCGCCAGATCACGCGCCTCATCGATGCCCGACAGCAGCACCACGCGATGCTCCAGCCCGGCGCTACGCAGGCGCTCGGCGTCGGCGATGGTCGCCACGCCAAAGGCATCCGCCCCCGCCAGCGCCCGTGCGACGCGCTCCAGACCGTGGCCATAGCCGTCTGCCTTGACCACCGCCATCACTTTGGCGCGCGGCGCCAGCGCCCGCACGCGCTTCAGGTTGTGCCGCAAGGCATCCAGATCAATCGTCGCAGTGGTCGCACGCATGGGTCTAGGGGTGGCTGGCTGATGCGGCAAGCGTCACCGACAGTCGCTGATCGTGCAAGCCCTGGCCGCGGGCAATGTGCGGGCGGGCAGGGCGCGCACTGGAGGGCGGGGGCTGGAGGGCGCCGCTTCGGCGGCGCTGCTGTTGATCGTGCGTTTTGAGGCGACCCAGGTGCCGGAGGACCGGCGCCCTCCTTGAAGCGGCAATCGGCCGCACTGGAGGGCGCCGCTCCTGCGGCGCCGCTGTTGATCGTGCGTTTTGAGGCGGCCATAGCGCCGGAGGACCGGCGCCCTCCTTGAAGCGGCAATCGACCGCCCAGGAGGGCGCCGCTCCTGCGGCGCCGCTGTTGATCGTGCGTTTTGAGGCGGCCCTGGCGCCGGAGGACCGGCGCCCTCCTTGAAGCGGCAATCGGCGCGGACCGGCGTCCTCGTCGAAACCGCGATCGCTGGGGACCGGTTCGCCGCGTGGTGCCGCCGGGCTCAGTCCAGCCAGCGCATCGACAGATCGATGGCGCGCACGTGTTTGGTGAGGGCGCCGATGGAGACGTAGTCGACGCCGAGTTGGGCGATCTCGCGCAGGCGCTCGGCGTTGATGCCGCCGGAGAGTTCGAGTTCGATACCCGCGGGGCGCTCGGCGATCGCCTGGCGCAGGTCCGCGGCGCTGAGTTCGTCGAGCATGATGCGGTCGGGGCGGGCGGCCAGCGCGATGCGGTACTCCTGCAGCGTTTCGACCTCGATCTCGACCATCAAGCCCGGCCACAGCGCCCGCGCGCGGGTGATCGCCGCGGCGATGCCGCCGGCTGCGGCGATGTGGTTTTCCTTGATCAGCACCGCATCAAACAAGCCCATGCGGTGATTGCAGCCACCGCCGACACGCACCGCATACTTCTGCGCCTGACGCAGACCGGGCAGCGTCTTGCGGGTGTCGAGCACGCGCGTGCGCGTGCCGGCGAGCAGCGCGACGTGATGCGCGGTGGTGCTCGCCGTGGCGGACAGCGTTTGCAGGAAATTCAAGGCACTGCGCTCGCCACTGAGCAGCGCGCGCGAGCGCCCGTGCAGTCGGCACAGCGGGCTGCCGGCGGTCACGGTGTCGCCATCGGCGTACTGCCAATCGATGCGGATCTCGCCGTCCAGTGCGCGGAAGCACTGTTCGAACCAGGCGCTGCCGGCGAGCACCATCGCCTCGCGGGTGATCACCTGAGCGCTGCCGCGGGCTTCCGGGTCGATCAGCGCGGCACTGACATCGCCAGTGCCCAGATCTTCGGCCAGCGCGCGGGCGACGTCGGCCTCGATCAGCGCCCGCGGCGGCAGCGCGACGCTCATGCCAATCGCACCAGAACAGCGTCGGCCTCGACGAATTCGCCGACGCTGGCGCGCAGTTCCGCCACCCGGCCGGCGCGCGGCGCGCGCAGCGTGATCTCCATCTTCATCGCTTCCATGACGATCAGTTCCTGGTTCTCGGCGACCTCCTCGTCGGCGCTGGTGCGCACCGCGACGATGCGTCCCGGCATCGGCGCGCGCACGGCATTGCCGCTGGTCCCCTTGCTGGCCTCGAAGGCGTAGGGATGGCGCAGTTCGAAACGCCAGCGGCGCTCGCCGTCGTGCGCCTGGTAGCCGTCTGGCAGCGCCACCACCGCGAGCTTGATGGCGCGCTCGCCGAGCAGCAGTTCGACGCCCTCGGCGCTGGCGCGGGCGCCACGTACGCGCAGATGGTCGGCGCCGATGTCGAGCTGGTAGTCACCGGCGCTGCCATGCGCGGCAACCTCGATCAACTGCTCGCGGTAGCGCAGATGCTGCAGGCGTTTGCCCAGATGGCCGATGCGCCAGCCGTCGGCGCGCGCCCAGGGTGAATGCGGATCGCTGCCAGTCAGCGCCAGTTGCCGGGTGCGCGCTTCCTCGTCCAGCAGCGCACGGACCGCCACCGCCACGACCACCTCCTGCGGCACGCCGCCGTCCTGCTGCATCACCTCTGCCAGATGCCGGTCCAGATAGCTGGTGTCGATGGTGGCGTCGACCACCGCCGGATGGCGGCTGAGGCGCTCCAGGAATTCGACATTGCTCTTCGGGCCGACGATCACGGTCTCGGCCAGCGCCCGTCGCAGCCGCTTCAGCGCCGCGGGGCGATCGCTGCCGTGCACGATCAGCTTGGCGATCATCGGGTCGTAGTAGACGGTGACCAGATCGCCCTCGACCACGCCGGCATCCAGGCGCACGTCGGCAGCGGTCGCCGGCAGGCGCAGCATCTCCAGCCGGCCGCTGCCGGGCAGGAAATCGCGCTCCGGGTCCTCGGCATAGAGGCGCACCTCGATAGCGTGGCCGCGCGTGGGCACCGGCCGCTGCGGCACCAGGTCGGTCAGGCGCTGGCCGGCGGCGATGCGCAGCTGCAGTTCGACCAGATCCAGTCCGGTGACCATCTCGGTGACCGGATGCTCGACCTGCAAACGGGTGTTGATCTCCATGAAATAGAAATCGCCGGTCGGCCCGACGATGAACTCGACAGTGCCGGCATTGCTGTAATCGATGGCGCGTCCGGCCTGCACCGCCGCGGCGCCCATCGCCGCGCGCAGTTCCGGCGTCAGAAAGGGCGAGGGCGATTCCTCGATTACCTTCTGATAGCGGCGCTGCGCCGAGCATTCGCGCTCGTTGAGGTGGATCACCTCGCCGCTGGCGTCGCCGAAGATCTGAATCTCGATATGGCGCGGGCGCTCGACATAGCGTTCCAGCAGCACGCGGTCACGACCGAAGGCGCCGCGCGCCTCGCGCTGACAGGATTCCAGTGCCGCGGCGAACTCGCTGGCCTGACGCACGATGCGCATACCCTTGCCGCCGCCGCCGTGCGCCGCCTTGATCATCAGCGGAAAGCCCACGCGCTCGGCCTCGCGGGCGAGCAGGGCGGGGTCCTGATCCTCGCCGGTGTAACCTGGCACCACCGGCACGCCGGCGGCATGCATCAGGTTCTTGGCGCCGGCTTTGCTGCCCATCTTGCGCATCGAGGCGGCGCTCGGGCCCACCCAGATCAATCCGGCGGCCTGGACCGCGTCGGCAAAGTCGGCGTTCTCGCTGAGAAAGCCAAAGCCCGGGTGGATCGCCTGGGCGCCGCTGGCCAGCGCGGCCTCGATGATGCGGGCGCCTTGCAGATAGGACTCGGCCGGGCGCGAGCCGCCGATCCAGCGTGCCTCGTCGGCCTCACGCACATGCAGGGCGCGGGCGTCGGCGTCGGAATAGACCGCCACGCTGGCGATGCCGAGGCGCCGGCAGCTGCGTTGGATGCGACAGGCGATCTCGCCACGATTGGCAATCAGCAGTTTGCTGAACATGCGGAGTTTCCCGGATCAGAGCCAGTTGGGCGGACGTTTCTCCAGAAAGGCGTTCAAGCCTTCCTGGCCTTCCAGCGACACGCGCAGACGCGAAATCAGTGCGGCGGTCTGTTCGTCCAGCTTGCGCTGGCCGGCCTCGTCGCGTCCGAAAATGCCCTCCACCAGCCGTTTGGCGACCAGCGTCGCCGTCGGGCCGGACTTCTGCAGTGCGTCGATCTCGCGATCGACACAGGCGTCGAGCTCGCTGGCGGGCACCACCTCATGCAGCAGGCCCAGCGCCAGCGCCTTGTGGGCGTCGAAGGCGGCGCCGTTCTGAAACCATCGGCGCGCCTGACGCGCGCCGATCGCTGCGACCACGTAGGGCGAGATCACCGCGGGCACCAGCCCCAGGCGCGCCTCGGTCAGGCCAAACCTGGCTTCCGGCACGCCGATGGCGACATCGCAGCAGGCCACCAGACCCACGCCGCCGCCGTAGGCCGCGCCCTGCACCCGCGCGATGGTCGGCTTGGGCAGGTAGGCGAGCGTGCGCATCAGCTCGGCCAGTTTCAGCGCGTCAGCGTGATTTTCCGCCTCGCTGTAGTTGGCCATCGAGCGCATCCAGTTGAGATCGGCGCCGGCAGAGTAGGAGGCGCCTTCGGCCGCCAGGACCACCACGCGCACCTCGGGATCAGCGCCGACGCGTGCCAGCAGGCCGGTCAGTTCGGCGATCAGCTCGGCATTGAAGGCATTGTGCACAGCGGGGCGGTCCAGCGTCAGCGTGGCGACCCGCCCGGATAACCCCAGGCGTACCATGGACATCGGTGCTCATTCCCTGTCAGGCCAAGAATCGCGCAGAGAATAGGCCAGCGGGCTGCAGGGCACGAGTCCGCCCGGTGCCGGCGCCCGCATTCAATGTCTCCACGACACGCATGTTAGAGTCCCGCCAAATTGCCTTGGGGGAGGCTTCCGATGAACTACCGTACGTGGCGACGTCGGTATCGGTCTCTTTGCTTGCTGTGGGCCGCGCTGGGCCTGGTCAGCACGGATCTGTCGGCGCAGGCGCTGGCGAGCGGCGCCAAGTTGGGTCATGGGCCCGGCACGCTGGTCTATTGCGATGGCTACGAAGCCCTTGCCTGCCCAGCCGGGGTCGGGTCGGGAACCAGCCGGCCGGTGGCCCTGGAGTTGCTGTCGCCGGCCACTGGCGAGTCGATGTCGACGCAGTTCCGCGCCGGCTGGCCGCTGATCTATCGCGCCACGGTCGCAGATGCCGGCATGCTGGGCCTGGGGCGTCTGTACGGCGAGCAATACCAGGAGCTGCAGAACTACCAGTTCCCGGAGATCGGTCAGGGCGCGGCGGTCGTGTTTGCCGACGAAGACGCACTGTGGTCTTACTCGGTGCCGCCCAATCCCAGCCTGCCGCGCGATGAGCGCATCCTGCCTTTTTTTCCCGACGCCGGCGATGTCTCGCGCTACCAGGACGATGTGGCGGGCGATCCCGACAGTCACGATCCGACCGCGCGCTGGGCCCTGCGGCCGGAGTTTGGCGGCCCGCTGCCGCGCTATGCCTACAGCGGCGTCGGCGGGCTGTCGACCGTGCCGCAGGTGGCCGCGCCGGACGGCGTGCAGTTCGGCGCGGACGATGACTTCCCCGGGCTGGTGATCCTGTCCAATGTCGGCGTAGGCCGGGTGTTGACGCCGTTGACCGCCGGCTGGGCGCCGGTGCTGCCGCGCCAGGCCCGCAATCTGGCCGGCTTCGTCAACTCGGTGGGTTACGAGCTCAACGACGGCAATGACCGCACCAGCATCACCGCGGTGATGATGGTGCCGCGCTTCTTGTTCTCGCGCATCCAGCTGGTCGATGTCTGCACCGGTACGGTCACCTTCAATGGCAACAACGAGCCGCAGTCCTGCGCCGGCACGCCGCTGCAGCGCGTCGACGGCGGCCCGCCGGAGCCGGTCAGCGTCAATGACGAGTCGCTGGTCGAGGTCCGCGCCTTCATCGTCGAGCCGGTCTGGAGTGCTGCGCTCGGGCGCATCGTGACGCTCGACAGCGTCACCGACATGAACAACGACGGCCAGCTGAACGCGGTGGACGCCGAGCTGATGGGCTGGCGCGTGCTGTCCAACGAGACCGTGTTCAGCTTCCGGCAGATCGGGACGCATCTGGCGCGCCGGGCGCGCACCTACGCGCCCTTCGAGCTCTGTCAAACGGCAACGCGCCCGGATGACGCGATCCCGCCGCTGGCGGGCGGCGCCGAGTTCGACTACGACATCGACGGCAATGGCTACTCGGCCTTCGATGAGATCGTGGTGTGTCCGCCTGGCGGCAGCGGCGTCACCCGTCCGCCGCGCTGAAGCACCCGCGCGTGACGCCGCCTCCCGTTTCCGCGCCAGTTGCGCTTGCCGGCAGGGCCGATGTCACCGGCGAGGTGCCGGCAGATCAAGCCACTGGCGAGTACTGCATGGACACCGGGGCGAATCTGGATCCGGAGGCGCGTACCGCCGATGTGCCGGCGCCGGCAGCCACGGAGGCCCCGGCGCCGCCGCGCCATCCGGCGCAGATCGGGCCGTTTCGTGTGCTGCGCCTGCTCGGCGAGGGCGGCATGGGCGCGGTCTATTTGGGCGAGCAGCAGGTGCCGGTGCAGCGGCTGGTGGCGCTCAAAGTGGTGCACGCCAGCCTGCGCAGCCCGAACGCCTTGGCGCGCTTCACCGCCGAACGCCAGGCGTTGGCGCGCTTGTCGCATCCCAACGTGGCGCAGTTGTACGAGGCCGGGACCACGCCCGACGGCTTCCCGTATTTCGCCATGGAGTACCTGCCGGCTGCCACGCTGAGCGAGTACTGCGATCAGCGTCAGTTGGGCATCCGCGAGCGCGTCGCGCTGTTCGTGCAGGTCTGCCAGGGCGTGCAGCACGCGCACCAGAAGGGCCTGATCCACCGCGATCTCAAGCCCAACAACGTGCTGGTGGCGGACATCGGCGATCAGGCGGTGCCCAAGGTGATCGACTTCGGCATCGCCAAGGCGGTCGACGATCCGTTGACCGAGGGCGAGGCATTGACCGGCGCTGGCGCCATCGGCACGCCCAACTACATGAGCCCGGAAGCCTTCCAGGGCCATGCCGACCTCGACACGCGGGCCGATGTGTATTCGCTCGGCATCGTGCTGTACGAATTGCTGGCCGGCGTGCGCCCGGATGATTTGTCGCCGATGGCGCTGATCCGCCTGACCATGGCCGGCCAGCGCGCGGAGCCGCCGCGGATGACCGCCCGCGTGCTCGGACTCGACCCGGACAAGGCCAGCGCGCTCGCCGCCGCACGCGGCTTGGGGCGCAGCCAGTGGGCGCAGCAGTTGCGCGACGATCTGGACTGGATCGTCCAATGCGCCATCGCGCTCGATCGCAATCGGCGTTACGCCAGCGTCGCCGATCTGGCGGCCGATCTGAATCGCTTCCTGCAGCATCAGGCGGTGGAGGCGCGTCCGCCCAGCCTGCGCTATCGCGCCGGCAAGTTTGTGCGCAGGCATCGGGTGCCGGTGCTGGCGGCCGCCCTGGTATTGGTCGCTCTGGTGCTGGGCATCGTCGGCACCACGCTCGGCATGCTGCGCGCAGCGCGCGAGGCCGAGGCGGCGCGTCAGGTGTCGGCCTTCTTGACGCGCTTGTTCGAGGTCTCGGACCCCGGCACCGGGCGCGGCGCCACGGTTACGGCGCGCGAATTGCTCGACCAGGGCGCCGCGCGCATCCGCGAGGAGCTCAAAGGCCAGCCGATCGTCCAGGCGCGCCTGCTGCGGACCATGGGCGGCGTGTACGAGACCTTGGGCCTGTACGCCCAGGCAGAGCCGCTGGAGCAGTCCGCACTGACGCTGCGGCGTCAGGTGCTGGACGGTGACGATCCCGATATCGCCCGCAGCCAGCTGGCGCTCGGCACCTTGTACAACCGCATGGGCCGCTATCGCGAGGCCGAACCCTTGCAGAGCGAGGCGCTGGCGGCGCTGCAGGCGGAATACGGCGACGTGCACGCCGATGTGGCCGAGGCGCAGATGCAGCTGGGCTTGACGCGCTTTCTGCTCGGCGATGCCGACGGCGCCGAGGCCTTGCACCGGGACGCGCTGCAGACACGTGAGCAACTGCTGGGGCCCGATAGTCCCGAGGTGGCGTCCAGCCTCGCGCACCTCGGCTATCTGCTGAATAACCGCAAGCGCTACGCCGACGCGGAGCCGTATCTGCAGCAAGCACTGGCGATTCGTCGCCGCGTGCTCGGCGCCGATCACCATCTGGTGGCGATCAGCGAGGACCTGCTCGGCGATCTGTACGTCAATATGGGGCGGCTGGACGAGGCGGTGACCCTCTACCAGGACAGCCTGCAGATCACGCGCAAGGTGTACGCCGCCGACCATCCGCTGATCGCCGAGAGCTACTTCTCGCTGGGCCGCGCCTATGCCGCGCAGGGCAAGGTGGAGGAAGCGCGCGCCTCTCTGCTGGCGGGCCTGGATCTGGTGTCGCGCACGCTGGGGCCCACCCACATCAGCATGAGCCGCGGCTTGCAGGAACTCGGCTTGCTGCAGGGCTTGAACGGCGAGTGGCAGGCGGCCGAAGCCACCTTCACGCAGTTGGTGCAGGTCTACGAGGCCGCAGTCGGTCCGGACCATGCCTGGGTCGGGGAGGCGCTCAACAATCTGGGCTGGGTGCTCAGCGACGGTCTGCAGCAGCGCGAGCGCGCCGAGCAGGTGTTGCGGCGGGCGGTGGCGATCTTCCCGATGGAGCACGACCCCGGCCGTTCTGGCGCGCTGGCGCGCTGGAGTCTGGCCAATTGCCTGCGCGACCAGCATCGAGTGGTTGACGCCGAGCCCTACTATGCCCAGGCTGTCCAGCTGATGCGGGCGCAGTCGGATCCGCAGTTGGCCGATTTGTTGCACGATTACGCGCAGGCCCTGCGCGCCGATGACCGTGAGGCGCAGGCACGCGCGCTGGAGGCCAGCGGGTCCGACCGTACCGAGCAGCAGCCCTGAGCCACAGATGCCTTTGCCATGAACAACGATCTCACCACGTACACAATTCCGGACACCGGCCAGTGGGTAGACGAGGGCCATTACACCGCCTGTCTGGTCGTCATCCGCGGTGCCGGCACCGGCAACAAGATCCTGCTCAATCGCGAGCGCATGGTGATCGGGCGCGCCGAGGAGGCCGATGTGCGTCTCGCCAAGGCCGGCGTCTCGCGCCGGCACGCCGAGGTCGAGCGCCTGGGTGAGGCGCAGTTTCAGATCACCGATCTCAAGAGCACCAACGGCACCTTCGTCAACTCGGTGCGGGTCGAGTCGGCGCTGTTGAAGGATCAGGACATCATCGCCATCGGCGAGACGCGCCTCAAATTCCTGTCCGCCGACAGTCCCGAGCAGCCCTACTACGAGGCTTTGTACAGCCAGGCGCAGCTGGACAAGGCCTTGCAGGTCTACAACAAGCACTATTTTCTGACGCGTCTCGATGAGGAATTGCAGCGCCACCGAATGCGCTCGCCGCCGATGACGCTGCTGATGCTCGATGTGGACCACTTCAAGCGCTTGAACGACAGCTACGGCCATCTGGTCGGCGACGCCGCGCTGGCGCACCTGGTGGCGCTGGTGAAGGGGCGCATCCGCGAGACCGATGTGTTCTGTCGCTACGGCGGCGAGGAGTTCGCGCTGATCCTGCCGCAGACGCCGCTGGCGCAGGCCGAGCAACTGGCCGAGCAACTGCGCGCACTGCTGGCTGGCGCGCCGCTGCAGCAGGGCGAGCGTCTGATCGACATGACCATCAGCATCGGCATCAGCGATTCCAGCGATCCGCAGGCGACGCCGGCACTGCTGATCGAACGCGCCGATCGCGCGCTCTATCACGCCAAGCGCAGCGGCCGGAACCAGGTCAGCGTCTACCAGCCGTCGATGGACGGCGCCTGAGCCCGTGGCCGTCGGTGCGAGCCGGCGGCCCTATTTCATCCCCTTCAGGCGCATCCGGAACTCGACGCCGCTCTGATCGGGCAGGTTCGCCGCGCTGGCCTCGCCCTGGTGCAACTCCGCCACCAGACGCACGATGTACAGCCCCAGTCCCAGGTGCGGCGACATCGAGGCGCGGCCGTCGCGCACCGATATCAGCGAGTCGAACAAGCGGTCCTGCATCTTCTGCGGCAGCGGCGGACCATTGTTCGACAGCACCAGGTCGACATGGGTGCCGCGCGCTTCCAGCGCCAGCTGAATCCAGCCGCCGGGCGGGCTGAAGCCGAGCGCGTTGTCGACCAGTTTGTCCAGCGCCTGATGGATCAGTTCGGGGGCGCCGTGGAAGGGCATCGGGTAGTCGGGGATGCTGAGTCGGAAATCGCGATCCTCCGCCAGATCCCGGTAACCGGCGGCGGCGCCGCGCAGAAACTCGCACAGATCAAAGTTCTCGGCCTCGGCGCCGGCGATCGCGCTCTCGATGCGCGAGGCCTGCGAGAGCGTGCGCAGCAGCGCGCCCAGACGCTCGGCGCCGGAGCGCGCGCGCTCGGCGTAGATGCGCGCCGATTCAGGCAGTTGCTCCTGCTCCAGGTTTTCCAGGGAGGACTTGACCACGGCGAGCGGCGTGGCGAGCTCGTGCGAGAGCTTGCTGCCCAGCGTGCGCAGATAGTCGGTGTAGGCGCTGACTTGATCGAGCAGCCGGGCAAAGCTGCGCGACAGATCGCCAATTTCGTCGACCGCCTGCGAACGCGGAAAATTGCCGACCACGCGGCCCTCCGGCGTCAACGCGTTCTCGGCTGCATTGCGCAACTTGCGGACGCGGTACGACAGGTAGCCGGCGTAGCCGAACAGGATCGCCGCGGCGACCAGCATGGTCAGCAGACCGCCGAGCAGCAGCGAGCCGAGCGCGCGATTGGTCCACAGCAGCAGCGCGTCGCTGGTCTGCTCCAGCACCACCACACCGACCACGTCGCTGCCGTGCAACACCGGCACCGCCACGGTCAGGATCACGCTCGCCTGGCTGGCAGCCGGGCGCCAGCTGATCCCCGGCGTGCCGGTGAGTGCCGCATCGACCTGCGTTTCGGTCAGTTGCAGCAGGTTGAAGGCATAGCCCTCGGTGGCACTCATCGGCGGCGCTAGCAAGTGGCGGTACACCAGCGCGCGCAGCCAGCGCAGGAAGCTCAACTCGTCGTCATCCTCGGCGGTGTCGCTGCCCGGGCGCAGACTGCCGCTGCGTGCGAGCACGTAGCCAGCACGATCGAGCACGCGCAGCCGGGTGTTTTGCGGGACCAGGCTGCGCAACAGCGGGCTCTCGGACCAGAGCAAGGCCAGCGGCAGAAAGCGCAGGCCGCGCGCCTCGGTACTGGCGATGGCGCGCGGCAGGTCGGCGCCGGCTACCGGGAAGTCGAGCACCTCGATTGCCAATTCGAAATTGGGGTCGGCGATCGCCATTCGCAGCTCTACTCGATAGCCCTGCTCACGCTCAACCCAGGCGGCGGGCAGACTGAAGCTGGGCTCGCGACCATCGGCACCGATCAGCGGCTGCGCGGCGATCTCGCCATCGTGACTGCGTGCCAGCCGCCAGCGCCGCTCGCCGTAGCGATCGCGCAGCGAGAGCACGATCTGGTCGGCGTGTTCGGCCAGCGAGCCGTCGGCGCCAGCGGTCACCGGTGTGGCGTCTTCGACCTCCAGCCACAGATTCACGGCGCCAGGACCGCGCCCCACATACAGTTGCACCGGCAAGGGCGCCGATCCGCGTGGCGTGAGCGCTTGCGGGGCGGCGTGCCAGGAGCCCCAGTCGTCGTTGTAGCCGTCGACCTGCACATCCACCCGCATGGGCCGGGCATGCAGAACGGCCGGGGTGATCAGCGCGTCGCGCAGCGCGGGATCGGCCGCTGGCAGCGCTGAGGCCAGCGTGCGTGCCGAGGCCAGCAGCGCGCGCTCCTGGCTCTGACGCAGCGTCGTTTCCATTTGCACGACGAAGCGCCAGCCGGCCAGTGGGAACACCGCCGCCACCATGGCGATGAGCAGCAGTTTCAGACGTAAGGGCATGAGGACTCGCCAGATTCACAGAGCGGAAGTTCACCGCAATTGGGGCATCGCTGGCAAAGGAAGCTTGAAGGCAAGCAGCAGTATCGGCCCCTCGATGGCGGCATCGGCGGTCTCTGTGCCTACACGCCGGCGATACCCAAAAGTGCAATGCACAATTGGTTGCAGATGGATAGACTTGCAGCAGTGGAACGGGGGCCGTCGTCGACGCGCATGAGAGAGTTACTGGCAAGCATCGGCATGGACTGGAGCGCAGGCACTGCCATTCGGTGGCTGCTCTGTTTGTTGCTCGCCATGCCGCTCGGCGCGCAGGAACCCGATTCAGAACTCCCCCGCCATGAACTGGAGATCCGCGCGCTGACCGATCCGCGCGGCGTCATCGCCGCTTTGCCGTCGGCCTACGCGGCGGCCCGTCAGACTGGCGACTACCGGGAATCGGCCTTGTTGGCGCTGGCTCATGCCAACGCGTGTCGGATGATTGCCGACTGGCGCTGCCAGCGCACGGCGGGCGCGCAGGCCCAGGAGTATGCGGAAAAGGCCGGATTGCCCTTGCTCGCCGTGCGCGGTCTGATCGCCGAGAGCAGGGCGCGGATGGCGCTGCAGGATTACACCCGCGCCGAGCACCTGCTGGGCGCCGCCGAAGCCAAGCTGTTGCAATCACCCTCGGCCGAGCTGTCCGCCGATGTCGCGCTGGCCTATTCCTCGCTCAGCGACATGCTCGGCAAGTTTCAATTGTCCTTCGAGTACGCGCAGCGGGGGTTGGATGCGCTGGCGGCGGATCAGGCGCTGTCGATGCAGGTCCGTCTGCTGCGCAATCGCGCCCGTGCCCAGGCCAAACTGGGTTTGATGAACGCTGCCCGCGCCTCGCTGGCCGAGGCGCTCAATCGGGTCGAGCGCGTGGTCGATCCCAAGCTCAGCGCCGAGTTGTATCTGGAGGCAGCAAGGCTGGCGCGCAGCGATGGCGATCGCGAACGCGCGGTGATCGACGCCACTCGCGTGCTCGGGCTGGCGCGTGACCTTGGCAATGCGCAGCTGGCCGGGCAAGCGCACGAGATCATCGGCATGAGCGCGTTCGATGCGCTCGACCAGCCGGTGGCGCTGAAAGAGCTGGAACTGGCGGTCAGCAGTTTCAGGGCGATGAAGCTCGATCGCGATGAACTGCGCGTGCTGCAGCAGCAAGTGCGCTCGATGATCCAGTTCAAGCAGCCGGCGGCGCAGTGGGCACCGCTGGTGGCACGCATGCTCGATCTCGACGCCAACGTCAGCAGTCTGGATCGCGCGCAGGCCTCGGACGATTTCGATGCGCGCCTCAAATATGCGCAGCAGGAGCTGGATCTGGTGCGCCTGGAGCGCGACGCCGCGCTCTCGCGTGAGCGCGAACAGTCCATGGCCAGCACGCAGCGGCTGACGCAGTTCCTGGTGCTGTTGAGCGTGGGGATCCTGATCGCGCTGGGCGCCTTCTATTGGACCTTGCGGCGCTCCAACCAGCGGCTCCAGGCGGCACTCGACGCGCGCTGGCAGGCCCTGATGCAGACCAGCCACGAGCTGCGCAATCCGATCAGCGGCGTGCTCGGCTTGTCCGAGCTGCTGCTGAAGATGCCGCTGACGCCGCCGCAGCGCAGCATGATCGAGGCCATCCGCAGCGCCGGCGGCACCATCGGCAAACTGGCGCAGGATCTGCTGGATCGCGGACAGCTGGAGTCCGGGCGCCTCAGCCTGTCGCTGCAGGCGGGCTCGCTGCAGCATCTGGCGGAAGGCGTCAGCGAGCTCTATCGGCCGCGGGCCCGCGAAAAGGGACTGGTGCTGAGCGTGCGGGTGTCGCCAGAGCTGGCGGCGCCGGTCATGATCGACGAGGAGCGCCTGCAGCAGGTGCTGAGCAATCTGGTCGGCAACAGCCTGAAGTTCACTGAGAGCGGCAGCATCGAGGTCGACATCAGCCTGCTGGCGCGTTCCAGCGACGGTCGCTTGCGCGTGCGCTTTAAGGTCAGTGACAGCGGACCCGGAATGAGTGCCGAGGAGCAGGCCGGCTTGTTCCGGCCGTTCTCGAAGGGCGTGGCGGGCAAGCGCCATCGGGCGGGCGCCGGTCTGGGGCTGGCGATCTCCGCCGATCTGGTCCGACTGATGGGGGGCACGATCAGCGTCAGCAGCGAACCCGGCCGCGGTTCCCAGTTCAGTTTCGAGATCGAGGTGCGTTCCGCCGAGGTTCGCGCGCCCGCCGCCTCCGCCGCTGCCGGCGATACTGCCCAGGGCAATGGTCTGCGCGTGCTGCTCGTCGATGACGATGAGGATTGCGCACTGGCGCTCAGCAGCCAGCTCGAAATGCTGGGCTGCGCAGTCGACACCGCTGCATCCTCACAGGCGGCGCGGCAGCGGCTGTCGAGTAACCAGTACGATCTGATGCTGCTCGATGTGGAGCTGCCAGACGGTCGCGGTCCCGATTTCGCGCGCACGCTGCGCAGCGGCGAGGGGCCGGTGACTGACCGCAGTGTGCGCATCGCCATCGCCTCCGGCCACCCGCCGCCGGACGTGCTGCCGAGTGGTGTGGACGAGTGGCTGATGAAACCGGTGATGCTGGAGCGGCTCAACATGCTGCTGGCCAGCGTGCGCGCCAATCAGTTGCTCGATCACGCCGCCTGAGGCGAGGCGCTTGCACACTCCCAGGCGAGGTCGTTGCAGCGCTTACAGCCCCAGGCGCGCCAATACCGCCGTGATAAAGGGCGCCTTGCCCGCCGTGTACGCGGCCTTGTCGTGCGGATGCTGCAGCGCCAGAGCCTGCTTCAGTTCGGCGTAGCGGTGGCGCAGATCATCATCGGCACGCAGCGCGTCGCGAAAGGCGAGATGCCGCGTCCACAGCGCGCCGCCCCGGATCAGCCCATGCAGATGCACCCGTGGCAGTCCATCGGCGGCCGCGCGGACAAAGTAGCGCCGCTCGGGTAGTTGGTCTTCGTACTCGGGTCGGTATGCAAAGCCGCGCGCCGCCAGTGCGGTTTGCGCCTGCCCATACTCGTCCAGACTGGCGGCACCCGCCATCACATCGATCACCGGTTTGGCGCACAGGCCCAGCACCGCTGTACTGCCGATCGACTCGAGCCTCACTGTCGGCATGCTCTCGGCCAGCAGGCTGATGACGCACTGGTGTTGGTCTGGCCAACCGGAATGGTAGGCCTGCAACTGCAGATCCAGCGTCCGCGCCGTACTCAACCGGTTGTTTCCGCCGTAAAGCGATCCCGTATCCGCTTGAGGAAGCCGAGCACGCGCGTGGGGATGGAGGCGGTCGCCGCTTTGGGCGCTTCCGCCACCTCGTGCTGCTTCTGCAGGATCGGTGCAGCGCGCAGGCGATGGTGGTGGCCCACCGCCGCGTCTACGCTGAGTTGCAGCATGTTCGGGCGGATTGGCTTCGGCAGATAGCGGAATACCTGACCCTGGTTGATCAGATCGATCAGCAGGCGGCTGTCCTGGAACACGCTCAGAATCAGCGTCAGCGTGGTCGGACTGACCTGCTTCAACGATTTGATCGCGGGCGTGATGTCCTGACCCTTGAGCTTCACGTCGGTCAGCACCAGCGCGTAGTTGTCCTCGCTGAGCATGCCGAAGGCGTCTTCCAGCGTCTGACCCCAGCGCACGTCGAAGCGCTTGCCGAGGTGCTGACTGACCTCGTTGTAGATGGCCTCGGAGTCGTCGATCACCAGTACCTTGACATCGGCCGGCCCGCCAGTTGCCGGCAGCGGGTGGCTGGACGCGGCCTCCAGCTGCACGCCAATCTCGGCCGCGCGCTGCAGCGTGCTGCGCAATTCGTCGGGATCCCAGGGCTTGTTGATGTAACGGAAGATCTCGCCCTCGTTGATCGAGCCAACGATGGCGGCCAAATCGGAATAGCCGGTCAGCAGCAGGCGCATCGTATTGGGCGAGATCTCTCGCGCGCGCCGGAGCAGATCGACACCGAGCATTTGCGGCATCCGTTGATCGCTGACCAGCACGTGAAAGTGGTGCTTGCGCAAAAGGGCCAGCGCTTCGTCGGGATCGGTGGTGCTGTGCACCTGAAAACTCGATTTGAACATCATGACGAGCGAACGCAGGATGCGCTCCTCGTCATCGACAAACAGGATGCGGGGCGTCTCGCTCATCGCGCTGTCCTCATGCCGCTGCGGTCGGGGCCGATTCTCGAATCGGCAGACTGATCACAAATCGGGTGCCGGCACCCGGCTTCGACGATACCCGGATTCGGCCGCCGTGTTGCTGCACGATCTTGTAGACGATGGACAGACCGAGGCCGGTGCCCTCGCCGACCTTCTTGGTGGTGAAGAAAGGATCGAAGATCTTCGGCAGCACGTCTTTGTCGATACCGCGGCCATTGTCCTGCACGGAGATATGGACGTTGTCGCTGTCGGCGCTGGTGCTGATCGTGAGGACGCCGTTCTGGTCGACCGCATGCGCGGCGTTGTTGATCAGATTCAGCAGCACTTGGTTGATCTGCGCGGGCGAGCAGGAAACGGCCGGGATCTCGCCCAGCTGCTTGACCACCTGCACCCTGTTTTTCAATACGTTACGGGCGATGTTCAGGGTACTTTCGACGCATTCGTTGATCTGCGTGTGTTTGACTTTGGCCTCGTCCAGACGGCTGAAATTGCGCAGATTGACCACCATCTCGGAGATCTGCTCGACACCGTAAATGGTGTCCTTGAACAGCACGTCGAGATCGTCGCGCACACCCTCGTCGCGCAGGGCCTCGGCCAGCGTTTTCATCTCGGCCAGCGTCTGTTCGACCACCGCTTCATCGGCATTGCCATCGGCCAGACAGCGCGCCAGCGCATTCGAGCGCTCGATCAACTCACCCAGGCGCTCGGTGAACTCGCGCGCCATCAACACGTTGTTCTTCACATAGCCGAGTGGCGTGTTGATCTCATGGGCGACGCCAGCCACCATCTGACCGAGCGAGGCCATCTTTTCGGACTGGATCAGCTGCAGTTGCGAGGCTTTCAGCTCACTCAACGCCTTGCTCAACTCCGCGGTGCGCTCGACGACGCGCTGTTCCAGCATCACATTGACCTGCGCCAGCTTGCCCTCGTTATCGACGACGCGGTCGATCAACTCATTGAAAGAGTGACCAAGAACCGCGAGCTCGTTGTGGCCGCGCTCATCGAGGTGGTGCTGCGTCAGTTCGGTGTAGCGGCGGCGGGCGATCAACTCACCGACCACCTGCATGGCCTTGGCGGAACGGCCCAGCGGCGCAATCACGCCGCGGTTGAGGAAAATGAAGGCCAGTAGCACCACCAGCACGGCCGAGGCGCCGAGATAGGTCAGCAGCGAGCGCGAGATGCCGGTTGCCACCGCGGTCGCCTCCGCCAGCGGCTTGACCACGACCAGCTTCCAATAGGAGCCCGGCACCTGGAACACGAAGCTCAGCACCTGGGTCTT
Organism: Lysobacterales bacterium; assembly: GCA_046346965.1. Taxonomy (GTDB): domain Bacteria; phylum Pseudomonadota; class Gammaproteobacteria; order Xanthomonadales; family SZUA-5; genus JAXMHB01. The sequence continues at coordinate 198,162 of JAXMHB010000001.1, forward strand.
GAGCTGCGGATCCATCTCCATGGCGAAGGAGCGCGCCAGCGTCGAGCGCTCGATCGAATAGCGCTCCTTCAAGGGATCGGCGCTGATCGCCGCCACCAGTCGCGCCGGCTCGGCATCGATCTGATAGCTGTTTTGGTCGATCTCCGTGGCGATCTGATCCAGCTTGGGGCCGAGTTTGGTGGCCGCCGCCGCGATGACCTCGTCGTTGATCGACTGCAGCGCATCGGCAATCGGCTTGAACAGCGGCTCGGCCTGTGCGTACTCCGCCGCGGTGATGAACTCCTCGGTGCGGGCGCCCTTGTCGTCCTTGCCGATGCGCTTGACCTTGTCGGCATCCGGGTAGGTGATGAAGCGGTTGTTGCGGTCGAGAATGAACACGTAGCCGCCGGTTTTCTGCCGCCAGGCGTCGGCGAAGGCCGCGAGGCCTTCGAGGCGCAGATCCACCGTCGCCACACCGTTGAACTTGCCCTCGGTCCATTGCGCCACGGTGCACGTGACCATCGGCTGATAGGAGTACGGGTCCATGTAGGACTGACTCCAGTAGCAGCTGCCGGGCGCCACGAACTGGGCCGGCACATACCACTCCTCGTTGTGGTAACCGTTGCCGGGCTGGTTGTAATCGTCGAAGTAGGTCAGCGCATGGGTCTGCGCATCGCGGCCCCAGAAGAAGCTGCGCCGCTCCACCGTCGGATCGAAAGCAAAGGGCTGCGGCCAGTAGCCCCCGCCGGCCACTGCTTGATCGCCGCCAAAGTCGAGCAGCGGCGGCAGCGTGCGGTTGAAGGTGTCGACGTCCTTGGGTAGCTCGGAAGACACCGCCGCGACCGTACGCGTCAGCGCGGCGATCTCGCTGGACCGGGTCAGCAGGCCCGAGACCGCGTTGTTGCCCATCTGTTCGATCAATCGACTGGATTCTTCCAGCACCAACTGCTTGCCGCGGGTCTCCAGGACATACCAGGTACCGGTGACCAGCAGCGCCGACACCAGCATCAGCCCCAGCAGTGCACGGAAACCCAGGCCCTGGTACCAGGCGAGCGGTCGGATGGCGGTGGGAGTCGGTGCAGTTGCGTCTGAATCTGGCCCAGCGTCACCGACGGTCATCAGCCCTACTCCGTGTCGTGGTAAACCCTAGTCTGCTACAGGAATGTGAAGACTGGTCACCGCGTTGCACTTGTTAAAGCTGTCTGAAAGTCAGCCCTCGAAAAGATCGGCCTGAGGGTGCTCGGCGCGGGTCTGACGCGGGCGCCGACGCGAGCCGTGACGCTGCTGGATGGTGTCGGCTTCGCGGCGATAGACCTCGCCATGGCGCACGCCCCAGATCGCCGCGCGCGCTGCGCGGCTGCGCTCGGCGAGATCGATCACCGGGGCGGGATAGTCGCGTCCGATCGCGCAGCCGCTCCGCTGTTGCACGCTGGCCGGCATGCGCCAGGGCTCGATGGTGAAGGCCGCCGGCACGCGCGCCAGTGCCGGGATCCAGCGCCGCACAAACACGCCGTCCGGGTCCTGATCCTGCGCCTGCTTGAGCGGGTTGTAGATGCGCGCCGTGTTGATACCAGTGGTACCCGATTGCATCTGCACCTGCGGATAGTGGATGCCGGGTTCGTAGTCGAGAAACTCGCGCGCCAGGTGCAGCGCGGTGGGGCGCCAGGGTTGCCAGAGTTGATAACTGGCAAAGCTGACCAGCATCGCGCGCATCCGGAAGTTGATCCAACCGGTGGCTCTCAGCATGCGCATGCAGGCGTCGACCATCGGAAAGCCAGTCTCGCCCTGCGCCCAGGCTGCATGCAGTGTCGGGTCGGCCTGCTCGCGCAAGCCATCGTAGGCAGGATGCAGGTTGCGGGTCTCGATTTCCGGCTCCGATTCCAGCTTCTGGATGAAATGGCAGTGCCAGTGCAAGCGGCTCTCGAAGGAGGCGAGCGAGGCCAGGACGCCGGCCGGGCGCTCGGCTTGCTCGGTCCACGCCAGCCGTGCCTCTCGGCTCGCGTGCAGCACCTGGCGGATCGAGAGTTGCCCGAAGCTGAGGTACGGTGACAGCCGGGAGCAGGCGCCAGCGGCACTGAGCGGGCTGGACATCGCCCGCCGATAGTCGATGCCGCGTGTGTGCAAAAAGGAATCGAGCAGGCGCCGCGCGTGCGCAAGGCCGCCATGCTGGCGGCGCCGCGGATCGACGCGCGCGGGCGGTTCCGTGCTGGCAAAGGGCAGTCGTGCCGGCAGGATCGAGCTCGGGATCGGCAGCGGTGCCGGGTCCATGCGCTGATGCCAGATCTGCGCATAGCGATCGCGGTCGCGCAGACGACGCACCACGCCATTGTTCGGATACTCGATCCAGCGCACCGCGTGCGCGCGGCACCAGTGCGCCACCGCGCGGTCGCGGGCATAGCTCAGCAGATTGCCGGTTTCTTCGTGGCTGTGCAGCACGAAGCGGCCGAGCGCGGCATGCAGTCGGTCGAGCACCGCGCGCATCTCGCCGCTGACGCGCAGCAGCGGCACGCCAAGCTGCGCCAACTGGGCACGCAGGTCGACCAGGCACTCGTCGAGAAAAGCCAGATGCAGCGCGGAGCAGTCGGGTGACGACTGCAAATCCGGCTCATCCACGTACAGGCCGAACACCGCGCCGCGGCCGGCGGCGGTGCTGAGCGGGGCGTGGTCGGCCACCCGGAGGTCGCGCTTGAACCAGACGATCTGGATTTCCATGCGCGCAGTGTCGCCGTCGCCGCGTGCAGGACGGGCGAAAACGATAATCGGTGTGTCCCAGCTATGGACGTCCAGACGTCCAGACGTCTAGACTTCCCAAAAAATCCTGACCCCGGAGAGATCTCGATGAGCCAGTACTCGCCTGCCACCAGCGCCGTGCGCGCCGCCATCGACACTGATCGCGCCCATGGCGCCGTCGTCCCGCCGCTGGTGCTGTCGAGCAATTTCAGCTTTGCCGGCTTTGCCCAGCCGCGCCAGTACGACTACACCCGCTCCGGCAATCCCACTCGTGATGCGCTGGCGCAGGCGCTGGCCGAGCTGGAGGGCGGGGCGGGCGCGGTGGTGACCTGTACCGGGATGGCGGCGGTCACGCTGGCATTGCAGCTGGTGCCCGAGGGCGGTTTGCTGGTGGCGCCGCATGATTGCTATGGCGGGACCTGGCGCTTGTTTGACACGCTGGCGCAGCGCGGTCGCTTTCGTCTGAAGCTGGTGGATCAGAGCCAGTTGGGGGCGGTCGAGGCAGCGCTGCGCGAGTCAGCCGATCTGTTGTGGATCGAAACGCCCAGCAATCCGCTGTTGCGCGTGGTCGATGTGCGTGCGCTGGCGGATCTCGCCCATCGTTACGGCGCGCGGGTGCTGGCCGACAACACCTTTCTGTCGCCACTGTGGCAGCGCCCGCTCGACCTGGGGGCGGATGTGGTGCTGCATTCCACGACCAAGTACCTGAACGGCCATAGTGACGTCGTCGGCGGTGCGCTGATCAGTCGCGACCGCGCCGTGCACGAGGAGCTGGCCTGGTGGAACAACTGCCTGGGCCTCGGCGGTGCGCCTTTCGATGCCTACCTGACGCTGCGCGGCCTGCGCACGCTGTCGGCGCGCCTGCGCGTGCATGCCGAGAACGCGCTGGCCTTGGCGGAGATCCTGGCGGCGCATCCGGCGGTTGAGCGCGTCTATTTCCCCGGGCTCGCGAGCGATCCCGGCCATGCGCTGGCGACGCGTCAGCAGTTGGGTTATGGCGCCATGCTGAGTTTCGAACTGCGCGGCGGCGAGGCCGAGGTGCGCGCATTGCTCGGCGGTCTGCGCTGCTACACGCTGGCCGAGTCTTTGGGCGGCGTCGAGAGCCTGATCGCACATCCGGCCACGATGACGCACGCCTCGATGACGCCGGAAGCGCGCGCCGTCGCCGGGATATCGGCGCAGCTGCTGCGAGTGTCGGTGGGTATTGAGGACATCGCCGATCTGCGTGCCGATCTGCTGGCCGGTCTGGGGCGCGCGCAGGCCTTGGCTTTGCGTCGGGCTGCCTGACAGCGAGGCGCGCTTGCGGCAACATCGCAGGCCCCGCTGTCCAGTTGACCCACGATGCCCAAACTGCTGCTCAATTTGCGCCAGGTGCCTGAGGACGAAGCCGAGGAAGTACGCGCGCTGCTGGACGAGTTGGCAGTGGACTGGTACGAAACCCGGCCCAGCCTGTGGGGCATCTCGCATGGCGGCATTTGGCTGCGCGAAGAAAGCCGCCATGCCGAGGTCAAGGCGCGCCTCGATGCGTACCAGCGCGAACGGCAGGCGCGCGCCCGTGCCGACTGGGACGAGTCGGTGCGCCGCGGTGAGGCGCCGACTTTTCTCGGCGCACTGCAGGCGCGCCCGGTGCGCACGCTGCTGGCCCTGGGTGCCGCCGCGCTGCTGGTCGTCCTGACCGTGGCTTTGCCCTACTGGTACTTGAAGGGCTGAGCCGGCGGCCCGGCAGCGGGTCAGTAGCGGGGCAGCGGTTTGACCGGGCAGCGCGCGGCACGCTCGCGCGCCGCCACCGAGGTGTTGGCGTCGCCCAGCGCGTCACGGCTTTCTGCGATCGTCAGCCAGTTGCGCATGCACCACTGGCCGATGCGGGAGCCGAGTTCGTAGCTCTTCATCGCCAATTTCTCGGCGTCCAGAAAGCGCTCGGCGCGCAGCAGGGCCTCCGCCTTCAGCTGCCACAGCCGCGGGTTTTCCGGCTCGATCTGCAGCGCTTGCTCGATGTGACGCTCCGCCAGCGGCACATCGCCCGTAGCCTCGGCCTTGGCGATCTCGCCGAGCAGATAGTCGACCGAGGGATTCTGCAGCGGCGCGATCTCGACGGCCGATGGGCTGGCTAGCGCGACCGTGCGCAGTTCGGCGACGCGATCTCGCGGCGGCGGCGGTGGTGGTGCGGGTGGCGCGGGCGGCGGCGGCGTGGCGCAACCGGCCAGCAGAGCGAGTCCAAGCAGGGTCGGAAGGGCGCGCTTCATGGGCTTTCACGAATCCACAAACGGTCGGCAATGGCGGCCAGATCGACACGGCCGGGCAGGCGCCAGCCGCGGAAAGGCGTGTTCTTGCCGCGGCTCAACATGCTGCCGGGTTCCAAGGTCGACTCCTCGCCGGCGTCGATCAGCACGAAATCGGGCAGTGCACCGGCCTGCATCTGCGGCAAGGGCAGGCCGAGGATGCGGCGCGGCGCCAACGCACAACGCTCCAGCCAGTCGGTCAGGCTGAGCATGCGCTCGTCGATCAACTTGAGTCCCAGACCCAGATAGCTGTCCAGCCCGGAGGCGCCGGCCTCGGAGGCCGGGAAAGGCTTCAGCTTGGCGTCCGGATCGTGCGGCTGGTGATCGCTGCAGATGGCGTCGATGGTGCCGTCGCGCACGCCGGCCCGCAGCACGTCGCGGTCGCCGGCGGTGCGCAGCGGCGGCAACAGGTGCGCCTGGCTGCGGAAGGGCAGCAGGTCGTTCTCATTGAGATACAGCTGCGGCATCGCGACATCGGCGCTGAGTTGCACGCCGCGTGCCTTGGCGGCGGCGATCATCGCCACGCTGCGGGCGCAGGACAGGCGGGCGAAATGCGCGCGCACGCCGCTTTCCTCCACCAACATCAGATCGCGCGCCAGCGCCAGCGTCTCGGTGGTTTCGGGGATGCCCGGCAGACCCTGCAGCGCAGCGACGCGCCCTTCGTGGGCGACGCCGCCGGCGCCGATCCAGGGGTCGATCGCCTGCAGATGTACCGGCAGATCCAGCGAGGCGGCGTACTGCAGCGCGCGACGCAGCAGATTGCTGTTGCCGATCGGCCGGCCGATGTTGCCCACCGCCACGCACCCGGCGGCGCGCAGCGCGCCCATTTCGGCCAGGGCTTCCTCGCCGAGTTCTCGCGTCAGCGCGCCGATCACGTGCACGGTGGCGCCGCGCGCCTCGCGGGCGCGTCGCAGGATCAGTTCCACCACCGCCGTGCTGTCCACCGCCGGCCGTGTGTCCGGCGGCAGCACCAGATGGGTGATGCCGTTGAGCAGCGCAGCGGTGGCTTCCGAGCGGATGTCGGCTTTGTGGGTGGCGCCGGGCTCGCGCAGGCGCGCGGCGAGGTCGACCAGCCCCGGAATCAGCCAGCAGCCGCGGCCATCGACGACTTCGACCTCGCCGGCATCGGCGAGCGCAATGTCGAGGCCCAGTATCTGCCCCGGCGCGAACAGCACGCTGGTGACGCGATCGATGCCGAGGTGGGGATAGATCACCCGCGCGTCTTGAATGTAGATCCGAGTCATGCGCCGACCTCCATCTGCGGCACCTGCGCGCCGAGGATGTGCGACATCACCGCCATGCGCACGGCAAGGCCATTGCTGACCTGTTCCAGGATCACCGATTGCGGCCCGTCGGCCACTTCCGAGGCGATCTCGACGCCGCGGTTCATCGGGCCGGGGTGCATGACGATGCAGTCCGGCCGCGCGCGCTTCAGGCGCTCGACCGACAGGCCGTAGCGGCGGTAGTACTCGCTCTCGGACGGCAGGAAGGCGCCGCGCATACGCTCGCGCTGCAGGCGCAGCATGATGATCACGTCGGCGTCGGCAATCCCGCTATCCATATCGGTGTAGACGCGCGCGCCGAGTTCCTCGATGGCCGGGGGCAACAGCGTGCGCGGACCGACCACTCGCAACTCGCCGGCGCCGAGGATGCCAAAAGCCATCAATTCGGAGCGCGCCACGCGCGAATGCAGCACATCGCCGACCACCGCGATGGTGAGGTGCTCGAAGCCGCCCTTGTGGCGACGGATGGTGTAGGAATCGAGCAGCGCCTGGGTCGGGTGCGCATGGCGGCCATCGCCTGCATTGAGGACGGCGACGCCGGGCGAGGCATGTTCAGCGATGAAGTGCGCCGCGCCGGAATCCGGATGACGCACGACGAACATATCGCACTGCATCGCCTCCAGCGTCGCCAGCGTGTCGAGCAGGCTCTCGCCCTTGCTGGTCGAGGAGGAGGCCACATCCAGATTGACCACGTCCGCCGACAAACGCTCGGCCGCCAGCTCGAAGGTGGTGCGGGTACGCGTGGAGGCCTCGAAGAACAGATTCAAAATGGTGCGGCCGCGCAGCAGCGGCAGCTTCTTGTTGCCGCGCAGCGCCACCGTGCGCAGGGAATCAGCCGCATCCAGCAGTTCGTGCAGCAGCCGACGCGGCAGGCCGTCGATGGTCAACAGGTGGCGCAGGCGCCCCTCGGGTGTCAGCTGCAAGCTCATGCCGGCCGCGCGCCTCGCTCGATGATCTCCAGTTGCAGCGGCTGCGGGCCGCGCAGCTTGATCTGCTGGCCGGCCGGCAGCGCCAGATGGGCACCGACGGCGCCGGCCTCGATCGGCAGTTCGCGCCCGTTGCGGCTGATCAGCACCGCCAGCGTGACGCTGGCCGGCCGGCCGTAGTCGAAAATCTCATTGAGCGCCGCACGTATGGTGCGCCCGGTGTAGAGCACGTCGTCGACCAGCACCAGATGGCGGTTTTCCACGTCCCACGGGATGCGCGAGGGGCGCACCGTTGGGTGCATGCCGACCCGGGTGAAATCATCGCGATAGAAGCTGATGTCGAGTGCGCCGACCGCCTCGCCAATGCCCAGCGCGCTGCGCAGGTGCTCGGCCAGCCAGACGCCGCCGGAATGGATGCCGAGCAGGCGCGGATCGACGATGTTGTGCTCGGTCAGACGCTTGCGCGTCTCACTGACGAAGCGATCGAGCAGCGGTTCAAGAGCTGGCAGTGGCAAGGTAGTCCTCCAGTATCACCGCGGCGGCGTGGGCGTCGAGATCGTTGGCGTGCTTGCGACGAGCGTTGCCGGCCGCGCGCTCCTGGGCAAAATGGCGCCGCGCGACCTGCGAGGAGCCGCGCTCGTCCTGCATCGCAACCGGCAAACCATAGCGTTTGCGCAAGCGATTGCTGAACTGGCGCGCGTGCTCAGTCATCTTCTGCTCAGCCCCGTCGCGCGTCAGCGGCAGTCCCACCACCAGTCCGCAGGGCGCCCATTCGCGCACCAGACCGTCGAGCGCCGACCACAGCGCGGCATCCGGCTGCATGGCCAGATTGCGCAAGGGTCGGGCACGCCCGGTGAGCTCGTTGCCAACCGCTACGCCGAGGTCGCGTGTACCGACGTCCAGGCCCAGCCAGACGCCGGTGCGCGGCGGCGCCGCGCGCTCGCCGGTGTCAGGCGTGTCCTGCATAGTCGGTCAGCAGTCGCATATCGACGCCGGCCAGACGGGCCGCCGCCTCCCAGCGATCATCGATCGGTACCTCGAACAGGATGGCTGGATCCACCGGCACGCTGAGCCAGGCGTTCTCGCGGATTTCCGATTCCAGTTGCCCGGCGCCCCAGCCGGCGTAGCCGAGCGCCACCAGTGCGCGGCTCGGGCCGCGGCCCTCGGCCATCGCGGCCAGCACATCGCGCGAGGTGGTCACGCACAGCGCCTCGGAGACCCGGAAGGTGGAGTCGTAGGCGCCGCAGGGTTCGTGCAGCACGAAGCCGCGATCGAGCTGGACCGGGCCGCCGGCATGCACCGGCTGCTGGTCGAGGCCGGGGACGCTGGTCTGGATCTGCATTTGTTCGAGCACGGTCCCCAGCGTCAGCGGACTCAGACGGTTGATGACGATGCCGAGCGCGCCTTCATCGTTGTGCTGGCACAAGAGCGTGACGCCGCGCGCAAAGTTGGGGTCGTTCAGACCCGGCATGGCGATCAGCAGGTGATTGGCGAGATAAGAGGATTTGAGCATGGCCGCAGTCTAGCGCAGGCGGCGCGCAGCGCCGGTGTAGAGCTCACTGCCGCACGGTGCGGGACGAGCGACCGGCGATGCTATGCTCCGCGGTCAATCTGTCTCCGGAGCCGGCCATGGCGCGTCCCGATCCCAGTCTAGCCCCACTGATCCAGCCGAACGCCGATCATCGCTATCAGGTCACGGCAGCCGACCTGCCGCTGTCCTGTCCGATGCCGGGGATGCACTTGTGGAACTCGCATCCGCGCGTATATCTGTCGGTGGAGGCGACTGGCAGCGCCAAGTGCCCCTACTGCGGCGCCGTGTACGAATTGCAGGGCGGCGCGCGGGCGCACGCGGCCTGAACGCCTGACGCGCACGGCGGGAGGGGCGGTGGGCAGGCGCTGGACCGTCGTACAGCTGATTCCGGCGATGAATGCCGGCGGCGCCGAGCGATCCACCATTGAGGTGGCACGCGCGCTGGTGGCGGCGGGGCATCGCTCGATCGTGATCTCGGCCGGCGGACGCTGGCAGTCGCGCCTCAGCGTCGACGGCAGCGAGCACATCACGCTGCCGTTGGACCGCAAATCGGTCTCGGCGCTGTGGACGGCATGGCGCTTGCGCGCCGTGCTGCGCGCACTGAAGCCGGATCTCATCCATGTGCGTTCGCGATTGCCGGCCTGGATCGCGCGGCTGGCGCTGCTCGGCGTCCGCGGCGTGGCGAGGGTCAGTACCGTGCACGGCTTGAACTCGGTGAACGCCTACAGCCGCATCATGACGCGCGCCGAGCGCGTGATTGCAGTGTCGCGCACCACCCGGGCGCATCTGTTGACGCACTACCCGCAGCTCGATCCGGCCATCGTCCGCGTGATTCCCCGCGGTGTCGATGCGCAGGAATTCGACCCTCAGCGAGCGCTGGATCCGGACTGGCGCGCGCAGTTCGAAGCCGATTTTCCTGCCTTGGTGGGTGGCAAGCTGTTGACGCTGCCGGGTCGCGGTACGCGTCTCAAAGGGCATGCCGACGCGATTCGGCTGCTGGCGGCGCTGCGCGCGCGCGGCGTCGATGCGCGCCTGCTGCTGCTCGGCGTAATCGAGAGCGGACGCGAGGCCTATCGATCGGAGCTGATGCGACTGGCTGCTGAACTCGGTGTCGGCGAGGCGCTGGTTTGTACGCGCTCGCGCCCCGATGTGCGCGAGGTCTATGCCTTGAGCGATCTGGTGCTGCAGTTGTCGCAGCGGCCGGAGAGCTTCGGACGCGTGGTGACCGAGGCGCTGGCCCTGGGACGCCCGGTGCTGGGCTACGACCATGGCGGTGTCGGCGAGTTGCTGCAGGACTACTACCCGGCCGGTCTGGTGCCGCTGGGGAATCTGGACATCGCAGCCGAGCGCGCCGAAGCGCTGCTGACCGCGCCGCCGCCCGTCGGAGAGGTGGCGGTGCCGACCGTGACCGATTTGCAGCGCCTGACGCTGTCGGTGTACGCGGAGCTGCTGGAGGGCGCCGCACCCGATCCCGCCTGCCTGGCGGACCGATGAAGCCGCAGCCGATCGCGCACAGTCCGGCGGCCACGCAAGCCCTGGCGCTGGTGGCGCTGGTGGGCTTGCTGCTGCCCTTCGGGCGCTGGGCGGAGTTGCCGATCCTGCTGGGTGCGGCAATCGGGCTGCTCGCCGCCGCCCGCTGGCGCGCGCTGTGGTCGCACCCGGCGCTGCGCGCGCTGCTGATGGCGAACGCGGCCTATGCGCTGGCGGCCTTGCTGTCTTGCGTCGATGCCGTCGAACCGGACAAGAGCTGGGTGACGGCCTTGGGCGCGCTGCGCTTTCTCGCTTTCGGCCTGGGGGTGCTGGTGCTTTGCATTCGGGCGCAGGCCGACGGCGTCGCCGCCAGCACGCTGGCGCGGGCGCTGGCATGGGTCGCTGCGCTGCCGGTGGCGATCTGGGTGGTCGATGGCCTGATGCAGGCGGCGACTGGCTACTCGCTGGGCGGCCCTTTGGATGCCGACCGCCTGAGCGGCATCTTCGGCGCGGACGATCTGAAGCTCGGTCCGCTGCTGCCGGCGCTGGCGCCGCTGCTGCTGTGGCCGGCCTTGCGTGCATCGCGCGCGCAGCTGACCGGCATCGCGCTGGCGCTCTGTGTGGTGGTGTTGCTGGCCGGAGCACGCGCCGGCTGGGTGAGTCTGGCGTTGGTTGCGCTGATGCTGTGCTGGCGCCTGGCGCAGGGATCCTGGCGTCGCATGGCGCGTTTGCTGGCTGCCTGTGCACTGGTGGTCAGCCTGCTGGGCGGCGCGGCGTATGCGCTGTCGGACAGCTTCCGGGCGCGCGTCGATCGGACGCTGCTGGCCGGCGCCGGCCAGGTGGACACCGCGCTGGCCGGGCGCGTGCCGATCTGGGATACCGCGGCGCGCATGAGCGCCGCGCATCCGGTCAATGGTGTGGGCGTGCGTGGCTTCCGTTATGCCTACCCCGACTACGCCAGTCCGGGCGATCCCTGGGTGGATGCGGCCAGCCATACCGGCGCCGCGCATGCGCATCAGCTGATCCTGGAATTGCTCACCGAGACCGGCGTGTTCGGACTGCTGCTCTGGGTCGCCGGTGCCGCCGTGCTGGTCGGGCTGTGGCGCCAGACGGCGGCTACTCCCGAGGCGCAGGCGCCGTGGGTTGCGCTGTTGGTGCTGGTGTTTCCGCTCAACACCCACCTCGCGTTCTACTCCAGCTTCATGGGCATCGTCCTGTGTTGGCTGTGGACCCTGGCCTGCGCCCAGTCCCTGTTGCAGCCAGCCGGTGAGTCCTAGGGGAAGCTCTTGCCAACTATGGGTACGTTGGGTCAAAAGCGGTGCGAGGGTCAGGGGGCTGGGGACGAGCACTGCAGCGATTGCCTGGCACAGTCGCCGGTACGGTTTGCGGATCGAGTAAGCGCGCCAGAGGCGAGACATGGACTCTGAACCAGCATCATGTTCGGGACTGCGGCTGCATGGGTATCCATCGCGGGCGGATCTACGGTTCTGCCCGTCTCTAAGGTTGTGGCCAGGATCGTCCGCCGCTGTCCCGACGCGCTCATGTTCCGCAAGGGAGTTCAGGCCTCGCCTTCACAGCGCTTGCGCGTTCTGCAAGCCGGCGACCACGCCACGCAGTGGCCGTATGGCTGGTCCCCCGCCCCTTGCCCCTCGCCCCGCTGTTGTCCCTATGCGCTCATGTCTTGCGAGAGCTTCGCATGAGCGTGCATGAACCCTATTCGGCGGTCGTCACCACGCTGAACAACGGCGCCACGCTGCGCCGCTGTCTGGCCAGTCTGCAAGGCGCTGCCGAGATCGTGCTGGTGGATTCCGGCAGCAGCGATGACACGCTGACGCTGGCGGCGGAGTTCGGCTGTCGCGTGATACACAAGCCTTTTGCCGGCTACGGTCCGCAGAAGGCTTTTGCGATTGGCCAGGCGCAGTCGCGCTATGTGTTGCTGCTGGATGCCGACGAATGGTTGCCCGAGCCCTGTCAGCAGGCGCTGCAAGCCTGGGTCGATGCGGCAGCGGCCGAGGGTTACCGGCTGGCGGGCGCGCGGATTCCGCGGCGGGAGCTGATCTTCTGGCAGTACCAGCATCCCGGCGCACGTCTGAATCGCTTCTTGCGCGTGGTGGATCGCACCCGCTTTCGCATGAGCACCTCGAGCGTGCACGCAGCACCGGAAGTGGACGGACCGGTGGGCGATCTGGCGCAGCCTTTTTGCCACGATGGCGAGCCTGATATCCACACCAAAGTGGCCAAGATCAACGCCTATTCCACTGGACTGGTCGCCGACAAGCTGGCGCGCAATCCGCGCTTCGTACGCACGCGCATGCTGCTGTATCCGCCGCTGTTTTTCCTGCGCCTGTATCTGGGCAAACGCCAGTGCCTGGATGGCTGGGCCGGCTTCATCCAGAGCGTGGTGGGTGCCTTTTACGTGTTCCTGAAGTACGCCAAGGTCTATGAAGCCCGACGCCGGCGCTGAGCTGCCTTTGCCCAAACGTCTGCTGCTGGGGTTGCTGCGGGCGATCGCCCGCTGGCCTTATCGCTGGCAGATGCGTCTGGCCTGGGCGCTGGCGCCGCTGCTGGCACGGCTGTCCGGTCGGCGTCGGCGCATCGTCGAGGCCAATATCGCGCTGTGCTTCCCCGATCTGTCTACAGCCGAGCGCGCGCAGTTGGTGCGGCGCAATCTGCGCTCCACAGCGGTCAGCCTGTTCGAGACCACGCTGGCCTGGTTCGCGCCACGCCACGTCACGGCCGGGATCGTTGAGGTGCAGGGGCTGGCGCATCTGCAAGCGGCGCTCGCGCAAGGGCGCGGTGCGCTGTGCCTCTACAGCCACTTCACCATGATCGAACTCGGTGGGCGTTTGCTCAGCGAGGCGCTCGGGCGGCCGATGCACCAGATGGTCCGCCGCAACAATGACGCGGCGCTGGAGGCGATCATCGATGCAGGACGTCGGCAGTTCTGCGAGAAGACGGTGGAGAAGCGCGATCTGGCAGAGCTGTTGCGCTCGCTGCGCGACGGCCACCCGATGGGCTACGCACCGGACCAGGATTTCAATCTGCACATGGCTTTCGTGCCCTTTTTCGGGCAGCCGGCCGCCACGCTGATGATGACCTCGCGGATCGCGCGGCTGTCGCGGGCGCCGGTGTTGTGCTGCTGGATTCGTCGCCAGCCCTCGGGTTACGGCTATCTGCTGCGCATCGATCCGCCGCTCAGCGAATTTCCAAGCGCCGACGCCGTCGCCGATACCGCGCGCATCATGGCGCTGGTCGAAGCCGAGGTGCGCCAGGTGCCGGAGCAGTATCTGTGGGCGCATCGGCGCTTCAAGACGCGCCCCGAGGGGCTGCCGTCAGCCTACGCGCACACGCTGCTGAAGCCGCGTCATCGGCGCAACTGAGGCTGCCGCGCGGGCTCAGCGCAGCAGATCCGCCAGCGGCGCCGGTTGGGCGATGAAATAGCCCTGCGCGTAGTCGAAGCCGATCTCGCGCACGCGGTCCAGCGTTTCCTGGTTCTCGACGTGTTCGGCGACGGTACGCTTGCCCAATAGATGCGCGATCTCGTTGATCGAGCGTGCCAGCGCGTAGTCCTCGGCGGAAGTGGCGATGTCGCGGATAAAAGCGCCGTCTACCTTGACCACATCAAAGGGCAGCCGCTTCAGATACTGATAAGACGACCAGCCGGAGCCGAAGTCATCCAGCACCATCGACAGCCCGCTGTCGCTGAGTCGCTTCATGCCGGCGCTGGCTTCGGCCAGTTGCGCAATGGCGGCGGTCTCGGTCAGTTCGACGCACAGCTGATTCAGCGCCATCGGCTGTTGCTGCAGCGTGGCGATGATCTCGTCGATGAAGGCCGGATCGACGATGTTGCGTGCCGATACATTGAAGGCGATGCGCAGTGGGAGCCCGGCTCTGGCCGCGTGCAGCACGCGCGTCAGTTCGTGCAGTACGTAGCGGTCGATGGCGCTGATATGGCCGTAGCGCTCAGCCGCCAGGATGAACTCGGTGGGGGAGCTCACACCGCCGCCCTCGTCGCGCATGCGCAGCAGCACCTCCAGGTAATCCGGCCCCTGGCGCGCGCGCTCGCTCAGCGAGGCAGCGCGCTGTCCGTACAGCGTCAGCGCGTGGGTTTGCAGCGAGCGTTCGACCCGCTCCACCCACTGCACGGTGTCGCGCATCTGGCGCAATCGGGCATCGTCGCTCTGGTGCAGATACGCACGCCCGCGCCCCGATTCCTTGGCCGCGCCGCAAGCGCGTTCGGCATCCCGCAGCAGGCTGTCGATCGAGGTGCAGGTCTCGTCGGCCCAGGCGACGCCGATGCTGAGCGAGGCCTTGATCGGGTGGCCGGCATGGCTGAGCGGCGTGCGCGTCAGCTGATCGAGGATCGCCTGGGCGCGCGCCTGCGCCTCGTCCGCGCGACCGCCGGGAAGGATGACAACGAACTCGTCGCCTGCCATCCGTGAGGCGCAAGCCAGCGGCGCTCCGTTATCCACGGCCTCGGCCTTCAGGATCAGCGCGACCTCGCGCAGCAGTTCGTCGCCGGCCGCATGGCCCAGCGACTGATTCAAGGCGCGCAGGCGATCGACGCCCACCCACAACACCCCGATCGGCGTGCGCTCCTGCGCCTGCACCCAGATGGTCAGCCGGCGCTCCAGCTCCTTGCGGTTGATCAAGCCGGTCAGGGCGTCGTGGATGGCCTTGTCCGCCAATTGATCGTGCAGGCCTTCCAACATGCGCCGCCAGGCGCGATCGACCACGTTGGCATTGCTCTCGCCAGTCAATTGGATGGCGCCCGACTGCAGTCCGGCGCGCAGCTGTGCGCGGGTCAGATCGTCGGCCTTGTGCCCGAGCTGGGTGACGAACACGAAGCGCGAGCGGTCCGGGGCGTGCCAAGCAAGTTTCAGCAGCCGGCGCTCGCGTCCGGGTGTCTCGAAGGCCAGCCACTCGCCCGGTTGCAGCAGTTGCAGCGCGCTGCCGATGTCGCCCTCGCCGCCGGCGTCGTCGGGGCTGCTGTCCAGCACCGGGGTCCGATAACGCACCCACAGCGTGGGCATGCCCGACAGGCAGTGTTCGAGTTCCTCCAGTTGTTCGCTGAAGTGGCCAGCCAACTGCAGATCGGGCGTGTAGCTCTCGCGCAGCCAGTGCAGGTGGGCGGCTGGCTGGGCCAGGGCATGGCCCTCGCGCGCCTGCCGCAGTGCCTGGTCCAGCGCCTCCAGTTGCGCCCGCATCTGCGCCCATTCGGGCGAGCCGGGGCCGTGGCGCACCAGGGTCAGCACGTATTGTGGCGCCAGCTTCTCCTGCAGCATCGCCAGCAGCGCCTGCGGAATCTCGCGGCCGCCGAACAGCACGCCGAGTTCCTTGCCCACCATGGCACGCGCGTCCACCAGTCGCTGCTGGCCGATGCAGGATTCGACCACGCGCTCCTCGATCGCACTGCCGGCCCGGCGATGGCGCTGCAATAGTGCTTCCAGCTGCTGGACGGCATGCATGACCCGCTCGGCATCGAGCTGCGGATGCTCGGCAAGCTCGGCAATCACGCGATCGATACCGGCACGAATCTCCTGGGTTTGGACGTCATTGCGCTCGGCGCACAGCACGCTGCCGAACTCGATCAGTGCAAATAGCCGGCGCACGCCATCGCCGAGCTCTCCCGCACCTGCCGGTTTCAGCTGGGCGGCGAACAAGGGCGCCAGCAGCGGCCGGCTCCAGCCGCGGAACATGCCGGGCAGCAGCGGGTCGCTCTCCATCGCATGCTGCAGGCGCGACATCATCTCGACCGCCTCACGCTGGCGCGGCGCTACGCTCGCGACCGGCATGCCGGCCAGCTGGGCCGCGAGTTCCTGCAGCGTGTCGCGAAACTCGTCCATGTCCTGCGGCGCCGACCCCAGCATCAGCTCGCGCATTGCTTGCGTGAGCGCGGCGTCGGGCAGGGCGGGGCTGGAGTCGGCGGGCGGCGCCGCTGGATGCGCCAGCGACCACAGATGCTGCGTTGCCGCAAGCACCGACCCCGGACTGGCCGGGCGATGCAGGCCGCGGAAGGGCTCGGTCGCCATCTCGCCCGCCGGCGGGTGGGCGGGATCGGCCGGGGGAACCGCTGACGGCACCGCCTTCGCGACTCCTGCTTCGTCGGCGCGGGCTGGTCGCGTGACGCGCGCGGCGGGCGCTATGCCCAGCTGCTGCAGCCGGACTTGCAGTTGATCGAAAAAGCCTGACAGGTCAAGGACTTCTGCGTGACCGGCCAGGCGCAGCAGAAACTGTTGCAGGGGCGATTCGAGCCCGGCGCCGGCCAGCGCCTCGGTGAGCGCTTCCAGCGTGGCATCGACGCCCAGGGCCTCAATCACGAGCGTCGTCCGCAGGCTGGCCAATGTTTGCAGATACGGCCGCAGCGCCAGCCAGTGGGCGCGCGTCGCGCGTTCCAGCGAGCGTGCCGATTCATTGCGCTTCAGCCAGATTTGCATCTCGTCGTCTTCGACCAGTTGCAATGACAGCGAGCGCACCTCGGCGGCGGCATTGGCCGGCGCAGCCACCCAGGGTCGGCGCATGCGCTCAGCGAAGCCTTCGATCGCGCGCAGCCGGCCGGCGTGCAGCCGCTCCAGGGCCATGCGCGCCGGCATGCCGGCGGTTTCCTCCTGCGCATCGAGCGCCAGTTGGTCGAGCGCCTGCTCGGCGTGCACGAACAGCTGACGGCAGCGCGGTAGCAGTTGACTGTGCAGCGCCTCCAGGATGGCTGCCACGGCGGCATCGACCAAGGGTTGGCGTTCGGCTGCAGGCGGCGCGGCGGGGAGGACTCGCGAGGGAGCAGCGGGCGTCTGCAAGCGCTGCAGCAAGCCCGGCGCAAGCTCGGCGTAGGCGATGCGTATGCCGCTCGCGTCGGCCTCGCGCACCCGGGCGTCGACGTCGGCGATCAGCTGTCCCTGGGCGTCGTGCCAGCGCAGCCGCAGGATGCTGTCACGGGTGAGGGCAGGGGCCGGGCGCGTGTTGGTGCGGCGCAGAAAGCCGCCGCTGACGCCCAGGCCATCGACGCGCCAATCGCCATCGGACTCGCCGCTTGGCAGCACCACCGAGATGCGCAAGGCGCTGCCTGCGCTCTCGGCGTTGGCTTGTCGCTCGCTGGGCACGTTCACCTTGCTCGATCTCCCCTTGCCGGGCGTCGGCCCGCTGGCCTGCGACCTCGCTTCGATTCTGCGGCAAATGAGCCCGGTGTCACAGGGCGGCGAGGCTGTGACCTGGCAGGCGGCGTGGAACGCAGGCGCCGTGCTCGTCAGCGCCGGCACGTTGGTCGCCGCCGGGCCGGGGCGATGCGGCGAGACCGCCGGACTGTTGCCACGGGCGGCTGCCAGCCTGCGTCCAAGTGCATGATTTTACGTCGATGTGCCACCTGTATTCCGGCATCCGCGCAGCCGCGTGTTAGCGTCTGCGCAGACTTGGGAGCCTACGGAGGGCGCCGCATGCAGTTGCTGATCGAAACGCTGGTGCCGGTGCGCTGGCGCGATTTGGACGCTTACCAGCACGTGAACAACAGTGTCTTTTTGACATTTCTTGAGGAGGCGCGCATCCAGTGGTTCGAGTCTTTGCCGGGCCCCTGGCGCAGTGCGCAGGCGGAGCCGGTGCTGGCAGCCATGCATCTCAACTTTCGACGGCCGATCCTGCATCCGGAAACGCTGCGCGTGGAACTGCGCGCCGAGCGTATCGGCCGCAGCAGCCTGACCATCGCCCATCGCATCACCTCCGCCGGCAACGGCGACTGCTTGTATGCCGACGGCAACAGCGTGGTCGTCTGGGTCAGCCCGACTGACGGCAGACCAGTGGCGCTACCCGAGTCGGTGCGCCTGCTGGCCTCAGGCGGTGGCGAATGAGTGCTTGCCGTTTGGCGAATGCGCCGGTGGCCATGACTTTTGGCCGATCGTCACACGAAGTTGCAACTGGAAGGCTACGATTCTTGCCTGGACATTCTGGGAGCCGCCCATGCCCGTCACTCTACGTTCGGCGCTTGCAGTCGCCGTCTTTGCCACGCTGAGTTGCACCTCGGCCCATGCTCAAGTCGCCGGCGTCTGGCAATCGGTCGGGCCCGGTCCGTCGCACGGCGGCCAGGTCGAGGGCATCACCAATCGCGAAGTCGTTGGCGCCGTCAATGCGATCGCGGCGCATCCCAGCAATGCCGACATCGTCTACGTCGGCGCTGTCAACGGCGGCATCTGGCGCACCAGCAACGCCACGGCTGCGGCACCGACCTGGACGCGCCTGACCGACACCTTGGCCTCGCTGTCAATCGGATCGATCGAGTTCGATCCCACCGACGCCAACCGGCAGACGCTGGTGGCCGGCGTCGCGCGCTCTTCCAGTCTGAGCAGCCTGGGTGGCGAGTTGATCGGCATGTTGCGTACCACCGATGGCGGCAACAACTGGAGCGTTTTGACTGGCGGCGCGCTCGCCGGCCGTCAGGTTATCGGCGTGGCGGCACGCGGCGCCACGTTGCTGGCGGCCACCGATCTCGGCATTTACCGGTCGACCGATACCGGCACCGCCTTCACGCAGATCTCCGGCGGTGCCGGAACCGGCTTGCCTAGCGGTGCGGTGTCCGATCTGGCGGCCGATCCGACTGTCAGCACGCGGCTGTACACGGTCATCACGGCCGCGCCCAATCGCGGTGTCTACCGCACGACGGACACCGGCGCCACCTGGACCAAGGTGTCCGATGCGGCGCTCGACACCGTGTTGAACGCAGGAACCGGCACGCGTCGCACCGAGATCGTGGTGGGCGCCAGCGCGCAGGTGTTTGTCGTCATCGTCGGGTCCAACGGCCGCTTGGCCGACGTCTACCGCTCGCCCGACGGCGCCACCGGCTGGACTGCGCTCGGCGTGCCGACCACGGTGGAGGATGGCGGCGCCATCATCGGCATCCATCCCGGCGGACAAGGCAGCATCCATCTGTCGGCGGCGGCCGACCCGACCAATGCCAACATCGTTTACGTGGGCGGCGATCGGCAGCCCTATTTTGGCGAGGGCATCGGCTCCAACAACTTCTTTCCGAACTCGATCGGCGCCAACGATTACTCCGGTCGCTTGTTCCGTGGCGACGCTTCGCAGCCGGCGGCCAGCCGCTGGACGCCGCTGACCCACAACGGCACCTCGAACAACTCCTCGCCGCATGCCGATTCGCGCGACATGGCTTTCGACGCGGCCGGCAATCTGCTGGAAACCGATGACGGCGGCGTCTACAAGCGCATCAACCCGCGGCTCACCACGGGTTCGTGGGTGTCGATCAATGGCGATCTCACCAGTACCGAATACCACGGTATTGCGTACGATGCCGTTTCTGATCGGACGCTAGGCGGCGCCCAGGACACCGGCACCACCGAGCAGCGCAATACCTCCACGCGCATCTTCGACAGCGTGTCCACCGGTGATGGCGGCGACGTTGCCGTCGAAGATCGCTCCTCCACCGCCAGTTCGACGCGCTACACCAGCTTTCAGAATCTGGGCGGCTTCCGCCGGCGTACGGTGAATGCGGCCAATACGGTGACGGCGACGCAATTCCCCGCGCTGACCGTCACCGCGGGGCCGGCATTGACGGCGGCGTTCTACACGCCACTCGCCACCAATTACGTCGATGGTGCGCGCCTGCTGATCGGCGCCGCCAACGGTTTGTACGAATCGGCGAATCGCGGCGATACCGTGGTGCAGATCGCGACCACCGCCGTCAATGCCTTCCGCGGCGACCCATTGGTGTACGGCATCGTCGGCAACGCCGATTTCATACTGGCCGGATCGGGAACGGGCATCTTCCGGCGCACCACCTCCGGCGGCGCCCTGAGCTCGATCGCGACCTTGCCTGCCACCGTGATTGACGTCGATGCCGATCCGGACAACGCCGCCAATCTGTTCGGCCTGACCAGCACCACGGTGCATTACTCCAACAACAGCGGCACCAGTTTTGCCGCCATCACCGGCAATCTGATCACTGCCTTTAGCCCGGGCTCGCTGCGAACCATGGCTTTTGTGCCCGGCACCGACGATGCGCTGGTGGTCGCCGCTGATCGTGGCGTTTACGTGTCATTTGCCAGCGGTGGTTTCAGTGTCTGGCAGCGCCTGGGGACCGGCTTCCCGAATGCCATCGTGTTTGAGCTGGAGTACGACCGCACCGACAACGTGCTGGTCGCCGGGACCTTGGGTCGCGGTGCCTGGATCCTGTCGCCGCTGGTCCTCAGCGACAATCTCTTCCGCAACGGCTTTGAATGACGCGCAGCCAGGAATCGATCATGAAGTCCAATTTCATCAAGTACTTGCCGATCGCCTTTGGCGCGCTCGCGGGGCTGCCGTCGCCGTCCTCGGCGCAGGACGCCGGCACCTACACGCTGGCGCCGGGCATTGTCGTCGACAGCCAGCGCGAATTGGCGTTCACGCTGGCGCCGGAAGGCACGCTGCAGGCCGTGGTGCTGGCCGATGGTCGCGTGACCTGGTCCAGCGTCGAGCCCATGTTGCCTCTGGCCGTGCAGGCCGGGCGCCTGCTGGCACTGGCGTCTACGCGCCAGCCGGGACTGGGCATGCTGGTGATCGTCGATCCGGCCAGCGGTCAGGCGCTCGATCGCGTGGCCTTTGACCTGCCGGAGACGGTCAGCGCCGAGTTCATGCCGGGGCCGAATCGCAGTTTCAGCGCGCAGATCGTCGGCGCCGGCGACGGCCTGCGCCTGCACTGGCGCTATGAGTCGCGTCCGCTGCGCGGCGCGGTGGAGATCGATGCGCAGGGCGAGCCCAATCCGCTGCAGGTGGAATCGGGTGCAGTTGACATCAGCTACGGCGGCGATCGGGCTTATGCCACGCCGGTGCGCGAGGCTGTCGCCGCGCCCGCGGTGCCCAGTCCGGCGGCCAGTTCGGAGGAGCGTTTGCCGAATGTGGCTGGCGATCAGTTTGTTGCCGTGGACCGGGCCTACGTGCTGGCCGCGGTCGCCGTCAGTGACCCTGAGCAGGGCGATCGTTACCGCTGGTCCATTCATGATCGCCGTCAGGGCAGGGCGCTCGGTACGCTCGAGTCCAGCTACGCGCTGGCGCCGTTTCTGGTCAGCGGCAGCCGCCTCGTGTACCGGGCCGAAGCCGAGGGCCGGAAGCAGCCCGATGGCCAGTGGCTGAGTCTGGGCACGCGTCTGGTGGGCTATGACCTGGCCGATGGCCGCATGTTGTGGTCGCTGCCGGTGAATCCGATGGTCTATCGCGGCCCGTTGCCGCCCTGACCCGGCGCTTGAGCCAGCCAGCGCTTCCCCAAGCGCGGAATCGACGATACTTCCTTGGTAGAGACTGAGATCAGGGCAGTGATACGTGAAGATTCCCAAGGGTTTGCAGCCGCTCGTCGATGACGGCCTCGTCGACGCCGTGCTGCTGCCGCTGAAGAGTGGCAAGGAAGCCTCGGTGTACGTGGTTCAGGCCGGCTCGGAGGTGCTGTGCGCCAAGGTCTACAAAGACATGGCGCAGCGCAGCTTTCAGGCGCGAGTGCAGTACCAGGAAGGCCGTCAGGTGCGTGGCAGCCGGCAGGCGCGGGCGATTGCGCGGGCCAGCAAGTTTGGCCGGCGCGAGCAGGAAACCGCCTGGAAGAACACCGAGGTGGATGCGCTCTACCGGCTCGCCGATGCCGGTGTGACGGTGCCGCGCCCGCGTGGCTATTTCCACGGCGTGCTGTTGATGGAAATGATTCGCGACGCCGATGGCCACAGCGCGCCGCGCCTGGGCGAGGTGGATCTGGATCCGGCGCAGGCACTTGATTACCACCAACGTCTGATTCGCGACGTCGTGCGCATGCTGTGTCTGGGTTTGATCCACGGCGATTTGTCGGAATACAACGTGCTGATCGCGCCGGAAGGCCCAGTCATCATCGACTTGCCGCAGGTCGTCAGCGCCTCGGGAAACAATGCCGCGCGGGCGATGCTGTTGCGCGATGTGCACAATCTGCGCGCCAGCTTCAGCCGCTTCGCGCCTGAACTGGCGCAGACCTACTACGGCGAGGAGATGTGGTCGCTGTACGAGGCGGGTCTGCTGCGCCCGGACAGCGTGCTGACCGGCGAGTTCGAGTTCGACGAGCACACCGCCGATCTGGCTGCGGTGATGGATTCGATCGAGGACGCCCGCCAGGTTGCGCTGATACGCCAACAGGGGCGTGAGGCCGCCGCCGAGGATGGCTGAGCGCGCTTCGGTGCGGGATCTCGTCCTGGTGGCCGCGATTGCGCTCGTCGCGCTGAGCTGAAAAGCAGATCCGGATCACAGCCGCAGCGACAGCGGCTGACGTGCCTGGGCGGACGCGCTACTCTGCGCACCATCTGGCCACTGGATGCTGCCCATGCGCCCCTGTCTGCTGCTGATCTGCGCCGTGCTGAGTACGCCGGCGCTGGCTGGCGAACCGATCGCCGCCGAACGCCTCGCGGCGAGTTATGCGGATTTGCAGCCGCAACTCCAAGTCAGCGGCGTGCGCCGCGGTGCGCGCAGCGAGACGCTGGTGCTGACCGAGTTTCAGGTCTACACCAAGGATGCCCGCATCGTGCTGATGACCGAGCAGGGTGAGCAGGAACTGCCCTTGCCAAAGGCGCATTTCTACCGTGGACACTGGGCCAGCGATCCGGACAGCAGCGTCTTTCTGGAGGTCCACGCCAATGGCGAGATCCGCGGCATCGCTCACGACCATGACGGCCATTGGCTGCTAGGCAAGGATGCGCAGGGCCTGGCGCTGACCGAGGCGCCCGATAGCGACGGCGGTTTCCGCTGCGCGCTCGATCACGCCGCCGATATGCGCGCGCCGGTGGTGCAGGCACCCGCAGGCGCGCCCGGCGTCGCCGCGCCCGAGGGCGCGCTCTACACCGCGCGGCTGGCGATCGAAACCGACAACGAGTATCTGACGCGCTTTTCCGGCAACGTCACCAATGCCACCAACTACGTGACGACGTTGGTCGGACATATGTCGACCACCTATGTGAATCAACTGGATACCGAGCTGCAAGCCTCTTTCGTGCGTATCTGGAGCGTCAGCGATCCGTACTCGCAGACCGATTCCGCCTGCGGCTTGCTGGAGTTCGGCAAGTACTGGAACGACAACATGGGCGCGACCGCCCGGACCACCGCGCACATGCTGAGCGGCAAGTCTTCGTTATCCGGTATTGCCTGGTTGGGCGTGCTGTGCCAGGGCGCCTTCAACACCGGGCCGGCGCAGGTGGGTGCCAGCTGTCCGGGTCTGGCGGCAACCAGCAACTACGGTGGCGCCTACGGATTTACCAGCGGCATCGCCGGCAACTTCAATCCCAACGCGCCGAGCATTGTCTGGGACACGCTCGGCGTGGCGCACGAGATCGGCCACAATTTCAATTCGCCGCACACGCATTGTTATGGCGGCATCGGTGGCAATGCCTCGCCGGTGGACCAGTGCTACAACGGCGAGGCCGGCAACGCCGGCTGTTACAGCGGTACGCAGCAGCTGCCGGGCGGCGCCGGCAGCGGCACCATCATGAGCTACTGCCATTTGCTCGCCGGCGGGCTCAGCAACGTCAGCTACACCTTTGGGCGCGGCCACAATTTCGGCGTCGCGCCGGTGCGTGTACCCGATCGCATGCTGGCGCATGTGCAAACGCAGGCGGCGGCCTTTCCCACCTGCTTTGGCACGCCGGCGCCCACCAATCTGATTTACGCCAACGGTTTCGAATGAAGCGGCGCGCGCCGGGTCAGTAACCCGGCTTGACCGGCAGTTCAGCGTAGCGGCGCACGGAGTCGAGGATTTCCGCTTTGGCGGCCTCGACGTCCTGCCAGCCGCGCACCTTGACCCACTTGCCCTTCTCCAGATCCTTGTAGTGCTCGAAAAAGTGGCGGATGCGATCGCGCGTGTGCTCCGGCACGTCGGTGTACGACTGCATGTAGGCGTAGGCGGTGTAGATCTTGTCGGTCGGCACTGCAATCAGCTTGGTGTCTTCGCCGGCTTCGTCCTCCATCGACAGCATGCCGATTGGCCGCACGCGGATCACCGAACCCGGAATCAGCGGCAGCGGCATCACCACCAGCACGTCGGCCGGATCGCCGTCGCCCGAGAGCGTGCGCGGGATGTAGCCGTAGTTGCAGGGATAGCGCATCGGCGTGGTCAGTACCCGGTCGACGAAAATGGCGCCGGACTCCTTGTCGACCTCGTACTTCACCGGTTCCGAGTTCATCGGAATCTCGATGATGACGTTGACTTCATGCGGCACATCGCGGCCGGCCGGTACGCGCTCCAATCCCATGCGAATCTCCAGATGCAAACACAGGCGACCGAGTATGCCTGCCGGCTTCCGAGTGCGGCCTCGACCTTGGTGGGGTCAGGGCTCCGTGTTCAGCAAGTCCGCGAGTTGCCGCGTGGTGGCTACACCGCGAAAAGTGATCGGCTGCTTCAGCTTGCGCTCCAATTGCCCCGGCTGGAAGCGCGATTCGCTTTGCCGGCGCGCGCAGCCCCAGTAGATTTCGCGGCCGTGCACCTCGAAATCGTCGATCTCGCTGCGGGCGGCGAGGATCAGCGCCAATTGCGCGGCATCCGGCGGCGCGTGCAGGAAGCCCACATTCAGCGCGACGATCCCCGGTCGCGCCTGCGCCTCGGCGGCCAGACGCGCGCATCGCAGCATCTCTTGCGGATCGCGCAGGAAGCAGTCGACTGAGTAGCCGAGTCCCTGCAGCAGCGCCTGCTCGATGCGGGTCTGCAATGCCGGTCGGGCGCTGGACTGCGAGTCGAACAACACATTGCCGCTGGCCAGATGGGTACGTACCGCGCGGAAGCCCAACCCCTCGAACAGCGCGCGCAGGGCCTCCATCTTCACGTTGCGGCCGCCGACGTTGATCGCACGCAGTAAAGCCAGATAGCGGGTCATCAGTAGCCGTCGGCGCGATTCAGGTGGCCTCGATCATGAGACTGCGGCAACGTCCCTGTCACCGCAGTCATCCGCTGCGTGCCTACTCGAAGCCGTTGGCGTACACCGCATCGGCCAGGCTCGCGCACCCTGCGGCGTAGGCGCTCTGATAGCCGCTGAGGTCGGCGGCGGTGATCGTCGGCAGGCCATTGCTGCCGAAGGAGCGATCCCAGTTCGCGCGCGGGTTGCCGGCGCTGTGCGCGGCCGTGAAGGCGCTCAGATCGCTGGCGTCGAGCGTCCCGTTGGCGTCGAAATCGGCGCGGCAAAAGCCGGTCGGCAGGCTGGCGGCATCGGCCGGATTGCTGCCGCGGTCGGCCTCATCCCGATCGAAGTAGCCGTCGGCGTCGCGGTCCACGCCCATGCGGAACTGCGCGCCGATGGGGACGGCGATGAAGGTCACCGGCGCCGCCGCACTGGCGCCGGTGCGCAGTGCATCGGTGGTACTGGGCACATTCTCGCGATCCGACAGCCACACGCCCTGCGTCGCGTAGACATAGCCGCGCGCGCCACCGGCCTCGTAGCGGCGGGCGATCAGCGCGATCGAGCCGGCATTGGCCTGGGTCACCAGGCTGTTCAACAACGCGAGCGCGGTCGGGTCGGTGTTGTTGCTGCCGTCATACGCCAGCGTACGGCCGACGGCGGCGGGCGTTTCGGTGTCGAAGGCGAGCAGGAATGCCTCGACATCGCGGCGGCGTTGCGTGGCCTGTGCCGGGGCGCCGAAATCGAAGGGCGGCCCGAGGCGCGCGGCCAGCGTGTCGTGATGACCATCGCTCATGAAGCCGAAGCCGCGGCTGTTGTTCTGGCTGGTGAAGGACAGGCCGACCTTCTCCCACATGCCGCGCAACTGGGTGATCTTGAGCGGCTGCGGCGCAGCGGGCGGATTGTCGATCTCACCACTGGTACCGACCGGCAGCGCGTGGCAAGTGTTGCAGGTCGCGCCGCCGGGCAGCACCGGCAGTGTCTGGTAGAGCGTCAGCCCGTTGCCCGGGTTGCCGTTGCCGCCGGTGACGGCGATCGTGGTCGGCAGACTGCCGTCCGCGTTGCGGTTGGGATTGGGCGGATAGCGCACCGACGCGATGAAGTCTTCCAGTTGCTGCATTTGCGCCGCACTCGGCTCGGCGTCGGCACCCTGCAGGCCGGTGTACGCGGGGGCGAAGGCGGCGACGTTTTCCTTGTCGCCGCGCCAGTGCATGGCGCCATTGCCGACGATGCCCTGCAGCGACTGCGTGACCATCGGACCCTTCATCGGACTCCAGCTGTCGCAGATCTGATTGGGTCGGCAGGGTTGGTTTACCGTCTTCTGATTGCCGGCGGGATCGCCGAGATCCCAGGCCAAACCGTCGAGGCGGGCGTCCACATGGCAGGAGGCGCAGGCCGCCTGGCCGAGTCCGCTGGTGCTGGTCGTGTTGTACAGCAGCGGACGCCCGGCTTTGACCACGGCGGGTGTCGGGTCATAGAAACCGATACGCCCGAGCTCGCTGCGCTGCGCGGTATCGACGGTGGAGATGGTGGCGTCGAACTTGTTGAGCACGTACAGCTTGCTGCCATCGGCATTCAGCGCCAGCCCGGTCGGCCCGGCGCCGACATTGATGCGTCCGAGGCGGGTGCCGCTGCTGTTGCTGACGATCAGATTGTTCGAGCCCATGCCCGAGACGTACAGCTCGCCATTCGCCGGATGCACCGCGATGCCGCGCGGATCACCGAGCGCCTGTGCGCGCACTTCAGGTGCCACGCTGCGCGACTGGTAGTCGAGCTGCGGATTCAGATCGGCGATGCTGACGCTGGACGGCGTCGCCTGAGCGAAGCTGGCCAAGGTAGTGCGCACGAAGATGCTCTTGACGTTGGGCTCGAAGCGGATCTCGTTTTTCAGCTCGGTGCCGACCGCCAGCAAGCGCCCGTCCGGCGCCACGCCCAGCGCCATCACCATGGTCATCAGGCGCGGCACATAGCTGACCGCGAGCGTGCTGGTGTTGATGATCGCGACGTCGTTGTCGGCGATGTTCCAGGTCACGAACTGCGACCAGTCGCGGCCGTTGTCGTCGCGCCAGGCGCCGGCGCCGTCCTTGCGCACGATCTGCGCCACCCGCGGCGGCGTGGGCAGTGCCGCATTGATCGGAGGCGAAAACTGATTGCCGCTGTTGGGCGGCGGGTTCTGGCCGGCGTAGGGACCGTTCACGTTGTTGACGGCGGGAATCGGCAGCGCCGTGCTGCCGTTGCCCGATTCGAACATCGCCACATACACGCGCGAGCCATCCGGACTGACGGCGAGCGCGCGCGGCTCGCGACCATCCAGCGTCAGCGTGTTCAAGGCCGTGGTCGGCGCCGCGGCATCAAAGACCTGCAGCTGCTGACGCGAGGACAGCGTCACGTAGGCGCGCTGCGGCGTACCGGCGAACACCACATCGGCGGGTTCGTCGCCGGTGCTGACCGTGCGCACCACCTGACGGGTGGCGAGATCGACCACCGACACGGTATCCGAGAGGTGATTGACCACCCAGGCCTCGCCGTTGCTGCGCAGGCGCACGCTGACCGGATCCAGTCCCACCGGCACCGAGTCCTGCCATTGCGGCAGGCCATTGGCGCCGATGCTGTAGATCTCCAGGCGATCGTCGGCGGTGTTCACTGCCAACAGGCGGGTACCGTCCGGGCTCAGGGCCAGCGGACTGACGTGTGGCGATTCCCAGTGTACGAAGGCGTTCTGGGCATGGGCGGTACTCGCGATCAGCAGTCCGCCGGCGGCCGCCAGCGCGGCGGCGATGCGAGTCGGTGCAGTGTGCATGGCAGTCTCCTCAGCGGCGTTGCGGCATCGGGGCGCGTTCACGCGGACCGCGCGGAGGCGGCCGCGCGGCGTCCAGCGCGACCAGTTGATCGGGCGTCAGCAGCGCGGCGAGTTCGGCGCGGTGGCGCTCGCGCAGATCGGAGTCGGCGGCCTCGCGCTCCTGGCGCTGGCGCAGCAAGGTTTGGCGAACTTCCTCGCGCCGCGCCGGCGTCAGGCTGAGATCCTGCAGGACTTGCTCCACCGGCGGCGGCAACTGACCGGGCGGCGGCGGACCGGCGGGCTGAGCTTGCAGTGTCGAAGCCAGCAGGCAGATCGACAGGATGCGCATCCAGTGCTTGAACATTCCCTTTCTCCTCGTGTGCCCGCGCAGGTGGGCGGCTGGAGACAGCTTGCGCCGCAACTGTGGAGACAATTTGCAGAAGCCATGCAGAGTTGGCGAAGAATTGGCCGCGATCGTCGGGTGCAGCCTGAATGCGCGCCGCCGAATGGTCGCAGCGAGACCGCAGCGGGGTTGACCGGCAGCCGCCGCGACGCCTATGCTCCGCGCCAATGTACTAACGCATTAATACACGCAATGAAGCGCAGGGCTGTCGAACCCGAGGAAACGCCGCTGTCGCCGCTGGACTTCCTGTGCGAGGCCTTGCTGACGTTGAAGACGGTCGAGGAAGTTCGCGCCTTTCTGCGCGATCTGACCACGCCGGCCGAGCTCGAGGCCTTGACCGATCGCTGGCGCGTGGTGCCGCTGCTGATGGACGGCGTGGCCTATCGGGAGATCCATGATCGCACTGCCGTCAGTGTCACCACCATCGGTCGCGTGGCGCGCTTTTTGGCCGGCGAACACGGTGGCTATGCCACCGCCGCACGGCGACTGCAGCGGCGCAAGCGCTGGCCGGTCGCCGGGCGCACGCGCTGAACCACTTCAGGACGAATCAAGCCCCATCGGGGTCAGGGAAAGACGATGAGCAAACCCAGGGACCGTTTACGCATTGCGGTACAGAAGTCCGGCCGACTGTCGGATTCCTCGCAGGATCTGCTGGCGCGCTGCGGGCTCAAGTTCCGCCAGAGCCGCGACAAGCTGTTCTGTTTCGGCGAGACCATGCCGGTCGATTTGCTGCTGGTACGCGATGACGATATCCCCGGCCTGATCGCGCAGGGCGTCTGCGAGCTCGGCATCGTCGGTCGCAATGTGTCGCAGGAGCAGAGCATCGAGGCGGACGGGCAGGGTGGTGCAGCCTTCGTCGAGTTGCGCGAACTGGGCTTCGGGCGCTGCCGTTTGTCGATCGCCGTGCCCAACGACGAGGCCTACAGCGGACCGCAGGATCTGGCGGGGCGGCGCATCGCGACCAGCTATCCACATCTGCTTGGTGATTATCTGCGGCGGCACGAGGTGCGCGCGGAAATCGTGGTGCTGAACGGCTCGGTGGAGATCGCGCCGCGTCTGGGCACTGCCGATCTGATCTGCGATCTGGTGTCCTCCGGCGCCACGCTGGTCGCCAACCAGTTGCGGGAGGTCGTGTCCATCCTCGACAGCCAGGCCGTGCTGATTGGTCCGCGTCAGGCCTTCGGGGACGAGCGCGCGGATCTGCAGGAGATGCTGCTGCGACGCATCGACGGCGTCATTCGCGTGCGGGAATCCAAGCTCGTGCTGTTCCAGGTGCCGTCGGAGCAGCTGGCGGCAGCGCTGGAACGGCTGCCGAAGGGCGATCCGCCGACGGTGTCGCGGCTGCTGACGCCCACCGATGGTCTGGCGGTGCAGGCGGTGTGCCACGAGGCGATCAGCTGGCAGCACCTGGAAGATCTGAAACGTGCCGGGGCCGCGCATTTGCTGGTGCTGCCGGTGGAGAAGATGCTGGCATGAACACCGTACGCTTGAATCGACTGCGCTGGTCCGAGCTCGACGAGCCCGCGCGCGCGGCTGCGCTGGCGCGTCCGGCGTCCTCCTCCAGCGCCGAGTTGAACGCGGCCGTCGCGCGCATCCTGGAACAGGTGCGTGCCGATGGCGATTCCACGCTGCGCGCGCTCACGCGTCGCTTTGACGGCTGCGAACTGGCCGATTTTCGCGTCAGTACGGCGGAATTCGACGCGGCAGAGGCCAGCATCGCGCCGGCACTGAAGCTGGCCATCGAGGATTCACGTCGGCGCATCGAGCGCTTCCACAGGGAAACCCGGCCGCAGCCGATTGCGCTGTCGACGGCGCCCGGCGTGATGTGCGAACGCTTGCCGCTGCCGATCGTGCGCGTCGGTTTGTATGTGCCGGCGGGTTCGGCGCCGTTGCCGTCCACCGCGCTGATGCTGTGTGTGCCGGCCAGGCTGGCTGGTTGCCGCGAGATCGTGCTGGCGACGCCGCCGCGCGCCGACGGCAGCGCCGATCCGGCCGTGCTGTATGCCGCGCGCAGCTGCGGCGTCACCCAGGTGATCAAGCTCGGCGGCGCGCAGGCGATCGCGGCGATGGCCTACGGCACCGAGAGCATCCCGCGCTGCGACAAGCTCTACGGCCCCGGCAATGCCTTCGTGACGGCGGCCAAGCTGGCGGTGTCGCAAGATCCGCGCGGCGCGGCGATCGACATGCCGGCCGGTCCCTCGGAAGTGCTGGTGGTGGCCGACGACATGGCCGATGCCAGTTTCGTCGCTGCCGATCTGTTGTCGCAGGCCGAGCACGGCGCCGATTCGCAGACGCTGCTGGTCACGCCCAGTCTGCGCTTGCTGGACGCGGTGGATGAGGCGCTGAACGAACTGCTGGCGGAGCTGCCGCGTGCCGATACCGCACGCAAGGCGCTGGTGCACAGCCGTGCGCTGTTGGTGGAGGACCTGGACGCCGCGGTGGCAGTGTCCAATGCCTACGCGCCGGAACATTTGATCCTGAATGTCGCCGACCCGCGCCGCTTGCTGCTCTCGGTCGACAACGCCGGCTCGGTGTTCCTCGGGCGCTACACGCCGGAATCGCTGGGCGACTACACCAGCGGCACCAATCACGTGCTGCCGACGTACGGCTATGCGCGCACCTGGTCCGGGCTGTCGGTGCAGAGCTTCCAGAAGCTGGTGACGGTGCAGGAAGCCAGCGCCGACGGGCTCAATGCCATTGGCCCGACCGCGATCACGCTGGCTGAGGCCGAGGGCCTCGACGCCCACGCGCTGGCAGTGCGTCTGCGATTGCGGGCGATTGCCTGCGAGGGTCGGCCATGAGCGTGCTGGCACTGGCGCGGCCGGAACTGCTGAGCCTCAAGCCCTACAGCTCGGCGCGCATGGAGGCCGGGCAGGCCTCGGTGATGCTCAACGCCAACGAATCGCCCTACGCGCCCTTCGAGGGCGATACCCAGCAGCTCAATCGCTATCCCGATCCGCAGCCGGCGCCCTTGCTGGCGCATCTGGCGCAGGCTTTGGGCACGCGCAGCGAGCAGATTTTCGTCGGTCGCGGCAGCGATGAGGCGATCGATTTGCTGGTGCGTGCCTTCTGTCGCGCCGGTGAGGACGCCATCCTGATCTCGCCGCCGACCTTTGGCATGTACGCGGTCGCGGCCGGCGTGCAGGGCGCCCGCGTGCTCAGCGTGCCGCTCGACGCCGCCGCGGATTTCGCGCCGCAGTTCGAGGCGATGCGGGCGGCGGTGGACGCCGAGCCCATCAAGCTGGTGTTCGTCTGCAGCCCCAACAATCCCACCGGAGGCAGCGTCGCAAACAGCGACATTCTGGCCCTGTGCCGGCATTGCGTGGGCAAGGCGGTCGTCGTCGTCGACGAGGCCTATGGCGATTTCTCCGACCAGCCCTCGCTCAGCGCGGCACTCGATGCGCACGCGAATCTGGCCATCCTGCGGACCTTGTCCAAAGCCTATGGGCTGGCGGGAGCGCGCATCGGCGTGCTGCTGGCCAGCGCGGAATTGATCGCACTGGTGCGCCGCATCATGGCGCCGTATCCGGTGCCCACGCCCAGCTTGCAGGCCGCGCTTGCCGCTTTCAGTCCAGATGCCGTGCGCGCGCGGGCGGCGCACATCCAGGCGGTGCTCGCTGAGCGTGAGCGCTTGGCGCGGGCGCTGGAAGCCCAGCCCGGCGTGTGCAAGGTCTGGCCCAGCGCGGCGAACTTCCTGGCTTTTCGCGTCGATGACGCCACCCAGGTCTGGCGCGGACTGCTGGGCCAGGGCGTGATCGTCCGCGATATCAGCCATTACCTCGGTTTGTCCGGCTGTCTGCGCGTCAGCGTCGGCACTCCGGACGAGAACACGGTGTTCCTGGACGCGCTCCGGCGCGTGCTGGGCGAATAAGGACTGCACCGCATGCGCAAGATTCTGTTCATTGATCGCGACGGCACCCTGATCGAGGAGCCGCCCGACCAGCAGATCGACTCCATCGAGAAGTTCCGCCTGCTCCCGGATGTCATACCGGCGCTGCGGCGCCTGGTCGATGCCGGCTATGAATTGGTCATGGTGAGCAATCAGGACGGACTGGGGACCGCGAGTTTCCCTGAAGAAACCTTTTGGCCGGCGCACCAACTGCTGCTGCAGGTCCTGGAGACCCAGGGTATCCGTTTCGCCGCAATCCGGATCGACCGTCATTTCGCCAACGAGCCCAGCGATACGCGCAAACCCAAAGTGGGGATGATGCTGGACTTTCTGGCCGATCCCAGTTGGGACCGCAAGCGCAGCGCCGTCATCGGCGATCGCCAGACCGATCTCGATTTCGCGGTAAATCTCGGTGTCGCCGGCATCCGCTGCGGCCCGGCCGGACTGGGCTGGTCGGAGATCGCGCACCAGCTGATCGATGCGCCGCGGCGCGCGCAGGTCCAGCGCAACACGCGAGAAACCCGGATCACGGTGGACGTGGATCTGGACGCCGAGCGCGCGCCGCAGGTGCACACCGGTCTAGGCTTTTTCGACCACATGCTGGAGCAGCTTGGCAAGCACGGCGGTTTTGCACTGACGCTGCGCTGCGACGGCGATCTGCACATCGACGAACACCACACGGTCGAGGATTCCGGCATCGCACTTGGCCAAGCGCTGCGTGAGGCGCTCGGCGACAAGCGCGGCATCGGCCGCTACGGCCACACGCTGCCGATGGACGAGACGCTGGCGCAGGCGGCGCTGGACCTGTCCGGGCGTGCCTGGTTCGAGTTTAAGGGCCAGTTCCCGCGCGAGCGCGTGGGCGAGTTGCCGACCGAGCTGGTCGCGCATTTTTTCCGCTCCTTGTGCGACAGCCTGGGCGCCAATCTGCATCTGCAGGTACAGGGCGAGAACGCGCACCATATGGTCGAGGCCTGCTTCAAGGTGGTCGCACGCACGCTGCGCCAAGCCTTCCGGCGCGAGGGCGATGCGCTGCCGAGTACCAAGGGGGTGCTGTGAGCAGCGTGGTGGTGGTCGATTCGGGTGTCGCCAACATCGGATCGGTGGTGGCCGCGCTCGAACGCCTCGCCGCGCAGCCGGTGATCAGCGCCGACTGGTCGGTGATCCGCGCCGCCGAACGTGTGCTGCTGCCGGGCGTGGGCGCCGCGGCGGCCGCCATGCGCGAGTTGGACCGACGCGGCTTGGTCGAGCGCCTGCGCGAACTGACGCAGCCGGTGCTCGGCGTGTGCCTGGGCATGCAGCTGATGTTCGAGGCCTCCGAAGAGGGCGCGGAAGCGCCGGCGCTGACGCCCTGTCTGGGACTGCTGCCAGGCATCGTGCGCCGACTGCCGGAAAGCCCCGGCGTGCGCGTCCCACACATGGGCTGGAATGCGCTGCTGCCGCGGCGCGCGCACCCGCTGGTCGCCGGCCTCGGCGCGCAGGACTACGCCTACTTCGTGCACAGCTACGCGGTGGCCGAGTCGCCTTTGACCTTGATGGCCTGCGAGCACGGACAGGCTTTCTCGGCGATCGTCGCGCAGCGCAACTTCATGGGCGCACAGTGCCATCCCGAGCGCTCGGCCCAGGTGGGCGCGCGCCTGCTCTCGAACTTCTTGACGCTGGATCCGGAGTCCTTATGAGTTGCCTGACCTCGGTGTCGCCCGCGAGCCCGCGGCTGCGCCTGCCATGATCGTATTTCCCGCCATTGATCTGCGCGGTGGTCGCGTCGTACGCCTGGAAAAGGGCGATTTCGACCGCGAGACACGCTACGCGAGCGATCCGCTGACGCTGGCCAAACACTATGCCGACGCTGGCGCGCGCTGGCTGCACGTGGTCGATCTCGACGGCGCGCGCTCGGGCGACAGCGAAAATCTGCGTGCCATCGAAGCGATTTGCACGCAGGTCCCGATGCAGGTGCAATCGGGTGGCGGCGTACGCAACGAGGCGGATTTCCAGCGCTTCGTTGATGCCGGTGTTGCCCGTGTCGTTGTCGGCAGTTTGGCGGTGCGTGAGCCCGAGCGCGTCGAGCAATTGCGCTGGCGCTATGGCGTCGACGCGCTGACGCTGGCGCTGGACGCGCGCGCCGATGGCGCCGGCGTGTTCCGGGTTGCCACCGCCGGTTGGCAGGCACTCGAAGGGCTGGCCTTGAACGAGGCGCTGGATCGCTGGGTGGTACAGGGTTTGCGCCATTTTCTGGTCACCGATATCGATCGCGACGGCATGCTGGCCGGACCGAATCTGGACCTCTATCGAGACTTGCGCCTGCGCGCGCCGGAGGCGCAGATCCTCGCCTCCGGCGGCGTCCAGGGCCTTGCCGATCTGCGCGCGCTGCGCGCACTCGGCATGGGCGGGGTGGTGATCGGCAAGGCGCTGCTGGAAGGACGATTCAGCATCGAGGAGGCGCTGGCGTGATCGCGCGTCGATTGATTCCCTGCCTGGATGTGCGCGATGGCCAGGTGGTCAAGGGCGTGCGCTTCCGCGATCACGTGGTGATGGGCGAGATCCTCGATCTGGCTTTGCGCTATCGCGACGCTGGCGCCGACGAACTGGTGTTCTACGACATCACCGCCAGTCCGGAAGGCCGCACGGTGGATCGCGGCTGGGTCAGTAAGGTGGCGCGCAGCATCGACATCCCCTTCTGCGTGGCTGGCGGCATCCGCACGGTGTCCGACGCGCGCGCCGTGCTGTACGCCGGAGCCGACAAGATTTCTGTCAATTCGCCCGCGCTGGAGAGGCCGGATCTGGTCAACGAGCTGTCGGCGGAGTTCGGCGCCCAGTGCGTGGTCGTCGGCATCGACAGTCGCGAGCTGGACGGTGAGTGGCGCGTCAACCAATACACGGGCGACCCCAGCAAGATGCGCGAACTCAGCCGCCGCACGCTGGACTGGGTGCTGGAGGTCCAGCAACGCGGCGCCGGCGAGATCGTGCTCAACTGCATGAACACCGACGGCGTACGCCAAGGCTATGATCTGAAACAGCTTTCTGCCGTCCGGGCGATTTGCCACGTGCCGTTGATCGCCTCCGGCGGCGCCGGGCGCGAGGCGCATTTCGTCGACGTTTTCCAGCAGGCCGATGTCGACGGCGCGTTGGCCGCCAGCGTGTTCCATTCCGGCGAGATCGCCATTCCCACGCTCAAGCGCACGCTGCGCGCGGCGGGCATCGAGGTGCGCTTGTGAGTCAGGACATCGATTTCAGCCGCGGGCTGATTCCAGCCATCGTCCAGGACGCCGACACCGGTCTGGTGTTGATGCTGGGCTACATGAACGCCGAAGCGCTGGCGCGCACGCGCGAGTGCGGTCAAGTCACTTTCTACAGTCGCAGCAAACAGCGTCTGTGGACCAAGGGCGAGAGCAGCGGGCATGTGCTGGAGGTGGTGTCCATCCACGGCGACTGCGACGGCGACACGCTGCTGATCCTGGCGCGTCCGCGCGGTCCGACCTGTCATCAGGGGACGGTGACCTGCTTCGGCGATTTCCCCGGCCCGGCGCTCGCGTTTCTGGGTGAATTGGGTCGACTGGTAGAACAGCGGCAGCGCGAGCGGCCCGCGGGCAGCTACACCACGCGCCTTTTCGACGCCGGCACCCGACGCATCGCCCAGAAAGTCGGCGAGGAAGGCGTCGAAACCGCTCTGGCGGCGGTCGCGCAGGATCAGGACGCTCTGCTCGGTGAGGCGGCGGATCTGGTGTTTCACCTGCTGGTGCTGCTGCGAGACCGCGGCTTGGGCCTGGACGCACTGGCGCAAACGCTGCAGGCACGCCACCAGCCGCGCGGTTGAAGCGCAGCGCCCCAGCCGGGCGCTGCGCCTATCGCGCTTACCAGCGATAGCGGACCGTGTAGCGCACCTTGGCGGTGCCATCGGCCGGGATGGTGACGTTGAAGTCCATCGTCTGCTGATCGCGCTTCTCGCCCTTGTGCGTGCTCTGCAGCAGCTCCCAGCCGCTCCAGCGGTAGAAATACTCGCGAATCACGACCTCGGTCGCACTCTGCTTGCGATTGCGCACCTCGATCTCGAAGGTCTCGTCCATCTGCCGGTTGTTGGTATCGAGCTTGAAATCCACTTGGGTGCGCTCGCCGACCACGTCAAAGGCCGTGCCCAGCTTGATACGGACCTGTTCATTGCGCGGCGTGTGGCCGATCAGATCTTCGCCGATGAACTCCAGCGAGCCATCCTGGGCGGCCTGATTGACGCGCACGCGGCCTGCCGGCAGCGGCATGCCCATGCGGTTCTCGGCCTTGTTGGCGAACTCCAGGAACGCACCAACCTCGCCCTTGTGCGTCGCGCCGAGCGACTGATCCCAGGCCGGCGTGCTGCCCCACATGGGATAGAGGAAGGGGCTGGCGGTAAACACCAACTGCTTCTTGCAAGACACGCCGACGGCGGCCGGGAACAGCTCCAGTTGTTTGGTCGAGTTGTCCGGGAGATCGCTGCGCCGGCCCAGCGTGTACAGGTGGTACTCGAACAACTGCGATTCCTGGAAGCCGTCATCAGCCGGCGCGGCGGCCATTTCCAGGGTCTGCATGCGCTTGACCGCCGGTTGCGGCGCAGCCGGCGCGCGATTCACCTCACCCGCCACCAGCTTCAGCTTGGCTTGCGGGAAACTGCCGCCGGACTGGTTGACGATGGTGACCCAGGCCGACAGGTCCATCGAGCAGCGCTGTGCGCCCTCGCTCAAAACGACGTTGTAATCCGCCCACCAGGTCATGCCGCGCGTTTGGTAGGCCACCTGCGCCTGCTGTTCGCCGCCTTTGGCGCTGTCCACCAGCCATACCAGCGTGGGGCGCGTGATCAAGCCGCCGGGCAGCGAGGGAAAGCGCACATTGTCGTAGCGCGTCAGCGTGCTGACTTCGCCATTGTCGAGCTGCAGCAGCAGCGCGCCCTGGGTACCGAGCAGCGTGCCTTCGATGCGCTGCACTTGGGTGCCATCCGCGCGCTCGACCGTGACGCGCTGGCCGATGTAGCGATCCATCAGCTTGTCGGCGCTGACCAGATCGTATTGATAGTTCTGTTCCAGCACGCGCGTGCCGTTGGGATCGGACAGCGAGGCGAAACTGACGGTGGTGGGGTCGATCAATTTGGCGACATCGGTAAAGCGCACCTCGCCGCGCGGACTCGGTATCGACATGGCGCGCTGATCGCGCACCAGCGCATAGCCCGGCATCCCGCCGGCACCGTAGTTCGCCAGCGCGTTGACGTCCATCTGGCCGGGCTGGGCGGAGCTGTAAATGGTCAGCGAATAATCCGGTGGGGCAGCAGTGGCGGCGGTCATGGCGAGACTCAAGGAGAGGGCGAGCGGCGTGCGGTAAGGCATGGAGTGTCCTGTGGCCGGAGGGCGCGTGGTGGTAGGTTGCTCGCATGCTCCAACGACCGCAAGCGCCGAATGGGGTTGCGCCGCAGGCCTACCCGCGCGGCCTTTGAGGTCCGAAAATGGCGAGTCAGCGCACGCACTTTGCCCTAGCGTAGGCGCCCACATTCATCGCTGCATGAGACTTCACGATGGCATCAGCCGCCAGCGACTCGCCGCTCCCGGGGCTCGATCACCAGCGCTGTTACGAGGCCCTGCTGAGTCGCGATCCGCGCTTCGACGGGCGCTTCTACGTCGGCGTGTCGACCACCGGCATCTACTGCCGTCCGATCTGCCGCGTGCGCGCGCCGCGCGCCAGTTCCTGCAGCTTCTACAGCACGGCGGCGGCGGCCGAGGCACAAGGCTACCGACCCTGTTTGCGCTGCCGACCGGAACTGGCGCCCGGACTGTCCTGGGTCGACTCGCCCGATGCGCTGGCGCGTGCCGCGGCCAAGCTGCTCGATCGCGGCGAGGTGCAGCAGCTGCCGGAGCTCGCGCAGCGGGTCGGCGTCAGCGAGCGCCATCTGCGCCGCGTGTTTCACGCGCACTTTGGCGTGACGCCGATTGCCTACGCGCAGACTCAGCGTCTGCTACTGGCCAAGCGTTTGCTGACCGACACCCGGCTGCCGATCGCCGAGGTCGCGTGGATGTCAGGATTTGCCAGCTTGCGGCGCTTCAATGCGCTGTTTCGCGAACGCTATCGACTGGCCCCGGGCGATCTGCGCAAAGGCGAGGCCGGCAGCCTGCACATCGATCTGTCGCTGGACTATCGCCCGCCCTACGACTGGGACTCGATCCTAGCTTTCCTTCGGGCGCGTGCCGTTCCCGGCGTGGAGGCGGTGGACGCGGACAGTTACCGGCGCTGTCTGCGCCTGGGCGACGTTGCGGGCTGGGTGAGTGTGCGGCATGCGCCCGAGCAATCGCGGCTGTGGCTGCGCCTGGCGCCGGAGTTGCGCGGGCACGTTGCAGCGACACTCGCAATCGTTCGTCGACAGTTCGACGTCGACACCGATCCTGCCGTCGTGGCCGCCACGCTAGGCGCGCTAGCCGAGCCCTATCCCGGCCTGCGCCTGCCGGGCGCGGTCGATGGCTTCGAACAGGCGGTGCGCGCGGTCTTGGGTCAGCAGGTCAGTGTGGCTGCTGCAACCACGTTGGCAGGCCGACTGGCGCAGCGTTACGGCGAGGCGCTGGCGACGCCCTATGCTGACTTGAGCCGGGTGTTTCCGCGGCCGCAGACGCTGCTCGCGGCTTCGGTCGACGATCTGGTCAGTCTGGGCATTTTGCGTGCACGCGCCGCAACCATTCGCGCAATTGCGGACGCGATGCTCGCGGGGCAGCTGCGTTTGGATGCGGATGCGCCCATCGAGCATACGCTCGCGGCCTTGCGAGCCTTGCCCGGAGTGGGGGAATGGACGGCGCAGTACATCGCAATGCGCTGCCTGTCCTGGCCCGATGCATTTCCGCATACCGATCTGATCGTGCGGCGGGCGCTGGGTGATCGGACGCCCAAGGCGATCCTCGCCGAGGCGGAGCGCTGGCGGCCCTGGCGTGCCTATGCGACTTTGCAACTTTGGAGACAATCATGACCGTACACGAATTGCGATGCGCGACCGCACTCGGTGAAGTGCTATTGCGTGGCGATGGACGCGCCATCACCGGGCTGTGGTTCTTTGGCCAGAAGCATGCGCCAGCGCCGATCCAGGGCACGCAGCGCTCGGTTTGGATCGAGCAGATGGCCGCCAAGGTACAGCGCTTGCTCGCAGGCGAGGCGATCGAAACACCGCCGCTAGCGCCACAGGGAACTCCGTTTCAGCGTCGGGTTTGGGAGGGCCTGCTGGGCATCGCCGCGGGCACCACGCTCAGCTATCAGGCGTTGGCCGAGCAACTGGGCATGGCGCGTTCGGTGCGCGCGGTTGCTGCGGCGGTGGGACGCAATCCGATTTCGGTGCTGATCCCCTGTCACCGGGTCATCGGCCGCAATGGCGCGCTGACCGGCTATGCCGGCGGACTCGGGCGTAAACGCGCGTTGCTGGATCGCGAAACGGGCAGGGCACTGCCCTGGCGCCGCGTCCTGCGGCCCTACGTCACGCAATATCCCAATCCCATCCGAGTGTTATGCGGTGAGCCGGTTCAGTGGGTCGACCGTGCCGACGACGGCGAGTTTGCCGGGTGGAAATGGGCGGTCGCTGCTAGCGGCCTGCAAGGGTGGGTGCCGCGCGCCTGGTTCAGCGCGGACGTGCCGTCGACGGCCTTGCGCGACTACTCAGCCCAGGAGCTGCCAGTGGACGTCGGTGACGAGGTGCTAGAACTGGACGCATTTTCCGGTTGGCTGTGGGTTATCGACCGGCAGGGTCGCTGCGGCTGGGTGCCGCAGGACCACATCGCTATTGCACCGTGATGGTAATGCGCTCGCTGACCACCGGCGGGTCATGCGGGATATGTGCGGCGTCGCCGAGCATCAGTTGCAGCGTGTGCGTGCCGGGCGTCAACGTCAAACTGACCTCGGTCTGGCCGCCGCCGAAATGCCGATGCTGTTCGTCGTTCGGAATCGGCATGCCGGGGTCGGGCAACTGCGCCACATCGACCAGCAGATGGTGGTGACCGGTCGCCTCCTTGATGGTGCCGGCCGGTGCCACACCCATGCCGCTCAGGCCGAAACGCACGACCACCGGATTGCTCACCGTGTCGCCATCGGCTGGGCTGATGAAATAGACCTTGGCGCCGGCGGGCGCCGGGGTCCGCGGCAGCGTGGCCGCGGACAAGGTTGACGCAGCGCACAGGGCCAACACGCACCAACGGATCATGGGCTATCTCCTGCTGGGGACCGCGTGGATTATTGCCACGCGGCGACGCAAAGCGCCGTCAACGAGCCCACGAACACCGTCAGACCGAGTTGCAGCAGACCGTTCGCTGCCAGGACCACGCGCAAATCGCCCGGGGCCTGGATGGTGTGCTCATGCTCAGGCTCATCGAAGTACATCACTTTGATGACCCGCAGGTAGTAGAAGGCACCCACGACCGCCATCACCACCGCAATGATCGCCAGCCACAGCCAGCCAGCATTGATTGCGGCCTGCAGCACGTAGAGCTTCGAGAAAAAGCCCACCAGCGGCGGGAAGCCACCCAGCGAGGCCATGATCAGCAGCATCAAGAAGGCAAACCAGGGGTGACGCTGGTTCAAACCCTTGAAGTCATCGATCTTGTCCGCCTCGAAGCCCGAGTTGGACAGCGCGATGATCACGCCGAAGGCGCCGGTGGTCATCAGCGCATAGGTGATGGCGTAGAACATCGCCGCGGCCATGCCGGCATCGGTGCCGCTCAGGATGCCGAGGAACACGAAGCCCACGTGCGAGATGGTCGAGTAGGCCAGCATGCGCTTCAGATTGGTCTGCGCGATCGCCGCCAGATTGCCGACAACCAGCGACATCAGCGCCAGGAATCCAATCATCTGCGACCAATCCCGCACCAGCGGCGCCAAACCGTCGTTCAACAGACGGAAGGCCATGCCGACCGCCGCCAGCTTGGGCGCCGCCGCCAGGAACAGCGTGACCGCCGTCGGAGCGCCCTGGTACACATCCGGCACCCACATGTGAAAGGGCACTGCGCCGAACTTGAAGCCCACGCCAATGACGATGAAGACCACGGCGAAAGCCAGCACCACTTTCGGATGATCACCCGAGGACAAGCGATCAGCGATGGTGGTGAGATCCAGGCTGCCAGTCACGCCGTAGAGGATCGACATGCCGTACAGCAACAGACCCGAGGCCAGAGCGCCCAGCACGAAGTATTTCATCGCCGACTCGGCGGCGACCGGCGAGTCGCGATCCAGCGCCACCATGGCATAGGAGGACAGCGCCAGCAGTTCCAAACCGAGATACACGCTGAGCAGATTGCCGCCTGAAATCAGCAAGCACATGCCGAGCACGGCAAACAGAGCGAGCAGGTAGAACTCGGAGACAAACAGCTTGTGCGCGCGCAGGTAGTACTTGGCATAGACGAAGACGATCGCCGTGCTCAGGTACACGAACAGCTTCAGGATGTCACCGACACCATCGCGGATGAACATGCCGCCGAGCGCGGTGTAGCGCTGGCCGACGGAGAAATCGCGCAGCGTCAGCACCGCCGCCAGCACCAGCGTCAGCGTGGCCAGGAAGTGCACCAGACCGCGACGCTTCTCATCGACGTACAGACCCACGATCAGAATGACCGAGGTCATGCACAGCAAGAAGATCTCGGGCAGCAGGGGAATCAGGTCGCTCCAACTTTGAATCATGACGTGCTTCCTCAACCGATGCCGATCAGCTTGCTGTGGGTGATGTGCTGGATCAGCGCTTCAACGCTGGCCTGCATCACATGGACCAAGGGCTCCGGCCAAATGCCGATTGCCAGAACGCACACCGCAAGTACCGACATCACCACCCATTCGCGCCCATTCAAGTCCTTGAGTTCGGCCACGTGCGAGTTGGCGACGTCGCCAAAAATCACCCGCTTGACCAGCCACAGCGTGTAAGCCGCGCCGATGATCAAGGTCAGCGCAGCCAGCGCAGCGACGCCCAGGCTCATCTTCACCGAAGCCAGGATGACCATAAACTCGCCGACGAAGCCGCTGGTGCCCGGCAGGCCGCTGTTGGCCATGGCAAACAGCACGGCGAACGCGGCAAACCGGGGCATGGTGTTGACCACGCCGCCGTAGTCGGCGATTTGCCGACTGTGCATGCGGTCGTACAGCACGCCGACCGCGCCGAACATCGCCGCCGAGATGAAGCCGTGCGAGATCATCTGCACCATCGCGCCCTGGACGCCGAGCGCCGCCGTGTCCGGCGCGCCCTTGTCCAAGACCAACGCGAAGGCGATGAACAAGCCGAGCGTGACAAAACCCATGTGGCTGATCGAGGAATAGGCGATCAGCTTCTTCATGTCTTCCTGTGCCAGCGCGACGAAACCGATATAGACCACGGCGACCAGGGACATTGCGATGACCAGCCACGCGTACTCCGCACTGGCATCGGGGGCGATCGGCAGTGAGAAACGCAGGAAACCGTATCCGCCCACCTTCAGCATGACAGCCGCCAGCACCATCGAGCCGCCAGTCGGCGCTTCCACGTGCGCATCCGGCAACCAGGTGTGCACCGGCCACATCGGAATCTTGACCGCAAAGGCAATCATGAAGGCAAAGAACAACCAGGTTTGCTCCGGCATGCTCAGCGTCATTGCATGCAGGTCGGCGAGTTGGAAGCTCTGGCCCTTCAAGTACAGGTACACGAGGCCCAGCAGCATGAAGACCGAGCCGAAGAAGGTGTAGAGGAAGAATTTCAGCGTGGCATAAACGCGGCGCGGACCACCCCAGATGCCGATGATGATGAACATCGGGATCAGCATGCCCTCGAAGAACACATAGAACAGCACCGCGTCCTGCGCAACAAACACGCCATTCATCAAACCGGCCAGCGCCAGGAAAGCGGCGATGTACTGGGTGGGCTTGAACTCGATGATCTCCCAGCCCGCGATCAGCACCAGCACCGTCACGATGCAGGTCAGCACGATCAGCGGCAGGCTGAAGCCGTCGATTCCGAGGTGGTAATCGATCTTCAAGCGGAAGGCATCGACCCAGGGCACACGTTCGACGAATTGCATGGAGGCCGTTGAGGGG
Organism: Lysobacterales bacterium; assembly: GCA_046346965.1. GTDB lineage: Bacteria > Pseudomonadota > Gammaproteobacteria > Xanthomonadales > SZUA-5 > JAXMHB01. Next base: position 241,317 of record JAXMHB010000001.1, read on the forward strand.
TCGAAATGTGCCCACAGCGGAATGCACAGCGCAGCGGTGGCCAACGCGACCAGAAGCGCGAGCCACTTGGCCGCGCTGGCGTTGCGATCACCCGCAACGAGGACCGCGACAGCGCCTGCAATGGGCAGCCAGACAATCAGGGATAGCAAAGGCCAGTCGGCGAGCATGGTCGGTCGCGTTTCTTCTTATTGCATGAGAGCGAAGGCGCCGATCACGACGATCAAACCAAGGATCATCATGAAGGCGTAATGGTAGAGATAGCCGGACTGCAGCCTGCGCACGACAAAGGCCAGACGGTCGACCAGTGCGGCGCTGCCGTTCACCAGCCAGCCATCGATCACGGTCTGATCGCCGGCGCGCCAGAACAGGCGTCCCAACGCCACGCTGCCGCGCGCGAACACCGCCTGGTAGAACTCGTCGAAGCCGTACTTGCGCTCGAGAATCCGGTGGAGCGGCGCGAACATGGCCTGCATCCGATCCGCGAGGCCCGGGTTGTACAGATAGATGTACGTGGCCAATGCAGCACCGCCCAGCGCCAGCCACACCGGCAGCGTCAGGAAGCCATGCAGGGCGAAGGCCAGCGCGCCGTGTTCGAAATGGTGCGCCATCGCTTCCAAGGGCTCGCGACCCGCGGCGACGTGGATCGCGCCATCAAAGAAGCCGCCAAAGAGCATCGGGCCAGCCGTCAGCGCTCCGATCACCAGCGAGGGGATCGCCAGCAGCGCCAGCGGCAGCCAGACCACCCAACCCGGCTCGTGCGGGCTGTGGTCATGGGCATCGTGGCCATGACCGTGGTGATCGTCATGATGGCCGTCGTGATGATCGCCATGCCCGGCGCCGAAGCGTTCCTTCCCGTGGAAGGCCAGATAGAGCATGCGGAAGGAGTAGAAGGCCGTCACCGCCACGCCGATCAGCAGGCTCCAGTATGCGAAGGTCGCGCCGGGGCGGGTGGAATGCTCGACCGCGATCAGGATCGCATCCTTGGAATAGAAACCGCTGGTGCCGGGGAATCCCATCAAGGCCAGCGTGCCGGCCCACGCGGTGATGAAGGTCACCGGCATGTACTTGCGCAAACCGCCCATCTTGCGCAGATCCTGCTCGTGATGCATCGCAATGATCACCGAGCCCGCGCCGAGGAACAGCAGCGCCTTGAAGAAAGCGTGCGTCATCAGGTGGAAGATGGCCGCCGAATACGCGGAGGCGCCCAGCGCCACCGTCATGTAGCCCAGTTGCGACAAGGTGGAGTAGGCCACTACGCGCTTGATGTCGTTCTGGACGATACCGATGAAGCCCATGAACAGCGCCGTGACTGAGCCAATCACCAGGATCGTCGACAGCGCGGTTTCACTGAGTTCGTACAGTGGCGACATGCGCGCCACCATGAAAATGCCGGCGGTGACCATCGTGGCGGCGTGGATCAGCGCCGAGATCGGCGTCGGGCCTTCCATCGAGTCCGGCAGCCACACATGCAGCGGCACCTGCGCGCTCTTGCCCATCGCGCCCACGAACAGCAACAGGCAGATGACGGTCGGAACCGCCCACTCCACGGTGCCCCAGGGATTGAAGGTCTGACCGACCAGTTCCGGCGCCTTTTGGAAAGCCACCGCGTAGTCCAGCGTGCCGAGATAGGCCAACACCATGCCAATACCGAGCAAGAAGCCGAAGTCACCCACGCGATTGACCAGGAAGGCCTTCAGGTTGGCGAAGATCGCGGTCGGGCGCTTGTACCAGAAGCCGATCAGCAGGTACGACACGAGGCCGACCGCTTCCCAACCGAAGAACAACTGCATGAAATTGTTGCTCATCACCAGCATCAACATGCTGAAGGTGAACAGCGAGATGTAGGAGAAAAAGCGCTGGTAGCCCGGATCGTCGTGCATGTAGCCGATGGTGTAGATGTGCACCATCAGCGAGACCGAGGTCACCACCACCATCATCGTGGCCGTCAGTGCATCGACCAGGAAACCGACTTGCGCGCTGATGCTGCCGACCTCGAACCAGGTGTAGATGGTCAGATTGACCGCTGGATGGTGGTCAAACGCAATCAGCTTAAGGACGTACAGGCTGAGCGCGGCACTGACCGCCACGCCCAGAATGGTGACGGTATGCGCACCGCTGCGCCCGATTTGACGTCCGAACAGACCAGCGAGAATGGCGCCGAGCAGGGGCGTAAGCGCGATTGCGAGCAGTAGGGTCTTTGTAATCACCGGTCCTCAGCCTCGCATCGAATCAAGTTCAGCCACATTGATGGTGCGCCGGTTGCGGAACAACACCACGAGGATCGCCAAGCCAATGGCGGCTTCCGCGGCCGCCACGGTCAGGATGAAAAAGACGAAGACCTGACCCGACAGATCACCCAGATAGCGCGAAAAGGCGATGAAATTCATATTCACCGAGAGCAGCATCAACTCGATCGCCATCAGCAGCACGATGACGTTCTTGCGGTTGATGAAGATGCCCGCCACGCTGATACAAAACAGTATCGCGGCCAAAATCAGCCAGTAGGAAAGGGGAATCATGCGCCACGTCCTTCTTTCGATTCGCTGGGCATCTTCAGAATGCGCAGGCGATCGGCCTTTTTGACCATCGACTGCTTGCCGGGATCCTGCGTCTTGAGGCCAGTACGCCGACGATGCGTCAGCGCGATGGCGGCGACGATGGCCACCAACAGGATGACCGCAGCAATTTCAAAGGGATACACGTACTCGGTATACAACAGGGTGCCAATCGCAGCCGTGTTGCTGCCGTCGACGACGGCTGGCGGTGCAGCGAACTTGTCGAGGCCAAAATGGCGGCTGCCGAGGACGGCAACCATCTGCGCAGCCATGATGACCGCGACCAGCAGACCGAGCGGCAGGTAGCGGGCGAAGCCCTCGCGCAGCGGCGTGGTATTGATGTCAAGCATCATGACCACGAACAGGAACAGCACCATCACCGCGCCGACGTAGACCAGGATCAGCACGATTCCCAGGAATTCGGCTCGCAGCAAGATCCACAGCATGGCACTGGTGAAGAAGGTCAGTACCAGGCACATCGCCGCGTGGACGGGATTGCGTACGGTCACCACCGCACCCGCAGCCAAGACCAGCAGGCCGGCTAGCGCAAAGAACAAAATCAACTCGAAGCTCATGGAGGAGTTCTTTTAACGGTAGGGCGCGTCGAGCGCGCGGGCCTCAGCAATCTGCTTTTCGAAGCGATCCCCAATTGCCAGCAGTTGGGGCTTGGTGACTACATTCTCGCCACGACGTTCGAAGTGGTACTCGTGGATATCCGTCTCGACGATGGAGTCGACCGGGCACGATTCCTCGCAGAAGCCGCAGAAAATGCACTTGAACAGGTCGATCTCATAGCGCGTGGTACGTCGAGTTCCGTCCTCGCGCGGTTCCGAATCGATCGTGATCGCGAGCGCCGGGCACACCGCCTCGCACAGTTTGCAGGCGATGCAGCGTTCCTCGCCATTCGGATAACGACGCAGTGCGTGCAAGCCGCGGAAGCGATTGGACTTCGGCGTCTTCTCAACCGGATAGCGCAGCGTGTATTTGGGTCGGAAGAAATACCGCCCAGTCAGCGACAGGCCGACCAGCAGTTCCTTGAGCATCAAGCTCTTGAAGTAATGAGTGACGGCGCCCATGGATAGATCCTCGCTTAAACGCCACGCTCGACGATCTTCGCGACCACGAGGATCGCGATGACGACAATCCACACGATCGTGATCGGGATGAACACCTTCCAGCCCAGACGCATAATCTGGTCATAGCGATAGCGCGGGAAGGTGGCGCGGAACCACAAATAACTAAACATGAAGGCGCCCGCCTTGGCGAACAGCCAGACGAAGCTCGGCGCACCCAGCGGACCGCCGATCCAGCCCTGGAAGGGCGACAGCCAGCCACCCAGGAACATGATCGCCGCCAGGAAGCTGATCAGGATCATGTTGGCGTATTCAGCCAGGAAGAACACCGCGAAAGCGGCGCCCGAATACTCGACGTGGAAGCCAGCGACGATCTCGGATTCGCCTTCGGCAACGTCGAAAGGCGCGCGATTGGTCTCGGCGACACCGGAGATCACATAGATGACGAACAGCGGCAACAGTGGCAGCCAGAACCACTCGAAGAAGCCGGCGTTGCCAGCCTGTGCCAGCACGATCTTTTCTAGGTTCAGACTGCCCGCGGCGACCAGCACGCCGACCAGCGCGAAGCCCATAGCGATTTCGTAGGACACGATCTGTGCCGCCGAGCGCATGGAGCCGAGGAAGGCGTATTTGGAGTTCGAAGCCCAACCGGCCAGGATGACGCCATAGACGCCGAGCGAGGTCATCGCCAGCAGGTACAAGAGTCCGGCGTCAATCTTCGACAGCGCCACGCCCTGATCGAAGGGGATCACCGCCCAAGCGGCAAAGGCCGGTGCCAGCGTGAGCAGCGGTGCCAACACGTACAGGACCTTGTCGGCGTTGGTCGGGACCACCAACTCCTTGAACAGCATCTTGAAGGTGTCGGCGAATGGCTGCAGCAGTCCCAGCGGTCCGATCTGGTTCGGTCCCATGCGCACTTGCATGAAACCGATGACCTTGCGCTCGGCCAGCGTGTAGAAGGCCACCGCGACAATCAGGGGTACGGTGATCAAGAGGACCTTGATCAGGGTCCAGATCAATAGCAGCAGATTATCCATGGCGCACCGCCACGACTTGGACGCGTTGACCGTTTGCAGGGAGTGCTGCGGTAGCCGCCATGCCCCCGGGGACGCGGCATACCCCCCTCGGCACGCGGGCGTCGCTGCGGCAGGCGTAGCGCTGATCGCCGATCTGCACGGTATCGACGATGTTGAGCGCTTGCGCGTCCTCCGGATGGACCGCCAATTCGGCGCCTTCGCTCAGCACGGTGCCCTGCAGCGCGGGCGATCGACGCACCATGGCATCGACAGCGTAGATCGGGACGTAGCGCTGCACGATCAGACCCGCGCCGTCGGCGCGTTCCAGGCCGTACGCCTGCGTGTCCGCCGCCGCGGCAGGTTTTGTGCTCAGCAGCGGGTCAAGCCGTGCACGCAATTCCTGGAGTTCGACGAAGTCGAAGCCCGCGACCGACAGGCGTTCGCCCAGGGCACGCAGTACGCGCCAACCCGGCCTGGCCTCGCCCGGCAACTTGGCCGCGGCATTGGCGCGCTGGACGCACTGATCGACGTTGACGTAGGTCCCGTCGATTTCGGCAGGCAATCCGATCGGAAGGATGATGTGCGCATGGGCGCGGACAGCGTCCGATGCAAAGGCGGTAAACGCGATGACGCATTCGGCCTGTGCGAGCGCCGCCTGTGCAGCGCGGGGGTCGGCGAAATCCTCCGGCACTTCAGCGCCGTACAGCACATAGGCTTTGCGCGGCGTCGCCAGCAATTGGCCCAGATGTGCGCCGGCCGAAGCGGCCGCCGAGTCCGGACGCCGATGCGGCACGCAACCCGTTTGCCACGCCGCGACGGCATTGGCGCCGGCCGGCAGCTCGTCATAGCTTGCCTGCGTGCATTGCGCCAGCAACTGCGCCAGTGCGCGCAAAGCCGACGCCTGCGCGTGCGCTGCCGCCTGGTGTCCATAGAGGATGCGCGCCGGCGTACGTGCCAACAGACTGGCGGCGATCGCCGTTGTGCGCTCGCTCGCGGCCGCGGCCAGCGCGCTCACCCAGGCGGGCACCGGCTGACCCTGGCGATTCAGCGCGGCGCAGAGCACCGCAGCCAATTCCGCCACCATCTGATCCGGTGTGCAGACCAGATCGTTGCTGAGCGAGTAATGGTGATCGAAGCCGAGCGGATTGACCGCATGGATCTCCGCCCCCAGCTTCCAAGCGCGCCGAATGCGGTGACCCAGCAAAGGAGCCTCGTGGCGCGGGTGCGCACCGACCAGCAAGATCGACCGCGCATGCACGTAATCCGCCAGTGGCGCGCCGAAAACGGGCGCGGTCGCGCGAGCGGCATCGTCGCGAAAATCCAGTTGCTGCAAGCGATGGTCGACGTTGGACGATCCGAGGCCGCGAGTGAGCGCCTGCAGCAGCAGCATCTCTTCGGCGCTGACGTTGGGGCTGACCAGACTCGCCAGTTGATCGGCACCGTGTCGCGACACCACGCCACGCAGTTCGCCGGCCACTTGCTCGATGGCCTCTTCCCAGCTGACGGGTACCCACTGGCCGGCGCGCTTGAGCATGGGTTGCTGCGCGCGATCGCTGTGCGTCAGCGATTGGTGACTGAAGCGGTCGCGATCCGACAGCCAGTTCTCGTTGACGGCCTCGTTGTCGCGCGGGACTGTGCGCAGCACTTCACCGCGACGCATGTGCAAATACAGATTGGAGCCGAGCGCGTCGTGGCAGCCGATGCTCTCACGGGCGATCAGTTCCCATGGGCGGGCGCGGAAACGGAAGACCTTGTTGGTGAGCGCGCCGACCGGGCACAAGTCGATGATGTTGGCAGAGATCTCCGATTGCAGCGAGCGACCGATATAGGTGCCGATTTCGGTGTGCTCGCCGCGGAACATGCCGCCCAATTCGGTGGTGCCAGCGATGTCGTCCATGAAGCGCACGCAGCGCGTGCAATGGATGCACCGCGTCATCTCCGTGGCCACCAGCGGACCCAGATCCTCGTCCGGTACCACGCGCTTGCGCTCGGCAAAGCGCGATACCGAGCGGCCGTAGCCCATGGCAACGTCCTGCAACTCGCACTCGCCGCCCTGATCGCAGATCGGGCAGTCGAGCGGATGGTTGACCAGCAGGAATTCCATCACGTTGCGCTGCGAATCGAGCGCGCGTTTGCTGCGCGTGTAGACCTTCATGCCTTCCATGATCGGCGTCGCGCAGGCCGGCATCGGCTTCGGCGCTTTCTCGACATCGACCAGACACATGCGGCAATTGGCGGCGATCGCCAGTTTGTCGTGATAGCAGAAGCGCGGAATCTGGATGCCGGCTTTGTCGGCAACCTGAATGATCATTGCGCCCTTGGGCGCCTGCAATTTCTGGCCGTCGATCTCGATATTCAACAGATCGGAGGCTGCGGCGGTGGGTTGTGCACTCATGCCGCTTTCCTCATGGCATCGTCCACCATGGATCGCTTGTTTTTCACGTAATACTCGAACTCTGACCAGAAGTGGCGCAGCATGCCCTGAACCGGCCAGGCTGCCGCTTCACCAAATGCGCAAATCGTGTGGCCTTCGATTTGACCGGCGGCGCTCTTCAGCAAATGCAGATCATCTTCGCGGCCCTGACCGTCAGAAATCCGCTTCAGCACCCGGTACATCCAGCCGGTGCCTTCACGGCAGGGCGTGCACTGGCCGCAAGATTCATGGTAGTAGAAGCGCGAAATACGGGTGAGAGCGCGCACCATGCAGGTGCTGTCGTCCATGATGATCACGGCACCTGAGCCCAGACCTGAGCCCGCTTTTTGCAGGGCGTCGAAGTCCATGGTGATGTCCATCATCACCGACGCCGGCAGCACCGGCATCGAAGAGCCGCCCGGAATCACCGCTTTCAACTGACGACCGGGGCGCAATCCGCCTGCGACCGCGAGCATGTCGCGGAAGGGGGTGCCGAGCGGCAGTTCGTAATTGCCCGGCTTTTGCACATGGCCCGACACCGAGAAGCACTTTGGACCGCCGTTGTTCGCTTTGCCGAGATTGAGGAACCACTCAGCGCCATTGCGAATGATGGCCGGAACCGAGGCAAAGGTTTCGGTGTTGTTGATCGTCGTCGGGCGCCCATACAGGCCGAAATTGGCGGGGAAGGGCGGCTTGAACCGCGGCTGGCCCTTCTTGCCCTCCAGCGACTCCATCAGCGCAGTTTCTTCACCGCAGATGTAGGCGCCGGCGCCGAGCGTGGCATAGAGGTCGTAATCGAAACCACTGCCGAGGATGTTCTTGCCCAGCCAGCCATGCGCATACGCTTCGCGTACCGCTGCATCAAAATGCTCGAAAGGCTCGCCCTGAAATTCGCCCCGCATGTAGTTGTAGCCGGCGGTCGCGCCCATCGCCCAGCCACCGATGATCATGCCCTCGATCACGGCGTGCGGGTTGTAGCGCAGAATATCGCGGTCGTGGCAGGTGCCCGGCTCGGATTCATCGGAATTGCACAGGATGTACTTGCTGCCGGGCGCATTGCGCGGCATGAAGCTCCATTTCAACCCGGTGGGGAAGCCGGCGCCACCACGACCGCGCAGCGCGGACGCCTTGACGGTGTCGATGACCTGTTCTCGGGTCCAGCCTTCGGTCAGGATCTTGCGCAGTGCCTGATAGCCACCGGCTTTGAGGTAGCTCTCATAACTCCACGGCTGATCGAAATGCAGGGTCGTAAAGCACACATTGTGTGCCTGTGGGACCAGGCCCAGCGGATTCATCGGCTGCATGACAGTCACTTCAGTGCATCCAGGATTTGGTCGGCTTTCTCGGGCGTCAGGTGTTCGTGGTACTCACCGTCGACCCACATCATCGGGGCGCGCACACAACCCGCTAGGCACTCTTCTTCCTCGATCAAATGAATGCGGCCGTCGGCGGTACTCTCGCCGGCGCTGATGCCAAGCTTGTGCTCCACGTGTTCCAATAGTGCATCGGCGCCGTTGAGCCAGCACGAAATGTTGGTGCAGATCGATACCTTGTGGCGACCACACGGCCCGATATGGAACAGCGAATAAAAGGTTGCGACCTCGTAGGCCTGAGTGCTCGGGATGCCGAGGTAGGCCGCAACCGCCGCGATCAGTTCATCGGTCAAGTGGCCGAGATTCTGTCGCTGGGCGATGCGCAAGCCGGCCAGAACGGCGCTGCGTTTGCGGTCGGCGGGATACTTGGCGATCCACTGATCCAGTTCAGTGCGCGTTTCCGCCGTCAGTACCTGAAGCGGATCGACGAGCAGCGGAGCCGCTTGCTGATGGCGGGCCTTCATCGATCTATCTCTCCGAACACGATGTCGAGGGTGCCGATCACGGCAACGACGTCGGGCAACATATGACCCCGAACGATTTCGTCCATCGCCGACAAATGGGCAAAGCCGGGGGCGCGCAGTTTCACGCGGAACGGTTTGTTGGCGCCGTCGGCGATGATGTAGGCGCCAAACTCGCCCTTCGGCGCTTCCACCGCGCAGTAAATTTCGCCGGCTGGTACGGAGTACCCTTCCGAGAACAGCTTGAAATGATGGATCAGCGCTTCCATGTCGTCCTTCATTTCGACACGGGAGGGCGGAGACAGTTTGAAATTGCGCACCATGACGTCGCCCGGATTGGCGCGCAGCCAGGCAACGCACTGCTGCATGATGCGGCAGGATTGGCGCATTTCTTCGACGCGCACCAGATAGCGGTCGTAACAATCGCCATTCACACCCACCGGCACGTCGAACTCGACCTGATCGTAGGCTGCGTAAGGTTGTTTCTTGCGCAGATCCCAGGCAATACCGGAGCCGCGCAACATGGGACCGCTCATGCCTGCACGCAGCGCAAACTCTGGCGCTACCACGCCGATATTGACGGTGCGCTGCTTCCAGATGCGATTGTCGGTCAGCAGCGTCTCGTACTCGTCGACGCGCTTGTAGAAATCGACGCAGAAGGCATCGAGGAAATCGAGCATGGAGCCTTCGCGCCATTCGTTGCGGCGCTTGAGGTCCTTGCCCTTGGTCCACGGGCTCTCTTTGTACTGCGGCATGCGCTCGGGCAGGTCGCGGTAGACGCCGCCCGGTCGATAGTAGGTCGCATGCAGGCGCGCGCCGGAGACCGCCTCGTAGCAATCCATCAGTTCCTCGCGTTCACGGAACGCGTAAAGGAAGACGGTCATGGCGCCGAGATCGAGCGCGTTCGATCCGATCCACATCAGGTGGTTCAGGATGCGCGTGATCTCATCGAAGAGCGTGCGGATGTACTGGGCTCGGATCGGTGCTTCGATGCCGACGAGGCGCTCGATGGCACGCACATAAGCATGCTCGTTGCACATCATCGAGACGTAGTCCAAGCGATCCATATAACCGATGGACTGGTTGTAGGGCTTGGACTCGGCCAGCTTCTCAGTGCCGCGATGCAGCAGGCCGACATGCGGATCGGCACGCATCACCGTCTCGCCGTCGAGTTCCAGCACCAGTCGCAGCACGCCGTGGGCGGCCGGGTGCTGCGGACCGAAGTTCATTGTGTAGTTTCGAATCTCGGCCATGGCTCAGTTCGGCTTTCCAGCAGATTCGTTCTGCGCTTGCAGGTAACGGGAGTCCTCGCGCACCACCCGCGGCACGCCGACGCGCGGTTCGATACTGACTGGCTCGTAGACGACGCGGCCCTTGTCGGGGTCGTAGCGCACTTCGACGTTGCCGATCAACGGGAAATCCTTGCGGAAGGGGTGCCCCACGAAACCATAGTCGGTCAGGATGCGGCGTAGATCCGGATGGCCCTCAAACACGATGCCGTACAGATCAAAGGCTTCACGCTCGAACCAGTTGGCGCCGCTCCAGACGTCCGTCAGCGAAGGCACGACCGGGAAGCTGTCGTCGGCGGCGAAGCAGCGCAGGCGCAAACGCACGTTCTGATCCAGCGAGAGCAGGTGCACGACCGCGGCAAAGCGGTTGGCGATCCCGGCGGGGCGTGGCCGATGCGCCCAATCGAAACGACCGGGGCCCGCGCCCTCGACGCCACGACTGAAGCCGGTGTCGGTGACCGCATCGGTTTCCCACTCGGACTGGCCGTAGGAAAGGTAATCGACGCCGCAGAGGTCGGTGAGTTGCTGGAAGCGAAAGGGCTTCTCGTCGCGCAGCGCACGGGCGACTTCGATCAGACGCTCGGGCGATACCTCAATCGTGTACTGCCCCAGCGCTTCGCGCGCGCTCGCGATGGCCTCGCCGAAGCGGGCCTGGATCTGTTCCAACAGCGGCATTCGTATCTCAGTCATGCGCTTATCGAGCAATGGTGTTGGTGCGACGGATCTTCTTCTGCAGCTGCAGGATGCCGTAGACCAGTGCTTCGGCCGTCGGCGGGCAGCCGGGAACGTAGATATCGACCGGCACAATGCGGTCGCAGCCACGAACGACGGAGTAGGAGTAGTGGTAGTAGCCGCCGCCGTTGGCGCAGGAGCCCATCGATATGACCCATTTCGGGTCGGGCATCTGGTCGTAGACCTTGCGCAGAGCAGGGGCCATCTTGTTGACCAGCGTGCCGGCCACGATCATGACGTCGGACTGGCGCGGACTCGGGCGGAAGACGACACCGAAGCGGTCCAGGTCGAGGCGCGCGGCGCCCGCCTGCATCATCTCGACGGCGCAGCACGCCAGGCCGAAAGTCATCGGCCACATCGAACCCGTGCGCGCCCAGTTGATCAAAGCATCCGCGGAGGTGACCGCGAAACCGCGCTGGATCAGCGGGTTGTCGGCATCCGGACGCAGGATGTCGTCGACCGTGCCGATCGGCGTCGGGTTGTGAAAGATGTCGCTCACTCCCATTCGAGGGCTCCCTTCTTCCATTCGTAGATGAAGCCGACCACCAGCAGTCCGAGGAACACGCTCATCGAGGCAATGGCAGCCCAGCCGAGCTGGTCCAACACCACGGCCCACGGAAACAGAAAGGCGATTTCGAGGTCAAAGATGATGAACAGGATCGCCACCAGGTAGTAGCGCACGTCGAACTTCATGCGCGCGTCTTCGAAGGCCTCGAAGCCGCACTCGTAAGGCGACAATTTCTCGCTGTCAGGGCGACGCGGCCCGAGCAGGCTGCCGAGGGTGAGCAGGGCGATGCCGATCACGGTGGCAACCGCCAGAAAGATGGCGATGGGGAGGTATTGCTGCAGATCCATGCCTAGATGTCTCCCGGTCGATGCGGACCCCTGGAAGCGGCAGCCCGGCTGGGAGCCGGGCTGCGGAGGTCGCAATGAATGGTGCCGACGGACGGACTCGAACCGTCACGGGTTGCCCCGCTACCACCTCAAAGTAGTGTGTCTACCAATTCCACCACGTCGGCTTGAAACTCGGTTTGAACTATATCAACTCTGTCACTTGCCCGATTCGGCAGGCGCCGCCGGGGCAGGTGCCGCTTCTGCCGGCGCTGCCGCAGGTGCGGCCTCCACAGGCGTCGACGCCGCGCTTGCATCCGCTCCAGGCACTGCGGCCTCGGATCCCGTAGCCGGGGCTGCCGGCACTTCGGTGGCGGCTGCCGGCACTTCAGTCGCTGCCGGTGCGGTGCCGGTCGTCGGAGCGGGAAGCTGCCCCATCACGCCGAGATCGGCATTCGTGTCTTTGACCACTCCCACACGCGTTTCATACACCGCCATGCCGAGCGAGAGCGCGAAGAAGGCGACCGCCAGCCACTTGGTGGCCTTGGACAGGAAGTTGGCTGAACCGCGCGCGCCAAACACCGTGCCGGAGGCGCCCGCGCCGAAACCCGAACCCGCGTTGGCTCCGCTGCCGCGCTGCAACATGATGAAGGAGATCATCGCAATGGTGACCACCAGATACAACACAACAAACGCAATCTTCATGGACTTGAGCTCAACCTTCCTGGTCGGCTGCCTGGCAGATGGCAGCGAATTCTTCCGGTATCAACGAGGCCCCGCCGATCAGTCCGCCGTCTACATCGGGCTGGCTGAACAGCTGCGCTGCGTTCGACCCCTTGACGCTACCGCCGTACAGGATCCGAACGAGACTGGCGAGCATAGCATCGTGTTTCGCGATTGCGCTACGAACGCATGCATGGACCTGTTGCGCCTGTGCCGGCGTGGCGGTACGTCCGGTGCCGATCGCCCACACCGGTTCGTATGCCACGATGGCGCTGCTCAGGCTCTGCGCACCGCATAGTTCGAGGATGGCGTTCAGTTGCCGGAGCACCACGGCCTCGGTCTGCCCGGCGTCGCGCTCGGCCAGCGTCTCACCCAGGCACAGCACCGGGTGCAGACCAGCTTCCAGTGCGCGGGCATATTTGCGCGCCACCGCCTCGTCGCTGTCGCCGTAGACGTGCCGACGTTCGGAATGCCCGACCAACACCCAGGTGGCGCCGAGATCGCTGAGCATTTCCGCAGACACCGCGCCGGTGTAGGCGCCATTGCGCTCAACCGCGACATCCTGCGCGCCAAACGCCAAAGCACCCGCGGTGCAGCGGCGCACCAAGTCCAGATGCACATAGGCCGGCAATACGCCCACCTCGACGTGTGCTGCGCCGGCGGCCGTGCGCGCTGCGTCGAGCGCCCAGCGCTCGGCATCGGCGCAGTTGCCGTTCATCTTCCAGTTACCCAGCACAGTCTTCTTGCGCATCGGCGGGACTCCTCAAGGCGGCGCGGACCATAGCGGGGCTACCTGCGATCGACAAGTCGTGCGGTCGCACCGCTTGGCGCCATCTTCCTTGTTCTTTTCGCGATCCCGCGCCTACAATGCGCGGCTTTTTCTTGCGTGGATGCCCGTGTCAGGGTCACCGCAAGAAGCGAGCCCCGGACTGGATGAACCAGCCGGTTATCGCGCGTTGCTCGGTCAGATCGGATTGAAGGCGTCCGTCTCTCTGGGCTACGCGTCTGTCCTCAAGTAAGACAAGGAGATCGTCATGCCTCTGAATGCCACCCAGACCGGTGAAATCATCCAGGCCCATCAGCGCAGCGCTGGTGACACCGGTTCGCCGGAAGTGCAGGTTGCCCTGCTGACCGCCCGCATCGAGCAGCTGTCCTCGCACTTCGCCTCGCACAAGAAGGACCACCACTCGCGTCGTGGTCTGCTGAAGCTGGTCAATCAGCGCCGCCAGCTGTTGGCCTATCTGAAGCGCAAAGATGACGCGCGCTATCGCGCTCTGATCGAGAAGCTTGGCCTGCGTCGCTGAGCCTCACGACACATTCGTTTAGAACCAGGAAAGGACATCCCCCAGTGGCGAAGGTCACCAAGCAATTCAAGTACGGCGATCATCTGGTTACGTTGGAAACCGGTGAGATTGCCCGGCAGGCAACCGCTGCCGTGATGGTCAGCATGGGCGACACCGTGGTGCTGGTCACCGCGGTGGCCGACAAGAAGACCAAGGAAGGTCGAGACTTCTTCCCGTTGACGGTCAACTATCAGGAGAAGTTCTACGCAGGTGGCCGCATCCCTGGGGGATTCTTCAAGCGCGAGGGGCGTCCGACCGAGCGCGAGACACTTACCTCGCGACTGATCGATCGCCCGATTCGCCCGCTGTTCCCGGAAGGCTTCTTCCACGACGTGCAGGTGATGGCCACGGTGCTGTCGATGAATCCGGAGATCGACGCCGACATCCCGGCGCTGATCGGCGCGTCGGCGGCGCTGACGCTGTCCGGACTGCCCTTTGGCGGTCCGATCGGTGCGGCGAAGGTGGGCTATGCCGACGGCAAGTACCTGCTGAATCCGACCAACGAGCAGCTGAAGAGCTCGCAGCTGGAGCTGGTGGTCGCCGGTACCGACAAGGCGGTGCTGATGGTCGAGTCTGAAGCGCACCTGCTCAGCGAAGAAGTGATGCTGGGCGCCGTGGTCTTTGGCCACAACGCGCAGCAGGCCGTGATCCAGGCGATCCGCGAACTGGCGGCCGAAGTGGGCGTCACGCCCTTTGCCTGGACGCCGCCGGCCGAGCACGCGGGTCTGGAAGCTGCCGTGCGCGAGGTCGCCGAAGGCCCCCTGAATGCGGCCTACGACATCCGCGAGAAGCAAGAGCGTCGCACGGCGGTGTCTGCCGCCAAGTCGGCCACGTTGGAAGCGCTGGGCGGCGAGAAGGCCAGCGCCGGTGGCTGGACCGACGCTCAGGTGCTGCGCAGCTTCGAGAATCTGGAGTACGCGCTGGTGCGTCGCCGCATCATCGACGGCCGTCCGCGTATCGACGGTCGCGACACCGTGACCATTCGTCCGATCAGCGTGCGTGCCGGCCTGCTGCCGCGCACCCACGGTTCGGCGCTGTTCACGCGCGGCGAAACCCAGGCGATCGTCACGGTAACGCTGGGTACCGGCAAAGACGCGCAGATCGTCGATGCAGTGGAAGGTGAGTCCAAGGAAACCTTCATGCTGCATTACAACTTCCCGCCGTTCTCGGTGGGTGAGATCAGCTTCATGCTGGCGCCGAAGCGTCGCGAGATCGGCCACGGCCGTCTGGCCAAGCGCGGTGTCGCGGCGATCATGCCGAAGATCGAAGAGTTCCCGTATGTGGTTCGCGTGGTCTCCGAGATCACGGAGTCCAATGGTTCGAGTTCGATGGCCTCGGTGTGCGGTTCCTCGCTGGCACTGATGGACGCCGGTGTGCCGATCAAGGCGCCGGTGGCGGGTATCGCCATGGGCCTGATCAAGGAAGGTGATCGCTTTGCCGTGATCAGCGACATCCTCGGCGATGAAGATCACCTCGGCGACATGGACTTCAAGGTGGCGGGTTCCTGGGAAGGGATCACCGCGCTGCAGATGGACATCAAGATCGACGGCATCACCGAAGAGATCATGAAGGTGGCGCTGACGCAGGCCCGCGAGGGTCGTCGTCACATCCTCGGCGAGATGGCCAAGGTGATCGATGCTCCGCGTCCGGAAATGAGCACCTACGCGCCGCGTCTGTTCACGATGAAGATCCATCCGGACAAGATCCGCGACGTGATCGGCAAGGGTGGCGTCACCATCCGCGCGATCACCGAGGAGACCGGCACGATCATCGACATCCAGGACGACGGCACGATCACGATCGCCTCGAACAACCAGGCGGCCGCCGATGCCGCGCGCAAGCGCATCGAGCAGATCACGGCCGACGTCGAGCCGGGTCGGATCTACGAGGGCAAGGTCGCGAAGCTGATGGACTTTGGTGCCTTCGTCACCATCCTGCCGGGTCGCGACGGTCTGGTGCACGTCTCGCAGATCTCCAACGAGCGCGTCGAGCGCGTGTCGGACAAGCTGAAGGAAGGCGATCTGGTTCGCGTCAAGGTGCTGGAAGTCGACAAGCAGGGCCGCATCCGCCTGTCGATCAAGGCCGTGTTCGAAGACGAGCAGGGCGGCGCGTCCGCCTGATCGGCCTCGCATCGCTGTGGACAACGGGCCCGCTGGGCCCGTTGTCGTTTCTGGGCTTTGGCTTTCGGCCTGCGACCAAAGCAGGCCGTGCCGATGGCTACGTTGCACTGCAGCACCCTGTTAGCATCGGCCCACCTTTTGTGCTGGAGCGCGGCCATGTCCGATCCCAACGCCGCATGGATGCCCGATTGGCAATCCATGCAGAAGCAGTTTTTCTCCGCCTGGACCGATGCAGCGCGCGGCGCTGGCAAGTCCAGCAACCCCGTGCAAGAGGGTTTTGACGCCTGGATGAAGCTGATCGCGCCGCGCGACAGCGGCAATGAGGTGCTCGACAAAGTAGTGGGCGGCGCCCGTCAGTTCGCCGAATTCATGCAGGGCGTGATTGGCCAGTTGGCGTCGTCCAAGCCCGATATGGTGACCCCGGCGGGTATACGCGCGGCGCTGGAACAGGCTTTTGGCGGGCTGGCGCCGGCGCAGAATCCGGTGCTCGATGCACTGCGCGGCATCAGCAGCGAGGGCGCGCGCGGCTTCGAGGACCTGTACCGCGAATGGATGAAGATGGCCAAGCCGATCGAGGCCGATGCCCGCAGCTGGATGGACTTGCCAGCCTTTGGCTACGCCCGCGAGTCGCAAGAGCGGCAGCAGGCGCTGGCGCGCGCGGTGGCCGACTATCAGGACCAGAACACGCGCTATCAGGTGCTGATGTACAAGGCCAGTCGTCTGGGTTTGGACAAGTTCGAATCCAAGCTGGCCGAGCGCAGCGAGCCGGGGCGTGAGATCACCAGCCTGCGCGGTCTGTATGACGTGTTTGTCGATGCCGCGGAAGAGGGCTATGCGGAAGTCGCGCTGTCGGATGAGTTCCGCGAAGTCTATGGCGCCTTGGTGAACGCCCAGATGCGCGTGCGCCAGGCCATCCAAACCCAGGTCGAACAAACGACCGGGGCGCTCGGCATGCCGGTGCGCAGCGAACTCGACACCGTCCATCAGCGGCTGCACGAGATGCGTCGACGCATCGCGGAGCTGGAGGAGCGATTGAATCAGGCCAATGTCGATGCCGCCTCGGTGGCGACGCCGATCCCGGTCGAGGCTGAGCCCGTCGCGGAGGCGCCGGCGAAACGTGCGCCGAAGCCGCGCGCGTCCGCCAAGCCCAAAGCCGCTGCCAAGCGCGTCGCCGCGCCGGCCAGCAAGACTTCCACTCGTAACCGGAGCTGAGCGCCATGGGACCCTTGCGTATCGATCCGAAGGCCGCCCTCGACGAAGTGGCGCGCTATGGCCAGAAATTGACTGCCGCGACCCAGGTACTGCGCCAAGTCGATGATGTGCACTATGGCGCCACCGAGAAGGAAGCCGTCTACCGCGAAGACAAACTGGTGCTGTATCGCTTCAAGGGCGACAAGGCACCGACCAACAAGACGCCGATCCTGATTGTCTACGCGCTGGTCAATCGGCCCTTTATGACCGATCTGCAGGCAGATCGCTCGCTGGTGCGCAATCTGCTCGCGCAGGGCGAGGACGTGTACCTGATCGATTGGGGCTACCCGGACGCAGCCGATCGCTATCTCTCGCTGGACGATTACATCAACGGCTACATCCGTCGCTGCGTGGACGTGGTCGCGCGTCGTCACCAACTCGACCGCATCAACATCCTGGGCATCTGCCAGGGCGGCGCCTTTTCGCTCTGCTTTGCGTCGATCTATCCGGAGAAGGTCAAGAACCTGATCACGATGGTCACGCCGGTCGACTTCCACACGCCGGACAACATGCTGTCGCACTGGACGCAGGCGATGGACGTGGATCTCTTCGTCGACACCCTCGGCAATGTGCCGGGCGATCTGATGAATTGGTGCTATCTCACTCTGAAGCCTTTCCGGCTCAATCATCAGAAGTATGTGGGGCTGGTCGACATCCTCGACGATAAAGCCGAGCTCGAGAACTTCCTGCGCATGGAGAAGTGGATCTTCGATTCGCCCAACCAGGCGGGCCAGGCCTTCCGCGAGTTCATTCGCGACTTCTATCAGGGCAACAAGCTGATCGAGGGCGGTTTGCGCATCGGTGAGCGCCCGGTCGATCTCAAGCGCATCACCATGCCGGTTCTGAACATCTATGCCGAGCAGGACCATCTGGTGCCGCCCAGTGCGTCGATTCCGCTGAAGTCCAAGGTCGGCACCAAGGACTACACGGTGCTGGCTTTCAAGGGTGGCCACATCGGCATCTACGTCTCGGGTCGCGCGCAGCGGGAAGTCGCGCCGACGATCCATCAATGGTTGAGTCAGCGGCGCTGATCTAGAGCGCATGGCGCGGCGCCGGTCAGCGGCCCAGCACGCACCCAGACGTCGTTGGCGGCGCTGGGTGCTGTGGTTGCTGCTGACACCAGTCCTGCTCAGCGTCCTGCTGGTGCTGGTACTGCGCTGGGCCAATCCACCGATCTCGGGCGTGATGCTGCAGCGGCTGATCGAGGCGCGCAGCGCCGGCAACCGCAGCTATCACGTCGACCACCTCTGGTGTCCGCTTGAACGCTATGGCCCGTACCTGCCGGTCGCGGTGATCGCCTCGGAGGATCAGCGCTTCGTCGAGCACCATGGCTTCGACACGGTGGAGATCCAGAAGGCTCTGGACGCCGCGGAGGAGGGCGCGCGCATGCGCGGCGCCAGCACCATCAGTCAGCAGGTGGCAAAGAACCTGTTTCTGTGGACCGGACGCAGTTGGCTGCGCAAGGGCTTGGAGGTCTGGTTCACCGGCCTGATCGAGGCGCTCTGGCCGAAGCGGCGCATCCTCGAGATGTACCTCAACCTCGCTGAAACCGGCGAGGGCCTGTTCGGATTTTGCGGTGCCTGCATGCAGCGTTTTGGTCGCGAATGTGCGGCGCTCTCGCCGTACCAGTTGGCCCTGATGGTGGCGACCCTGCCAGATCCGCGGCGCCGGCGCGCCGATCAGCCCACGCCCTACCTGCACAGTCGGGCAAGCTGGATCATTCAGCAAATGCAGCAACTGGGCGGACCGCAAGTCCTGCAAGCGGTCGAGGAGCATTGATGCGCACGGTACGAGGCTTCCATGACGGCCCGCTTGACGGCGCTCAGCGCGTGCAGTTGTCGGAAGCGCTGAGCCATCACTGGACGCGCGTGCTGCGATTGCAGCAAGGCGACGAAGCGCAGCTGTTCAACGGTGACGGCCACGACTATCGCGTGCGCTTGCTGACGCTGGCCAAGCGCGGCGTAGAGGTGGAAATCCTGGGATCGGCGGCAGTCGCCAGCGAATCCCCCCTGGACATCACCCTCGCCCAGGGCCTGTGTCGCGGCGAGAAGATGGACTGGGTATTGCAGAAGGCCACGGAACTCGGTGTAAGCGGCATCCAACCCTTGATGACCGAGCGCAGCGAAGTGCGACTCAGCGGTGAGCGCGAGGAGCGTCGCGTGAGCCATTGGCGACAGGTGCTGCAATCGGCCTGCGAGCAGTGTGGTCGGGCGCGTCTGCCGCGCCTGGCGAGCCCGCTGGCGCTGCCCGAGTGGGCGGCGACAGCCGATCCCGCCGCCTGCAAGCTGCTGCTGGACCCCTGCGCTGAGCAGGGATTGCAGGGCACGGCGCCGGCCGGTCGGGTCGTTATCGCGATCGGTCCGGAAGGCGGATTTGCCGAGCACGAAGTCGCGCTGCTGCAGCGCCGCGGCTTTCTCGGCATACGCCTGGGGCCGCGCATCCTGCGCACCGAAACGGCAGGGCTGGCGGCACTCGCCGCGCTGCAGGCCGCCTGGGGCGATCTGGGCTGAGGCGGCGCAGGACCTGATTGGCCGCTGCGCCACTCAAGCGCTGTCACTCGAAGCCGTTGCGGAACAAATCGTCGCTGAGAATCGAGGTGCTCCACACGCCGCGGCCCAGCGTGCCGGCATACAAGGTCTGATTGCTGCTGACGTAGCGCAGATCGAAGACCAGCACATTCGGCAGTCCGCTGCCCCACAGCGACCAGACATTGGAGTTGCTGGCCGCCGCGTACACGCCCGATCGCGTGCCGAGCATCACCTGGTCGCCGCTGGTGCCCGGCACAAATTCGATGGTGCGGAAGTCGAAGGAACTGATGCTGGGCAAATTGCCGGTGATGTCGGTCCAAGAACCGCCACCGTCGGCGGAGCGAAAGACCTGGTTGTCGTCGATCGCGTACACCAGTTGATCATTGTCGGGATCCATCGCGACGTCGGTGATGGTGGCGGCACCGGCCGGCAGCGCGGCGGTGGCGACGAAGACGTTGCCGGAGCGCTTGTGCACCGCCGCCGAGCGGCCCACGTAGGCGGCATTGCTGCTGTTGGTGGCGCCAAACGCCATCGCGTTGCGATTGGCGCCAGGCCCGCCGAGCGAGGTCAGCACCGGCGTGGCAGCGTTGGCGCTGCTGTACTCGTAAATCGTATTGGTGCCACCCACCAGCAAGCGCGAGCGATCGGTGATATTGAGCTCCAGCGGCGTGACGAACTGCGGATCGGTCACCCCGGACGGCATGCTCAGATTGGTGACGAAGCTATTGCTGGCATTGTACTGGGCGCGGCGAAAACCTCCCAGATTCTGTGAGCTGATGAAGCGATAACTGCCCGCCGCCGCCAGCGAAACATCGTCGATCGCGACGTCGCCACCGTCGCCGCCATTGATGAAGGTCCAGCGCGGATTGCTGTTGGTTTGTTGCATGTGCGTGCCATTGTCCTGTGTGCCAATCACCAGAATATCGGCGACGCGGTCGTGAGCGAGATCATGGACTTCCATGACATTGAGGTTGCCGATGACCGAAACCCAGGTGCCGGCGTTCGATGTCGGATTGGTGCGACGGTAAATGCCACCGTCGTCAGATTCCAGCAGATTGCCGTTAGCGTCGAACACCATCGCACGACTATCGGCGTGCGGGGTAGTATTGCCGGCGTTGCCATCCATGATCGGGGTAAATTGTGAGCCGGCCGCCGCCGAGGCATCGCCCCGGCGTATATTGCCGGTAAACGGGCTTACGGTAATGCGATCGCCGGAAACGTAGACGATGTTGGCGTTGTTGCGATCGGCCAGAATTGCCGTGTTCGGAAATCCCTGCGAGCCCGGATGTACTGGCGGTACGTCCATCGCTGTCCAGATGCCGCCCTGATTGGTCGAGCGAAACACGCCGGCAATCACGCCAGTGTTGACCACCGCGGCATAGAGCGTACCGCCGGCGCCCACCGAGAGCCGCAGATGCGACGTACTGGTGCCGAGCCCGGTGACGCCAGCGCTGATATCGGTCCAGGAGGCGCCGCTGTCATCGGAGCGCAGAATCTTGGGCGCGGCGCCATCGACCGACAGATAGAAACGGCTGTTGTTGAAGGGATCGCCGACCAGATCTAGCGCTGGACCGGCTGGAACATTGCCGGTGCCGGACACCAGCGTCCAGCTGGCACCGGTGTCGGTACTGCGGTACAGACCGCTGGTATTGGATGCCGCCATCAACACCGATCCGCGCGCGGCAACCGCCAGGATCTTCTGACCGAGCAAATTGGTCGCGCCGGTAGTGCCAAGCTGCGTCCAGCTGCTGCCGCCGTTGGTGGTGCGATACACACCGATCTCATCGTCACCGCGCTGCGCGAAATTGCTCAGCCGCCCGGTTCCGGCAATCAGCGTTTGGTTGTTGCCATCCAGCGGATCGAAAGCGATGGCGCCGATCGACTGAGAGGGCAGGTTGTCGGTCAAGGGCGTCCAGCTTGGACGCGCCGCGGTAGCGTTGGTCGTTTTCCACACACCGCCGTTGACGGCACCGATGTAGAGAATGTCGGCATTGCTAGGATGCGCCGCAATCGACTGGATGGCGCCGGATACCTCGAAATCGGGCGGTACGCCCACTTGCGCGGACTGCGTGGGTGCCGGGCCGCGTTCGATCCACACGCCCCCTGCGCGCTGGGCCGGGCGCGGCGGCGGCAGCGTCTGCGGACGGTACTCCGCCGGATCCACCGGTTCCTGATCCGACTCGCGCGCTGCCGCGCTGAACGCCAGCGCCAGCGAACTCCACATCACGGTGTACGTCAGCAAGCGCTTCATGGTGCCTCCGGCTGGGACGCGACTCAGGCCACCCTGAGTTGCGGCATCCTACCGGAGGCGGATGGGATGCACAGCCGTGACTGAGGTCACGATGGCCTGTGCGCGGACTGGAGGGCGGCCGCCTTACTGCTTCGCCGCCAGCTGCATCTCGCGATTGCGCTTGCGCTCGGCGCGCTGCATGAAGTACCAGCCAATGACGCCGATGGTCGACACGGTGCAGATCAAAATCGTCGCCAAGGCATTGATTTTGGGACTCACGCCCATGCGCGCCGAGGAGAACACCTGCATCGGCAGCGTGGTCGACGAGGGACCCGACACAAAGCTGGCGAGCACCAGATCGTCGAGCGACAGCGTGAACGCGAGCAGCCAGCCTGAAATCAGCGCAGGCGAAATGATCGGCAGTGTGATGACGAAAAAGACCTTGATGCGATTGGCCCCCAGGTCCATCGCTGCCTCTTCGAGCGAGCGATCGAGCTCCGCCAGGCGCGAACTGATCACCACGGTGACGAAGGCCATGCACAGCGTCACGTGTGCGATCCAGATGGTGGTCATGCCACGCGCAAAGTCAAAGCCGGTCCAGGTGGACAGCGACACGAACAACAGCAGCAGAGACAGACCGCTGATCACCTCCGGCATGACCAGCGGCGCGGTAATCATGGCGCTGAAAATCGTCTTGCCAGGGAAACTGCGCATCCGTGTCAACACCATCGCCGCCATCGTGCCCAGCACCACCGAGGCACAGGCGGTATAAAAGGCTATGCGCAGACTCACCCAGGCGGCGCTTAGCATCTGATCGTCGGCAAACAGCGCGCCGTACCACTTGGTTGAAAACCCAGACCACACCGTGACCAGACGGTTCTCGTTGAAAGAGTAGACGATCAGGCTGAGCATGGGGGCGTAGAGAAAGAAGAAGCCGCCGCCGAGAAACAGCCATCCCCATTTGGAGTTGCGCGTCTGGCTCATGGCGTCTCTCCAGCTTGTGACGGGCGGTTGCCAGCCAGAATCCCGATGACCGGCTTCATGTCAGCTTTCCTTCCATCTCTTTCTGCTGCGCCCGATGGAAAATCACGATCGGGACGATCAGGATGCCCAGCATCACCATCGCCACCGCGGATGCGACTGGCCAATCGCGGTTGTTGAAGAACTCTTGCCACAGCACGCGGCCGATCATCAAAGTGTCCGGTCCGCCCAGCATTTCTGGTATGACGAACTCACCGACCACCGGAATCGCTACCAGCATGCAGCCGGCGATGATGCCGGCTTTCGATAGCGGCAGCGTGACTTTGAGAAATGCCTGCCAAGGCCGCGCGCCGAGATCAGATGCCGCCTCCAGCAGGCGATGGTCGTGCTTGACCAGATTGGTGTACAGCGGCAGCACCATGAACGGCAGATAGGCATAAACAATGCCGATGTAAACCGCAATCGGGGTGTGCAGCAGTTTGAGCGGTTCGCTGATCAGTCCGATGTTGATCAAGAAGTTGTTGATCAAGCCATTGGGCTTCAAGATGCCGACCCAAGCGTAGATGCGGATCAGGAAAGACGTCCACGAGGGCAGGATCACCAGCAACAGCGCGATGTTGCGCGACGAGGGCGGCAGCCGCGAAATGGCGTAGGCCATGGGGTAGCCTATGGCCAGACACAGCAGGGTGGAGACCACGGCAATCTTCAATGAGCTCAGATAGGCATTCAGATAAATGCTGTCGCCGAGCAGAAACAGGTAATTCTCACCGCGCAGTTTGATGACCGGAAAGCCATCGACCCAATACAGCACATCGGTGTACGGCGGCATTGCGATGGCCGCCTTGGCGAAGGAGATCTTCAGCGCGATCAAGAAGGGGATCGCAAAGAACATCAGCAGCCACAGATAGGGCGCCGAGATCAATCCCCAGCGCTTTCCGGGCAGATAGCGGAGCAGACGGGCGGTGAATGCGCTCATGACGTCAGCACCACGCCTTCGAGATCACCCCAGGACACCCAAACGGCATCATTCCAGGTGAATCCTTCGGACGCCCAGCGCTGCTGATTGACGAAGTTGCACATCACCTTCATGCCGCTGGCGAGGCGGATGTGATAGACGGAATGACTGCCGAAGTAGGCGATATCCTCGATGGTACCGCGCGCCTTGTTGTGGGCTTCGACGGGCTCTTCCTTGCTGATGCGGACTTTTTCCGGCCGCAGGGCAAAGGCGACATCCATCCCGGAGAATCCGGTGACGCCGTGGGCAACGTAGATCGGGTGGGCCAGTTGGGGGCTGGCGATCGTGATGTAATCCTTTTCGTCTTTGTCGATCTTGCCCTCGAACAAATTGACCGAGCCAATGAACTCGGCGGTGTAGCGCGAATTGGGCTGCTCGTAGATCTCGTCCGGCGAACCGATCTGGCGGATGCGGCCGGCTTCCATGATGGCGATCCGGTGCGCCATGGTCATGGCTTCTTCCTGATCGTGGGTCACCATCACGCAGGTCACGCCCAGCTTCTCGATGATGTCGACCAGTTCCAGCTGCATTTGTGAGCGCAGTTTCTTGTCGAGCGCGCCCATCGGTTCATCGAGCAGCAGCAGTTTCGGGCCTTTGGCGAGGGAGCGCGCGAGCGCGACACGCTGCTGCTGACCGCCGGACAACTGATGCGGCTTGCGCTTGGCGTAGCGGGTCATCTGCACCAGTGCGAGCATCTCGGCCACTCGCTTCTCGAGCGTGTCCTTGGGGACTTTGTCCTGCTTCAGACCGAAGGCGACATTCTGTTCGACGGTCATATGCGGAAACAGCGCATAGGACTGGAACATCATGTTGATCGGTCGATCGTAGGGCGGCAGCGCGGTCATGTCCTGCCCGGCGAGGATGATGCGTCCGGCGGTGGGCTTCTCGAATCCGGCCAAGGATCGTAGCAAGGTCGATTTGCCGCAGCCGGAGGCGCCGAGCAGGGCGAAGATCTCGCCCTGGCGAATCTTGATGCTGACGTCGTCGACGGCGACGAAGCCGTCAAATTCCTTGCGCACAGCATCGATGACCAAATAATCATCGACGCCACGTTTGTCGGGGCGCCCGCCCGGGGTGGATGCGGTGGGCGGGGTGGACATCGTCGCTGCCATGAGATCAGAACTCCAGTCACTGCAGGGGCTGCCCTGGCAAGGCCAGGGCAGGGCGTACCGCTGCGCTTCGTGCTACTGGCTGGTCTTGATCGTCGTCCAGGCGCGATTGAAGATGCGATCAATCTCAGGCGGCAGCACTGCCAGGTTGTACAGGGTGGCCTGCACTTCGGGCACCGGATAAATGCGATGGTCGTCGCGAATTTCCGGCTTGATCAACTCTTTGGCCTTGAGATTGCCGCTGGCGTAGGCGACGTAGTCCTGAATCTTCGCCATTACCTCGGGCCGCAACAGATAATTGATAAAGAGGTGCGCGTTGTTGGGATGTTGGGCGTCTTTCGGGATCGCCATCATGTCGAACCACACCGGGGCGCCCTGCTTGGGAATGGCGTAATCGACATGCACGCCTTTGCCGGCTTCATCCGCGCGGGCGGCCGCCTGCAGGACGTCGCCGGACCAGGCCAACGCCAGGCAAGCATCACCGTTGGCGAGCGCGTCGACCACTTGCGAGGAATGGAATTGGGTGATGTAGGGGCGGATCTTGAGCATGAGATCCACACCTTTCTGGATGACGGCCGGGTCGAAGCTGTTCGGCTCCTCGCCCAGATAATCGAGCGCCATCGGCAGTATCTCCGAGGGCGTGTCGAGGACATAGACGCCGCAGTCGGTCAGTTTGGACACAATCTCGGGATCAAAGAAAATCTTGAGATCATCGACCGGCGCATTGTCTCCGAGGCGTTCCCGGACCTTGTCGACGTTATAACCCACACCGGTGGTGCCCCACAGGTAATTGACGGCGTGCGCATTGTCCGGATCGTTCTGCGCAATCAGGCCCTGGATTTGCGGATCCATATTGCCCAGGTTGCTGAGCTTGCTCTTGTCGAGCGGCATGAACACGCCGGCTTTGATCTGCCGTGCGAGGAAGGTCAGCGAAGGGACGACGACGTCATAGCCCGAGTTGCCGGTCATCAACTTGGCTTCGAGTACTTCGTTGCTGTCGAAGACGTCGTAGGTGACCTTGATGCCGGTCTCCTTCTCGAAGTTTTCGATGGTGTGCTCGTCGATGTAATCGGACCAATTGAGCACATTGAGTACCTTGGCCTCCTCGGCGGGCGCGGCGCTGGGCGCCGGAGCAGGGCCGGGTGCGGCCGCCGGCGCGGGGGGCTCATCCTTGCTGCAGGACAGGATGCCGGCACAGGCCAGCGCAATCAGACTGAAGCGAAGTTTCATCGCAGGGCTCCTCATGGGGTTCGACGGTGGTGCGTCGGTGCTCAGGTTCAAGGGATTGCGCGGTGGTCGGCAGGTTCAGCGGATGGCGAACTCCTTGGCGGTTTCATCCAGCGAGCGCCAGGCCTTGTCGACCAGCTCGTCGACCTGCGCGCGATTGATGATCAGCGGCGGCGACAGCAGCATCGAGTCGTAGGTGGCGCGCAGGATCAAGCCATTCTTCAGCGCGATATCGCGACAGCGTACACCGACTTTGCCACGCTCGGCGAAGAACTTGCGCTGCGGTTTGGCAGGGACGAGTTCGAGTGCGCCGACCATGCCGGCGATGCGGGCCTCGCCCACCAGCGGGTGCTCGCCGAGTTCCAGCCAGCGCTGCCGCAGATAGGCCGTGGTGTCGCGCTTGCAGGTATCGACGATGCCTTCCTCCTGCAGGATGCGCAGGTTCTCCAGCGCCACCGCGCAGCACACCGGGTGGCCGGAATAGGTGTAGCCGTGCGCCAGTTCGCCGCCCTGGTTGGCCAGCACGCTGGCGACGCGATCATTGAACATCGCCGCGCCGAGCGGGATGTAGCCGGAAGTCAGCCCCTTGGCGATGGTCATGATGTCGGGACGGAAACCAAAGTACTGCGAGCCGAACCACTCGCCGGTGCGTCCGAATCCGCAGATGACTTCGTCGGCGATCAGCAGCACGTCGTACTGGCGGCAGATGCGCTCGATTTCCGGCCAGTAGCTCATCGGCGGGATGTAGACGCCGATTGCGCCCATGATCGGTTCGCCGATGAAGGCGGCGACGCGATCCGGGCCGAGTTCCAGAATTTTCTGTTCCAGGCGGCGCGCTGCCACCAGGCCGTATTCCTCTGGCGACAGATCGCCGCCATCGGCAAACCAGAAGGGCGGGTCGATGTGGTGGATGTCGGGGATCGGCAGTCCGCCCTGGGCGTGCATGCCTTTCATGCCGCCCAGACTGGCGCCGGCCACGGTGGAGCCGTGATAGCCATTGTGGCGGCCGATGACGATGTTCTTGTGCGGACGGTCCTGCACCGCCCAGAAGTGCCGCACCATGCGCAGGATGGTGTCGTTGGCCTCAGACCCGGAGTTGGCGAAGAACGCGTGGTTCAGATCGTAGGGCGTGAGCTCGGCGAGCTTGGCGGCAAGCTTGATCGTGGGCTCGGTAGTGCACTGGAAGAAGCTGTTGTAGTAGGCCAGCTCGGTCATCTGGCGGGCCGCAGCGGCGCCCAACTCGGGCCGACCGTAGCCGATATTGACGCACCACAAACCGGCAAAGGCATCCAGCAGCTTGTTGCCCTCGGCGTCCCACACGTACACGCCTTCGCCGCGCGTCAGCAGACGGGTGCCGCGTTTGGCCAGCGCCGCGTTGTCGTTGAAGGGATGCAGGTGATAGGCGGCGTCCAACTGCTGCAAGGTGCGGATGTCGGTCATGGTTACTCCGGGAGGCGGCGCGTCCGGCCGGGGCTGAACGCAGTGTGGGTCTGGATGCGTGCGCGGATCAAACGGTCAACAGCAGGAATTCACGCTCCCAGGAACTGATGACCCGCAGATAGGTTTCGTACTCCTTGCCCTTGACGGCGGCATAGCAATCCACGAAGCGCTCGCCGAGCAGCTTGCGCAGCACCGTGCACGACTTGAGTCCCAGCAGTGCGTCCTCCAGCGAGCGCGGCAGGCCGAAGCCCTTGTCCTGGGCGCTGCCGGCCATCGGTTCACTTGGCGTCAGCTTCTCGACGATGCCTAGGTAGCCGCAGGCCAGCGTGGCCGCCATGGCCAGATAGGGGTTGGCGTCCGAGCCGGCGAAACGGCTCTCGACCCGGGTGTTCTCCGGACTGTCCATCGGCACGCGCAGGCCGCAGGTGCGGTTGTCATAGCCCCACTGCACATTGATCGGTGCCACCTGGCCAATGGCGAGGCGTCGGTAGGAGTTGACGTTCGGCGCGAAGAAGGGCATCGCCATCGGCACGTACTTCTGCAGGCCGCCGAGGTAATGCATGAACAGATCGCTGTGCTGCCCCGGCTTGTCGCCGGCGAAGACATTGTCGCCGTCGGCATCCACCAGGCTTTGATGGATATGCATGGAGCTGCCCGGCTCGTTCTCCATCGGTTTGGCCAGGAAGGTGGCGTAGACGCCGTGGCGCAGCGCGGCTTCGCGCATGCTGCGCTTGAACAGGAAGACCTGATCGGCACGGGACAGCGGATCGGAGTGCTCGAAGTTGACTTCCAGCTGGCCGGCGCCGGATTCGTGGATCAGCGTGTCGACGTCGAGTTCCATGGTCTCGGCGTAGTCGTACATCAGATCGAGGATCGGATCGAACTCGTTGACCGCATCGATGGAATAGCTCTGACGCGCGGTTTCCGGCCGGCCGGAGCGACCGGCGGGCGGCTGCAGCGGAAAATCGGGGTCGGTGTTTTTCTGCACCAGGAAGAACTCGAGTTCCGGCGCAACGATAGGCCGCAGCCCCAGGCCCTCGTATAGCGCCAGCACGCGCCGCAGCACGTTGCGTGGGGCAAGATCATGCGCGCGGCCGTCGCGGGTGTAGCAGTCGTGGATGATCTGCGCGGTGGGGTCGCCCGCCCACGGCACCATGCGCACGGTGTCGGCGTCCGGGCGCAGATACATATCCGAATCCGAGGGCGCGACGATCTCGTCGTACTCATCGGGATAGTCGCCGGTGACCGTGGTGGCAAAAATCCCTTCCGGCAGGCGCGTGCCGTAATCGTGCGAGAACTTGGCGGCGGGAATGATCTTGCCGCGCGCATTGCCGGTCAGATCCGGCACCAGGCACTCGACTTCAGTGATGCGGCGTTCCTTCAGCCACTGCTTGAGCGTGCTTTCCTGCTGCTCGGCCTCGGAGGGCCGCTTGCTGGTTTTCTTGCGTGCCATGGTCAGCGTCTCGCCTGATTGCGCTTGCGCACCGCGGCGCCGAAGCGCTCGAAGATGCCGCGGTAGAAAGGGTTGTCGCAGACTTTCCATTCCGGATGCCACTGCACGGCGAGCAGGAAACGGTCGGGATCGTCGAGGCGCACGGCCTCCACCAGTCCGTCCGGCGCGCGTGCTTCCACCAGCAGACCTGCCCCGACTCGGCCGATCCCCTGACCGTGCAGCGAGTTGACCTCGACGCTCAGGCTGCCCGCGATCCCGGCCAGCCAGCCGCCCGGCGTCAGGTCGAGGCGATGCGCCGGGCCGTACTGGACGTCGAGCGGCTGCGTGGTGTCCTCGCGATGGTCCTGGTACGGGGCGGTTTCATGCACCTTCTGGATCAAGGTGCCGCCATAGGCCACGTTCACTTCCTGCATGCCGCGGCAAACCGCCAGCAGCGGGACGCCCGCCTGCACCGCCATCTGCACCAGCGACAGCGTGTTGGCGTCGCGATGCGGGTCGTGCAGATTGCCGTCCCAGCTGGCTTCGTTGCTGTAATGGTGTGGCTCGATATTGCTGTGCGAGCCGGTCAGCAGGATGCCGTCGAGCGAGGGCAGCAGCGCCGCCAGATCGATCGGTGGCTGCAGCGAGGGCAGCAAGAGCGGTGTGCCGATGCCGGTATCGGTGAGCGCGCGGAGGTATTTCTCGCCGACCGCATGGAAGGGATGCGGGCCGATGATCTTGCGATCACAAGGCACACCGATGAGCGCAGGTATCGCCATACGGGCTCTCGCTTCGAGTCGCCGCAAGGTACGCGGACTGATTGATTTTTTCAACAGAGACCGCCCGCTCTGGCGCGCGATCGGCGTCGCTCGCGGCGGACCGCGCCAGCTTTGGCGCGCACGCACCGGGTTATCCGGCTACAAGAGCAGCCGATGGCGTCCACCAGCGATGAGTATTTTTTACGGCCGCGTACGCTCTGTTAGCATCGGACGTCCACCCGAGAGCGCGTCGATCATGACCGAGTACAGCATTCCCCCCGCCGATGCCGCGGTGCTGCAGCAGATTCCGGGCTGCGAGATGGTCGACCTGATTCTGCCCGATCTGAACGGTCTGCTGCGCGGCAAGCGCATCACCCGCGAGGCCTTGGGCAAGGTGTACGAGTCCGGCGTGTGCCTGCCGATGTCGCTGATCGCGACCGACATCACCGGCAACACGGTCGAGGAAACCGGACTCGGCTACGACATCGGCGACGAGGACCGCATCTGTCGCCCGGTGCCTGGCACCTTGCGACCGATCCCCTGGCAGCGCAAGCCGATGGGTCAGTTGTTGCTCAGCATGGAGGACGCCGGCGGCGGGCAGTTCATCGCCAATCCGCGCGAAGTGCTGCGGCGCGTGCTCATGCGCTATCAGGCGCTGGGGCTGACGCCGGTGGTGGCGGTGGAGTTGGAGTTCTATCTGCTCGATGCCGAACTGATGATCGATGGTCGTCCGCAGACTTCGATCAACCCGGCCACCGGGCAGCGCAACCGGACGACCCAGGTCTACTACATGGAAGACCTGAACGATTACCAGACCTTTACCGATGTGCTGGCGGATGTCTGCCGCGCGCAGGCGATTCCCGCCGATACCGCCGTAGCCGAGTACGCGCCGGGTCAGTTCGAGATCAACCTCAAGCATCGCGCCGACGCGCTCGCCGCCTGCGATGACGCCATCTACTTGAAACGCGCGATCAAGGCGGTCGCCGGTCAACAGAAGATGATCGCCAGTTTCATGGCCAAGCCCTTTGTCGATCAGGCCGGCAGCGGCACCCATATCCACGTCAGTCTGCTCGACAAGGAAGGCCGCAATTTGTTTGCCGGAACGCCGGAGTCGCCCTCGCCGGCGATGCTGGCGGCGATCGGCGGCCTGCAGCGGACCGCACGTGACTGTATGTTGATGTACGCGCCGCATGCCAACAGCTACCGGCGCTTCGTGCTGAATGCCTTTGTGCCGCTCAATGATTGCTGGGGCTACAACAACCGCACGGTGGCGATGCGCATCCCGCACAGCGACGCCGCCAACACGCGCATCGAGCACCGCATCGCCGGCGCCGATGCCAATCCCTATCTGGTCACCGCCGCCGTGCTGGCCGGCATGCTGCATGGCCTGGAAACCGGCGCCGATCCGGGTCCGCCGATCATCGGCAATGCCTACGAGCAAACCGAATCGCGCAGTCTGTACTGGCGCGACACCATTGCGGACTTTATGGCCAGCGAATTCATCGCCGACACCTTCGGCCGGCAGTTCCGCCACATTTACGGCCAACAGAAGCTCAAGGAGCAACGCAGCTTCTATCGCGAAGTGACCACGCTCGAATACGAGTGGTATCTGCGTCAGGTGTGAGCTTGGGAACCGCTTGCCAAGCATGGGTGCGTCAGGACTCGGGACTCGGGACTCGGGACTCGGGACTCGGGACTCGGGACTCGGGACTCGGGACCCGGGACTCGGGACCCGGGACTCGGGACTCGGGACTCGGGACTCGGGACTCGGGACGCGGGACGCGGGACTCGGGACCCGGGACCCGGGACCCGGGACTCGGGACTCGGGACTCGGGACGCGCCAGTTTGCAAAACGAGTAAGCGCGACTAGGGCAGAGCGTCTTGGTGCCGATTCAGGCGCTTCTCCACAGGCTTATCCACAGGCTACGGGCGGCGGCCTGCAACCCCAGTCGGGCTGCGGGCTTAGCCGCCAAAGCTCGGCGCGCCTGCAGATTGCGCCGCCAAGCGCTTGTTCTGCAGGGTTGCTCAGGGGATCACCGAGCGCATCTGTGCACAGGTGACTGCTTGCCGGCCGCACCAGCATCGGCCTTTGATCGTCGCCACCGTCCAAAGTCTAAGTAATTGATTGTTGGTCATTTCGCACAAGTGCTCAGGGAATCGCCAAGGCGACAGACGGCGCGTCCTGACGGGCTGCAGCGCCGCGGTCCAGGGGATATCCACACCCTTGTCCACAGCATCGGTGGACAAGCCGCCGGGCCGCGTTGACGAATCTTCGAGCAAGGCATCGGCCAGCGCGTCCGCACGCGCCCAAGCGTAGTTGTCCCCAGCGCTATCCACAGCCTTGCCCACATTCGCTGTGGACAGCCGGCTGCGGCAGCCTCGGCGCCGCGCCGCCTGGGCCAACCAACCTCTGGCACATGCGCTTGACGCAAGCCTGACTACCCTGCGCGCTCCTACGCTGGCGAGACCCCTCATGAAAAGAACTGCCTTGTTGTCCTGTCTCTGGCTCGCGCTGCAGGCGCCCCTGAGCTACGCCGAGTCCGGCAAGGCGGTCTTGGGGGACTTCGGGATCGAGCTCTCGAATCGGGATCTGTCGGTCAAGGCCGGCGACGATTTCGATCGCTACGCCAACGGCGTCTGGTTCGATGGCTACCAGCTGAAGGATTACGAGACCCGCTACGGCTCGTTCACCACGCTGAGCGACCAGGCCGAGATCGACGTGCGCGAGATCGTCGAGGCGATGGCGGCGCAGGATGCCGAGGCCGGCAGCGATGCGCAGAAGGTCCGCGATCTTTATCGCAGCTACATGAACACGCAGGCCCGCGATGCCGCCGGCATCGAGCCCCTGCGTCCGCTGCTCGATGAGATTGCCGCGATCGACTCGCAGGCCGCGCTGACCACGGCCTTCGGCCGCGCGGCGCTGCTTGGCACCAGCTCACCGCTGGGTGGCGGCATCGGCCTCGATCGCAAGAACCCGGATCGTTATCTGCTCGGCATCGGCGTCGGTGGTCTGGGCCTGCCGGACAAGGAGTTTTATCTGGGCGAGGACGCGCGCTCGAAGGAAATCCGCGCCGCCTACGTCAAGCACATCGCGCGGATGCTCGCTTATGCCGATGTGGACAAAGCGGAGGAGCGCGCGCAGGCGATCCTCGCGCTGGAAACCCGGATTGCCAAACACCATTGGAACCGCGCGGACCTGCGCGATCGCGACAAGACCTACAACCTGACGGCCTTCGACGAGCTCGGCAAGCAGTATCCCGGCTATGACTGGGCGGCTCATCTGGCGGCCGCCGGGATCACGCCGCCGAAGCAAGTGAACGTGTCTACGCCCAGTGCGCTGGCGCCGATCATCCAGATCGTGCGCGACACGCCGATCGAGGTCTGGCGCGACTACCTGCGCTTCCACGCCATCGACAACAATGCCGAACTGCTCAGCAGCGAGCTGGATGCGGCCAGTTTCGACTTCAACGGCAAGGTGCTGTCGGGCCAGAAGGCGCAGCGCGATCTGTGGAAGCGCGCCGTGGGCATGGTGTCGGCACCGAGCGGCTTCGGCGACGTCATCGGCCGCGAGTACGTGGCGCGCCATTTCTCGCCGGAAGCGAAGGCAGCGATGGAAGCGCTGGTGGAGAATCTGCGCAAGGCGCTGCGCCAGAACATCGAGAAGCTCGACTGGATGGGCGCCGAGACCAAGGAAGAGGCCTACAAGAAATTGGCCAGCTTCCGGCCCAAGGTCGGCTATCCGTCGAAATGGCGTGACTACAGCAAGGTCAACATCGTTGCCGACGACCTGCTGGCCAATGTGCGCGCGCTGCGTCAGTTCTATCTGGACGACCAGGCCGCGCGCCTGGGCCGGGCGACCGACAAGGACGAGTGGTTCATCACGCCGCACACGGTCAATGCCTACTACAACGCCGGTTTCAACGAGATCGTGTTCCCGGCCGCGATCCTGCAGCCGCCGTTCTTCGATTTGAACGCCGATCCGGCGGTCAATTACGGCGCCATCGGCGCGGTGATCGGCCACGAGATGGGCCACGGCTTTGACGATCAGGGCTCCAAATCCGATCACGCCGGCATCCAGCGCAATTGGTGGACCGATCCCGATCGCAAGCGCTTCGAGGAACGCACGCGTGCGCTGGCGGCCCAGTACGCCGCCTATTGCCCGCTGGAAGGGCACTGCGTCAACGGCCAGCTGACGCTGGGCGAGAACATCGGCGATCTCGGCGGTTTGTCGATGGCGTACACCGCTTATCAGCTGTCGCTGGACGGAAAAGCGGCGCCCGAGATCGCCGGACTGAGCGGCGATCAGCGCTTCTTCCTGGCCTGGGCGCAGGTGTGGAAGGCCAAGTACCGTGACGAGGCTTTGATCAACATGTTGCGCGTCGATCCGCACTCGCCGCCGCGCTACCGCATCAACGGGCCGCTGCGCAATCTGGACGAGTGGTATCGCGCCTTCGAGGTGAAGGAAGGCGATGCGCTGTATCTGCCGCCGGCGGAGCGCGTGCGCATCTGGTAAGGCGACGGGCCCGGTGGTTGCAGCGGGCCCGCTGAGGTGCAGCATCCTGAGGCCTGGAAGCGCCGCTGACGGCGCTTCCAGGCGCGGATGGATCAGTTGCGGCGGATGGTCTCGACGACTTCGATGCCGCGGTCGGTGAACACCATGCGCACGTCCAGATCGCGGATGACCTTGCCCATCGAGGCGATCATTTCGCGACCGCGCTTGGCATCCTTGGCCATCTGCTCGTCGACGCCGTCCTGGCCGCTGGGGTCCGGCATGTTGTCGGCCAGCAACTGGAAGAAGGCGCCGGATACGCCGTAGCGCAGCACCGTGCCATCGGCCTGTTCGGCCACCGTGGCTGCGGAGCTCAGACGCGCGTCATCGATGTCGCTGGTGGCGAGCGCCAGACTCTTGGCGGTCATCACCGCCTTCAGCTCCAGCGGGAAAGGCGTCGGCGCCAGTTCCTGGGGCAGCGCAACAATATTGCCATCGGCGGCCAGCGTCACGCCGGCCAGCGGCGGCATCGAGGCCTGTGCCATGCCCCAGAGCATGACCGGGGAGGGTGATCCCACCGAGACATAGGCCGACAGCGCGCTCGGCTGCTTGGTGTCGGGATCCAGCGTCATCGTATTCAGTGCGAGGTGCGCGGCGGTCACCGAACCGGCCATGGCCAGACCCGGGTTGGCCAGGTTCTGCTTCATCTCGGCGGCCGAGTTGTTCAGTTCCTTCAGCTCCTCGCAGGCAAAGGGCTTGGCCGCGATGGCATCGGCGACGCCGTTCAAGAAGCGCACCGATTCCGGAATGTTGAAGGACATCGCAAAGCGGAACATGGCGCTGTCGTCCAGTGCGGCGCCCGGGATCGGCGCGGCCAGCGCCTGCATGGATTTGGCCAGCGCGGGCTCCATTTCCAAGGTGGCGCGGATGTCCATGTGCTGGGCGTCGAGCGCCTTGCTGCCGAACACCGCGCGCGGGAACTTCGCGGTGATGGCGTCGAGTTCGCCGGTGCAGTCGGCGCTCAGCTTGGGCACGTCGCCGCCAAAGGCCGTGATCACCTGATTGTCGGCCTCGTTGCGGCCAGTCAGGCGGCGCGCCAGCTCTTGCACGTGCACATAGCCGACCACATGGCCGCTGTAGCCGGCCTCGCCGTTCAGCGTCTGCAGGGCCTTGCTCGATGCCAGCGAATTGTCCGGCAGCGTCAAACCGAGCTGCGCCTGCAGGCGGGCGTCATCGGCCTTCAGCGGCGCCAGCGTGGCGACGAAAAACGGCCCGATCACGCCAAACAGGAAGGTAGCTTTCTCGTCCTTGAACTCCCACAGCGTGGCGTCGCCGATCTTGCGCGTGCCGAGCGACTTGCCGGCGCGCTTCTCGACGCTGGCGATCAGCGCCCGCAGCTTGGCTTCATCGGCAATTTCCATGCGGTAGACCGGCATCAGGCCATAGCCGTAGAAGGCGTAATGCCCGTCGACCTTGAGACCGGTTTCGGCAATGCCATCGGCGCTGACGAACTTGCCGAATTCCGGCAACGCGGCGCGCATCCAGACGCCGGCGTCGCCCTCGACCGCGGCCATCTGCGGATCCTTGGCCATGTCGGCGTAGATCTCGCCCAAGCCGGCGCCATACATGCTCATCCAGGCGCGCGTGACCTCGATCGGCGTGGCTTCCAGATTGGCAAAGACATAGGGCGTATCGGCCGGCACATAGGCCAGCGGATCGGTGGCGGTGTCCTTGCTGCAACCGGCCAATCCGGCCACCAACAGGGCGGCGTACAGGGTGTGACGAGATAAACGAGACATGGGTCGCTCCAAACAGGGTAGTCAATGGTAACAGCGGACCCAGGGCATTCGGCGAAATGGCGGCGGCGCCCGCGGCGCCGGCATGGGTCGGATCGCGAGAACCACGCGAAAGCGCTGTTTCGCGGGCCACGCGGCAACTTCACATTTTTCCGCTTGCGGGCGGGTCTGGATTGTGGGCAGATTGGCGGCCGGGGATGGAATCGACTCGGCTGTAACGGCTGCGCGCGGTCCGCGGGGATAGCGATGGCTTGGATGCTGGAACTGACGGCGGTCATGCTGGCGGTGGCCCTGACGGTCAGCCTGATCGGTCGCCAGCGCGCGGCGGCCGCTACGCGTGCAGCCGGCGAGCGTTCGCAGCGCTATCGCCAGGCCTTCATGGACCTGCTGCGCGGCGACTACACCGAACTCGACGACATGCTGTCGCGGCTGATGCGCTGCGTGCGCGAGACGCTGGCGGTGGAGCGCGTCAGTCTGTGGCTGTACGACGAGCAGCGAACGGCGATCCTGCGGCGCGCGCTGGTGGTGCGCGATGCCAGCCGCCCGGTCGGCCCTTCGCGCTTGAGCGGGGCGGAATATCCGGACTATTTCGCGGCGCTCTCGCAGGCCTTCGTGATCGATGCCGGCGATGCGCGCAGCGACCCGCGCACCCGCGAGTTTGCGCACAACTATCTGAATCCGCTCAATATCGGCGCCATGCTCGATGTGCCCTTGCGCAAGTTCGGCGAGCACATTGGCTTGCTGTGCATCGAGCACGAGGGCGGTACGCGCGTCTGGTCGCGCGAGGATCAGGTGTTCGCCACGGCGGTGGCCGGCCAGCTGACCTGGTGTTTCGAGCACGCCGAGCTGCATCGTGCGCGCGAGGCGCTGCTCAATCGGACGCTGCACGATGCCGACACCGGCCTGCCGAACCTGGTGCTGCTGCGCGATCGTTTGCATCACGCCCTCGAACGCGGCGGCGCGGTGGCGCTGCTGCTGATCCAGTTGCCGCGTTTCCGTCTGATCGTGGCCTCGCGCGGGCGCGCCTACGCCGACGCGCTGGTGCGGGTGGCGGCCGAGCGTTTGCGGCTGCTGGTGGGCGAGGGCCGCACCTTGGCGCGCACCGGTCGCGAGGAGTTCGCGCTGCTGCTCTGCGAGGCGACGCAGGCGCAGGCGGCCGACGGCTGGGCGCGGCGCGTACAGCATGCCTTCGATGACCCGCTGGTGCTGGCGGGCGAATCCTTCCGGGTGCCGCTGACCATCGGCTACAGCGTGCATCAGGGCGCGTCGGTCAGCGCCGACCTACTGATCAGCGAGGCCAGCGCGGCGATGCGGATCGCGCTGGTGGGCTCGGCCCGTGCTTTCGATCCGGAACTGCGCGTGCAGGCGCAGCGCCGCGTCGAACTGGAGCAGGCGCTGCGGGTGGCGGTGGAGCGTCAGGAGTTCGAAACCTGGCTGCAGCCGGTGGTCGATGTGGACAGTGCCAGCGTGGTCACGCTGGAGGCGCTGTTGCGCTGGCGCCATCCCACGCTCGGCGTGCTGGCGCCGGGCGATTTTTTGCAGGAGGCGATCGACAGCGGTCTGATCCTGCCGATTGGCCGTCAGGCCATCGCCCAGGCGATTGCGGTGCTGGGCGAGGCGCGGCGCACGCTGGCCGATATCGATCTCCGTCTGGCAATCAATCTGGCCGGTCCGGAGCTGCTGGACGAGGACCTGCAGGCATTCTTGCTGGAGTGCGCCGACCGCCATCAGCTGCCGCTCGATCGATTGATTGTTGAGGTGACCGAGACCGCGCTGGTGACGCATCTGGACCGGGCGCAGCGCACCTTGGAGCATTTGCGCGCGGCCGGCGCGAGCATCTGCATGGACGATTTCGGCACCGGCTTCTCCTCGCTGGTGTGGCTCAAACGCTTTCCGATCACGGCGATCAAGATCGACGGCGCTTTCGTGCGCGGCATGGGCTATGACCCGCGCGACGAAGCCATCGTCCAGGCGGTGTGCGATCTGGCCGGCAAACTGCAGCAGGAGGTGGTGGCCGAGGGCGTGGAAAATCAGGAACAGCTGGATCGCCTGCGCGCGATGGGCGTGCGCTACGTCCAGGGCTACTGGTTTGCCGAACCCTTTCCGGCCGCTGAGCTCAGCCGTGCGCGCTTGCAGCAGGCGCTGGTGGCCTTGGTGCCGCAGCCTCTGCCGTCCTGAGCGCGCTTACAGCCAGCGCCGCACCAGCAGGAACATGCCAGCGGCAGCGAGCAGCGAGCCGATCAGATTGGCCAGCACGTAGGCGATCGCGAGACGTTCCTGGCCGCGCATCCACAGGCTGAGCGCGTCCAGGCTGAACGAGGAGTAGGTGGTCAGTCCGCCGAGAAAGCCCACCAGCAGCAGCGCGTGCAGACTGGCGATGTCCTGCCGCGCGCTGGCCCAGGCAAAGAAGGCGCCAGCCAGCGCGCAGCCCAGCCAGTTGACAGTCAGCGTCGCCCACGGCGCCGCATAGCCCAAGCCGCGCACCACGCCCTGACCGATCCAAAAGCGCGTCAGCGCGCCGCTGGCACCGCCGAGCGCCACCCACAGGCTGAGCCAGGGCGAGGCGTTCATCGTGGGCCGCCCAGTGCGTCCTGGCGGCGCGCGCGGATCCAGTCGAGCCGCTCCTTGATCTTGCTTTCCAGCCCGCGTTCGACCGGCTCATACAGCCGGATTTCGCCGAGCTCCTCGGGAAAGCCGCGCTGGCCAAAGGCGATGCCCTGATCGGCGTCGTGGTCGTACTGATAGCCGCGGCCGTAGCCCAGCCCTTTCATCAGCTTGGTGGGCGCATTGCGCAGCTCGATCGGCACCGGCAGCGAGCCGCCGCTGCTGATCAGCGCGCGTGCCTGGTTGTAGGCGGCGTAGGCGGCGTTGCTCTTGGGCGCCACCGCCAGATACAGCACCAGTTGCGCCAGCGCGACCTCGCCCTCCGGGCTGCCCAGGCGCTCATAGGCCTGCCAGGCATCCAGGGCCAGCGCCAGCGCGCGCGGATCGGCATTGCCGATGTCCTCGCTGGCAAAGCGCGTCAGCCGGCGCGCCAGATAGTGCGGATCGCAGCCGCCATCCAGCATGCGGCAGTACCAGTACAGCGCGGCGTCGGCGTTGGAACTGCGCAAGGTCTTGTGCAGCGCCGAAATCTGATCGTAGAAGGCCTCGCCGCCCTTGTCGAAGCGCCGTTGGGTCTCGCTGACGACTGCGCGCAATTGCTCCAGCGTCAGCGTGGCGCCGGCATCGAGGCCGTCGGTGGCGATGTCGAGAAAAGTCAGGGCGCGGCGCACATCGCCGTCGGCGACCTCGGCGAGGCGTTCCAGCACGCCGGCTTCCACCTGCAAATGGCGAGCGCCCAAACCGCGTTCGCCATCGCTCAGCGCACGCGCCAGCGCCGCGACCAGCGCGGCGGGCTCCACCGGCTTCAGCACGTGCACGCGACAGCGCGACAGCAGCGCCGAATTGACCTCGAAGGAGGGGTTCTCGGTGGTTGCCCCGATCAGCGTCAGCGTGCCGTCCTCGACGTGCGGCAGAAAGGCATCCTGCTGCGCCTTGTTGAATCGATGCACCTCGTCGACGAACAGCACGGTGCGCTGTCCCTGCGCGCGGCTGGCTTTGGCATTGGCCACCGCTGCACGCACCTCGGCCACCCCGCCGAGCACGGCCGACATCGACAGCAACTGCGCCGATCCCGCCTGCGCGCACAGGCGCGCCAGCGTGGTTTTGCCGCAACCCGGCGGGCCCCACAGAATCATCGAATAGGGGCGGCCGGCGTCCAGCGCGCGCCGCAGCGGCTTGCCCGGTGCCAGCAGCTGTTCCTGACCGACGATCTCGTCGAGCGTGCGCGGCCGCATGCGTTCGGCCAGCGGA
Organism: Lysobacterales bacterium; assembly: GCA_046346965.1. GTDB lineage: Bacteria > Pseudomonadota > Gammaproteobacteria > Xanthomonadales > SZUA-5 > JAXMHB01. Next base: position 281,357 of record JAXMHB010000001.1, read on the forward strand.
ATGGAATCGGGATCGAGCACAGCCAGTTACCGGATCGAATCCCCGGATGTTAACCCGGACGCCTCGGCCGCGGGCGGGGCGCCGTCCGCGCGCAGCGCGGCGGCCAGTTCGTGCACGCCATAGGGCTTGATCAGCAGACGGTCGAAGCCCGGGTCCATGCCTTCGCTGTTCATCGAGCCGGTCGCCAGCACCCAGCGCCGCCGGCGCCCGCCACTGGCGGCCTTGAGCAGTTTCAGCACCTGATCGCCGCGTTCCTGGCCCAGATGTTGGTCGATCAGCACATGATCCGGATCGAAGGCGCGCAACTGGGTCAGCGCGTCCACCGAATCGGCCGCCACCGCGACATGAGCGCCGGCCAGCTCCGCCATCGCCGCCACGCCGATGCGCACATCCTCATCGTCGTCGACCAGCAGCAGGCGTTGCCCGGCCAGTGCCTGCTCCGGACGCTGCTCGGCAGCGTCGGTGGCAATGGCCGGCGCGATCGCGCTGGGCAGCGTCATCACAAAACTGGCGCCGCCCTCGGGCCGGTTGCGCGCCGCGATCTGTCCGGCGTGGGCGCCGACGATGCGGCTGACCACCGCCAGCCCCAAACCGCCGCCATGGCTGCGGGGGCCCTGGCTGCCGCGGAAGTAGGGGTCGAAGATGCGCGGCAGATCGGCCTCGGGGATGCCGGGGCCGCTGTCACTGACTTCGATCACCCAGCGCGCGGGCGCCTCCTCGATCAATCGACTCTTCAGCCGCACGCTGCCGCGCTCGGTGTAGCGGACGGCGTTGCTGAGCAGATTCACCAGTGCCTGCAGCACGCGCTCCGGATCGACGTCGACGCGCCGACGGGCGCTGTCGTCGTCCACCGATAGCGACAGTCCGCGCGCGCTGGCCGCCGGTCGGATCAGCGCCAGCGCATCCTGCAGCAGCGTATCGGCCTCCACCCAGCGCCGGCGCGGCGTCATCGGACGCGTCTCGCTGAGCGCCAACTCGAAGGCGTCGCTGGACAAGCGCGCGATCACCTCGGCCGCATGCGTGGCGGTGTCCAGCGCGCGGAACTGCGCGGCGGTCAGACTGGCGCCGCGCAGCGCGGCCAGTGCCGACAGCAGTCCCTGGGTGGGATTGCGGATTTCGTGCCCGGCCACCGCCAGCAGATCCGAGCGCGCCGCCTGCGCGGCCTCGGCGGCGCGCGTGGCGCTGCGCAATACGCGCAAACGCAGCGACAGGGCCAGCACTGCGATCAACAGTACCGCCAACAGCAGGCCGCCGCTGGTCAGGCGCAAGCGTTGTTCGGCCAGTTCGGCCTGCAATCGCTGACTGTCGCTCAGCGCCTCCGCCAGCGCCTTTTGCCGGGCTTGATCCTGATAGGCGTAGTTCAGCGCCTCCAGCACCTCGGAACGGCGCTGTTCATCGGCGCGCGCCTGCAACTGGCGTCCGTCGACCTGATGGCGGTAGGCCGCCTCGTACTGGCCGGCGCGCGCCAGACACTCCGACCACGCCAGCAGAATGCGGCTGCGGTCGGCGGGCAGGGTGGCTTCCGGATATTGGTCGGCGGCGCGCGCATAGGCGGCATCGGCCGCCGCGTAATCGCCAGCATCGCAATGGGCAGAACCCTGATTCTGCAGCGCGTAGCCGAGCAGATGCGTGTTGCCGCTGGCGCGCGCGCGATCCTCGGCGCGGCGCGCCACCGCCAGCGCGCGTGCCGGATCGCCGGCTGCGCGCGCCATCGAGGCCTCGGCGACCAGCAGCTGCTCCTGGATATCGGAGGCCTCGTTCTGCAGCGGCAGCGCCAGCGCGTCCTGGATGTAGCCAGCGGCCAGCGCCTCCTGCTGCTGGCCGCGCGCGATCAGCGCCAGATTCAACAGCGCGCGCGCCTGCCACTCGGCATTGCCGGCGCTTTCGGCAACGGCTTTGGCCTGCGTGGCGTAGGCGCGCGCCTGCTCAAACTGCCCGGTGCGCCCGTGCACGGACGACAGCCCGACCAGCGCGCGCGCCTGACGCAGCGGATCCTGCTGCTGGCGGGCGCGCTCCAGCGCCTCGGTCAGCGGCGCATAGGCCTCATCGGCGCGCTCCTGCTGCTGCACGGCGCTGGCCCAGGCCAGATCGAGATCGATGCGCAGATCCGGCGGCGCCGATTCCACCGTGTCGAGCAGACGGCGTCCGCGCTCGCTGACCTCTTCCATCTGCAGCCACAAGCCGCGCGCCCGGTAGTGCTGCGCCTGCGCCAGCAAGGCGCGCGCCGCGGCCACCGGATCGCGCCCGGCATCACCCGGCGTCGCCAGCGCGGCCGGACTGGTCGACGCGGTCGGCGCCGCTGCTTGCAGGCTGGCAGCACCCGAGGCCAGCCAGAGGGCTGCCAGCGCGGCCCGCAGGCAGGTGGGTGCGTACGCGGGTCCAGAGTTGCGCAACATGCAGCAGGGTGCTCGATTCCTAACGCTTTGGAGTCCAGTGTGGTGTTCCGCGATGCCCTTGCATCATGTCCGCGTCTTTTGCGCCGATGCTGCGTTGCTCGTCGTCGCCATAGCCCTGCTATGACTCCTCCTCGCGCCTTGCCTCAACGCAAAATCCCTCGGAAATGTCTACAACTGCACCGCGGACCACCACACTAGCAGCGCGCCGCCACCTGCGATAGCCGCCGCGCTGTGCGCCAGCGCGCAGCGCGCGCTCGCAACCTCAGCTGCCGGCGAGTTTCTGGCGCCAGACCCAGACCGCGGCCTGGGTGCGATCGGACAGGTCGAGCTTGGACAGCAGATTGCCGACGTGCGTCTTCACGGTCGCCTCGCCGATGTTCAAGCGCGCCGCAATCGCTTGATTCGACAGGCCTTCGGCGATCAGCAGCAGCACGTCGCGCTCGCGTGCGCTGAGCTGCGCCAGCGGATCGGGCTTGTTCTCGCCGCGCAGCGAGCGCACCAGCCCGGCGGCCACGCGCGGATGCAGCACCGACTCGGCGGCGGCGGCGCGCCGCACGGTGTCGATCAGCTCGCCACCGGACACCTCTTTGAGCTGATAACTGAGCGCGCCGGCTTCCAGTGCCGGGCGCACCGAATGCTCCTCGGTGCTGGAGGTCAGGATCACCACCTGGGTGGTCGGACTGGCAGCGCGCAGCGCGCGCGTGGTGGCGATGCCATCCATGCCCGGCATGCACAGATCGACCAGCGCCACGTCCGGACGCAGGCGCCCGGCCAGCTCCACCGCCTGCGCGCCATTGCCGGCTTCGCCACAGACCTGCACATCGCTCTGCAGCTCCAGATAGGCGCGCAGGCCCTGTCGCACCACCGCATGGTCGTCGACCAGCAACACTTGAATCGTCATGTGCCCTCCCGCTGAAATGCGATGCGCAGGCGCGTCCCGCCTGCCACCGGACTGTCGATCTCGAAGCGCCCGCCGGGCAGCAGATTGGCGCGCGCCTGCATGTTTTCCAGACCCATGCCGGCGCCGTGCTGGGCCGCGCCGCCGACGCCGTCGTCGGCAATGGTCAGCGTCCACTCGCCCGGCGCCTGGGCCAGCGCCAGCTGCACGGCGCTGCACCGGGCGTGGCGCCAGGCATTGGCCAGCGCTTCGTCGATGATGCGCAGCAGATGCTCGACTTGCGCCGGCGCCAGCGTCAGCGCCTCCGGCAGACTGGCGTGCACGGCAATGCCGCTGCGCCGCGAATAGTCCTCCAGGCGGCGCTGCAGCGCCGGCACCAGATCCTCGACCGCCCCGGCGCCCTCGCGCAGTTCGCGCAGCAGATCGGACAGCTCGCGCTGGATCTCGATCACCAGCGTCATCGATTCCGCCAGCCGCGATTGCAGCCGCTGCGGGTCGTTGTGCAGATGCTGCGCGGCGCCTACCTGCAGCGACAGCGCAAACACCTTTTGCTTGACGGTGTCGTGCAGTTCGCGCGCCAGGCGGCGACGCTCCTCCAAGGTTGCCAGTTGCGAGCGCGTCGCGAACAAGGCCTTCAGATCGGCCGCCATGCGATCGAGATCGCGCGCCAGGTGGCCGAGTTCGTCTCGGCTGGGGTCATTGATGCTGGGCTGGAAATCGCCGCGCGCCCAGGCGTGCGCGGTGCGGCCGATGCGCTCGACCCGCCCCAGCACGCGCCGCCGCAGAAACCAGGCCGAGCCGATCAGGAACAGCACCAGGTAGGACACCGCGATTGGCCATTCGAAACTCATGCGCCGCCCGAAATGCCGCCACGGCGAGGGCACCGCCATGTCGAGCTGCAGTTGCAGCGGGCTGCCCGGCACGGCGGCGAGCCAGCGGCGCCGCACAAAATCGTCCTTAGCCGGGGGCGCCAGCGCCTTTGCGCTGGCCTGATCGATCAGCTGCACCTGGAACGGATGTTCGGCCAGCTCCAGCAGCACGTAGGCGGCCTCGGTGCCCAGGCTCTGGCGCGGCCGCTCCAGTTCCAGCACGAAGCGCAGCAGCCGCTGGTCAAGCTCACTCGACGCCGCATCGGTCGCCATGGCAGCGCCCAGCGCCGCGGCCTCGGCTTCCAGCCGGCGTTGCGTGCGGCCATCGTCCAGCTCATCGACGCAACGTTGGAACTCGAAGGCCAGCACCGACTGCTCGATCAGGATCAGCGCCGGCACCGACAGCAGCAGATAGAAGATCGCCAGCTGCAGGCGCAGGCCGCGGGACGGTGGGACGAGCTGGCGCATGCGGGGAGGGTGGAAAGATCGGCCACCGATGATCCACCGGATGGCGCCGCCATGCATCCACCGCAAGAGCGGGGCGTGGGTATGTGCACCGATCCGCCGGGTGGATGGCGTGCACCAGTTGCCGCGCCCGCTGCCGCGACCCGTAGACTGTCCGCTGCCCAAGGCGGAGCCCAGCACGGTGAGCACCCATCCTCTGGACCAGGAACTCGAAGACAGCGGCATGTTGAGCTGGATCCTGCCCAGCTTGTCGCTACTGCTATCCCATCTGCGCACGCTGCTGCCCTATGCACTGGGCTTCGGTGCTTATTTGTGGATCCTGCCGCACATCCTCTGGTCCAGCAGTTCCAGCAGCCAGTTGGCCGACATCTTCGATCAGCTGCAGATGACGCTGGTCAGCGTCACGCTGTTGGCACTGGCCTACATCGCGCTGGCCCGCGCCGAGGGCAGCGACTATGGCCTCGGCGCGATCCCGCCGCTGCGCGGCATTGCGATCCGCCTGGGGCTGGTGACGCTGATCTGGGCAGTGACCTTTGCCGTGGTCGGCTGGCTGCTCGGCAAGGTGTTTGCCGCGCTGGCCACCACGCCGATGTTTCTGTCGCTGGCCGTCAAGCTGTTCGGCCTGATGGGGTGGTGGTCGATCCCCTTCGTGATCTGGGTGATCTCGCCGATCGGCGCGCTCTTCGGCACCGCGCACGCGCTCTCGCAGATCCGCGCAATCCGCGCTGAAGAAGGGGTGATCGATCTGGTGCTGGACAGCCTGCGTACCGTATTCACCCAGCCCCGCCGCATTATCCTGCCCTGTTACATCATCGCCGGCGTGCTGCTGCTGGTCGGATTCGGGGCGTTCCAATTGCTGGCCAAGGCGATAGCGCCGCTGATCCAGCAGCTCGGCACCGCCAGTTTGTTCGTGCTCGGTGTGGGCATCGTGGCTGCCACCGTGCCGTACTGGTTTGTGCTCGAACGCGCCTGGCTGCCGCAACTCGGCATCGAGGACGAAGACGCCGCCGAAGCCGAATCCGCAGCGCCCGCGCCGCCGCCGGTCGACCCGGCCCAGGAACTGGCCCAGGTACAAACCGAGCAGGGGCCTGAGGCAGCCGCGCGGCGGCTGGTCAACGGCATCCGCCAACGGCGCGTGCAAGCCGGCGAATTCGCCCGACTGGCCGCGATTATCAGCGAGCCCGCGCAGCTGGCGCAGGAATTGTCGGCGCTCGCGGCCGAATGGCAAGACAACCCACGGCCCGGCGAACTGGCCTGGGTGGTCCAGGAAGGCATGAACCGCAGCCCGCAGTTTCTGATGGATCGACCGGGCAATGTCCTCGCGATCAGCAAGCGCCTGACCGTGCTCGAACGCATTGACCTCGCCCAGCGCCTGCTGCTCAGCTTCCTCAAGCTGCACCGCAGCCATCCCGACCACCTGCCCGCCGGCATGCAGCTCGCGCGCCTGCTCGCCATGCACGCCGGCAACGCCGAAGGCGCGCGCAAACTGCTGGAACAGTTGAAAACGCTGTACTCGAACGACCCGCAACCGGCGCAACTGCTCAAACAACTGCAGAGTTATTGATCGCCGTTGCCGTGGGCGGCGGTTGGCATGGCAGCCGCCGATTGGGCGGCGCAGCCCAAATCCGCCGCACACCGGAGGGCGGCGCTCCCGCGCCGCTGCTTGTGATCTTGGCTCCCGACTGATCCCGCGCGAGCCAGCCCGGATCGCTGCGCACTCCCCGTCCACCGCACACCGGAGGGCGGCGCTCCCGCGCCGCCGCTTGTGATCCTGACAGCGTCGTCGGTGGCTCGCGTTTGTGAAACAGACTGAAACGGCGCACTCGATCAGCATATGTTGGCGGACAGGTCGCAATGCGGCATACACGGCCGTTTTCGTACCCGAGGGCAGCAGCATGGAAGCCAGTTCTTCCGTGAATTTTTAGGTTTGCCTATCTCAATGCGCAAGCCCGGAAGCCTGATGCAGCAAGGCTCGCTTGCGGATAGGCGACCGCCGGGCGTAGGATGGCTGTCGTCTAGTTGTATTTAGGCTTCTTATGGCACATCTCCTGAAGACCAGGCTTGAACGTATGCTCGGAGGTCTCGAGCGCCAAGGCTACGATGTCCGTGAGCTAGTCTTTGAGCCCGTTGCCGGCGAGCATGAGGTTCTTGCGGTAGAACAGCAATTAGGCATTGCTCTTCCAGTATCGTTCCGTAATGTACTTCAGAAGATATCAAGGAATGTGGATTTTGGCTGGTTTAGTCCGAGAGGTTTGAAATATCCCAGACCATTTCAAAGCAATTTCTGCGGTGGCATTCACTGGTCGGTAGATACGGTCGCTGGTATAAATTCGGAGAAAGACTCTTGGGTCAGGGAGGTTTTCCCTGAACCGAATGATGCCTATGATAGAGTATGGCACCAGAAGCTTGCTTTTCTTGAAGTAGGGAACGGTGATTATTTGGCGCTAGATCTCCACCCTGAATCTATCGGGAAAGTGGTATACCTAAGCCATGACGACGGGGCAGGGCATGGGCACGCTCTCGCTGCAGACTTTGAAGATCTGCTTGAACGGTGGGTGCCTCTCGCTTGCACGGGCGCTGAGGACTGGCAATGGATGCCGTTCACGTCAGAACTCACTACTTATATCGACCCAACTACCGACTTGGCACGTGAATGGCGGTTGTTGCTCGGAGCGGAAGCCTAACTATGCATTCAACGCGACGCCGGAACAGGCTCTTCGCTCAATCTGGCCTCATGGCCGGCGCGCGTTAATGCGGCGTTAGGCGTCATGAGAGGGCTTGCTGTGGGTCGGTTGCGTCTAGTCCTTGCCGCGGTGGGTATGGGCTTCCTCTCGCATGGAGCTTTCGCTGCCTGTCTGCTCGGTCTTGGACCGAATTGGGAGGACATTGAGGCAGAGCAATCAGATCCCGTTGTCGAAGTAGCGGAGCTGCTGAGCGAGCGTGGAGAGCTTCGTTCAGATGAGATGGAGAGGTGGTATAGGGATGGAATTGGTAGAGTTGTGTACTGTAGGTATAAGGACGAGACGTGGAATTCATTTCTGTTTGAGTTTAGGGACGGAAAGTGGAGCCAAGTAAACTCGGTGAGGACAGTCCTTTAAAAACTCATTGAGCTTGTCCCAATCCCGTCTTGTCTGCTCCAAATCGAATGTATGGAAATTATGGCGGTGACGCCTAACTATGCAATCAAGCCGACGCCGGAACAGGCTCTTCGCACAAACCGGACAATGCCGCCGGCGCGGCTTATTGCGGCGTTGGGCCTCTGAGACGTGTGCGGGAAGGTGGGGAAGTCATGAGACTTGGTGTGTTGGAATCGGTTGCACACAATATTGCAGATTCGCTTGCGTAACAGCAAACGCGGACACGCAGGATTTGCTTGATGCTAGCAAACGCGGACACGCAGGATTTGCTTGAGTACGGCGCCAGAGGCCGATCATTGCTCGCGTCTCTGGAGATTCCGGCCGTCTGAGCGGCCCTCTGCGCACGAAAATCCAACGCCCCCAGGCGCCTGCGGCGCCTAAAATGGCTGGCTGAACCGTTCAGCTCAGTTTTTCGAGCCAGCGGGCGTAGCCGATGCCTTTCATCCACGCCTGCCCGATGGCTTGCGCTTTCTCCATGATCGCCTCGGCGCCGCCGACGATGCGCCAGTAAGCTGAGCCGACGCCCTTCACTTGGGCGGTCCAGTGGCTCGCATTCAGACCAAGGCGTCGTAGGGCGGGCGGTTCGGTCGGGCGTATCGCGCCGCGCTTGTCGGGTCGGATCTGTCGACCTGTGTAATCCACCAGTTGGATGTATTCGGCTTCCGTCATCGGCAGCCGAAACACCGACAAACCGACGATGGGCCGCAGCGTTTTGCTTGCCCGATTGGGCTGTTCGCGCAAGCTCTTGCGCGCGACTGCACGCTGGTGTGATCCAGCGCTCGACGTTCTTGGCGATGCCGGCCCTGACCGGGTTCAAGTCGACGTAGGCCATCGCCGCCGCCAAAGCGCGCTCGTCGGCGAGCAGCTGACACTTGAAACGGCCTTCCCAGAATCGACCTTTGACGCCATCCTCGGCGTTCGCGCGCCGAGCCACGTACTCGTCCAGGCACTTCATGAACCACGACAGATCGCAGAGCCGCTTTCGATACATCTCGGCCATCGCGACCAGCCGCTCACGCCGCGCGGCCTGGCTCTCGGGGTCTGAAAGCATGAACAGCCGCCCCAGCGATCCGCGACCTCATCGTCCGTCCAGGCGCGCGCCAATTCAGGTTCCACCGACAGCACCACATGCAGATGGTTGCTCATCACCGCATAGGCATACACGGCGACCGCAAAGATCTCGCCCAACTCTCGGATTCGATTCACGATCATCGGCTTGCGCGCGTCGTGATCCTGGCCGGTGAGCGGATCGACGCCGCACAGCCACGCCCGGCGGACGCAGCGCGTGACGCAGTGGTACATGCCGTGTTGGTTGGTGCTGACCGTTTGGGCGCGTGCTTGAGTCATACGACCATGATCGCGAGCCCCAGAGGCGCTGTCTGTCGGATTTCGTCGCGTCATTGTGTCAGAATTTTGCACAGAACGCTGCGTGTCCTCGTTCGCTGCCGTGGGCGGCGGTTGGCATGGCAGCCGCCGATTGGGCGGCGCAGCCCAAATCCGCCGCATAACGGAGGCGCGCTCCCGCGCCGCTGCTTGTGATCTTGGCGGAGACGTCAGCCGCCCGCGTTTGTGAAACGAACTGAAACGCTGCGATTGAACCACCCACGTAGGCGGACAGTTCCCAATGCCGCCTACGGAGCGGTCCGCGCGCCCGAGGACAGCGGCTTGGTAGCCAGTTGTTCCGTGAATTTTTAGGTTTGCCTATCTCAATGCGCAAGCCCGCAAGCCCGCTCAAGCAAGGCTCGCTTGCGGATAGGCGACCGACGGGCGTAGGATGGCTGTCGTCTAGTTGTAGTTTGACCGCAATGGATGGAATGGGGAACGCCGTGGCATTGGGTGAATTAGAACTGGTGGTCGTGGAACATGAATGGTATGACGGTCCAGTCTCTGGAGTCGCGTACATCGACGGGATGCCTCATCAGTTTCTACGTGCTGTTGACGAGCCTGAAGGGGACGGGAGCTACCAGTTCAAGATATGGCCGATTTCGCTTGAAACCCTGGCGATGGAAATTGAGAGTTGGAGTATTTTCGTTGCTTGGAATCGCGAGTACGAGGCAGGAAATACGAGCCTAGATAGCCATCCAGCGTCAGGAGGAATTAGCGAACGGTACGATCAACTAGAAATTGAACTGGCTCGCTACAGAGCTTTGCCGGACTCTGCTAGAAGCATATTGGGAAAGAAGGCGTGGTTGGATGTGTCGGAACGTTATTCGGAATCAGGTCCAGGATACGGCTTTATTTGGAGAAAATGTGGTGGAACGTAGGCGGAGTTGCGGTCAAACTATGCAATCAAGCCGACGCCGGAACAAACTCTTCGCACAAACCGGAGAATGCCGCCGGCGCGGCTTATTGCGGCGTTAGAATGCGGTTGATATGACTCATCTTCCCGAAACAATCCCAGAGCTCATTACGGTGCTCCTGGAAATGGTCAATCTCGAGACCTCAACCTTGGAACAAGCACAACTCGCGCAGTCACAATGCCTTGCTTTGGTTCGGCACCTGCAAGGCTCTCCGCTTTGTGCAGAGGTAGACGAGTATGTATGGCACTATTTATCGGATGCTGACATTCGGTTCAAGGATTCTGAGTACGCGCACAAGCAGCGCACCGAGCTTCGGGCACTTTTGACTGATTGGAGGCGGGAGCTTGCGCAGTGATCGGTAATTGCTCGCACGTCACCGGCGCCGCATTGTAAATATGGGGAACAAACGCGGACACGCAGGATTTGCTTGAGAACGGCGCCAGAGGCCGATCATTACTCGCGTCTCTGGAACAGCAAACGCGGACACGCAGGATTCGCCAGCAGCAGCAAGCAAACGCGGACACGCAGGATTTGCTTGAGAACGGCGCCAGAGGCCGATCATTGCTCGCGTCTCTGGAGATTCCGGCCGTCTGAGCGGCCCTCTGCGCACGAAAATCCAACGCCCCCAGGCGCCCGCGGCGCCTAAAATGGCTGGCTGAACCGTTCAGCTCAGTTTTTCGAGCCAGCGGGCGTAGCCGAAGCCTTTCATCCACGCCTGCCCGATGGCCTGCGCTTTGTCCATGATCGCCTCGGCGCTGCCGACGATGCGCCAGTAGGCGGAGCCGACGCCCTTCACCTGTCCAGTCCAGTGGCTGGCATCGAGTCCGAGCCGACGAAGGGCGGGCGGTTCGGTTGGATGGATGGCGCCACGCTTGTCCGGTCGGATCTGCCGGCCCGTGTAATCCACCAGTTGGATGTACTCGGCTTCCGTCATCGGAGCTAAACGCGGACACGCAGTATTTGCTTGAGAACGGCGCCAGAGGCCGATCATTGCTCGCGTCTCTGGAGATTCCGGCCGTCTGAGCGGCCCTCTGCGCACGAAAATCCAACGCCCCCAGGCGCCCGCGGCGCCTAGAATGCTTGGCTGAGCCACTCAGCTCAATTTTTCGAGCCAGCGGGCGTAGCCGATGCCTTTCATCCACGCCTGACCGATGGCCTGCGCCTTCTTCATGATCGCCTCGGCGCCGCCGACGATGCGCCAGTAGGCAGAGCCAATGCCCTTCACCTGTCCAGTCCAGTGGCTGGCATCGAGTCCGAGCCGACGAAGGGCGGGCGGTTCGGTTGGATGGATGGCGCCGCGCTTGTCGGGTCGGATCTGCCGTCCTGTGTAATCCACCAGTTGGATGTACTCGGCCTCCGTCATCGGCAGTCGAAACACCGACAGACCGACGATGGGCCGCAGCGTCTTGCCTGCCCGATTGGGCTGTTCGCGCAAGCTCTCTGCGCGCGACTGCACGCTGGTGTGATCCGAGCGCTCGACGTTCCTGGCGATGCCGGCCCGCACCGGGTTCAAGTCAACGTAAGCCATCGCCGCCGCCAGCGCGCGTTCGTCCGCGAGCAGCTGACACTTGAAACGGCCCTCCCAAAATCGACCTTTGACGCCATCCTCGGCGTTGGCGCGCCGCGCGACGTACTCGTCCAGGCACTTCATGAACCAAGAGAGATCGCACAGCCGCTTGCGGTACATGTCGGCCATCGCCAACAGCCGCTCGCGCCGCGCCGCTTGGCGCTCGGGGTCGGAAAGCATGAACAGCCGCCCCCAGCGATCCGCTACCTCGTCATCCGTCCAGCCTCGCGCCAGTTCGGGTTCCACCGAGAGTACGACATGCAGATGGTTGCTCATCACCGCATAGGCGTACACGGCGACCGCAAAAATCTCACCCAACTGCCGGATTCGATACACGATCATGGGCTTGCGCGCGTCGTGATCCTTGCCGGTGAGCGGATCAACGCCACACAACCACGCCCGCCGCACACAGCGCGTCACGCAGTGGTACATGCCGTGCTGCTCGGTGCTGACGGTGTGCGCGCGGGCTTGTGTCATGCGGCCATGATCGCGAGCTGCGTCGTTGCTGTCTGTAGGATTTCTTCGCGTCGTTGTGTCAGAATTTTCCTACAGAACCCTGCGTGTCCTTGATTGCCTTCTCCTTGATTGCCCCTCCTTGATTGCCCCCTAGATTGCATATGAAGCGCGCTCGATTCCTCACCACAGAAGGCCCATACCTGGAAGCATTTTTCGAAGTTGAGGGGCAAGTCCTGTGCGTGATGGACGAGTTCAGCGTCGATGAGCGTGGTCTGCCGAAGCAAGGTGACGAAATCGAGTTGGAGTTCACGGCGTCAGTATTGGAGGATGAGGCGTGGGAAGAAATCTTCGCCGGTAATCCAGAACATAAGGTCGGTCTGGAACAAATTGACGGTTGGCGCTACACAGCCTACGGCCAAGTCATTTCCATTGCGCCGGTACAAGTGAACTGCGGGTTGCTCACGGTTCAGGACGTCGTCCATACAAACGATTCGAGGATAGTTGGAGAGTATGTGAGGTTTACCATTAGCCGCCTCGGAGGTTGCGCGCATGCAATCTAACTATGCACTTAAGCTGACCGCCTGGGGAGTGTATTGTTTAAAACCACCGCTGCTGGCCTGCGGCGGCTTAACTCGGCGCTAGGCGTCAATGGGCCCCGCATCCCTCGTTGGCAAGACTATCCAAGGCATCTGCCTGTTCAGGGGCAGCGTGCATCCAGCTTGGGTGGACGAGAACACGCTGCCAATCGCAGCATGGTCAGTCTTCATTGACGTTCAGAATGAAGGACTATTCAAGGTCTCGGCCACGGAAGTCGACTTTGGCCCGAGTCGGTTTCGTGGACTGGGGTTGTCATTCGAGGCATGCTCCGAAAGTGACCTCGAGATGAAAGGGGTCCAAGCGCAATGGAAGGCCGAACCTCTTGTCGAAGCAGAGGACCTGCTTCCCCTTGAAGTGCGCTTTGTTGAAGAGACCGATCCCATGGGCGAAGACACGGTGAGCCAGTATCTGATCGTCGGGACGCAGGGTCAACAACTGATTCTTCGCCACATCATGCCTCCCACAACCCTTGGCATTTCTATATTGCACCCAAACAGTCCGACAGTTGACGCCTAATCCCTCGCTCAACCCAGCAAGGCTCGCTTGCAGATAGGCGATAGACGGGCGTAAGATGGTTGCCACTATTTTGTCTGGCCTTGAGCTGGCTCCCGAGAAAGTTAAATGGAAGTCTCCGCTTGCATGTTCATCGTGAATGCGCGTCACTATGCAATCAAGGCGACCCCGGGAGTGGATGAGTCGGCCGTTCACCCGTCGTCGCCAGGTTCGCTCTTTGTTCGCTGCCGTCCTCTCGCTCTCGGAGTTTCAATGCGTTTCTGCCTCGTCCTGTTGATGTCGATGTTGGTCGTCTCTTTCAAAGCCCATGCCGACAACGCCGAACTTGCGCAACTTGCCGCGCAGGATCAGACGGATCGCGCCGAGAAGGAGGGCGAGTGGGGCGATAACGCTCGACGCAAGCGGGTGCTCGAACTGTTGGCAACAGGCGCTGTGTCGACTCCGCAGGACAAGCTGAATGCTGCGCTCATTCTTCAGCACACGCCGGGTCGAGTCTGCGAAGGGAAGCTGGGGAGCGTGAGCCCGGAGAACTATTTGTTGGCGCATTACCTTGCCAAAGCCGCGCTTGACGCAGGGCTCGAAGGGGCAAAGCAAATGGTCGCGGTGACGATAGATCGATATCTGTCGTTCACGGAGGGTCGGCAGCGATATGGAACCAGTCAATTGGTCGATCTTGAGCCAGGCGAGTCCTACCTTCCAGAGATCGATAGATCAGTTTCAGATGAGGAACGGGCCGAGCTTGGCGTGCCGCCATTGGGCACCGTCCTCAAGCAAGCGCCAGAGCGCAAACCCGCGGGCGACTAAGGAACCGGAATAGGTCGCGTATCCGCGGCCTGTTTGCGGAGCGTGGACACGCGGAAATTGCTGTTTGCCGGCGGGTTGAATGGCGTATGGGGTGGCCGCCGGCGCGAGGGACCGTCGCGTGTATCGGTCCAATCGCGCGCACGGAGCCGCGCTACCGCGGGAGTAGGCCGGGTCCTTCGCGTCCCAGCAAACATCACAGCAGCGAGAGCAACACCTGGATTGCCACAGCCCTCGTCCGCGTCGCGGACGAGGGCTTCGCAATGACGCCGTACTACTGCGGGCCTGCCCCAAACCGAGGCGTCATTGCGAGCCCCCGCGGCGCCCGTAGGCGCGGCGGGGGCGCGGCAATCCAGCTTTGCGTTCTTGCTGTTGCTCTGACCGCCAGTCCGCAAAGCCGCGGCCGCCGGCGCGATGGGACACCATCGCATGCAAGGGCACACCCGCGCGCACGGAGCCGCGCTACCGCGGGCGTAGGCCGGGTCCTTCGCGTCCCAGATGCATGGCGTGGCGGCCCCGCCCCATACGCGAGGCGCCCGGCGCTGTTCGCCGTTCGCACGGCCAAAGCCGCGGCCGCCGGCGCGATGGACACCATCGCAGCAACGGGCTCCTCGGCGCGCACGGAGCCGCGCTACTGCGGGCGTAGGTCGGGTCCTTCGCGTCCCAGATGCATGGCGTGGCGGCCCCGCCCCCATACGCGAGGCGCCCGGCGCTGTTCGCCGTTCGCACGGCCAAAGCCGCGGCCGCCGGCGCGATGGGACACCATCGCATGCAAGGGCACACCCGCGCGCACGGAGCCGCGCTACCGGGAAGGCCCCCGCACTCCATCGATGGCACCGTCACCCTCAACGATGAACGCCTCGGACTCGTAGACGGACCGCCAACCCTCACCGATGGACCGCCGACCTTCGCCGTTGAACCACTGCACCACCAACGATGGACCTTCACACCACTAACGATGAACGCCGCGGTCTCATTGATGAACCGCCGACCCTCGTCGATGAACGACTGCACCATCGACGACGAAGCCCACAGCATCACCGATGAACGCCACCGGCTCGCCGATGGACGCGCAGACTCTCGCCGATGAACCACTGCACCCCCAGCGATGGACTTGCGCACCACCACCGATGAACGCCTCGGGCTCATCGTTGGACCTCCACGCCACCAACGATGAAGCACCGCACCCGCAACCACGCAGGTGCAGTCGTCCAACGATGAGGGTGCGCAGGTCCAACCACGACCCGGCGTGCGTCCATCGCCGACGGTCCACACCATCACCGGCGAAGCGCCTGCGCTCATCGCCGCTACTCCGCAGCACCAACGGTGAACCCCCAGAGCCCCATCGGCGCACGCCAGCGCTGCAACGGCGCAGCTGCAGACCTCCATCGGCGCATACCCAGACCTTCATCGCCGACGGTGCGCAGCTGCATCGGCGAACGCCAGTAGTTCATGCGCCAGTCCGCGGCGTCGACCCGCCCACCACCAGCGTTCAACACCGAACCTTGGGCCGCCCATCCGCGGACGCCAGCCGTCGATCCACCGACGCCGCGTGTTCAACGTCGGCGCTCTGAGCAGCTAGGGAAGTGGACTTGGCGGTGGAGCGGGGCGCCGGGCGCTTCGCGTGACGGGCTTCGGCGCGAGAGCGCACGCCGAGGAGCCGCTGTCGTGGCGCGGCTATGCCTCATTCAAAGCCATTCCGGTAGATCGCGTCCGGCAATGCGCCCACGGTGTACACCTCGCCGCTGGTGAAGCTGCCATTGCCCGCGCCGGTGCCGCCGAGCGGCAGGCCGCCGCCGACGATGCTGTCGTTGTCCACCAGATCCAGACGCAGCGTGCCCGAGCCGGTGCCGACATTGACGCTGACCGTATAGCTGCTGCCGCTACCGCTGACGCCGGTGATCGTTGCGCCGCTGACCCCAGTGGTGGTCAAGGCGAAATCGCCGCTGTCGACCCCGGTGACGCTGGCGCTGAAGCTGACGGTGAACGCGACGCTGCTGCCTGGCGTGGCCGGATTGGCGCTGGCGCGGACGATCGAGACGACCGTCGGCGGTGCCACGGGCTCGGTCTGCACTTCGAACGCGCCGATATCCGTGCCGTCGCCGCCGGCCGCGTTGGCAGGCGACAGATCGATGGTGCGCTGGAAGCCGGCGCCGCGCTGGTCATTGATGCCGTCGGTGCGGATGCCACCGTCGATGGCGGCGCTGCCGGCGAGCAGGGCGTAGGTGCGGGTTTGGCTGCTGTTGTATTGCAGGATGCCGAGTTGTGGATTAACGTTGGTGCGGTCGGTGGCCTTGTCGAGCAAAGGCAGCACGGTGTCACTCAGGTTGTAGCCGTTTGAGACCACGCTGGCGGGCCCGCTGCCGCTGACCAGCAGCAGGCTGGCACTGCCGAGGTTATTGGCGAACAGCGTGTTGCGCAGGCTGGTCACGGTGGTGGAGGTGGCGGTACCTGAGGCGGTGCGGATACCGGCGCCGGCCCCGGCAGCGTTGCCGGCGATGGTGCTAGACGACACCTCGAGCAGGCTGCGATTAGCGACCAAACTGAAGCCTACGTGGTTTATGCCGCCGCCCAGGCCGCTGCCGTTCGCGCCGTTGCCGCCAATGGTGCTGCCGCGGATGATCAAGCGATGGTTGTCGCCCTGGAAATAGATGCCGCCGGCCTGGACGCTGGCAATGTTGTTGCTGATGGTGCTGTCGCTGATGACACCATCGGCATTGGCCAGGGAGAGACCCGCGCCGCTGCCCGACTGGTTCGAATTGATCTCGACTTCGGTCAGGTGCAGCTCGGCGCTGAAGGCATCGATAGCGCCGCCAAAGTTGTCGCCCCCATTGCTGCCGTCATCCAGGCCACTGCTGAAGCCCAGGCGCGTGATGCCGATCTGCACCGGCTGGAACACGTCCAGCAGGCCGAAGGCCGGAGCGCCGACGGCGCGACTGATGACGGCCAGTTGTGCACCCGGACCATCGAAGTTCATCGAACCGGTGGGCTGCGGTAGCCGGCTGCTCAGGTTGATTGTGGCCGGCAGGCTCAGGCTGAACAGCACATCGTCCGTGCCCGGACCGTTGGCGTTGGCATCGAGGATGGCCTGACGCAGGCTGCCGGCGCCGCTGTCGTTGGCAGTACTGACAAAAATCGCCTGCGCCTCGACTGCGCCGATATCGGCGTTGTTGCCGCCGGTCGCAGGAGCGATCGTCCCGATATCGACGCTGCCGTTCAGGCCGCGCTGGTCGGTGCCGTAGCGCAATCCCTTGTCCAGCGCCGGGCTGCCGGCCAGCGGCATGTGCGTCGGCACCTGGCCGGAATGAATGGCCAGCGGGCTGAGTTTGGGGTCGAGAGGATTGGCGGCGGTGCCGGTCTGGTCGCCGGGTTGGGTGAACGTGGTGACCGTCCCGGCATTGCCGATCAGGTTGTGGCCGAGCGATGTCATCGGGCCAGTCAGGTCACCGCCCTGGTTGCCGGCGACCAGGGTGTTCTGCACGGATACGACGGAACTCCCCTCGAGCCCGACGGTAAAGTTGCTGCCGACGTTGTCAGTGATCGTGGAGTCTTTGACCTCGCCGGTCGCAGAAAGACTGCCCGCTCGAATGAAAAACAGTGCCGCTTGGGAGTCCATGCGATTCTGGCTGATGGTCGAACTGCTGATGAGGGCGGCGGAGTAGGCGCCGCTGGCAACGGCGGCCGCGTTGCTCCGGTTGCCGATCACGCTGCTGTTGCGCAACACCAGCGAGGCGCCGTCGCGGTTGCGGATGGCGCCGCCATAAGTCTCGGTCACATGGTTGCGCAGCACGCTGTTGACGACACTGAAGTGCGAGCCTTCCGCGTTCAGGGCACCGCCGCCTTCGCCGCTGTTCGGCGTCCCCACGCCGTTGCCCTCGGTCAGCGTCAGCCCGGAAATTCCCACCCGGCGATTGGCTTGCACGGCGATCACGCGACTCTGGCGATTCCCCGAAATCGCCAGCCGCTGCGCACCGGGCCCATGGATGGCGAGATTGCGGTCGATGCTGAGCTGGCCGCTGCTCAGCGTGATCGTGGCCGGCGCCAGCGTCAGTGACGGGTCGAACCAGATGTCGCTGACGGCAGGGGCCACCGGTGCGTCGGCGATGGCTTGGCGCAGGCTGCCGAGGCCGCTGTCGTTGGTGTTGGTGACGATCAGCGGCGCCACTTCGACCGCACCGATATCGGCATTGTTGCCGCCGGTGGCCGGCGCGATGCTGGTCAGGTCGAAGGCGCGTGCCACGCCGCGGGCGTCAGATCCGATCGTCTTGCCCTTGTCGAGCAGCGGGCTGCCTTGCAGCGGCGCGTGCACCGGCACGGTGCCGCCGTTATGGCTCAAGGGGCCGAGTTTCGGATCGAGCGGGCTGGCGGCTGTGCCGGCCTGGTCGCCGGGCTGGATGAACACGCCGGTCACGCCGCCGACATCGCCGATCAGGTTGTAGCCCAGCGAGGCGACCGCCGTACCGCCAATATCGGTTGTCGCACCTGAGCCGGTCCGATTCCCCGCCAGCACCGAATTGCGCAGGCTGAGCGCAACGCCGGAGGTCGTTGCAACGCCACCGGCGGACGTGCCACCGCGGTTGCCGGTCACCGTGGTGTCCTCGATCAGAGGTGCTTCGAACTGCGAATACACCCCGGCGGCGCCCTGCACGGCTGGCGAGTGATTTCCCGATACGGTCACCCGGACGAGCTTCACCGAGCCGTTCGCCAGGATGCCGCCGGCATTCACGGGCAAGCCATTGTCGTCGGCGACGTTGCCGATGATGCTGCTGTCGTAGATCCGCAAGTCCGGCGACGGTGTCGAGGCGTTCGCCAGGATGCCGCCGCCGAAACCTGCGCGGCTGTTGCTGATCTCGCAGCCGCTGACCAGCAACGCTGCCTCGACCAATCTGATGGCGCCCCCGGCCGATGCGTTGCCGTCGGTCAGCCGCATGCCCGTCAGCGTGACCCGGTTGACGCCACTGACGGCGAATACGCGCGACAGGCGGTTCGCGGAAATCGTCAGCCGATGCGCGCCCGGCCCGGCGATGGCCAGGGACTTGTCGATCGCCAGTTCGGTGCCGCCGAGCACAATCGCCCGCGGCGAATCGAAAAAGGGCGAGGCGAACGCCACCAAGTCGCCCGGCGCCGCCACCGCGATGGCTTCGCGCAGCGAGCAGTCGGCATCACAGACGCCATCGTTGGTGTCGGCGACCTTGGTGACTGTGCGCGTCGCGCCATTCTCCAGGAGCAACAGGTTTGCCGACGTCACGCTACCCACGTCGCCGCTCCAGCCGTCCTGGAAACGCAGAATCCAGGTGCCGTTGGCCGGCTGGTTCAAAAACGCGGTGTTGAACGACGTCACCGCTGGCGGCGGGACGGCGACCGGTCCGGCGACCACGCTACGCGAGGTCGAAGCCGGGATGTTGGCGTCGGCCAGCCCGGCGTTGGTCCACCAGTTGCTGCCGGCTTCCAAAAAGGTCTGCGGGTTGGCGCTGACCAGGTTGGCCGGGGATCCGGCCGACGTGGGCGTGGTGGCGCCGGTGCTCTCGAACAGCAGATGTTCGACGCCCGTCGGCGCGATCAGCGAGACCTTGAGGTCACCGACGAAGGGGTGATCGGCCGCAAACTGCACGCCAACGGCGGTGAGGGTGCCATTGACGCCGGTCACGTCGAAGCGGATATCGCGCGGCGCGCCGTAATTGCGCGGGCCGGCGCCAGCGCCATCTGGAATCGCTCCCAGGTTGGTCCCGGGAATCGATAAGGAACCTGCCCAGGCGGATGTGCTTGCTGACAAGCCAAGGAGCAACCCGTAGCGCACAGCCGAAGCCCAAGTGCCCATGCGTCGCTCCCCCGATGATTGACGGCGCCAGTATGCGACCAAATCCGGGTTGCTCCGCCAGCATCCAGCACGCGCGGCGTGCGCAGCTGTCGATCGGCGTCGCCGCTCCGGTCTACTCCCGTCGCTCCTGGTGGTTCGAGCTCCAAGACCGCACAAGCGCGGTCGTATTCGGACGCCAGCGAGGACCATCAACAAGTCATCGCGGCGGGTGTATCGCGTGATGCGGCGTGGCACAGAGCTTGCTGCGGCGCAGGCGATTTCCCTGGCGGTGACATAGGCAATGGACAGACTCGGGACTTTGCTCTTGGCGAGCTATCGCAGCGTGCGCTCGGCTTGGCGCCACACACTGCTGTCGCTGACGCTGCTGGCGGTCGGCATTGCGGCGACGGTGACGGTGTACGCGCTGGTCAAGGCATTCCTGCTGGATCCTCTGCCTTACCCGGCACAAGATCGGCTGGTGCGTCTTTATGAGTCCAAGCCGCCGGAGTTTCCCGAGTTCGCGGTGGCGCCGGGCAAGTTCGCGATCTGGGAAGCCGAAAGCCACGCGTGGGAATCGATGGCGATGTACGCTGGCTCCAGCAGTCTGCTTACCGGCGGGCGTGAGGCGGCTCGACTGCAGTCGGTGACGGCAACGCCGGCGTTCTTCACTACCTTGGGGGTGCAGGCGCAGCTGGGGCGTACCTATGTGCCGGCGGATGGCGCGCAAGACGCCGCGCTCGTGGTGCTCGCTCACCATGCCTGGCAGACGGTGTTCGGTGGCGATCCGGACATCGTCGGGCAGACGCTCACGCTGGATGGCCAAGCGGCCACGGTGGTTGGCGTGCTGCCAGCAAGCTTTGCCTATCCAGCCGCTGACGTCGACGTTTACACCTTGTGGCGACTGAGCCCGGCCGAGCGGAGTACGGTCGGCGCGCATCTGGCGCATGTGATTGCGCGACTGCGGCCGGGCGCCACCTTGAACGAGGCGGATGCGGAGTTGCAGCGCATCTCCGAACGCCTGGCGCGCGAGTACCCGGACGACAGCAGCGGCTGGCAAGTCCGGCTGGTGCCCTTGCGGGAGGATCTGGTGGGCGCGCTGCGCCCGCAGCTGATCCTGCTGCTGGCCGGCGTCGGCCTGCTGCTGCTGATCGCCTGCGCCAATGTGGCCAGCCTGACGCTGGTGCGCATGAGCGGGCGCCTGCACGAGTTTGCCGTGCGTCGCTCGCAGGGGGCCAGTCAGCGCCATCTGATCACACTCCAGGCCGTCGATGGCATGGTGCTGGGCGTGGTGGCCGGCGTGCTGGCCCTGGTCCTGGTGGCCTATGCGCTGGCCGCAATCCGCCTGGCGCTGCCGTTCACGGTGCCGCAACTGGAGTCGCTGCGTGTCGGCGCCGATCTGGCGCTGGTCGCCTTCGGGCTCAGCGTGCTCGCCAGCACGCTCGCTGCGGTCGTGCCCGCGGTGTGGGCGGTGCGCCGTGGCCTTGCCAGCGACCTGCGCAGCGGCACCCGGTCGATCGCCGGTCGCTTCAGCCGCGGTCGCGCGGCGCTGATCGTCGGAGAGATTGCGCTCGCCGTGGTTCTGCTGTCGGGCGCGGGTCTGCTGACGCGCAGCCTGTGGGCGCTGACCCAGGTCGACCCCGGCTTCAAGATGGATGCCGGTGTGCACGTCGATATCGACTTGCCGGCCGCACGCTACGAGGGCCCGCCAGCTGCGGCCTACTACGCTCAACTCATCGAGCGCATCGAGGCATTGCCCGGCGTACGCAGCGCCGGATTGACGCACAACTTGCCGATGGTCAGCGACTATTGGGTACAAGTGGAACGCGCCGGGCGCCCAGCCGCCAGCCGCGACACGGAACCGACGTCGATGTACTACGCCATCACGCCCGGCTATCTGCCCTCCATGGGCGTGCGTCTGCTGCGTGGACGGACCTTCACCGAGGCCGACCGTGCGGGGGCGCCCGGCGTGGTCATGGTGAGCGAGGGCTTCGCCGAGCGCTACTTCCCGGGCGAAGATCCGATCGGCAAACGCCTGCGGCAGGTCAGCGACGACGACCTGCCCTGGCTGGAGATCGTGGGCGTGGTGGCCGATGTGCGCCACTACGGACTCGATCGCGATGCCCCGCCTGGCCTCTACGAGCCGCTGGCGCAGGCCCCGTTTACCCATGCGCATCTGGTGATCGCCAGCGAACTGGCGCCGGCGGCGCTGAGCGCCAGCTTGAAATCCATCCTGCGCGAACTGGATGCCGACGTGCCGCTCGGCAGCGTGATGACGACCGCCAGCATGGTGAGCAACGGCCTCATCGAGCGGCGCATGCTGACCTGGTTGATTGCCGGCTTCGCCGTCAGCGCCTTGCTGTTGTGCAGCGTCGGTCTGTACGGCGCGCTCAGTTGGCTGGTCAGCCAGCGCGCACGCGATCTGGGCGTGCGCCTGGCCCTGGGCGCGCGCCGGGTCGATGTGTTGCGCTGGGTGCTGCGCCAAGGCCTGACGCTGGCCGCACTCGGCGGCGCCCTCGGCCTGGCCCTGAGCCTGGGCGGCGCCCGCTCGCTGGAGGGCCTGGTATACGGCGTCAGTCCGCGCGACCCGCTCACCCTCGGCGCCATCCTGGTCGGCATGCTGCTGATCGCGATTGCAGCCACGCTATTGCCGGCGCTACGCGCAACCCGCGTCGAACCCGCCAGCGTGCTGCGCGGCGAGTAGCGGGTCATTCGCTGTTTCGACCAGCAGCAATGGCGCGGCGCAGCCCCCGGTTGCCGGCGCGAAGTGTCGCGAGGCTCAGTGTACGGCTCGTGAGTTCTGACCTGGGGCTGCGCCCCGGTCTGCGATAGTGTCTAGACGTTGGCGAGGCTTCGGCGACAATTGGATAGCGTCGATGGCAACACAATGATGCGGTCCCCGTTCTGTTGCCATCGCTCGCGCGCATGCCGGCATCGGTAAGTAGCGGGCGTCCCAGCCCGAGCTTTGGGAAAATCGCGTTGCCAGCGCGCATATGGGCCGGCTTCGCTGGTGTCGCCAGCCGATCGAAAGTCCCAAGATTGCGTTCAGCCCAGGCAATCCGCTGCACGCTTTGTAGCCGCGTCCGCTTGCTGGGGGCTGGTCCTTGGGCGTACGCTGCTCAGCGTCGGGTTGAAATTGGACGGAGCCGAGGCGGCGATGGACGGCGGCGATGCGGCAAGCGTCTTCTCGATCTTGCGTGCTCTGGCGTATGCACCCGCTACGAGGCTCCCCTTGGTAATGCCGATGACGTCGGGGCGGGGTGGCTCGCAATTCGCTGCAGACCGACCTTTCTGACGGTTTGTCCGGAGATCAGGCGTGTGGTCGTGCCTCATGATGATTATTCGTCCTGATACGGGAGTTTTGAATCGATGAAGTATCGAGGGCATGTACTCGTCAAATCGGCAGCCAATCAGTGTCCGAAGTGCGGATTTTGGCTGGAGTGGACGGAAAATGTAGATGTGCCTGTTCCAGGTATGCTCAAGAACATGGCAATTGCCGGAGTTTCGGGTGGGCTTGCGTGGTTCTTCTTCGGCGTAAGTGTCGGTCTGCTGGTCGCGATCGTGGTTGTGATCGGAGTCGATCGAATCTTGGTTCCAGCTCAGCCTGATTTCTACTGCTTTTCATGCAAGTCGCATTGCTTTCGAGAAGATTTACTGAAAAAGCTACCCAAGTCTTTGCCGGCAAAGGTCACATCATCGTCGCGAACCGGCAACAACTCATGAGGGTCGAGCGAGAGTATGAGGGAATCCATTCTAGTAAATATCAGCAGAGCACCGTTCCCTTTCGAAGGTCTCGTGATCGTTCCGCTTGTTGCGTGGTGCCTCTTTGGTTTTGCGCAGGCGCTGAGGTGGTTTGATCTGACTAGCTGGCCGTCCCTTAAACCCATCATTTCTACGCTGGGTGGGATTGGTTCTCTCGCCCCATTCGTTGCCGGGGTCATCGAACTCGTAGCCATTCCCCTAGGCATCTACCTGCTAGCCAAGGGGACGGACGCTCGTGCGATTCGATCCTATCTGTCGCTTGCCTGCGGGTTCATGCACGTCTGTTTGGTGGTGCTGATGCTCTCTGCTTTTTCGCTCTTTCACGGTTGATATCAGGATTTAGCGCCAGTCTCTGAGTCGCCGCAAAATCGGGACGGCGTCGCAATGAAAGAGATTGCAGAAGTAGAGTTCTCCGACGCATGCGCCGTGGCCGGCTGAATGCCGGATCGAGTAGAGAATTCGCGGTAACGCGGAACAAGAGAGGGCTTCCACCGTGAGGACTGTCTTTGCCGGCGAAGGCTGTGGTGCAAACCTGGATTGCCACACGGCCGCAGCGCCTGCAGGCGCCGCGTGCGTTCGCAATGACGCCGAGGTAGGCGATCGCGCGCAGCGACGGGTGGCAGTGACCGACGATGGCATGCGGGGCGAGAAGCACGCTGTGCAACCCGACTATGCCACTTTCTGCCGCTGAGGTATCCCGTGCGGAAGGGGCGACGTGGCCGCGGTGGCGCACCGCACTTCCAAGCCCCGGGTGCCTGGATTCCCGCTTTCGCGGGAATGACGATGTGGGGGTGTGGCCCTCGGGGCGGTCGCGGTGCTAGGGAGCTTCGGCGGCCTCCGCCGACTCGGCGCAGCGTAACTCGGCCTCGCGCAGGGCCCAGCCTTGGTAGCTGTTTTTGCTGCCGTCCGGGCCGTCGAGGTGAATGGCCTGCAGGGTGCCGGTGGCGAGGATCGCTCCCGGACACTCGGGAGGTGGTTGGTGGCTGAGGACGATCAGTTGTGTGCCGTCGGCGGTGTCGAGGTAACTCTGGATTTCGCTGGGGGCGCCGTTGGGGGCGGGGGATGTCAGCAGGGGGTGTTGCTGCAGCGTGCTCGGGATGCGTCCGCGGACTTGGACGCGGCGTTCTACGCAGGCGTCCCAATGACGGCTTGGGCTCAGTTCACACAGTGCTGCGGGCTTGGTGGGCTGCGGCTCCGCGGGTCCAGGGTCCTTGGCCGGCACCGCGGCCGGGATGGCGACGATCAGCGCAATTACGATCAAAGCGATAGGTCGCAAAACAATGCACATGGTGTGAGCGCGCGAGCGTCGGAACGCGGGCATCTTGCCACACTGGCGCGTAGCGATCGCCTACAAAAAGGGCCGCGGCATGGCGCCGCGGCCCTTGGTTACGGGCTGATCCGATTGCCCGGATCAGCAGTCGCACTTACTGACAGCTCTGGACGGCGATGTTGTCGACTGCCCAGCCGTTCGGCGCCGTGCCGGCGGTGTTGCTGTCGGCGGTGGAGCGGAAGCGCAGCTGCACCGTCTGACCGGCATAGCCATCGAGCAGGAACCAGGTGCGGATCGCCGTGCCGGCGACCGGCTGACGGCACCAGCCTTCCGAACCCTGCGCGGGATTGCCGGAGGACAGCACGCCAGGGTACGGATCGGCCAGATTGCGCTGGTTGCCGAGCGGCACGAAGCTGGCGCCGCCGTCGGTGCTGATCTCGACCAGGGCGCCGTCCCAACAATCGTTGGTGCCGTCGGTTTCGTACTGATGGTAGGCGTCGAAGCCCAGCAGGATCGGCGACTGCGACACCGCCGGCAGCACGATGTTCGGCGAGGTCAGGCGCTGATCGCCGGTGGTCGTCGAATTGCCGGCATACCAGGCGCGCGTGGTCAGGCCGGTGCCTGCCGGCGGAATGCGCTTGCTCCACAGCGTGCCGGCATCGCCACTGGTGTTGACCACGACCCACGCAGTGGCATCGCCGCTGACATCGTCGGTGAAGACGTTGTTGACGGTGGTACCGGCCGGGCAGCTGCCCGGGGCGCCGGTGGTGAACTGACGGGTGGCCGAGTAGGCACTCTCACCGCAGGCATTGATGCTGCGTACGCGCCAGAAGTAGGTCTGGCCGACGGTCAGCAGGGCGCTGCTGGTGAAGGAGGTGCCGGTCACGGTGCCGCTGGCGACCACGGTCGTGAAGTTGCTGTCGCTGGCAAGCTGCACGAAGTAGCTGGTCGCGCCAGGGACGGCCGCCCACTGCAGGGTCGGACGCGTCACCACGCCGGTGGCATTGGCGGCCGGCACGCTCGGGCCGGGCACGGCGGCGAGCGCGGTCGAGGCGTCGATGCCGAAGGCCAGCGTGCGCGTGGTGGCGCCCGAGGTGCCGGTGACCGAGAAGTTGTAGGCGCCCGCGGCCAGCGTGTTGGCACCGGTCAACGTCATCGTCGTGACGCCGCCGGCCGGCAGCGAGGACGGCGAGAAGCTGGCGCTGACACCGCCCGGCAGTCCGGTCGTGCCCAGCGTGACGTTGCTGGCGAGCGAGCCGTAGGCGCCGACGCGCAGCAGCACGGTCGGAGCGGCCGAGGTGCCGCAGGCATTGACGCGGGCGATCGGCTGCGATTCGATCTCGAAGTCCGGCTGACCGCAGCTCGGGAACTTGAACGCGCACATGCGGGTGTTCCAGCTGGAGGTCGAGGTGGTGGCGTAGTACTCACCGGTGAACCAGAAGGTGCACTGGTCGGACGGATCGACGCCCATGGTCGAGTAATCGCCCCAACGCGCGCGGCCCGAGAACAGGCCGGTCTGTGCGCCGGTATTCGGCGGCGTGCAGGTCACTTCGTCGCGCAGCACGCCGGCGGGATCGGTGCGATCACGGCCGGTGACGCGGATTTCCGGATTGATCGCCGCGCTGGAGGCGTTGTAGCCGAGGCCGATGTTGCCGTTGGCGTCGATGTTGACGCCGCCCATCCAGCGACTGGTGGTATCCGGCGCGTAAGTGCCCTGATCGATGATGCGCTTGCTTAGCGCGAAGGCGTTGACCGCTTCGGGCGCCGCGGCGGCGTTCTCGAAACCGTTGGCGAACAAGGCGTTCGGCGTGGCGAAGGGCTGCGGATCGGAGAAACCGAACTGCACCCAGCGTGCGCCGGCCTGGTCGTTGCCCACGTCCACCGTGTGCGTGATCACGCCCTTGGCTTCGGTCGGACCATTGGCGCCGAAAGCGCGCACGGCGGCCAGATACATGGTGTTGCTGCCGAAGTCGTCCAGGCGGCGCGTCGAACTCAGCTGCGGGATGCCAGTCAGACCGAGCGCGTACGGCTGCGAGTTCAGGATCGTCGGAGTGTTGACGAAGCTGGTCGTGCCGTTCGTCCAGTTGACGCACATATCCCACAGGCGGTAGCCGAGGCCCGAGGGCAGGAAGTGCACGAACACCGGGCAGGCGCCGGAGGGCATTGGGTTGACGCCTTCCAGGTGGAAGGGCAGGGCGCCGTAGGCGTCGATGCCGCCGACGCGCACGAACTGCGCGCTCTGGCCCGCCAGCATCTTGTCGCGCTCGACCAGCGCGAAGGAGGTGCCGACGAAGGAGCCCGCGGCGCTGAACTCGTGCATGGTGAAGGCGTAGGCATTCTGGCTGCCGTCGCTGCTCACCCACACGCCCATCTTGCCGTAGTCGTTGAAGTTCGGGTACGAGAAGGCGTAGCGGTTGTAGGTGCCGAGCGGATCGGAGGAGGTCGACACCGCAACGCACTGCAGCCAGGGCGCCGTGGTGGTGCTGGTGAAGGCGAACTGGCTGACCACCCAGCGCTGAGCGATGTCGTCGAACAGCACCAGCGGGTCACCGGCGTTGGTGGTCTGGCACAGGCCACCGAAGCCGCTGAAGAAGGAGTTGCCGCCGCTGAAGGTGCCGATGATGGCGCCGGTGGTCTTGTCGAACAGCGCCCAGCTGGTGTTCACCCACTGGAAGTAGTGGTTGGGGCCGACGTCACCCGTGGTATCGGGCGGCACGCCGCCGCCGCCCAGGCCGATGCGCAGACCGTTGGCGCTGACGGTGGGTGTCGGCGCCGGCACGCCGAGCGGCTGGTGCTGGCTGGGGGTGAGCACGCCGTTGAGATTCAGGCCCGGATACAGGTCGGAGTAGTCGAGCAAACGGTTCGGGATGACGCGATCACCCGGATCGTTGATTTGCGGCTGTCCGAGTTCGGCAATGATGTCGCGCATCGGCCGTGACACGTCACGATGGACTTCGCGCGCCACCGTGGCTTGCGGCCCGGAGGATTGATTGACCGCGGGCGGCGCCGCCAGCGCCGGACCGACGAGTGCCAGACCGAGCACTCCTTTCACCACGTGTTTCCAGACCATTGTCTACTCCTGTCCCCGGACGTTAGTCGCCAGCTGCGCGGCACGCCGCTGGCGATGTTGCTGCAAAAAGTCGCGCGTCGCTGCCGGCAGCAGTGCGCGCGCCAAGATTTGATCGATAGCCTTGAGTTCGGCGTCGCTGTGATCGGCGCGCAGCGCCAGCGCGGCCACTTCCGCCAGCACCGGCGGGGCCTCCAGCCAGCGTGCCAGCACGGCCGCGGGCACGGACTTGGGATGTGCTTGGGCGATCAGCAGCGCCGCGTAGGCCAGATGCTGCTCGGCCGCGCTCTGCACGGCGGCGACCGGCATCTGTGCCAGCACCTCGCCCGCGGCCTCGATGTACCAATCCTTGCCATACAGCGGCGCTCGGTCCTGCGCCGCCAGCAGCAGGCGCGCACGTGCCCAGGCTGGTGCTGCCGGATTGCGCACCAGCGCGACGATGGCTTTGCGCTCGGCGCGGCTGAACGGCGCCAGACGCTGCGCGCGCAGCGCCAACTCGCCGCTCCACAGATTGCACCACTGCGGGTCGGGCGAGGCGATGCCCTCGAAAATGCGCTGACGATAGTCGCCCGCCTGCGCCGCCTCGATCGGATTGGCGGACAGCAACGCGCGCCAGCGCGGCTCGTCGCGGAACAGCGAAACCTCGACGCCCTCGAAGGACACGAGGCGCGCCGTGGCCGGCGTGCGGATCATCTTGCGCGGCTTCATCGGGGCGGGAGACAGATCCGAGTACACGGCCAGATAGCCCGTGCCCGGCGCCAGCTTCGGCAGCAGCGGAGGGTCCACCAGCAGTTGGACTGTGGTGTCGGCCTGACCGCGCAGCACCTCGTGCACCGCCAGCGTGATGCTGGGAGGATCGATTTGCACCGAGCGGATGTCGCCGGCGACGACGATCAGGCTGGGGTCACTCATATCCAGCAACGGTGGCTTGACCTCGACTGCGTACGCAGCCTGCGCGACCCACAGCAAGAGCGCCATCAGGCACCCGATCCGCCCATATCCGATCTTCAAACCGCGCGTCCTCGTGGTGCCCGACGCGCCGTGAATAGCGCGTCACAAACTCGCTCAGCCCGCGCATGCTAGTCCCAGCGGGGGAGCAGGGCAACGCCGAAGGTCGGGGTGGAGCAAAGGCGGGGCGGGGGACCAGCCATGCCGCGGCGGCCTTGCGCTGTCGCGGGTGTATAGAACGAGTCAGCGAGGATTCGTGTTGCAAACTGGCGCCATCACAACGCAGGTGCCGAATGGCCAGACTGAACCGAGTCCCGAGTCCGAGTCCGAGTTCCGAGTCCCGAGTTCCGAGTCCCGAGTTCCGAGTCCCGAGTCCCGAGTCCCGAGTCCCGAGTCCCGAGTCCCGTTTCTTCCCCGACGCATCCACATTTGCACGAGCTTCCCCAGGCATTGGTGGCAGACTGTGCGGCCTCGACTTGGCGGGGGATCACGATGACGCTCTGGCGCGATTGGGTGCGACAGCTCCAACGGCAGCGCGAACTGCCGCGCGACCCGCTGCAGCGCCGGCGCTTTCTGACGCAGCTGGCTTTGAGCGGCGCGGCGCTGGCGCTGTCAGCCACCGCGCCGCGCGTGCGCGCCGAGGAGAAGCCGCGCTTCGTGGCGTATCCGTTCACGCTGGGTGTGGCCAGCGGCTATCCGCATCCGCAGGGTTTCACGCTATGGACGCGACTGGCGCCGGCGCCGTTTGAGGTAGATGGCGGCATGCCACCGGATCGGCACCCGGTGTTGTGCGAGATCGCCGAAGACGAGCAGTTCCGGCAGATCGTGCAGACAGTGAACTTCGAAACGGCGCCAGAGGTGGCGCACAGCGCGCATCTGGATATCCGTGGTCTGGCGCCTGGACGGCCGTACTTCTATCGCTTTCAGTGTGGCGATGCGGTCAGCCCGATCGGGCGTACGCACACGCTGCCGGCCGGCGGGCAGGCGCTCGATCGCTATCGCATCGCCTTTGGCAGCTGCCAAAACTACGAGCACGGCTATTTCAGTGCCTACCGGCAGATGCAGCGTGACCAGCCCGATCTGGTGATGTTCCTGGGCGATTACATCTACGAGAACCCCTGGGGCGACCAGCCAGTGCGACGGCATCTGGGCGGCGAGGCCACCACGCTGCACGGCTATCGCCAGCGCCATGCGCAGTACAAGCTGGATGCCGATCTGCAGGCGATGCAGGCACGGCTGCCCTGGGTGTACGCGTGGGACGACCATGAGGTCGACAACGACTACGCCGGTGAGCAATCCGAGAATCTGGACCCGGCCTTTGTGCTGCGGCGGGCAGCAGCCTATCAGGCCTACTTTGAGCATCTGCCGCTGCCGCGCAGCATGTATCCACGCGCCAATGGCATGCGCACTTACACCCATTTCGACATCGGCGATCTGTTGCGCGTGTACCTGCTGGACGACCGCCAGTACCGCACGCCGCAGGCCTGCCCAAGGCCGAATCGCCATGCCTCGCGCATTCTGGTCGGCTGCGAGGAGCTGCAGGATCCGGCGCAGACGCTGCTCGGATCGGCGCAGGAGGCCTGGCTGGACCAGGCTTTTGCCAGCAGTCGCGCGCGCTGGAATCTGATCGGCCAGCAGACGCTGGTGGCACCGATCGACGAGGAGCCGGGGGCGCCGGTCAGCGTCTGGACCGATGGCTGGGACGGCTACCCGCTGGCGCGTCAGCGGCTGATTGCGGGCATGCAGCGCGCCGGGCTCAGCAATCCGGTGATTGCCGGCGGCGATCTGCACTGTGCCGTGGTGGCCGATGTGCCCTCGGATCCCACGCGTCCGGATTCGGCACCGATTGCCAGTGAGTTCGTCGCCACCTCGATCTCCGCCGAGGCCTGGCCGCAGGCCCATTACGATGCGGTGCGCGGGGACAATCCGCACATCCGCCAGATGCGCGCCGATCAGCGCGGCTACACGCTGCTGCAGATCACCCGCGACGAGGTGCGTGCCGACCTCAAAGTCGTCAGCGATGTGCATGTGCAGTCACCCGAATTCTCCACCCAGGCCAGTTATCGGGTGGAGGCCGGGCGCCCGGGACCGCAGCGGGTGTAGTGCGCGTTCACAATCTGCTGCACAGGCTCTACTCTGCGCGGGGCGCAGGCGCTAATCTGTTCAGGTTCTTTGCGCACTCTGGAGTTGCGTCATGATCTCGCCCAAAACCTGGCTGTGCCCGCTGGCCCTGACGCTGCTGCTGGCCAGCCCGATGGTTCCCGCCGATACCCTGCTGGTGCAGCGCGTGGAGCGCTCCAAGGCCTCGGCGCTGCCGCGCAAGGGCTCCTCGATGGCGACGGTGGAAAGCCAGTACGGTGCGCCCACCGAGAAGAAGGCAGCCGTCGGCCAGCCGCCGATCACGCGCTGGATCTACCCGGCCTTCACCGTCTATTTCGAGTACGACCACGTCATCAACGCGGTGGTCAATAAATCCACGGATCTGGAAATCGGCCCCAAGCCGGTGCCGGCGCGGCCCAAAAAGCCATGACGAGTACGCTTCGCTGGCCGGCCGAGTGGGAAGCACAGGCCGGAATCCTGCTGGCGTGGCCGCATGCAGAGACCGATTGGGCCGCCAATCTGGCGGCGGTGGAAGGCAGTTACCGTGAGCTGATCCAGGCCATCCTTGGTTTCGAGGATGTCTACCTGATCGTGGCCGACGCGGCGGTGCGCGCGCGTGCCGAGGAAGTGCTCGGCCGTGGCCTGTCGGTCTACACCGGCAAGTTGCACTGGATCGAGTTGCCTTACAACGACACCTGGCTGCGCGATTCCGGTCCGCTGACGCTGCTCGACGGGCGCAAGCCGCGCTGGTTGGACTTCCGTTTCACCGGCTGGGGCGACAAGTTCGAGGCGACGCTGGACGATGCCATTCCGGCCGGATTGTCGGGCTACCCGCGCTTTGCCCACGTGCCGCGCCAGCGCGTCGATTTCGCGCTGGAAGGCGGCGCCGTGGAGAGCGATGGTGCCGGCACACTGCTGGCGACCTGGACCTGTCTGGCGCGGCGCCATCCGGGCAAGTCGCGCGCCGAGGTGGAGCGCATCCTGGCCGATACGCTGGCGGTGGATCGTTTCCTGTGGTTGTCGAACGGCGAGTTGGATGGCGACGACACCGACGCCCATGTCGACACGCTGGCGCGCTTCGCGGCGCCGGAGCGCATCGTCTACCAGGCCTGCCAGAGCCCCTCGGATCCGCATTTCGATGCGCTCGAACGCATGAGCGAGGAATTGGCGATGCTGCGCACGCGCGCCGGGCGCAGCTATGAGTTGTTCCCGCTGCCCTTTGCGCCGCCGATCTACGCCGACGATGGGCGCAGGCTGGCGGCCTCATACGCGAACTTCCTGATCGTCAATGGCGGCGTGCTGATGCCGGGCTATGATGTGGACACCGATCTGGATGCTGCCGAGGTGCTGCAGGCAGCCTTCCCCGATCACGATGTCGTCATCGTCCCTTGTCGCCCATTCATCGAGCAGAACGGCAGCTTGCATTGTCTGACCATGCAGCTGCCTGAAGGAGTTGCGGTTTGAGTGCAGTCTTGAAGGTCGCCCTGATCCAGGATCGGGATCGGGGCAGTGTGGATGCCAATCTGCAGCGTATCGAAGATCAGGTCAGCGCGGCCGCGGCCGCGGGTGCCGGTCTGGTGCTGCTGCAGGAGTTGCACAACGGCGCCTATTTCTGCCAAAGCCAGGACGTGCGCGAGTTCGATCGCGCCGAACCGATCCCGGGGCCGAGCAGCGAGCGGCTGTCGGCACTGGCGGCGCGTACCGGTGTGGTGCTGGTGTCCTCGCTGTTCGAACGGCGCGCGCCGGGGCTGTATCACAACACTGCCGTGGTGTTCGACGCCGATGGTCGTCTCGCGGGTCGCTATCGCAAGATGCACATCCCGGACGATCCCGGCTTCATGGAAAAGTTCTACTTCACGCCGGGTGATCTGGGCTTCGAGCCGATCGACACCCGTGTCGGACGCCTGGGCGTGCTGGTGTGTTGGGACCAGTGGTATCCGGAAGCGGCGCGGCTGATGGCCTTGGCCGGCGCCGAGCTGCTGCTGTATCCGACCGCGATCGGCTGGGATCCGCGCGACACCGCGGCAGAGCAACAGCGTCAGCAGGAGGCCTGGATCCTCAGCCAGCGCGGCCACGCGGTCGCCAACGGCTTGCCGGTGCTGAGCTGCAATCGCACCGGTTTCGAGGCCGATCCGGCCGGCGGCGCCGGCATCCAGTTCTGGGGCAGCAGCTTCGTCGCCGGCCCGCAGGGCGAGTTTCTGGCGCGTGCCAGCAACGATCAAGACGAGATCCTGCTGGCCGACGTGGACCTCAAGCGCTCGGAAGACGTGCGCCGTATCTGGCCCTTCCTGCGCGACCGGCGCATCGATGCCTACGCCGACCTGACCAGGCGCTACCGCTCGTGAGTACCCCGACGTTGACCGACGCCGCGCCCGCGGCGTATGCCGCATTCGACGGCCAGCCGCTGATCGAATGCCAGGTGGGCGATATCCACTACACGCTGCTCGGCACTGCCCATGTGTCCAAGGCCAGCGTCGACGCCGTCCGCCATCTGGTGCAGACGCGCGACTTCGATCTGATCGCAGTGGAACTGGATGAGCACCGTCACCACTCGCTGATGCGCCCGGACGATTGGCGCAGCGTCGATCTGTTCCAGATCATCAAGGATGGCAAGGCCGGCGTGCTGGCAGCCAATCTGGCGCTCGGTGCCTACCAGCGGCGACTGGCCGAGCAGTTTGGCGTGGAGCCCGGCGCCGAGTTGAAGGCAGCTTGCGTCGAAGCCGGCAGCAAGGGCTTGCCGGTGGCGCTGATCGATCGCGATGTTGGCATCACCTTGAAGCGCGCCTATCGGGCAGTGGGCTTCTTCGACAAGGCGACCATCATCGGCGGCCTCGTCGCCAGCGCGATCAGCAGCGACGAGATCAGCGAACAGGACATCGAAAAGCTGAAGGAAGGCGACATTCTGACCAGCACCTTCGACGAGTTCGCGCGGCAGTCGCAGCCTTTGCATCACGCGCTGATCGTCGAGCGTGATCGCTACATGGCGCGCCGCTTGAAGGACGAGGCCCGTCCGGGCCAGCGCGTGCTCGCCGTCGTCGGAGCGGGGCATTTGGCGGGTCTCGCGCGTGCGCTGGAAGGGCGCGATCCGGGCGATACCGAGTCGCTCGACGTGCTGAAAGCGCCGCCACCGCCGACCATCTGGCCGAAGCTGTTTGGCTATGCGGTGATGGCGCTGCTGATCGGCGGCTTTGTGTGGGCCTTCGCCCATGGCGTCGATGTGGGCCGTGATCTGCTGTCCTATTACGTGTTCGCCACCGGTGGGCTGGCGGCGCTCGGCGCCCTGGTGGCCGGCGGCCATCCCTTGAGCGCACTGGCGGGGCTGGTGTCGGCGCCGATCACCGTGCTGCATCCGGCGCTGGCGGCGGGCATGTTCAGCGCTGGCACCGAAATCTATCTGCGCAAGCCGCGGGTGGCCGATTTTGAAGCGCTGCGCGATGATCTGAAGGATTGGCGCGGCTGGTGGAAGAATCGCGTGTCGCGCACCCTGATGGTCTTCGTACTCACCAATCTCTTCGTCACTGTCGGCGTCTACATGACCGGCATCGAAATCCTGCGCAGGTTGCACTGATGAGCCTTTTTTCCTGGTTGTCCCGTCCCGCCTGGCAGTCCAAGGATGCCAACCGCCGCGCCGAAGCCGCGGCGAGCAGCCGTGATCCGGCCCTGGTCGCACTGCTGCCGCAACTGTTGCGCAGCGATCCGGAGGCGAAGGTGCGGCGCGCCGTGCTGGAGCGCGTCGATGATCTGACCTTGATCGCCGACCGCATGAGCAACGATGCCGACGCCCAGATCAAGGAGCGCGCGCGTCAGCGTTTCGCTGATCTGCTGGTGGGGCAGGCGCCGGTGGCGGAACGCGCACGGGCGCTGAAGCTGGTCGAGGACAGCGGCTTGCTCGAACAGGTGGCCAAGCGCGCGCCTGAGGTCGAGCTGCGCCGCGCTGCGCTCGAGCGCTGCAAGCGGCCGGGTTTCATCGCCGAGCGCTGTCTGGAAGATGCCGACGCCGGTCTGCGCCTGGAATTGCTGGCGCGCGTTGAACAGACCGCCACGCTCGAACGCTTGGCGGAGCAGGCGCGCACGCGCGACAAGCGTCTCTACAAGGCCATCCGCGAGCGCCTTGATCGCGAACGCGAGGTGGCCGGCACCGGCACCGCGCTGGTCGACAAGGCCGAGGCGCTGTGCGTGTCGATCGAGGCGCAATTGCGCAGCCCGACGCCGGCTGCCGCCGACTTGCTGGCGCGCGCCGAACTGGCCTGGGCGGAACTGCGTCCGCGCATCGACGATCGCTACGATCGGCGCTGGCAGGGCGCGATCGATACGCTGCGCTCGGCGTTGGATGCCATCGCCCGCATCGGCCAGACGCCGGCACCGGTGGCGGCCGAGGCAGCCAGCGAGCCTGTGGCGGTCGAGGCCAGCCCGGTGGTGGCGCCGGCCGCGCCGGTCGAACGCAACGTGGCTGATCCGGCGTTGCTGGAGCTGCAGGCCCGCGCGCAGGCGCTGGCGGAGGACGCCACGAGCGTCGAGATCGAAGCGCTGGCCAAGCGCTTCCAGCAATTGCTCGGTACGGCGGAGCGCCCGGCGGTTGATCAGCCGGTGATCGCAGCGCTGGCCGAGCGCATTGCCGAACTGCGTGGCCACGCCCACGCGCGCGCGCTGGCACAGGAAGTGGCGCGCACCGAGATCGGCGCGCAGATCGAGGCGCTGGAGCAGGCCCTCGAAGCGAATCAGCTGAGCGCGGCGCGCGGCGCCCGTGCCCGCATCCGGCAATCCCTGGAGGCGCTGCCGGAGGAACTGGCGCGCAGCTTCGGGCGGCGCCTGGGCGCGCTCGATCAGCGTGTCGAAAAGCTGGTGCAGTGGCAGCGCTGGTCCGACAACAAGGTGCGCGTGCGTCTGTGCGAGGAGGTCGAAGCGCTGATCGGCAGCGGCATGCATCCGGACGCGCTGGCCAACCGCATCACCGAATTGAAGGCGCAGTGGAAGCGTATCGACGACTCCGAGCAGGAACCGGGTGCGCCGGTGGTGGAATCCGGGCTCGGCAAGCGTTTCCGCTTCCTCTGTCACAAGGCGCTGGAACCGGCGCGCGGCTATTTTGAGAAGCGCAAGGAAGTGCGCGGTCGGCGCAGCGAGGCTTTGGGCGCTTTCGTGGAGCGCGCTCAGGGCGTGCTGGCGGCGAGCGAGACCAGCCACGCGGATCTGATCACGCTCAAGCGCGAGGCCGCCGACCAGCTGCGTCGGGTGGACGAGATCGACCCGCGCCAGCGTGGTGATCTGGGCAAGCAGTTGCGCAGCCTGATCGAGCAGATTTCGACGGCGATCGACGCGCGCTTTGCCGCCATCGCCGAGGAAAAGCAAAAGCTGATCGCGCAATTGCGCCGCCAGCTCACCCACGCCGAGCTGGATGCGGCGCTGGATTTGGCCAAGTCCGCGCAAAAGCGCTGGCAGGGGCTGGGCAAGGGCTCGCACAAGAGCGATCAGGCGCTGTGGGAGGAGTTCCGCGCGCTGATCGATCCCTTGTTCGCCCGGCGCAACGACGAGCTCAAGGCGCTGGACGCCAGTCGTGAGGCCGAGCGCACGGCGGCGCAGAGCTTGGTCGAGGAGATGGCGGGGCTGGGCGCGCGCGAGGAGCTGGACGCGCCGCATCTGGAGGCGGAGATCGCGCGTCTGGAGGATGGCTGGCGCAGTGCCGAGCGTCCGCGCGAGCTGGAGCGCGAGTACGAGCGCGCGCTGGCGGAGGCGCAACGCGCCGTCGCCGGGCGCCGGCGTCGCGAAGGCGAGGCGCGCTGGGCGCGGGTGACCGAGCTGGCCGCGCGGCTGGATGCGATCGAGGCCACCCAGGCCGCGGGCAGCGATGTGGGCGCCGACTTGGACGCTGCCGAGGCGGCGCTGACGGGACTCGACGCGGCTGTGGTGTTTGCCCTGCGCGCGCGCCTGCAGCGTCTGCGCGGCGCGCAGACGGCGGAAATGCTGGCCGATCAGCAAGCCAAGGGCGAGCGTCTGCTGCTGGAGTACGAGTATCTGGCGGGCGTCGAATCCCCGGCGTCGGCACAGGCGGCGCGGATGAATCTGCAGGTCGAGAAGTTGGCGGCGCGCATGTCCTCGGGGCGTTCAGTGCCGGCCGACGAGGAACGCGCCAGTCTGGATCTGCGCTGGTGGGGCCTGGGTCCCTTGCCGGTGGCTGCGCGCAGCGAGCTGAGCGCCCGTCGCCAGAAGGCGCTTGCCGCCGCGTGAACCCTGTGCGCCCGGGCTCGCCGGGCGCCGTTTCCGACCTTCGGGCAGCTTGCCAAGGTCGGGCGCATCGGTCAGATTCGGGCTCAGACCGCCCGCCGGGCGGCAGGGGAGAAAACGGATGATGCGTTTACTGGCAGCGCTGGCGCTGTGCCTGTTTTTGTGGTCCGGGCGCAGTGTCGCGCAAACCGCGCCCGATCCGGTCAATCTGACCGCCATCTGGTACGACCAGTCCGAGCAGGGCTACGGCGTCAACGTCGTCCACCAGGGCAGCATTCTGTTCGTGGCCTGGTACACCTACGGCAGCGACGGCAAGATCCTGTGGCTGCTGTCGGCCGCCACGCGCCAGGCCGATGGTCGCTACGTTGGCCCGATCAGCAGCTTCAACGGCCAGCCCTTCAATCAGATCAGCAACGCGCAGTCGTGGACGACCACCGCGACGCTGGGCGAGGCGCGTCTGTCGATCGGCGCCGATGGCAAGCTGGATTTCGGCTACACGGTCAACGGCATCACCCAGTCCAAGCGGCTAGAGAAGGTCAGCTTCGTCGCCAATCCGCCCACCTGCACCTTCACCACGGCCTCGCGCGCCAGCGCCACGAACTACACCGACATCTGGTGGAAGGACAACGAGTCCGGCTGGGGTTTGAGCATGATTCACCAGGGCGATTCCATCTTCATCGCCTGGTACACCTACGGCAGTGACGGCAAGCCGATGTGGGTCACCGGACTCGCCAGCCGCCAGGGCGACGGCAGCTACACCGGCAGCCTGAATCGGCCCGCCGGCGGCACGCCCTTCAATCAGATCAACGGCCCGGCGACCACCTTCCCGATTCCGACGGTGGGCAGTTTCCGCCTGAGTTTTATCGACGGCGAACGCGGCACCTTCGACTACACGCTGGACAACATCACGCAGAGCAAGCCGATCAGCCGCTTCGTGTTCGTCGGCGCCGGCACGCCGGTGACCGTCTGCGGCAGCACTGGCGGCGGTGGCAATCCCGGCGGCGCGCTCAGCAGCTGCGATCCAGGGCTGAACACCGGCGATGTGCGCGTCTCGCGCCTGGATGGCAATCAGGTGACCGAGCGCGTCGTCGGCCCGGGCACCTTCCAGGGCCAGAGCGTGATCATCATGGAGCAGTTCGACCAAGCCAATGTGCTGACCGGTCGCAACTACATGCAGGTGACGCCGACCGAGATCCGCACGCTGGCCAGCGAGGGCTTCAGCAATGGCGCGCTGGCGACCACCACCGTGTTCAATCCGCCGGCGCTGTTCCGCCGCGCGCCCGCGGTGGGCGAGAGCTACACCCATAGCTACGTCGGCACGCAATCGGGCCCGCTGTTGCCGATCACCGTCACCATCAACTACCAGGAAACCATCCGGCGCGAGGCCGATGAGCGCGAGGACGTGCCGGCCGGCAGCTTCAATGCCTGCAAGTTCAAGCGCGACATTGCGATCTCGACGATGGGCATCGGCACCAGCGTCAGCATGGATCTGTGGATCGCACCGCCGGTGGGGACGATCCGCTCCGACAACCGCACCAGCACGCCGCAGGGCGTCAACAACGGCCGGCTGGAACTGATCCGCGCTACCGTCAACGGCGTCAATTACGGCAACTGAGCGGGCAAGTCTGCGCGCCCCATGCGGCCCCCGCCACGCGTTGGCGTGGCGGGAGTCGATATCGGACAGAAACAAAGAAAACCGGCCCGCGTCTGGCGCGGGCCGGTTGTGCGCATCACTCGTTCTCGATGACGATGAACAGCGAGCCGCTGCCGCGACGGATCAACAGCAGGGTGGGATCTTCCTTGTCCTGATCGGCCATCGCTTTGCGCACATCGCTGATCGAGGACACCGGCTTGCGGTTGACTTCGAGGATGACGTCGCCACGGTTCAAGCCGGCGCGCGCGGCGGGGCCGCGGTCCACGTTGACGATCAGCACGCCGCGATCGGTGTCGAGTTCCTTGCGCTGGTCCTCGGTCAGCTCCGACAGCGTCAAACCGAGGCGGCTCTCACGCGACTCGGCTGGCGCCGAGGGACGCGCGCCCGGGGTCTGCGCGACGCTGTCTTCCTTGAGCTTGCCGATGGTGACGTCGATGCTGCGTTCCTTGCCCTCGCGCAGCACCACCACGGTGGCCTTCTCGCCCACCGGCGTGGCGCCCACCAGCGGCGGCAGTTCGCCGGAGTTCTCCAGCTGCTTGCCGTTGTAGCTCAGCACTACATCGCCGGCCTGGATGCCAGCCTTGTCGGCCGGGCCATCGGGTTCCACGCTGGCCACCAGCGCGCCGCGCGGACGGTCGACGCCGAACTGGCGTGCCATCTTCGCGTCCACCGGCTGGAACAGGATGCCGAGATAACCGCGCTCGACAAAGCCTTTGTCCGCCAACTGCTTGGCGATCTGGTTGGCGGTGTTGATCGGGATCGCAAAGGACAGGCCGATGTAGCCGCCACTGCCGGAGAGGATCTGCGAATTGATGCCGATCACCTCGCCGCGGGCATTGAACAGCGGGCCGCCAGAGTTGCCCGGATTGACCGCGGCGTCGGTCTGGATGAAGGGCACATAGGTCTCGCTGAGCTGGCGCTGGGTGGCGCTGACGATGCCCTGGGTGGCGGTGTAGCTCATGCCGAAGGGCGCGCCGATGGCGAGCACCCATTCGCCCACCTCGATCTGGTCGGAGTTGCCCAGGCGTACGGTCGGCAGGCCGCTGGCGTCGATCTCGATCAGCGCCACATCGGTGCGCTCGTCGAGGCCCAGCACCTTGGCCGGAAACTCGCGGTTGTCCGCCAGCTTGACGGTGATCTTGTCGGCGTCCTTGACCACGTGCGCATTGGTCAGGATGCGTCCCTGGCTGCCGATGATGAAGCCGGAGCCCGAGCCGCTGCGCTGCGGCGCGTCCTGATCGCCGCCGCCGGGCTGACCGGGTGCGCCGGGGATGCCGAAACGGCGATAGAACTCGCTGAGCGGATTGTCCTCGCCGAACTGCTGGACGAAGCGGCGATCGGTCCCGCTGACGGCGATTTGCACCACCGCTTCGCGATTGCGGCGGATGATCTCGCGGAAGTCGGGCAGCGCGATGCCACCGGAGGACAAAGCAGCCGGCGGGGCCTCTGCCTGCAGGGCCGCCGTCTGCGCGACCGCATCGCCGCCGCTCTGCAGATACAGACCGGCCGCAACGGCCACGGCAACCAGGGAAAGTACGGCTCCTACGCGTGCTTGGGACATGGTGCTTGAGCTCTCAGGTTGGGGGTGTGGACGCTGGCTTAGACAGCGACAGCGGTTCAGGTTCCGCCCAGACGCGCTCGCATCAGCTGAACTTAACGCGCCCGGGCCGGTCAGCGCCCTGATGGGGTGTGCCGATTCGGAATCAAGATGCGGCAAGGCGCTTGGGCGTCGCAGGGCATGGGTGCGGGGGACAAGCAATGCGGCGGGCGCGCTGCGCTGAGGGGCCAAAAAAGGCGGGGCGGGGGGCAGGGGGCGGGGGAACATGGCATGCGGCAGCTGCGCGGCATTGTCGTGGGTTGCGTAGCGGGTAAGAGCGGACGGCGAGAGGAACAAAGCGGGTATGCGGTCGATGTCGTCGGTCCGGTTTGCTCAACGGGTTAGCGCAGAAGGCGGGGCTCGGATGCTGATCAGATTCCTTATCTCGCCTTCGGCGCGCTTGCTCGATCTGCAAACTGGCGATAATGCCGCGCCGTCGCCGCAGTGGCGGTCCCCCGCCCCCCGACCCTCACCCCGCTTCTGCTCCTCGCGCCCTCCGCGCCTACTCGCTCCGCAACCCGCGACAATGCCACACCGTCGCCGCAGTGCTGGTCCCCCGCCCCCCGCCCCTCGCCCCGCCTCTGCTCCTCCGCACTCCCCAGCAGTTCCCTTTGTTCTGCAGGCTGATGCGGAATCGCCACGGGCTTCGCGCTATGGTCGCTGCATGAGTCCAGTCCCAGCCTTCCCTCCGACGCTGCAGCGACGATTGCGCCGGCTGCCGGCCGCGCTTGCAGCGGCGTTGTGGCTGGCCGGCTGCAGCCTGTGGGGCGGCGGCGATCAGATCAAGGCCGATCCGGTCGCGACCGGCCCGAGCAAGGACCGCAGTCAGCAGCGCGTCCGCATTTACATCAAGGGCGTCAGCGGCGAGATGAAATCCTCGGCGTCCGGCGCGTTGGAACTGAAGGGCCTGATGTCGCGCCGCGATGCCAGCGAGGCGCTGATCCGGCGCGTCTACGGCCGAGCTGCCGCGCAGATGCAGAAGGCGCTGCAGCCCTTCGGCTTCTACCACGCCAAGGTCAGCGGCGAGCTGACGCAGGAAGGCGAGACCTTCTATGCGCGCTTCACCATCGATCCTGGTGAGCCGACGCGCGTGAGCGCGGCCGCGGTCGAGGTCAGTGGCCCGGGCGGCGAGGACAAGCGCGTCCAGCGGGCGCTGCGCGCTTTCGCGCCCGCGGTCGGTGGCGTGATCGAGCACCGTATCTACGAGGCCAGCAAGGCGCGGATTGCCGATACGCTGGCCGAACGCGGCTATCTGGACGCCACGCTGGCAGATCATCGGGTGACGGTGCGGCTGGCCGATCGCAGTGCGCGCATCGCCTTGCGCTTCGATTCCGGCCCGCGTTTTCAGTTCGGGCCCACGACGGTGGAAGGCTCGCATCTGCCGGATGCGCTGGTGCTGGGCTATCTGCCGTATCAGCAGGGCCAGGACTATCGCCAGGATCGCCTGGTCGAGTTCCAACAGCGCCTGCTAGATGCCGACTACTACAGCGATGTCGAGATCGAGACCGATCAGGCGCAGGCGACCGGCCAGCAGGTGCCGATCCGCGTGCGTTTGAAGCCGGCGCTGCGCACCGTCTACACCGGCGGCGTGTCCTTCGGCACCGACAGCGGCTTTGGCGTGCAGGGCGGTTTGACGCGGCGCTGGGTCAACGATCGCGGCCACAAGTTCAACGGACGCGTCGAGTTGGGTCAGCGTCTGACCACTGCCGGCACGCAGTACCTGATTCCCTTGCCGGGGGCCGATCGCGAGTCGCTCAGCGCCTCGCTGAGCTACCGCGACGAGCAAACCGACACTTCCACGCAGCAAGTGACCCAGCTGCAGCTGGCGCACCAGCGCGAATCCGACAATGGCTCCTTTTCCTACGGCCTCGGCGCGCAGAGCGGCGACTTCGTCGTCGGCGATGTGCCCGGGAGCAGTCGCTTGGTGTATCCCGAAGCGCGGCTGACACGGCGCTCGGTGGACGACTTCCTGGCGCCGCGTGCGGGCTGGGCGCTCACCGCCGAGGCGCGCGCAGCGCCCGCCGGACTGGGTGGCGATGCGGCGTTTGCGCAGATCAAGGCCGAAGCCAAGCTGCTGCGGCCGATCGGCGAGCAGGATCGCTGGTTCGCGCGGCTCGCGCTCGGCGCGCTGTGGACCGACGATTTCGAGCGCATGCCGCCGCAGCTGCGCTTTTTTGCCGGCGGCGATCGCAGCCTGCGCGGCTACGGCTATCAGGCGCTCGGCCCGCTCAACGCGCTCGGCAAGGTCGGCGGCGGCCGCTATCTGGCGGTCGGTTCTTTCGAGTACGAAAAGCACTGGTTCGGCGATTTCGGCGTTGCCGGTTTCGTCGATGCCGGCAATGCCTTCAACGCCGGCAATTTCGATCTGGCCGCGGGCGTCGGCGTCGGGCTGCGCTGGCGCTCGCCAGTCGGTCTGGTGCGGGTGGATTTGGCCGCGCCAGTCGCTGGCGATGGCAGCGGTCTGCGACTGCATTTGCTGATCGGGCCCGAGCTGTGAAGGCGCGCGTCTGGCGCTGGCTGTGGCGCGGCAGCCTGGGTCTGGGCGTGCTGTTGGCGCTGCTGCTGGCCGCCTTGTTGTACACCGAGGCCGGCCTCGGCTGGGCGTTGCGCACCGGGCTTGCGCAGGCGGGTGGCCAGTTGCAGTACGGCACGCTGCGCGGCACGCTGGCGGGCGGCTTTGAGCTCGACAGCCCGCGCATCGAGCTGCCCGGCGTGCGCATCAGCGCGGTGCAGCTGCGCCTGCGGCTGCGCCCCTGGCGCCTGCTGGTGGGCGAGCTGCAGCTGGAGTCGCTGCGGCTGACTGGCGCGCGCTACACGCTGCTGGCGCAGGCCGAGACCGCGCCGGCGCCGGCGACGCGTCCGCCCAATCTGACGCTGCCGGTGGACGTGGTGCTGCGCAACATCGAGCTGATCGCCAATGAGCTCGATCTCGGTCAGGGCGAGCCGATACCCTTTGCGCTGGCGGCCAGCGAGATTGCGCTCAAGCAGGGGCATCTGTCGGTCGAGGGATTGGCTCTGCGCCAGGGCGAATTTGCGGTGCGCACGCGCGCTGCTTTCGACACCACCGCCAGCTGGGGCGGCGAGCTCGATACCGAGGGCGAATGGACGCTGCCGGCCGTGCTGCATCGCGCCGAGTTGCGCGTCAAAGGCGATCTGGACGCGCTGGATCTGCGCGTCGGCTTGCAGGGCGGCGGCACGCTGAGCCTGGATGCCACGCTGGATCGCCCGCTGGACGCGCCAGGCGTCTCTGGCCGTCTGGGTG
The DNA here is from genome assembly GCA_046346965.1 of Lysobacterales bacterium. GTDB lineage: Bacteria > Pseudomonadota > Gammaproteobacteria > Xanthomonadales > SZUA-5 > JAXMHB01. The sequence continues at coordinate 325,029 of JAXMHB010000001.1, forward strand.
CCGAGCAGCTGGATCTGGCCAGTTTTGGGCTGGATGCGCCGGTGCGGATGATCGATTTGGATTTGGCGTTCGTCTGGGCCAACGACACGCTCAGCGTCGAGGGGCCGATCAAGATCGACCAACGCGCGCTCACGCTGAAGCTCGAACAGCTCGCCTTCCTGCCGCAGCGGGTGCGCGTGGCAGCGCTGCAGCTGGCGTCGCCTGACACCGGCACGCTGAGGTTGCAGGGCGAGTGGCCTACCGATCCCGCCGCGCCGCCGGGCGCGATCGAGCTGACGCTGACGCGCGCCTGGGTGGGCGACTGGCGTCAGCCGCTCGACGCGCTGCCGCTGCGCGTGGACGCGCAGGGCCAGATCCGCGGCCACAGCGAGGATTGGCAAGCGAGTCTGCGAGGCAACTGGCAGCAGGATCCGCTGACCGGCACGCTGCAACTGGCGGCCAGCGGCACGCCGACGGCGATCCACCTGGAGCCCTCTGAGCTCGGCAGTGGGACCAGCCAGCTCGGCCTGAGCGGCGACTACACGCCGGGCGAGGCGCCGCGGCTGACGCTGGATTTGGCGCTCAGCGCGCTCGATCCGGCGCTGCTGGCGCCAGACTGGCCGGGTGCCCTGAGCGGCAGCGCACGGGTGGACGTGGAGCTCGGCACCCTGACGCGCTGGACGCTGGCCTTGGCCGAGCTCCAGGGCGCGCTGCGGGAAACACCGCTGGCTTTGTCTGGCGAGCTGAGCGGCAAGGCGGGCGAGCTGCAGGGCGGCGCGCTGGACCTGCGCTGGGGCAAGGGCGCGGCGGCGCTGCGGGTGGACGCGCCGCAGCAGCTGTCCTTGCAGCTGAAGGCCTTCGATCTGGCGCCGCTGGGGCTGCAGGGCGTGGTCGACGGCAGTGCCGGCATCGATCTGGCTGCCGACCCGATCGACAGCGCGCGTGCCGATCTGCAGATCGAGCAGTTCCAGTTGGGAGCGCTCGGCGCGCAGCGACTGAGCCTGCGCAAGGAGGCCGGCTGGCAGTTCCAGGCGCAGGCCAGCGAGCTGCGTCAGGGCGACCAGACGCTGGCCGAGGCGCAGCTCGCGGGTAGCGGCACGGCGGCTGCGCATCGGCTGACGCTGAGCCTGCGCAGCGACCTTGGGCGCCTGCAGGCGGCGCTGGCGGGCGCCTGGGCCGACGCGCGCTGGCAGGGCGAGCTGGAATCGCTGCGGCTGCGCCCCGCGCGTGGCGCCGACTGGAGCCTGGACGACACCGCGGCGCTGACGCTGAGCGACAGCGCCTACGCGTTGGCACCGGCGTGCCTGAGCGCCGCCGCGGCGCAGCTGTGCCTGCGCGCCAGCGGGCAGGGCGATGCGCTGACGGCGGGGCTCGACATCCGCGAGCTGCCGCTCAGCGAGCTGGCGGCGTGGGCGCCGCCGAGTGGCTGGCAGCTCAGCGGTCAGATCAACGGCGGCGGCCAGCTCAGTTGGTCCGGCGCCGCCGGCCTCGGCGGCGAGCTGCAGCTGGCGATCAGCGATGGCGTGCTGCGCGATGCCGAGCTGGCCGCCGTGCCGCTCCGTTTCGACGGCGATCTGCGTTTCGATGGCGCCGCCCGCGCGCTGCGGGCTGGCGTGAATCTGCCGGGCCACGGCAGCCTGCGCGCAGAGGCCGTCGGTTTTGATCAGCCCGAGGGGCGCTGGCACGCGGATCTCGATCTGAGCGATCTCAGCTTTGTCGATGGATTGTCGGCCGAGGTTCAGAGCATGCGCGGCGGGCTGCGTGGCTCCTTGTCGGCGCCGATCGCCGAGCCGACGCGGGTGGCCGGGCTGCTGGAGGCGGCCGATCTGGCTTTCGAGCTGCCGGCGGCAGGCCTGAAGGCGCATCAGGGCAGTCTGGCCTTGCAGCTGGAAGGCGATGGGCTGGTGCGCATCGACGGCGGCTTGCGCATCGACCCCGGCACGCTGCGCTTCGAAGGCCTGATCGGTTTGGGCGATCAGGATCGTTCGGAGATCCGCGTGCGCGCCGACAACGCCGGTCTGGTCGATCTGCCGGCGGTACAGCTGGCCGGCGACACCAACTTTTTGGTGCGCAAGAGTGCCGAGGGCTTCAGCATCGAAGGCGGCATCCTGCTGCGCCAGGGCAAGATTGACCTGGGCCGCTTTGCGCCCAGCGTGCCGCCCTCGGAGGACGTCGTCATCGAGGACGCACCGCCGCCGGGCCCGCCGCTGCCGATCAGCGCCGATCTCAGTCTGGCGATGATCCAGGCCGTCGATCTGCGCGGTTTTGGCATCGAGGCCACGCTCAACGGCGGCGCCCACTTGACGCAGACGCCGGGCAAGCGCCCGCGCGCGCAGGGCGAGATGGTGATCAAGGGCGCCTACAACGCCTACGGCCAGAAACTCGACATCGAGCGCGGTCGTTTGAGCTTCGCCGGCCGCGCCGATCGCCCCAGCCTGGACATCCTGGCGGTCAAGCGCATCGAACGCCAGCGCGTCGGCGTGCAGGTTCGTGGCAATGCCGGCCAACCGCTGATCCGGTTGTACTCCGACCCGGTATTGGACCAGTCGGAGACGCTGTCCTACCTGGTGCTGGGACGTCCACTGGCCACCGCGTCCGGCGCCGACAGCGAGCAACTCGGCGAGTACGCCAGCGCGCTGGAAACCGCCGGCGGCAGTCTGGTCGCCGGCAGCATCGGCAAGAAACTGGGCCTCGCAGCGGGCGTGGAGAGCTTTGGCTCGGCGATCGGCTCGGCGCTGGTGGTCGGCAAGTACCTGTCGCCGCGCTTCTTTATCGGCTATGGCACCAGCCTGCTCGACGCCACCCAGCTGGTGATCCTGCGCTACCGGCTGACCGAGAACATCGAGCTGGAAGGCATCAGCGGCAACGAGCAGAAGGCATCGGCGAGCTGGCGCACCGAGCGTTAGTGGGGGCGAACGCGAAAGCGGGGGGGCAGGGGAAAGGGGGGCAGGGGACAGGCACTGCGGCGCTTGCGTGGGACTGTCGCGGGTCGCGTTTGCTGCACATGTAGGCGGCCAAAGGCGAGATAGGGACTCTGGTCCAGCGTGAGTGCGTGGGGAAAAGCGGGGCAGGGACCAACACTGCGGCGCTTGCATGGCATGGTTGCCGGTACGGTTTACGGCGCTCATTTGGCAGGCGATTGCGGACTCGCAACACGCGTGCAACCTACCCGCGACAGTGCCACGCAAGCGCCACATGGCTGGTCCCCCGCCCCTTTTCCCCTTTCCCCGCTCTTGCCCGCCTCCCTGTGTCCGCTTCCGGCGCCTGCCTGCGTTAGGGACAGACAGATCCTGGAGTGTCTGCGATGCGCAAAGCCTGGATGTCCCTGATTCTCGGCCTGTGGGCCGGTGTGCTGATCGCCAGCGATCGTCCCGAGGACGCTGCGCAGGCGGTGTTTGATCGCATCAGCGCGCTGCAGATCAGCGGGCTGCCGAGCGCGGACCAGCAGGCGCAGTTGCGCGAGGCGCTGTCGCCGGCCTTGAATCAGGCGCTGGACGAGGCGCGCGCCTGGCAGCAGCAGGAGATTGAGCGCATGGCGCGCGAGGCGCCTGACGAGAAGCCGCCGATGATTGAGGGCGACTACTTCAGCAGCCTGTACGAGGGCGCGCAGAGCGCCGAGGTCGCGACCGCTGCCACCGAGGGCCCGCGCAGCGTGGTCAGTCTGACGCGGCGCTACCAGGAAGCCGGCAGCGAGCCGCTGCAGTGGACCGATCGCGCCCTGATGGTCGAAGTCGACGGCCGCTGGTTGCTGGACGATGTCGAGTACGGTGGCGACTGGGCTTTCCAGGCCGGCAGTCGCAGCCTGCGGCAGACCTTGGCTGCGCGCGATTAGCGGAATGCCGGCCGGCGTCCTTGCGCCCCTTGCCGCGCAGCGCCCCGGATGCCACCATCCGCGCCCTGTGACTGCGAGGTGCCGGGCCATGATGCGATTCATCCATGTGGGACTCGCCGGAGCGATGTGGGTGATGGCGGGCGCGGCCAGCGCCGAGACGCCGGAGCAGGGCTTCGAGACGCTGAAGACGCTGGCCGGTGAATGGGTGGACGAGGACGGCAGCCTGGGCGAGAAGGGCAAGGTGGTGGTCAGCTACAGGGTCACCGCCGGCGGCAGCGCGGTCGTCGAAACGCTGTTCCCGGGTGATGCGCATGAGATGGTCAGCGTCTACACCATGGAAAAGGGGGCGGTGGTCATGTCGCACTACTGCGCCATGGGCAACCAGCCGCGCATGCGCGCTAGCAGCTTCGACGGCCAGCGCCTGAACTTCGCCTTCGATGGTGGCCTCAACTTCGATCCCGCCAAAGACATGCACATGCATCAGGGCTACGTCGAGTTTCTCGGCCCGAATCAGGTGCATACCGAGTGGCAGACTTATCAGGGCGGCCAGCCCGGCGAGCACATTGCCCGCTTCCATCTGGCGCGCAAGCAGGGCTGAGGCGCGGCGCAGCTGCGCGATCCGCCGGCGCTGCAGCCGACTCTAAGGCATCGCCACGATCGGCGCGCGCCAGTGGCGAGCGCCGCGCGTCCGGCTGGCGCGCGTGTACCAGTCAGCCACACATCTGCTTACAACTCAGCGTAAAGGCCACATGGCCCGCTAACGCCTGCGCGCGATGCTGACTCTGCCGCCAATCGGGCGGTTTCACTCAAGAGTACAGACATCATGATGCGCAAAGCCCTGATGACCCTGGCTGTGGTCGCCGGCTTGTCCACGGCCAGCATCGCCGTCGCCGGTCCCTGGTTCGGCCCGCAGCCGGCGCCGAGCGCCGCCGAGCTCGGGCTCGACGCGACGCAAACCGTCGAATGGCAAGCCATCCAGGCCGATGCCAAGGCGCTGCGGCGGGCGACGCTGGACCAGGTCGAAGCGGAGCTCGGCGATGCCCGGCAATCGCTCGCCAGTCCCAGCGCGGATCTGCGCGCAGTCGGCGCCGAGTTTCAGGCCATCGCCCTCGGTTTTCTGATGGAACAGCGCCAGTTGCGCGACCGTCGGCTGGCCTTCTACAACGATCTGAACCCGGCACAGCAGGCGCAGGTGCGCAGCTTTCTGATCGCCGAGTGCGAGCGCGCCGAGCGTGCGATCCGCGCCCTTGAAGTCCTGCAGGGCGAGTGAGCCCCGGCGGCGGCGCCACGGCGCCGCCATCCCGCCGTTTCCATCCCGCGTGTCCAAACTTTGGAGTCACCATGTACAAGTTCTGTCAGATGTTGATTGCCGCCGCCACACTCACCCTGATGCTCGGCGCTGCCGTGCCAGCCGATGCCGCCGGACGGATCAAGGCCCGCGGTGCCGTCGCCAATCCGGATGGCGGCGTGAGCGCTGGCACTGCGGCCGCAGGCAGTGGTCCCGGTGGCGGTCGTTTTGTGCGCGGCGCCGGGGTGAGCACTGATGGTCAGGGCAATGCCGTCGGTGGCAGCGCTGGCGCCGTGCAGGGCGCCAACGGTGGCCGGGCCGCGCGTGCCGGGCAGTTCAGCCGCAATGCCGACGGCAGCTTCAACCGCCAGGGCGGTGTCGCCGCCGAGAGCGCAGCGGGTGGGCGCCTGCAAAGTACCGGTGCGGTCAGCGGCGACGGCCAGGGCCATGTCACTGGCGTGCGCAATACCAGTGCCACCAGCGCAGCCGGCAACAGCTACCAGGGCCAGACCACGGCGACCAGCGGACAGGGCGTGCAGCGCACCGGCAGTTGCTACAACGCCGACGGCGTCGAGGTGCCTTGCCCGCGCCGCTGACCCGCGCGGTCGTATCCTCGCGCCTGACGATGAGCAGAGCCTGCCAATGAGCCGCGATCGCATATTGCTGGTGGACGATGATCCGGGCCTGCGGGATCTGCTCGCGCGCTACCTGGAGCGCGAGGGTTTCGAGGTCAAGGCGGTGGCGGATGGCCAGCAGGCCCGGCGCGCGCTCGATCAGGGTCATTTTCACTTGATCGTGCTCGATCTGATGCTGCCGGGCGAGGATGGCTTGAGCTTGCTCCGGCGCTGGCGCAGCGAGGGCGTGCCAGCGCCGGTGATCATGCTGACTGCCAAAGGCGACGAGGTTGATCGCATCGTCGGTCTCGAACTCGGCGCCGACGATTACCTGCCCAAACCCTGCAATCCGCGCGAGCTGCTGGCGCGCATCCGGGCCGTGCTGCGGCGGGCCGCGCAGGTGCCGGGCGCGCCCGCCGAGGCGGGCGAGCGCCTGTGTTTCGGTCGCTGCACCCTCGATACCGGCACGCGCACGCTGATCCGCGATGGCGAGACGCATCGGTTGACCAGCGGCGAGTTCGCGTTGCTGCACGCGCTGACGCGGCATCCGCGCATCCCGCTGACGCGCGACCGCTTGATCAGCCTGGCGCGCGGGCGCGACAGCGATCCTTTCGAGCGCTCGGTGGACGTGGCGATCTCCAAGCTGCGCCGCCTGATCGAGGACGATCCGAAGGCGCCGCGCCATCTGCAAACGGTCTGGGGCCACGGCTATGTCTTCATCCCCGACTGAGACGCGCGGGCGCCGCCCTTCGCGCTGGGGCAGCTTTCAACTGCTGCTGGCGGCTCTGCTGATGTTCCTGCTCGTGCTGTCGGCCGTCACCGTGTGGCTGCTGCGCTATTCGGCGATGCAGCCCAGCGTGCGCCAGTTGGCCGATCCCTTGCTCAGCGTCCTGGCGCTCATCGATGCCGGCGACGGCGGCGATCCGGCCGTGCAGGCGGTGGCGCTGACGCGTCGCGGCATCCTGCGCGCCTCGCAGCCGCCGCGGTCGGAATCACCGCTGCCGGTGCCGTTCCTGAGCGTGTTGGCCGAGCATTTGCAGCGTGAGAGCGGTCGGGCGACGCGCATCGAGCGGCGCCTGGATGGCCGTACCTGGATGTGGATGCAGACCGCGCGCGGCGACTATGCCGGGATTCCGATGGAAGCCCTGCGCACGCTGGTGGCGCAATTTGCCCTGGTGATCGCAGTGTGCGCGCTGGCGCTGGCGCTGCTCGCCGCCTGGTGGCTGGCGCGCCGGCTGGCGGCGCCGATCGAACGCCTCGCGGCGGTGGCGGCACGCCTGCCCGAGCCGGTCGCCGCCGCCGATTTTCACGTCGGTGGCCCGCGCGAGATCAGTCTGCTCGGCGATCGGCTGGCGAGCGCGATGGAACGCATAGACCATCAGCGTCGCGAGCGCGATCTGCTGCTGGCGGGCTTGAGCCACGATCTGCGCACGCCGCTGATGCGCCTGCTGCTGCGCATCGATCTGCTGGACGGCATCCCGGCATCCGAGCAAGCGGCGCTGGGCGACGAGATCCGCGAGCTGGATCGGCGCATCGATCGCTTCATCGAACATGCGCGCACCGGGGCCGAGGAGCCGGTGCTGACGCTGGACCTGCGACGGCTGATCGACGGCGCGCTGGACGGCAGCCGCGCGCGCGGCCATGCCTGGCAGTGCGAGTTGGCATCGTCGGCGCCGATCCGCGCGCAGGCGGGCGTGCTGGCGCGGCTGCTGGACAATCTGATCGACAACGCCGAGCAGCACGGCGCGGCGCCGCGCCGCATCGCGATGCTAGCGCAGGCGCACCAGGATCGCCCGGGCTGGCTGCTCCGCGTGCACAACGCGATCCCGCCCGATCCGCGCACCCTCGGTGTCAGCCCGCATCGCGGCTTCGGCTTGGCGCTATGCGGCCACATTGCCCGCACGCACGGCGGCGAGTTGAGCACGGCGCGCAATGCGCAGGGCTATGCGGTGACGCTGTGGTTGCCAGCGGCGGGCGCGCCGGGCGAGATCGACTGATCGGGTCGCCTTTGGCGCGCTTACTCGCTTCGCAAACTGGCGAGTTCCGCGTCCTGCATCCCGCGTCCCGGGTCCCGGGTCCCGGGTCCCGGGTCCCGAGTCCCGCGTCCCGACGCATCCATGTTTGGCAAGCGCTTCCCTAGTGTGGTGTTCCGTAGTTAAGTTGCAGAGATTTCCGATGGATTTTGCGTTGAGGCAAGGCGTGAGGAGGAGTCATAGCAGGGCTATGGCGACGACGAGCAACGCCGCATCGGCGCAAAAGACGCGGAAATCATGCTAGGTAACTACGGAACACCACACTAGATCGGCGGCAGCACCTTGCCCGGATTCAAAATACCTGCCGGATCAAAGACCTGCTTGAGCTGCCGCATCAGCGACAGGGTGGCGGTCGGGAGCGCGCGCGGCAGGAAGTCGCGCTTGTCGATGCCGATGCCGTGCTCGCCGCTCAAGGTGCCATCGAGATCGATCACCAGCGCGAACAGATCGTCCAGGCAGGCGCGCGCTCGGACGTCGGCGTCGCCCTGGGCCGGGTCGTAGAGCAGGTTGACGTGCAGATTGCCGTTGCCGGCGTGGCCGAAGCTGACGATCAGGGTGTCGTGCTGGGCGCGCAGCCGATCCAGGCCGCGCACCAGTTCGGGCAGGCGCGACACCGGCACCACCACGTCCTCATTGATCTTCTTCGGCGCCAGTTGGCGCAGCACCGGCGACAGCGCCTTGCGCGCGGCCCACAGCTCCGCCTGTTCGGCGGCGCCGCGCGCCTCGCGCACCTCCAGGCAGCCGGGGCCGTCGGCCGCCTGCAGCAGCGCGGCGGCGGTTTCCGCGAGCGCGGCCTGGCTGCCGTCGGCCTCGATCATCAGCAGCGCGCGCGCCGCCTCGGGCAGGTCCAGCCCGGCGCGCTGACGCACCAGCGCGATGGCGTGGGCGTCCATGAACTCGAGCGCTGCCGGCGTCGCCGGCTGCGCCATCAGCCGCGCGACCGCTTCGGCGGCGGCCTCGATGGAGGCATACAGCGCGCGCAGACCGCGACGCGCGGCCGGCAGCGGGGTCACTTTCAAGGTGGCCTCGGTAATCAGTCCCAGCGTGCCTTCCGACCCGATCAGCAGGCGCGACAGGTCATAGCCCACTGCGCCCTTGGTGGTCTGGCTGCCGCTGACGATCAGCTCGCCGGTGCCGGTGACAAAGCGCAGTCCCAGCACGTTCTCGCGGCAGGCGCCGTACTTCACCGTGCGCGGGCCACCGGCATTGCAGGCGAGGTTGCCGCCGATAGTGGCGTAGGGCGCGCTGGTCGGATCCGGTGGCCAGAAGCAGCCGTGCGCGGCGAGCGCCGTCTGCAGATCGCCATTGATGACGCCGGCTTGCGCCACCGCCAATCGATTGCCGGGCTCGATGCGCAGGATGCGCTGCATGCGCTCGAAGCAGACCACCACACTGGGCGCGATCGGCACGGCGGCGCCGGTGGTGGCGGTGCCGCGGCCGCGGGCGACCACCGGCACGCGGGCGTCGGCGCAGGCGCGCAACAGGGCCTGGACCTCGCTTTCCTGCGCCGGCAGCGCCACCGCCAGCACCGGCCCGTGGCGTTTGGAGTTGTCGTAGCCGTAGACCTGCAGACTGGCCGGATCGCGCAGCCACGCCCGCGCCGGCAGCGCCGCCAGCACGGCCTCGGGCAACGCTACCACTCGGGCGTATCCAGCACGAAGGCGTTGCGCACCCAGCGCAGCCCGCCGCTGCCCAGCGACACCACATCGAAGCGCGTACTGCGCAGGCGCTCCTGCGGATGGTCCGCCAGAAACTGACGGGCCGCGCGCACGATGCGTGACTGCTTTTGGCGGGCGACGCTGGCGATGCCATCGCCATGGCTGTCGCTGTGGCGGTAGCGCACTTCCACGAACACCAGGAGCGGCCCGTCGCGCATCACCAGATCGAGCTCACCGCCGCGCGCCAGCACATTGCGCGCCACCAGCGTCAGTCCGGCCGCCTGCAGATGGCGCAGCGCTTCATCCTCGGCGGCGGCACCGCGCTCGCGCGGTCGTAGCAGCGCGCCGAGCAGCCGCAGCATGGATCAATACACCGGCCGCGGGCTGGCGCCGGTGTAGCGCGCCCAGCCTGGATCGCGGCGGATGCGGCCGTTGGGATCGGCGCTGAGCGCCCCGGTGGCGCCGATCACCGGCTTGCCCGGATTGCGCTCCAGCCATTCCAGATGCGGCAACAGCCGATAGGCGTCGATGCCGAAGGCAAACAGCCGCGCGGCCGGACCGGAGGCGGACTTCAACGCGATCAGCTGCTCGCGCGTCGGGATGCTGGCCTCGCGCGTGGCACCGAGCAGCCAGGGGGCCTCGCAGAACTCGACGCCATCCAAGTCGATGTCGGCCGGGCTGTTGCTGCCGCTGTAGATCGCGCTGGTCGACAGAATCGGGTAGCGCGTGGCTTCATAAGTTTTCAGCTGCGGCAGCAGCACGCGCGCCTGGGCATTGCGGGCGAACAGGAAGATGGCGTCGACGTCGGCACGCGGCGTCGGATCCATCTTGAGCTCCATGCCGAGCAGGCCGCGCAGGAATTGCACGCGCGCCTGGCTTTGCTCGATGCCGACCAGTCGACGGATTTCCTGGCTCTGATCGGCAGCCGCCGGATCGTAGCTGGACTCACCGGCAACCACGCCGCCCTGCGCGCGCAGGCGCTCGCCGAAGGCGGCGGCCGCACGCTTGCCGACCTCATCATTGGGCACCAGCACCAGCGCGCGCTTGAGTCCGCGCTGCGCCATGCGATCAGCCGCCGAGGCCGCCTCTTCTTCCGGCAGCAGGGCGAATTGCAGACTGCCCGGCGGCGGCAGCGCCGGCGCATCGGCGTAGTTCAGCGCCAGCGTCGGCACGCGCTGCACATCGCTCTGGAACAGCGCGGTGACGGCCTCGCGCGAGATCGGTCCGAGCACGCGTTCGGCGCCCTCATCGAGCGCTTTGCGGTAGGCCGCCAGCGCTTCCTCGACAGTGTCACCGGCGTCGTAGACGACGATCGCCGGGCGCTGGCCGGTATCGGCGAAGTAGGCCGCAAAAATGCCCTCGCGCACGGCCGCCGCGGCAGGCGCCAGCGCGCCCTTGCTCGGCAGCAGCAGCGCCACGCGGCCGTAGACCGCGCGTTCGACATCGGTCAGCACGATCGCCGGCTCGCTGGCCTCCAGCGGACGCGTGGCGGCGATCTCGCTGGCATAGCTGCCGGTACCGCGCGCCTCGGCCTGGGCGCGCGCGCCGGCCAGCAGCCAGGGATACAGCGGATCATTGCGATCAGCCTCGCGCAGGCGTGTGCGCAGCTCTTCTTCCGGCAGGGTGCCGACCAGCGCGCGGATCTCTCCGGCGTTGGCGGTCTTGTCCGCGCCCTCGTCGAGCAGCGCATCGAGCGCGACGCGGTCGGCGATGGCGGCCAGCGTGTCACCGCTGCGCTGCTGCGCGCGTGCCCGCAGCTCGTAGTAACGCGGCGCATTCTCCTCCGGCACGCCGCCGCCCGGCGTGACCAGCAGCGCCAGCGCCCCGGCGGCATCGTTGCGATCCAGCGCCAGTTCGGCCTCCATCAGATCGAGCCGGAAGGCGTCCGCCGTCGGCAGCTTGCGGCGATCGATGTCATCGAGCAGCACGCGCATCGCCTCGGTATCGCCTTCCTCGCGATAGGCCTCGGCAGCGCGCACGCGGTAGCGCTGGCGATCGGCGCGATTGGCCTGCGCCAGCGCCAGCCAGGCATCGGCGGCGGCGCGGAACTCGCCCTGCAGATACAAAGTCTGCGCATCCATCTCGCTGGGCGCGTCGGCGCGCGAGGTCGGGACGCTCTGGCAGGCAGTCAGCAGCAGCGCCAGCGTCAGTGCCGACAGATGGCGAGGAAGCGATCGGATCATGAGCAAAGCGCTATGGTGCAGGGTCAGCCCAGGATCATAGCCTGCCGAGGTAGCGACGATGAGCAGTAGCCACGCAGCCGGAACCCTGTACGTCGTCGCCACGCCGATCGGAAATCTGGACGATCTGTCGCCGCGTGCACGGCAAGTGCTGGGCGAGGTGGATGCCATCCTGGTCGAGGACACCCGGCAGAGCGCCGTGCTGCTGCGCCACGCCGGCCTCAGTGTGCCGATGCTGGCGGTGCACGAACACAACGAGGGGGCGCGCGCCGAGGCGCTGGTACAGCGGTTGCAGGCCGGTCAGCGGCTGGCGCTGATCTCTGATGCCGGCACGCCGCTGATCAGCGATCCCGGCTACCGGCTGGTCGCCGCGGTGCGCGCTGCCGGACTTTCGGTCAGTCCCATCCCCGGCCCCTGTGCGCTGGTGGCGGCGCTGTCGGCCGCCGGCCTGCCGACCGATCGCTTCGCCTTCGAGGGCTTCCTGCCGGCGCGTGCGGGTGAGCGGCAGGAACGCTTGAGCGCGCTGGCGGCCGATCCGCGCACGCTGGTGTTCTACGAGGCGCCGCACCGCATCCTGGACGCGCTGGAGGATGCCGCGCGCCTGCTCGGCGGCTCGCGCCGGGCGGTGCTGGCGCGCGAGCTGACCAAGCGCTACGAGACCTTGCTGGATGGCACGCTGGACGCGCTGGTATCCCGCGTGCGCGGCGATCTGGACCAGCAGCGCGGTGAGATCGTGCTGGTGATCGCCGGTGCGCCGGAGGCCGAGGCCGACAGCAAGCTGGCCGAGGGCAAGCGCCTGTACGCGCTGCTCAGCAAGGAATTGCCGCCGGCCAAGGCGGCCAAACTGGCCGCTGCCTGGTGCGGTCTGCCCAAGCGCGCGCTTTACGGCGCCGAGGACTGAGCCTCGCTGCGGTGGAAGTAGTGGGTGCGCATATAGGGCTTGCCGTCATCGCCCACATTGGCGGCGGTTTCGATCATCGACTGGCCGTCGGCTGACACCGTGTAGATGCGCGTCGATCCCGGTACGCCCTGGCGCACCAGTTGTACCACCAGCACGCCAGGCGCCGGTGCGCGCGCGGCCGAGCTGTCGGCTTCCAGATTGCCCTCCACCGGATAGGCGCTGCCATCCAGCGGCCCCAGGCCCTCGGCGCGGAGTTCCTTGCCGGTCGGGTCGATCACCACCACCCGCATCGACAGCCGATGATCCGCGGTTTCCGCAAACTGCATCGTCACGCTGCGCGGGCGCGCCTCCGCCGGCATCGGCAAGCGCTCCACGTCCACTGACCAGCTGCCGATCAGCGGCTGCAGATTGCTGGCCTCGGCCCAGGCAGCGGACGCGGAGGCGAGCAGCACAGCGCAGAGCAGGGTGGCGATGGTCTTCATGGGCGTTCCAGATCGGGGCGAGCGGTCGAGCATAGGTCGGGCGCCTGCGCCCGGCACAGCGATCCTGCGTTCAGCAAGGGAAGCTCTTGCCAAACATACGGTGGAGCAGAAGCGGGGCGGGGGTCAGGGGGCGGGGGACCCATGTGCCCGACCGCACAGACCAGCCATGCGGCGGCTGTGTTGCACTGGTCCCGGGTCCTGGGTCCCGAGTCCCGAGTCCCGAGTCCCGTTTCATCCCCCTACGCACTCATGTTTGGCAAGAGCTTCCCTGGCGCTGCCCTGCAGCGTCGCCACCCAGACGGCGAAATGCGGCGGTCTGGACTCCCGGCCACCGGCGCGGATGTCGATGTCGGTGTAGCCGGCCTGCCGTCCCAGCGCCAGCAGCTGCTCGCGGCTGTAGCCCTGATTGCGATGACCGTAGGGGGCGACCGTGCTGCGGTGTTCGTGGGCATCGAGCGCGGTGACCAGCACGCGGCCACCGGGACGGAGCACGCGACGCGCCTCGCGGAACACCTGCAGCGGATCGTCGCTGTAGGGCAGGGCTTGCAGCAGCAATACCAGATCGAAACTGGCGTCCTCCAGCGGCAGTGCGTGCATATCGCCGGTCAACAGGCGCACGTTCGGCTGGCGCGCCAGCCGCAGACGGGCTGCCTCGACCACCCGCTCGCTCAAGTCCACGCAGGTGAGCGTGCGCACGCGCGGCGCCAACAACTCGGCCAGCGCGCCGTCACCGGAGGCCACATCGAGCACGTCGCCGAGTTCCAGCAGCTGCACGCTGGCGCGCATCAGCGCTTCCCAGGTGCGTCCCGGCGAGTAGTGGCGCTCCATATCGCCCGCCACGCTGTCCGGCCAGCTGGCGGCGCGGGCACGGGCGGCCAGCACTTGGCGGCGGCGTGCCAGGTCTTCGGCAAGCACGGCGTCGCTGACGGCCTCCACCAGACTGGCCCACAGCCGGCGCACCGGCTCGGCGAGTTCATCGAGCGGACAGCGATAGTAGGCGGCCACGCCGGCGCGGCGATCGACCACCAGCCCGGCGTCACGCAGCTTGGCCAGATGGGTGGAAACGCGCGGTTGTTTGAGTCGAGTGATCGCCGACAGCTCGGCGACCGTCAGTTCTTCGTCGACCAGCAGGCGCAGCAGACGGATGCGACTGGCGTCGGCCAGTGTGCGCAACAGTTCGGTGGATGCCTGGAGCTCGATGACGGGCTTACCCGGCGCACTGGAAATACAGCACGTCGGTCGGGTCTTTGTTGACCGCCTGACCCAGCGAAATCTTGCCGGACTTGCGCAGCTGGGCCTCGTCGCGGTGCAGACGGATCTCGTCGTCATCGCCGAGCTGCAGATAGGTGCCGTTGGTGCTGCGATCGGTCAGCACAAAGTAGCCGCGGCGAAACTCGATGATGGCGTGGTTGCGCGACACCCATTCGTTGTCGACCACCAGCGTGTTGCTGGGGTCGCGCCCCAGGCCGAAGGGCGGCGAAGCGCTCGACAATTCAATCAGTTGGCCGCGGTAGCGCAGGCTGATCTTGGCGCCGGCCGGCGCATCTTCCAGGCGGATCGCGCGGGCCACCATGGTGACGTTGGAGGTGTCTTCCTGCCAGATCACGTCGACGATCTCGACCGGGTTCAGCTTGCCGGCCACGCGCACATCGCCCAAATGGCGGGTGCGGATGATCGAACTGTTGGTCAGCCCGCGCACGGTGGTCAGCGTGGTGACGATCTGCTCGCGCTTGGCCATCTGCGTCATGCGCGCAGCGGTGTTGACCGCATCGCCGTAGACATCGCCCTCTTCCAGCAGCGCCTCGCCGTGGTGCAGGCCGATGCGCACCGCCAGAAAATCGCGCTGCCAGACCGGATCACCGTGCACGCGGCGCTGCATGTCGATGCCCGCCATCAGCCCGGCCATCGGCCCCGGAAAAGTGCACATCAGCTCGTCGCCGATGGTTTTGATCACCCGACCGCCATGGCGTTGAGTGATTTCCGTGAGCACGCCGAGCACGCTCGAGGTGATCGAGCGGGCGCCCACGTCGCCGAGCTTCTCGAACAGCTTGGTGCTGCCCGCGATATCGGCGAACAAGATGGTGATCGGCTGTAAGCTCATGCGGCAATGTTAGGCGATCAGCCGGCGCGGGCAAAGTAGGGATTTGTGGCGCCCGGCAGTCGATGCGCAGGCCGGTCCCAGGCGTTCAGGAAGCGGCTGCACCCGCCGGCGCCTCCTCGTACTCGCGGAACTCGACCGGCACTGTCGCCAGCTGGTCCAGCAGCTTGAGTTGCTCGCGGTGTTCCCAGCGGTCGAACAGCGCGGTTTCCGCCGGCCGCCACAGCGCCACCCAGGCCAGGATCAGCAAGCCTTCGGCCAGCGCTTCGCCCAGCGGCCCGCGCCAGTCCGCCACCCAGGCGCGCAGCAGCAGCGCGATCACCAGCACCAGCAAGCCGAGCAACATGCCGAGCCGCCCAACGCGTAGTCGGCGCTGGTGGCGGCGCACCGCCAACGTATGCGCCAGACGGAAATGCGCATGCAGGCCGCGCCGGATCTCCTCCAGATGCCCGGCCAGCTCCGCCGGACCGTGGATCAGCACGCGCAGTGCCGCACTGGCGGGAAACTCCGCCGCCGAGTCCAGCAGATAGGCTTCGGCATCGCGATCCAGCGCCTTCTCGTGAAAGGGCGAGGGATCCAGCGAGTCAAACAGCTGCGCCAGGCTGCGGATGCGGATATCGATGTTGTGCATGCGCCGATCATCGGCCGGGTGAGTGTCTGTTGCCAAACACGGGGCACGGTAGCCAAAGAGCGGGGCACAGTAGCCAAAGAGCGGGGCGGGGGGGCAGGGTGCGGGGGACCAGTACTGCCGCGCTTCCGAGCAATGTCGCTGGTTCCTGTTTGCCGCCCGAGTAAGCGCGCCAGGGGCGAGACACGGACTCTGATCAAGTCTCGTGAGCCGCGTTGCGAGTCAGAATCGTCTGCCGCTAGGCGCGGTCCGCAGGGCATAGCCCGGCTCTCTGGCCAAGGACCGGTTTGAGGCGGCGGACGATTCTGGCCGCAACCCTTCGGGACGGGGCTGAATCGGCCCCCAGCGTCGTCAGTCGCCTCGACCAGAGAGCCGGCTATGCCCTTCGGCGACTTTCTAGCTGGAGACCGATTCAGCCGCCGTCGCGGCCACGATACTTGATCAGAGTCCCTGTCGCGCCTTCGGCGCGCTTACTCAGCTCTGCAAACTGGCGACAGTGCAATGCAGCCGCCACATGGCTGGTCCCCCGCCCCCTGCCCCCCGCCCCGCTTTCGCTCCTACGCACCCATGTTTGGCAAGAGCTTCCCTAGATGCGGCTGCAGGGGGAAAAGCGGTCCAGGGGATTGGCATTGGGGCACTGGCGTGGCGGTACGGTTTGCTGCCAGAGCAAGGCTAGATGCGGCTGCAGGGGGAAAAAGCGGTCCAGGGGATTGGCATTGGGGTACTGGCGTGGCAGTACGTTCAGCTGCATGCGCGAGGTGCGAGCGTACCGCATGTACGAGATCGGGGCAGGGTTGGGGGTAATCGCATGGCGGCGATTGCGTAACGGTGTCGTCGCTACGATTTGCAGAACGAATCGGCGCGGCAGGCGGGATCTGGACGCGGATTTCGGACCACGGCAGCCCGCTGCCGGGCCATTGTTGCCCGATGCCGGGTCATTCTTGTTCTCTGCCGGGCCATTTCTGTCCTGTGTCGAGTCATTTTTGTCTCGTGCCAGGCCATTCTTGTCCGGCATCGGGTCATTTTCGTCCGGTGCCCGACGCGCCCAGCCCGCTGCCGCCTCCGGATCTGTCCGCTGCCGGGCCAATCTTGGCCCCTGCCGGGTCATTCTTGCCCTACGACGGGTCATTTCTGTCCTCGGCCGGGTCATTCTTGTCCTGCGCCGCGTCATTTTCGTCCGATGCCGGACGCGGCCGGCCCGGCGCCGGGCTAGACCCGGGAGTCGGGACTCGGGACTCCGGAGTCGGGACTCGGGACTCGGGACCCGGGACTCAGCGCAAGGGAAACCTGGACGCTCGCGACTCGCTGGCGGCGCCGGCGTCCGCCGGCGACAGGCGCTGTCAGCCCGCGCGCTTTAGCGTAGCCTTCGCGCATGCCCAAAACCGTCCAAGCCCAGGCGCCCGGCGCCGCTCAACTGCTGGCTTTTCTGCAAGCCAGTGCCCGCCTGATGAAGGCCGAAGAAATCGCTGACCAGCTCGGATTCAAGTCCGCAGAGGGCATCGAGGCCACCCGCAGTCTGCTGGAGGATCTGGTTCAGCAGGGGCGCCTGCTGCGCAATCGGCGCGGCGGCTACGGCTTGGCCGAGAAGATGGATTTGATCGCCGGCAGCGTGCTCGCCAACAGCGAGGGCTTCGGCTTTCTGCGCCCGGATGAGGGCGTCGGCGACATTTATCTGCCGCCGTATCAGATGCGCCAGGTGCTGCACGGTGATCGCGCGCTGGTCAGCGTGGTCGGACGCGACCGTCGCGACCGCCCCGAAGGCGCCATCGTGTCGATCCTGTCGCGGCGCTCGCCGCGCATCGTCGGCCGCTACCTGGAAGAAGCCGGCTTCGGTGTGGTGGCGCCGGACGATCAGCGCATCCACCAGAACCTGTTGATTCCTCAGGGCAAAGAGGCCGGTGCCAAGCCGGGTGACGTGGTCGTCGCGGAGATCGTCGAGCCGCCCAGCGCGCACCGCCAGCCGGTGGCGCACATCGTGCGCGTGCTCGGCGAGGAGGTCGGTACCTCGCTGGCGATCGACATGGCGATCGAAAGCCATGGCCTGCCGCACGAGTGGCCGGAGAAAGTGCTGCGCGAAGCCGCCAAGATCCCCGAGGTGGTGCGTCCGGCGCAGCGCAAGGATCGCGAGGACCTGCGTGAACTGCCGCTGGTGACCATCGACGGCGAGGATGCGCGCGATCTCGACGACGCCGTCTGGTGTCAGCGCACGCGTGGCGGCGGCTACAAGCTGCTGGTGGCGATTGCCGACGTCGCCAGCTACGTCAAACCCGGTTCTGCCCTCGACGACGAGGCGCAAAAGCGCGGCACCTCGGTGTATTTCCCGCAGCGGGTGGTGCCGATGCTGCCGGAGCGACTGTCGAACGGCATCTGCTCGCTGAAACCGGAGGTCGACCGCCTCTGTCTGGTCTGCGAGATGCGCATCGACGCCCAGGGCGAAACCACACGCTCGCGCTTCTTCCCGGCGGTGATGCGTTCGGCGGCGCGGCTGACCTACACCCAGGTCTGGCAGGCGGTGGGCGAGCGCCGCGAGGACGTGCGCGCGCAAGTCGCCAAAGTGCTGCCGGAGCTGGAATCGCTGTACGCGCTGTACCAGCTGCTGGCACGCCGCCGCGGCGAGCGCGGCGCGCTCGACTTCGAAGGCCAGGAGGTGCGGTTCAGCTTCGATGAGCAGGGACAAATCGACGCCGTGCGCCCCTACCAGCGCAACGACGCCCATCGGCTGATCGAGGAATGCATGATCGCGGCCAATGTGGCCGCGGCCAAGTTCCTGAAACGCAGCAAGATTCCGACCCTGTACCGGGTGCATCCGCGGCCGCCGATCCACAAGTACGAGGAACTGCAGGAGTTCATGGCCAGCGTCGGCATGCCGATCCCGGCCTATGAGGATCTGCAGCCGGAAGACCTGATGGGCATCCTGAGACGCGCCAAGTCGCGCCCCGACGCCGCGCTGATCGAGGCGGTGGTGCTGCGCGCGCAGTCGCTGGCAGTGTACGCGCCCGACTGCGACGGCCATTTCGGGCTGGCGCTGTCGGCCTACGGCCACTTCACTTCGCCGATCCGGCGCTATCCCGATCTGCTGATCCATCGCGCCATTTACCACGCGCTGGCCAAGGGCAAACCGGCCGACTATCTGTACTCGCCGGCGCAGATGGGCGAACTCGGTCGACACTGCTCGGCCAACGAGCGCCGTGCCGACGAAGCCAGTCGCGATGTGGCCGAACGCCTGAAGTGCGCCTATATGGAGCGCCACATCGGCGATGAGTTCGACGGCGTGGTCACCGGCGTGGCCGCCTTCGGACTGTTTGTCGAGATCGCCGAGACGCGCATCACCGGCATGGTGCACGTCACCCAGCTGCCGAACGATTACTACCACTTCGATCAGAGTCGTCGGCGCCTGGTGGGCGAGCGCCTGCGGCTGGCGTTCCAGCTGGCCGACAGGGTGCGCATCAAGGTGCTGCGCGTGGATGCGCTGGAGCGGCGCATCGACTTCCGGCTGGCCGGCGAGGCCGAAACCCGAGCTGAGCAGCAGCAACGCGTGCATGAAGGGCAGGGCCGTTTTGCCGGCAAGCCGCACAAGCGAGGGCGTCGACGATGAGCGAGGCCGACTGGTTGCTGGGCCCCAATGCGGTCGAGGCGCAGTTGGACTCCGATCCGACCCGGCTGCTCGAAGTGGTGGTCGAGGACGGCAAGCGCAACGCCCGCGTCGAAGCGCTGGTCGAGCGCGCGCGCAAGCTCGGCATCGCGGTGCAGCGGCATGCGCGCCCGGTGCTCGACAAACGCGCCGGCAGCGATCGCCATCAAGGCCTGATCGCGCGCTGGCGACCGCCGGAGGCACTCGATGAGAACGATCTGCTGCGGCTGATCGAGCACAGTGCGGAGCCGCCGCTGCTGTTGGTGCTGGACGGCGTGCAGGATCCGCACAATCTGGGCGCCTGCATCCGCACTGCCGCTGCCGCCGGCGCGCACGCCGTGGTGGTGCCCAAGGATCGCGCGGTCGGACTCACGCCCACCGCCATGCGCGCCTCGGCCGGCATGGCCGCGCGCCTGCCGCTGGTGCGCGTGACCAATCTGGCGCGGGCGCTGGAAAAGCTGAAGAAGGCCGGCGTCTGGATCGGCGGCGCGGCGGGTGAAGCGAGCGACAGCCTCTACAGCGCAGATCTGAAGGGGCCGCTGGCCATCGTCATGGGCAGCGAAGGCGAGGGCCTGCGCGAGTTGACGCGCAAGACCTGCGATTACCTGTGGAAAATCCCGATTGCCACCGGCGTCGAAAGCCTGAATGTCAGCGTCGCCGCCGGCGTGTTCCTGTTCGAGGCGCGTCGCCAGCGCGGCTGAGGACGTAGGACGCTATTGCAGAACATCGGGACTCGGGACTCGGGACTCGGGACTCGGGACTCGGGACTCGGGACTCGGGACTCGGGACTCGGGACTCGGGACTCGGGACTCGGGACGGGCCAGCTTGAAGAGCGCGCTTACTCGCGCTGCAAATCGGCGACAGCGCAATGCAGCCGCCGCATGGCTGGTCCCCCGCCCCCTGCCCCTCGCCCCGCTTTTTGCCCCCCGCACCAAGTTTGGCAAGAGGTCTCCCAGCGCCGTCTACTCGAAACCATTCGCATACACCGCCTCCGGCGGTGCCGCGACGCCTTGTGGCGTCAGGCACCACAGGATGAAGGTGCCGGCCGGGTTGCCGATGACGGTGTCGGTCACGGTGATGCGCCAGTCGCCGGTGAGCGGGGCGCCGTCGAAGACGCTGAGGGCATCCACCGGGCGCACGCTGGCCGGCAGCGCGCTGCCATTGCAGGCGGGTGCTGCCGCGCCATCGTCGAAATAGGTGGACACCGAGGCGCCGGCGCTGCAGCCCGGTTCCAGCAGGCGCACGCTGCGGTTGTCGGAGAGCCGCGTCAGGCCTACGCGCAGATCGGAGACGGTCGCGTTGTTGGCCACGAAGCGCACATCCAGATTGCTCAGCACGCCGGCGATCTGCGGCACGGTGATCGTGTGGTTGACAGTGCCGCCGTTGCCGATCGAGGTGTTCACCACCGTGCAGAAGCTGGGTAGCGTGACGAAGCTGCGTGGCGTGCTGTTGGCGCCTTCGCCGCACAGATTGCGACCGCGCACGCGCCAGTAGTAGGTGGTGTTGCCGGTCAACACCGGCGTGTCGTACTGGGTGCCGGCCACGATCTGGCCGAAGGCCAGCGTCGCGAAACTCGGGCTGGTCGAACCTTCCACCAGATAGTCGCGCGCGCCGGCGATGGGTGCCCAGCTCAGGCGCGTCACCAGCGACTGGTTGCTGGCGCCGTCCGCAGGCGCGAGCGCTGAGGGCGCGGCGCTGGTGGCGGCATCGACATCGATGGTGAAACTCTGGGTGTGTTGCAGACTGCCCGAGCTGGCCACCAGCGTGGCAGTTTTCAGACCCGAACTGGTCCCGGCAGCCACACTCAGTGTCTCACTGACCGTGCCGCTGGGACGCAGCGTGCTCGGCGCTACCTGCGCCGTCACGCCTGCCGGCAGACTCTGCCAGCTCAGATTGACGTCCTGCCAGAAGGCGTTGCGCGACTGCAGCGTCACCGTCTGCGTTGGCAGGTTCTGAGCGCTGGCGCTGCAGACCTGGAACTGCGTGGTTGCCGCGGTCAGCGTGTAGTCGGGCGCACCGCAGTTGTCGTGCTGGAAGGCGCCGATGCGCGTGCCCCAGGTGGCATCGTCCATGTAGGCGCCGGTGAACCAGAAGCGGCAGCCGTCCGGGTCCAGGCTCATATCGAAGTAGTCGCCCCAGCGGAAAGCCTGCGCGCCCTGCGACTGTGTGCCGGCAGCGAGCGTGGTTTCGGCAAAAGGCATGCTGGAGGGGGGATCGCCAGCCAGGCGCCCCGTGTAGCGCAGGCTGGGATGGATGGCCGGATCGACGCGCATCGTGGTGTACGCCAGCGCCAGATTGCCGGCGGAGTCCATGCTGATCGCGGGCATGAAGCGCACGGTGTCGGCCTCGGGCCCAAAGGTGCTGCCGTACACGCCCTCGTTGGCGACCGTCCAGGCCTGCGTCGGACCGCCGACGCGGCGCAACTCCAGCCAGTGCGGAGCAGTGTGGCGCCCGAGGTTCGGGTCGGTGTACAGCGTGCCGTTGTCGATCACATCGGCCACGGCGAGCACGATGGCTTCATAGTCACCCTGATTGCGATAGCTCACCCGGTGCATCGGCGTGCCGGTGAAGCTGGGCAGGCCGACGCCGTTCGGCTGCAGCGGAAACACTGCGGAAAAGAACTGGAAATCGGCCACGCTGAGCATGGTGGGGCCGCTCAACACCGAGGCCGCCGGTGTGTCGAAATTCGGGACGACGCTGTACAGATAGAGCTTGTCGAAGGCCAGATCGATATTGCCGGGTTCGCCGAAATAGAACAGCTCGTCGTCGACGTTGGCGAGAAAAGTAAGCGCGGCGCCGGGTTTGGGCGGATTGATGCCCTTGAGTCCGGCCGGCGCAATCGGGGTAAAGGCGTTGAAGTTGTTGGCCAGTCGCGTGCTCTGGAAGGTCAAAACACTGGCGGTCAGGCCAGCCAGCATGCGCGTGCGATCGAGCGTCGCAAAGGTATAGCTGATATTGGGCGCGGCGGTCGACAGATTCATGCTGAGGCCATAGCTGGTATCCCAGAGCGCCAGTTTGGGATAGTCCGGAAAGCCCGGAAAGGTAAACACATACTGCGTCCAGGTCGTTACCACCGGATTGCTGCCGGAACTCAAATACACGCACAGCGCATTGCTGCCCGAGGGGCCCAGAGAGGCCAGCAACCAGCGCTGCGCCAACCCGTCATACAGCACCTGCGGATCGCCCAGACCGGGCTGCGCGCACAGGCCTGAGCCCAGACTGTTCAGCGCAAAAGGCCCGGCAGCCAGCGTGCCGTCGGTTTTGTTGTAAATGGCGACCTGCTCGCTGACGGCGGCATTCACCGCCTGCACATAATGCGCCGGCCCGACATCGCCAGTCGGGTCCGCCGGCAGCGCACCGGTGTAGTTGATCCCGTTCACGTTCAGCAGTGGCGTGCCGAAAGCCAGCGGCGCGCGGGTGCCGATGCCCGAGAGCGCCGTCGGTGGCGTCAGCGCCTGCGCCGGCGGCGCCAGCGGCCCATAGCGCTGCAGCAGCTGTGCGCCGACGTCCTGACCGGCTTCCACGTCCTTCACCTGCATGCCCGGACGCCAGGGAGCCAGCACCGGCAAGGTGCGCGCATCCACCGTGCGTACGCTGGGTTGCGCCAGACTCACCTGCAACAGGCGCGGCGCCTCCGGCGCTTCAATGGCCAGCGCGAGCGTGGGCAGCAGGGCGACAAGCGAGATCCAGGGCGTGCGCATGGGCCAGACCATTCCGTGAGACAACGCGCCTCAGCCTACGGTCGTGGCGCGCGGCGTGTTTGCGCCCAGGTTGCAGACACTGCTGTCCTGGATGCATGCAGCCTGCGGAAGCTCTTGCCAAACAGGAGTGTGGCGGGACAAAAGCGGGGCGGGGGTCAGGGGGCGGGGGACCAGCACTGCCGCGCTTCCGAGCACTGTCGCAGGTTCCTGTTTGCCGCCCTAGGTAAGCGCGCCAGGGGCGAGACGCGGACTCTCTTGCCAAACATGAGTGCGGCGGGACAAAAGCGGGGCGGGGGTCAGGGGGGGCGGGGGACCAGTACTGCCGCGCTTCCGAGCACTGTCGCTGGTTCCTGTTTGCCGCCCGAGTAAGCGCGCCAGGGGCGAGACACGGACTCTGAACAAATCTCGTGAGCCGCGTTGCGAATCAGAATCGTCTGCCGCTGGGCGCGGTCCGCAGGCCTAGCCAGGCTCTCTGGCCAAGGACCGCAACAACGCGGCGGACGATTCTGGCCGCAACCCTTCGGGCCGGGGCTGAATAGTGGACCCTCCGGCCTGCGAACGAGTTCGCAGGCGTTCGTGCCGACGCGCCGCGTGCGGCGCAAGCCGTCGGCCCTCACCCTCGCTGGAGACCGATTCGGCCGCCGTCGCGGCCACGATACTTGTTCAGAGTGCGTGTCTCGCCTTCGGCGCGCTTACTCGTTCTGCAAACTGGCGGGTCCGGGTCCCGGGTCCCGAGTTCCGAGTCCCGACGCATCCATGTTTGGCAAGAGGTTCCCTCGCTGCGCGGCCTGTCGGATTCGGGCAAAATGCAGCAGCGCGACGATCGGACTGCTCATGTCGAAATATCGGTTCCTTATCTGGCCGCTGCTGATCATCGGATTGGCGTGGTATGTCAACGGACGTGATAGCTCCGCCCGATCGCCCCCGAACGTCAGCACTCGCGCGCCAGAGGCAGTCGTCGCTGCCGAGAAATCGGAGTCGCCCACCGCCTCCGCCCCTGCGAAAATGCTGGCGGTGCCAGCCGAGCGGGTGGCGACGGCTCCGGTAGCGGCGCCTCGCGATTCGGTATCCACGCCAGAGGCGACTGCTTCGGTACCCGCAGCGCCGGCGCGTGTCGCCGAGTTGGAAAGACGAGCGCGCAGCGGTGATAAAGCCGCGATACGGGATTGGGTGGATGCGCTGAGCGAGTGCGCAGCAGTTCTGTCCTTCCCGGCGCCGCAAGCCGAGTACCTGAGCCATCTACAGCTGATGTCCGGCTACGACGCCGCCGTAGCCGAGTCCTGGAAACAGCCGCTGCGCGCAGGCTGCGAGGCGGTGTTCCCCGATTATTCCAGCGAGCGCGGTGCCGCCTTGGCGATGCAACGCCTGGACCAGGCGCTGCAGTTATGGGCAGCCAGCGGTGATCCGCTGGGGCAGTTGATCGGCTTGCAGCGCACGTTGACGCTGCCGATGCCGGCCGAGCGCTGGCAGCAAATGCAGGCGGCGGCGAGCGCCTATCTGGACCCGGCACGGCCGCAGACCCTGGTCGATGTCACCGATGGCTATTTCCAGAGTTTCTCGCGCTTTCCCAGTACGGCTGCCTGGCGATTGGCGGCCTGCGATCTGGGCTATGACTGCGCGCCCGGTGGTGCCATGAACCGGTACTTGTGCCTGCAAGTAGGCGAGTGCTTCGAGGGTGCCTACGAGGCCCATCTGACCCGCACCCTGTCGCCGCGGGAGTGGCAGGCGGTGCAGGGACAACGGCGCGCCTTGCTCGAACTGCTGCGCGCGGGTGATACGCGCACACCTTTCGACGCGCCACCGCCTGGAGGGCCCTGAATCGTGCGCAGACGAGGACGCTGGGCCGCCTTGCTATTGCTCCTGCTGCCGGTCTGGCTGTGGCAGCAGGGCGCGGACGCACCCGCGCCCATCCGCGCGCCTGAGCGCAGTGACGCCACGCCGGCGCCCACCGCCGCGAGCGCGCCTATGGCGCCTGCAGCCTCGCCCGCAGCTACGCCAGCGACCGCGATCACGGCGGCGCCGGCTGCCGACAGTGCCTTCGAAACGCTGCTGAACGCGCCGGTAGCGCCGCGCGAGGCGCTGCGGCGCTTGCATTGGTGCCTGCCGGTGGACGCGGCGGACGCGGCCGTCATGCAGCAACAATGGCAGTCCCTCGGGCCGGAGGCGGCCGCGCTGGAGGCCGAGGAGTACGCCCACGCCCGGAGCTGGCTGGACGATCAGTGCGGCCCTTGGATGCAGGTCGCCGAGGCCACGCGGACGGCCTTGGTCGAGGCCTGGCGCGAGCGCGCCGCGCGCTCGCCCGATCTCGGGGATCGCCTGTGGGCGCTGGCCAGCGCATTTGCGCAAGACGTACCTACGGAGCCCGAGCTGGTCGCCGCGCGCGATCTGCTGGAGCAAGCCTTGCGCAGCGGCAGGCCGGAGCTGCTGCAGGATCTCGCCCGGGTGCTCAGCCGCGGCGGCTCCCCGGATTGGCTGGGTCCCTACGCGGGCCCCAATGGCGCCTCGCTGTTTGGCTTGCTGGCTTGCGATCTAGGCGCCGACTGCGGCGCGCGCAGCGAGGTGCTGCGCATCCAGTGTGCGCGCCTGGGGCTGTGCGGGTACCGCGACTATGAGGCGCTGATCTTCGACGCGCGCCTCAGTCAGGTCGAGGCCGAGCTGGTCGCCGCGCACCGCCGGATCCTGCTTGAGCGCATTCGACGTGGGCAAGTCGATGGCCTCTTCGATCCGGTGCGGGTCCCCAGAGGCCCTTGACGCTACGGGCTACTCGGCATCGAAGCGCCAAGTCAGCCGCAACCCATACGAGCGTCCGCGCGGGTCGGCGACGCGCGGGTCCCAGCCGGCGCCGGCGGCAAAATCGACGTTGTGGGCGGTGAACGGCGGGTCGCGGTCGAACAGATTGCGCACGGTCAGGCTGACATCCACATCCGGATGCAGCGACCATTCGAAAGCCAGGTGATAGACCGAGTACGGCCGTACGCGCGGGTCAAAGCCCGCAGGCGCGGTGCCCACCGGCGGCTGGTCGGCGTAGCCGGCGGCGTACTGGTGACTGAGCGTCAGCCGGCCGTGGCCGCGCTCGTAGCCCAGATAGGCCAGATGCTTCCAGCGCAGGTACAGGTTGCGCGCGTCCCAGCGGCCGACGGTGTCGACGGCGGCTTCGGAGCGATACAGCTGCTCGCGATGGTGGAACAACCAGCTGCCATCCAAACCGGCGCGCCACTGTCCTTCGCCGAGCTCGCCACGCAGCGCTACGCGCAGATCGGCGCCGCGGGTGCGGTCGCCCTCGGCGTTGACGAAGCCGGCGCGGATGTAGCCGCCCGGCCCGTCCAGCCGGCCGTTGCTGCCGCGCACCAGACTGTCGGGGAAGGTGGTGTAGCGGGCGATGATCTCCTGCGGCGTCAGCTCGACGATCAGCTGGTCGCGGCGGATCTGCCACAGATCGACGCTGACATCGACCCAGTCGCTCGGCGAAGCGACGAAGCCCAGGCTCCATTGATCGGAGGTTTCCGGCGCCAGCGCCGGATTGCCGCCGCGCCGCGCATTGGGTCGTATCGCGCACACCGACAAGTCCGCGCCGGGCACATTGCCGAGCGGGCACAGAATCGGGTCCGCGAGATCGCCCGGCACCGGCGATTCGGTCTCTGCGGTGTACAACTGGAAGAAGCTGGGCGCGCGAAAGCCGCTGCCGACGGCGCCGCGCAGGCGCCAGCGCTCACCGGGCGCGTAGCTCAGCGAGAGTTTGGGGTTGCGCGTGCTGCCAAAATCGCTGTAGTGATCAAGACGCCCGGCCAGACTGGCTTCCAAACCCTCTGCCAAGGGGGCGTTCAACTCGGTGTACAGGGCACTGACGCGGCGCTCGACCTCGGGAAACTCGGGATCGAAGGGTGCTTGGAAAATCGGCGCCGTGCTGCGCGAGCCATCGCTGAAGGCGTAGCGCTCCTCGCGCAGATCGACGCCGGCCGCCAGCGCCAGCGCGCCAGCCGGCAGATCGAACAACTCGCCGGAGACGGTGGCGTCGAAGGCCAGCAAGCGCGACTCGCCGTCGAACAAGCGCTCGCCCGCGGCGCTGGCAGCGGCCAGCCGCGCCAGTCCGGCCGGGTCCTGCGCCTGCCCGGGCAGGCGCCACAGATTCAGATCGCCCGAGCCCAGCGCTGCGATCAGGCCATCGGTGTAGTAGTAGCCGGGGCCGAGCTCCGAGCGCGCCTGGCTGCCGGCGGCGGACAGGCCGATGCGGTAGTCCCAGCTTTGCAACCAGGGCCCTTCGAGGCCTACCAGCGCACGCCAGCCGTCGGTGGTGGTGTCGATCGTGCGTCCGCCGCAGTCCTCGCAGCGCCAGCGGTAGGCGATCGGCAGGCTGGGATTGAAGCCCGGCACGTAGGCCGACAGATCCTGGTAGTAGCGCCCACCGGCGGGATAGCGCGCGCCGGCCAGATTGCTGGCGCTGGTGGTGATCTGATACGGCTCGAAGCGCTTGCGCGCCTGCACGCGCGAGCCCACCAGCTCGGCGATCAGCTGATGGCCGTCGCCCAGGGCAAAGGTCGTGGTGCCGAGCAGGTGCGCGCGCTCCACGGGCTGGATCAGCACCGCCGCCGCGCCGTAGTCGTAGGCGCAGGCATAGGCCGCGGCCGGATTGCCCCATAGCGTGCTGGCATAGAGCGACATGCCTGGAACCGCATCGCAGCGGCCCTCGAAAGCCAGTCGATTGGCGCGGTTGTAGGCTTGGTTGCCAGTGCCCGGCAAGGTGTAGGCGGCGCCGATCGCGGTGCCGGCGGCCGGCACCAGGGTCGCATAGGGCGTGCCGGCGGTGTCCGGCGCCAGGCCGCGCTCGGGCTGGTAGCCGTTGGAAAAATCGCGCTGATCGCCGGCCAGCTTTTCCTGGCGATCGAGGCCCAGCGCGATCATCGCGTGGTAGCCCTGGTCATCCAGATCGCCCCAGCCGGCCAGCGTCTGGCTGCTGTACTGCGCGCCGCCGCCGGCCTCGGTCTGATCGACCAACACGCTGGTCTGCACGCCCCGCACATCCTGACGGGTGATGAAATTGATCACGCCGCCGATGGCGTCGGCGCCATAGATCGCCGAGGCGCCGTCTTTCAGGATCTCGACCTGCTCGATGGCCGCCAGCGGAATCCAGCTCAGGTCCGCCGAATTGCCCTTGGCCCCGTGCGCCGGGATGCGCCGACCGTTGAGCAGCACCAGCGTGCTGCCGGCGCCCAGACCGCGCAGATTGGCGCTGGCGTTGCCGTTGTTGTTGCGCGCCGTGGTGCCGAGCTGGATGCCGGCGTTGGCGGACAGATTGTCGGCGCCGGTGCCGTTGGACGCCAGCGTGGCCACCAGTTGTTCGACGCTGACGATGCCGAGGCGCGTGAGTTCTTCGCGACGAATCACCTGGACGGGGAGGGCGCCTTCGACGGCGACCTGACGCAGCCGCGAGCCGGTGACTTCGACACGGCCCGCCAGCGGCGGACGCTCGGCGGCCAGCGCGAGGTTGGCGGGCAGGGTGGGCAGGAGCGCCCACAAGGCGCAGCAGAGGCGGGTGGGATTCAGTCGATGCACGGGTGCGCGCTAGTCTTCAGGATAGTAGAGACTATCCGCGCGCCGTCGATCTGCCCAAGACCCTCGCCAGGTCGGCGCGCGACGAGTTCCCGAACCGCTGAAATCCAGCCCCCATCCAGGACTTCCGATGCCCGCACGCTCCGCTCTGTTTCTGGCTTTGGTCGCCCCGTCGTCGACCCTGATGGCCGCCGATATCGATGCCCAACTGGCGCCCGGCGATGCTTTCAAGATCACCAGCCAGAACGGCAGCCTGCAGCGCTTGCGGGTGAACGACGACGGCAGCGTCACCATTCCGGCCTTGCCCGCCGCGCTGCTCGAAGACCAGTTCTTGTGCTTTGACAGCGTCAGCGGCCAGTTGGGCCGCTGCCCGCAGCCCGCGGCGGGCGCCACCGGTGCCACCGGGCCAGCAGGCAGTGTAGGTCCCACCGGTGCCACGGGTGCGGCCGGCGTCACCGGCGCAACGGGTGCCACTGGTGCGCTTGGGCCGACCGGCGCCACCGGCGCGATTGGCGCCACCGGCGCAGCGGGTGTGACGGGTGCTATCGGGGCAACGGGCAACACCGGCGCGGTCGGCGCCACCGGAGCAACGGGCGTCACCGGCGCGGTTGGCGCCACCGGGGTCACGGGTGTGACGGGCGCCATCGGGGCGACCGGCAACACCGGCGCGGTCGGCGCCACTGGCGCGACCGGCGTTACCGGTGCGATCGGCGCCACCGGCGTCACGGGCGCAATCGGAGTGACCGGTGCCACCGGAGCCACTGGAGATACCGGTGCTACAGGTGCGACCGGAGCGACAGGCGCAACCGGCGCGACCGGATCGGGCGCCACCGGTGCCACCGGGGCGACGGGTCTGGCCGGGCCCACCGGGGCGACCGGCACCAGCGCCGCCGTGACCGGCGTCGTCGTCAACACCGCCGGTACCGTGACCGTCAGCGATTCCATCGGCAACAACATCACTTCGACCGCCAGTGCCTTCCGCGTCGGCGGCAATACGGCCACCGGCACGCCGAGCTTCGGCACCACATCGAACAACTCGGTGGATCTGATCAGCAACAATCAGGTCCGCGGACGCCTGAGCAATCTGGGCGAGTTCTTTATCGGCGCCACCAACACCACGATCGCCGGCGACCTGATGAACGGCATCGGCAACGCGACTTTCCCCTGGGCGGTCAACGGCTATACGGCCTTCAACGGCGGCGGCGTATACGGAACCGTCAGCAGCGGTACCTCCGTCTTTGGCGGCGTCCAGGGCGAGTCGGCCTCCTCGGCCGCGCTTGCCACCGGCGTACGCGGTCTGCTGATCGCCGGCGGCGCCGGTACCGATTTCGCCAACACGCGCACCGGCATGTTTGGCGGCACCGCCGTGACCGGCCAGGGCGCGTACTCGTTTGGCGTGCGCGGATCGCTGTCCAGCACCAATCAGCGCACCGGTGGCGTGCTCGGCGACGATGGATTCGTCTACGGCGGCTTGGGCTATTACAGTTCCACCGGCAACAGCTACTCGGTCTACGGCTTCGGTTCGGCCTACCAGAGCGGTGCTGGCGGCGGCGTCGCCGAGAAGGCCGGCGGCCCGGACAATCACATCGGCCTCGGCATCGAGGGTGGCGTCATGGGTGGCTGGATCCACGGCGACGTGTACGGCCTGCACGTCGCTGGCGAGCGCGCCAGCCTGTACGTCGACGGCACCGCTTACGCCAATCAGCCGCTGGTGCAACTGGTCGACTCGGGCGGCGCCGAACGTGACGTCACCTACGCGGTGTCCTCGCCCTCGCCGGATGTCTACGTGCGTGGTCGCGGCAAATTGGTGGCCGGACGCACCTTCGTGGAAGTCCCGGCCAGCTTCCGTCGCTCGATTGCGCGCAGCGCCAGCTTGCGTGATGCCGCCGCCGACCTGTCGATCACCGCGACCGCCCTCGGCGAGTCCAAAGGCCTGTACGTGACCAACATCAGCGAGACTGGCTTCGAAGTGCACGAGAACGGCGGCGGCGCCACCACAGTGGAGTTCAGCTGGATCGCCATGGCCAGCCGCGCCGACGTCGCCAAGCCGAGCGCCCCCGAGATCCTTGCGCGCGATTTCGACGCCCGCATGGACGGCGTCAGCCACGACGATGCCAGCGCGACGCCGGGACAGCCGATCTGGTGGGATGGCCGCGCCGTCCGCTTCGACGCGCCGCCGCCCAAACCGGTCACCGCCAACGCGCAGAAGGTGGCCCGTCCGCAAGAGTAGGCCCAGCGCCCCCTGCACGCCGTTCGGCGTCAGGGGTTGACGTCCTCGGATTCGATAGGCTTAATAGAGGGCTCTCGTGGCGCCAGACGATTCCTCAGAATCGCATCGCCCTCAGTGGCCGGGTAGCTCAGTTGGTAGAGCAGGGGATTGAAAATCCCCGTGTCGGCGGTTCGATTCCGTCCCCGGCCACCACTTTTCCTAGATCGCTCAGTCACTTAGCGGACGCCTCCGCAAGTCTCCGTAGGTGCCCTTTTTCCTGGTGCCCGTTCGGTGCCCGTTTCTGGTGGTGCTCGCGCAGCTGTTCGGCTTCGCCCTCTCGCTTCTACTTCAGGCGCGCCTCGATGTACTTGAGCGCGTCCGCCTCTGACGGCGTTGCAGTCTTCTGCGTCGCAACCATGCGTTGCGCTGCGTCGACGATTGTCAATCGCGCTCCGGGTTCCCGTTTCGCCAGCCTGCCCACGGCCAGTTTGAACGCCTGAAGTGAGGGAAGGCCAAGGTCACGAATGACGCGCTCTATTCCTGAGTCAGTGAGCTGTGAGTCAGAAGCGAGAATCCGCACTGCTTGATAGATGATGATTCGCTCAGCGCTTCGCAGCTGGCCGTCTGCTTTCCCCAGAAAAAACAAGACCTTCAGCGTGTCTAGCTCGGCGTCTCTCAAGCGCTCGATTGCACGCTCCGGGTCCTTTGCGAACTTGTCTTGCAGTAAGGCAAGCACGTCGGCGACCTTGGCGCCGGTTTCCATATCGAGGCATTCCTGAACCCGGTCTGCCCTGAAGGTGCGTCGATCCCCGCGCAGGCGACAGTGCCCGGCAAAGAGCCACCCGTGCAACCCTTGCCCAAAATGCGTAACGTCAACAATGCGCGCAGTCGTTTGGGCTTCAGCGTCCACATAGCGAATCTTTAGCGTTGCCTTGACTCGTCTTAGCTCGGGAGCATCCCATATGTCCCCGTCTAGGGCATCATTCCCCAGGGCTTCAGCCCGGCGTGGAACAGAAGGTAATTTCCCAGGCTTTCGGCGAGCTTTCGAGTGCTTAATGCCGAGTGCGATTGCCGCAATCGCAATTACGAGAGTGATTAGTTCCATCGCTATCCACCGCGGAGATTGTTTGTCTTGCGCCAGTGACCAGACGGGTGCAGCGCACCCCCTACTTGTCCTCGTCCGCGTCGCTTTCAGCTTTGGCCCGTTCTTCGCGCTCTTTGCGCTGTCGCTCTTCCTCGGCAGCCGCATCGGCCTGCCTCTTTGCACGGGCTTCCGCAATGCGTTCCTCCGTGCTTTCTACTTCACTCGCGCAGCGTTCGCGTTCAGCCGTGCGTTCCGTCGCTTCAGCCTGCTGTAGCGCACCACGTTCTGACGTGAGCCCGGCGATCTGCTGCCTAATGCCTGAATCGTAGGTGGCGCCGGCAAGGTTGTTGTTCGCCGTCGCGGCCTGTCGTTCAAGCGCTGCAATGTCTGCAGTGATTCGCCGACGCTGGCCGTCATAGCGTGAAGTGATTGCGTTCATGCGCTCGGCGCATGCTCGGCGCACGGCGTTCAGATCGGCGAACTCGCCTTGCTCTGCGACCGATCCACCGCTACCCGTGCGGAGCGCTCGGGAAGTGTCGACGGTTTCCATTTGCTTGGGATCATCGGCACACGGGCGCTGACTGAACACGACGGTTCCGCCTTCGTCCGTGCACTTGTACACCTTCTGCCCCAAAGCCGGCGATGCGACGAGAAAGAACAGGAGTAGAAAGACGCCGCGCATGTTGCGCCTCCGCTTGGAATCGACATCTAGAACAAGAGTCAGCAGCGCGGCGCATATCCCACGTGCGCACAATTCATTGCATTTCTTGGGTGGCTTGCCGCGTCACCTGCAGTAGGCTAGGAGAAGTCACCCGTTCCACAGACCGCGGCCGCCGGGGTTTTTCTGACTCTCGGGCACTCGCCGGCTTATCCCGTCTGGAATCAATCAAGCCCGAGGATCAGCTCGGGGCGCGTGCCTGCGCGCAGGGGGGCGCCTGTCGCGTTGCAGACGGCGACTTCCTCGCGTTCAAGGGTGTCAATGCGCTTGCGAACGTCTGCGAGCGCCTGGAGTCGGTCGGCCTCGCTCATGGTGGCGACGTTGCCTGCGTAGATCTGTTCAACCGCGGCGACGAGCTCGCCACGCAGGGCAGGGCCGGCGGCGAGCGCAACGAAGTCTTGCAGCTTGTCGGCCACGTCCTTGTGCGCGAAAAGCATGCCGTCATCGACAAGGCGCGGCGGCCATCCGGCCCGGTCGACCAATTTGATAGCGGCGGCCCCGAGGAACGCACGCGCACGTGCCGCGCACTGCTCGATGAAGGCATCAGCCGCGGCGATGGCTTCAGCCTTCGGGATCAGCAGCCGGGTGTTTTGCAGCTCTGCAAGCCGGCGGTTCGCCGCTTCCAGTTCGTTGCGGACGGTTTCAAGCTTGCGCATGGTCTACCTCCAAGGCGAGTTCATCGCGAAGCCGGGTCACGATCGGTTCGCAAGCGTTGCGAAGCTGGCCGCGCCGGTTCCGTTCGCCTTCGTTCTTCTCGGCCGCGGCCTGGATCGCGGTCAGCCAGGCGCGCGCCTCTGCCAGATCCCGGCGCAGGCGCGCCTCTGCGCGCTCGTCCGCGGCTACTTCTCCCGGGCTGCGCCGGTGCAAGCGGTGCGCGCGCTGGTGATGCGCAAGTCGCTGCTCCAGATCCTGGATTGCCTGCCGCGCGCGGTTCTCGGCATCGGTCAGCTGACGCGCAGCGCCAATGACTACCAAGTGATCGGCGTCAAGTTCGTGGAAGCGCTGCAGCGCGGTCATGAACCGACGTTCGGCGCTTTGCTCTGTCCGCTCAGTGCTGTCGCTCACTTCGGCGCTTCCTTGGTCTTGGTGCATGCGGCGGCTGCAAACTTCGCCGCGTGCTGGTTGACTGCTTTCACGAAGCGGGCGGCCTCCGGTCCTGATGGCTGTCGCTGCAGCTTTTGTGCTTTGTCCTTCATTGGCGTGCATCCCTCATCGTTCGGCAGTGATTGCGGCCTCAAAGTCGGCCGTTAGTTGGTCGATCAGGCGGCCCGTGCTCTCACGCATGGGTGAGAGCCGGTTCAGCTCCGCTTGCATCGGTGTCTCAAGCGCGCGCGCCTCTTCGATGTATTCGGCGAATCGGCGCTCCGCGCGCTCCAGTCGCGCTATTTCGGCGTCAAGGGTCGCGCGGGTCCAATGGGCGCCACGCATGCGCGGGTTCTCGCGCAACACCTTCAGCTCGGTTTGAATCTCGATCTGCTGGCGGCGCTTGTCGCTGATCAGCTCGCCGACGGCCAGCAGTGCGGCGCGCGCGACATCGGCGCCGGCAGAGATGCCCATCGCCTTTCGATGCGCTCTCCAATAGTTCTCGTGGTCCATGTGCCCGGTCTTGTGTTGTCCGGGTCGAATCGTGCGCGTCAGCGCTCGGCGCCGCACTTCGCTGGTTCCGCGTTTTTCCGCTTTCTGCCGCTACTTGCCAGCGGGATCAGCGCGACGTGATTCGATCCACGTCAGAACGTCAGCGATGCGGTATGTCAGTCGCCGTTTCTCCGCAGCGACGTATGCCGGCCCGCGCCCTTCATCGCGCCAACTGCGCAGAGTGCGCTGTGTGACTCCGATCAGCTGGGCGGCCGTTTGCTCGGTGATGCGCAGATCCCAGGACACCCACACGCCAGACTTGCGGATGCGATCGGCCAGGGATTCGATGTCACTGGTCGAGCAGCGCATTTAACCCGGCCTCCATCTGATCGCGGGCATTGCCCACCTCGGCGCGGATGTACTCGACAACCGTAGGTGACACCCGCAGATCGCGCTCAATCCTGTCGCCGAGGGAATCCAAAGCGCGAATCATCGGACCGTAAATGTCGGCCAGCAGAACATGGACCCGTTCAACCGGCAGTAGATTGCCGGACACCGTTTCAAATTCCAGGCGTGCCAATTCCGATGCAAACCATGCTTTGCGCTCGAAGGGTCGCAGACGATCCGGGTCTGTCGCACCTGCACTTTCGCTCCGACTCAGGCACGCATCGATTGCCTGCCGGCCGTCGTAAACCGGGTAGCCGTCGCGCTTTTCAGACGGGGTGAGTCCTGCATCCGCGATGCGACGGGCCACGGTCTTGCGATCCATCTGCAACAGTTCGGCTAGTCGGCTGATTGAGAGCATCCGCAGCCGGTCGCGTTGTTGTAGGGGTTCGGCCATGTTGGCGATTCCGGTCAGGGTGGTGGTGCGGCCCAGGGGGGCGGAAAATTGTCGAGACCCTCGGTGGGACGCCCGAGGGCATATGACACGTCCACCGGGACCCATAACAATCCGTCACGATGTGGCGTCATGCGTGTGTGGCTGGCGCAGCAGCGCGGCGCCATCGGATGCAGAGCGCGGCCGATGCTCAGTTGCCCGACACCAGCAGCGCAGGTGCCAACACCGGCGGGCGGGTTGATCGGGTCGGGTCGGAAGTGCCGGCAGGTTTCGCAGGTGACCAGTTGCACAATGGTCGCGCACGCCTCCGGTGTTACGGCTTGTACGGCTTCGCACTCAGCAACCGTAACAGCGGAACCCGCGTGGTTGACACATGTACGGCTGTTACGGCTTGTACGGTTAGAACTAGAGACTCGCGTGAGCCTTTCCGGTCCATGGCTGGTCTGTGACGGCGACGGCATCGCAGATTCAGTCGTGCCCTTGCTGATTCCTTCCGTAACTTCCGTAACAGCCGTGCAGGCTTGTTCTGTCGCGGCTTTCGCTGTTACGGCTGGCGCGCGGCCTTCCGTAACAGCCGTAACAGCAGCGAGGATGCGGGGCAGGTCAAGCATTGCCGGCGCTCCAGATTGCTGCGGTGATGACGTAGCAGCGGGTGAGTCCGAGCCCCGGCAGCCGTTCCGGTTTCGTGGTGCCGCCGTCGTTGTCCCGGGTCAATGCGCCGGCCTCTGCGAGCGTCTTCGCGACCGCCTTATGGTCGAAGCCCGTACAGATTTCGCGGAAGCTCTCGCGAAGGATCAGGTATTCCGTGCCCTCGGATGTTTCACGACGGAACCCGGCCCGGTTGATGGTGGCGCGGTTGTCGGCCTGGTCCATCGGCGCGAATCGGCTTTCCCCGTGCGCCTCCAGGAATCCGCGGACCTGCGCCAGCATTGCGGCGGGTTCGGCCGCGCCAGCGGTCCCGCGTGCGCTGAGCCATGCGCGGAAACAGACGGCGGCAGCTCTCGCGGCCTCGCCCTCGCGCCAGCCGGTCAAGCCGTACTCCGTCGCCAGCTCGCCGGCAGCGGCCACCAGTGCGAACCGCTGCGCCACCCTGCGAACCTGCCCGGCGGCGTCGGCCGGCACCATCTTGGCTGCGATCGCATCGCACGCCGTGCGCAAGGCATCGCGCGCCTCGCCGTGGCGTTTCACCAGTTCGGCGACGAATGCCGGCCCCGCGTGCCCGTAGTGGATCGCTGCGGCATCCTTGAGTGCGTCCGCGAAGGCGCCGGGGCGCATTCCCGCCGGCAGTCGCTCGAACAACCCGAGTCCTGCGCCAGCATCGGCCGGTAGGTCGATTACGCGGACCTCTTGCCCCGCCCGAGTGCGCCCGCCAGCTTCGGCGATCAGGTCGGCCAAGCCGATTTCACCTGTCGAGAGAAACAGCAGCCGCCAGCGCGCGGCGGCCCGTGCGGTCCCGTCGCGGTGCGCGCGGCTCTTGCCGCTGCCGTTCGCCAGCATGTACGCCGTCGCGCCGGCCACCTTGGGCGGAAGCTCGCCCATTTCGTCCAGGCATAGCAGCAGGTCGGAGTGTTGCGCCGCGATGCCTTCGAGCGCGTTATCGGTCGCGCGCCAGGTGCGCAGGTAGTCAGGCGGCCCCCAGGCAGAAGCGGCCACCGAAAGCGCCGTGCTCTTGCCGGTGGAACTCTCGCCGCGCAGGTGCAGCCCGCCACCTTCGGCCCCGAGCAAGCCAAGGCACGGGGCGGCGAAGCTCGCGGACAGTGCCAGCACAACCCGGCTATTCCCCGCAGCTGGCATCGCTACCTTCGCGCGCCAGCCTTCGAGCGTTCCGGCAGTGCCCAGGCGCAAGCCTTCGACGTGGGCGGCTTGGTAGAGAATTGGCTCGGCTTCGGTGTCGCCCTCGGTGCGGTGGGGATAGACGAATGCGGAGCCGTGCCAGCCGGTGCGCGTGACAGCGCGCGCCGTGATCGCCGGGCGGCTCCAGGCGATGTAGTCGGCCAGCCGGCGGCGTTCGTGCGGATGGCTGGTGATCTCGACACCACCTCGGAGCAGTGCGCCGCGCAACTCCTCGCCGCTGCCGGCCAGCGTTTCGCACGGCATCGCCCAGCGGTGAGCGCGGCCGTCGCGGTCAATCCATACGAGCAACCGGCCCCACTCGCCGCCCAGCTCGTCGCGGGTGTTTGCAGTGACATATAGCGGAGAGCAAACCCACACGGGCGGCTCCGGCCTTTCGTCGCCTGTCATCTTGTCGCGTTCGACTCCGAGCCAGTAGACGCCGTTTCGCCAGCCCTTGCGGAACTCGACAACTTCAAACCGCGGCAGTCGGGGCGGCTCGGGCGCCGCGGGTTCATCGGCATCGTTCGCCGCCAATGTAGGAAGCTCCGCCACCTTTAAGCCCTCGGCGAGTGCGTCCGCGGCGTCCCATCCTTTCGGTAGTGATTCCCCGCGCACTGCTTCGAGCGCGTCCAGGTCGACGCGAGAAACCGCAGCCGCGCCAGCTTCCAGGGCGAGGCTATCAACGTCGGCAGCGTAGGCGGCGCCCGGCTCGTCCGCATCCGGCCAAATGATGCAGCGCCGACCAGCGAGCGGCGACCAGTCCGCATGCTTGGCATTGGCAGCTCCGCCGGGTGACGTGATCGCCACGAAGTCGGGCAGCAGCGCGCCGACAGCGTCGGCGGCCTTCTCGCCTTCAACAATCAGCACGGGCGCATCGGGGCGCGCGGCGAGCCGATGCAGCCCATAGAGCGGGCGCGGCTTGGGGTATCCCTTCCAGCGCCAGCGGAGCGCGCCATCCTCGCGCCACAAGGTCAGCGGCAACACGTCCTTGCGGCCGTCCGCATGGTCGAAGCGGCAAACGTGGAACAACGGCCGGTGCTCGGGGTCGCGATAGGTCCAGGTGGCGGCCGGGCGGCCGTGTGCTGGGTGTGCAGGTATCGGCGGCGCATCCTCCGGGATTGGCGAGACAAGCTCGCCGGCTTCGGCCTTGGGTGGCTTCGGTGCACGCGGGGCAGCCGGCCTCTGTGCGAAGTCTCCGCGGACCTTGCCGACTGCCGCGGCGATGGCCTCGAACGTGCATCCGGCGTGGCAGTGCAGCAGCGGGCGTCCGTTGTCGCCTTCACTTACGGAAAGGCTCGCGTGTCGGTCCGGATGCGCTGGGCATTTCGCGGCCCATCCATCGCCGGAGCGGCGCACGCCTTCCAGGCGCCCGAGCACGTCGGCGACGGTGGTAGAATTGCCGCGCGGCTTGACCAGTCCGCTTACGTTGTCTCGCGCCTCGCCGTGCCACCGGCGGGGCGCGCTTGCGTTAGGGGTTGGCATTGGGCGGAATCCGCAGTAGGCCAGCGACAGCCGCGGCCACGCTGGCGCGATCGGTTGCCGACAGGACGGCGAGCTCTGGCGCGTCGCAGTGCTCCGCGCGCAATAGGCGGGTTTCCCCTTCGTGCTCGATCAGCACGAGCACGAGCCGGCCGGATGGCCGACAGGACAGCAGCCGCGCGTGTTCCCGCGGTTGCGCCGCTGCCGGCGGTCGCGTGCCCTGATAGGCGTCGCGCGGCTGGCCGTACAATTCGCGCAACAGAGCGAGGGCCTCGCGCTTCACTTGCGCGCCCCAGTTACGTCAATCTCGGCGCGCGAAAACCGGTCGGTCGTTCGGCGGTAACGGTAGACGGCGAGCGTTCCGCGCGCGTTCGCAAGCGTTACCGTCTGCGCCTTCTGGTCGAAGCAGCTTTCAGCGTTGCCGGGTTGCTGGTACACGCTGCCTTCTCGCTCGCATGCGCGTGCATAGATGCGCGTCGCACGCGCGACAAGTTCTTGTTCCATCTGCTCACCCCTTGGCTATCAATCGCGCGCAGCAAGGCGCGCGGCGGCCCATCGCTGGATTTCCGCGGCGTCCCATGCAATGGCTTTTTTCGTCAGTCGAACGGGGCGCGGAAAGTCGCCCCCGTCGATTGCGCGATAGAGAGTGCTGCGGGAGATGTCCAGGTAACTGAGTACCTTTGGCACCCGCCAGAATCCTGCCGAGGGTGTGGCGTCGGCCGCGCTGCTGGTGTTCATGTTGAGCCGTCTCCGGTGTGAAACCTGACGGCGCAAAGTGTTATGTGGTGGCGCTAGTTGGTCGACGGGGAAACCTAGCGAGCGGCGTTAGGGTTTCCCCAGCTTGGACAATTCAGAGGCCGGGACTTCGCATTGGTGAGCCAGCCCGGTCAGCTTTCCCACCGCCTTAAGCATTGGCTCTCCCAGCTGGCGCTGGAACAGGTCTCGCAAGAGCTTTGCCGTGTGCTTCCATTCGGCGTGCCCGGCTCCTTCGGGACGCGCACGGTCTGCGTCGTTGCGCAGAAGATCAGCAAGCCAGTGCAGCGAATTGATGGCGTCAGCAACCCGGTGCATAGACTTCGCGACGGATCGCGGCCCGCCTTCACAATGAACACTAGCGCCTGTTGGTGTCATTTCCACTTTGACGTAAAGCCTTTGCTTCAGAATATCGCCAAAAGCTACAGGCTCCCTGTCGCTTCCTTCGGTATATATGTGCATCACTCCTTGTTTTCGCCAAGTGGGGATTGGCCTTGTTATCGTTTGATCGGCCAACCACTGTGCAAGCGAACGCGCTTGAGCCGCGCGCTTTCGGTACTCGCGCCGTTCTGCTGGGGATAGCCGGCTCATACGAAGGGCGTTTTGCTGGGTTGCATGTTGTGATCCTTCAACCAATGCGCGCGCTATTTGTTCGGCAAATTGCGAGGTGTCGATTTTCATTCGAATGGCGGTGTCCGCCACCTGTGCGCATGCTGATCTAAAATCGCTTTTCTCAAGGTCGTTTAGGGTTATGGTTGATCTATAAATCGCTTTGGTTCCATCCATACCCAAGAACTCTTCTTTGCCGCGAACCGGGTGTAACCCCCATGTCAAAACTGTGCGCTCGAACTCGTTGAATTCACTCATCGCGCCCTCTTTCGCCCGCGCAGCGCGCTGACGGTCGCCGGCTTGCTGGTCAGTAGATCGCGCAGCTTCTCCAGTGCGTGCCGCTTCTCATCGGCGTAGTCGTGCCGGTTATAGTGGCGAGCCTGCAGCCCTCCGAGCCCGTGCGACTGTAGCTGCGCGCGCACATCCATGGATATGCCAAGGGCAGCGAGTCGGGTTTCTACCGTGCGGCGCAAGTCGCCAATGGTGAATGAGCCTTTGCCGTTGTCCAGTTCGCCCGCCTTGAGCATTTCTGCGGCCACTTCGCGCACGGCCGCGGCGCATCCGTGATAGCTGGCGCCGACCTCGCCGTTGGATGCGGTGAAGACAAACGGCCCGACTCGCGCGGCGATTGGATCCGCGCCCTCGCGCGGCTTTGCGTGGATCATTTCGGCGAGCGCGGTTTCAGCTTCGGGCAGCAACGGCACAACGTGGCGCCGCGGTTCCTTTCGCCGGCCTTTGCTGTCCCAAAGCGTGATCGTTCTGGCGTCGGCGTCCAGGTCGGCCAGCGTGGCGCGCGACAGCTGTTCAACGCGCTGGCCACCTGTCAGCAAGTGAACCCGGAGTAGCGGCCCCCATGGCTTGGCAAGCGCGGTGATGCGTTGCCAGTACGCCCGGAGTTCAGCAACCGAAAGCGCGCGTTCTCGTGCCTTCGTGCTGCCCTCGATCGTAGACAGGTCGCGGGCGGGGTTGCTGGTCACTTTCAGCGCCCGCAAGGCGGGCAGGGCACGCGCGTCGTGACGAGCACGGA
The DNA here is from genome assembly GCA_046346965.1 of Lysobacterales bacterium. Classification (GTDB taxonomy): domain Bacteria; phylum Pseudomonadota; class Gammaproteobacteria; order Xanthomonadales; family SZUA-5; genus JAXMHB01. The sequence goes on from JAXMHB010000001.1 coordinate 365,726, forward strand.
CGGCTGCCGCGAATGCGGCCCGCAGGTAGGCGCGCAGCTTCGCCGCCTCTCGCAGTCGGGGCGCCGGGTCCGGGTCTTCCTTGGTCGGCATCGGCGACGCCAGCGGGGTCAGAATGTCTAGCAGATCGTCGGCGGTGATGCTGCTGGCGGGTCGCTTCCATAGCGCCGGCTGCGCCCTCTCCACGTGCAATGTCAGCGCGCGGCTGACGTGCTTTGCGCTTGACTTCCCGTCGCGGGTTAACTGGTCAACGTAGGCGGTGAGCAAGGCACCGAGCGTTGCCGTGGCGTCGCTCTCGCGCTTCTGCTCGGCTGCTGTCGCCGCACTGAGTGCGGCACGCTTGTCGGCGGCTTCGGCGTCGATTGCCGCCCTTAGGTCACGGTCGCCGGACAGGTAGCGGCGCGAGAGTTCCCGCGCCTTCGTGCGAGCCTCCGCCAGGGTCAACCCGTTGCGCCCGGTGCTGTCGAACGGGCCGATTGCGATTCGCTGGCGCTCGCCTGCGGTGTTTGTGAAGCGGTAGTAGAACGCCACACCTCCACCAGCCAATCGGCGCGCCTGGAACCTTCCGGCGCCGCGCTCTGCGGGATCGCTCGCCCACTCGCCGGTCGCCAGTCCGGACAGCGCTTGCGCTGTGATCATCCGCTGCTTTCGGCTCGCTTCCATGTTGTCCCCGTTTCGCGCTGGTGCCCGGTCTGGTGCCCGTTCGGTGCCCGTTTCTTCCGGACCTCAATGCTACAGCGTGAAACTACATGAAACAACAATGAACCAAAGAACAACCACTTATCTGCTTTAGGCGCCCTGCGTGGAACCGCCTGAGACTGCGGGAATGTGGATTGAAAATCCCCGTGTCGGCGGTTCGATTCCGTCCCCGGCCACCATCTTACCGAGATCCTCTTTCGAACAGTCTGCAGGACGGGGATTCCCGGCCTGCCAGCGTAGCTGGCCGGCCTTCGCGGGCGCAGGCGGCGGTGCCGCCTTGACGCGCCCGCTCAGCCCCGTGTCGGCGGTTCGATTCCGTCCCCGGCCACCATCCTTCGATCAGATTTGCGCCAGACTGCCGTCGAGCGTCCTGCCGTCCAGCATAGCTGGCCGGCCTTCGCTGACATGGATGGCAATGCCATCCAAGCATGTCAGCTCAGCCCCGCCAGCCAGCATAGCTGTCTGGCCTTCACGGGCGCAGGCGGCGGTGCCGCCTTGACGCGCCCGCTCAGCCCCGTGTCGGCGGTTCGATTCCGTCCCCGGCCACCATTCTTCGATCAGATTTGCGCCAAACTGCCGTCGAGCGTCCCCGCCGCAACGCACGGGCAGCGCTTACTTCCAAGGAATCTGAGCATGCGCGTCTACCTTGATGATGAGAGAACAACGCCGGATGGCTGGGTCCGCGTGTACTGGCCCGCCGAGGCGATCGAACTGCTTGAACGTGGCTGTGTAACGGAGATCAGCCTGGATCATGATCTGGGCGATGATGACCGCGGCACGGGCTATGACGTGGTGCTATGGATTGAGGAGGCGGTGGCGACCCGAGACTTTCAGCCGCCGCTCATCCATGTTCATTCCGCCAATACGTCCGCGCGAGAGAAGATGCTGGCCGGGGTCAGGACGATTGAACGTCTTGCGCGGAAACCTCGTTAGGAGACACGCGCCGTGCCGCAATCCGAATCGCATAGTGTCTATGGCCCGGGCTCTTAGCCTTCGTGGATTCCCAGCGACCTGGCTTGGCTACGCACCCAATTGGATTGGCAGCGCTCCGTTGGCGCTGGCGTGGCGCATCCGATGCAGTCGACGCGCGCCGAATTGTCGGCGGGACCGCGTGCGGTGTGCGCCGTCGTGTAAACGCGCGAGGGTTAACGGAGGCTCTGCATTCGCGACGGCTCGACAGCGTCGTGAGTAACGCTGCAAGCAGGAATTGTTCCCTGTAAGTCGGCGCCGCGCGCCTGGGTGCAAGGCCCGTCGGATTGCAGGCATGACGCCGCTAGCGCGTCGCAAACTGCCCAAAAGAAAAGGCCACCCTTGCGGATGGCCTTAATGTTCCAACTGATTGGCGTCCCCACGGGGATTCGAACCCCGGTTACTGCCGTGAAAGGGCGGTGTCCTAGGCCTCTAGACGATGGGGACGTTGTATTGCTTGAAAATTTGGTGGAGCCAGTCGGGATCGAACCGACGACCTCTACAATGCCATTGTAGCGCTCTCCCAGCTGAGCTATGGCCCCACAACTGAGTCGCACAAGATAGTGTTCTGCTCGGTGGCCTGTCAATACCCTAATGTGCTTTTCTTGCGTCGATCAGCCCCAGTCGCCGTAGGCGGCGTCGCTGCACCTGATCACGGCGCCGCCGAGGCAGCGCTCGCCGTCGTAGAAGACGATTGATTGGCCGGGGGTGATGGCGCGTTGGGCGAGGTCAAACTCGACCAATGCGGTGCCGTCGGGCTGCAGCTGCACCTGACAGCTTTGATCTGCCTGGCGATAGCGGATCTTGGCGCCGCAGTGGAAGGCGGACGCGGGCGCGCTGCCGGCGATGAAGTGCACAGCCTCGGTGCGCAGTCGCTGGCCGTACAGGGCAGGGTGGTCGCCCTGGACGACGATCAGTGTGTTGCAGGCCGCCAGTTTGCCGGCGACGAACCAGGGTTCACCGCTGCCGCCGCGCCGGCCGCCGATGTTGAGGCCGCCGCGCTGGCCCAGCGTGTAGAACTGCAGTCCGCGGTGCTCGCCGACGCGCTCGCCCTCGGGTGTTTGCATCGGGCCCGGGTTGGGCGCCAGATAGCGGGCGAGGAAGGGCTCGAAGTTGCGCTCGCCGATGAAGCAGATGCCGGTGGAATCGCGTTTGGCGTGAGTGCTCAGCCCGGCCGCCGCGGCGATTTGGCGCACCTCTGATTTCGGCAGCGCGCCCACCGGAAACTCGGCCACCGCCAGTTGCGCCTGATCCAGCGCGTGCAGGAAGTAGCTTTGATCCTTGCTGGCGTCGGCACCGCGCAGCAGTTCGACCAGACCATCGCGCTGGCGCAGTTGCGCGTAGTGACCGGTGGCGATGCGTTCGTAGCCGAGGTCGTGCGCATGTTCGACAAAGGTCTTGAACTTGACCTCGCGATTGCACAACACATCGGGATTGGGCGTGCGGCCGGCTTTGAGCTCGCTCAGGAAGTGCTCGAACACGCCATCCCAGTACTCGGCGGCAAAGTTGCGGCCGTAGAAGGGGATGCCGATCTGCTCGGCGATCGTGCGCGCGTCGCGCGCATCGGCTTCGGCCGGGCACACGCCGTCGGCGTCGTCTTCCTCCCAGTTTTTCATGAACAGCCCGCCGACCTCGCGTCCGGCGCGCTTGAGCAACCAGGCGCTGACGGAGGAATCGACGCCACCCGAGAGCCCTACCAGGACGCGACTCACCACTGCGGCTCCGTCAGCAGATCGAGCGGATAGCGGCGCCCTTGCAGATAGTCGTCGACGCAGCGCAACACCAGACTGCTGCGAGTCGGGACGCTGCTCGCCAACAGTTCATCCCGCGTCAGCCAATGCGTGCCGACGATGTCCTGATCCAGCGCGCGTCCGGGGACCTCGGCCAGCGGCTCGCACAGAAAGCAGACACGGACAAACTGGATGCCGGGTCTGAACAGCTGATAAATGCCAGTCAACGCCAGCGGGCGCACCTGCCATGCACTCTCCTCCAGCGTCTCGCGCACCACCGCCTCCAGCAGCGACTCGCCGGGATCCAGATGGCCGGCCGGCTGGTTGATCACACTGCGGCCCTCGCTGTGTTCCTCGACAAAGAGCAGGCGCGAGCCCAGCGGCACGATGGCGGCAACGGTGATGTGCGGGAGTGCTGAGGCGTCAGACATCGGGCGGCGACCGCCGGCAGAGGGCCGGCGTTTGGTGGCTATACTGCGGCGGAGAATGAGCGCGCCAGCGCCAGAACACCAGAGCGACCCGCGGCAATCATGAGTGGCCAAGACACCGACCATCGCGAGGACCTGGACATCGTCGTCCAGGAGTCCCGCCCCGAACTGAAGAAGCCGCCGATGTTCATGGTGGTGCTTCTGAACGATGACTACACGCCGATGGAATTCGTCGTCATCGTGCTGGAGACCTTCTTCGCCATGACCCGCGAGAACGCCACGCGCGTCATGCTGAATGTGCACACCCAGGGCAAGGGTGTGTGCGGGGTCTACACGCGCGACGTGGCAGAAACCAAGGTGACCCAGGTGAACGCCTTCGCCCGAGCCCATCAGCATCCGCTGCTGTGCTCGATGGAGGAAGTGCCCTGAGGCCTGAGTCCATCCGGGGTCCGAAGGGTGTATAGGGGTAGTAGGAATTACGCTTGATTTCGGCTCCCCGCGGAGCCATGTGGTAGAACCATACGAAGCGGCGTTGCAGGAGGTAGGGACGTCCATGTTCAGCAAGGACCTGGAACTGACCATCAGTCAGAGCTACAAAGAAGCTCGCGCGAAGCGGCATGAGTTCATGACCGTGGAGCATCTGCTGCTGGCCTTGATCGAGAATCCATCCGCCGCCCAGGTGCTGAAGGCCTGTGGCGCCGATCTCAAGAAGCTCAACGACGAGACGCGCTCGATCATCGAGGAGACGGTGCCTACACTGCCCGCCGACGATGAGCGCGACACACAGCCGACGCTGGGTTTCCAGCGCGTGCTGCAGCGCGCCGTCTACCACGTGCAGTCCTCGGGCAAGAAAGAAGTCACCGGCGCCAACGTGCTGGTGGCGATCTTCGGCGAGAAGGACTCCCACGCTGCCTACCTGCTGCAGAAGCAGGACATCACGCGGCTGGATGTGGTCAATTACATCTCGCATGGCATCGCCAAGATCCCGCAGGAACCGATGCGCGATCAGAACCCCGAGCGCGATCCGGAAGCCGGCGGCGATAGCGAGAAGCAGAACGCCTTGCAGGCTTACGCCAGCAACCTCAACGATCTGGCGCGCCAGGGCAAGATCGATCCGCTGATCGGCCGCGCCGACGAGATCGAGCGCACGATCCAGGTGCTCTGTCGCCGACGCAAGAACAATCCGCTCTACGTGGGCGAAGCCGGCGTTGGCAAAACGGCGCTGGCCGAGGGTCTGGCCAAGCGCATCGTCGATCACGACGTGCCGGAGGTGCTGAAGGAGGCGGTGATCTTCGCGCTCGATTTGGGTGCGCTGGTCGCCGGCACCAAGTATCGCGGTGACTTCGAAAAGCGCCTGAAGCAGGTGGTCGCCGAACTCAAGCGCATCCCGAAAGCGATTCTGTTCATCGACGAGATCCACACCATCATCGGTGCGGGCTCCGCCTCGGGCGGCGTGATGGACGCGAGCAATCTGATCAAGCCGCTGCTGGGTTCAGGCGAGATGCGCTGCATCGGCTCGACCACCTTCCAGGAGTTCCGCGGCATCTTCGAGAAGGACCGCGCCTTGACCCGGCGCTTCCAGAAGATCGATGTGGTCGAGCCGACCATTGCCGACACCATCGAGATTCTGCGCGGCTTGAAGTCGCGCTTCGAAGAGCACCATCAGGTCGAATACGCGCCGGATGCGCTGAAGGCGGCGGTGGACCTGTCGGTCAAGCACATTCACGACCGTTTCCTGCCGGACAAGGCCATCGATGTGATCGACGAGGCCGGCGCGCGTCAGCAATTGCTGGCCGAGGACAAGCGCAAGCGCGTCATCGATACCGAAGAGGTCGAGTACATCGTCGCCAAGATGGCGCGCATCCCGGCCAAGCATGTGTCGGCCTCCGACAAGGATGTGCTGCGCAATCTGGAGCGCAATCTGAAGATGGTGGTGTTCGGCCAGGACGCCGCCATCGACGTGCTGACCGCAGCCATCAAGATGGCGCGTTCGGGCCTGGGCGATCCCAACAAGCCGATCGGTTCCTTCCTGTTCGCCGGCCCCACCGGCGTCGGCAAGACCGAGGTCACCCGCCAGTTGGCGATGATCCTGGGTATCGAGTTGATCCGCTTCGACTTGTCCGAGTACATGGAAGCGCACAGCGTGTCGCGTCTGGTGGGCGCTCCGCCGGGCTATGTGGGCTTTGACCAGGGCGGTCTGCTGACCGAAGCCGTGACCAAGCATCCGCATGCCGTGCTGCTGCTCGACGAGATCGAGAAGGCGCATCCGGACGTCTTCAATCTGCTGCTGCAGGTGATGGACCGCGGCGTGTTGACCGACACCAACGGGCGTGAGGCGAATTTCCGCAATGTGGTGCTGGTGATGACCACCAATGCGGGCGCCACCCAGGCGGCGCGCCGCAGCATGGGCTTCATCGAGCAGGATCATTCCACCGATGCGATGGAAGTGATCCGCCGCGGCTTCACGCCGGAGTTCCGCAATCGACTAGACGCCGTTATCCAGTTCACCGCGCTGGATCGGGCGACCATCCTGCGAGTGGTGGACAAGTTCTTGATCGAGCTGGAATCGCAGTTGGCCGACAAGCACGTCACGCTGACCGTGGACGAGAGTGCACGCGGCTGGCTGGCGGAGAAGGGCTTCGACCCGCAGATGGGCGCGCGCCCGATGGCGCGGGTGATCCAGGAGCACATCAAGCGCAAGCTGGCCGACGAACTGCTGTTCGGTGCGCTGGTCGGCGGCGGTCGCGTGCAGGTGCGCGCGGGCGGCGATGGGCTGCTGGTGGAAGCGGAAGCGGCGGCGGCTGAACACACCGACGCAGCGGTCGTCTGACCGCAAGGCGGGGCAGGGATCTCACCCTGCCCTGCCGGCACTCACTTCTGGCGGAAAGTGATGCGACCCTTGCTCAGGTCGTACGGCGTCATCTCCACCTTGACCTTGTCACCGGTGAGGATGCGGATGTAATTCTTGCGCATGCGACCGGAGATATGGGCGGTGATGACGTGCCCATTTTCGAGCTGCACGCGAAACATGGTGTTGGGCAAGGTCTCGAGGACCGTGCCTTCCATTTCAATATGATCTTCTTTGGACATCGGGTGCTTTGTAAAGGCCTGACAGGCGCAAGGTCGCGCATTCTGCCCGAAGCACCGCCACACTGCTAGGGACTGCCCGGAATCCATGTCAGCCGGCCGTGCGCTCCGCGCGGCGGCGGGCAACGCTGACGGCTCCCGCGCAGCCTCGGGCGAAAGCCCGGCGCGCGCGGGGAGGCGGACGCCGAGGACTGCGTTTCCGCCGCCCGCCCATCGTTCAGCGGCATTTCGCACGGTCTACGTCTTTGGTCGGGTCTTTAACCCGTCGTTGACGGCGCCTTAGCCGAATCCTAATGCCTGCCTAAGACGCGCTTAAGCCCACCTGCCTAACTTGGCCACAGGTTTTCTGGTCAAGGACTTAGAGCATGGATGGAGACAGGCGCTGGTGCTCAGGCACGATGCTCCGCCCGGCAGTGGTCCCGATGAAGGTCCCCGGACTGCTGCTGGTACCGCCGCAACACCCGCGGCGCGCGGAGGTCGAACAGTTCATCGCCAACCGCTATCGCGAGGTCTACGGCGCCGACGTGCGGCAGTTCATGCCCCTGCTGTTCGCACTGCTGACAGCCGATCAGCAGATCTGTGCAGCGGCCGGCCTCCGCCGCGGCAGCGATGGCCCCTTGTTCATCGAGCAGTATCTGGATGCACCGGCCGAGACAGTGCTGGCGCAGACCTTCGGCAGCCCGGTGCAACGACGGCAGCTGGCCGAGATCGGCCATCTGAGCGGCCTCGGCCAGGGCAATGGTCGCCGGCTGTTCCCCTTGCTGGCGCAGTGGCTGGAGGGCGAGGGCATCCATTGGGCCCTGTTTGCGGCGACGGCGCCGTTGCGCCAGATGTTCCACCGCATGCAAGTACGTCCGCAGCCCTTGGCGCCGGCACGCCCCGAGCGCCTGGGTGAGGCGGCGCGCCAGTGGGGCAGCTATTACGAGACCGATCCCTGGGTGGTCGGGGGTCCGCTGTCGCTTGGTGCGCGTTTGCTGGACGGTGATCGATGAGCCTGCTCGACCATCTGCGCGGCTACGCCCGGCAGCGGCCGCAGGCGTTGGCCCTGCAGGATGCGCAAGGCGCGCTGACTCGCGGTGGACTCTGGTCGGCCGTACAGCGTCTGGCCGGGCAACTGCTGGCGACCGGAATCACGCGCTACTCCAGTCAGCTCGACAATGGCATCGATGCGGTGGTGCTCGATCTGGCGCTGCGCACCATTGGCGCCGTGCATTTGCCGCTCCCCGGTTTCTTCACCCCCGCGCAGCGCCTGCATGCGCAGCGCGATGCCGGGATCGAAGCGCACATCACGCTCGGGGGCGGCGCCATCGCGCTGAGCGAGCGTTGGACGCTGGATCGCCTGGAGGCGGCGCCGGTGCTGCTGCCGGCGGCGACCGCCTTGATCACCTACACCAGCGGCAGCACCGGCCAGCCCAAGGGCGTCTGCCTGTCGGCCGAGCACCTGGACCGCGTGGCGATGTCCATCGTCGATGCGCTGGCGGGGCAGACGCCGCAGCGCCATCTGTGTCTGCTGCCCCTCTCGATCCTGCTGGAGCAAGTCGCCGGCGTGTACGCCGCCTTGCTGGCAGACGCGCCGGTGCTGCTGCCGCCGCTGGCGGCGACTGGTTTGCGCGGCGCTGCGCAGTTGGACGCGGTGCAGTTGGCGGCCTGCATCGACCAACAGCGGCCGGAGAGCGTCATCCTGGTGCCGCAGATGCTGCAGGCCTGGTTGGCCGCCGCCGCGGCAGGTGCCCGGGTACCCGACAGTCTGCGCCTGATCGCCGTGGGCGGCGCCCGCGTCGCGCCGAGTTTGTTGGACGCGGCGGCCCGTCATGGCCTGCCGGTGTGCGAAGGCTACGGACTGAGCGAGTTGGGGTCGGTGGTTTGCCTCAATCGACCGGGGCGGACGCGCCCGGGCAGCGTCGGGCCGGCTCTGCCGCATGCGCGCGTTAGCGTGGCTGCCGATGGTGAGTTGCTGATCGACGCGCCGCAGTTTCTGGGCTACGTCGGCGCTGCGCGGCCGCCAGCAGGGCCCTACGCCAGCGGCGACCTCGGCAGCATCGACGACGACGGCTATGTGCGCATCGCCGGTCGCAAACGCAATGTCTTCATCACGGCCTTTGGCCGCAATGTCTCGCCGGAGTGGGTGGAGAGCGAACTCACCCAGCACCCGCTGATTGCGCAGGCGGTGGTGCAGGGCGAGGCACGCGAGCGCAACTGCGCAGTGCTGGTGCTCCGGCGCGCGGTCGAGCCCGCGGTGCTGCGCAGCGCGCTGGACAGCGTCAATGCCGGCCTGCCGGATTACGCCCAGGTCCATCACTACGTGCTGGCGAGTGAAGCCTTCACCCCGGCCAACGACTTGTTGACCAGCAACGGCCGCGTGCGTCGCGAGCGGGTGCTGGCGCGCTACGCCGACCAGATCGATACCCAGTATCAGGCCATCGCCTGAAGGAGATTTATGCGCTTTTTCGATGAGCTGCAGGCCGCGACGGCCGCCGAGCGTACCCGGCTGCAGACGCTGCCGATCATTCGCGACGCGCTCGCCGGACGCGTCAGCGGCGCCGAGTACCAGGCTTTCTTGACCCAGGCCTACCACCATGTGAAGCACACGGTGCCCTTGCTGATGGCCTGTGGCGCACGCCTGCCAGAGCGCCTGGGCTGGCTGCGTGGCGCGGTGGCCGAATACATCGAGGAGGAGATCGGCCACGATGAGTGGATTCTCGACGACCTGGCCACCTGTGGCGCCGATCGCGAGGCGGTGCGCCGCAGCCAGCCGGCTGCCGCCACCGAGTTGATGATCGCCTACGCCTACGACACCATCCAACGCCGCAATCCGGTCGGCTTCTTCGGCATGGTGCTGGTGCTTGAGGGCACCAGCAAGGCGCTGGCATTGAACGCCGCCGCGGCACTGGCGCAGCACCTCGGGGTCGATCGCAAAGGTCTGCGCTATCTGAGCTCGCACGGTCAGCTGGACCAGGAACACGTCAACTTCTACGAATCGCTGATGAATCGGCTGGACGATGCGGACGACCGCGCGGCCGTGATCCACGCCGCGCGCATGTTCTATGGCTTGTACGGGGCGATCTTCGAGTCGCTGCGCCAGCCGCGCGTGCTGGCGGAGGCGGCATGAACCTCGCCGGCTTGCGATTCCTGATCACCGGCGCCACCGGCGGCATCGGCGGCGCGCTGGCCCGCGCGCTGGCGGCGCGCGGCGCGCGTTTGCTGGTGCACGGCCGCGATCCGCGCAAGATGCAGGCGCTGCTGGCGACCCTGCCGGCCGATACCAGCTCGCTGCTGGCCGATCTCGGCAGCGCCGATGGCCGTGCCGCGCTGCTGGCTTTCGCCGCCGGGCCGCAGCCGGCCGACGGCGTCATCCTGAATGCCGCGGGCGGCCATTTCGGTCTGTTCGAGCAGATGAGCGATGCCGAGATCGCGCGACTGGTGGCGACCGATCTGATCGCGCCAATGGTGCTGACGCGCGCGCTGCTGCCCTTGCTGCGGGCGCGGCCGGACGGCAGCCTGACGCTGATCGGCTCCACGCTTGGGCAGATTGGACATCCGGGATTCGCTGCCTACGGCGCCGCCAAAGGTGGCTTGCGGACTTTCGCCGAAGCACTGTCGCGCGAGTTGGGCGACGACGGTCCGCGGCTGCTGTGGGTATCGCCGCGGGCCACACGCACCGGCATGAACAGCGCCTCGGCACAGGCCATGAATGCTGAGCTGAAGGTCGCCGAGGACACGCCGGAGGCAGTGGCCGAGGCCATCGTCCGCGCGCTGGAGCGCAATCGTCCGCGCGTCCAGATGGGCATCGCCGAAAAAGTCTTCGTGCGCGTCAACGCGGTGCTGCCGGCACTCGTGGACCGCGCCATGTCGGGCAAGCTGCCCACCATCCGTCGTCACGCGGCTACGCCCGCGAAACCCTGATCGGAGTACGTCCATGCACACCAGATTTCCACTGATTCGCTCGCTGACCCTGGCCCTGTTGCTCGCCTGCACCGGCGCGCGCGCCGATGTCACTGAAGACATCGTGCCGCTGCAGCAGAAATGGGCCGAGATCCGCTACCAAATGCCGGAGAACGAGCGCGCCAAGGCCTTCGAGGCGCTGGCCGCTGAGGCCGAGAAGGTCACTGCCGCCAATCCGGGCAAGGCCGAAGCCTTGATCTGGCAGGGCATCATCCTGTCCACCTGGGCCGGCGCAAAAGGCGGACTCGGTGCGCTGTCGCTGTGCAAGCGCGCCAAAACCGCACTCGAACAGGCGTTGTCCATCGATCCGAACGCCCTGCAGGGCTCGGCATACACCAGCCTCGGCAGCCTGTACTACCAGGTGCCCGGCTGGCCGGTCGGCTTTGGCGATGACGACAAAGCCGAGGAAATGCTGAAACAAGCGCTGGCAATCTCGCCCGATGGCATCGACGCCAACTATTTCTACGGCGACTACCTGTACGAGCAGGAGCGCTTTGAGGAGGCCCTCAAAGTGCTGGAACACGCCGCCGCCGCGCCGCCGCGCCCGGGACGCGAGGCCGCCGACGCCGGCCGTCAGGCCGAGATCGCCGCCAAGATCGCCGAGGTCAAGGAAGAACTGGAAGGCTGAGTGACAAGCTGAGCGCGCCACGATCTTGGACCGTGATCGGATCTGAGCGTGAAGGAGGGCGCCGGTCCGCTGGCGCCTCGCGTGATTCGCCGCGTCAGCCACGGCGGCGCCGCGCGAGCGACGCCCTCCAGGGCGGGGCGAAGGCGGCTTCAAGGAGGCCGCCCGCGCAGCTTGCGTGCAGACAACCCGCTGCAGGCATAATCGGCGCGCGCCCGTCACCTCAAGGTCGGCGGCGCGGGCGCGTTGGAGGGATGGCAGAGCGGTTGAATGCACCGGTCTTGAAAACCGGCAGCCACGCAAGTGGCTCGTGGGTTCGAATCCCACTCCCTCCGCCACGCAATCGTCCCAAATTGTTGAATTTGTTGCGTTTTTCTCTCGCGGCGCTCGTCCGTGTGCCTCGCGCCGCCCTTCGAGGGCGGCCGCCAGCGATCAATGCACGGGGTCGCCCACTGCCTGAGGCGCGCTCGCTGACCCTTCATCATGAAAGCGCACGCAATTGCGCCCGGCCTGTTTCGCCTGGTACATGGCGGCGTCGGCGCGGTCGAGCAGGGCGTCGTCGGGCTCGCCGAGTCCGTTGAAGATCACTACGCCGAGCGTGGCCGAACAGTGGTGTTCCACGGTCTGGGGCTGGCTGTCGTGTTCGACGGACAGCACATAAGGTTCGGCAAGGACGGCGAGCAGTTTCTGGGCGAATTGCTCGGCTTGGCGGTGCGCGGCATCGGTCTGTTCGCTGAGTTGGGTGAGCAGGACCACGAACTCGTCGCCGCCGAAGCGGGCGGCGGTGTCGGCGCCGCGGATGTGATGCAGCAGGCGCTGGGCCACCTCGATCAGCAGCAGGTCGCCCACTGCGTGGCCATGCTGGTCATTCAAGGGCTTGAAGTTGTCGAGATCGATGAACACCAGGGCGCCGTGTTTGCCATTACGGTGGTAGGCGGCGCGCGCCATCTTCAGGTGGTCCATCAACAGGCGGCGATTGGGCAGATGGGTGAGGGTATCGTGGTAGGCCAGATCCCGGATCTGCTGTTCACTCTCGCGCCGTTCAGTGATGTCGACGATGAAGTTCAGCGTGCTTGCCCGGCCGTGCCATTCGAAGCGCACGCCGCTGACCTCTACCCAACGCCAGCCTTGATGGCGGGTCTGCATGCGCACTGCATAGGTGAGGCCCTCGCCCAAACCGGCGATGCGTTTTGCATGATTGGCGCGCGCCGTCATCTGGTCGTCCGGATGGACAAATTCCAGGAAGGGTCGGTCGATCAATTCCGACTCGCGATAACCCAGCAGTTCCAGTGTACGCGGGTTGACGAAGCGCAGCTTCGCGTCTTGCAGCACACAGATGCCGATGGTGGCGGAGTCGATCAGTTTTCGGTAGCGGATTTCGCTCTCGCCCAGCGCTTGCGCATAACGCTCCTGAATCATCGTCAGCGCGCCGACCGCCAGCAGCAGCGTGCTCGATAGCGAGGCAATGTAGGTCGTTACCACCAACGGCGTGGGATCGGTGAATTGCACCGAGGTATCGAGGCCGGTGGTCATCGCTACCCAGCGATAGACCATCGAGGCAGCGAACACCAGCGCGGAAAAGCCGATGATGTACTGGCCGCGACCTACCGTCTGCTGTCGATAGCGCGCCACCAACGCGTAGAGATGCAGGCTCTGCACCAGCCAAATCGTGCCGCCGAACAGCACGCGGCCGCGATAGTCGTGCAGCAACAGTGCAAAGCCGACCGTGATGATGCCTAGCGGCACCCACAGCAGCCAGGGCGGGAAGCGCTGATGGTGGAAGCGATACAGGCCGGCCACATACAGCGACAGCGACACCGTGATGCAGGCGTTGGCCACCAGAATCGACAGCCAGTCGCTGATCTGGCCGCGCAGACTCAGCAGCACGTACGCCGCCACCTGAAAGGCGAGCGCCAGTGACCAGGTGCGCAGGTCGGGCAGTCGGCGCGCGGCAATGACGAATAACGAGACGGCCATGATCGTCGAGGCGATCAGGATCATCACGAACATCGTGGGGATATGCAGATTCACCATCGCCGCCCCGGACCTCAGGCCTCCCACAGTATCCATCGCCGAATGCGCGCGCCAGATGGGCGTCAGTGTTTGCCGCCTCGGGCGCGCTCTTTAGGCATAAAACTTTGTACCTAAAGGCCTTTTTCGTCGTGTCGCAGCGACCAAGCGGGAATTGCGGATGGGCGCCGGCCGGCATCCTGGTCGGCATCAGGGCGGGGGCTCAATCGTCCGCGCTGCCCGGCTGGCGCAGCCAGATCCAGCCTTCGCGCGCGGCTTGGTCACGATCCGCTGGCGCGGGTGCGCTGCATTTGCCTTGCAGAAAATCGCGTGCCGCCACCAGGCACAGGATGGCGTCCAGCACATCGGCTTCGCGCGCGGTCCGGCGCTGCACCGCGTCCGGCAGACTGCCCAGCAATCCCGCGCTGACCAATGTCTGGAGGATCTGCGCGCGCGCGCCGGACTCGTTTGTTTTCTTGTACGAGCAGCCGCCCAGGCGGTGCACGACCAACGTCGCGCCGGGATAGACCTCGATGGTGGCGGCGCCCTGGAACGCCGGTGACCACGCCAGCGGCAGCGGCAGCTCGGTGGCGGCGCGCAATTCCTGGAGCACGATCAGCGCTTCCATCGCTGCGCGGGCGATGCGATCGGCCCCGATCTCCAGCGGAATCTTGACCTTGCGCACCGCACGATCGGTGAGGCGCCGAAAGCACCGGTCTTTGCTCAAGCCAGCCGGTGGCGGCAGCCCGGCCGCATGCCCGAGCAATAGCTGGCGCAGTCCATCCGGCCAGCCGAGCGGTGCGTCGATGGCGACCAGCACCCGCTCGCCACCCGCGATGAAGGGTGCAATCGTGGCCTCGATCACATTCGCGCCATCGTCCAGCAGCCCCGCCTCTTCGACGCGCACACACGCCCCGTCTGCGCTCAGATGGCCCAGCGCATAGCCGAACTTCGAGCGCTGCGAGGCGGCGTCGAGGCCGATCAGCCGGACGGATTCCGTGGTCGGCGTTTTTCTGCCTGGCATCGGCTACTCCTTCCAGCTCTGTGCGGCCAGCGGCAGCTGGTTCAGCTCCGCGCGGGCCTCGCGCCATTGGGGGTAGTGGCGGTCCAGCAGCGCCACAAACTGGTCGTTGTGAGTGGGCTCGATCAGATGAGCCATTTCATGCACCACGACGTACTCCAGCAGGTCTTTGGGCTTCCGCACCAGTTCCGTGTTGATGCGGATGGTGCGTGCGCTGGGGTTGCAGCTTCCCCAGCGGGTTTTCATCCGCTGCATGTAGAACCGGGCGACGCTGACGCCCAGATTGGCCTCCCATTTCGTGATCAGGCCGGGCAGCACCTTGTGCAGCAGGCTGAGGTGCCATTCGTGCATGACCGCGTCACGCGCTGCCTCGGACATGCCGGGGCGTATCTGCAGGCGGATGCGGCGGTGGTCCAGTGTGACCTTGGGCTTCTCGTTGATTTCGACCACCGTCAGCAGATGGCGCCGGCCCCACAGGTAGTGGCTCTCGCGTGACACATACCGCCTCGGTGTCTCGCGTGCCTGCGCGCGCAGCGCGGCTTGCTGTTCGCGGATCCAGCCCAGTTTGGACGCCGCATAGGCGCGAGCGACGTCCACGCGCGTACTGGCCGGGGCCACCAGGGTGACGTGCCCGGCCGGCGGATGGACTGACAGGTGCACGTGCTTGACGTCCTTGCGTACCAGCGTGATGGCGAGATCGCCCAGGTGGATGATCTCCGTCATCAGTACCCCGACTGATGCTTGACCAGTTCGAACAGAGCGCGTGTCGCGACCGGATCGCGGCCGAGCAGCCGAAACAGCGCATTTTGGACGCGTGCTTCGCGCGCCTGATCGCCGCGCCAATCGGCAGGCGCCTCGACGCGCATGGCGTGGTCAATGCTCAGCGCCAATTCGACCAGCCGATTGCCGTAGTCGGGCGTTGGCGCACTGATCCTCTGATCGGCCGGCAAATGCTCGAGGATCTTCGGCAGGTTGTTGTAGATCACCATCGCTTCGCGATTGCCGCGCAAGGGGGCGGGTACCGGGTCCTGCGTTTGCTTGTCCGCCAGACTCCGCGCCAGTGCCTCTGCCTTGCGCAGAAACTCCTCGTACTCAGCGGCGCTTTCCCGGCTCATGGCGATCAGGTCATCGAGCAGCACCGACATCTGCTCATAGAACTTGGGATCGGTCAGCTGCTCGCGGACAATGGTCTTGCGGACGTTGTTGATGATTCCCTCGGCGATCGCCTTGTTCGACAACTGGCCCTGTGCATTCAGCTTTCGGGCAATGGCATCGTGGATGCCGGTCTGGATGATCAGTTCGGTAAGCGACAGTTCGCCGAGATCGCCGAGATTGGCGGCAGCATCGGCCTGCACATAGGTGTTCAGCAGGTGGCGCATGTCGGCCTCGAAAGGCTTGATGTCCAATTCCTCACCCGCGTGCTTTTTGATCGACGCACGGATGCCGGCATAGAACTCCACCTCGCGCTGGATCGCTGCAGCCTCGGTATCGGAGTAGCCTGCCTCGGTCAGATGGGTCGCGATATCGGCATAGGCGCGGGTGAGCAGCGCCACCGCCTTGTAGAACGCGATCCGCAGCGCCTCAGTCTCGATCAATGCTTCCGCTCGGGCAGCATCGCCGCAGAAGTAGCGCAGAAACTGCTCGATGTCCCGCGGCGGCAGCACCGGCTCGCACAGGTAATGCAGGGCTTGCCGAGCGTCATCCAGCCGCTTCCTGCCTTCCACCAACCAGTGCTTCAGCTCGACGTTGTTGCCGCCGTCCTTGCCGCCTTCGCCGTCGAGGTCCAGTTCGTCCGAGCTGTACACCGCAATCGCCTGCTGTACGTCTCCGAACAGCTCCTTGAAGTCGACGATATGCCCGTAGTCCTTGTCGTCGCCGTCCAGCCGATTGGTGCGGCAGATCGCCTGGAACAGGTTGTGATCACGCAACTCGTTGTCGAGGTAAATGTAGGTGCAGCTGGGCGCGTCGAAGCCGGTGAGCAGCTTGCTCACCACGATCAGCAGCTTCAGGTTGGCCGGTTCGTCTTTGAACTGGCGCTTGGCCTCGTCCTCGTACTGTTTGGTGGTCTGCCCGGCCTTGAGCACGTGCAGGGTGTAGGTGTCGAACTTGTAGCGTTCGTCGCTGTTGGCCGGCTCGCGCGAGATCGCGTTGTGGTTCGGCTCGTAGGAGGTGATGAGGCCGCAGTACGGGCCGAAGTGCGTGTTCTGGAACAGCCGGTAGTAGTGACAGGCGTCGTAGATCGACGCCGCCACCAGGATCGCCGTGCCGCGGTCGTTGTTCAGCCGGGGCCTCAGGCTGAAGTCCTCGATGATGTTGGCCACGATGCGCTGCTTGCGCTCGCCCGCGCTCATCAGCCTTTCCAGCGTGGCCCAGCGGGCCCGCAGCACCGACTTCTGGTAGTTGTTCAGGTTCTTCGTCTTGTGCTCGAACCAGGCGTCGATCTTCTCCGGTGTCAGCAGTTGCTGCGGCACGTCGCGCGCCTCGTACTTCAGATCCAGCACCACCTGGTCGGCCACCGCCTGGTGGAATTTGTAGGTGTGGATGTCGCTGCCGAAAACATCGCGCGTCATCTGCTTGTCGCGGCGCAGCAGCGGTGTGCCGGTGAAGCCGATGAACACGGCGCCTTCCAGCCAGCGCTTCATTTGCCTGTTCATGTCGCCGCCCTGGGTGCGGTGGCACTCGTCGACGAAGACGTAGAAGCGGCCGTGCACGCGCGGCGCCGGGCCACGGAGGTCGGGCTCGAATTTGTGGATCAGCGCGCACAGCAGCCGCGGCGTAGGGGCGGCCAGTTTGTCCACGAATTCGGCGCGCGAGGTGATGCGGGGCGACGGCGAGTCGCGGCCGATCACCCCCGCATTGCGCATGACGCCGACGATCTGCTTGTCCAACTCGTCGCGATCGGTGATCACCAGGATGCGCGCGTCGGGGTCGTGCTCCAGCAGCCATTTCGCGATCAGCACCATCAGGATGCTCTTGCCGCTGCCCTGGGTGTGCCAGATCACGCCGCCTTCGCGACGGGCGATGCGTTCCTGTGCGGCCTTGACACCGAAGTACTGGTGCGGGCGCGGTACCTTCTTGCGGCCGGCGTCGAAAATGATGAAGTGGCGGATCAGGTCCAGCAGCCGCGCCTTGTTGCAGAGCTGCGCCAGCGGCCGGTCCAGCAGCACGCCGGGCGATCCGTCGGCCGCGGCCGGGTCTTCGTCCTTCCACTGCACGAAGAACTGCTCCGGCGTGCCGGTGGTGCCGTAGCGCAGCCCCTGAGAATCGCTGCCGGCCAGCAGCAGTTGCACGGTGCTGAAGAAGCCTTGGTTGAAGATGGCTTCCTGGTTGGTGATGAGCTGGCGCACGCCGTCGGCCAGCTCCACCGAACTGCGCTTCAGCTCGATCACCGCAATCGCCAGTCCGTTCAGATACAGCACGATATCCGGGCGCCGCTGGTGGCCGCCCTTCAGCGTGACCTCCTCGGCCAGCGCGAAGTCATTTGCGCCAGGATGCGCCCAGTCGATCAGATGCACCGTCTCGTGCGCCTGGCCGGCAGCGGTCTGCACCGGCACGCCGTAGCGCAGCAGCTGATAGGTGCGCAGGTTGGCCAGGTCGGGCGTGATGCCGGTGGCGTCGGCCGCCGTCTCCAGTTTCAGCAGCGCCGCGCCGATCTGTGCCGCGCTATAGCCGCGGGCGCTCAGGTGATCGCGCAACAGATCGGTCTCGATGCCGCGGTTGTGCTCGCGCTGGTGCCAGTCACCCAGAGCGCGATAGCCCAGCCCGCCCGCGGCCTCGGGCGCGGTGAAAAGCCGGACCACCCGGTTCTGGGTCGCGCGTTCTGGGCGGAGGGACGGTGTCATGACGGCGTCCGCATGGATCGAGAGACTCTTAGCTGCTTCATGGCCGCGCATTCAGCGCGGGCGGAACAAAGCCTTCATCCGACAGCGCGCGGATGATGCCTCTCATCAGGAAGCTGTTGCTGAAGCCAAGCGCGTATTGACGAGCGCCCGGATGGATCGGCTGCAGCATTCGCCGCTCCACCAGCTTGCGGATCTGGTACGTGCGCTGTGCGGAGTCCATGCGCGGCAGCGCAGCCGAGAGATCGGCAGCCTTGGTGACGCCCTTGCTGACGACGGTATGCAACACGGCTTCCTCCCGCTTGGTGATGAGCGCGCGCGCACTGGCATGTGCTACCGCCGGCGCCAGTATCCGCTGGCTCAGGTACGCGTAGTCCGCGAGACGGTCGACTTTGCGGATTTCCTCAAGGATTCCCTGGAGCACGTAGACGCACCAGTCCTCCAGTCCGTCCGAGGTGCCGCTGTCGGCGCGGGCCAGCATCGCGTAGTAGCGGTCGCGGTCATTGCAGAACACTGCGGTTGGATTTAGCAACCGGCCGCCCGCTTGCACATTGAAGCCGTATTTGATCAGCAGGGCGTAGGTCAGCAGTCGCACCACCCGACCATTGCCATTGCTGAACGGGTGGATCCAGCCGAAACGATGATGCGCCAGTGCCACCTTGATCAGGTCGTATTTGTGCGGATGGTCCTGATTGACGAACGCGACCAGCGTCTGCATGTACTGCGGCACCTGGATCGCCTCGGGCGGCTGATGCTCCGACAGTGCGATCCGGACAGCGCCGATACGGTAGGCGCCAGGGGTGGTATCGCCCTCCCGCACCAGGTCCCGGACAGTCAGCGCGTGCAACTCCCGGATCAGGTGCTCGGTCAGTTGATCGCCCGGGCGCATGCTCTGCTCGACATAGGACATCGCCGCTTCGATGTTCTCCATTTCGCGCAAGAGGTCGGAAGCGGTGTTCGCGGCGCCGTCGAGACGGCTCTCCACGAGATCGGCGAGCGTGGTGTGGTTGCCCTCGATCCGTGCCGAGCCCAGGCTCTCCAGCATGTGGAAAATGGTCTTGAGCTGGAAGAACACCGGGGCAGGGGTGGTTCCACGCAGTTGCAGGCGACGCAAGTGCTCCAACTCGGTCACGACGTCCACCAGCGGCGAATCGAACGCCGGGTTGAGCAGACTCAGGTCGTGGTGACGAAACGCTGGCATGGTTGTGGCTATCTAAAGTGGCGGCGCCGGTCTATCTGGAATTCGATATGGCTTTCCGCGTCAAATCAAAGACATGCGGAATTTCAGTCGGTTGGCTATCTTGAAATCCCAGTTCCGCGCATGTTGACTGCCAGCCCCGCCGAAGTCAAAGCGTCCAAGGCCCGGGCGCGCTGAGCCGGTCGACGCATAACTCTCGAAAGGCGCGGGCGCGATTCCGTGCTGCGGAAGGTGGGGCGCTGCTGCAGGCCCAGGCGGGACAGCAGCATTGACGGCGCCAGCGGGCCGGATGCGAGCGCGCGCGACAGCTGGTCGACTGGGTCGCTGACTGGGTCGGCGACTGGGTCGGTGGTGTCGCCCAAGCGACCGATGCGCTCAGCCACAGTCGCCACCTGCGACACGATCTTCGTAGTCAGCGTGAACGGCGGCTGGTAGCGCGGGCTCATATCAGCCGCGTCCTCCCGGTCAGCAGCTCCTGCATCATCCCCTGCTTCAGCATGTGGGTCTTGTCGCGGCGGGCTTCGAGGGCGGCGAGTTCGGCGTCCATGTCGGAGAGGATGGTGGCGATGGCTTCCTGCTCGGGCAATAAAGGTTTCGGAATTCGAAGCAAGCCAATGTCGCTCATCCCGATGTTTCCTTGGGAAGAAGAATTGGTGAGCAGCTTGATCTGGCGCGCGACACTGCTTCCCTGCAGGGCATAGAAGACGAACCGCTCGTCCATCTTGCCAACAACGCGAATGAGCGCCAAGGGAGACCAGATGTTGAATTCCACATCTGTCTCTACCAGCCCCACCATGCCTACCGAGGCCGCCTTTCCGAACAAAATGTCTCCTCGTCTCGGCTTGCACTTCTTCGAGAACTCGGCGTGATCCGCCTCGGAGATAAAGCGCAACGAACTGAAATCGAGCCGGTTCCCGACCAAGTTGTTTACCGACAGAAACGGAACTCCCGCTGGCAAGAAGGTTGGAGTCAGGTGTGGGCCATCGGTGATCGGCGTCGTCGCGATGTCTGCGAGCGCGGTGGATTCCCACTCGCCCTGAAACCCCGGAAGGCGGGTCTGGCCGGTGAGCAGTTGCTGCATGGCAGCCTGCTTGAGATCGCGCTTCTTGGCGATGAGGCGGTCCAGCCCGGCCAGCAGCGCGTCGATGTCGCTTAGCGCTGCTGCAATTGCCCGTTGCTCGGGTAGCGGGGGCAGGGGAAACTGAAGGAATCGGATGTCGTCGACTCTGGCATGTCCAACCGTGGAACCGCCAATCTTCCTGAGCAAGTTTGCCCGAACGGGCCAAGACATGAGGGCGAAGAGTAGATAGGCACTGTCGGTTCTTCCAGGCATTGGCCGATACAGCATCATCCTCTGTCCGAGGCAGACGTTTAGTCCCGTGGGCACGGCGCACACTTCACCGAGCGGAGCCTCACGCGTGATCAGGATGTCGCCGGGCTGCGGGACTGCTCGGGCGGTCCATTCTCTGTAGGAAGCCTCGTCAGTAAACCGAATACCGTCGGTGAGGAACTGTCCATTTCTCACGTTTGGGGTGCGGACCACGGCGAATTCGCTAGCGAGAACCATTGGCGGCGTTCTGTTCTTGCAGTCCACTACGAGGGCGCAAGCGTCCTTAGCAGCCACTACTTCCCAGCCTGTCGGGATTGGACCGACTTCCGTGTACATGTATCCCGGCCCTATTTCCATACTCTCCCCATCGACACAAGGTGCGCTTCCACCTTCGAACTCAGCGCCGCGACCTCGTCGACCAGCTCCGGCAATGGCGTCGCATAACGCTCCGCGAGCTCCCGAATCCGCCCAGTCAGTGTCTGCGACACCCGATCCAGCTCGCCCTGCACGCTGGCCGCCAGGGTCGCCATCCACTTGTCGTCGATCACCAGCGACTGGATCGCGGCCGGTGTCAGCTTCGGATACTGCGCGTAGGCCAGCGCGTCGAGTCCGGCCTCGGCCTCGCGCACTTGCTTCTTCAACGCCGCGACGCGGGTGCCCAGGTCCAGCCACTGCTTCAGCAGTGCCAACTCCTCGGCGCCGTCGGGGTCGCTGCCGATCTCGCGGATGCGGTCCTTCACGCTGGCGGCCGTGATGCCGTCGTAGCCGTTGAAGATGCCGTCGTCGCCGGATTGCTCCTCTTCCAGCTCGGTCTGGCTGGCCGCGGCGGCGTCAAGCTCGGCCTGCAGCGCGTCGATGTCGGCCTGCTCCCGGGCGTAGTAGCGCGCGACGATCAACGGTTTCGGGATCAGCTCGCAAGTCCAGCCGCGGTCACGGGTTTTGCCCTTCTTGTCGGCTTCCAGAATGCGGCGCGTCTGCGCCACCCAGCCATCGGCGGCGATCAGGTAGGCGTCGTCCTGCATCGTCTGCGCCCAATAGTCCATCAGGTGCTGGTAGATGTCGTAGGCGTCGATCAGGGGCACGTCGGCGAAGGCGGCCAGCAGCGCTTCGGCCAGCGTGGCGATCAGCGCCTTGGGGTGGCTGCCCGGGCCGAAGGCTTGCAGGTGCGCCGTGGCCACCGCGCGCCAGCTGGCAAAGCGCTGGTTGGCGGCCTGGTTGTAGGCCTGGAACTCGGCGTGGCCCAGGATGGCGGGCTTCAGCTCGGGCAGCGGCAGCTTCAGCCTGACGTAGCCGGCGTGGGCTGTCGGTTCGAAGAAGCCGGTTCGCACGCTCGGCAGCACCTGCCAGTAGGGCGCCAGGGGGCTGGATGGGTCGTCCAGGTCGCGTGCCGGGATGCCGCCGCGCAGGTGGGCGGTGATGTCGTGCAGGTCTTCAGGCTCGCTGCTGTCGATGTAGCGCGGCAGGTTGAGGTTGTAGTCGTTCTTCGCGTCCGCGATCTCGGCCAGCGGCACCAGGCGCGCGTAGCGCGGCACGTCGAGCTGCTTGCGGAAGGTGTCGACGATGCGGTGGATGTCCTGCTCGCGCAGGCGGTTCTTGTTGCCGTCCTTCAGGTAGCCCTTGCTGGCGTCGATCATGAAAATGCCGGTGCCCGCCGCTGCGCGCGTGGCGGCGCCGGCCTTGTCCAGCACCAGGATGCAGGCGGGGATGCCGGTGCCGTAGAACAAATTGGCCGGCAGGCCGATGATTCCCTTGAGGATGCCCGAGCCCACCAGCTGCCTGCGGATGGCAGCTTCGGCATTCCCACGAAACAGTACGCCGTGCGGCAGGATGCAGGCGCCCTGGCCGGTACCTTTCATCGACCGAATGATGTGCAGCAGGAAGGCGTAGTCGCCTTGTTTGGCCGGCGGCTCGCCCCAGGCAAAGCGCTGCCAGGGATCATTGGCCGGCGTCAGGCCGGTGCTCCAGGTCTTCACCGAGAACGGCGGATTGGCGACCACATAGTCGTAGGTGCGCAGGTCCCGCCCGTCTTTGAACTTCGGGTCGGCCAAGGTGTTGCCGGTGAGGATGCTGGCGGTGGGGAAGTCGTGCAGGATCATGTTCATGCGCGCCAGACCGGCGGTGGTCACGTCCATTTCCTGGCCTTCCAGGGTGATGTGCGTGCCGGCCTGCGCCGCCACCTTCAACAACAGCGAGCCCGAGCCGCAGGTGGGATCGTAGGCGGTGGTCGAGGCCTTGGCATTGTGTGGCCCGATGCCCAGCACCTGGGCGATGACGCGGCTGACCTCGCTCGGCGTGTAGAACTGGCCCTTGCTCTTGCCACTTTCGGTGGCGAAGTGGCGCATCAGGTATTCGTAAGCGTCGCCCAGGATGTCGTCGTTGTCGGCGCGGTTGCTGGAAAAATCCAACTCCGGCTTCTGGAAGATGCCGATCAGATTGGACAGGCGCTCGACCATCGCCGCGCCTTCACCGAGCTTGTTGGGATCGTTGAAATCCGGAAAGTCGCTGCGCGCCAGCCGCGCGTTGCAGTCGATCAGCCGCTGGATGACCTGGGTGTTGATCCGGTCGCCGATGTCCGGCTTGCCCTTGAGCGCAACCATGTCGCTGAAGCTGGCGCCCATCGGAATCACCACTGGCGGGGCGTAGTCGTCGCTGTTGCCGTACTTGTCGCTGATGTACTTGATGAACAGCATGAACAGCACATAGTCCTTGTACTGACTGGCGTCCATGCCGCCGCGCAGTTCATCGCAGGAGGCCCACAGAGAGGAGTAAAGATCGGACTTCTTGATTGCCATGGATGTTCCGTTTTGGATCGAGCCTGTGCGGACGACGCTGCCCCGCGGGCGATTTGGCCTCGTCCGCCGCGCCGCGCAGTCTTGCCGGTGATCTGCCGTCAATCAAGCAGACCAGTGCCGGCGGTGGCGTCGAGTGCGCGGCGGTCGGGTAGGGCGCATGGCGATGGTGCGGGGCGTCGGCTAGGATCGCCGCCGGCGCGGGTGGGTGTGCCGCAATCGCATTGGTCGGGAGCGTGGTGTGCCAGGGGATTTCAGGCTGAGTACGGCGCAGCGCGAGGCCTATGCGCGCGATGGTTATCTGGTCATCGAGGACTTCAAGTCGCCGGCGGAGATCGCGGCGCTGCGGGCGCGGGCGGAGGCGATCGTCGAGGCCTTCGATCCTTCGGAGGGGCGCGGCATTTTTACTACGCGCGATCAGGCGCTGGCCACCGATCGCTATTTTCTGGAGTCCGCCGCGCGCATACGCTGCTTCTTCGAGGAGGAGGCGTTTGCGCCGGATGGCAGCTTGCGACAGGCTAAGTCCTTGTCGATCAACAAGATCGGGCACGCGCTGCATGATCTGGATCCGGTGTTCGATGTCTTTTCGCGCGGGCCGGCGCTGGCCGCGCTGGCGCGCGAGCTGGGTCTGGTCGAGCCGCTGATCTGGCAGTCGATGTACATCTTCAAGCAGCCGGGGATCGGCGGTGAGGTGGGCTGGCATCAGGACGCCACTTTTCTGTACACCGATCCGATCAGCGTCACCACCTTCTGGTTTGCGCTGGAGGACGCCGATGCGCAGAACGGCTGCCTGTGGGTGCAGCCCGGCGGCCATCGCGGGCCGCTGCGCGAGCTGTTCGATCGCGCGGGCGATCAGGTGAGCAAGCGCACGCTGGACGCGACGCCGTGGCCGACCGCCGCCGAGGCGCGCGCGCTGCCAGTGCGTGCCGGAGCGCTGGTGTGTTTTCACGGCCTGCTGCCGCATTACAGCGCGCCGAATCGCTCGACGCGCTCGCGCCATGCCTACACATTGCACGCGACCGATGGCTGCACGCGCTACGCGGCCAGCAACTGGCTGCAGCGTGACGGCGAGCTGCCGCTGCGCGGATTTGACCGCTAGCCAATCTCAGATCGAGACGGTCTGCTCGCGGTACTCGCAGAGGTCGGCGATCGGGCAGATCGGGCATTTGGGCTTGCGCGCGACGCAGACGTAGCGTCCGTGCAGGATCAGCCAGTGATGGCAGTCCTGCTTGAACTCCTTGGGGACGTGCTTTTCCAGCGCGGCTTCCACCGCCAGCACGTCCTTGCCGGGCGCCAGACCGGTGCGATTGGACACCCGAAAGATGTGCGTATCGACGGCGATGGTGGGCTGGCCAAAGGCGGTATTCAGCACCACGTTGGCAGTTTTGCGGCCCACGCCGGGCAGCGCTTCCAGCGCCGCGCGTTGCTGCGGTACCTCGCCTCCGTGGCGCTCGATCAGCAGTCGGCACAGTTCCAGCACGTTCTTGGCCTTGGTGCGAAACAGGCCAATGGTCTTGATCGCGTCGGTCAGTGCATCGAGGCCGAGGGCGAGCATGGCCTCCGGCGTCGGCGCGATCCTGAACAGCGGGCGGGTGGCCTTGTTGACGCTGACATCGGTGGCCTGCGCCGACAGCACTACGGCCACCAGCAGCTGAAAGGGCGTGGCGTACTCGAGTTCGGTGGTCGGGTGCGGATTGATCTCGCGCAGGCGGCTGAAGATCTGCTGTCGCTTGGCCTTGTTCATCGTGCGGACGCCGAAAGGGTGGGGGAAGCTGCGAGCACCTGCTAGTCTCCGCACCCACATTGGGATGCGGGCTGCATGATGCCCAACTACCTGTCGACTTTGCCGCAGTTCCTGGGCCTGTATCTGGTCGGTGGGCTGCTGTTGACGGCCTTCTGGTCGCTGTACACCTTCATCACGCCGCACCGCGAGCTGGCGCTGATCCGCGCCGGCAACCTGAGCGCGGCGCTGATGCTGGCCGGCGCGATGCTGGGCTACGCCATGCCGGTGGCCGTGGCGCTGGCGCGCAGCAACGACGTCTACCAGCTGGCCCAATGGGGCGCCGTGGCGATGGTGGTGCAACTGCTGACCTACGCCGCACAGCGCCTGCTGCAGCGGGATCTGCATGAGGCCATCTGCCAGGACCGCTTGTCGGTCGCCCTGTGGGCGGACACGCTGTCGATCTCGATGGGGCTGCTGAACGCTGGCGCCCAGTTTGTCGAACCTCACCCTTGAACACACGAAGGTATCCATGAGCACTCTGACTGCCGTTTTCACCACCGCGCGCGGCACCATCCGCGTCAAGCTGACCCCCGACCTGACCCCGCTGACGGTCGCCAGCTTCGTCAATCTGGCGCGTCGCGGCTTCTACAACGGCCTCAACTTCCATCGCGTCATCAGCAACTTCATGATCCAGGGCGGCTGCCCGGAAGGCAGCGGTCGCGGCGGTCCCGGTTACCGCTTCGCCGATGAGTTTTCGCCGCTGCTGCGCCACAACAAGGCCGGCATCCTGTCGATGGCCAATGCCGGTCCCGGCACCAACGGCAGCCAGTTCTTCATCACGCACGGCCCGACGCCGCATCTGGATGGCAAGCACAGCGTGTTCGGCGAGGTGATCGAAGGCCAGAACGTGGTCGATGCGATCCGCCAGGGCGACAAGATCGGCTCGCTCGTGATCGAGGGCGATGTCGATGCCTTCCTCGCGGATCCGCGCGTGTCGGTGGCGGTGGCGAACTGGAATCGCGTGCTCGACGCCGCGCGCTGAGCCTCGTCCATGAGCATCAAGTCCGACCACTGGATTCGGCGGATGGCCGAACAGCAGGCGATGATCGAGCCCTACGCGCCGGAACAAGTGCGGACCGGGGCGGATGGCGCGCGCATCGTGTCCTACGGCACGTCGAGCTACGGCTACGACGTCCGCTGTGCCGACGAGTTCAAGATCTTCACCAACATCAACTCGACCATCGTCGACCCGAAGATGTTCGACGAGCGCAGCTTCGTCGATTTCAAAGGGCCGGTGTGCATCATCCCGCCGAACTCCTTTTGTCTGGCGCGCACGGTCGAATACTTCCGCATTCCGCGCAGCGTGCTGACCGTGTGCCTGGGCAAAAGCACGTACGCGCGTTGCGGCATCATCGTCAATGTGACGCCGCTGGAGCCGGAGTGGGAAGGGCATGTGACGCTGGAGTTCTCGAACACCACGCCGCTGCCGGCGAAGATCTACGCCAATGAGGGCGTGGCGCAGATGCTGTTCTTCGAATCGGACGAGATCTGCGCGACCTCCTACCGCGATCGCGGTGGCAAGTACCAGGGTCAGCAGGGCGTGACCTTGCCCAAGACCTGAGTGCGCGGCGGCCTGTCGCTGTTACGCCAGCGACACGCCGCTGCAGCCTGAGCTTCACCTGCACGCCATAGCCTCGGCGCTCTCACTTACCGGAGAGCGCCGATGAGCCTCGCGCACCGCGCCTATGACGCCTGGTTTCGCAAGATCCATGGCTCGCGACTGATCTACAACACCTGCTGGGAAGACCCGCGCGCTGATCGCGAGCTGCTGGCGATGGCACCTGGCGCGCGGCTGGTGATGATCACCAGCGCCGGCTGCAACGCGCTCGATTACCTGCTGGACGATCCGCAGCGGATCGACTGCGTGGACATGAATCCGCGCCAGAACGCCCTGCTGGAACTGAAGCTGGCGCTGTTGGCCTACGGCGATCACGCGCTGCTGTTCCAGTTGTTCGGGCACGGTCAGCATCCGCAGTTTGCCGAGGCCTACGCGCATCTGCGGCCCTGGCTGTCGGCGTCGGCGCGGCAGATCTGGGATCGCGATCGCCATGCCTTCAGTCCGCGCGGGCGCGGCTCCTTCTACTTTCGCGGCGCCGCGGGCGATGTCGCCTACGGCATGCGTATCTGGCTGAAACAGTTGCAGCCGGCGCTGTGGCGCGAGTTGCAGCAGCTCTTGGAGGCGCAGACGCTGGACGAGCAGCGCGAGCGCTATGCGCGCATTGAGCCCAGACTGTGGCGCCCGTGGCTGCGTTGGATCGCGCGGCAACCGGCGCTGCTGGCGCTCCTCGGCGTGCCGCGGGCGCAGCGCAATCTGATCGAGCGCCAGTACCCGGGCGGCGTCAATGCTTACATCGAGGACAAGCTGCGCTACCTGCTGACCGAGCTGCCGATTCGCGACAACTACTTCTGGCGCGTCTACCTGCACGGCAGCTACAGCATCGATTGCTGCCCCAACTATCTGCGCCCGGAGCACTTTGCCGTACTGCGCGAGCGCGCCGCACGCGTGCATCTGCATACCTGCACCTTGAGCGAGTTCCTGGCGCAGCAGCCGCAGCGCTACGACCGCTTTGTCCTGCTGGACCATCAGGACTGGATGGCAGCCCACGCGCCGGAGCTGTTGGAGCAGGAGTGGGATCAGGTGGTCGCCAGCAGTGCGCCGGGGGCGCGCGTGCTGATGCGCTCGGCGGGTCTGAGCATCGATTTCCTGCCCGAGCGTGCGCGGGCGCGGCTGCAGGCGAGGAGCCTGGATTGCGCGCGCTGGCATCAGCTCGATCGCGTCGGCACTTACGGCAGCGTACTGTGCGCCGAGGTACAGCCCGCATGAACGAGAATCTGGCGCTGGCCGAAGGCGCCCTGCAGGGCTACTACCGCTGGCATGCGCGCATTTACGACTGGACGCGCTGGAGCTTTCTGTACGGCCGCGATCGCGTGCTTCAAGCCGCCGCGGCCGCGCTGCCGCGGGCGCCCGCGCGGGTGCTCGAAATCGGCTGCGGCACCGGTCGCAATCTGCGGCGCCTGGCGCGTCGCTTTCCGGCGGCCGAGCTGACCGGGGTCGACCTGTCGCCGGAGATGCTCAAGCAGGCGCGCGGCCGCGACTATGGGCGTCCGGTCCGTCTGGTTCAGGCCGCTTATCCGGATGCCGCCGTCGCCGGGCAGTACGATCTGATCCTGCTGTCCTACACGCTGACCATGGTGGCGCCAATGGCGGGTGAGTTGCTCGACGCCGTGGCGCGGCAACTGGCGCCCGCTGGCTGCGTGGCGGTGGTCGACTTCCGCGACAGCCGCTGGGGCTGGTTCCGGCGCTGGATGCGCTACAACCACGTCGATCTGAACGATCGCATCCTGCCGCTGCTGCGCGCGCGCTTTCCGGTGGCGGCCGAAAGCACCCGGCTGGCGCCCGCCTGGCGCTGGTTCTGGTTTACGGGGCGATGCGCGGCTTCTGCATCAGAATGACGTAGGCCATGAACGGCAGCCCGGCGCGCACTGCCTCGATCGGGATGCGCTCGCCGGGTTTGCGATTGGCCTCCAATGTGCGGAACTGGACCAGCGACCCGAGCTCACCGCCGTCGATGCCCATCAGGATATCGCCCACCCGCAAGCCGCCGGCTTCGGCGGGGGAACCGGCGGCGATCGACTGGATCTGCAGGCCGATGCGGCGTTCCCCGGTCACGCGGTTGCCGACCTCGACCTGACTGACATCGATGCCGATCCATCCGCGCGTCACATAACCCTGGCGGATGATGTCGTCCAGCACCGCCCGCGCCGTCTCTGCCGGAATCGCGAAGCTGATGCCCTCGCCGCCATTGTTGCGGGCGAAGGTGACCGTGTTGATGCCGACGAGTTCGCCGCTGGCGTTGACCAGCGCGCCGCCGGAGTTGCCCGAATTGATCGCGGCGTCGGTCTGGATCATGTTCTCGTAGTCGGCCAGCAGCAGGTTCAGGCGTTGCGCACCCAGCGCACTGACGATGCCCATGGTCACGCTCTGGCCGAGGCCAAAGGGATTGCCGATGGCCAGCACGACATCGCCTATCTGCAAACGGTTGTCGTCGGCAAAGCGGATCGCCGGCAGGTCCTCGACGTCGATCTTCAGCACGGCGAGATCGGTTTCGGGGTCGGTAGCCACCACGCGGGCGTCGGTAGTGCGGCCGTCCCACAGCAGTGCGCGGATGCGGTCCTTGTTCTCGATCACGTGGCGATTGGTCAGCAGATAGCCGTCGGCGCGGGCGATCACCGCCGATCCCAGGCTCTGGTCGACGCGCTGGCGCGGCGGACCCGAGGGCGTGAAGCTGGGGCCGAGAAAGCGTCGCGCCGCCGGGTTGCTGTCGAGCTGCGCCGACGGTTGCTCGGTGACGATGCGATCGGCGTAGATATTGACCACCGAGGGCCCGGAGGCACTGACCGCCGCCGCGTAGCCGCGAAAGGGCGCGCGCGGATCGGCGCCACGTGTCAGCAGCTCCGGGCGCAGCCAGACCACCACAAAGGCAAGTGCCAGCCCGGCCACGATCCAGCGACCGAAATAGCGCAGGTGATCGAGCCAGACGGGCTCAGGCTGCATGCGCGCCTCCGCCATCGGCGCAGGCGGTGTGCCTGGACGCGCGCAACCGGACAGCGGCTGGTGCAATAGTTGACATCGATTCCATCGGTCGGCAGTAGAAGCGGGACCTGTCACGCAGCGTGGCAGCACTGCGCCGGCATGCTAGCGGCTCGCTGCGCGGACTGCGTTAGGCCGAGCCTGTGTGGCGCGCTTTGATTGTGTGGGCCGGAAGCCATCCTGTAAACTTCGCGAGTTTCGTCGCCAGCAAGTACCGGCAGACGAGCCGATTTCGTTCCGCATGGAGTCAAGCATGGCAGCAGAGTCCGTGAATCACGGCCGGCGCCGCTTTCTGACGGCGTCGACCGTCGTGGTGGGCGGGGTGGGTGGCATCTTTGCCGCGATCCCCTTCTACAGCGCTTGGAAACCGAGTGCCCGCGCCGTTGCGGCGGGTGCGCCGGTGTCCGTCGACATCAGCAAGCTGGCAATGGGTGAGCAGATGGTGGTCGCGTGGCGCAGCCGCCCGATCTTCATCGTACGTCGCAGCAGCGAGATGCTCGCGGTGCTGCCGGGGGAGAAGGATCGACTGAAAGATCCCGATTCCACCGTCCTCGATCAGCAACCGGATTTCGCCAAGAACGAGTACCGCTCGCTCAAGCCGGAGTTGCTGGTGCTGGTGGGTTCCTGCACCCATCTCGGGTGCTCGCCCAAGTTGCACCCGGAAGTGCAGCCCGAACCCTGGGATGCGCAGTGGAAGGGCGGCTACTACTGCCCCTGCCACAACTCGCGTTTTGACCTCGCCGGCCGCGTCTACGAGGGATCGCCGGCCCCGACCAATCTGGTCGTGCCGCCGTATCGCTTCGAGAGCGACACGCGGGTGGTGATTGGCGAAGCCGAAGGGGGTGCATGATGGCTGGCGAGCGCACGACGACGATGACGGGCTTGCTTGGCTGGCTGGACCAGCGCCTGCCGGTGATCGATTTCTGGAACAAGCACGCGGGGCAGTACTACGCTCCGAAGAACTTCAACTTCTGGTACTACTTCGGCGTGCTGTCCGGGGTAGTGCTGGTCAACCAGTTGGTGACCGGCATCTTCCTGACCATGCACTACAAGCCGAGCGCGGCCGAGGCTTTCTCCTCGGTCGAGTACATCATGCGCGACGTCGAGTGGGGCTGGTTGATTCGCTACATGCATTCAACCGGTGCGTCCTTCTTCTTCATCGTCGTCTACCTGCACATGTTCCGTGCGCTGCTGTACGGGTCGTACCAGAAGCCGCGTGAACTGGTCTGGGTGCTGGGCATGCTGATCTTCCTGGCGCTGATGGCCGAGGCCTTCATGGGCTACGTGCTGCCCTGGGGCCAGATGTCCTTCTGGGGCGCGCAGGTGATCGTCTCGCTGTTTGGCGCGATTCCCTTCATCGGTCCGGATCTGGTGCAGTGGATCCAGGGCGACTTCCTGCCCTCGGATGCCACCATCAACCGCTTTTTCGCGCTGCACGTGGTGGCGCTGCCGATCGCGCTCTTGCTGCTGGTCGTGCTGCACCTGGGTGCGCTGCATGAAGTGGGCTCGAACAACCCGGACGGCGTGGACATCAAGAAGAAGAAAGACGCCAGCGGCAAGCCGCTCGACGGCATTCCCTTCCACCCGTACTACACGGTGAAAGACACCTTCGGCACCGGCGTGTTCCTGATCCTGTTTGCCTTCGTCATCTTCTTCGAACCGACCTTCGGCAATCTGTTCCTGGAGTACGACA
Organism: Lysobacterales bacterium; assembly: GCA_046346965.1. GTDB lineage: Bacteria > Pseudomonadota > Gammaproteobacteria > Xanthomonadales > SZUA-5 > JAXMHB01. Next base: position 397,458 of record JAXMHB010000001.1, read on the forward strand.
ACTTTGCGCCGGCCGACCCGATGGTGACGCCGCTGCACATCAAGCCGGTGTGGTACTTCACGCCCTACTACGCGATGCTGCGCGCCATTCCGGACAAGCTCGCGGGCGTGATGGTCATGGGCGCCGCGGTCACCATCCTGTTCCTGTTGCCGTGGCTGGATCGCAGCCCGGTGCGTTCGATCCGCTACCGCGGCCCGCTGACCAAGCTGGCGCTGGCCATTTTCGTGGTGGCCTTCGTGACGCTGGGCTGGTTGGGTCTGCAGGCGGGTAGCGAGACGCAGAAGCTCGTCGCGCAGATCTGCACGGCCATCTACTTCCTGTTCTTCATTCTCATGCCGGTGTACACCAAGATGGACGCGGTGAAGCCGGTGCCTGACCGGGTGACCATGCATGATTAAGCGCCTGCTTCCCCTGTTGTTCGTGTTCGCCTCCGGCGTGGCCGCAGCGGCCGAAGAGGGCCCGCCGCTGATGCAGTCGGGTGCCAACATCACTGATCAGGCCTCGCTGCAGCGTGGCGCGCAGCTGTACTTCAACTACTGCGCCAGCTGCCATTCGCTGCAGTACATGCGCTACTCGCGTCTGGCGAAGGATCTGGGCCTCAGCGAAGAGCAGGTCATGAAGAACCTGAACTTCACCGGTGCCAAGTTCGGCGACACGATCCACGTATCGATGCCGGCAGGTCTGGGTGATCAGGCCGTCGGCAGCGAGGACTGGTTCGGCAAGTCGCCGCCAGACCTCTCGCTGGTGGCGCGCGTCCGCGGTACCGACTGGATCTACAGCTACATGCTGTCCTTCTATCCGGACCCGACTCGCCCGAGCGGCTGGAACAACACCATCTTCCCGAATGCCAGCATGCCGCACGTGCTGTGGGAGCGTCAGGGCATCCAGACCTTGCGCGTGGCGAGCGCTGACGAAGCGGCAGGCGAGGGTGGCCATGCCGAAGGTCCGACTTTCGATCTGGTCAAGCCGGGCAGCCGCAGCGCCGAGGAATACCGTGGCGATGTCCGCGACCTCAGCGCCTTCCTGCAGTACGTCGGCGAGCCGGCGGCGCTGCAGCGCGAGAAGTACGGCATCTGGGTGCTGTTGTATCTGCTGCTGTTTACCGGCGTCGCCTACCTGCTCAAGCACGAATACTGGAAAGACGTGCACTGATCGAGTCGGTTACACCCGAGTTCACACAAGCCCCGGCCAGCCCGGGGCTTGTTGTTTATGCGGACCAAGGGCGTGACGGGTGACAGCGCGGCGCAAGTGCGATGGCAGCAGCGATCCGTCGCGCGACAGCGCAAGCCATGTGCCCAAGTGCCTGTCCCCCCGCCCCCTGACCCTTGCCCCGCTTTTTCTAGTCCTTGGCTCCGGTAGATTCGACAGCGCGGCTCCGCTAGTCTGGTTGCTACCGCAAGTGCCGGGATCTACACACGATGTCGCCGCCGGGACCGCGATCACGTAGTGCCATGACCTTGTTTTCGCACATCGACTGTCCGCGCTCGCATGCCACGCGGATCGTGCTCGCGGTGAAGGGTTTGCCGCACGAGTTGGTCTATGTGGACCCGAGCAAACCACCGGCCGATCTGGTGGCAGCGGTACCTAGTCTGGAGTTGCCGACGCTGATGGAGCGTGAGGTCGTGCTCTATGAGCCACGCATCATCGCCGAGTACCTGGACGAGCGCTTTCCGCATCCGCCGCTGCTGCCCAGCGATCCGTTGGGTCGTGCCCGTGCGCGGTTGACCAGCCATCGCGTCGACGTCGAATGGGGAACGCCGTTGGCGCAGTTGCGTCGCAACGCCGATGACGAACTCCGCGAACGCCTGCGCGCCGACCTGGCTGAATCGGACCCGCTGTTCAAGGCGGCGAAGTTCTTCATGAGCGTCGAATTCGGTCTGGCGGACTGTATGCTGCTGCCGGTACTGTGGCGTCTGCCCAGCGTCGGGATCGCATTGCGCGAGCTGGGCCCGGGGATCGACGCCTATGCACAGCGTCTGTTCCAGACGCCGCTGTTTCAGCGGACCTTGTCCGACAGCGAGCGAGCACTGGGCAGTCAGCGCTAAGCGCCTGCCGCCTCACCGCGATCGCTCCATTCATATCAGTACGCCCGAAACGGGCGCAGGAATCGCCATGGAAATGACCAGCACGCGGCCCTACCTGATCCGCGCCATTTACGAGTGGATCGTGGACAACCGCTGCACGCCCTACCTGTTGGCGGACGCCACCCAGCGCGGCATCCGCGTGCCGGCGCAGGCAATCAAAGACGGTCAGGTGGTGCTGAATCTGGCGCCGATGGCGGTCGATCGCCTGGAGTTGGGCGCCACCGAGGTCCGCTTCAATGCGCGCTTTTCGGGCGTCAGTCAGTCGGTCAGCGTGCCGGTGACGGCGGTGCTGGCGGTGTACGCCAAGGAGAATGGACAGGGCATGATGTTCCCGCCGGAAAGCGAGGAAGCGCCGGAGGAGGTGGCCGAATCGGCGGACAGCAGCCCGGTCGCACCGATGGCAGCCGTACCGGCACCGGAGTCGGCGCCCATCGATGGCGGTGACAAGCCAGACCGACCGCGGCCCTCGCTGCGCATCGTCAAGTAGAGGCGTCAGGCGGAATCCACAGTTCCGCGGTCCCCGAGGCCGTCGGCATCTCGATCCAAGCCAGCTGGCCGGCGAGGAGACGCAGACGGCCGTGTCGGCGCTCGGTGCCTTGGGCGCTGACGTCGAACTGGTAGTCCAATTGCCAGCGCAGTTGCCCGCGATCACGCACCAGTCGCGCCGATTGCAGCGACACCTGGTTGTCGAGCCACTGCAGGCCGGCGTCCTTGCACGCCTGCTGTGCCAGTGCCAGGGCCATCTCGTGCGCTTGACGCAGCCATTGCCAAACCATTACCGCGGTGGCGAGCAGGAGCAGGCCCAACAGTTCAGGCAGTACATTCACGGCGGGGTCCTGTGCGGCGCGGAGTGAATCCTCTCAGGTGCGGCGGCTGGCACCGCAGTTCAAGAGCATGCGGACGATGAGCGCATGCGCGCGTCGGCGCAATGCCTGCGGGTGGCGATTCTGCCGGGCACTCCGGCTACAATGCCGAGTTCTTGAGTGACGGAAGCGTGACCGACGCGTGGCGCCCATTTCGATCCCCGGCTATGCGATTGAGCGCGAACTCGGCGTCGGCGGGATGGCGCGCGTCTATCTGGCCATTCAAACCTCGCTGGAGCGTCGGGTTGCGCTGAAGGTGATGGCGCCGGCACTGGCGGCCGATGCCAGCTTCTCGAAGCGCTTTCTGCGCGAGGCGCGCACCATTGCCTCGCTGACGCATCCGCATATCGTTGCGGTGTATGAGGTCGGCGTCACGCCGGATCATCTGCATTATTTCTCGATGCAGTATCTGCCGGGCGGCGATTTTGCCCAGCGTATGCGCCGCGGCGTTGATCAGGCCGAGATTGTGCGGGTGCTGACCGGTATCGCCAAAGCGCTGGGCTTCGCCCATCAGCAGGGCGTGGTGCACCGTGATGTGACGCCTGCCAACATCATGTTCGATGCCTCGGACACGCCGCAGCTGACCGATTTCGGGATTGCCCGTGCGCTCAGCGGATCGACGCGCATCACCAGCACCGGCGTCAGCATCGGCACCAGCAATTACATGAGCCCGGAGCAGGCGCGCGGTGGCGAGATTGATGCGCGCTCCGACCTCTACAGTCTGGGCGCCTTGGCCTTCGAAGCCCTGACCGGGCGTCCGCCTTATCAGGGGCCCGACGGTTTTGCGGTCGCCTATGCGCATGTGTTCGAGCCGATTCCGCGGCTGCCGCCCGAATGCAAGCAGTGGCAGGCCTTCATCGACAAGGCGCTGGCCAAGGATCCCAAGGATCGCTTTACCAGCGCCGACGAGTTCATCGCTGGCTTGCAGACCATCGCTTTGGGCGAGACCGCGCCGTCTCCAGCCCAGCCGCTGATGCCGGTACGCGAGCAGGCCGTGGTCGCGACGGAAGCCCGCAACAGCACCACGGCGGTCTACGACAATCTCGCCCGCCAGATCGGCCCGCCCGGCAAGCCACGGCCATGGCCGCGGGTGGCGGCGCTGGTGCTGCTGCTCGGTGGTTTGGGGGCGATTGGTTATGGGGTGTGGACGCAATCGGCGTCCGGACCGCCCCCAGTGGTTGCTCCGGTGCAGCCGGCGCCGCCGAAAGCGACGCCCAACCCGCCAGTGGCGACGGTGCCGGTCGCGACGCCGCCGAGCGAGCCAGTCGTCAGTTCGGAACCGCCTGAGGCCAGCGAGGGGCTGGAGGGCGACTTGCCGCTGCCCGATCCGGCGACGCTGCCGGCGGCGGCTGACTACGGCCCGGTGACGCCGGCAGAGCGCGTCGCGGCCTTGCTAGACCTCGGGCAGGCGCTGCTGAAAATGCAGCGCCTTCAACTGCCGCCCGAAGCCAATGCCACGCTGATGTACACCCGCGTGTTGAGCCTGCAGCCTGACAACGAGACGGCGCGCAAAGGGTTGGAGGCGGTCGTCGATGTCTACATCCAGCTGGCTTCGGTGGAGCTGGACGCACTGCGCATCACCGAGGGCAAGGAGCGCCTTGAGCGGGCGCGCCAGGTGGCGGGTCTGCCGGGGCTCGACAACGCGGCCTTGCAGCAGCGCATTACCGCAGAGTGGAATCGCCGTATCGACGCCCTGCGCGAGACTGCCAAGACGGCGCTGGCGCAATGGCGCGGCGCCGAGGCCGAACAGGCGCTTACCCAGGCGTTGTTGTTCGTGCCGGAGGACAAGGCGCTGCTGGCGCTGCTGGCGGAAGCGCGTCGGATCGGCAAGCCGGGTTATGTATTCCGCGATGCCGCGGATACCCCTGAGTTGATCATCGTCGGCACCGGCGATGTACTGCTGACGGGCACCCGTCGCGGGGCGGATGTGCGTGTGCCGATCGCCACGCCCTTTGCCGTGGGCCGCAATGAGGTGACGGTGGGCGAGTTCAAGCGCTTCGTCGAGGCCACCCGCTACACGGTGACGCGCGAGGCTTGTCGCAACCGGGAAGGCTTCTTTGGGTCCTCGCGCGAGCGCACCTGGCGCGATCCCAGCTTCAAACAGAGCGATAGTCACCCGGTGGTGTGTGTCGGTCAGGTCGATGCGGTGGCCTACGTGGACTGGCTTTCGCGTTCCACCGGTAAGCGTTATCGACTGCTGAGTGAAGCCGAATGGCAGTATCTCGCGCGCCAGGTGAAGACCAAGGCCTGCGCCAGCGGCAACCGCGCCGACCAGCGCTACAAGAAGGAAGTCGGCGGCGGCGATGTGCTGTCCTGCGATGACGGTCAGGCCTACACCGCGCCAGTGCGTCGTTTTGAGGCCTCCGCGCCGGGCCTCTATGATATCGAGGGCAACGTGCGCGAATGGGTGGCCGACTGCGCCAACGACACGCATAGCGGACACGCGGCCGACCAGAAGGCCCGCACTACGGGCAGCTGCGACGAGCGCATGGTGATGGGCACCGCCTGGCACAGCGATACCGATGAGCAAGCGGTGCTGGTGCGGCGGGCCGAAAGCCGAGACTGGCTCAGCAATACCACGGGTTTTCGCGTGGCGCGCGATCTCGACACGCCGGCAGCGCCCGGCAAACCGTAATCGACATCAGAATCAGGTCCCGGGGGGACGCATGAAGCTTCTGTTTCCAGGTGGTGAGCACGCACCGGTTGAACTCAACGCCGGCAAGACTGTGCTCGGCAGCGCGCCGGATGCGCGCATCGTGCTGATGGCGCCTGGCATCGCACCGCATCACGCCGAGTTGGAGGTGAGCGGTGACAGCGTGCGCATCAGCACGCCGCACCCGGACAATGACGTCAGCATCAACGGCAAGCCGCTGGCCGGGCCGAGCGAGGTCAAGCCGGGCGATTTGATCGCCTTCGCGGGCGTACGCGCGCGTGCAGTGGCGGTCGAGAAAGCAGCGCCGGCGCCGGCGGCGCGCCCGCGCGATGCCGACGTGGATGATGACGGTCGCACCAAGGTGCGCGTCGCGCTGCCCAAGTTCGTTCTGCGCGGTGTGTCCGGCGTGACCTTCGGGAAAATTTACCCGGTGCACGGGACCATGGTCATCGGTCGCCAGAGCGAGTGTGAGATCGCGATTCCCTCCGAGGAGATCTCGCGCAAGCATGCAGAGCTCAAGGTGACGCCGGATGGCGTGATGGTCGAGGACATGGGCTCCTCCAACGGCACCTATGTGAATGACCGCCGGGTCACCCGTCAGCTGATGAAGCCGGGCGACGAGCTGCGCCTCGACACCATCCGCTTCCTGCTGTTGGCGCCCGGCCAGGAGATGCAATCGCCGGCCGCACGTCCGGATGCCGCCAAATCGGCCCCCGCTGCGGCCAAGCCGGCACCAGCCGCCGGCGGTCGCACCGGACTGATGTGGGCCATCGTCGTGGTCGCCGTGCTGTCGCTGGCGGCCGTGGGCGCCAAGGTCGCGGGACTGTACTGAGCGCAGCGCGAGCGCCGCGTCAGCGTGACCCATAGCGGGCGGCTGAGCGCGCCCGCGCCTTGCCCGCTTCGATCTCGCGATTGCGCGGCAGCGCTTGCGTGACCAGCGACTGCATCAGCGTACGCGCGGCGGTCTCGACCGCCAGCACCGCCGCGTCGAAGCTGGCCTGATTGGCCTTGGATGGCGCATTGAAGCCGCTCAGCTTGCGCACGAACTGCAGCGCCGCATCGTGCAGCTCAGCCTCGCTGGCCGGCGGGTCAAAGTTGAACAGCGTGCGGATGTTTCGGCACATGGCAGCCTCCTGCCGGCGACGCCGGTGCACGCGGCACCGGCGCAGGCAGTTCCGATCCGATTACTGGCAATCCTTGGCGTGGATCACGGCGAGCTTGGCAACCGCTTCGGCCAGCGAGTCGGTGAAGGCGTCGCGGTCATTGTTGTCCCAGGCCTGCGCCATGCCGAGCGAGGCATTGGCCAGATCCTCGTCCTCTTCGGCCGCGGCGATTTGCGCCAGGCCCTCGACCGTCTGCGCCAGCCCGAGGTGCTCGGAGCTGCCCTCGTCCATCTGCAGATTTGCATCATCCAGCGCGACGCCGATGGTGGTCAGCGCCTCACCCAACTCATCGACCTGCTCACAGCTCAGCACGGCTTCGGCATGCGCCTGGCTCGCGCCGATGAGCAAAGACAGCGACAGCAGCAGCTTCTTCATGGACTTCCCCCAGTCATCACCCCAGGCGGCGCCCGGATGGACACCGCCCGATCACGCTACGCCTGCGGCTGCGCGCCGTAAAGCCGCGGTCCGCCAGGAATCAGCCGCTCGCCTCCAGATGCCGGCCCTGGCGCTCGGGGGTGGCGCGCTGCGCGCGTGGGCGCGGCGGCGGAACCTTGCTGTGCGCGTCCTCGAATAGCAGACGGCTGCGACCACCGGCGCTGCGGTAGTCCTGCAGCACGGTGCTGGCGGCGTCCTCAACGCTGGCCGGTTCGCGCTCGATCAGATGGGTGTACAGCAGATTGGCGAGCCGCTCATGGGCCAGCGCGTGGGTCTGCCGGGTGCGTGCCCACAGCCAGTCGCTGAAGGCCAGAAAATGCGCAAACGGCGCCTCGCCCAGCAGCCTGGCCAGCGTGCGCGGAAAACGTCCGGAGTTGGCCACCAGATCCCAGTAGCGCGCAAAGCGTATCAGTCGCTGCATCGCAGGAAAATCAATCACATCGGTGGCCAGGATCGTGTAGGGCGGATCCGGGCTGTAGCGCATCTGGTGGGCGCTGGTATGGCGCGCGATCGGCGCGCCGCGCAGACGCTTCAAGATGCCGAACTGGATCTCGTGGGGTTCCAGCGCCACCAGGCGATCGAAGCCGGCGGCAAAGCTGTCCAGGTCCTCACCCGGCAGCCCGGCGATCAGATCGACATGCAGATGCGCCTTGGAATGCTCGCGCAGCCAGCGCAGATTGGCTTCCGCCACACCGTTCTTTTGGCGCCGGGAAATGCGCGCCTGCACTTCCGGATTGAAGGTCTGAATGCCGATCTCGAACTGCAGTGTGCCAGCTGGAAAGCGCGCGATGGCTGCTTTCAAGCGTTCGGGCAGATGGTCCGGGATCAGCTCGAAATGGACGAAAGGCGGGTCTTCCGGCGCTGCCTCGATACGCGCCAGGAAGTAGCCGAGGATGGCCAGCGAGGTATCGACCTTCAGATTGAAGGTGCGGTCGACAAACTTGAACTGGCGCGCGCCGCGCTGGTACAGGCGGTCGATGTCCGCGAGAAAGGGCTCCAGCGGGAAGGGCCAGGCGGTTTGATCCAGTGCCGACAGGCAGAACTCGCACTGGAAGGGGCAACCGCGCGAGGCCTCGACGTACAGGTGGCGCTGCCGCACGTCCTCGTCGGTGTACTCCTCGTAGGGACTGGCGATGGCGGCCAGCGGTGGCTGCACGCCGGCGATCACGCGCGCCGCCGCCTCGCCTGCCAGCAACTGCCGGCACAGCGTGGCGAAGCTGACATCGCCCCAACCGGTGATCACGTGGTCGGCCAGCGCGCAGATGCGCTGCTCCTCCACCTCGTGGCTGACTTCCGGGCCACCGAGGACGATGCGGATCTCCGGTGCCAGCACTTTCAACTGGGCGACCAGACGCGTGCTTTCTTCGACATTCCAGATGTACACGCCGATGCCGATGATGCGCGGGCGCTCGGCCAGCAGTTGTTCGACCATTTCCTCGGTTTTCTGGCCGATGACGAACTCGAGGATGCGGCTGTGCGCGCGCAACTCGCCCAGGTTCGCGCGCAGATAGCGCAGCCCCAGCGAGGCATGCGAGTAGCGCGCATTCAGTGTGGTCAGCAGGATGTCGGTCATCCCGCCATTATGACCGCGCCCGCGTGCTGTACGCCGCCGCTACGGGCACAATGGCACCACGCCGTCAGCTGCGCCGCAGGTTCCCGTGACCGATCTCCAGACGCTGTCCCTGCTCCTCGCGGTGGGCCTCAGCGCGCTGCTGAGCTACAACATCCTGCACAGCCGGCGCGCGCCGGCGGCGGTGGTGGCGTGGCTGGCAGTGGTGAACCTGATTCCCTACCTCGGCGCCTTGCTGTGGATACTGATCGGTGCGCGCAAGCTGCGCCGCGAGCGCAGTCAGCGGCTGCGGTTTTCCCTGCCGGCGGGCCAGCCGCCCGAGCCCGCGGGGCTGGCGCGCATGATTGCGCACATGGGCGGCAGCCCGGTGTCGAGCGGCAATCGGGTGCGGCTGGCGCTCGATGGGCCGGCCGCGTGCGCGGATCTGCACGATCTGATCGAGGACGCCCGTGCGGAACTGCATGTGTTGATGTACGACGTCGCCCGCGATGCCTCGGCGCAGCGCGTGCTGCAGGCCTTGGGCGCCGCCGCTGCGCGCGGCGTGCGGGTGCGCATGCTGGTCGACGATATCGGATCCTGGTTTCTGCTCGGCAGCGAGATCCGCCGGCTGCGCCGTGCGGGCGCCGAAGTGCTGCGCTTCAAGCCCTTCACCAACGCGCTGCTGCAGCGCACCGCGAACCTCCGCAACCACCGCAAACTGGTGGTCGCCGATCGTCTGCGGGTGTGGGCCGGCGGACGCAATCTGGGCGATCGCTACTTGCTGGAGCGACAGGCCTGGCAGGATCTGAGCTTCGTCGCCGAGGGGCCGTTGGCACAGGCCTACGACGATGTGTTCAGAGCGGACTGGGCCTTTGCCAGCGGCACGCCGGTGGTGACGGGTACGCCGCTGCCGCGGCCGCATCCGGAATGGGGTGCAGCGCTGCCGGCGGTCGATGCGCAGCTGATCGCGTCCGGCCCGGATATGCGCGATGACCTCTGGCATGCGGCCTTCCTGAAGGCTTGCTACGAGGCCGAGCAACGGCTGTGGCTGGTGACGCCGTATTTCGTGCCCGACGAAGCGGTGCTGCGCGCCCTGACCGCGGCGGCGCGCAGCGGGGTGGACGTGCGCGCCTATGTGCCGGCGCGCTCGGACAATCCGCTGGTCGACGTGGTTGCCGCCAGCTATCTGCGCGAGCTGGGACGCAAGGGCATCAAGGTCTATCGCTACGGCCCCGGCATGCTGCATGCGAAGGCCGTGCTGGTCGATGCGCAATGCGCCTTGATCGGTTCGGCCAATCTCGACCCGCGCAGTTTCTTCCTGAACTACGAATTGATCGCCGTGTTCCACGATGCCGGCGTCGCGGGGCAGCTGGCTGACTACCTGCGCACTATCGAGGCGCGCAGCAGCGGCAAAGGCTTTCGCCCGATCGGCATCCTCGGTGAAACCGTCGCCGCTGCTGCGCGGATCCTGGGGCCGATGTTGTAGCCAGGGCGGACTCGCCTGACGCTTAGAAGTCCGGATCGAGCAGACGCTGCAGGTGGGCGACGATGTCGGCCGGCCAGCCCGCGGTGTGCTGCAGCAGCGCGACCTGATCGCTGGCGTAGAGTGCGCGGATAGCCTCCTCAAAGCCCGGCAGATCGCCGGCGATCGCGCTCATGAAGTGGTAGCAGCGATCCTGGCAGCGCCGCCGGGTGTCGGCATCGGCGTTGGCGCGGCGCGCCTCATCGATCAGCTTGCGCAAGGCGACCGAGGCGCCGCCGCGCTGGGTCGCCAGCCAGTCCCAGTGGCGCGGCAGCAGCGTCACCTCGCGGGCGATCACGCCCAGGCGCGGCCGTCCGCGGCCGCGTCCCTCGGGGCCGGACTCGGGCGTGGCGATATCGGCCTCACGGGCGCGCAGATCGAGGTCCACCGGGCGACCGGTGGCATCGTCAAACACCCACAAAGGGCGCTCGGGGTGCAGGCGCGCGAGGCGCGCGATCTCGGCGCTGTTGCCGCTGCCCAGGTGTTGCTGGTGAGCGAAACAGGTGTATCGGCTCTCGGTGTCCATCGACGCGTCCTCAGTGAGTGTGCGTCGAAAATTACCCGGATGTAATTCGATAGTCAATTGCATCCGGGTAAAACTATGAGCGCATCGAAGGCGCAGGCCGGAAGCTCAGCGCAGCCCGTTCCACAGCACGCTGACGCCCACTGAGCGTTCCGGTGCGAGAGCGGAGAGCACGTCGGCGGTGGCGACGTAGTCCTCGTTCAGGGCGTTGCGGGCGTAGAGCTGCAGCGACCAGTCCGGGCTCAGGTGCCAGGTCAGGTCCAGATCGAGCACATCAACGGCGTCGCGCTTCACTTCCTCGAAGCCGGGCCGCTTCATGCTCCAGCGATGCGAATAGAAGGCGCCGATGGTGAAATCGGCAAGGTCATAGCGCGCCTCCAGCGTGCCGGTGACTGGCGGGGCGCCGTAGAGCGGATTGCCGCTGAGCTCGTCCTTGCTGCGGACCAGCGTGCCGGTGGCGCGCAGCAGCAATTGCTCGGTCGGCGTCCAGCTCAGCTGGGCATCGACGCCGTGCAATTTGGCGCTGCCGATATTGGTGTAGCCATTGACGCCCGGGCGCACCGCATACAGCTGGATCAGATCCTCCACATCGGTGCGCCACAGATGCACCTCGCTGCTCCAGTCGCCCGCCTGCCAGGCGTAGCCCAGATCCCAGCCCAGCGAGCGTTCCGACGACAGATTGGCATTGCCGACCACCTCGCCCTGCGGCGTCACGCCGGCGAAATAGCGCTCTTCGAGCGTGGCGAAGCGATAACCCGAGGCCAGATTCAAGGTCCAGCGACTGGACTCGGTAGGCGTCCACACCGCGCCGGCGGTGAAGGCGGTATCCGCATCGGAAGCCTTGGCGCCGCGCTGATGCTGCTCGACGTGGCTGTAGCGGGCACCGAGTTCGAGCGCGAAATCCTCGCGGACCGTCCAGTCGCTAATGCCAAACAGCGACCACGCGTTCTCGCGGCCATCGAGCAGGCTGTACGTGCGATTGGCCAGCGTGCTGCGCGCGTCGAAGCCGTTGACGTCGCGCCGACCGAGAAACTCGATGCCAATGTTGTGGCTGAACTCGTCGAGGTCGACCGTCTGCTGCACGGTGCCGCCGATGTCACGGCTCTCCACGTAGGCGTAGGTGTCCGGCGAGCCGGGACGCTGGTTGTAGGTCAGCAGTGACTGGTCATGTCCGTGGACGCTGAACTCGAAGCCGTTGTCGCCACGCAGACGCAGCCGGCCGAGCGTGTGCTCGTCCTTGGGATAGGTGGAGTCGCGCACCGGGTAGCGGCTGTTCGACTTGCCGATGTCCTCGGTACGCGAGGGCAACAGCAGGGCGTCGAACTGGTAGTCGCCGATGCGTGTGCGGTACTGCAGGCTGGCACTGTCGCGCTCGTAGCTGGTGTTCAGCGGCGTCCCGTTGGCGGACTGCGTGTCATCGGCCTGATGGCGAGCCACACCGATCGAGAAGGTGTCGTTGCCGTAGCCGGCCGAGAGCTGCGCCTCATCGCCCGAATCCGCGTAGCTGGCCAGCACGCTGGCGCCCTCGAACCAGCGCGGCTCGATCGAAATGGCGCCGCCCAGGGCGCCCGGGCCGTAATGCACGGTGGACGGCCCGCGGGTGACCGCAATCTCGCCCAGCAGCGAGGGTTCGACGAAAGACACCGGCACGCCGGCGCGCCGCTGCGCCGTCACCGGCATGCCACCAACGACGACCAGGATGCCGTTGCCGCCGCTGCCGCGGATCGAGAAGGTTTCGAAAATGCCGTTCTGGCCGGTGGCACCGATACCCGGCAAACGCGTGACCAGATCCTGGAAATCGACCGGGGCCGCAACCGCGTCCTGCCAGCTGACGATCTCGGTGGCCAGCGCCGACGGCGCATCCGCTGCGGTGCCCTTCGCCGTGACCGTCACCGCGTCGGCAATCCACGCCTTGGCGCTCTTGCCGCCCGCCGCCTGATCGCCGTCTTCAGCGCTGATCTGCTGAGCTGTCTCCGCGCGAGCGCTCAGCGGCGCGAGGGCGAGCGCGATGGCGGCCGCGAGCAGGCCCCGACGGTACTGTTGCAACATGATGAGATCCTTAAGGCGGTAGCGGGCGAGCGTCGCAGCATAGGGCCGCAGGACTCCCGGGCCTTCCGTACTGGCGCCTAGCTGGTATCAGCCTGGAGGATGAGCCTCGAACACCAGGCTGCAGCAGGTGACGGCGCCCTCGGCCTTTTGCAGCTCCGAGACATCGACCTCGCGCGGCGCGTAGCCGGCCGCGCGCAGGCGCGCGCTGGTGCGCGGTAAGCAGGCGGGATAGATCCAGTGACGGCCGATGCGCAGGATGTTGGCCGCGTGCGCCTCCTCCTCATCGACTTCGAGGATCTGGCAAGCGCCGAAATGCGCGGGATCGACCCATTCGGGGTTGACCAGCAGGCAGTGATCGTCGAGGGCGGTCACTGCCGATTTGAGGTGCAGGCACTCGCGCATGGGCACCTGGATCACCTGATAGCCCCAGGGCGCCAGGGCAGTGCGCAGGGCGTCGATGGCGGCATCGTTGCTGCGTGCCGAGGCACCTACGTACACGTGGCGGCCGATGCGCAGCACATCGCCGCCATCGAGCGTGGCCGGCGCTTGCAGGTGCACCAGCGGGCGCCACTGCGACAAGGCCGCTGCCACGGACTCGCCCTCCGCGCGCCTCGACGGCGCGCCCGGCCGGGTCATCAGCGCCAGCTCATCGAGCACCAGTGCAACGTCCTCGACGAATACCGCGTCGGGCAGGTCATCGGCCGCTGGCAGCTCGATCACCTCGCAACCGGCCTCTCTGAGCGCCTGCTGATAGGCCGCATGCTGGCGCCGGGCGAGCGCCAGATCGATGGGCTGGCGTTCCACAAAGGACAACTGGCAATCCGCCAGGCTGGCGGAAACCTCACGGGTGACGGCGATCAGCATGCTTGGCTCCAGGACCATCGAGCGCGCGAGCATCGCAGGGATGGCTCGCCTTTTGGGTGATTGCCACTGAGTGCCAGTATCGCCACAATCCGCGCACCTTCCACACCCTTCACGAGCCGTGAACGAAGCCGATCCGAGTCCGTCCGCCAACCTCCGTCAACTCTGTGCGCCCTTCGCGCGTCCGCAACTGGGACGCGCCTTGTGGCAAGTGGTCAACACGCTGCTTCCGTTCATCGCGCTGTGGTCCCTGATGGCCTACGCCGTGCGCCATCACTGGAATTATCTCTGGGTCTTGCTGATGGCCCTGCCGGCCGCCGGCCTGTACGTGCGGACTTTCATCATTCAGCACGACTGTGGTCACGGCTCCTTCTTCCCGAATGCGCGCGACAACAACACGCTCGGCGCCGTGCTCGGCGTGGTCACGCTGTTTCCTTACAGCTACTGGCGCAAGACCCACGCCGTGCATCATGGCACCTCGGGGAATCTGGATCGCCGCGAGTTCGGCGATGTCGAGACGCTGACGGTGCGCGAGTACCTGTCGCGCTCGACCTTCGGTCGCTTCTGCTACCGCTTCTACCGCAGCGCGCCAGTGCTGCTGCTGATCGGGCCGCTCTATCAGTTCGTCATCAAGCATCGTTTTCCTTTCGACCTGCCGCGCTCGTGGAAAAAGGAATGGCGCAGCGTGTGGCTGAACAATCTGGCGCTGGCGCTGACGCTGGTGTTCATGGGCTACTGCATCGGCTTCAAGTCCACGCTGCTGGTGCATCTGCCGATCGTGCTGATCGCGGGCGCTCTCGGCGTTTGGTTGTTCTATGTGCAGCACACCTTCGAAGAGGCCTATTGGGCGCATCAGACCGACTGGAGTTCGGAAGCGGCGGCGATCCGCGGCAGTTCCTACTACGACTTGCCGCAGTGGCTGCACTGGTTCACCGGCAACATCGGCTATCACCACATCCATCACCTGGCCAGCCGCATACCCAATTACCGCCTGCGCGAGGCCTTCAAATCCAGCCCCTTGCTGCAGCAGGCGCCCCGCCTGACGCTGTGGAGCAGCTTGAAGAGCGTCAGCCTGAAGCTGTGGGACGAGGAACTGCAGCGGATGGTGGGCTTTCCGCGCCGCGCGCGCGGCTGATGCCGGCCTGCCCCGACAGGGCTGCAGATCGCGGCCCTGCCGGCGGCACACGCGCAGTGTGCACCGGCCGGCACATGCGCCGGTCTGGTTTCGTTAGTGTCGAGCATCCATCCTGCCAGGCTTGCACCATGCGCACGCTGATGCTGCTCGTCCTCTGCTGGCCGTGCACCGCGCTCGCCGCGGTCGGCGTGCCGCAACTGCAGTGGTCCTACGGCGGCTGCTCGCCGTCGACCTGCCAGACCGGTTGGTACAGCGGCCCGGCCGTGGCCGACCTCGACAGTGACGGCTCGCCCGAAGTGGTCTGGGGCAGCTACGACGTCGTCGCCTTGCGCGGCGACAGCGGCGCGCTGCAGTGGCGCGGCAGCAACACCCAGCGCGTGTGGCCGGCGATCGCCGTGGCCGATTTCGATCCCGCGCAACCGGGCCTCGAGAGTGCGGTGGGGCGTGGCGGCAATCAGCTCACGCTGTATGCCGCCAACGGGGCCGTGCTGTGGACCGTCAATCCCTTCAGCGGGGGCGAGGTGCGCAGCCTGGCGGCGGCCGACATCGACGGCAACGGCGACCTCGAGATCATCGTCGGCCGCGCTTCCAGCGGCGGGACGCTGCAGGTCAGCGTTTACGAGCACACCGGCGCGCTGCGCCCGGGATGGCCGGCGCGGCGCACCGGCGAGCCCGGCAACGGGGCCGGCATGTACAACGAGAATCTGGCGGTCGCCGATCTCGATGGCGATGGCGCCAGCGAGATCTACGCGCCCACCGATACGCATTACATCAGCGCCTTTCATCCCAACGGCGATCAGCTGCTGGCCAGTCTCAGCTATGGCACCAGCGGTGGTCTGCAGAAAGTGTGGTCACAGGTCGGCGTGCATGTGGATCAAGCGGCCGATCTGCGCGGATTTGCCAACTGCGGGACGGAGCATCGGCCGAACTTTGCCAATGCCGCACCGGCGATTGCCGATCTGGACGGTAACGGCAGTCTCGAACTGGTGTTCCCGGGCGATGTCTACAACTGCCAGATTGGCGATCCCGCCGGGGATCTCTACTACCTGCCGTGGGTGCTGACGCGGGATCGCACGCGCTGGGTGAGCGCCAGCTACGACTGGACGACGATTCCGGCACCCGGGCAGAGCGGGGCGCCGCTGATCCAGGGGCAGTTTGCGACCATCGAAGACGCCGTGGTGAATGCCGTGCCGGCGGACCTGGATGGCGACGGTCAGCGCGAGATTCTGTTCGCCAGCTACGACGGCAAGCTGCACGCGTGGTGGCTGGACAAAACCGAGCATCACAGCTGGCCCTACAGCGTGCCCGGCAGCGGTTTCCGCTTCGCGGCGGAGCCGGCGGTGGCCGATCTCGATGCCGATGGTCGCGCCGAAGTGATCTTTACCACCTGGCCGCAAAAGGGCGGCAATGCGGTCGGCAAGTTGATCATCCTGAACTACCAGGGCAGCCTGTTGCAGTCGGTAGACCTGCCGGCGCCGCGCGGCGGCAACTGGAATGGTGGCCTGGCGGCCCCGACGCTGGCTCAGCTGGACGCCGATCCGGAGCTCGAAGTGGTGGTCGGCACCAGCCAGTCCGGCGTGCTGGCGTACCAGATTCCCGGCAGCGCCAACGCGCGAGTGCTGTGGGGCACCGCACGCGGCAATCGTCTGCGGAACGGCCTGGCAGCCACGTCCGACCCGGTATTCGCCAACGGCTATGAATGAGGCGAGCCGCCAGCCGGCCGCTTGCCTTCTGCCGGGCCTGCCTCGCGTGGGTCGATCGGCGGATGCCGGCGCATCCAGGCCTGCGCCAGTTGCTGCGCGGCCAAGGGCGCGGTCCAGAACAGAAAGCCGAGCAGCAGCGCCTCGCGCAGCGGCAGGCCGCCCCTGGCCAGATGCACCAGCCCCAGCGCCAGCAGCACGCTACCCAAGCCCATGGTGCCCGCCTTGGTGGGGCCATGCAGGCGCTGGATGAAACTCGGCAGGCGCAGCAGCGCCAGCGCCGCGACCAGCACGTAGCCGGCGCCGAGCACCAGCAACCCGGCCACCAGCAGATCCAACCACAGCGGCCAGCTGGTCATTCCACGCTCCGATCACGCGCCAGAAAGCGCGCGGCTGCCAGCGTACTGACAAAGCCCAGTAGGGCGACGACCGCGGCCGCTTCGAAATAGACGCCGGTGTCAGCGCCGAACTCGAGCAGCAACAGCAGCAATACGGCGAGCAGATAGAGCGTATCCAGCGCCAGCACGCGATCCAGCGCATCCGGCCCGCGCAACAAGCGCCACAACACCGGCAGCATCGCCAGCAGAATCGCTCCCAGAATCCACGGCAGCAGCGCGGCGGTGATCATGACGATGCTCCGCATGCGCGCAGCAGCAGGCTTTCGTAGCGCTCCATGATCTCCGCGGCCAGCGACTCCGGATCCGCGGTGTCGAGTGCGTGCACGAGCAGCTGTCGTCCATCAGCGCTGAGTGCGGCGCTCAGCGTGCCGGGCGTCAGCGTGATCAGCTGGCTGAGCAGCAGCACGCCGGTGGGGTCGCGCAGCGTCAGCGGCACCTGCACCCAGTGGCTACTGGGTTCGCGGCCGCTCAGCACCAGCCGTGCCACTTGCCAGTTGGCCCGCCACAGATCGAGCAGAAAACGGCCCGCCAGCTTGAGTAGCGGGCCCAGCGAGCGCACGCGCAGGCCTTGCGGCAGATGCGCGCCGAGCAGCCAGGGCAGGATCAGCGCGAAGCCGAGCGCCAGCGTCAGGTGCGCCGGATGGAAGGAGCGATTGAGCGCACACCAGGTGATGGCCAACAGCAGCGAGAGCCAGGGATGTGGCAACCAGCGCATCAGCGGATCTCCAGGCGCGGGAGGGTGGGGTGATCGAGGACGGTCGATTGCAGACTCGGTGCCGCGCCGAGCTGCGCGGCGGTAGCGGCCAGATAGCGGTGCACCGGCGTTGCCCCCAGACTCGCGGCACCCAGGGCAGCCAACAGCAGCAGGGCAGGCCATCCGGCCGAGACTGGCGGCGCTGCGGGCGCGGGCGCATGGTTCCACAGCCACTGGCTGTAGGCGCGGGCGCTGGCGATCAGCATCAAGGCACTGCTGAGCACGATCGCGGCCCACAGCCACGGATCGCCGATCGCCTGCAGCAGCAAAACCTTGGCGAGGAATCCCGGCAGCGGCGGCAGTCCCGCCCCAGCCATCAGCAGCAGCGCCAGCGCCAGTACCAGCGTCCGGCTGGCTCGCAATGGGCCACGCTGATCGAGGCGGTCGCCGGCGCCGCCGCGCGCGCGCGCCAGCGCATCCACCAGCGCGTACGCGGCCGCGGCCACCAGCGTGGTTTGCAGCAAATAGTAGAGCGCAGCGGCATAGGCAGCGGATTGCCCGCTGGCGGCGCTGGCGACCAGCAAGCCTGCCGAGGCCAGAATCCAGTGCGCCGCCAGGCCGCGCAGGCTGGCAGCTGTGAGCGCGCCCAGAGACGCCACCAGCAGCGAAACCAGCCCGGCGGTGTACAGCAGCGCGGCGAGTCCGGCCAGGCCGGGATCGGCGCCCTGCAGCGCCGTCAGCACGCGCAACAGCGCATAGACGCCGACCTTGGTCATCAGCGCGAACAGCGCGGCGACCAGCGTGGGCGCGGCGCCATAGCTGCCGGGCAACCAGAATGACAGCGGCAGCAAAGCGGCTTTGATCGCATACACCAGCAGCAACAGGGCGAGGCCGACGCGAGTGAGATTGGCTGCCGCACTCGGCAGGTCCGGCAGCACGCGGGCCAGATCCGCGAGGTTCAGCGTCCCCGCGCTGGCATAGATCAGCGCCAGCGCGATCAGAAACAGCGCCGAACCGATCAGGTTGTACACCACGTAGCGAAGACCAGCGCGCACCTGAGCCCCGCCGGCGCCATGCAGCAGCAGCGCGTAGGAGGCGATCAGCAGCAGTTCGAACCAGACGAACAGATTGAACAGATCCGCCGTCAGCCAGGCGCCGGACAGACCCATCAGCTGGAACTGCAGCAGCGCGTGGAAGTGGCGTCCGCGTCGGTCCAAACCGGACCCGGCCGCGAGCGCCACGATCAGCCCGAGGAAGGCGGTCAACAGCAGCAGCAGCGCCGACAGCCGATCCAGCACCAGCGCAATACCGTAAGGCGCGGGCCAGTTGCCGGCCAGCTCGACCACGGGCTGATCCTGATCGGCCAGTCCGAGCAGGACAATCGTGATCGCCAGCTGCACGCTGCAGGCGGCAACACTCACCCAGCGCTGCGCGCGACCATCGGGCAGCACCAGCAGCAGCGCCGCGCACAACAAGGGCCAGAGGATGGGCAGGGCGATCACGATCCAGCCTCCGGATCGCTGTCGACATGGTCGCTGCCGCCGCGCGCGGCGCGCACCGCCAGTGCCGCCAGCAGCGCCGTCATCGCAAAGCTGATGACGATGGCGGTGAGCACCAGCGCCTGCGGCAGCGGATCGGCATGGTGCGCCAGGGTCGCCGGAACGCCCTCACGCAAAACCGGCGGCTGCCCGACGCGCAGGCGCCCGGCGGCCAGGATGCACAGGTTCACTGCGTAAGAGATGAGCGTCAGGCCGAGCACCACATCCAGCGTGCGCGTACGCAGCGACAGGTAGATGCCTGAGGCCATCAGGCTGCCGGTGGCGAGGGCGAGCACCCATTCCATCAGCCGGCCTCCGCTCGGGTGCGAGCGCCCGCCAGGGCATCGAGCATCAGCGTGGTGCCGGCGGCGACCACCAGAAAGACGCCGAGATCGAACACGAACACGCTCGCCAGCGGCAGCTTGCCGAGCAGCGGCAAGTGCAGATACTGGTAGTAACTGGTCAACACCGGATAGCCCAGCAGCGGCGCCGCCACGGCCGTCAGCGCGGCCAGACCCAGCCCGGCGGCCATTACCCGCTCGCACAGGCGGGCGGCGCGGCCAGGGTCCGCCGGCAAACCGAGGGTCAGTCGCTGCAGCGCGATCGCCACAGCGACCACCAGACCAGCGATGAAGCCGCCACCGGGTTCGTTGTGGCCGCGGATCAGCAGATGCAGCGCCAGCAGCAGGGCGAGCGGCAGCAGCCAGCGCGCGCCGACCGCCAGCAGCGGCGCATGCGCGTCCGCGCGCACGGCCCGGGCGGCGCTCGCCAGCGGCGCCAGCAGCGCACGCACCGCCAGCGCAGCGACCGCAAACACCGTCATCTCGCCGAGCGTATCCAGCCCGCGGAAGTCCACGATGATGACGTTGACGGCATTGCTGCCGCCGGCGCCCGGCAGCGCCTGGGCGAGGAAAAAGTCGGCAATCGAGCGGCTCGGCTGACTCAGCATCGCCAGCATCAGCGCGCTCATGCCGGCGCCGACGGTCAGCGCGAGCGAGACGTCGATCCAAGGCACGCGTCGGGCCGCGCCGGCGGCCGCGGGCAGGTGGGGCAAGACCAGCAGTAACAGCAGCACGCTGACAATCTCCACCAGCAGCTGCGTCAACGCCAGATCGGGCGCCGACCAGTAGACGAAGCCCAGGCTGACGACGAGGCCGATGCCGCCGATCCACATCAGCGCCTGCAGGCGCTGGCGATGACCGCGCAGCAGGACCCACAGCAGCGCTGCCAGCATCAGCGCGACCCCCACTAGTCCTGCCGAGGGTGCGGACAGGCGCTCGCCGCCCCAGTGGTAGCCGGCAGTGCCGGCGACCAGCGCGATCGTCACCAGCCAGAGCACGCGCAGATCCCACTGCAGGCGATCCGGATTGAGGGCCGACATCCGTCGCGCCAGATCGATCAGCGCCGCCAGCGTGGCCGCGTAGGCCGCCGCCGACCACACCGGCAGCTGCCAATAATGCAGACGCTGGCGGCGATACAGAGCGAAGTACAGCGCCAGTCCCAGCAGCAGAGCGAGCACGCTCATGCCGAGCGGACCGTTGAAGCCATGCCAGAGCGCCAGACTGTAGGGCGGTGGCGCCGCACCGAGCGCCGCCGTGCTGGCGGCGTGCAGCAATGGGCCGATGGTCAGCGCGGGCAGCGTCCCGACCACCACGCACAGCAGCACCAGCACCTCCACCGGCACCTTCATCCAGCGCGGCGGTTCGTGCGGCACGTGCGCGAGCTCCGTCAAGGCCTTGCCGAAGAACACATCGTGGACAAAGCGCGTGCTGTAGGCCACCGCGAACACCGCGGCGAGCAAGGCACCGGCCGGAATCAGCCAGGCCAGCCCACCGGCCTCGGCGCTGCGCAGGGTCTCGGCGAAGAACATCTCCTTCGACAGAAAGCCGTTCAACAGCGGCACGCCGGCCATCGCCGAGGCGGCAATGATCGCCAGCCCGCCGGTCCACGGCAGATGCCGGATCAAGCCGTGCAGACGCCGCATGTCGCGCGTGCCGGTTTCGTGATCGATGATGCCGGCGGCCATGAACAAGGAGGCCTTGAAGGTGGCGTGGTTCATCACGTGAAACAGCGCCGCGACCACAGTCAATGGCGACTCCAGCCCCAGCAGCAGGGTGATCAGACCCAGATGCGAGATCGTCGAGTACGCCAGCAGGCCCTTCAAATCGTGCTGGAACACCGCCAGGCCAGACCCGAGCAGCAGCGTGATCAAGCCGGTGCCGCCCACCCAGATCAGCCATTCGTCGGTGCCCGACAACACCGGATACAGCCGCGCCAGCAGGAACACGCCGGCTTTGACCAGCGTGGCCGAGTGCAGGAAGGCCGACACCGGCGTCGGCGCTGCCATCGCCTGCGGCAGCCAGCCATGCATCGGGAACTGCGCCGATTTGCTGAAGGCGCCGATCAGGATCAGCGCGAGGATCCACGGATAGTCCGGACTGGCGCGCAGTTGATCGCCGGCGGCCAGCACGCCGTCCAGATCCAAGGTGCCCACCACCTGACCTAGCCACAGGATGCCGGCCAGCAGCGCCAGGCCGCCGCTGCCGGTCACCCACAGTGCCATGCGCGCGCCGCGGCGAGCCGCCGACTGATCGTTCCAGTGACCCACCAGCAGGAAGGAACACAGGCTGGTCAGTTCCCAGCAAATGGCCAGCCACAGCAGATTGCCGGCACACACCAGCCCGAGCATGGCGGCCGCGAACAGCAGCAGACAGGCATAGAAGCGCGCGGCGGGCTCCTCGGGGCCGAGGTAGTAGCGCGCATACAGCACCACCAGCGCACCAACGGCGCTGACCATCGCCGCGTACATCCAGGCCAGCGCGTCGATGCGGATGCTGAGGCTCAGGTCCAGCGCTGGAAACCAGTCCCAGCGCAGACGCAGCACCTCGCCGCCCAAAATCTGCGGCAACACCACCAGCAGCGCCAGCAGCACGCTGAGCAGCGTCAGCCCGGCCAGCCAGGCGCTGGCGCGCGCAGATGTGCGCGGGCGCAGCGCCAGCAGCAGCGCGGCAGCCAGCGGCGCCAGCAAGGGCCAGGCGGTGATCAGAGCCATCCGGTGGGCGTCAGCGATCAGAAAAGCGCCCGAGTCTAGCGCCCGTCCGGCGCTAGCGGACGTGAAATGACCGCGCTTGCGATTGCAATCGGCAACGACTCTGAAGTGCACGCCGCGCATGCGATCATCGCCCGCTGCAAACGAGGGGAAATGGCGATGAAACTGCGCAAGACCGCATGGGTGCTGCTGATGCTGGCGGGGCTGATGGCCTGCAGCCGTAGCGATGGGCCAGAGGCACCGACAGCGCCGATGGCCAGCGCGGCGCAGGTGGAATCGGTGTTCGGGCAGACACCTTGGTTGCGCGAGCGCCTGCCGGCCGACACCATCGTCTACGCCCGCCTGCCCAATCTCTGGCGCGCGCTGCTGGGACCGGCCGGCAAGCAGGCGGATCGCATGTTCCAGAGCCAGGCCTGGATCGATGCGGTCAATCAGATTCGCACCGATCTCGGCAAGAACGCGCTCACCGGCGAGGCCGCCGTGCCGGCCACCGGGCTGCTGTATCGGATGCGCTCGCCGGTCGAGGTCGCCGTGATCGCCGCCGGGCGCATGGCCAGTCCAGCGGCGAACGTGTACGCCACGGTGAGCCTCGATTACCCCGATGCCGCGACACTGGCAGCTGCGCTCGGCGCGCTGATCGGTCAGGGCATCGCCTTCGACGCCGAGGGCTACGCCACCGGTCCGGCCGACGGCGCGCCAGTGTTCCTGCACTTCGACGCTGCCAGCGGGCGGCTGTCGCTGCTGGGTGGCATGTATGCCAACCTGGATTCGCTGAAAACGATGCGCAAACAGATCGCCGAGGCCAAGGTCGAGGCGCGTCCCGAACTGGCGCTGGAGCGCGAGATCGATCTGGACGGGCAGGGCATGGTGCTGTGGGCCGACATCGAGGCGCTGCGGCCAGTGCTGGGCGGCGCGCTGACTCCGGGCGATGAGGTGCAGGCGGCCATCCTTGCGGCGACGCGACGAGTGGCGATGGGCTGGGGCAGTCTGGACGGCCATGGTCGCGCCAGCCTGCGCGCCGAGGTGTCCGGCGCACCGTGGTCGCCCTTTCTGCCCAGCGAGCCGCGCAAGATCGACCTCAAGGCCAGCGGCACGCCGACCATGGTGGTGGCCTTTGCGCTGCCGTCGAAAGCCGAGATCGAGGCGATGATCGCCAAACTCAGCGTGGAGGAACCCGAGCTGCAGACGCGCTGGGCGGACAGCAGTGCCGAGTTCGAGCGCGCCGCTGGCGTACAGCCGCTAGACCTGCTGCAGCCTTTCGGGCCCGAAGCGGTGGTTTGGGCCGATGACGCCGGCGAGATCATGGGCCTGCGCCTGCGCGATCGCGCCGCCTTTGCCGCGCTCAAGGACAAGCTCGCGCAGTCGCTCAAGCTGCCGTTTCAGAGCACCGAGGTGCCCGGCGGAACCGTGCATTCCGTCCGTTTTCCGAGCGTAGTCGAACTGGCGAGGCAGTTCGGCGAGCAGACGCCGCCCGACGATGAGGCCGCGCGCTATCTGGAGGCCTATGGTCGCATCGGCACGCATCTGTACTGGATCGAGGCGGGCGACTGGCTGCTGCTGTCGGGCGTGCCGCAGCCTTTGATGGATCGGTTGACGCTGGGGGCGGAGACGCCGCTCGGCGTTGGTACGCCGGTGCCGCTGCTGCATCTCAGCGGCCGTGTGCGCGATGCCGAGCGCTGGATCTATTACAGCTGGCTCAGTCTGTTGCCCAGCCTGAGCGATCTGGCACAGACCAAACTGGATCTGACCCGGCTGCCCACCGCGCGTCAGCTTGGCCTGGCGCGTGAGACGCCGGTCAGCTTTGCCTTCGATCTCAGCGCCAGTCGTGTCGTGTTGGAGATGGACTACGCAGCCCATCCGCTGGAAGCGCTGGGCGGCGGGCAGGGTGCCATCGTCGCTGTGGCGGTGATGGCTGCGATCGCCATCCCGGCCTATCAGGACTACACCGTGCGGGCGCGGCTCTCCGAGGCCATGATCGCCACCGCGCCGCTGAAAACCGCGATTGCGGAGTACTACGCTGCACACGGCACGCTGCCGACCGAAGCGGCGGAGCTTGGTTTGGAACTGCCGATCACGGTCGGCGCCGAGCTGGCCAGCATCGAGCTCGACCACGGCGCGGTGGTGATTCGATTCGGCACTGCGGTATCGCAGTTGACCGGGACCTATCTGTATCTGCTGCCGGCCGGAGACGACAGCACCATCAGTAGCTGGGAGTGCGGCGTCAATGGCGCGCTCGCTGACCATCTGCTGGTGAGCATGAACGAGAGCACCCCGCCCACCGACGTGCCAGCGCGTTATCTGCCCACGCAGTGCCGCTGAGGCGCTTGTTCTGACGCGAGGCTTGGACGGCGGCGCCTTGGGCGCCGCCGATCAGGATTGCTCGTCGTCGGTGTGCCGCAGCCACTTCGCGGCGCGATCGGGAAGCGTCAGCGGCGCGCCCTGGGCAATCGCCCGCATGATGGTGACCCAGCCGGCGCGTGCGGTGGCGTCGCTGTCACTCAGTGCCTGCTGCAGCTGCGCGCGCTGGGATTCGGTTGCCAACGCCTCCAACTCGGCACCGCTGGCGCTGATCGTCAGCAGCACCTCGCGGCCGCTGTGCTCGGCGGTCTGCGCCACAACCAGCGCCTGCTCACGCAACTCGCTCAACGGGCGATGCAGCGCCTGCCGCGAGATGCCCAGCGACTGCGCCAGTTCGCCCACGCGCATGCCGGGCACGCGTCGAAGCACGAACAGAATGCGGTGATGCACCTGCCCCAGCCCGATGCGGCCCAGCACTTCGTCGCGGCCGGCGGTCAGTGCGCGCCAGGCGGCGTAGAACAGCACGATGGCACTGTCGAGTTCATTCGTTTTCATGTCAATATTATTGATATGTTTCGATCGAGTACGCCAGAGGATCAGGTCATGGAAGCGCTGCCGCTCACGCATGTCTCAGACTATCCGCGCCGCGCGGAACTGGTGCCGTTGACGCTCTGGCGCGCGCAGGCGCCGGCGTGCGGGACACAGGTGCTGATTGTCCCGGCCTTGGGGACGCCGGCGCGCGTGTACCGGCGTCTGGCCGAAGCGCTGCAGGCGGCCGGTGCCGATGCCGCGGTGCTGGAATTGCGCGGTGTGGGCCAGAGTCCGGTGCGTGCCGGCCGTGGTATGGACTGGGATTACGCCGATCTGGTCGACGGCGAGCTGCAGCACGCGATTGCCACGCTGCGGCAACGGAATCCGGAGCAGCGTCTGCTGGCGCTGTGTCACTCGCTCGGCGGCCACGCCGCGCTGATGCATCAGGCGCGGCACCCGGACCAGGCGCTCGACGAGATCGTGCTGGTGGGCAGCGGCGCGCCTTATTGGCGTCAGTATCGCTGGCCGATGTCCTGGGTGACGCGCGGCTTCGGCGCCGTGGTCGCCGCCAGCAGTCGCGGTCTCGGCTACTTTCCCGGCGCGCGACTGGGCTTCGGCGGCAATCAGGGCCAAGCGCTGATGCGCCAATGGGCGCGCTTCCTGGCCACCGGTCGGCTTGCCGTGGCGTCCTGGCCGGATGCGGATTGGCGCCAGCGTCTGCGCCACTTGCCCACGCCGATCCGCGCATTGCATGTGCCGGGCGACGGCTACGCGCCGGTGGCCGCCGTTCGGCATCTGCTCAGCGAGGTAGGAAGCATGCGCGCAGTGGAAACCGCCGCCGTCGACGGCGCCCCGGGTCATTTCGGCTGGCTCAAGGCACCTGCGGGCATCGTGCGTCAGCTGCTGCGGATCGGCTAGGCCGCCTGTATCGCTGCCGGTCAGTCTGCTCGCGCTATGATTGCGAGTTCAGATGCCCCCGTAGCTCAGATGGATAGAGCGTCCCCCTCCTAAGGGGAAGGTCGCACGTTCGAATCGTGTCGGGGGCGCACCGGGTGACGTGGGTCGCGAGGGGCGGGTCCGGGCCAGCCTCGGCAGGCGAATCGCGCGTCCGCGTGCTCCACTTCCTTGATTTCAGGAGTTTTCATGTCTCACGCAGTGCTAGCGGCGCTCGGCTTGTCGGCCGACAACAGCGGTACCTACCTCGGCAACGGCGAATGGTCCACCACCACTGATGCGGGCACGCTCACCTCGGTCAATCCGGCCACCGGTGAGGTGATCGCGCGCACCTATGCGTCCAGCCGTGCCGACTACGACACGATCCTCACCCGCGCTCAGGCGGTGCAACAGATCTGGCGCACCATGCCGGCGCCGCGCCGCGGTGAAGCCATCCGCCTGTGTGGCGAAGCCCTGCGTCAGCACAAGGACGCGCTCGGCTCGCTGGTCACGCTGGAGATGGGCAAGATCAAGCCCGAGGGCGATGGCGAAGTGCAGGAAATGATCGACATCGCCGACTTCGCCGTCGGTCTGTCGCGTCAGTTGTACGGCTACACCATGCACTCCGAACGCCCCGGTCACCGCATGTACGAGCAGTGGCATCCGCTTGGTCTGGTCGGCGTCATCAGCGCCTTCAACTTCCCGGTGGCGGTGTGGAGCTGGAATGCCTTCCTGGCCGCCGTGTGCGGCGACGTGACCATCTGGAAGCCCTCGCCGAAGACGCCGCTGTGCGCCATTGCCTCGATGAAGATCTGCAATGAGGCGCTGCGCGCCGCCGGCTTCCCCGACATCTTCTTCCTGTTCAACGACGTCGGCAGCGAACTGGCGCAGAGCTTCGTCGATGACCATCGCATTCCGCTGATCAGCTTCACCGGCTCCACCCAGGTCGGTCGTCTGGTGGGCGAGCGCGTGGCGCGCCGCATGGGGCGCTCGCTGCTCGAACTCGGTGGCAACAACGCGATCATCGTTGACGCCAGCGCCGACCTGAAGCTGGCGATTCCGGCCATCGTGTTCGGCGCCGTCGGCACCGCCGGCCAGCGCTGCACCACCACGCGCCGCCTGATCGTGCACCGCTCGATCGTGAACGAGGTCACGGCGGCACTGGTGAAGGCCTACCAGCAGGTGGAATCGCGCATCGGCGATCCGCTGGTCGCCGGCACCTTGATGGGCCCGCTGATCGACCAAGCCTCGGTGGCCCGTTACCTCAAGGCCATCGCCAGCGCGCAGGCCGCCGGCGGTCAGGTGCTGACCGGTGGCAAGGCGCTGGAGCGCAGCGGCAACTACGTGCTGCCGACCATCATCAGCGGCGTGGCTCCGGACTGTGATGCGGTGCAGACCGAGACCTTCGCGCCGATCCTCTACGTGATGCCCTTCGATACGCTGGAGGAAGCGATCGCGATTCAGAACGGCGTGCCGCAGGGCTTGTCGTCCTCGATCTTCACCACCGATCTGCGCCACGCCGAGCGCTTCCTGAGCGCGGCGGGCTCGGACTGCGGCATCGCCAACGTCAACATCGGCACCTCCGGCGCCGAGATCGGCGGCGCCTTCGGCGGCGAGAAGGAAACCGGCGGCGGTCGCGAATCGGGTTCGGATTCCTGGAAGGCGTACATGCGCCGACAGACCAATACGATCAACTATTCCGACGCCTTGCCGCTGGCCCAAGGCATCAAGTTCGACCTCTGATCGTCTCAATCGCGCCCGGGCTGCACAGGCCCGGGCGCGGCAACTTGCGTCAGTCCTCGAAGCCGTCCCGGTACAGCCGATCCGGCAGCACCGCCAGTTCCAGCGTCTGCAGCGCCGGCAGGAAGCGCGTGTCGCCGGGATAGCTGAGTGTCAGGCTGAGATTGCCCGCGGTCTGCGGGATCAAATCGCAACTGCCGGCTGGCAACACGATCGCGCAGCTCTCGATGCCGACGGTGTTTTGCACCGTGATGGTACCGCTGGGCGCGCCAGACCCGGGCGCTTGCACCAGCAGGCTCACCGGCACCCGCAGCGGCGCAAACTGACGCGGTATTTGCGTCGGAAAGGCCGGTGGAAACGGCGTCCCGGCGCTGATCACGGTGGCTGCGCGTTCAACCAGATGGGAGCCGCTGGCGCTGCTGGCGAGGTGCGTCGCGGTGCCGGCAAAGTCCGCGCGCAGGGTGATCGTGCCGGCATTGGCGGGCAGCAGATTGCAGCTGCCGTTGGCGCCGCTGATCAGACAGGAAGCGCCAGCGCCGTCGCTGATGACGATCGGCCCCGCAGGCACACCCACGCTGCTGCTGAGATCGGCACTGACGGCCACGGCTTGGCCGTAGACGCTGGGATCGGGCGTGTCCGACACCAGATTCAGGCTGCTGGCCACCGGGTTCACCTGGTGCGGCTCGCTGTCGCTGCTGGGCTGGTAGTCGTTGGACCCAGCGTAATTGGCGGTCAGCAGCAGAGTGCCCCCGGCCGCCGGCGTCAGGGTGCAGGTGCCGGCGCCGGCATTCAGCACCGCCAGGCACTGTCCACCCTGGCCATCGCTGACACTGACACTGCCGCCCGGCGTGCCGGCGGCAGCGCTGACCGTCACTTGAACGGTGATCTGATCGCCGTAGGTGGAAGGATCCGGCGTGTCGGCGAGGATCGCGGTGCTGCTCACCGCAGGCGTGATCGTGTAGCTGCTGCTGGCGTCGCTTTCGGCGAAGTTCGGCGTGCCCAGATAGCTCGCGGTGACGGCTGCGCTGCCCGCCGTTTGCGCCGTCAGGGTGCAGCTGCCGATGCCGGCATTGAGAGTGGCCAGGCAGCTGCCGGCGCCGGGCATCTGGATCTGGACGTTGCCGCTAGCGTTGAAAGCCGGGTCGGCACTGGTCACCGAGACCGCCGCCTGGAAGCTCTCGCCGACCGCGACGGTCGCGGGGGTCAGCGCCGTGATCTCGGTCTGGGTCAGCACGCGCGGCGTGCTCACCGGGGCAAACTCGCTGGTCTCTTCCAGACCACCCACCACGCGCGCCGCCGTTGCCGTCACCTGCGTGCCGGCGGTGTAGGGCAGGTTGGTGATTGGCGCGCTGGCGAATCCACTGGCGTCTGTCGTCAGCAGCTGCGACACATTGAGGACGGGCAGCTCACACTCGCCGCGTCCGCTGGGATCGGCGCTGTGCACCAGGCAATAGCGGATGCGGAAACTGGTGTTCGGCAGCGAGTTCAGCGACACATTGCCGTGAACCAAGGTCGCACTGCGCACCAGTTGCGCGAGGATCGGATGATTCTGCCCGTTGTTGCCGCCAATATCCGGATCGAGTGGATCATTGGCACTGACGCCATCGCCGTTGAAGATCCCGGTCAGATCGAGGTCGATGCCCAACTCGCCGTTCGCGTACAGCGTGTTCTCGATCAGGCTGCAGGTATTGCCCGGACCGCCGACCAGAATGCCGTCATCGCCGTTGTTCGCAATCCAATTGCGCAGGACCCGACTGCCGCCCAGGCGAATGTTGATCCCGGCGCCGGAATTGGGCGCCGGGGTCTGCCCGTCATCGGCGACACCGATGCGATTGCCCTCGATCAGCGCATTGGAGGCCTCCACCCGGATGCCTTCGACAAAGCCGCCGATGGTGTTGTTGCGGATCTGTACACCCGAGGTGGCGCCAGCGCCGACGCCGATGCCGGAGGAGACGTTGGATGAAATCGGCGCGGCGGGCGCGAGCAGGCGAGTCAGACCATCGCGACGCAGCCCGATCAGATTGCCCTCGGCGACACTGCCGGAGGCGGCCAGGTGCACGCCGATGATCGCCAGATTGGCGTCCGCGCCGATCAGATTGCGCTGGGCCAGCGTGCTGCCGCCGACTCGGCAACCGCTGCAGTTGAGTTGTGCCGTGTTGCCGACGGTCGTCGACAGCGAGAGACCATCCTGGCTGACGCCAATAAAGCAGGATTCGACCGCGCCGGGGCCTATCGACAGCAGTGCGCTCGGCCCGCGCAGTACCAGGCCGCGGATCAGACTGTCGGGCGACCCGGTCAGTGCCAGCTTGGCGCCCAGGATGTCGATCGGCAGTTGTGCGTTGGTGCCGATGGTTGCGGTGTTGGCCACGTAGCCGGTTTGCGTGCTGCCATCGATCTCCAGCCGGCCACTGCTCTGCAGCAGGCTCAGGCCGGCGATGCTGATCGTATGCGGACCATTGCCCGGGATCGCAAAGCGGATGCGATCGCGCGCGCTGCCGACGTCCGGGTGCGCGTCTGCTTCAACGAAGGCCTGCTTGAACGAGCCCAACCCGGCGCCGCCGGTATGGCTGACGACGAATTCCGCCACGCCGGGCGTGTAGGCAGCTCGCAGCGGGCCGATCTCGCTGGTCTCTACCGGTGCGCCGGCGTTTAGTCGGGTGGCGGTGGCGGCCACACCGGCGATGTAGCCGCTATCGGAGAAGCTCACGGTCAGCGGGCCGAAGCTGGCGTTGCCACTGGCGTCGGTGCTGACATCGACGGTCGAGGCGCCTACACGCTCGGCGTCACCGAAGTCGGCGTTGATCGACACTGAGCCATCGTCCAGGCGCGTTGCGGCGTAGAACTCGATCCGAAAGCTGGAATTGGCCACGGAGTTCAAGCTGCCGCGGATGCTCGCGGTGTTCGCGTCCAGTCGCTGCACCTCAGTCAGGATCGGATAGTTCTGTTGGTTGTTGGCGCCGCCATCGCTGTCGCCGGCGTCGTTGGCGGTATGGCCGCTGGTGCCGAGCAGATCGATCGGAATGGTGGCGTTGTCGATGTAGCGATTCGCGCTGAAGACGACGCCAGTGACGCCGGTAGGGACGTTCATGGCGCGCGTACTGGTGTAGGCCATCAGATTGTTGCTCACCGTCGCCGCGAGGGCGCCCAGGGTGAAGCCCGCGGTCACACAAGCCGGGGCGCTGCTGCCATCCGCGGTCGTGCCGAAGCGGTTGCCGGAAATCAGGGTGCCGAAGCTGGTCAGGGCGGCGCTGCTGGTGCAACTGATGGTGTTGTTGATCAGCTGTTGATTGGCCACGGCGGCCGAGGAGAACACGCCGCTGGGGACGGCGCCCGGCGTTACTCCGTCCGGCTTGAGTCCGATCAGATTGTTCTCGATGCGCACCTGGGTCAGTGCCGCCATCTGCACCGCATGTGTCGTGCTGGCCGCCACCACATTGCGGTCGGCGGGATTGGGCCCGCCCAGCGTCACCAGTCCGCTGACGTTGTCGACACGAAAGCCGAATTGGTTAGCCGCCAGGGTCGTCCCGTCGGCCTCCACGCCCAGCCAACAGCCGCGCACGCTGGCGCTGGTCGATACGCCGATTCCGGCGCCGCTGGCTTTGTTGACCACCGCGATCCCAGACACCTCGCTGCCTGCGGCGGCCACCGCCAGTGCAGGCGTGGTCGTGCTGACCGCGGCCGCATCGATCACGATGCGGATCACCGCGTTGCTGCCAGCCGACGCCGTGTTCGCCGCCGCGCCCGGTTGGCTGTAGCCCAGAATGGACATGGCGGTAGACATCACCGGCAGATTGGACGAGATCGCGATCCGATGCGGCCCAGCACCCGGGATGTTGAAGCGGATCTCGTCCGGGCCGCCGACGTTCGCCGTGGCATTGGCCAGCGTAATGGCCTCGCGCAAGGTGCACTCGCTGGCATCGCAGACGCCGTTGCCGGGATCAGCGGTCGCATTGACCGTAAACACGTTGACGGCGGACGCATGGCCCGACGCAAGCCAGCACAGCAGTCCCCACACCCAGTAGCGTCCCATGCGCTATCCCCGGCGATGAACATGGACGGCAAGCTAGGGCGCGCTCGCGTGGGTCGCTTGTCACCGGGTTGCGTTTGCTTGGCGCAACCGTGCAAGCCGTGACCTGCGCAACTTGATGCAGACAAAGTGCAACGCAATGTGATGCGAGCGCGCGCCAACCGCCTCAGTGTGGTCCTGCCGGTCGGCTTGCACCCGCCCGGCGCCTCTCCATCACCGAGCACGAACATGAGCAAAGAGACTCTCACTGTCAGTGGCACCCTGCGTGTGCGGCACACACGTCAAGCGGGATCCGGAACCACCGCGCTGCCCGTCGTCGCGCCGATGCCGAGGGTGGCGGTGCGCGCGCTGGCGAAGCACCTGGGCGTATGGCGTGAGTTAGGGAACCTCTGAACAAGTCTCGTGAGCCGCGTTGCGAGTCAGAATCGTCTGCCGCTAGGCGCGGTCCGCAGGGCATAGCCGGGCTCTCTGGCCAAGGACCGGAACGACGCGGCGGACGATTCTGGCCGCAACCCTTCGGGACGGGGCTGAATCGGCCTCCAGCGTCGTCAGTCGCCTCGGCCAGAGAGCCGGCTATGCCCTTCGGCGACTTCCTCGCTGGAGACCGATTCAGCCGCCGTCGCGGCTACGATACTTGTTCAGAGGTTCCCTCGGCGAGACGATCACGGATTTCGCCGGGCGCTTCTCCATCAGTTCGTCCGAACGCGCGAAGGATTGGCGCTTCCGTATCGATGTGCGGCTGACGTCAGACGACCTGGTGGTGCGCTCCCACGCTGTCGCCGACTGGGACACCGTTCTGGAGCAGCCTGCGGTCCGCGGCGAGGATTTACGCGACGTGGAGCTGATTTTCGGGGATCGTCGCGGATCCAGTCGCGACGCCACCGAGCGGCTCGATGATCCGCAGGACCATGAGCGTGCCGAGGTGTGGGCGATCGCGCGTCGGATGCTGGAGGGTTTGGATGCACTGGGCGCAGCGTTTCAGGCCGCGCTGATCCGGCCCTATCGGCTCGAGATCGTCACCCCCAGTCTGAGAACCTACGCCAGTCCGGTGACTCGGAACGTACACCTGATCCGCGGAGAGTCCGTACTCAACATCCTGCACGAATCCATGCACATCTGGGCCTACGATCACACGCGCGCTCTGGTGGGTGGGCAAGCGGGCCTGATACCCAGCTTGACCGGAGGGGGCACCCATGAAGCCGAGGAGCGTGAGAGTACGGCCTTTCACGAGGGTTTTGCGCAGTTTGCCGCTCGCCACTGGCTGCACCTGCTGTTCGGTGCCGCCTATCCGCGACCGCAAAATCGTGCGTCCATGGCAGCGATAGGCGTCCGCGAGCTCGCCGGCATGATTCGCAACGACGATGGCTGGGAATCCGCACTGCTGACGCTGACCATGCCCGAGTTGCATCGATTCGACTTTGGTAGCGCCAACGGCACGCCCGGTGCGATCACCGAGTCAGCGTCCGCGCCTGCCGCGTGCACCAGCCCGTCCGCCACCTTTCAGCAAATGCTCGCGATCTTCGGCGAGGCGCCGGCGCGGGGTTTCTCCAAGCGACTCGGGCGCCCCGAGATGCAGGACATGGCTTTGTTCCTCGGCCGGGTCTGCGGCATTCTGCGCGGTGATTTGAATGGACGCGCAGGCGAGTTTCTGCGCCTGCTGGACCCTTCAGAGACGGTCGAGCCGCGCGCGCTCTTCTGCTTGTAGCCATCGTGGAGGAACCATGCTTGATCGCGTTCGACTGACGGCCGGTGACGGCGCCACCATCGGCGCCTGGCAGGCTATGCCCGCGCACTTCCGCGCCGGCGTGGTCGTCGTGCAGGAGATCTTCGGCGTCACTGCGCACATCCGCAGCGTCGTTGCGCAGTACGCACAGGCGGGCTTTGCCACCATCGCCCCATGCTTGTTTGATCGCATTGAGGCGGATGTGGAACTCCGCTGCGATGACGCCGGTATGGCCCGCGGACGCGACCTGGTGGCTACGCTCGGCATGGACGCAGCGCTGCGGGATGTGCGTGCGGCCGCCGATCATCTGCGCGCCGCCGGTTGCAGCGCTGTTGGGGTGGTGGGCTACTGCTGGGGAGGCGCCGTGGCATTTCTGGCGAGTACACGTCTAGGGTTGCCTGCCGCCAGCTACTACGGTCGACTGGTGCCGCAGTTCCTGCACGAGCGTCCGCAGGCGCCGCTGATGTTTCACTACGGTGAGCACGATGCGCTGATCCCGCCCGAGTCGGTCGCGCAGGTGGCGCGGGCACTGCCGGAGGTGCCGCTGTACCGCTATCCGGCGGGCCACGCCTTCAATCGTCTGGGAGATCCGCACGGCGATGCGCCCAGCGCGGCGTTGGCGTTTGAGCGTACAGTGGATTTTCTGCGGAGAGCGCTGGGTGGCGACCATGGCTGAGTGGTCACTGGATCCTCGTCTCGCAGTCGATAGCGAGTATCTGGCCGAGGTGGAATCGGTCCTGATCCTGGGCAAGACCCGTGCGCCGTGGCCCTGGCTGATTCTGGTGCCGCGCGTGCCGCAGGCGAGCGAGTGGTTCGATCTGCCGCCCGCTGACAGTCAACATTTGCTGATGTTGTCCTTGCGTATCGGCGCTGCGATGAAGGCAGAGTGCGCGGCCGACAAGATCAACTGGGGCGCCCTGGGCAATGTCGTTCCCCAGTTGCACCTCCATGTGGTAGCGCGTCATTACGGCGACCCGGCCTGGCCGGGTCCGATCTGGGGTATTCCGACGCCACCATTGGATGCGGCGGCGCAGAGCGCTCGCAATGCCCAGCTGCGCAGAATCCTGGATCGAGTTCTTTGGAGTTGCGCATGAGGACCAGCGCGGCCGATCTATTGGCAAGGCTGCCCGGCAGATGCACCGCTGTATGGCCGGACGGCGAGCGCTTCGTTGAGGCCTTTCGCCACGGCAGCATGTCAGTCGAACTCTACGCCCCCCGCGGCAGCGATCCCCAGCAGCCACATGCACAGGACGAGCTTTACTTCGTCATTGCCGGGACCGGAGACTTCGTGCTCGACGGCGTGGGGCAGCCCTTTGCGGCTGGTGCGGCCTTGTTTGTCCCGGCAGGCGTTCCACATCGCTTCGAGAACTTCAGCGATGACTTTGCGACCTGGGTGGTTTTCTGGGGCCCCCCGGGCGGCGAGGCGCCATGAGTCATCGACCCTTGCCCCTTTCCGAGATCAGTCCGTGACCTTGAACCTGACGGGAACCACCAGGTAGGGATCTCGTCCCTCCCGGAATTGCCAGCGTTGAGCCGCGTCGAGTGCCGCGGCATCGAGAATTTCATTGCCGCTAGATTGATGAATGGATCGTTCCATGACACGACCATGGGCATCGATGCGGATCATCAAGAGCACCTCGCCTTCAATACCTGCGTCTAGCAGTTCGCGCGGATAATGCGGAGGATTTGCCATTATCGAATCCAGCTCGGCCTTCGTGATGTCTTCTGCGACTGCGTATCGAAGGCAGGTTGACATCGGCGGCTTGAAGTGCACGCGATATTGCGTCCGGTATGGGCATCCGCGCGGCTCAAGCCGCCAGTGCGCTACTGCCTTTTGGGCCGAAAGGTCAAATGAAAGTCTCCCACTCGATCGAGCGATCAAGACCTCCGTAACGCGCCCTTTGGGGTTGACGAGCAGGTCCAGCAGGACTTCCCCTGCGGCGCAGTTTGCCAACACTTGCCGCGGGTACTTAGGAGCAAACCCGCGCATGTCGATCTTGCCACCGTAGAGAGTGGCGATCGAATCGTCATCCCGGCAATCTGTCGCGGCTGAGGAACCGGGCACCGCGCGCCTTTCAACGGGCACACTATTCGCTTCCGGCTCATTTGCGGAAGCGGTCGTGGTGATGCAAACCGATAGCAGCAGCGTCAATGTCAGCGACGTTTGCTGGTTCCTTTTCGTCATGGCTGCGCTGCCATCCCGGCGACCACCAGATCCTACCGCAGCGTACGACGTTACCGCATTGTTCCCGTCAACGACGCAGCAGCGGCTTGATCAGCCGCTGGCCTCGCCTGAGCGCGCCGCGATGAAGGCGGTGACAATCGCCGACAGATAGGGCAGTGACTGTGCGGCCAGGATCGCCACCCACAGGCGCGTTTCCAGGTAATCGAGTCCCCAGACCTCGATCATGGCCACCATGCTCAGCATCAGCGCCACAAAGATCAGCGTCTCTTCGCGCACCACCAGCCAGGGGCTGGGTTTCTTGCGCAAGCGACGGCTCTTGGCGGTGCGCACGAACTCGCCCTTCTTGGCCGCCAATCCCTTGAAGATGCCGAGCGCAATCGAGTGGCTGAGCGCCATGCTGGCGAGCGCCGCGCCCAGCGTGTCCTTCCAGCTGCACGGCACACGAACGCGATACAGCACGATGCCGAAGACGGCTTTGGCGACGAAGAAACACAGCACCGGATAAAGGAACAGGCTGAGCGGCAGGGTGAAAATGTCGCGCTGGGTCACCATCCCCAGCGTCCAGCCGATCGCCAGGAAGGTGAACACCAGATGCAGCGCATCGGCGAACCAGCTGAACCAGCCGGTGAGGAAGTGGAAGCGCTGGCCGGCCGACAGCGGGCCGGGTTTGATCAGCCACCCGAAATGCCGCTTCATGATCTGCATCGCGCCGAACGCCCAGCGATAGCGCTGTGACTTGTACGCGGCAAAATCCGCCGGCGTCAGTCCGTGGCCCACCTGCTCATCCAGATAGCGCGTTTCCAGGCCCTCGTGCATTAGCCGCAGGCCGAGTTCGGCGTCCTCGCAAATGCACCATTCCGCCCAACCGCCGGTGCGTTCCAGCGGTTCGCGCCGGACCAAGGTCATCGTGCCGTGCTGGATGATCGCGTTGCGCTCGTTGCGGTGATGCATGCCAATGCGGAAGAAGCCTTCGTACTCCCAGTTGCAGATGCGGCGGAAGGCGTTGTGCGCAAACTCCCGGTGCGCCTGCGGCGCCTGCACGACAGCAACATCGGCGCTGTCGAGGAAATGCGGCACGAAGCGGCGCAGCCAGCCCGGATCAACGGCGTAATCGCTGTCGACCACGCCGACGATCTCGGCGTCGGCGGCGGTTTCCTTTAGCGCAAAGTTCAGCGCGCCCGCCTTGAAGCCCGGCCACGGGTTCAGATGGAAGAAGCGGAAGCGCGGCCCTAGCTTGGCGCAGTGTGCTTCTACCGGCTTCCAGACCTCTTCCTTGGCGGTGTTGTTGTCGACCACCAACACCTCGAAGTCCGGATAGTCCAACGCCGCCAGCGAATCCAGCGTCAGGATCACCATTTCCGGCGGTTCGTTGGCGCAGGCCAGATGCACCGACACCTTCGGCCAGCGCTGCACGTCGGCGTCGCTGCGCGAGGCGTACTCGCGCATCCAGCGCGGGCGCCAGATCACCTCGGTGAACTCGAAGCCATTGATCAGCAGAATGCCGAGAATCGCCAATTGCGCCGGCAGCAGCAGCGCCAGCATCGCCCAATCGAAGGGATCCAGATAGAACTCGAAGGGCACGCCGATCGACCACACCAGCAGCGCGGCCGATCCCTGGATCAGCAGGGCAAAGAACACCCGGCCCAGCCAGCGGAAGCGATGAAAACGCCACAGGAACCAGAGCATCGGCAGCAGCGCGATCAAAAAGGCCGCGGCCATCTTCTGCGGCCAGCTCGGATCGTCGATTACTGGCCCGGTCAGCGCGAACTTGGGCTGGCGCTCGGCGTCATACATGCCCCAGTAGGCGCCCACGCGGCCTTCGCCGGTCATCTTCCACGGCTGGTCGAAGGCCTCCATGACGAAGTAGTCGAGCTTGCGCTCGCGTGCGACCTCGAAGAACTCGCGCAGGAAGCGCGCCTGATCGGCCACGCTGGGCGTGGCGAACTTGAAGCGATCGCCGTTGCTGGGCCAGCCCACTTCGCCGATCACGATCGGCTTGTCGGGAAACACCGCGCGCAGTTCATCGTAGCGGTGCAGCACGTCCTTGATCGCATTGCGCCGCGGGATGCCTTCCCAATAGGGCAGCAGGTGTACCGCGATGTAGTCGACGTGTTGCGCCAACTCCGGGTACTTCAGCCACACATGCCAGGGTTCTGCCGTCGATACCGGCACCTTGAGCGCGCGGCGGGCGCGATCCAGATAGGGAATCAGCTGCTTGGCAGTCAGATCGCCGCGCAGGACCGACTCGTTGCCGACGATCACGCGTTCGATCGCCGGATGTGAGCGCGCGGCCTTGATCAGCGTGTCGAGTTCGAGCCGGTTGTGATCGCGCCGACGGTCCAGCCACGCGCCAGCGGTGAGCTTGAGCCCATGCCGCTGCACGATGTCGGGCAGCGACGGGTTTTCGGTCGAGGTGTAGGCGCGGATGCGCTTGGTGTGGCGCGCCAACACTGCAATATCGGATTCCAGCTGCTCGGGCGTCGGGTAGGTGCTGTCGAAGGGACTCTGGTCGCGCTGAAATGCGCTGAAGGCGAAGCCCTCGACCGGACCTTTCCAGTCCTGCACCTTGACCGGGCGATTGGCGTAAGCCCACCAGCCGAGGTTGGCAGCGGCGACCAGCAGCACGATGAACAGCGTGGAAAGCAACCTCTGCATGGGCCTTGGCGTTCCTCGGTCGACTGTCGGTCAGCAGCGCGATGCCCCAGGGGAATCGCGCCGGGGGGCGTCTGTCCTGCAGTCTAATGAATAACGCAAGCCGGCCTGCGCCGACCTGAAGCGGCGGCGCCGGCGCAGATTGACAGCTCGGACGAGTCGTTCCCCGTCGGTAGCAGAGCGGGAGAGGCCTAGAGCGCGCAACCCATCCGGCGCCCCAGGCTGGTGTGCCGCGCGCCTTCAGTTCACGCGATAAAAGCCGTGGTCGCCGATGATGTGCATGGGGGCGCCGACCGCCCAGTGTGCGCTGGTGCGCTCATAGGCCAGAAAATGATCGGCACCGGGAACCACCAGCTTGCGCTGGGCGGCCGGCAAGCGCCAATTGCGCAGCGCCGCGACGGTGACCGAGACGGATTTCCAGAAGGCCGGCCATTCGGTGATTTGAATGTCGGGCGATACCTGGGTGAGGGCGAACTGCTTGGGTTGGGTCAGTACCTCGCACAGCGCTTTGCCGTAGCGGCCGCTGTCGCGACGTCTGAGCACGACCTCGGCAACCGCCATTTGACCGATCAGGGATTGATCACGCGCTTCCAGGTAGATGGTCGTTGCCAGACACAGCGGGTCAGCGACCGGGGTGGGGGAGAGAGAGCTTAGCCATAAGATCCAGGCCAACTTCATGCGGATTCCTCCGTTCGAGCATCCTTTCGCGGCGGCCCTTGCTGCTACAGCAGCCAGGACGTACGCCAGGGACCAGGGAACGTCTAGGCCTGACAGCTTGCCAGGCCGGTTCACCGGCATCGGGTTGGAGCCACTCCTTGCGGATAGGTTCCGGGTCAGTCGCGCGGCCTACGCGAGCTGTAGCGAGCGGTGGTCAGGCTCGCCGGCAAAAACCGTACCGGGTCAAGCCTAGAGTCCGCACTCGATCGCATGTGTCAGAGTGTTGCCATAAGTTCTGGAACGGCGGCTGACTGAGCGCGGGGCCAGCGGCTGATCCTGCCGTGCCCGGCGCCAGGACGACCCTGAACGAACCCGCAAGGGCGCGGCGAAATTCAGAACGAATTCAGCGCTGCGGACTAGGCTTGAATGCCGCAAGTGTCGGCGGCGTGCCGGCACGCATGGCTGGGAGCCAGACCTCAAATGAACATCCTGAGCAAGTCGCTGTGGGTCCTGTTGATGTCGGGTGTGGCAGGCGCGGCTGCAGCGCAGGGCTACTACGAGCCTGCCGCGCGGGGCCTCGATGACAGCGGTGTGGGCTACGACTTCGCCCGCGTCGTCGATGTGCAGCCGGTCTACGACGAGGTGCCGATTTCCACCCCGCGCCGGGTGTGCTGGAACGAGCCGGTCACCTACACCAGCGCGCCGCGCTACACCCGTTACCGTCCGCGCGATGAAGCGCCAGAGATCGTCGGCGGCATCATCGGTGGATTGATCGGCAACCAGTTCGGGCATGGCGATGGCCGCGCGGCGGCGACGCTGGCGGGTTTTGCGCTGGGCTCGGCGGTTGCGCGTGATGCCGAGCGCCGCGATCGCTACGAGTACGGCTACGCGCCGCGCTATGAGCGAGCCGTCAGCGAGCGCCGCTGTGAGGTGCGCGAGGACTACCAGCGCGAGCGTCAGTTGGTGGGCTACGACGTCACCTACGACTACAACGGCACCGTCGGCCGAACCTTCACCGAGCGCCAGCCAGGCACTGAGATTCGCGTGCGGGTGGCGGTTGAAGCCGCGGACGAGTGAGCGCTGGCGGCCTGGTCCCGGTGGGCCGGGCCGCCTCGCTTCATTGCTGGCGTGGCAGTTGCTGCCACCATTCTTTGACCTCGGCATGCGGCATCTCCACCGGTTCGCCAAAGCCGGAAAAGCTGACCTGCAGGCGCTCGCCTGAGCGCGTTTCGGCCTGGATCTCCAATACCTGAGCCGCCGCTTCCTCGA
This sequence comes from Lysobacterales bacterium, assembly GCA_046346965.1. Taxonomy (GTDB): domain Bacteria; phylum Pseudomonadota; class Gammaproteobacteria; order Xanthomonadales; family SZUA-5; genus JAXMHB01. Next base: position 437,689 of record JAXMHB010000001.1, read on the forward strand.
TGCAGACGCTGAGCTTCTGGTAGCTGGCGGCGATCTGCGACATTTGCGCCAGGTCGACGGAGCGCCGGGTACACGCCACCCCACCGACCTGATCGGCGCCACCGCCAGCCGGCATCAGCCGGGTGTCCTTGTCCGGCAGCGCGGCGATGGCCGCGATCAGCGCCACATGCCCATCCGGCGCGTTGAGCTGGGGCTCGTAACCGTTGAGGCCCTTCTTCAGATAACGACCGCCCTGCATCAGCCAGTCGCCATCGGCGTCCAGGGGCTTCGGTGCGCTGCGCACATTGAAGCGGTAGTTCTGCGCCTGGCGTGCGCCGGTCAGATACTGCGACCCCAGGCTGGCGCTGGCGTATTCGGCATCGAAACGCAGACTGGTCGCTGCCAGCAGCGCCCGCTGCGCGCGTTCGTAAGGACTGCTCTGCGGCTGCAGCGGCGCCAGCGTGCCGGGCGGGGTCGGGGCGGCGGGGGCAGCCGCAGTGTCGGTGGCAGCGGCCTCCGGTTCGTCACTGCCGCAAGCGCCCAAGGCGAGCGCCGTGGCGCCCAGCAGGGCGGCGCGTATAAGCAAGGTTCTCATGCATTCTCCTGACGTACTAAGCCATCCAAAGCGCAGGCCGCGAGCGCGGCATCCCGTGTGCAGACCTGCCCAGGGCAGCCGCGGTTCCCGAAAGGGTGCGCCGCCGGCGTCAGCGGTTCAGAGTTCGACCGCGCCGCGGATCAAGGCGCAACAGCGCCCGCCCACACGTATGCGTCCTTCCGCGCTGCTGCTGACCTGCACCTGACCATCGCGCCCGACCGCGGCGCCCTGGCTGGCCTCGTAAGCGCCACCGACCGCAGCCAGCCGGCCTTGCGACCACAACCAGTCGCCCACCGCCGCCTGTGCGCTGCCGGTCACCGGATCCTCGGGCACGCCGGTGCCGGGCGCAAAAGCGCGCAGTTCCAGCGGAATCGACTGTCCGGGCTCAAAGGAAAACACCGCCACGCCATCGCCGTGCGCGGCGCGGCTCAGTTGGGCAATCCGCTCCATTTCCGGCACCAGATTGCGCACGGCGGCGCGATGCGGCAGTTCCACCAGGACCCAGCGGGCGCCGACATCGCTGAGCACCGGGCGTGCGCCAACCAGCGGCGCGTGGGCGCCAAGCGCAGTTGGCAGCGCTTCGATCAGTTCGGGTGACAGCGCGCTGCGGGTGGCGCGCGGCGCCTGTACGCCGACGACGCGCTCAGGCCCGGATCCGCGCACCTCGATGTCGAGCAGTCCGGCCGCGCACTCTTGAATCAGATGACCGTCCACCGGTTTGACCAGTCCGGCATCGAGCAGAGCCCAGGCGGTGCCGACGCTGGGATGACCGGCAAAGGGCAGCTCCGCCATCGGCGTAAAGATGCGCACTCGATAGCTGGCGCCGGGGCTGGTCGGCGGCAGCACGAAGGTCGTTTCCGACAGATTGGTCCAGCGGGCGAAGGCTTGCATGGTGGCGCTATCCAGCCCGCTGCCATCCAGCACGACCGCCAGGGGGTTGCCCTTCAGCGGCTTGCCAGTGAAGACATCCACTTGCAGAAACGGACGCAATGCCATGACGGCGCTACCTTCGCGGCGACACCCGCGCAATCGGGGGTCGGTGAGCATGCACCAGTGGCGCAGGCAGCGAAAGGCTCGCCGGGACTACTCGTAGCCGTTGGCAAACAGCGCGTCGACGCTCGGTTGCGAGCGCGTGCATTCGTAGGTCTCGGCGATCCTCGGGCCGGTGTCGATCACCTGGAAATCGCTGGCGAGCACGTCCTGCGCACCCGGCGTCAGATCGAACACGCGCGAGTCGATCCCCAGGCTGGTCCAGGTGGTGCTGGTGTAGCGATCGCTCTCGGCGGTGAGCGCCACGGTGCCGCCGTCGGCGAGCACGATGCCGTAGCGCTGCATGGTGCGCAGAATGACCTGTGCCGCCGGGTTGTACCCGCTCATCGGGAAATCCGCCCGCAAGCGCAGGCGCGTGCCGTAGGGCAGGCTGCCGGAGGGGCCGGACGGCGCGCCGGCATGCGTGCCGGGTCGCACGTACAGTCGTCCCGACACGCCACCCAGCGCGGCATCGCTGGCCATCCGCGGGTTGGGCAAAATGAAGCGGATGGCATGTCCGAGATCGCCCGAGGGCAAGGCTGCTGCCACTTCGTCGGCATTGAACAGCAAGGGGGCGATTGGAAATCCGGCAGCGTCGGCGCTGGTGCAGTGCTCGCCCCGGCCGGTGGCGGGGTAGAGCGCATCCATGCGCCAGCGCGCCAGGCACTGCGCCTGCAGGTTGGCACCGCTGAGGTGGGCGCGATAGACCTCGAAAATCTCCTGTCCCTGCACCACCAGCAGATGACAATCATTGCTCAGGTTGTCGCAGCTATAGCCACTCTGGCCCTCGATGGCACCGCCGGCCGGCAGTGGCACGCCGGAACCGAGCGGCTCGCAGTCGGGCAGGTAGTAGGCATCGTCCGGATTGCCGCTCGGGATCGCGGTGATCGCGGCGGTGGTGGTTCCCGGCTGCGCGTACAGCACGTGCATGCCGAAGTCGATCTGCATGCGGCCGTTGCCAAAGCCGCCGCCCAGGCTCGCCCAGGTGCTGATCATGCTCGCGGAATTGGGATGCAGCGCTGCCTGGTCGACACGCTGATACCAAGGCGAGCCCGGATGCAGTCGGGGCAACGGTGCGGCGCTCGCCAGACTGCCGAGCAGACAGCCCATCATCAGCCACGCAGTTCTCATGATCGTTCTCCCCAGTCCCGCGCATTCTGGTGCGGGACTTCGCCGGGAGCCAGTTGTCCTGTGGCAAAGCCGTGGGGTGGTTGGCAATCCGCGCCCATTACCGAGGGGCGCGGCGGCGCTGCCGCACGCGCGTCCTGGCTTTCACACGGCCATTCTCATGGCCGCGAAAGACTCCGCCACCGGTGACGGTCCTATCGTCACCGACATCTGTCGATCTGGAGCAAGTGATGAATCGCTGGATTGCACTGTGCGCCCTTGTGTTCGTACTCATTATCGGAGTCACCATGACCAGTACCCGTGCCGCTGCCCCTTCCGTTCCGCCTGGTTCCGCGTCGATCGTGCTCGGTGGCGGCTGCTTCTGGTGTGTCGAGGCCGTCTATGAGGAGGTACGCGGCGTCCATAGCGCGGTCTCCGGCTACGCGGGTGGCCATGTGGAAAATCCGAGCTACAAGCAGGTGACCACCGGACAGACCGGTCACGCCGAGGTGGTCGAGATTACCTATGACCCCAAAGTCGTCAGTCTGGATACTCTGCTCGATGTGTTTTTCACCATTCACGACCCGACCACGCTGAACCGGCAAGGCAATGATCGCGGGCCGCAGTACCGCTCGATTGCCTTCTATCGCACCGAGGCAGAGAAGCAGGCGATCGAGTCCGCCATCGAGCGCAGCCGTCAGAGCGGCGACTGGTCGGGGACGATCGTCACCCAGGTCGAGCCGCTGCCGGTGTTCTACGCGGCCGAGGACTACCATCAGGAATATTTCGAGCTGAACGGCGAGCAGCCATATTGCAGCCTGGTCATCGCGCCGAAGATCGCGAAGTTCCGCAAGCGCTTTGCGGCACTGCTCAAGAGCGCGTCCTGACTCGAGCGCGGACGGGCAGGGCAACTGTCCGTCCGCAGGCGCTCAGCTGGCCCAGCCGGCCAGCACGATGATTGCCAGCAGCGTCATCCAGACGATCAACAGGCGCCACAGCAGGCGCCGCGCCTCTTCCACCGCGGTGTCGCGGATCGGGGATCCATCGACGGCGATGAAGTCCTCGTCGTCGAGGTCTACGCAGGCACGCGCGGTGGCTGACAGAAAGCCCAGGTCCAAGTGCAGCAGACCCTGGCCGTGCGCCTCGTGGTGCTCGCGCCAGGCTTTGCCGACGGCGTCGAAGTCTGACGCCAGTGCCAGTGCCAGCGTCATCCCCTGCGCCGGGATCCAGGCCAGCGCGGCGTGCAGCTTCTCCGCCGCCTCGGCTGCCGGAGCGGGCAGGATGCTGCGCAGATCCGCCGACTGCGCCAGCAGTTGGCTGAGCCGGTAACCGACCACACCGGCCGGCCCGAAGACGACGAACCAGAACAGCGGCGCGAACCAGCGCGTCAGCCCGGCGGCAAACACGCTCTCGACCAGATCCGCGCTGCGCGCCTGACCGCTGCTGCCATCGCCGCCCAGTGCGGACAGGGCTTCGACGCGATCGGCGGCGGTTTCCGCGCGCGCGGCGCGGCGCGCATCGGCGTCCAGATCGCGCGGACCCCAGCACAGGAACAGCACCACCAGACCGAACACGAACTTCAGCAAACCATGCAGATGACCGCCCAGCGACCAGTCGACCAGCGCCGTCAATGCCACCAGCGGGACGATCACCAGCGCCAGCCCGAACTCGGAGCGCCACAGGCCTTCGAGGCGCGCGCGCTGGTCCAGCCATGCCAGCCAGGTACGCAACCAGACGAATTGGCGCAAGCGCGCCAACTCCGGCGCCACTGATCCCAGCACCATGACAATCAGGATGGCGAGCAAGGCCAGGGCCATTCGAGCACTCTCTCCGCTGTGGAAGCCGCTATTTGAGCAGGGTTTGCCCGCAAGTGCGAATGCTGGGTGTGGAGCGGGCGGCGGCGATAGACTGCAGCCTCGATCCCGGAGGCCTCCGATGGCGTATCTGCAATCCGCACCCGTACTCGGCAATCCCTGGCTGACCGACCGCGTGCTGCGCTCCTGCATGCGGCGCTGTCTGCCGCCTGCGCTGTTCGAGCAGTTTCACGAGGATGCCAACGAGCTGGGACAGCTAATCGCCGACGAGCTCTACCCGCAACAGCTGGCCGAGCGCCTGCAGGAGCCTCGGCATATCGCCTTCGATCCCTGGGGCCGGCGCATCGATCAGATCGAGCTGACGCCACTTTGGCAGCGCATGCCGGCGATTGCCGCGCGCTACGGGCTGGTCTGGCATGGCTACGACAAGGACAAAGGCGCCCACGGTCGTTTGTACCAGTTTGCGCTGGTTTACCTCGCGACCGCGGCCACCGATTTCTACGCCTGTCCGCTGGCGATGACCGACGGCGCCGCGCGGGCGCTGATCGAGTCTGGCAACGACGCGCTGATACGGCGCGCCGTGCCGCACCTGACTGCGCGTAGCGCCGCCGAGTTGTGGACCAGCGGGCAATGGATGACCGAGACCACCGGCGGCTCGGATGTCGGCGGCACCGAGACCATCGCCGAGCGCGATGCCAGCGGCCAATGGCGCGCCTACGGTCGCAAGTGGTTCACCTCGGCGGCCACCTCCGAGATGGCGCTGCTGCTGGCGCGTCCACAGGGCAATCCGGCCGGCACCGAGGGCTTGGCGCTGTACTACATCGAGCCGCGTGACCGCGCCGGGCGGCTGCAGAACATCACGGTCGACCGCCTCAAGGACAAGCTCGGCAGTCGCAAACTGCCGACCGCCGAACTCAGCCTCCATGGTGCGCCGGTCGAATTGGTTGGTGAGGATCGACGCGGCGTGCGGATGATTGCCCCGGTGCTCAATCAGACCCGACTGTGGAACGCGATGGCGGCGCTCAGCTTCTATCGACGTGGACTGCAGCTGTTGCGCGACTATGCCAGCCGGCGCCCGGTGTTCGGCGCCATGTTGCGCGAGCAGCCGCTGCATCAGCGCACTTTCGCCGGTTTGCAGGCGGAGTTCGAGGCCGCTCTGCACCTGGCGCTGTATGTGGCCGAGTTGTCGGGCAAGGCCGAGCATGGGCTGCTTGACGACCGCCATCGCCTGCTGCTGCGGCTGCTGATTCCGATCACCAAGCTGTACACCGCCAAACAGGCGCTGGCCGGGGTCAGCGAAATCATCGAGGGCTTTGGTGGCGCGGGTTATATCGAGGACACCGGCCTGCCGGTGCTGCTGCGCGATGCCCAGGTGTTCACCATCTGGGAGGGCACCACCGATGTGCTGTCGCTGGACGCGCTCAAGGTGTTGTCATCCGAGAGCACCTGGTCGGCGGTGCAGGCGGCGTTGGGCGCGTTGCTGGCGCAGGCGGCAGCCGAGTCCGAGGGGATCGCGCGGAGCGTGCGCAGCGCACTCGATTCCGCACTGCAGACCTATCGTTCGGCCGGCGAGCGCGCCACCCGCGAGGCCTATGCCCGCGGCATCGCGCTGACGCTGGCGCGCTGCTTTGCGCTGGCCGTGCTGGCGCGCCACGCGGTGTGGGCCGAGCGCGCCGAAGGTGATACCCGGCCGGGTGCGGCGGCGCGTCGCTTTGCCAGCCATGGCTTGGATCGCATCGAGTTGATCAGCGCCGTAGACTCGCGCCGCCTGGCTACCGACGAACTGGAGTGAAGAGATGCGACATTTGTGCATCGTGACGACCGGCGGGACGATCGACAAGATCTACTTCGACGACCTCTCCAGTTACCAGATCGGCGAGCCGGAAATCGGCAAGATCCTGTCCGGCTTCGGCGTCGGCTTCACCTTCAACGTCATTGCGCTGATGCGCAAGGACAGTCTGCATATCAGCGCCGAAGACCGCGATCTGATCCGCCGCACCATCGAGGCGCAGCCGCACGCGCATGTGCTGGTCACGCACGGCACCGACACCATGGTTGAGACCGCCAAGGTCCTTGCCAGCATTCCCGGCAAGACCATCCTGCTCACCGGCGCGCTGAATCCCGCGCGCTTTCAGAACTCCGACGCCGTGTTCAACATCGGCTGTGCGATTGGCGCGGTGCAGACGCTGCCGAACGGCGTCTACATCGCCATGAGCGGGCGCGTGTGGGATCCCTTCAAGGTGCGCAAGAACCGCGACGCCAACCGCTTCGAGCCGACCGAGTAGTCAGCGCTCGCCGGGCGCTCGGTCGGCACGCGCGCGACCCGTTTCGGTCAGGCGCACCGACGTCCCCACAAAAAAGCCCCGGCTCGCGCCGGGGCTTTTGCATTTCTACGAGGACAGCGGAGATCAGTTGGTCTTCAAACTGACCGTGTCGACGCGGAAGGTGGTCGCCAGCGAGCTGTCGGTGGTGGCCAGCAGGCGCACCTTGACGTTGCGGCCGGCATAGGCAGCCACGTTGTAGCTGCGCTGCACATAGCTGGTCGCGCTGCCGGTGCTGTTGGCGTTCGACAGCGTCACCAGCGTGGTAATGACGGCGTTGGTGCTGGCGTCCACCAGTTGCACCTGCAGCTTGTCATAGGCGGTGGTGCCCGTCTCGCTGGTGACGATCGAGGTATAGAAGGACAGCGTGGCCGCCGTCGCCGTGGACGGGATCAGCGTGGCTTTGCTGTCCACCGTCTGCGAGCTGGTGGTGGCGTTCACGCCGAGGTAGGCGTAACTGCCGCCGCTCTGGGCGTTGGTCTGACCGGCCAGCAGGGTGTTGAAGGAGGTGCCGGAGAAGGCCGAACGCGACCAGGAGCCATCCGCCGCACTGTTGCCGCTGGCGGTGATGGTGTCGAAGTTGCCGTTGGCCAGCCGCTCGATCGTGGCGCCGCCGCCACCGCCGCCGCCACTCAGCGCCGCAATCGTCGCCGCCGCGTTGATGATGCCGGTGCCGCAGCCGCTGCAGGCGGCCGGGAAGGCGCGCGCATTGCTCTTGATCAGCGACTCGACGTCCGCCGGCGTGCGGCTGCCCTTGCTGAGGATCAGCGCGGCCAGACCCGCCACGTGCGGCGTCGCCATCGAGGTGCCCTGGTACCAGGCGTAGCTCTGTGCGCCCGGCGTGGTGGTACCGGCGTTCAGCGTCGACAGGATGCCGTTGGTCGAGGCGCTGCGCACATCACCGCCCGGCGCCGCCACATCCACCAGCGTGCCGTAGTTGGAGTAGTAGGCGCGACCGCCGGAGCGGTTGGTGGCGGCGACGGTCAACACATTGCTGCAGTTGGCCGGCGTGGCGCCGGAGGCGTCGACGTTGGAGTTGCCGGCGGCGACCACCACGATGGTGCCGCGGCCGACGGCGCCGTTGATGGCGGTCTGGTAGGTGCTCGCGCACGTCGTGCTGCTGCCGCCCAGGCTCATGTTGATCACCTTGGCCGGCGTGGCATTGGCCGGAATGCCGGAGACGGTGCCGCCCGAGGCCCAGGTGATGGCGTCGGCGATATCGGACAAGGTGCCACCGCAGGCCGCCAGCACGCGCACCGGCTGCACCTTGGCGTTGAAGGCGACGCCCGCCACGCCAGCGGCGTTGTTGGTCACCGCGGCGACCGTACCGGCGACATGGGTGCCGTGCCAGCTGGAATTGGAGGCCGGCGAGCCCGAATAGCACTGGCCCGCGGTCACCCAGTCGCCCTGGTCGGCCGGGTTGGAATCGCGGCCGTTGCCATCGCGCGCATTGGTGGCGCTGCTGACGAAGTCATAGCCGGCGATCACATTGGCTGCCAGATCGGTGTGGCTGGTGATGCCGGTATCGAGCACGGCGACCACCACGCCAGAGCCGGTGGCGCTGTCCCAGGCGGTCGGCAGGTTGGCGCCGCCGGTGGCCTCGAAATAGTGCCACTGCTGGCTATAGGAGGAATCGTTGGGAGAGAGGTAGGGCACCATGATCTGGTCGGGTTCGACATACTCGACGTTCGGATCGGCGGCAATCTGATTCATCAGCGCCAGCATCGATGCGTCGTCCAAACGCTTGCCTACCTTGACCAGGTGCCCCCCGGTGGACAATGTGCGCTCATACGCGAGTGTCTGGCCGGTGGCGCGGGCCACGGCGTCCAGGTGGCGGCTGATCGCGACTGCTTCCCCGGCAGCGCGACTGTCTCCCGCCTTGTAACTCACGATCAGTTGGTCATACAGGAAGGGGTCTTTCAGCGCGCCAACGTTGACTCGTGCATTCGCGACACCCAGTGCCGGGTCGCGATCTCCTCCCCCCAACGTCTGCGCCTGCGCGGCCGCAGCCAGCGCCGCCATCATCGCCACTCCCAATACCGACTTCGTGAACGTGCTCGCCATGTTTGAGACTTCCCCAAGAAGTAATGACATTGATCCACATTGACGCCGCAACGCGGCGCTCTCTGTCGCTGCATGCCCGCCTTCAGGGGGGATTCACGCCTCCCCAGGAAGAAACCCCGACGACGGCGGGCGGGCGGACAGTAAAGATGTGGGGCGAGGTGGTCAATCGGGTCAGATTGTGCCGCAAAGGGTCAGAAATGCTGCGGTGCAGCATTGTCTTGACATTGCTGAATGCTGAACAAGCTGAATGGCGGCAAACTTTGGCGTTTACGATCTGTTCAGGATTCGTGTCAGGTGAAACTAATTGCTGCGCCGCACAACAAGTCGTGGACTGAATGACATACGAATAGGTCGTTTTTCACATGCGCCCGCGTCGGCCGCAGACCGCGGAGGCCGGTCTTAGCGTCGGCGCGGCATCATGTGAACCGGTTTCGGGCGTCGCCACCACAGAATGGCCGTCAGCAGCAGCAGGAAGGGCAGCAACTGGTGGCTCCACTGCAACTGTGACTGCGACGCGCTTTGCGGCGAACCAAACAGGGTTGCCACCGCGCCCGGCGGATAGCTGCGGATCTTCTCGGCGATCGGCCCCGCGATCTCGGCCGCGGAGGCATCTCCCAGCGTCGCCAACGGACCCACGCGCACGAGGTCGCCGACCAGCACGTAGATCGAGACGATCGGGGCATCGTTGCGGATGGCATTGCGCAGCGCGGTGCCAATCTGCGGATGCGAGGCCAACGCGCTGAACACGAACAGGTTGTACAACAGTGAAGCGAGCAAGACGGTGCCACTCAGGGTCACCGGCACATAGCCACTGTAGCGCTTGCTGCTCGCGTTCATTGATCTACCCTGAGCTTCGGACCGGCTGACAGGCTAGCGCGTTTGCACTGCGCTGACTGTGGTTTGCCGCCGACTTCGCACGCGGCGGCTGTCGATGGCCGCGCTATGATCCGCGCCCTTGCCGCCCGGCGGTGACTTCTTTGGAGCGAGATCAGCATGGCCAGTGTGACGGTGAAGGATGCTTTGGCAGGCCGGTATGCCGAAGGCAGCGAGGTGCGCGTTCAGGGCTGGGTGCGCACCCGGCGCGACTCCAAGGCCGGCATTTCCTTCATTCAATTGAACGACGGCAGCTGTCTGGCCAATCTGCAGATCGTGGCGCCGGCCACGCTGGCGAACTATGCCGAGCAGATTCAGCATCTGAGCAGCGGTTGCTCGATCCGCGCGTCGGGGACGCTGGTGCGATCGCAAGGCCAGGGGCAGGCCTTCGAGATCCAGGCCAGCGCGATCGAAGTGGTCGGCATGGTGGACGATCCGGAAACCTATCCGATCCAGCCCAAGCCGCATTCGATGGAGTTTCTGCGCGAGGTGGCCCATCTGCGCCCGCGCACCAACATCTTCGGCGCCGTCACGCGTGTGCGCCATGCCATCGCGCAGGCGATCCATCGCTTCTTCGACCAGCAGGGCTTCTACTGGGTCAACACGCCGATCATCACTGCCAGCGACTGCGAGGGCGCCGGGCAGCTGTTCCGCGTCTCGACGCTGGACCTGATGAATCTGCCGCGTAGTGACAGCGGCAAGGTCGATTTCGGCAAGGACTTCTTCGGCAAGGAAGCGTATCTGACGGTGTCCGGCCAGCTGGCGGTGGAGGCTTACTGCCTGGCGCTCAGCAAGGTCTACACCTTTGGCCCGACCTTCCGCGCGGAAAACTCCAACACGCCGCGCCATCTGGCCGAGTTCTGGATGATCGAGCCGGAAATCGCCTTCGCTGACCTCAACGATGACGCCGCCCTGGCCGAGGCGCTGCTGAAGAGCGTGTTCCGCGACGTGCTCGACCGCTGTGGCGAGGACTTGCGCTTCTTCGACGAGCGCGTGCAGAAGGGCGTGGTTGGTCGACTGGAGCAGATGGTCAACTCGGAGTTCGCCCGTATCGACTACACCGAGGCGGTCAAGGTGTTGGCGGCGTCCGGCAAATCCTTCGAGTATCCGGTGCACTGGGGCGCCGATCTGCAGACCGAGCACGAGCGCTACCTGACCGAGGAATACGTCGGCCGCCCGGTGGTGGTGATGAACTACCCGGAGCAGATCAAGGCCTTCTACATGCGCCTGAACGAGGACGGTCGGACCGTGGCGGCGATGGATGTGCTGGCGCCCGGCATCGGCGAGATCATCGGCGGCAGCCAGCGCGAGGAACGCCTGGATCAGCTGGATCGGCGCATGGTGCAGTTTGGCCTGGAGCCGCACGCTTACCAGTGGTATCGCGACTTCCGCCGTTATGGCAGCGTGCCGCACGCCGG
>JAXMHB010000010.1:0-159005 GCA_046346965.1 Lysobacterales bacterium
TGAGCACATACGCGTCCATCCGATTCGCAGCCCCGCCACGCAGGTGACGTCGTTTATGTTCGATGGCAACTGGCGCGATGCTGTCGCCGATGAGCGTGCTGACCCCGCGCTCGCCTTCATCGCCGGCGCCAGAGTCAAGCACCAGCATTTCGGTTTCGGTCGGATCGAGTCGATGGAGCTGCGAGGCTCGACGCGCGTCATGTCCATCGAGTTTTTGACCAGCGGACGACGCACGGTCACGTTGAATCTGCAGACGATGAGGGTGGTTGAGGAAGACGATGACAACAATCATTCCTGAACTGACGGAGGCCCAGCTGGCGGACTTGCCATCCCAGGCGGAGGCAAAGGTCTACAGGGCGTTGAGGGATGGTCTTCCCCGCGACTTTGTCGTCTTCTTCCAGGTCGGTTGGATCTTGCGCCGCGAGGAAGAGCAGGCCAAGGATGGCGAAACCGACTTCGTCGTTTGTCACCCGGATCTCGGGTACGTGTGTATCGAAGTCAAGGGTGGGGGCGTCGGGTTCGACGCCAGCAGCGGGGACTGGTTTTCCGTCGATCGCCATCATCAAAAGCATGCGATCAACAACCCCGTCAACCAGGCACTGAAGGCCAAGTATTCGATTCGATCCAAGCTGAACGAGCACCAGCGTTGGCGGGATCTCTCGCTCGCCAACGTCCTCAGAGGTCACGCGGTGTTCTTCCCTGATGTCGGGGATGCGAATGCGCTGAGCCGGCCCGATATGCCGTCAGCCCTGGTCGGCTGTGCGAAGGATCTCCAAGAACCGAAGGCGTGGATCGATTCGGTCTTTGCCTATTGGGGGAACGATGCATCTGGATTCACTCCCATGGGCAGGCGCGGCGTCGATGTACTTCGCGAAGTGTTTGCGCGATCTTTCGTGGTCGCGCCGCTGATCTCGTCGCAGTTGGCCGACCAGGAGGCGCGTCGGCTGGTTCTCACCAAGGACCAGATTCGCGTGCTCGACTTCTTGCGCTCCCACCGCAGAGTCGCCGTGAGCGGTGGCGCAGGCACAGGCAAGACGGTCTTGGCACTTGAAAAAGCACGTCGCCTTGCATCCGAGGGGTTCCGAACGCTGCTGACTTGCTACAACCGGCAGCTCGCGGACCACCTATCAAGTCTTTGCGCGGGCGCCCCGAATCTTGATGTGATGAGCTTTCATCAACTGTGCCACCGGCAGGTTGAGAGAGCCAATCGAGCATCTGGGCGGGACCTGGTTTCCGAAGCCAAGGTCACCTATCCGGGCAAGGATCTCTACGAGGTGCAACTACCCAACGCGCTCGGATACTCCCTCGAAGTTCTTCCGGATCGGTACGACGCCATCGTCTGTGACGAAGGCCAGGACTTTCGCGAGGAGTTCTGGGTTCCGCTCGAGCTGCTGCTGACCGACTACGACAGCAGCCCGCTGTACGTGTTCTACGACGACAACCAGAACTTGTATGCCCGCGCCGGGACATTCCCCATCCGCGACGAACCGTTCTCACTGACCACGAATTGCCGCAACACGGCACCGATTCACGTAGCTGCCTACAAGCACTACAAGGGCGTTCCGGTGAGTCCGCCTGACATCCAAGGCGATGACGTTCAGTTTGATGAGTCGCCAAGCCGGGACCCACAGGCGGCCAAGATCAATGCCCGCATCGTCGACCTCGTTGCGAGACAGGGTGTCGCGCCCGGCGACATCACGGTGCTGGTGGCCGATGCCTTGCACAAGGCCGAGTACTACGCTGCCCTGAGAAGGCTTCCGTTGCCGAAGCCAGCAACTTGGCTTGAGGAGGGGGTTCGAGGCAAGTCCACGGTCCTGATCGACACCATCCAACGGTTCAAGGGTCTCGAATCGCCGATCGTGATCTTGTGGGGCCTAGACACCATCGACTTGTCACAGCGGCAAGAGCTGCTCTACGTAGGCATGAGCCGCGCGAAGTCGCTGCTGGTCATCGTGGGGCGGGCGGCGACGTGCGCTGCGTTCAAAGAATCGCCGAAACAATGAACACTCGTTTGATCGACAGGTTTGCGCCGGTGCTCTGTGGTCCCCGCGCGCCGGTCGTGCGAGATCCGGGGCTGCTGATGGATGCCAGTGGGCCGGTGAAGGTCTACTACGCCCCGTTCGAGTACATCAATCCAAGCGCGCGGATCGTGCTGGTCGGTATCACGCCTGGTCCAACCCAGATGGTGAATGCGAACAACGAGGCTCGGCGTGTTTTGCTGGCCGGCAAGTCCAGCGGGGATGCAATCCAGGCGGCCAAGAGCGTCGGAGCCTTCAGCGGGGAGCCCCTGCGAAGCAACCTGGTCAATCAACTGAACCACTGGGGCTTCCACAAGTGGCTGGGTCTTGGTGACTCCGCTGAACTCTTCTCGACTGCCCGGCACCTTGTGCAAACCACGTCTCTTCTGCGGTACCCGGTCTTCGTGAACGACGACGACTACCGGGGGGCACCGGACATGACCAGGCACCCGACCTTGCGCAAGTACCTCCTGGAGAACTTCGCGGCCGAGGTCGAGCAACTGAAGGACGCCGTCTTTGTTGGGCTCGGGCCGCTTGTCCAGAAGGTCTTGGGCCGCCTTGGCCAGGAGGGTGTCATCAACACGGATCGGGTCATCGGCGGGATGCTGCATCCGTCTGGCAACTGCACCTACCGGATCAACTACCTCATCGGGGACCGCAGCGCGCCCGTACCGCATGCCACCAACCCGGTGCCCTACGACCACGGCAGAAGAGCGTTTCAGGCACGCTTCCTAACGGCCTGAAAGTGGCACCAGGGATATACGGACGCGGGTTCGGTTGAGAAACTCGAGATCGAACCGCAGACCTTCGTGACCCGGAGTCAGCGTCAAAGCTCATGCCGGGAGCTTGGCGATGGCCTGAAGCAGTGACCGCCTGTCCTGTTGGGGGTCCTGGGCGACTTCGATCCCGTGATCTTCCATTTCGTTGGAGCAACGTCGGGCCCAAGCCATCACCTCATCGAGGTTGAACCGGACCAGCTTGCCCACGTAGACGAACGGCACACCCAGTGCTTCGCGGAGCTTGGGATGGGTCAGCAGGTACATCGGCAGGTTGGTGGCCGTCGCCACTTCCCTTGCCGTGACCAGATTGGCGTCCGGCGATGCGACGACGTGGCTGCTTCGTTCCCATGTCGATTCGTAGAGGGACCGGTTCTCGAAGTTCAGGACTTCGTCCACCGGGTAGACCACCCGCTTGGAGAGCTTGAGGTACCTGGGACCGCGCCCCTCGCTCCGCCATCGCTGGAGGGTCTTGGGGCTTATCCCCCAGCGCTCGGCGAGTTCATTTTCGTTGATGGCAATCTTCTGCATGACGGTGCTCCTGGTTGTTGAAGGGAGCCCGCATTCAGGTCGAGTTTCGGTTGCCAGCCAAGTTCGCCGTCAAGGTTGAAGCGGTGGCCGGGAAGTGCGGGCCGCCATTGCCCCCCTGCGCTTTGGCCACGTTGAGCAGCCGCGCACGGACGGACGCGGCAACGTTGGGATTGGCGGGGTTCACCCGATGCTCTCCAGGTAGGGCCTGATCACGTTGGCCACACGGCAGACCTGGGCGGCGCGCCAGATTTCATCGACCGAGGCCCTGTTGTGGGCCCGAGCATCCTTCAACGCCTCCAGCGCTACGTCCAGACCGATCTTGTTGCGCTGCTTGAAGCAGTCGGCCACAGTCTTGGCCACGCCGTACACCCGGAGCTTGACGCCATCGCGCTCAACTTCCTCGATGCCTGCCGTGTAGGCGTCGCCCGTGAACTGCACCATCTTGATCGGCGGATAGTCGAACCGTGGCGCATGGCTGCCGCGCGGCATGGCGATCCAGACCTGGCGCGGCAGTTGGGTGGTCAGCTCGTGGAACTGCAGCGCTGTGAGCAGGCAGAAAACGGCCTGCGGCACCTTGGTGGCAACGGTCACGAGACTCTCGTGCTCGGACGCATTGAAGTCCGGCAGTCGGTACAGGCCACGCCCAATCCGTTCCAGCAGGCCAGCGGCGGTCAGGCGCGTCAGAACGACTCGGGGAGCATCAATGGCGTCGAGGTCGCTGGCGCGCAGCAGCCCCTTCTGGCAGGCCAGACCGAGGACGCGCTGGGCGTGGGTGTCGGGGAGCATGGTTGGAGTATGTTCCGTTAATTCGTCGAATAAGATAATTGAACGAAAAAGTGAAACATCTTCGGCGAGGGGTGTCTGGCTCACCGCCTGACGCCAAGGGCTCCCGCCAGACCCAGTCATCGCAGGGCGGGGGGCGCGGTCATCGTTCGCCGGCTTGGGCAGCTGGGGCTGCGGTCTTGGTCGAAGTCGCCAGGCACGACTCCTCGAAGGCTTCGATGTCGACCTGCCGGTAGATGACGCGGCCGCAAAGCTTCAGAAACTTGGGGCCGATTCCTTCGCTGCGCCAGCGTTCAAGGGTGGCTTCGCTGACGCACCAGCGGGCGGCCAGTTGTTTTTGGTTGAGGTGAACGACGTCCATCTTGGTCTCCTTCCGAATGAGTTGGCGGGAGTCCATGAAGGCGCTGTTCCGGGCGAGAGCCAAGGCGCCGCGTGGCTTGGCGACGGATTTGGGTGTACGCGGGCGTCTTCCTGGGCATGGGCTGCAAGGCCACACCCCGGGAGCGAATCCGTTTCGGATATTTCGACTATTCGTTTATTTCGGTTATACTGCGTCCGATGATGCTGCTTGAAGCTCCCAGGAGGTTGCCATGACCACACTCTCTCCCACCCATTCGTTGCCGACGGCCGAAGAAGTCGCCATCGCCCGCGAGAGCGGCCGGGCGCTGTCCGCCTTCCTGCAGACCCGTGCGGAAACCCAGCAGATCGAGATCTTCGACGACAAGGGCGCGTCCCACCCGGTCCGCGTCCCGGTGTCGGCTCTGCGGCTGCTCGTGGACGTCCTGACCGAAATCGGTGAGGGCAACGCGGTCAGCATCATCCCGATCCATGCCGAACTGACGACCCAAGACGCAGCGGACGTACTCAACGTCTCGCGACCCTTCCTCGTGCAGTTGCTGGAGCGCGGAGAGATCCCGTTCCACAAGATCGGCACGCACCGTCGCGTCCGCTACCAGGATGTGATCGCGTACAAGGAGCGGATCGATGCTGAGCGAAACAAGGCCCTCGATGCACTGGCCGAGCAGGCCCAGGCGCTCAAGATGGGGTACGAATGAATGAGTTCGAACTTCACCGTCATCTACGACGCGTGCGTGCTCTACCCGGCACCGTTGCGCGACCTGCTGATGCGCCTGGCGCTGACCGATCTGTACCGGGCGCGTTGGACGGACATGATCCACGACGAGTGGACGCGTAACCTTCTGAAGCAGCGGCCAGACCTGAAGGCCGAAGACCTGGAGCGGACGCGGTCGCTGATGAACGCCTACGTCCGCGACAGCCTGGTCACCGGCTTCGAGCATCTGATCCCGTCCGTCGAACTCCCGGATGCCGATGACCGGCATGTGGTGGCCGCAGCCATACACGGCGGCGCCAGTCTGATCGTGACCTTCAACCTGAAGGACTTCCCGCCGGAACGGCTCAAGCCCTACAACCTGACCGCTCAGCATCCGGACGACTTCATCTTCGATCTACTGGACCTGCACGCCGCCCGGGTGTGCGAGGCGGCGGCCAACCACCGCCGATCGCTGAAGAGCCCACCCAAGACGGTGGACGAGTACCTGGATACGTTGCTCAAGCAGGGGCTGACACAAACCGTCGGCCAGTTGCGGGAGTGGAAGGTAGCGATCTGACGGACGCGGGTTCGATTCCGCAAATGGGAATCGAACCGGGCCCGACGTCCGCGAAGTTGAGGGCCCCGCAGTGGCCGACCGGTTTGACGGTGAAAATCGCAGAAATGCCCCCGAACTGGCGTGTCAAGCCGCGTTTTTCACTGGAATCCGCAGCAATCCGCAACTTGCCGAGACCCCGGTTTCGCGTTCATTCAACGCGGTTTGGGACCGGCTACCATCCCACCACCAAACACGATGGCCGCCGCGAGGCGGCCATTTTCTTGGGCGATACAAGGGAGTCGAACACCCGGACGCTTGCGGGTGAGCGGCGGCGCTGACGCGCCATGGCGCGTGCCGACGCGAACGCCCGGCGGCTGTGCCGACGGGCCGGGCCACGGGGGTTCGACTCCCCCCGCCTCCACCAAACACGATGGCCGCCGCAAGGCGGCCATTTTTGTTTGGGGAGACGGGGAGAGCGAACACCCGGACACTTGCGGGTGAGCGGCGGCGCGGACGCGCCATGGCGCGTGCCGACGCGAACGCCCGGCGGCTACGCCGACGGGCCGGGCACGGGGGTTCGACTCCCGCCGCCTCCACGGTAAAGGGCGATGGAATATCGAGCTGATACCATCAGTTGAAGCGTCAATGCATCGTTGTCGGCTTCGCGGGGCAAACCTTCAGGAATCTCGCCGCGCAAGAGACCGCGCATGCCACCGCGGAGGGGAAGTCACCGGGGAAGTCAACCTCGGGGAGCCATCGTGCCTTCCCATCGTTGCTACCGGACTTTTAACAGACTATATTCGGTCCGAATAGAACGTAGGAGCACGCTCATGCGCTACTCAACCCAGGTCAAGCCAATCAGCTATCTCAAGGCCCATGCCGCGGAAGTGCTGGCGCACCTGACCGAACAGCGCGAGCCCTTGGTGATCACCCAGAACGGCGAGGCCAAGGCGGTGCTGCAGGATGTCGCCTCGTTCGAGGAGACGCAGGAAACTCTGGCGCTGCTCAAGATCCTTGCACTCGGGCACCAGGATGTTGAAGCCGGTCGAATCAAGCCGGTCGCCGATGTCGTGGCGCGTCTACGCGCCAAGCGAGCTGCAGCCTGATGCCTGTGGGACCGCGGCGCTACGAGGTTCTGCTGACGCCGGGTGCGGAGCAGGATCTCGAATCGATCCATGACTACATCGCCGAGTTCGACAGCCCGGCGAATGCGGAGCATGTGCTCGACGAGCTGATGAAGGTCGTGCAGCGCCTGGCCGAATTCCCGGAACGCGGCATTCACCCGAAGGAACTCGCCGCGCTGGGCATCAAGGACTACCGCCAGACCGCGTTCAAGCCGTATCGAGTGATCTATCGAGTCTTCGGCGGTCGGGTCGTCATCTACCTGATCGTCGATGGCCGCAGGGACCTACAATCGGTGCTCGCGCGGCGACTGCTGGGCGGTTGATCTGCGGCGGCCTGCGCCAACCCGCTGACTTGCTAATCCATGGAGGCATCCGGAATTGGACCGGCATTGCCCTCCACCAAACACGATGGCCGCCGCAAGGCGGCCATTTTTGTTTGCGGAGCCGGGGAGTCGAACACCCGGACGCTTGCGGGTGAGCGGCGGCGCTGACGCGCCATGGCGCGTGCCGACGCGAACGCCCGGCGGCTGTGCCGACGGGCCGGGCCACGGGGGGTCGACTCCCCGTCCTGTTCAGTGGCGATAGCTTCGTGAACAACGCAACCGAACTCGTCCACCCCGCAGACATCGACCGGCTCGCTGTGGCAGCCTGAACCTGCCGACCCCGAAGGACCTGGGGCACACGGGGCCGCGCAGCCGTTAGCCATCTCGCGAACCGCGCGGCGAGGTAACTCCCTGATGCTGACACCGTTACCTACTTGCGTTTGACCCGAACTACTCATTCACTTGGTGGCCGCGTGTTGGCTGGGGCTATGCAGCGCTGGCACTTTGGCAATCGCGGACGAGGCGCCGCGTTCCGAAGGGCAATCTTTGCAGAAGGTGCGCGTTCAGTTGAAGTGGACGCACCAGTTTCAGTTCGCCGGCTTCTACGCTGCCATCGAGCAAGGCTTCTTCAAGGACGTCGGCCTGGCGGTGGAACTGATCGAAGGCGGACCGCAAATCGACCCCACCAACGTCGTGTTGGCCGGTGACGCAGAATTTGGAATCGGCAATTCCTCCCTGTTGATCGATTACAGCAAAGGGCGACCCGTGATGGCGGTTGCCGCGATCTTGCAGCACTCCCCGTTTGTCATTCTGGCGAGGCTGGATCCGACGCTACGCTCGATCCGCGATCTGGAAGGCCGCAGTTTGATGGGAGAAGCAAAATCTGATGAGCTGACCGCCTATCTGAGAACGGCGGGCGTAGACACCCGTCGCGTCCGCATGATTCCGCACTCTGGCACCGTATCCAGTCTGATCGCTGAGGGTCCTGACCGAGCCGACGCGATGACTGCCTATATCTCGACCGAGCCGTTTGAAGCCGCGCGCCGGAACATCCCATACCAGATATTCAACCCGCGGGATCTGAATATCAACTTTCACGGGGATACTTTGTTTACCTCGCAGCGCCGGGCGCGCCAGCATCCCAATACCGTGATCGACATGCGCAACGCCCTCATCAAGGGATGGCGCTACGCGCTGACGCATCAAGCCGAGATCGTTGAGCTCATTCTGACAAAGTATCGCCAAAAGATGGACCGGGCCGAGCTCAACCTTGAAGCTCAGGCCACCTACAACCTGTTTCAGACCGATCTGGTGGAGATCGGCTACATGAATCGTGAGCGCTGGCAAAGCATAGGCGAAATTTATGCCGCGAGCGGGATGATGCCGGAGCATTTTTCCCTGGATGGCTTCCTGTTCCCCTCCGAGCGAACACTGCCGAGCTGGGCCTATCAAGCATTGCTCTGGGGCGCTTTGGCCATCATGCTGGGTGGACTGCTGGCCGTTCATATCTATTCGCTCAACCGGCGACTGTCCGCCAGCTTGAAACAACTGGCCATACAAACCGAAAACCTGCGGAGCACGAACGAGCAACTGGCCCGATTGTCGATCACGGACCCGCTGACCGGTTTGTATAATCGGCGCCATTTCGATCAAACACTAGCCAACGAGTTCAATCGGGCGCTGCGCAATCAGAGTGCCTTGTGCATGCTGATGATCGACATCGATTTGTTCAAGACTTACAACGATACGCTGGGACACCCTGCCGGCGACGCCTGCCTGCAGCGAGTCGCCGAAGTGCTCAGCAGAAATGCCCAGCGCGGCAGCGAGTTTGCGGCCAGGGTCGGTGGCGAGGAATTTGCCGTGGTCGCCAGCAATCTGAGCACCGCGGATGTCAGTGCGCTGGCGGAGCGCATCCGGCAGGAGATTGCCGATCTGCGACTCCCGCATCCAGGGTCGCCGCTGGGCTATGTCACGGTCAGTATTGGGGTAAGCATTTTCGAGCGGGTGTCGGAACCCGGACACGAGCAGCTGATCAATCAGGCAGACGCCGCGCTGTATCAGGCGAAGGAGGCCGGACGCAATCGCTGCGTGGCCTTCATCCTCGCGAACGACTAATTGGACGCCATCGCGGCCGTCGTACTCGCGCTTGCGGCCATCGAGCACGCCCGCGCAGCTGTCGGCCTTCACCGCACTGCCGACTTCAACGATGATTCGCGCTTTGCGGAGGGAGATCCCCCATGAAGTATCTGCACACCATGGTCCGCGTTCGCGACCTCGACGCCTCCTTGCGCTTCTACGCGCTGCTCGGGCTGCATGAGGTCCGGCGCATGGACAATCCCAAAGGCCGCTTCACCCTGGTCTATCTGGCCGCACCCGGGGACGAGGATGCGCAGCTGGAACTGACCTACAACTACGACGACGAGGACTACGGCAGTGCGCGCAACTTTGGCCACGTGGCCTACGCCACCGATGACATCTACGCGCTGTGCCAGCATCTGATGGATCACGGCGTCACCATCGCGCGACCGCCTCGCGATGGGCGGATGGCTTTCGTGCGCTCGCCGGATCTGATCTCCATCGAACTGTTGCAGCGCGGCGCCGCGCTGCCGCCGGCCGAGCCATGGCTGTCGATGCCCAACACCGGCAGCTGGTAAATGTCCGGCCGCATTGCCGTCATTGGCGCGGGTCCCGCGGGCTTGATGGCCGCGGAGGCCGCGCGCGCACTCGGCGCCACCGTAGACATCTATGAGCAAATGCCCTCGCCCGCACGCAAGTTCCTGATTGCCGGCAAGGGTGGCCTGAACCTGACCCACAGCGAGGCGCGTCCGGCTTTCGTCGCGCGCTACCGCCAGCATGCTCCGGAGGTCGGCGCCTGGTTGGAGGATTTCGATGCCGAGGCCCTGCGCGCCTGGGCGCGCGGCCTGGGCGTGGAGACGGTAGTAGGAAGCTCTGGCCGGGTGTTTCCGGCCGATTACAAGGCCGGCCCTTTGCTGCGCGCCTGGGTGCGCCGACTGCGCGCCAGCGGCGTCCAATTGCACTGCCAATGGCGTTGGCTCGGCTGGGATCAGGATGGGCAACTGCGCTTTGAGACGCCCGCGGGACCGGTGACGACGCACGCGGACGGCGTCGTGCTGGCACTAGGCGGCGCCAGCTGGTCCAAGCTGGGCGCCGACGGCCGCTGGATGGGCGTGTTGGAGGCCGCCGGCGTCCAGTGCGCTCCGTTTCTGCCGAGCAACTGCGGCTTCGAGTGCGACTGGTCGCCGCAGCTGCGCGCGCAGCACGCCGGCGCGCCGGTCAAGTCGGTGCAACTGCGTCTGGCCGAGGATCCGGTCGAGTTCGCGATCCACGGGGAGTTCGTGCTGACCGAATACGGCGTCGAAGGCAGTGCGATCTATGCACTGTCGGCGCGACTGCGCGATCAACTGCGGCGCGCTGGCTATGTCGACCTTTGTCTCGATCTGGCGCCCGATCTGAGCGCTGCTGCGCTGGCTCAGCGGCTCGCCAAGCCGCGTGGCAAGCGCAGCCTGACCGAGCATCTGCGCCGCAGCGTCGGACTGAGCGGGGCGCGTCTGGCGCTGCTGCTGGAACGGACTGATCGCGCAGCGCTGCAAGATCCACAACGCTGCGCTGAAGCGATCAAGGCGCTGAGCCTGCGACTGCTGCGCACGCGTCCGATCGACGAGGCCATCAGTTGCGCCGGTGGGGTGCGCTTTGATGCGCTGCAGACCGATCTGCAGTTGCGCGCACGCCCGGGCGTCTGGTGCGCTGGCGAAATGATCGATTGGGAAGCTCCGACCGGCGGTTATTTGCTGACCGCCTGCATGGCCAGTGGATGGCGCGCCGGACGCGCGGCGGCCGGGGCGCTCTGATGGACTGCGCCGACTTCGCGGCGGGCCGCTGCCGTTCCTGCAGCGAACTGGCGCTGCCCTATGCGGAGCAGATCGCCCGCAAGCAGGCTGAGGCCCGTCAGGCGCTGTCGGATTGGGCGCCCAACTGGCTACCGCCGCTCACCAGCGCGGAGCAGGGCTTTCGCAACAAGGCCAAGCTGGCGGTCGGCGGCACGCTGGAGGCGCCTACGCTCGGCATCCTCGATCCCGGTGGTGCAGGCGTGGACCTGCCGGACTGCCCGCTGTATCCGGCCAGCCTCCGCGCGGCCTTTGCGTCGCTACGGGCGTGGCTGATCGCCGCGCGCGTTCCGCCTTATCAGCTGACGACGCGCAGCGGCGAGGCCAAATACTTGCTGCTCACCGAGGCGCCCGGCAGCGGCGATTTGATGCTGCGGGTGGTGTTGCGCTCGCGCGAGGCGATCGATCGTCTGCGGCTGGCGCTGCCCGCCCTGTGCACCGCCCTGCCCGCCCTGCGCGCAGTCAGCGTCAACCTGCTGCCCGAGCACAAGGCTGTCACCGAGGGCGAGATCGAAATGCCGCTCTGGGGTGAAGCGTCCATCACCGCCTGGTTGAACGGTATTCCGCTGGTGCTGCGTCCGCGCAGCTTCTTCCAGACGCACTCGGATCTGGCCGCGGCACTGTACCGCCAGGCGCAGGCCTACGTCGGCAGTACTGGCGGGCTGCTTTGGGATCTGTACTGCGGTGTCGGTGGTTTTGCCTTGCATCTGGCCAGCCCGGAACGCAGGGTGGTCGGCGTCGAGAGCACCGCCGAAGCCATCGATTCGGCTCGGCAGAGTGCAGACCAACTCGGGCTGGTCCAGGCGCAGTTCGTGTGCGCCGATGCCACCCAGTGGGCGCGCGCCCAGGCGGAACGCCCGGACATCGTCGTGGTCAACCCGCCGCGCCGCGGGATCGGCGCCGATCTGGCGCGCTGGCTGAATACCTCAGGCGCCGGGCAGATCGTTTACTCCAGTTGTCTGATGGAATCGCTGCGTCGCGATCTGACACTGCTCGATCGCTATGCCGTCCGCGAGGCGCGGATCCTGGACCTGTTCCCGCACACCCGTCATTACGAAACCATCGTCCATTTGAGCTTGCGAAGCGATTGCCAAACATGAGTGCGGAGGAGCAAAAGCGGGGCGGGGGGCAGGGGGCGGGGGGACCAGCCGTGCGGCGCAAGCAACGCGCTGTCGCCGGTTTTCAGAACGAGTAAGCGCGCAGAGGGCGAGACAGGGAATACGATCAAATCTCGAGAGGTGGCCACGATGCATGTTCAGTGGTTCCCTCGCGGACGGCGGGTTCCTGAGCAATCCGGGCGCGCCAGCGCCAGAGCCGGGCCTCGCCCGGCTACCAGCGGATGCGGCCGATCAGGATGTCCTTGAACATCACCCAGTCGCCCCACAGGCTCCACAAGGGATATCGGAAAGTGGCCGGCTTGTTGCGCTCGAAGAAGAAGTGACCGACCCAGGCGAATCCATAGCCCACCAGCGGCATCCCCAGCAGCCACCATGGATTGGCGCTGAGCACGGCGATCGCCAGCACCGCCAGCACGCACCAACTGCCAATGAAATGCAGCCGGCGGCAGGTCGGGTGGCTGTGCTCACGCAGGTAGTACGGATAGAACTCGGCGAAACTCAGGAAACCGCTGCTCTGCAGTTCAGTACGCATACGCCGGGGACCGCCGGGATGATCGGACTAGCCTAGCACCGGCCTCAGGGCCGCCACCAGAGACCGATCGCCATCGCCACCGCTGCCAGATGGGCGGCTGCAATCGTCTGCTGGATCGCCGGCGTCAGCGCGCGCGGCTCCCCCGCATGCTGCATCAGGACCCGTGTAGCCAGGAACGCCGGCACCGCGGCCACCACGCCAAGGGCGGCGCCACGCGGCAGCACACCCAGCATTGCCGGCAGCACCAGCGACAACAGCGCCAGCATCAGGATCCACACATAGCCCCAGCGCGCTTGCTGCACCGGCAGGCGAGCCACCCAGTGCAGCTTGCCGGCGGCGATATCGGCGTCGCGATCTGGAAACTGATTCAGATACAGGATGTTGGTCGTCAGCAGCGCATAACCGATCCCGGCCCACATCGGCGTCGTCGACCAGGCGCCGCGCTGCACATAGTCAGCGCCGACGACCACCAGCCAGAAGGTCAGCGCGACACAGACCTCACCCAGACCGCGGCTGTTCAAACGCAAGGGATCGGCGGAATAAGCCCAGCCGGTGAGCACGCCGACGAAGCCGATCAGCACCAACCCCCAACCCACGGCCCACACCAGCGCCAGCCCGCCCAACACCGTTGCTGCATACAGCGCCAGCGCATAGCGGCGCATGGCCTGCGCCGTCATCACGCCGTTCTGGATGAATCGCGAGCCGCCGGTGAACGGAAACACGCGCGAGTGATTGTTGGCATCAGTGCCGTTCAAGTGATCGCAATAGTCGTTGTGCACGTTCACCGCGGCATGCGCCATCAGCGCCAGCAGGATGGTCACCAGCGCCGTCGACAAGGCCAGCGGCTGACCGTCTGCATAAGCCGTCGCAACGCCGAGGACGCAGCCCACCAGGGTGATCGTCAGGAACGGCGGGCGCGTGGCGAGCAAGTAGCGTTGCAGTGGGTCACGCAGCGTATCCGGCGTGGGCTCGGCCGGTCCGGTCATCGGTGCCACGTTGGCGCTACCCATCGTCGCTCTCCCCAGGGCGTCTGCGAGTGCCAGGCATGGTGCACGGCATGCGAACGCGTCGTATTGATCTGACACCAAATGTTGCATGGCTTTCGGCCACGTTGATGCGGATCAAGAAGTCCCCGAGAGCTTGCCTCCACACTGCATTCACGGACTACTAACGCGTGGGTCTGGGCCGGGACCGGCTGGCACCTGCGCACGGCAACTGGGGAGAGACGCCGTGTTTGCAGCGATAGGACGCTTCTGGAAGTGGTTTCGCACGCCCAGCGCCCGGTGGGCCAAAGGCACGATTCTGGTAGCGGGCGGCATCGGCGGCCTCGTCTTTGCCGGCGTCTTCACCACCACGCTGCACATGACCGCGACCAATGAGTTCTGCGGCAGCTCCTGCCACTCGCTGCGCGAGTTCGTTCTGCCCGAGTACAAGCAGAGCGTGCATTACAGCAACCGTCTGGGCGTACGCGCCGAATGCCAAGACTGCCATCTGGCCAAGGCTTTTATCCCAAAGATGCAGCGCAAGATACGCGCCGCCTGGACCGACGTGCCGGGCGAGATTTTTGGCTGGATCGATACGCGCGAGAAGTTCGACGCGCGCCGCAAGGAACTGGCCGAGGTCGTGTGGGCCGAGATGCGCGCCAACGACTCGCGCGAATGTCGCAGTTGTCATGACCGCGAGGCCATGAAGTCGGAAGAGCAGAAAGCCATGGCACGCAAGGGCCATGAAGAAGCCGAAAAGACCGGCGAAACCTGCATTGATTGCCACAAGGGAGTCGCTCACACCGCGCCGGAAGAACCGGCGAAGGAAGGCGAATCCGACGATTTCTCGCTGTGATGAGCCCCGGGGAGTACACCATGAGCACCGCCACCAAGACCTACACCCGCACCGCCCTGTTGCTCGCTCTGGGCAGCCTGCTGCCGCTGACATCGGCAAGCGCATTGGATTGGAGTGGCGTGCCCGCCAAGGACGTGCTGCTGACCTACCCGGGCCAGACCTCGTGGGAGTGGGTACTGACCCCGGCCGATCACGAGGGCGCGCAGAAGTTCCGTGGCGGCAAGGACTGCCGCAGCTGCCATGACAACGAGGCGCTGACCGAGGGCGGCAATGAGGTGGCCAAGGGTGGCAAGCTCGAACCCAGCCCGATCGCGGGTAAACCGGGCACGCTGCCGATCAAGGTCCAGGTGGCCCACGACGACAGCAAGCTGTACTTCCGCCTGCAATGGAAAGACACCGGCACCAAGGCCGGCCAGGACCAGAAATACGCCGCGCGGGCGACGGTGTTCATCGCCAATCCCGCGCTGAAGGAAGCTCAGCGTGGTGGCTGCTGGGCCGCCTGCCACGACGACAGCAAGGGCATGCCCAGCGCGGGTGCTGCGCCGCAGGACAAGTATCTTGGCGCCTCGCGCGTCAAGCTGTCGCGTCAGGGCGGCGGCGCCAATATCAAGCCGGCGGCCGACCTCACGGCGGCGCTGGCCGCCGGCACCTATGCCGAGTACTGGAGCGCAGGTCTCAATCCGAGCCAGCCCGCGGTCGCGGTCAACGGCTACATCCTCGACAAGCGCAACGACGCCAGTCCAACCAGCGTCAGCGCCGAGGCATCGTTCAATGGCGGCGAATGGACGGTGGTGATTGCGCGGCCACTGGCGGGCACTGGCAGTGGCCAGAACAGCTTCGCTGCCGGCCAGGTGTATCCGATCGGCTTCGCGATCCATGACGGTCAGACCCAGGGACGTTTCCACTACGTCTCGATGGAGCACAAGCTGACGCTGGACAGCGGCAGCGCTGATTTCGTCGCAGGCAAACGCTGAGGCGCTGCGCGCGCCCCACTCTTCAACCACGCAACCCTGGGGAATCCTCATGCAGGCGATCAAGCGATGGATGTACCTGGTCCTGCTCGGCACATGCGCACTGCTGGTGGGCACGAGCGCCCTGGCGCAGGATGCGGCAGCCGGCACCGGCGCCGACAATCCGGGCACACGCAAGTGCCTGAAATGTCACGATGAAACCTCCGAGCACGCAGTGCTGCCGATCACCCAGACCCGGCATGGCGTGGTGGCAGACGGGCGCACGCCGATGGCCACGCACGGTTGCACCAGCTGCCACGGCGCCAGTGACGCGCACATGGACGGCGACAAGGATCACCGCCCTGCCCCTGATGTCACTTTCAAGGAAGCTGACGCACGCGTTGGCGCCGAGCAATGCCAGACCTGCCACATGGGCCGGCAGCTCACCCATTGGGAAGGCGGACGCCATCAGATTGAAAACGTGGGCTGCGCCAACTGCCACGACATTCACGTCGCCAACGATCCGGTCATGGACAAGACCACGCAAGCCGACGTTTGCATCACCTGCCACAAGGATCAGCGCGCCAATCTGGTCAAACCCTATCGCCACCCGCTGCGCGAGGGCGAGATGAGTTGCTCCGGCTGCCACGATCCGCATGGCTCCACCAGCGAAGGACTGCTGGCGCGCAACACCGTCAACGAAACCTGCTTCACCTGCCATGCCGACAAGCGCGGCCCCTTCCTGTGGGAGCACCAGCCGGTCAGCGAGGACTGCAGCACTTGCCACTCACCGCACGGCTCGGTTCATACCGGCATGCTCAAGCAGCGCGGTCCGTGGCTGTGCCAGACCTGCCACATGGCCAACCAGCACCCCAGCACGGCCTACAGCGGCACCGGTTTGCCCGGCGCGACGCGCCCGTCCGGCGCTCAGCAACTGCTGCACAAGAACTGCATGAACTGTCACGGTGAAGTGCACGGTTCCAACCATCCCTCCGGCGCCCGCTTCACGCGCTGAACCCCACACGACAAGCATGCGAGAGCAGCCATGAACATCCAGCGCAAAATGCTGAGCCAGGCCATCCGCGACCACCTCGTGCGCGGCAGCCTGTGGGCCACGGTGCTGGCCGTTGCCATCAGTGGTAGCGGCGTGCAGGCCCAGGACGACTTCGCCCTGGACGGCGAAGACCAGGCGCCAGCCCAGAATCTGGAAGAGCTCCTGGAAGAACAGACCGTCGTCAAGAGCGAGATCGAGGTCGGATTCGGCGATGTGTCAGACCCGTCTTATCGCTTTGGTCGCTATACCGGCCTCGAAGACGAAGGCCTGTTCCCGATCGTCAATCTGGACATCTAC
The DNA here is from genome assembly GCA_046346965.1 of Lysobacterales bacterium. Taxonomy (GTDB): domain Bacteria; phylum Pseudomonadota; class Gammaproteobacteria; order Xanthomonadales; family SZUA-5; genus JAXMHB01. The sequence continues at coordinate 16,858 of JAXMHB010000010.1, forward strand.
AAGCGCGGCGCCTGGGACGGTGACGATGCCGGCTACTGGCGATTGAGCGGGCGGAATCTGGGGATCGAGTCGCGCGAACTCAGCTTCGAGTTCGGACAGCAGGGCCGCTATGATTTTCATATCGGCTTCGACGAAATCCCGCATTATCAGTTGGACGATGCGCAGACCATTTTCACCAATCCCGGCTCCACCAACCTGACTTTGCCGACTGGCTGGGTCGCTGGGCAGACCACCGCCACGATGACGCAGCTGTTGCCCAGTCTGCGCACCTTTGGCATCGAGCACAGTCGCAAGCGCTTCGATGTCGGTGGCGATCTGGTGCTGCCCTCGGGCTGGCATTTCGATGCCAACTACAGCCGAGAGCAGAAAGATGGCAACAAGACCATTGCACTGACCATCGGCAACAGCGGCGGCAATCCCCGCGCGGTGCTGGCACCGGAACCCGTGGACTACGAAACGCAGCAACTGGATGCGGTGCTCTCCTTTGCCGATGCCACCAAGCAATTCAGCGTCGGCTATTACGTCTCGCTGTTTAACGATGGCAATAGCTCGCTGATCTGGCAGAACCCCTACTCGACCATCAGCGGATGGACCGCGACCGCCAATGTCGGTTACCCTACTGGCCAGGGGCAAATGCATCTGGAACCCGACAACCAGTTTCATCAGATCAATTTGAGCGGTGGCTGGAGCTTCAGCAAAACCACCCGCTTGAGCGCGAATGTGTCTTTTGGTCGCGGAACGCAGAACGAGGACTTCCTGCCCTACACGATCAACCCGGCGATCGCGGCCACTATCACGCAGCCTTTGCCGGTCAGCTCTCTGGATGGCGAGGTCGATACCACCTATGTCGGTCTGCGCCTCACCAGTCAGCCCTGGGATACGCTTGCCGTAGCCGCCAGCTACAAACTGGATGACCACGACAACAAGACCGAGGAGCATGAGTTCGTCTACATCGGCGGCGACTCGCTGGCGCAAAACACGGCGGCAACCAGCAATCAGCGCCGCTACAACGAGCCCAAGAGCTACAAGATCCAGGCCTTCAAGCTGGATGGCACCTGGAACGCTGCCGAATGGTTGCGCGTCAGCGGTGAGGCCGAGTGGCGCAGCACCGAGCGTCCGCACCAGGAGCGCGAGGAGATCGATGAGAACCGCTACGCGCTGAACTTCGCGCTCGAAGGCAGCGAGTACTGGAGCGGCGGCGTGCGCCTGACCGATTCTACGCGCGATGGCGGAAGCGAGTATCTGGGCTATGAAACCCTGCTCGGTGGTTATGCGCCCGGTTACTACAACACGCTGCTACCGCTGGTAGGCGGTTTCCCCTTCGAGAACCTGCCGGGCCTGCGCAAATACAATCAGGCTGATCGTGACCGCCAGAATGGTGAAGTGTACGCCAGCTTCATGCCGGACGAAGCCGTGGCCATCAGTGCGAGCATCGACTACAGCGAGGACGATTATCGCAACTCCGAGTTGGGATTGACCTTCTCGCGCGTCAGTGCCTACAACGTCGATGTGTCGTGGGCGCCGACCGACAAGACTTCGGCCTACGCTTTTGCGTCGGAAGAACGCTACAAGTCGGATCAGGACGGACGCAGCTTCGCCGGCGGCGCGGTACGCCCCACGCAATACATTGACCCGACCCGCAATTGGACAGTGCAGAGCCGCGATTACGTGTTCAGCTATGGCGTCGGCTTCAATACCAAGGTGTGGGAAGACAAGCTCACGCTGGGCTTCGACTATGTCAACTCCAAGGCTGACACCGACATTCTGACGACCACCGGGTCGGCGTTGACGCGGGCCGACCTGCCGACGTCCACCAGTGATCTGGCCTCGGCGAGCGTCTACGGCGACTATCGCTGGCGCAAGGACATCGTGTTCCACCTGCGTGTGGCGTGGGAAGACTACGCGTCCACCGATTGGGCAGTGGACAATGCGCCAGCCAACCAGTTGGCCAACGTCATCACGCTGGGTGAAGGCAGCCCGGACTACAACGTGGTGGTCACCACCTTCACGGTCGGCTATCGATTCTGATCGGCTGCCCGAAGTCCCAGGCGCGAGGGTGGTCACTGGCCATGATGCCGACTGCGTGCTCCAGACAGCCACTCAATCCCGCCAACGGCAGCCAAAAAAAACCGCGCAATGCGCGGTCTTTTTTTGTGCCCGGTCGGTTAGTTGCCGACCGTAGCTTCAATTGGTGCCGAGGAAAGGACTCGAACCTTCACGGGTCGCCCCGCTAGTACCTGAAACTAGTGCGTCTACCAATTCCGCCACCTCGGCAGGTGTCTCAGACTCAGCGAGTGCGCCCGAGAGCCCTGCAATCTAGATCGATCGATGCACGCTGTCAAGCACTGATTGCATCTTTTTCTGCTCGCGGATGCTGCCCCGCGGCCGTCACTGACCGCGGGGCGAGTGCTGCATCAGGACTGGAGCGCGGTGGGCGCCGGCTGCCCCCGGGTGCGATGCAGCGAGTAGATCACCCCGGCAACCAACAGGCCCACGGTGACCGACAGCGAAATCCACGCCGGCGTCTTGCCGATGATGTTGACCAGGAAGATCTTGCCGCCGATGAAGATCAATACCAGCGCCAGCGCGTACTTGAGGTAGTGGAAGCGGTGAATCATCGCCGCCAGCGCAAAGTACAGCGCGCGCAGACCCAGGATCGCGAAGATGTTGGAGGTATAGACGATGAAGGGGTCCTGGGTGATGGCGAAAATCGCAGGGATGGAGTCCACGGCAAAGATCAGATCAGCCGTTTCGACCAGCACCAGCGCGAGGAACAGCGGCGTCGCGTAGCGCACCATGGTGCCGGTGTTCGGATCGGGGCGGTGGACGAAGAAGTCCTGCCCGTTCAACTCGTTAGTCACGCGCATGCGGCCGCGCAGGAACTTCAGCACCGGGTTGTTGGCGATGTCCGGCATGCTGTCGGCGATCACCAGCATCTTGATGCCGGTGGCGATCAGGAAGGCCCCGAAGAGGTAGAGAATCCAACTGAACTCGCTTATCAGCGCAGCACCGAGGCCGATCATCAGCGCGCGCAGCACGATGACGCCGAGGATGCCCCAGAACAGCACACGGTGCTGGTACTTGGGCGGAATCGCGAAGTAGGTGAAGATCAGCGCGATGACAAACACGTTGTCCATCGACAAGGACTTCTCGATCAGGAAGCCGGTGTAAAAGTCCATGCCGGACCGGGATCCCAGGTACCACCAGACCCAGGCACCGAACAGCAGCGAGACGCCGATGTAGCCAGCGGACAGCCACAGGCTCTCCCGCACGCCAATTTCTTGCTGATCCTTGTGCAGCACGCCAAGGTCGAAGGCCAGCAGTGCCAGCACGATGGTCATGAACACCAGCCACAACCAGGTGGCCTGACCGAGAAAATCGCTCAACAAGAATGCAATCACAGCGTCCATACGCTAGGGCTCCAGACGACGAGTGGGGGGAGGGCCACTCGATGCCGACATCGCAGCGCATTGCACGCTGCCAGCGGGGCCCGGTCATCGATACACGAATCATTATTCGTATTTCGATGTGAAGAGCCAGTCGACAGCCCCCAAACGAGGAACGGCGACCGTGGTCGCCGTTCCTGGGATGTGGGTCACTCGCTCAAGCAGCCGGCGGTGACTCGCCTTCGTCCTCGGCCAAGGCATCCAGTCGTTCCAATCCGACCAGCGTTTCGTCGTCCGGCAATCGAATCAGCGTCACGCCCTGGGTATTGCGGCCCACCTGCGAGATCTCCGCGGCGCGCGTGCGCACCAGCGTGCCTTGGTCGGAGATCAGCATGACATCGTGCTTGTCGGTCAGCTGGATGGCGCCCACCAGCGCACCGTTGCGCTCGCTGGTCTGAATCGCGATCACGCCCTGCGTACCGCGGCCCTTCTGCGGGAACTCCGCTACCGCCGTGCGCTTGCCAAAGCCGCGTGCAGTAGCAGTCAGGATGTCGCCGTCGCCGTCCACCATCAGCATGGCCACGACGCGCGCATCCGCCTCGTCCTCAGGCAAACGCATGCCACGCACACCGCGCGCGGTGCGGCCCATCGGGCGCACTTCGTCTTCGGCAAAGCGCACTGCCTTGCCGTGACTACCGAACAGCATGATGTCGCGACTGCCATCGGTCAGCGCCACATTGACCAGGCCATCGCCGTCGTCCAACTCCACCGCACGGATGCCGTTGGTGCGCACGTTGGCAAAATCGCTGAGCGGCGTCTTCTTGACGACGCCCTGGCGCGTCGAGAAGAACACATAGCGGTCGTCGACAAAGGCGTGCACGGGCAGCACCGCCTGGATCTTCTCGCCGGCTTCCAAGGGCAGCATGTTGACGATCGGACGCCCGCGCGATCCGGCGCTGGCCTCCGGCACCTGATACACCGGCAGCTTGAACACCCGGCCGTGACCGGTGAAGGCCAGCAGCGTGTCGTGCGTGTTGGCGATCCACAGGCGCTCGATGAAGTCCTCATCTTTCAATGCCGTAGCCGACTTGCCCTTGCCACCTCGACGTTGCGAGCGATACACCGTCAGCGGCTGGCGCTTGATGTAGCCGGCGTGCGACAGCGTCACCACCACGTCTTCGGGCGGAATCAGGTCGAGGATGTCGAGGTCGGACTGGCTGTGCTCGATGCGCGTGCGACGCTCGTCGCCGTATTCGTCGCGGATGGCAACCAGTTCACCCTCGATCACTTCCATCAAGCGACCGGGCTCTTCCAGGATGCGGAAGAGTTCGGTGATCGCCGCCAGGATGGTCTTGTACTCCTCGGTGAGCTTGTCCTGCTCCAAGCCGGTGAGGCGCTGCAGGCGCATTTCCAGGATTTCTTTGGCCTGCGTCTCCGACAGCTGATAACCATCGTCGAACAGGCCTTCGCTAGGCGGCAGGTCTTCCGGACGCGAGCGATCCGCGCCGGCCGCCGACAGCAGCGCGCGCACCAAACCCGGTTCCCAGCGCTTGACCAGCATGCGCTCGCGCGCCTCGTTGGCGTCCTTGCTGGTTTTGATCAGCTCGATCATCTCGTCGATGTTGGCGAGCGCCACCGTAAGACCTTCCAGCACATGGGCGCGGGCGCGCGCCTTGCGCAGATCGAAGATGGTCCGACGCGTCACCACTTCGCGCCGATGGCGCAGGAAGGCTTCGAGAATTTCCTTCAGATTCAGCGTCTTCGGCTGACCACCGACGAGCGCCACCATATTGATGCCGAACACGGTCTCGAGCTGGGTCTGCTTGTACAGCTTGTTCAGCAGCACCTCGGCGTTCTCGCCGCGTTTGACCTCGATGACCACGCGCATGCCGTCCTTGTCGGACTCATCGCGCAGACCATCGGACGCGATGCCCTCGATTTCCTTGGCCTTGACCAGTTCGGCGATCTTCTCGACCAGCCGCGCCTTGTTCACCTGATACGGCAGCTCGGTGATGATGATCGCTTCGCGATTGCCTTCGACCTCGATCTCGGCTTTGCCGCGGACCAGGATGCGACCGCGACCGGTGCGATAGGCCTCGCGGATGCCGTAGGAGCCGTTGATGATGCCGGCGGTCGGGAAATCCGGGCCCGAGATGTACTGCATCAGATCCTCGATCGACAGATCCGGATCCTTGATCAACGCGATCAGCGCGTTTACCACCTCGGTCAAGTTGTGCGGCGGGATATTCGTCGCCATGCCGACAGCGATACCGGAGGACCCGTTGATCAGCAGGTTCGGCACCACGGTCGGCAGCACCGTGGGCTCCAGTTCCTTGTCGTCGTAGTTCGGCTGGTAGTCAACGGTGTCCTTGTCGATATCGCGCATCAACTCGTGCGCCAGCCGGGTCAGACGCACCTCGGTGTATCGCATCGCCGCCGGCGCGTCGCCGTCGACCGAACCGAAGTTGCCCTGGCCGTCGATCAGCAGATAACGCAGCGAGAAGGGCTGCGCCATGCGCACGATGGTGTCGTAGACGGCGGTGTCGCCGTGCGGGTGGTACTTACCGATGACGTCACCGACCACGCGCGCTGACTTTTTGTACGGCTTGTTGTAGTCGTTGCCGAGTTCCTTCATCGCGTACAGCACGCGACGATGCACCGGCTTCAAGCCGTCACGCACATCCGGCAGCGCGCGCCCGACGATCACGCTCATCGCGTAGTCCAGATACGACTGGCGCATCTCGTCTTCGATATTGACGCGCAGCACTTCTTTGGCCAGGTCAGCCATGCAAACTCCGTGATTTCAAAGACTTACACCCTGAATCCAGGGCTGCACCCGGACCGCACCGCGCCTACGCGCGCGCTCTGCCGGACGGACCCACAAGTGTAACACGTAGGCCTGTGGGCACGGCCCAGTGTCGACGTGGAAGCGCCAGTCGCGAGCTCGCCCCCCTGAATCTGGGATGCCCGACTGGCTTGCGCTGAAGACACTGATCGTCTGTCCATTTTGGGAGTCACCATCATGTCTCTGGCGATCCGTACCCTGCTCGCCGTGGCGAGCCTGTATGCGGCAACGGCGAGCGCGTTGACGCCGACGCCGGACCTGAGTCTGGCAGGCGCCGGCAACGGGCTGCCGACCGCCAGACTGTTTGGGCAGAGTGTGGCCGCCAACGCCCAGTATCTGGCCGTCGGTGCGCCGGGCGTCAGCAGCCTGGGCGCGCCCGGTGCGGTGTGGGTGTACACGCGCAACGGCGATGCCTACAGCTTGCTCGGCGTGCTCCAGGCACCGACACCTGCCGCTGGTGATGGCTTCGGCCAACACGTCATCTTCGTCGGCAACTCCTTGATTGTCGGCGCACCCTTCCGCACCGTCTCCGGCGTCACAGCGCGCGGCGAGGTCTACGTCTACACCCTGGTCGCCGGTCAATTTGCCCTCGCGCAGACGCTGGTGCCGGGCGCCGCCGTCTCAGCCGACGACTATTTCGGCTTTCATCTCTCGGCGGATGCCGGCTGGCTGGCCGTCGGCGTGCCGCGGGCGGGCCTCAACGATGAGGGCCAGGTGCAGCTGTATCGCTACGATCCCAACTTCGAAACCTGGATCTATCACAGCCAGTTCTCCGGTTCGACGAGCAATATTCGTCTGGGACTGCGCGTGCTGGCCCGCGGTACGCGGGTGCTTGCAGCTGCGCCGGAGGAAATGACCAGCGGACTCAGCCGCGGCTACGTCTACGAGTACCTGCGCACCGGGAATGGCGCCAATGCGACATTCGCGCAGGTCCAGCGCTTCCGCTCCAGCGTGCCGGTTGCCGACTCGGCACAGGTGTTCGGATCCAGCATGGCGCTCTCGGCGGATGCCTCACAGTTGGTGGTGGGCGCGCCTTTCGATGTGGAAACGCCGGGCGACCTGCGCGGCGCCGCCTTCGTCTTTGCCCGCGTCGGCGGTGTCTGGGTCGAGCAGCAAAGGATCGCCTCGCCCGGCGGCGCCGCCGCTGAGAGCTTCGGCGCCAGTCTGATTCTCGATGGCAACAGTCGGCTGTTGATCGGCGACATCCGCCAGGGCTTCGGCAGCTCAGGCCAGGTCGGCGCGGTCCACGAGTTCCAGTACCTGACGACGCCGAGCCCCAGTTGGGTTGAGGGCCGCAGTTGGCTGCGTGGCGCCGGCACCGACCAGGACTTTTACGGGAACGCGATCGCGGCGCAGGACGGGCACCTGATCATCGGATCGGTAGGCCACGACGACGGCAGCAACGTGAATGTGGGCCGCGTCTACGTTTACAGCGCCGTGTTCCGCGACGGCTTCGAGTAAGCCGGTCGCTATCGCCCGCCCTGCCCTGCGCGCGCAAGGCAGGCGTGGCTACCGCGGACCGCTTGCAACCACCGGCAGCACGACGGCGCTGGCGGTGGTGCCGCCGTACCAGATGCTCTGCGTGGCTTTGCGGTAGTCCTCTTTGCGGGCCCGCATGATGTTGGCAACGTGGGTCTGCGGATTGCGGTCGTACAGCGGAAACAGCGTGGATTGCACCTGGATCATCAGGCGATGGCCAGGCAGAAACACGTGATCCACATTCGGCAGCGCCCAGCGATAGTGCTCGACCTTGCCGGGCTCGATCGGCGCCGGCTCGGCGAAATTCTGGCGATAACGACCGCGAAAAATTTCGATGCCGATCGGCAACTCATAGCCGGCCATCGACGGTTTGGCGCCCTGCGACGCATCCTCCGGCACGTCGTTGGGATAGACGTCGATCAGTTTCACCACCCAGTCGGCGTCGCTGCCTGTGGTGGCGGCGTACAGCTCGACCTCGGGCGCGCCCATGATGTGCACGGCCGCCTCCAGCGGCGCGCTGGTCCACACCGCGACATCCGGGCGCCCGGTGACGAAGCGCTGATCGTGGACCAGCCAGGGCTTCCACTGCGCGGGATCGTTCATGTCGATCGGACGCGGCAGGAAGGGCACCGGCTTGGCCGGATCGCTGATGTATTCCTCTGAACCCGCGGTATCGGCCTTGCTGAAGCTGGCGACGCCATTGGCTCCCAGATACAAGGGTTTGGCGCTGCCCATCGGCCAGCGCGGCGACTCATTCCACTGGTTGGCGCCGGTCGCGTAGGTCAGCACCGGCGGCGTATGCGGATCCGGGCCGCCGCGCAGCCAATGATCGAAGAAGGGTTTGGCGTACTTCACACGCCATTCGTGCGCGGTATCGCCGTTGAAGGTGAGCGCGCCAAGGTCATAGCCATAGTGGTTGAAGCCGGAGTGACGCCAGGGACCAATCACCAGCGACACGCGATCGTTGTTGCGATCCTTGGGTTCCAGCGCGCGGTAGACCGCCGGCGCGCCGTAGCTGTCTTCCTGATCCCATTGGCCGACCACCAGCATGGTAGGCACCGTGTGCGGGCGCGCGGCGAGCAAGCGATCGACCGCCTGCAGCGACCAAAACGGCGTGTACGCCGGGTTTTCCAGAAACTTGCGAATGCCGGGCACGTGCTCGGCACCGACCAGCTGAACGAAATCCGCGACCGAGCCTGCCTCCAGATAGCGCGAGTAGTCATCGCCACCGCCGAGCGCGAACTCGCCACCACCATCGCCCTGGTGGTAGCCCTGACTGAGCGGAAAGCTCAGCGAGTTGACCCGGAAAGCGCCGTTGTGAAACCAGTCGTCGCCCATCCAGCCGTCCACCATCGGACTCTGCGCAATCACCGCCTTCAGCGCCGGATGCGGATCGATCAGTGTCATCAGCGCGGTGTAACCAAGGTAGCTCGACCCGATGACGCCGACCTTGCCATTTGCTTCCGGCGTGTGCTCGATCAGCCACGCGATGGTGTCGTAAGCGTCGGTGGACTCGTCGATGCCGGTGTCGTTCAAAGGGCCGGACAGCGGGCGGTTGAGCACCCACTCCCCTTCCGACTTGTGCATACCGCGAATGTCCTGATAAACACGGATGTAGCCGTCCTGCACGAACTCGGCGTCCATCACCTCGAGGATGTCGACGATGCGCTGGCTCTTGACGCGACCGGTTTGGGCGCTGGCGTCGTAAGGCGTACGCGATAGCAGGATGGGTGCATCCTTGCTCACCCCTTTCTTCATGACGACGACGGTGTACAACTTCACGCCATCGCGCATCGGCACCATGTACTCACGCCGCACGTAATCCGCCCAGGGCCGCGTCTGCTCGTAATGCTCGACCCGGTCCGGCGTCATCGGCGTGACCGGATCCGGGCTCTGCGCGTACACCCCGCTGGCGCACAGCGCGCCCACACTCAGACTGCGAGACCACAAGGCGAGCTTCGACATGCACAGACTCCGGCAATAGATCGGCACACCTGTGCGCAGACATCGCAGCAGGGCGGGCACCCGAGTCTACTGCGCGGTTCAGGCGCCCGGGAGCCGGGGCTTGTGCAGCCTATGCCCACACGCGCGCAACACGCGGACCTTTTGAGTCCGCGTGTTGTCGCAGGCGCCTGCCGATTACTTCCAACGGTCCGCAATGTCCTCCGCGATCGCCAGCCCCAGAGGCACGCCGCCGATGCGCTGACCGTACTTCGGATCGTTCTCGGCAAATGCGTCGAAACTCCAGTGGACGCCAAGCAGCACCCGGCTGTAGGCGTTTTCGCGCATCGCAGTCCACAGGCTGTCAAACTTGCGCACATGGCGCGGACGCACGCCGGTACGGTCGAAGGTCGAACCGTTCAGTTCGTCGGAAACCAACTCGAAGGCCAAATCATCCGCCTCGCGCTCACCCCAGGTCTTGCCCAGCTTGGCGCGGTAGTACAAGCGCAGCGATTGAAAGGCCGCAGCGCCAAAGGTGGCGTGGCCCGAGGGGTACGCAGGGAAAGGCGGCGTGAACGGGGCATCCAGCGTGTTCGACTGTGGCGCGCCCAGGGGCAGCCAGGTGGGATCGCAGTGCGCGCCGGTGAGCGCGGCGGCGGGAGTCGCGCCTGGTCCCATCGACGGGTCGGCCTCGCGTACTCCGATCACCGGGCGATAGAAGCGATAGCGGTACTTCTCGGCCCAGGCGAGGATGCCGGCATCCCCCATCGCCGCATTGACCAAGGCCAGCACCCGCACGCACTCGGTCGGATCGTTCGGATTCCCGTGCGCGGCGATCACCGCCCGCGCGACCTGGTTGTACAGCCGCGGCGGCGTTCCGATCTGATTGACGCCGTCATAGGCCCAATACAGCGCCTGCACGGTTTGGTCCGGCGTGCGACGCGTCGTGTTGGCGTGGGACTCGCCGCCCAGCTCACGCACCTCCTGGGTTGCCCGCGGAAGGTCGCCCAGCGGCACCGGAGCGATAGATGGGTATGGAGCGCGGACGAGGAGCGGCGGATTGGCGCCGTATTGCACACCGTGCGCGTCCTGCCCGGGATGCGTGGGGTCGGAACGATGATCGGTGCGCGCCTGCGGGGCGTAGGGTTCCGGCTTGACCTTGTCGTCCTTGCGATGGTGCAGGACATCGCGCGCCACCCGTCGGCCGTGATCCAGGCTGGCCGTCGGGCCGATTCCGTACTGACTGACGTAGGCACTCCAACGCCGCTGCAAGCGCGCCGACTGCCGCGGGAACAACCGCAGCAGTGCTTCGTGCATGGCTGCAACCGCCGCCGTCTCGGCGTCCAGACCGGGCGCGATGGGCAAGTAGCTCAGATAGGTGTGGCCGCCGTAGATGGAGAAATAGGCGTCGTTCATGGCCAGATGGGCCAATGCCAGCGCGCGCGAACTCAAGGTCGGCCCGCCGTTTTCCGGCATCTCGCCGCTGCCCCCGCTGAAGTCGATGCGATTGCACTCCATGGCCTCGTCGTTCCAATACAAGATCTTTGCGCTCATGTTCCGCTCCGGTGCCGGCGTAGTGCCGTGCCCCCGAGGAGTAACGGAGGCACCGTCTGTCCCAGCTCAAATGCGTGCGCACTTCTGGGGCCGCTGCCCGGAACATGAGCATTGCGGCGACGTTATGCTCCGCCCATGAGCCCTCTGCCCCAGCGCCGCCTTTGGACGGACCTGTCGCTGTCCGCCCTGACAGCCGGCTTCATCGCGGTGCTGGTGGGTTTCACCAGCTCGGTCGCTATCGTGTTCCAGGCGGCCACGGCGCTCGGCGCGACGTCGGCGCAGTTGGCATCGTGGATGTGGGCGCTCGGCGTGGGCATGGGCTTGTGCAGCCTGCTGCCGTCCTGGTGGCTGCGCAAGCCGGTGATGGTGGCGTGGTCCACGCCGGGCGCGGCGGTGCTCGCCACGGGCGCCGCGGCGGGTGGATACACGCTGGCCGAGGCCACCGGCGCCTTCCTGCTCAGCGGACTGCTGTGTTTGCTGGCGGGCGCCACCGGTTTGTTCAGCCGGCTGATGGCGCGCATCCCGCTGGCGCTGGCGGCGGCCTTGCTGGCCGGGGTGCTTGCACGCTTTGGTCTGGACGCCTTCAGCGCGGCCGCGGCCGATCCTCTGCTGGTGATCCTGATGCTGCTTGCTTACTTGCTCGGGCGCCGCTTCGCCCCGCGCTACGCGGTGCCGCTGGTGCTGGCGGTCGGACTGGCGATCTGCCTGCTGCGCGGCCAGATGCATCTGGCGGGCGTGAACCTCAGCATGGTGCTGCCCGAGTTCGTCATGCCCGAGTGGCATTGGCCAGCGCTGCTCAGTCTGGGGCTGCCGCTGTTCATCGTTACCATGGCCTCGCAGAACCTGCCGGGCGTGGCTGCCATTCGCGCCGCCGGCTATGAACTGCCGATCTCGCGGCTGATCACGCTGACCGGCGCAGCCACGCTGATCCTGGCGCCGTTCGGCGCCTTTGCGCTCAATCTGTCCGCGATCACCGCCTCCATCGCCATGGGCCGCGAGGCACACGAGGACCCGGCGCGGCGCTATGTCGCGGCCATGTCCTGCGGCGCCATCTACGTGCTCATCGGTCTGTACGGCGGCGCCGTCGCAGGCGTGCTGCTCGCCTTTCCCAAAGCCTTCGTCTCTGCCATTGCCGGCCTGGCGCTGCTCGGGACCATCGGCGGCTCGCTGGCGCTGGCCTTGGCGCAGGAAGCCGATCGCGAAGCCGCATTGATCACCTTCCTGGTGACCTTGAGCGGCCTCAGCCTGGCCGGCATCGGCTCTGCCTTCTGGGGCGTGGTGGCCGGCATCACGTCCCTGCTCGTGGGGCGATGGCGTCGCCGCATGTCCGGGGTTTGATCGCGTGGGTGCACGCCAAGGTCCGCTTGCACGCCCCCGGCGCGCCTCTCATGCTCCACCCACGGGGGAAACACGCCAAAGGAACCTCTTGCCAAACATGGGAGCGTCCGGGACTTGGGACCCGGGACCCGGGACCCGGGACCCGGGACCGCCAGTTTGCAGAGCGAGTAAGCGCGCCGTAGGCGAGACAGGGACTGTATGGGTATTTGCCAGCAATGGCGGTTGCATCGGTCTCTCACAGGTGAGCGCCGATGGCTTGCAGGGGCGGACGATTCTGACTCGCTATGCGGATCACGAAACTTGTCTGGAGGTTCCCTAAGGCGCACTCTTGGGCTGCTGTATCAGTATCTTGGGGGTCAGTGATGCACAGAGTCGTGCGGAGATACGCAGGGTGGGTGGCATTGGGGTTGTCCATGCCGCTGGCAGCGGAGACGGTCGACACGGCTGCCGCGCTGCTGGAGCGCATGGACCGCAACGTCGACTGGGGCAATGGCATCGGCGCACGTCCGGGGCTTGATCGATGCGGCGGCGCCTTGGACCACCGCACTCCTCCTCAACCCGACGGAATCACAAACACCTGATTCTGAATGATATTGCCGCCCGAGGCCGGGTCGCCGAAGGGGCCGCTCAGCGTGTCGTATTCAGCGCTGACGGTGACGCTGCCAGGCGCGCCGGCGCCGGCCAGGATGCAGCGTCCCTCGCTCTGCAAGGGCGTGCCGGTGGGCGCCAGCTGAGCCGTGCAGCTAATTGCGCGTCCGCTGACCCGCAGCGTGCCGCTGGGTTGAAACACCGTGCTGGTGGCGCGCACGCGGACGTTGAGTGATCGCAGCGGCGGGCTCTCGAGTCCCGAACAAAACAGCGAGTCGCTGCTGACGCAGCTGCTCGGCTCCGCGCTCAGGATTTCCAGCGTCAGCGGCGAGTAGCTGGCCTCGCTCGATTGCGCGTTCGCATTGGTGGCCGTGCCCACGACCACATCCTGCGCGCCGAGCTGCATGCCGGCCGGCAGCGTCAACACCACGGATTTCAGGCTACCGGCCTCAGCCAGCGTGTAGCTGTCGCTGCCAATCAACGCCGCCCCCTCATCGGCGAGCGCCCGGTAGAAGTCGACGCGCAAGGGATAGGCCGTTTGCGCGGGCAAGGAATCCACCCGGTAGATCAGACTGAGTTGATTGCCAGCGACCGAGTAACTGGTGATCTCCGGCGGGTTCTGCCCCGCGTTGGCGCCACCATCGACGTCACCCGGGTCGATCGGGCTGCGCCCGCGCGCGGAGCCGCCGCCCGAGGTGGTGTGCGGAATATCGAGTGCCAGTCCATCGCTGCCCAGATGCTGGTTGCCCACCATCTCGACAAAGGTCGTCACGGCACCACTCGGCAGCAGCACTGCACTGCCCTGGCGCGTGCTGCCCTGGCGCAGGCCGCCGACAAACAGATTGCCCTCGCCAGGCGCCAGACCGCCCAGCAACAGGCGCGCAACACGCGCGCTGTTGCCCAGCGTCACCTCGACGATGTCGCCCTCGATGCCGGGCACGCTGCCGTCAACGGCCAGGCCAAAGACATTGCCCTGCACGCGTGCCGGCTCGGTCATCACGCGCGGGATCTGAAACACGAAGCCGCCACCAAAGCCGCCGCCGAAGTTGCGCAGCGGGCGCACCAGACGGTTGTCGAGAATGCGGATATCGGGCTGCTGAAAACCGTCGTCGCCAACATGGATGGTCACGGCGTCGCGCAAGGGCAGCGCAGTCACACCATCGGGCGCCAATCCGATCAGATTCCCCTGCAGGCGCAGCACGCCCTGACTATTGGATGCACTGTTGGCGCGCAAGAACATGCTGCCACCCCCGGGCAAGGGCGGACTCCCGACATCGACGCCAGCGCCGGCGATCACATTGCGATCGGCCGGTGCTGGTCCGCCGACCAGTACGCTCTGGTTGGCGTTGGACAGCACGATCGGCGAACTGGTCACGCCGTGGGTCGGCGGTGTTCCCGCCGCCGTCAGGTTGAACCAGTTGCCCTGCAGCGTGACGCTCGCCCCGCCGAGCGCGCCGACGATGGTGCCGCGCGGAAACAGCGCCAGCCCGCGCAGCGTGAGCACGCTGCCGTTGGCCAGAAACCAACTGCTCGATTGCACGCCCTCCTCGCTCGACGTGATCTCAATCTTCAGCTGCGCGTTGTTCGGCCCGGGTGCGGCCAGCGTATTGGGCTGCGATCCCGGCTGGGTGTAGCCATCGATGACCAAGGCCTGCTGGACGCTGGGCATTGCCGAGAACGCCGGCAAGGTGATCCGGCACACTCCGCTCGCCGCCTGACAGTTCGGGTCGGTCATCGGAATGTTGAATTCGATCGTGTCCAAACCGGCCTGCGCATTCGCCAGCACCATCGCGCCGACCAGGCTGCAATCGGCGGGCGCGCTGGTGCAGGCGCTGCCGGCGGTGGTGGAATCGACGACGAACACCGCCGCCTGCACCGGCATCCAGGCCAGACCAGCGGCCAGCGTCAGGCAGCGACCGCAGAGAATCGGGATCAGGCGACGACGTAGCCCTCGGCGGGCCGTGAGCGACACACGCGCAGATGCGACCATGGCGTACTCCAGTGGGGTCTGGTACGCATAACCCGCAATCGACGCGCGATCCGCCAAGGTGGTTGCGCGCGGGCGTTGCACCTTGCTACGACGAGACCACGCCTGCGTCCAGCCGCCACCGGCGCCGCAGAACGCTCCTGTGAGCGGCCGCGGCAATCCGCCTCACTCAAAGCCGTTGGCGTAGCCTTCCGTATCGGAGCCCACGGCGATCTGGGTGGGCTCTATGGCGGAAATGAAGGCGTTATCGACCCCGCTCCCGTCCAGATTGGCGCGACCGATCGAGCCCGAGTTCGGGGTGGCCAAGTTGTAGTAGTTCGACCAGTACACGTACTGATCATCGAGGGCCACGCCCAACGGCGGCCGGCTGGTGCTGATGAAGTTCTGGTTGACGCCGCTGCCATCCAAGTTGGCGCGGCCAATGCGATTGGTCGCGAAGTTGGCCCAATAGATGTGCGTGCTGTTCGCCACAATCGCGCGCGGGTCGCTGCCGGGGATGAAGTTGGGCTGCACACCGCTGCCATCGAGATTGGCGCGGGCGATCCAGTTGTTGTCGGTCGACCAGTAGATGTGGGCGCCGTCCACGGCAATGTTGTAGCTGCGGATCGCCGCGTTGACGGTGTACTGGATCAGATCGAGGTTGGCGCCCGTGCCGTCCACATTGGCACGTCCGATGGTCCCGCGGCCCGGATCCGACCAATAAATGTGGGTGTTGTTCACGGCGGCCGACCACACCAGACCCTGCCCAGCCGTGGCGTTGATGAAGCTGACATTCAGGCCGCTGCCATCGCTGTTGATGCGGCCGATCGTGCGGAAATTGGACTGGAACTCGTAGTTTGGGAAGTACAGATGCCCGGTGTCACGCGCCAGGCCGGACACCTGCCCGTTCGAGACGTACTGCCACTGCGCCGACACCCCCGATCCGTCGATGTTGGCGCGACCGATGGAATTGTTGCTGTTGACCCAGTAGACGTACGTGCCTGCCAACGCCGGAGTCGCCGACAGTCCGGTCAGCAGGGTCATCGCGAACAGGAGTCTGCTTGCGTTCGAGTACGGCCCAGACCGGCCCGGAATAGCTGTCTCGCCTGTCACCACTCGCTCCCCCTGGGCCAGAATCGACACCGCGCTCCGATCCTGCTTCCGTATCGAAAGCGCACGGCAGCAGACGCAGGATACGCACTCGCAGCTGTCCCGCTGGCTCGAAATCCTGAGCAGAACGCAAATGATCGCGACGCGCATATATGCGCCGCCAAGCGCGTCGCAGCGAGATCGGCGCGGGCGCAGGTGGCTGCAGCGTGCCGCAGTTGACTCCAACGCAAAGCCACCTGGCACCTGTGCAAGTCGGGTCGCGTTGTACATGTGTTTGCCCGGAACGGAGGCCAAGATGATCCGAACAGTGCTCGCCAGCTTGTTGTTGACGACCACCGCCGCATCCGCAGAGAACGTCGTTCTGGTGCTGGATGCCTCCGGCTCGATGTGGGGCCAGATCGAGGGCAAGACCAAAATCGAGATCGCGCGCGCGGCTGTCGCCGACCTGGTGGGCCACTGGAAGGCCGACGATGCGCTGGGTCTGGTCGCTTACGGTCATCGCAGCAAGGGCGACTGCAAGGACATCGAGACGCTGATCCCCTACGGCCCGCTGGATTCCAAGGCCTATCTGGCGACCGTCAACAAACTCAACCCGAAAGGCATGACGCCTTTGTCGGCCGCCGTGATCCAGGCCGCCGACAGCCTGAAGATCAGCGAGCAGAAGGCGACGGTGATCCTGGTCTCCGACGGCGAGGAAACCTGCGAAATGGATCCCTGCCAGGTCGGCAAGGAACTGGAAGCGCGCGGGGTGGATTTCACTGCGCACGTGATCGGCTTTGACGTCCCCAACCCGGCGCACCAGGCGCAACTGCGCTGTCTCGCCGAGAACACCGGCGGACGCTACTTCAACGTGCGCGACGCCGCTGAGCTGCGCGCGGCACTCGGCACCCTCGCCAGCGTCAGCACCGAGCCCGCCCTGCCGCCGGCCAGCGCCACCGTCCAGGGACCGGCGAGCGCCGCTGCAGTTGGCAGCATTGCGGTGAATTGGACTGGTCCGGCCGACGCCGGCGACTACATCGCCATCGTGCAGCCGCAGGGCGCCAGCGCGCGCGAGTACGACTACGCCTGGGCGAAAGCCGACGCGCCGCGCGTCGAGCTGGAAACGCCAGCGCAGGCCGGTGCCTGGGAGCTTCGTTACATCAGCCCGCGGCGCGATCCCTCCGTGCTGGCGCGGCAGCCGATCACGATCACCCCGGCCGCCGCCACGCTGGAGGCGCCGGCGCAGGCCAGCGCCGCCGGGCCGGTTCAGGTCACGGCCACGGGTCCGTACTCGGATCGCCACTGGATCGGCTTCGCCCCCAAAGGCAGCCCGGCCAGCAGCTATCTGGACTACGTGCGCCCCACCGGCACGCGCTCGGTGGTCGAACTGCGCGCCCCGGCGGAACCCGGCGAGTATGAGATCCGCTACGTCCTGAACGAGTCCGAGCAAATCCTGGCCGCGCGCCCGATCCAGATCACAGCAGCCACCAGCGCGATCCAGGCGGCCAGCGAGGCGGAAGTCGGCGCCGTAGTCAAAGTCACCGCCGAGGGCCCCGCCGGCCGTGGCGACTGGATCGGCTTCGCCCCGGTGGGCAGCCCGGCCGGCACCTACCTCGATTACCAGCGCCCCAGCGGTCCGCGCTCCGAGGTGGAACTGAATGCCCCGGTCGAGCCCGGCGAGTACGAGATTCGCTATGTGGTCATTGAATCGGAGAAAGTGCTGCACAGCCACCGCATCCGCATCGTCGACGGCACTTATCGCATCGCCGGCCCCACCCAGGCGCACGTGGGCGAGGTCATCACGGTCCGTGCGGAAGGCCCGGTGTCCTCCAGACACTGGATCGGCATTGCGCCAGCTGGCGGCGGCGATGGCGAGTACCGCGATTACACCCGGCCCACCGGATCGGTCAGCGAGGTGCAGCTGACTGCGCCGGACGAAGCTGGCGACTACGAGTTGCGCTACGTGCTGAACGAATCCGAGCGCGTGATCGCGCGCCAGCCGATCCGCGTGCTACCGAACTGAGCTCACCGGGTCACTGCACGAGCTCGCGAGCGCGCGTGCTCCGCGCGCGCGGCGCCGAGTCACCAGAACCACAAAGTCCACGGCGCAAACCTCTGTTTCCTGATCGCCGCGACGCCCACGGGCGCCGCGGCGCTTCGCATGACAGCCGGATGTGGACGGGTCACGCCGGCGAATCGTTACTCGTACTCAACCGCCGCCCTCGACCGGCCTGAACCATGGGCGCGGCGTCTCGCATGGCCAGCGGGCGCTCCGCTGCCGCCTTCGCGCGCCCCGCCTAACCGCAGATCACCATGTACTCCAGCTCGTCGCGCACCCATTCCTCCCCGCTGCGATGAAAGCGCCAGAGCCTGGAATCGCAGCGATCACGAAGATCCTGGTTGGGAATGCCGGCGCGACACAAGAGCAGCTCGTCCGCGGCATTGCCAAACCAGTACAAGCGCGAACGCGACCACAAAACCTCATCGCCCTCCTTCACGCGCATGTCGCGCACCAAACTGCTCGCGTTCGCCGGCGCCGCGCGCAGCGCCCACTTCGACTCATCGACCGAACACAGGGTGTACGCGGAACTCGGCTCCGCCGGCACCAAGGCGCAGGACGGCAGGAGCACGGGCCCCAAGAGCGCCAGCGCCGCAATCGACTGCCGGCTGAGGCGCCTGCACCTGACCTCGGCCATCGCACTGTCACCTCTGCGTCTGCCGGCATGCTTCCGGGAATCTGCTGACCTTAGCAGCGAACTCGCGATCTGGCGACGCCTCCCTCGGCGGCGATCAAGCGCATGCGCCCGTCGGCCCTAAGGCTCTAGAGGGGTATTGCAAACGCACGCTGCCATGTCTCACGGGCGAACGTCGCATCGCTCGTACGCATTGAATGTCCAGATCGGACGCTCCTAAGCCCTTTTGTCAAAGCGAGACCGCACAATGCGCCCTAGTACCAATCCTGCGAGCACTGACGTGCCCGAATCCACACCCGAAGCTCACCAATTGTTCGCGCAGTACTACCCTGAGCTGCGCGCATTGGCGCAGTCGGCCATCGCGCCCAACGACACGCTCAACACCACCGCGCTGATACACGAGTTGTATCTGCGGGTCGCGTCGCGTGCCGACTTGCGCTTTGAAGACCGCAGGGCTTTCTACGCCTACGCGGCACGGGCGATGCGGCATTTGTTGGTGGACCGCGCACGCACGCGGCAGCGCATCAAGCGTGGCGGCACAGACTGCCCGCTGGACCTGGACACCCATGCCGAAGATGCAGCCATGCGCATCCAGGTGGATTCTGCACTGGAGCTGGACGAACTGCTGCGGCGACTTGCCAGCGAGCACAGCCGCAGCGCCGAGGTATTGGAACTCCACTACTTCGCCGGACTTCAGGGCGAGCAGATTGCCGAACTGATTGGGCTGACGCGCCGTACGATTGTGCGTGACCTGGAGTTTGCGCGCGCCTATCTGCGCGCGCATTGGACGGGAGCCGGCCAATGAGCACCGCAGAGATGATGAGTTTGCGCGATCTCTACGAACAGGCCAGCGAACTCGCGCCCGAGCAACGCGCGGCATGGCTGCTGCAAAACTGCCCGGACCCAGCGCTCCGCGCGCAGGTACAGCGTCTGCTGGAAGTCACCGGCATTGATCCGCTGGCGCAATCGGCACGTGATCGCATTGCGGCCCTTGAAGCGCCGCCAACCCCGGTCCGGGAAATCGCCGGCTTCCGCCTGATCCGTCCGATCGGACACGGTGGCATGGCCACGGTATGGCTGGCTGAGCGCACTGGCTTTGAGCAGCGCGTCGCCATCAAGCTCCTGCACCGCAGTCTGATCGGTGAACTGGAGCGTCAACTGTACGAGCGCGAACGCCGAGTGCTCGCAAGCCTGGAACATCCGGGCATTGCGCGCCTGATCGACGGGGGCATCGACAACCAGCAGCCCTGGCTGGCGATGGAGTACGTCGAAGGCGAGAACCTGCTCGACTACGCCCGCAACCGGCAGCTGTCTCCCAGAGATCGCATCGCACTGCTCTACGATGTGTGCGAGGCGGTTGCGGCGGCGCACGCACAACTGGTCGTCCACCGCGATCTGAAACCCGGCAATGTTCTCGTCGGGCCGGATGGTCGGATCAAGCTGCTCGACTTCGGCATCGCCAAGGTGCTGGCAGATGGCCCCGATCTCACCGCGCAGGGACACGCGGCATTCACGCCCGCCTATGCGGCGCCGGAGCAATTGCAGGGCCAGCCGACCGGCACCGCGACCGATGTGTATGCCCTCGGATTGATGGCCGTCGAGCTGTTGCTCGGATTCCGACCCACAGATCCGCATCGGCTGCCCCCATCCCACCTGCTTCTGCTGGCGGAGGACGCAGACCAGGCTACCCGCCGCAGCCTGGCGCGGTTTCTACGGGGCGATCTCGACAACGTTCTGCGCAAAGCGGTCGACGAGGACCCGCGGCGCCGCTATGCCGGCGCCCAGGCGCTGGCCGACGATCTTCGGCGCTTCCTTGCTCACCAGCCGGTGGCCGCCCATCCGCCCTCGCGCTGGTATCTCATGAGCAAGTTTGCGCGCCGCCATCGCGGCGGTGTGGTGGTCAGTGCCGTGCTGTCGATCGCCACCTTGCTGAGTCTGGCCCTGGCTTTGTGGTGGGGGGGACAAGCGCGCGAGCAGGCGCAGCTGGCACGCGCAGAGAGCACTCGCGCAGAGGCCGCGCTGCGCGTTTCTGAGCGCGCCGAGGCCTTCATCCTCGAGCTGTTCGGCGCCACTCTGCGGCCGCCGGATGGTGCGGAGGCTCCGAGTGGCCGCAATCTGCTGGTGCACGCCGAAGGCCAGATCGAGTCGCAGTTTGCGCAAGCGCCTGAGGTCGCTGTACGCCTGCTTGGCCAACTTGCCGTGGTTCACGAGTTGGCGGCAGCCCCGCAAGACGCGCAGCGACTGCGCGCCGCTGCCCGACGTCTTGCCGAGCGTCGCCTGGCGCCCACGGCAGAAGCGCGTCGAGCGGCCGTGTTCGCCGACGCAGCGGATCGGTCCCGTGCGGGCGAGCCGGCGGCCTTCGACGACATGCGAGGCGTGGTGGCGGCCGAGACAGGCGACCCCGGCGCCGCGGCCGTTGGGCGGCGCCGGAGCTTGGCCATGCGGCTACTCGCCGCAGGTCAGGTCGATGAAGGCGCCACGCTGCTGACTCCGGCACTGGGCGGGCTGCGCGAGCTCTGTGACGCGGGTCAGGCCATCCAGTGCGAGCTCTTGCTCGCTACCCTAGAGATTGCGCCCGCAATGCTGGCCGAGCACCGTCCCGAGCAGGCGCGCGCCTTGGCAGCACAGGCGGTGGCCGAGATCCGCCGCCAGCTAGGTGCGGACGATCCGCGCACCGTCGGTGCTCAGCGCTTGCTGGATCTGCTCAACGAGCCGCAAGCCACTGCGTCGGCAGGCAAGACGGCCGATTAGCGTCCCGAGGACGCCAGACGGACCCGGCAACTGGCCGGGTCCGCAAAGGCTAGCGGAACGGGCGTTGCGGTGGACTCGCTGTCAACGATGATCGATTGGCTCCGCACGAACGTCCCCGCCCCTATGCCGCTGATCTGCTTGGCGCTACGCTAACCCCGCGTCGGGCGGCTCAGGAGAAGCGCATGGACCAGCGTAGGACGTGGCGGATGGCCTGCGTCATCAGCATCGGGAGCCTGCTGGTCGCGGCTCCGGTGTTGGGCTTGGAATGGGGAAAGGGTCCGATGCCGAGCCCGCAGATGGCGGCCTTCTGGACCCAGGTTCATGCGCAGGATGACGAGGATTTCGACGCCGCGGCGCTGGATGACCCGGAGCTGTCGGCGGACGACAACGGCGGCGCCGATGCAGAAGCTGGCGCTGAGGATGCGGAAAGCTGGGACGAATCCACCGACGAAAGCGCGGCGCCCGATGAGTCCTCCGATAGCGGTGACGCAGCGTCGCCGCAGGGCGAGGACCCGGCGACGCAAGCCGAAGAACCAGCCACGCAGCCCGAGCCCACCGCGCCTTCGACCTTTGAACGTACCAGGCAGCATCTGGAAGACTGCGTGATGGAACCGCAGCCGCAGCCGTGCGACAACTGCGACAG
The DNA here is from genome assembly GCA_046346965.1 of Lysobacterales bacterium. Classification (GTDB taxonomy): domain Bacteria; phylum Pseudomonadota; class Gammaproteobacteria; order Xanthomonadales; family SZUA-5; genus JAXMHB01. The sequence goes on from JAXMHB010000010.1 coordinate 39,131, forward strand.
CAGTAACGACCCGAAAGAGGCGGCCGAAAGGGCGGAGATCGACCGGCGCAACCGCGAGCGTGAAGCGCGCTGCCCGCAATCGGCGACAGCATGGCCCGCAGATGGCTCTGGCAGCTGCAGCGCGTCGCCGACCTCGCGCGGCTACTGCACCAGTGGCCGCAGACTGATCGCGGACGGAAGTGATCTGCCGCCCGTGTGTGTCACCAGCACGGGCGCAGACCATGCCGACGGCTTTCGCGCCGAGTACTGCGCGGTGCAGTCACCGCGCTACCAGCAGCTGCGCGGCCTGCTGCAGCAAGCAGGCACGCTGGACCAATTGGTCGCGCAGTTGAACGGCTATCTGAAGCTGCCCGCCGACGTCAGCATCAGCATGAGCGAGTGCGGACGACCGAATGCCTACTACCACCGGCCGACGCGTTCGATCCAGCTCTGCTACGAACTGGTCGATGGCTATTTCGCGCTCTACCAGGGCGATGGTCTGCGCGGCGAGGCGCTCAATGCCGCGGTCGACCGCGCGCTCGCCTTCGTGTTCTACCAGAAGCTCGGCAGCGCGCTGATCGATGTGCTGGACCTGCCGATGCATGGCAACGAAACTGCTGCCGTCGACCAGATCGCCAGCTACCTCGTGGCCGGCATCGACGGTCGCGAAGGTCGAGCCATCCTGGATGGCGCGCGCGCCCTGTTCCGTCTGGCCAGCCAGCAAACGACGCTTGCCGCGGAAGCCGCGGATGCGCAGGCGCAGCGGCTCGACAATCTGGCCTGCTGGGCCTACGGCCAGAATCCGCAGCAAGGCGCGGATCTGGTGGCGGACGGCACGCTGAGTGCTGAACGCGCCGGCCAGTGCCCGGGCGAGTGGCAGCGCATGGACATCGCCTGGAGCCGATTGCTCAAGCCCGTGCTGCTGAGGTGAGGTGGGCGGCGTGGCTGTGCCTGGTCCTGGCGGGCGCCGCACAGGCGCGCGCCTGGGACTGGGCCAACGATCCGCGCCGACTGGTGGCGCACCCGGTGACCGAGTTCGCCGAGCTGCCGCTGACCGGTGCGGTGCCGGCTGCAAGGCTTCCCTATGCGGACGCCCAGTGGCTGCATTTCCGCGCGGGCATCGCCTACCGCTGGCGCTCGCGCGATCCGGCCTACGCGGCGAGCACCGGGCCCGGCAACTGGGCCCTGTTCCAGATCCAATCGCCCGCACGCGAGCAGGCGCTGCACATGAGCCGCGCGGCGCTGGCCGAGTTGTCGCCCGCCGAAAAGTACGATCTCGCGCGCGGCCGCTACGACTATCCGCTGACGCGCCGCGTGCTTGACGATCCCACGGTCAATCCCTTCGCGGACCCGTCCAGCGGCATTTGTCACGGCACCGCGGCCGCGATGATCGCGCAGGAGGAACCGCTGGCGGTCGAGGCACGTAACCCCGACGGTATCCGCGTGCCCTTTACCGCCACCGACATCAAGGCGCTGATCGGCCAGGCCTACGCCAGCACCCGCCTGCACACCGCCATGCTCGGTCGCGGCTGCCGCGGCGCGCCGAACGGCGTGCCCGATGTCACCGGCTGCCTGGACGTCAATGCGGGCGCCTTCCACATTGCGCTGGCAAACCTGATCGGCCGCCAGGGACAGCCCTTCATTGCCGAAATCGATGCCGCCGCAGCGGTCTGGAACTACCCCGTGCAAGGCTATGCCAGCGAGGTCATCGAGGAATCCCCACCCGCGCGGCGATCAGCCCAAGGCAGCACACGACGGCTGCGCGTCCGCACCACCTTGGACTTCGCCGGAATCGCCGACGTCCCCAGCGATGATGATCACCGCCCTGCCGGGGCATCCACGCGCAGCGCAGCACCGCCCTACCGCATCGACTACTGGCTGGACCTCGACGCCAGTGGGCGCATCCTCGGCGGCGACTGGTTGACCGACACGCACCCAGACTACCTGTGGCTGGCAACCTGCCCCGGCTTCAGCGGCGAATTCGCCGAATTGGCGCAGCTGTACAAAACAGCCTCCGGACACCGCGACGCCTGTAGGCTGAAGTCGTTACCGTCGACCGCAAGCACGGACCGCCGCTGACATATCGGAGACGCGCGATCCCCCATTGCAGCTTCGAGCCCGCCAGCCGCTGACTTTCGACCAGACCCCAACGTCGCGGCGTCATTGCGAAGTCCTCGTCCGCCGCGCGGACGAGGGCTGCGGCAATCCAGCTGTGGCCTTTGCTGTCTTCGCCGAAGTCGATGCGCCCGGACGCCTGAAGCAACGGCGCACAGCTGGTTTGCCACACCGCCTCGACGCCTATGGGCGCCGCGGCAGCTGGCAATGACGCCAGCGTGTTGGGGCTGTCGCCCTCTGTTCACAATGCTTTACGCCGCTGCATACTCGTCGGCGCCAGCGAATTCCGCGTCTTCAATCGAATGGCTCAGCTCTCCTGACGCGCTGCGCCGGTTCAGAACACGTGTCAAGGCAAGCGGGATCACCCTGGCTTAACTCAACTGTTCGGAGGCCTCCCCATGGAATGCTCCACAACCACCTACCTTCCGCGACTGGCATTGCTCGCCGGCTTGACTTGCGGGTTGCCCGCGACCGCGCAGTCGCCGTTGCTGATGAACGCCTTCGAGGTAGACCGCGCCGGCACGACACTGGTGGGTGGCGCGCGAACGACGCTCATCGACCGGAACGGGAATGTCATCGCGTGCATCGCCGAGCAATCCCCCCGCGAGGCGGTGGCAAGACTGGACGGTCCCGGCTTCTTGGTTCGCGGCAATAACGACGTCGCCCAAATGAACGGTCGCGGCGAGTACGAATGGCGCGTCGGCACCGGCTTCTTTGGCGCGGCCCTTCCGCTGCGCGAAGGCGGTGCGATGACGTGGAACGTGAGGATGGGAAGCAATGTGGTCGAGTTCCGCCGGCTCGATGTGGCCGGTATTGACGTCTGGCGGGTAGAGCCCCTGCGTACCGCCGATCCCGCCCAGCTCGAAATGCTGGTCGACGACCGAGGACGCACGATCTACAGTCTGCCGGTAGGCCGGACACAACAGGGGTGCCGCAGCGAAGTGGGAATGCTGGATGCATCCGGCCAGCTCACCTGGTCGCAGCAAGAACTCCAGGCGTCTTGCACAGCCGGCGCGCTGGCTGATGACGGTCGCGGCGATTTCTGGTGGTACCTCCGCCCCACTTTCTTCCGGATCAGCCCTTGGGGATTGCCGCTGGCGTCCTACCAGGCCTCCGCACTCACGCCCGCTGCGCAGATCTGGTATCGACCCGCATCCGCTGGCGGTGACGCGCTCTGGACTCGGGCTGACACTGCGGACGGCAGTGTCGATCTGGTCCGCCTGCTTCCGGAAGGCAAGTCCGCTCGCTTTCGGACTGGGCACAATGTCGTCACGCAAGTTGTTGCCGACGGCGACCGCGCCTGGATCGCGGCGAACACCCAGAAATTCGGAGGCAACGAGGAATACACCATCGACCAATATTCGGCCGCCGGTCGGCGTTGGTCGAGGACCATTCCTGGCCCGCTCCTCGCCCGTCTTCGGGTCCAGCCGGGTGCTGACCTCCGTCTGCTCAGCCGCGAGCGCAACGGAATCTCGGTGCGACGCATTTCCGCCGACAACGGACATGTGATGTGGAAGCTGAGCGCCGCGGATCTCCAGCGTGGATGCGACGCGCTGACAGACCAATGAAGCACTGAACGTCAAATACGACAGCACAAAGCTGGCTTGCCGCCGCGACGCCCACGGGCGCCGCGGCGGTTCGCAATGTGGGCGAGTCGCGCCGCCGGACGAGTACCCGAAATCCATGGCCTCAGCTGCTGTGGAGTTAGTCGATGCGGATGGACCGATAACGGACCCGAAGTAGCCGGCCCACCACGAAGCGAACGTAGCGCGGCTCCGTGCGCGCGGATGCTTCGCCTTTGCGATGGAATCTATCGCGCCGGCGGCCGCGTCTTTATCGACGCCCGACCCACGCATGTCTCACGCCGGAACAGCGCCGGGCGCCTCGCGTATGCGGCCGTGTGGCCAGACCACACATCAATGACGCGAAGGACCCGGCCTACGTTCCGCCCTGCTGCCGGCGCACTGAGTGTCCCAAATCGATTTCGACGTAGCGCGGCTCCGTGCGCGCGGATGCTTCGGCTTTGCGATGGAATCTATCGCGCCGGCGGCCGCGTCTTTATCGACGCCCGACCTAGGTGCACACGCATGTCTCACTCCGGAGAAGCGCCGGGCGCCTCGCGTATGCGACCGTGTGGCCAGACCGCGCATCAGGGACGCGAAGGACCCGGCCTACGTTCCGCCCTGCTGCCGTCGCACTGAGGAGAAGCGCCGGGCGCCTCGCGTACGCAGCCGTGTGGTCAGACTGCGCATCAGGGACGCGAAGGACCCGGCCTACGTCCCGCCCTGCTGCCGGCGCACTGAGTGTCCCAAATCGATTTCCGCAGAGGCGAATTCACCGACCTCATCGCTTCGGTGCGTCGATCATCACCACGACCCACGTGCACGCTTCGCTTCCGACTACCCGCCAACCATGTGCAGTGCCGCGCTGAACGAGCACATCGCCAGGCTCGAGAATCGTCGATCCGGTGTCCAGGATCAGCTCCAGCCGGCCCGATACGATGACGCCGAGGTCGAGTGTGGGCGTGGCGTGCGCGGGGTACTCGAAACCGGGCGGCCAAGTGATCCGGCGACCGATCACGCCGCCGGTCGGGGCGTGATTGGACAGCTCCCAATCCTTGGCGGGCTCCAGGGGCCCATCCAGCGACGCCGGAACCTGCCGGGCTACCCAGAAATCCATGCCCTGAGCGCCTTCGTCTTCGTTCCACATGGCACTCGCAGGCGGCGGTGCGTCCGTGGTGATGCACGATCGGCCATGCGGGTCGACGCCAGTCACGACACGCCGCCCTACTGGCTTCGCGCGTGGCGTGGTCTGCGCGCAGCCAGCAGCGGCCTCCTGTGCTCGGGTCCAGAGTGCAGCCAGGGCGACCAACGCAGTCCCGACAAACCCGCGACGCTGTTTGGACTCGACTCTCTCGGGCTTGGCCATGATCATCTCCTGAAGGTCTGTTCCGAGCGCGAGTCTGGCACGGAAGGTCCGCCGCGGTTGCCGCCATACGTGTGCCACGGCCAACCAATTTCACTGCCAAACGAGGCCTTGCCCCGCCCATCGCAGTCGAAAGTCAGCAGGAAACGCCAAGGCACTGGTGGGGCAGCACGTGCTGAGCGCCGAGCTACGCGAACCTTCCAGCGGCACTCAGATCCGAGGACGCGTGGCGCGCCGCCACGCCCAGCGCCAGCCGAGCGCGAGCGGGAACGCCGCCAGCATCAAGGGCAGGAAGTAGCCCAGATACTCGGCGAGGCTGTAGGCGCCATCGGCGAGGTTGTCGACGAAGCCTGTCCAGAGATCATGGACGCTGCGGCCCTCGTCGACGTAGGGGCTGCGCCAGTTCAATTGCAGCAAATTGGTCTCGATGCGGCGCCGCTGCTGCGCGGCGGTCTGGTTCAAGTCGGCCAGTTGACTGTCCACGCTGGCCAACTGTTGCGACAGGCTGATCAGCTCACTCACCCCCAGATCCCGGCGCTCGGTGAAGGCCAGCAACTGGCTACGCTGGCGCGTCAACAGATCGCGCTGGGACTCGACATCCTGGACGGCGTCGGCCAGATCCTCGGCGCGCGTCTGCCGCTCGATCTGGCGGCCACCGCTGCCGGCCAGCTCGACCAAAGGATCGATCGCAGCCGGCACCGCGCGCAGGCGCAAGGCCTTGCGCTCGTCGCTGGATTCAATCGCCAGCACGCTGCAAGCGCCAAAGCGCTCCTCGGTGCACGCCACTCGAACAGCGTCTACGCGCTGCTGCATCGCCTGCGCCGGCGTTTCAAAAGACAACTCGTGCTCGTACGCCAGAATAGACCCGGGCTTGGCAAGCTCGCCGACCCGCTCATCCGCGCCCGCGCTGTCGGCCGACACAGGCTCCTTCTTGCACCCGTTCAACACCAGCAACAGCAGCGCGAACATCAGTAAACGAGTCTCCAGAGCACCCCGGTTTGGCCACCGCCCAATCAAAGCCCACGCGCGCCGCACCGCCGCTGAACGGCGCGATCTGCCGGTCGCCGGACGCCCGTTGGTTCTCACCACATGTGTTGCACTTGCTTGCTGCGGTGGTCCGGTGCTCTCATTTGGGCGCCCGTCGTTCCCCCACCCAAGGAAATGCAGCATTGATTCGCGTCCTTGTTGCTCTCAGCCTGACGTTGTTTAGCATCACCCTACATGCCGCTGCGGCGGCCGATGCACCTTCGGCTGACGATGTGCTCTTCAGTAGCCGTTTCGAAGCACCGACCATTCGCCTGAGGGGCGTGGTGTCGTTTACTGCGCCGTTGGCCTTCGCGAAGGTGATCCTCACCAGTTCCAACGGCCAGACGCATACGAGCACAGCGGATGCCGAGGGGAAGTTCGAGTTGGTGCTGGAGGCATATGGAGAGGACGAGGTTTTCGACGTTCGCGCCCGCGGAATTGGAAACCAGTCTTGGTTGGAGTTTGCGGCGTGGCTCGGTGATGGCGCGTTCCTCCGCAGCGTCGCCGGGCCAGAGGGCATCATCGATACGACGGCCTTGCCGGCACTGCATGTCAACCCGTATCAGACCGGGATTTATCTTGCCATCCGCGACTTGCCGCCCAGTTCCAGTCACGTGGACCGACCGGCGCAGCGAGCAGCCGCCAGCTACAGCAGCAACGACGCGACAAAGCGCGGCGCACTCGTGGCGCTGCTGGCTGACGGCGGGGCGGCGTTGCCTGCCGGAGCCGCCACCACCTTGCAGGCGGTGGGCGAACTGCCGTTTGCGATCCAGTTGGTCGAGGGGCTTGGTGGAGAGTTCTATTGCTACGGCAATCAACCGGAGTCGCCCGAGTGCATCGCACTCGCCCGAGTTGTAAGCGATCCTACGCAAATCCCGATCACATCCCCGCCTACAGACCTCGCCCTGCATCCTTATACGAGCTTTGAATTGGGCTTCACTCAGCTCTACACCCCGCGCATCCTTCTCAGTACGACCGGGAATGGTGAGGCCCAGTGGACCGAGCCGGTCTACTCGCCACCCAAGCCCATCATCTGGACCACGCTGCCCTCAGGCCTTGTTCGCGCGGTTCACCGCGACGGTCTCCCTCTACACAGTACTTGGACCGGTACGTCGCATCCAAGCTGCAACTGCCCCGTCTTGCGACAAATCGCGGAAATGGCCCTCCGCGCGCAGTACGTTCGTGGTCCGCTGGGAACCTTGAGCGTCACCTTCAGTTATGAAAGAGAGTACCGTTATCCAGACAATCCGGAGATCCCCACCGAGTTCCCTGAACCCAGTCCATTCGTTCGCCTGACACAAGTCCTGGTCGGTGATCGCCCCCTTCAGGCTATCCCTGTCGTCCAGGAGGACGCTTGGATACTTCCCCGTTGTGGGACGCCGAATTGCCTAGGGACGGAAAGCCCGCAAACCCCAGAAGCCCACCTATTCAACGCAGACGGAACAGGAATCACCCGTCGATCCCAGCTCGATTTTCAATGGTCAATTAACCCATTGGGCAATCTCCTGATCGCGTATGCGGACGGAACGCGGGCGAGACACATGATTGCAAGCGCGGATCGCGACACTGCAACCTTGGCCAGCGTGATGGCAGACCCCAATGGGGACGTTATGGCCATTTCGCAGCCGTTCATGCGCACCGAAGGCCGCGGCTTCGAGCCAGCGGACGTGATCGGGTTCCAGCTTCGACCCCTGCGCGGTTGTCAACGGCCATTCGCCCAGATCGAGATCGCATGCCGTAGCACCGATGGATTCTCGTTCGCCGAGGGTGGAACCGGAGCCGGCGGCTCCAACGCCAGCCCATTGACTTGGTCAATCGACGCCCAGGGCCGTTTGTTTCTAACTCGCTATGCTTCCAATGGACTCATGATTCAACGACGGCTCTGGGAGCGTGTTGCGGAGATTGGAGACACGCTCTACCTTCTTGAACAAACCGAAAGCCGTCCAATTCCAGTGTTCGACCCAACCATACAGGCCACTCTGACGGGCTATCGGAAGATTCCGCGCAATTGATCGCTAGCGCGCTTGCCCTAACAAGCGGGCAAGATGCGCCATACCAAGCCTGTTGCGCGTATTTATGATCTTGCGATGGCGACGTCATTTTGCGGAACGAGAATCGGAACCACGACAATCAACCTCCTGTATAAATGGCCTAGCGCTTGCAATCCCGGGGATGTCCACAAATGTTTTCGTCTTAGGCGTTTGAGCAACAGTTCGCCAGATCGAATTCTCGCAACTTGTCCAAACACGGGGAGACAACCGCTCTCACTGTATTGGTAAGCAAAGTATCGATACGTTCAGAGACATCAACCAAGTCGAGTTCCGAGATCTCCAGCCCAAAGGACTCGACTATCTCATAGCTGAGCAAGTGTCTATTCTTCGTCGGAGTCACACCGAGCGATATCAAAAGGCGTTGAGCCTCAGGCACTTGGCACAATCGCTCAATCATGGATTGAGTTGGTGATTGCCAGTCGAGCTCAATCTCTAGTCGAGCTGGGCGAAAGCCAAGAGCCGTTGCCGGAACCATAATGAATCCTTCGACTGGTGATGGACACTCGACACACATCGACAGTGGTGACGCCCGCCCTGGGTATGCCCCGCTAGAAATCCCGAAATTCATCACAAGCTTCCCGCCAGCAATATCAAAGTACTCTGACGTTAGAAAAATTCGGCCGCCCCCGTTTGCTTCTCTATATAAACGCCAAGTCGTTGATCGGTCGGGCGACAGCAGATGACATTCCTTCAGGCGGGCTGTCAAAGCATTCCAAAGGAATCCCTTCAACTTTTTGTGCATTTACTCTACCTCATCACCTGCTTCGCAGGAGCAGCTAGGACACGAGGAGAAACTAGAACACTTATCTTGTTTGATCAAGCCACGCCCTCCTCCGCCGCGCAAGGAGATCGTCTTCACAACGATCCACAGGATTGATCGGCCCGATCTCGGAAAAAGCCAAATCCGATCCGACCGCAGCCCCTTCCGGAATGGCAAAGAACTTCCTATCCAATATCAACAGCATTTTTGAGGGCGCCCAGATGCCGTGCCTACTGCACCTCAACCACATCAGCGTCCAGCTTTGAAACCACCCAAGTCATTTTCTTGTCCGAATCAAATTGGTCGGAAATGCAATGGTACTGACTCGGTGTCAACTCCAGTTCTATTGCGAGATAATCCCCCATAAACGCCCCTGCCAGCGCCCCGGCGGTTCGCAATGACGCCAGCGTGTGGGCAAGTCGGATCGGTTAGCGAGCACCCGCGATGCTGCGCGCCCGCGATCCAGCGACCGTACCTCAGGCTCGCTAGGCCTCGGCATTCGACAGAATCCCAACATGGCGGCGTCATTGCGAAGCCCTCGTCCGCCGCGCGGACGAGGGCTGTGGCAATCCAGGTGTGGCCTTTGGGGATCTGTAGCGGCCGTCGATGCGGACGGAGGGCAGATGCAACAGCGTAGAGCTGGATTGCCACACCTCCGCGACGCCCGCGGGCGCCGCGGCGGTTTGCTATGACCCAGGCAGGGGCGCCCCAGCGCGCGCCCCTTTGCACGCCCGAGTCGCGCCAGCGCGACTTCGCAGCCTCAGCCTTGGCGCCGCACGGCCATCACGCCGAGCAGGCCCAGCAGCAGGCCCAACAGCAGCAGGCCGACTGCGTTCAAGGTCGGGATCGGCGCGGAGGCGGCGCCGACGACCACGGTCAGGCCACCGGTGTTGTTGTTCGCCACCGGGTCCGTGTTGCTCGACGCGGTGCTGGCGTTGACCGCCGGGTTGCCTGGGCTGTTGCTGTAGGCCGTGACGATCAGCGTGCGGGTCTCGCCGGGTGCCGTTGCGCCCGCCCAGGTGCAGGTGACCGCGCCGGTCGTGCCGACCTGCGGCGTGGTGCAGGTCGCGCCGGTCGCGGTGTGGCCGCTGTAACGGAAGTCCGGCGTCAGCGTCAGCGTGATCGACACGTTCTGCGCAGCTGATGGGCCCAGATTCTCGCTGGTCGCGGTGAAGCTCAGCGGCGCGTTCAGGATTGCCTGGGTGGCTGAGGCGGTCAGGCCGATGCTCAGGTTGGCCTGGGCGACGACCGCGGTGGTGGTGGCCGCGCTGTTGTTGGCGGACAGCGGATCCAGCGAGCTGGCCGTCACTGCTGCCGTGGCATTGATCGACGTGCCGTTCAGCACACCCGCTCCCACCAACACGGTGATCGTGACCGAGCGCGAGCTACCCGAGGGCACGCTGCCGGTCAGCGTGCAGCTGATGCCGGCGACGCAGCTGCCGCCACCCGACACCGTGCCGGAGACGAAGCTGGTGCCTGTCGGCGTCGGCAAACTGACCACCACGGCCGTTGCATCCGATGGACCCGCGTTGCTCAGCGTCGCCGTGTAGGTCAGGTTGCTGCCAGCCACGACTGGGTCGGGCGCGCCAGCGAGCGTGATCGACAAATCGGCCGTCGCGTTGACCGTGGTCGTCGCCGTCGCCGTGTTGTTGCCCGAGGTCGGGTCAGGGGTGGTCGAGGCTGCCGTCGCCGTGGCACTCAACAAAGTGCCCTGGGCCGCGTTGGCCGCGACCAGTGCCACGATCGTCGCCGTGCGCGTCGCCGTCGGCGCCGTCGCGCCGGCCCAGGTGCAGACCACGGGACTGGCCGCCGTGCAGTTGCCGCCTGCGCTCGGCGTCGCCGAGACTAAACTCGTGCCTGCCGGCAACGGCAGCGTGATGCTGACGCCTTGCGCATCGGACAGCCCCGCGTTGGTCAGCGTCGCCGTGTAGCTCAGGTTACTGCCCGCCACCACCGGGTCGGGCGCGCCAGCCAGCGTGATGGACACATCGGCCGTGGCGTTGACCGTGGTCGTCGCCGTCGCAGTGTTGTTGGCCGGCGTCGGGTCGGTGGTGGTCGAGGTCGCCGTCGCCGTGGCACTCAGCGGCGTACCCTGCGCGGCGCTGGCTGCGACCAGTGCCACCACCGTCACGCTGCGCGCCAGCGCGGGCGCCGTCGCGCCTGACCAGGTACAGGTGACGGTGCCGGTCGCACCGACCGCTGGCGTCGAGCAACTACCACCGACCGATGCAGTGGCCGACACAAAGCCCGTCGCTGCCGGCAGCGGCAGATTCAGAGTCACGCCCTGCGCATCCGACGGGCCGGCGTTGTTGGTGGTCGCGGTCCAGGTCAGGTTGGTGCCGGCGACGACCGGGTTCGGCGTGACCGTGAGGCTGGTCTGCAGGTCCGCCGTCACTGTAATCGGGGTGTTGGCGCTCGCCGTCACCGGCGTCGGGCTGGTGGTCGAACTGGCCGATAGGGTGACCGCGAGCGTCCCGGTGGCCGATGGCAGCACCTGCGCGACGACGTCGATGCTGCGCGTCACCGCCGGCGCGGTCGCACCTGACCAGACGCACAGGACCGTGCCGGTCGCACCGACCGCGGGCGCCGCGCAACTGCCACCAGTCGATGCCGTGGCCGACACGAAACCGGTCGCTGGCGGCAGCGGCAGGCTCAAGACCACGCCTTGCGCATCCGACGGGCCGGTGTTGCGGGCGCTCGCCGCCCACGACACGTTGCTGCCGGCGACGACCGGAGTCGGCGTGGCCGTCAGGCCGGGCTGCAGGGTGGCGGACGTCGTGATCGGGGTGGTGGCGCTCGCCGACAACGGCGTCGAGTAGGACACCGCGTTGGCCGACACCGTGGCGGTCAGCGCACCCGATGCCGATGACGGCACCTGCGCGACGACGTCGACGCTGCGGGTCACTGTCGGTGCCGTGGCGCCAGACCAGGTGCACAGCACAGTGCCCGTCGCACCGACTGCCGGCGTCGAGCAGGCGCCACCCGCGGACGCAGCGGCCGACACAAACTGCGTCGCCGCCGGCAGTGGCAGGCTTAGCGTCACGTCCTGCAGATTCACCGAGTCCCCGTTGCGCGTCGTCGCCGTCCACGTCAGGTTGGTACCGGCGACGACCGAGGCCGGCGTGGCCGTTAGCGTCGGCGCGGCGGGTCTGAACAGATAGGCCGTCGTATTGAGCGGCGTGCCGTTGAACACGCTGGCGCCACCGAAGACGATGGCCCGGCCATCCTGGAGCAGGGAGGCCGACCCGTAGGCGCGTCCGCCGGGTAGCGTCGAAGCAAACGACGCGAAGGTCCCGGTGGCCGGATCGTAGACTTCGGCATCGCTGCGGTAGGTAGAGGAACTGTCATCGCCGCCGCCGATCACCACCTTCCCATCCGCCAAGGGGACGGCGAAGGCGCCACCTCGTCGGACGGCCATGGTCACCGGAAGCGCGCTGAACTGACCCGTCGCCGGGTTGTAGATTTCGGCCGAGTTCAACGCGCCACTCCCAGCCACGCCGCCCGCCACCAGCACGCGACCATCCGCAAGCCGCGCCGCCGCCGCGAAGGCCCGAGCCGAGTTCAGCGAACCCGTGGCCGAGAACGTTTGGGTCGTCGGATCGAAGATCTCGACCGACGTCTGGTAACTGCTCCCCGAGAATCCGCCAATGATGAGCACCCGACCGTCCGCCAGGACAGCGGCGGCCGGACCTTGGCGCGCGACGCTCATGGTGGCGGCTACGGCGGTGAAGGTGGCGGACGTCGCGTCGAAAATTTCGGCTGTGGCCACCCTCGCACCGCCGTTGTTCAGTCCACCTGCCACCAGGATTTTGCCGCCAGCGATCGGCGCCGTTGCCGACTGCTGCCGCGCACTACCCATCGACGCAGTAACGGCAAAGGACTCGTTGGACGGGTCGAACAGCCAGGCGGTCGCCAGCCGGCTGGCGCCGTCGTAGCCACCCGCCACCAGCACCCTGCCGTCCGGCAGCGGCGCCACGTTGGGACCAAAGCGATTGCCCGGCATGTTCGGCCCGGCGCTGAAGTCGTTCGCGTATGCGCCGCCGGCATGGATCGCAAGCAGGACCATCCAGCAGATGACCAGTCCGCGACCGAAGAACTTCTTCATAGACCTACCCCCAAGAATGCCCGGACGTCACCGGTGCGACGCGCGCAACAAGCAGACGCCCAGCGAGTCCGGGCGCAGGGCGCCAACGATAGTAGGACGGGCAGTTCAACGCTATGCGTAGTGTGGTGCGCAAGGAGCGCCGCGGGCTCAGCGTGCCGAGCGCCCCGCACGAGCACGGTCTGCCGCTCGATGCGCTGCGTCTCACCGGCATGCACCCTGCGCTGACGACCGCTGGCGGGCCCTGGCGTCATTCCCGCGAAAGCGGGAATCCAGGCTTCTGGAGCTGGAAGGCGCCGACCGCCGCCCCCTCGCACACCGTCATTCCCGCGAAAGCGGCAATCCTGGCTTCTGGAGCTGGGAGGCGCCAAGCGCCGCCCGCTCGCCACACCGTCATTCCCGCAAGAGCGGCAATCCAGGCTTCTGGAGCTGGAAGGCGCCCAGCGCCGCCCGCTCGCCACACCGTCATTCCCGCAAAAGCGGCAATCCAGGCTTCTGGAGCTGGGAGGCGCCAAGCGCCGCCCGCTCGCCACACCGTCATTCCCGCGAAAGCGGGAATCCAGGCTTCTGGAGCGGGAAGGCGCCGACCGCCGACCCCTCGCACACCGTCATTCCCGCGAAAGCGGGAACCCAGGTATCTGGCGCCGGCAATCGCGTCGTGCCCACACGCCACGTCATGCACCGATGCCTTGCTCTTGGAGGGCGCGCTCCCGCAGCGCCAGTCGCGGCCACGCCGACCCGTCACTGTCGCCACGGCGCCAACCCTTGCACGCAAACCCGCGCCAACGGCGCGGCACCATTCCAGCCTGGGGCGCAGCCCCAGGTAAAGCGTGGCAAGCACACGAGGGCTGAAAGCCCGATCCATCGACCATCGGCGTCATCGCCACCGCGGCGCCATTACGCCCCATTCTGGGGCCGCCACCCCGCCACCTCGACCAATGCACGGGCAAAACACCGGAATTGCCGCCAACGCCATCGCGTCGGCGCCAGTCTGCACATCCGCCGACCCGGCCCTTGCCCAGTCCACGATAGAGGCCAGCGGGGGAATCGTGCCCGGCGGCGGCGGCGAGGGACAAAGGCACAGCCCGCGCCGGACGTGTCGCAGGGCTAGTCGCGTGAGTTTTGTCGGCCGAAGTGCGCACCTGGTGGGCTGCAGGTCTGAGTCGACGCGTTGACGCACCGAATTGGTGCGCTCGAGGTCTGCGCCGACACGTTGAGGCATGAAATCTGCGGGCTGCAGGTCTGCGCTGACGCGTTGAGGCATGAATTGTTTGCGCTCGAGGTCTGTGCCGACGCGTTGAGGCATGAAATCTGCGGGCTGGAGGTCTGCGCCGACGCGTTGAGGCATGAAATTTGTGGGCTCGACCTTGCGCCGCGACCTTGCACGCACCGCGATGGTGCGTGCGCAACACTCCTTAACAGTGTGTTCACGACGCCACGGAATCCGACAGACAGCGCCTTTGTGGCTCGCGATCATGGGCGCCATGACCCAAACCCGCGAGCACACCGTCGCCGAAGGCCAGCATGGCCTCTATCCCTGCATCACACCCTGTGTGTGGCGGGCCTAACTGTGCGGCGTCGATCCGCTGTCGAATGACGATCACCAGCAGCGCAAGCTGACGGTCGAGGCGCGCCATGCCGCTTTCGCGGGAAGGACGGGCCGCTGGCTCACGCGGGGATGAGCCACTAGTACCTACCGACCGTCCCCGTCCAGATTGATCCGCGTCGAGCCAGCGCCAACGGCGCGGGCCATCCCAGCCTGGGGCGCAGCCCCAGGTCAGCGCATCCCGGAAGACCAGAGGGCTGAAAGCCCGACCCATCCGCCGTGCGCATTGACGCTGCGGCGTTGCCGTTGGCCCGTTGATGCGTCGGGCCTACAGCCCTCGGCGAACCCGCCGTCTACCTGGAGCTGCGCCCCAGGCTGGGACAGTGCGCGCCGTTGGCGCTTGGAAGGAATCCGAAGGAATCCTGCCGACAACCATCGCATGCAAGGCCCCCACGCGCGCACGGAGCCGCGCCACCTCGGACTTAGGCCGAATCCTTCGCGTCCCAGCAAGCACCACAGCAGCGAAAGCAACACCTGGATTGCCACAGCCCTCGTCCGCGTCGCGGACAAGGGCTTCGCAATGACGCCGTACTACTTCCGGGCCTGCCCCAAACCCCGGCGTCATTGCGAGCCCTTGCAGCGCCCGTGGGCGCTGCGGGGGCGCGGCAATCCAGCTTCTCGCGTTTGCCTGTGCTCTGGCCTCATGGCTGCACCGACCACCACCAGCCACCGTAGGCCGGGTCCTTCGCGTCCCGGATGCATGGCACTGCGACCCCATACGCGAGGCGCCCAGCGCTTGTCGGCGTGCGGACGGCCAAAGCCGCGGCCGCCGGCGCGATGGGACGCCATCGCATGCAAGGCCCCCACGCGCGCACGGAGCCGCGCTACCTCGGACGTAGGCCGGGTCCTTCGCGTCCCAGATGACCGGCGTGGCGACGCCGCACACGCGGGGCGCCCGGCGCTTGTCGGCGTTTGGGCCCAAATCCCGGCGCCATCGCGAGCCCCCGCGGCACCCATCTCCGCCGCGAGGACGTAGGCCGGGTCCTTCGCGTCCCAGATGCATGGCATGGCGACCCCGCCGCGCACACGAGGATTTAACCAAACGCCCTCGAAATCGGATAGTCGCCATCCGCGGGCCTCCGCGATCTTCAGAGGCGTTCCGATCCCAGTACCATACGAGAGCTTGCCTGAGTAATCATCAAAGACATTTATGTAAAATAAGGTGCTTTCCTTCCTCTTGACTCCAATCAAGACATTTGGACCCAAAAACTGGCGTATCCCTCCAACATTACGAACCAATTCCCGATCAATTGTTCTCAGAGCGCCGGCATCGGATCCGATTCTTAGTCCCCATGCGGCTCCGGGCTCAATTGGCTCTTCTGATCGCCATCTAATGGAGTCGCCGGTCACGCTGGGAACTCCACGGTCAGGTTCTTAAGGTCAAGAACAGCCCCCATCTGCAGCAGAACGTCCAGCCCCAGGATTCCGTTCATCTGAAACCCATAGTCCAGACCACCGAACTCCAGTTCCACGGGCATCAACCGTTGGCCGGCGATGGAGATCGCGTCGATTCGCCTTGAGAAGACGTACTCGACGCCACCAACACCGCGAATTCTTCGAATGCTGTCGCTGGCTTCAGGGTGAATTCCGAGGGACGCCACGCAATCGATTGACAGCAACGTGGTGGTCGAACCGGTATCGACCAGGATGTCGTCGATCTGCAGCGTTGCGCCGCCGTACGACAGGGTCACTGGCACGAACATCAACGAATCGCGCAGCACCAGCTTCATGATGCGGCCCGGATGCCAATCCAGCGGCGCTCCTCGATGCGCAAGGTTTCGCGACTGGTGTGCACGAAGACGAATTCGCGTTCTGGAAATTGGCGATGCAGGCGCCGGTACACATCGAATGCGACCGCGCCATCGGGACATTTCTCGACGACAGTGATGTCGTCACCGACGAATACCTCGCCTTCTTCGTGGAACTGGATTGCTTCGACGACGAGCCATTCGTCGGGATACGCGGCTCGAACTTCGGCCCATTTCATGTGTGGCTCCTGATGCAACAATGATCGTGGCCGTCATCGCGGGCAGAGCCCTCTCCCACAGGTTCGTGAATGCCGGAGAAATGGCTGTTGATCAGCATGGCCTGCGTGCTCCTTCCGAATGGAAAGCTGCCAGAAGTGCCGCAGAGCGCGCAAAAGGTCGCGCGCACTTCGGCCTACATATTCCTCCGATACTCCCCGCCCACCTCATACAGCGCATGGCTGATCTGCCCCAATGAGTGGGTTTTCACCGCTTCCATCAGCGCGGCGTACAGGTTGCCGCGGGCGCGGGCGATGGATTGGAGGCGTTTCATGGGGTCGCCGCCTTCGGGGGGGTTGGGCAAGCTTACGCCGTTGCGGGCGGTTTGGAAGGCTTTGACGTTGCTGATCTGCTGCTGTTTCTCAGCCTCGGTGCTGCGGATCAGTTCGATGGTGGTGGCGACTTCGCCGGCGTGGTCTTTGGGCAGGAAGGTGTTGACGCCGATCAGCGGCAGACTGCCGTCGTGCTTTTTGTGTTCGTAGTACAGGCTTTCTTCCTGGATCTTGCCGCGCTGGTACATAGTGTCCATGGCGCCGAGCACGCCGCCGCGTTCGCTGATGGCCTCGAACTCTTTGTACACGGCTTCTTCGACGAAGTCGGTCAGGTAGTCGACGGCGAAGCTGCCTTGCCAGGGGTTTTCGCAGTAGTTGAGGCCGAGTTCGCGGTTGATGATCAACTGGATGGCCACCGCGCGGCGCACGCTTTCTTCGGTGGGCGTGGTGATGGCTTCGTCATAGGCGTTGGTGTGCAGGCTGTTGCAGTTGTCGAACAGCGCATACAGGGCTTGCAGCGTGGTGCGGATGTCGTTGAACTGGATTTCCTGCGCGTGCAATGAGCGGCCGGAGGTTTGGATGTGGTACTTCAGCATCTGGCTGCGCGGGCTGGCGCCGTAGCGCTCGCGCATGGCGCGCGCCCAGATGCGCCGGGCCACGCGGCCGATGACGGTGTATTCCGGGTCCATGCCGTTGCTGAAGAAGAAACTCAGATTCGGCGCGAAATCGTCGATGTGCATGCCGCGCGCGAGGTAGTACTCGACGATGGTGAAGCCGTTGCTGAGCGTGAAAGCCAACTGGCTGATCGGATTGGCGCCGGCTTCGGCGATGTGATAACCGCTGATCGACACCGAGTAGAAATTGCGGACTTTCTGGTCGACGAAGAACTGCTGGATGTCGCCCATCATCTTCAGCGCGAACTCGGTGCTGAAGATGCAGGTGTTCTGCGCCTGGTCCTCTTTCAAGATGTCGGCTTGCACGGTGCCACGCACGCTTTCCAGCGTGGCGGCGCGGATGCGGGCGTAGGTGTCGGCATCGACCACCTGATCGCCGCTGACGCCGAGCAAACCGAGGCCCAAGCCGTCGTTGCCATCGGGTAGCAGGCCGGCGTACTGCGGGCGCGGGCGATCCTGATACAGCGCGGCGATGCGCTCGCGCGCGGCTTCCCAGCGTTTGCCGTCTTCGCGCAGGTATTTCTCCACCTGCTGATCGATGGCGGTGTTCATGAACATCGCCAGGATGATCGGCGCCGGGCCGTTGATGGTCATCGACACCGAGGTGGTGGGATCGCAGAGGTCGAAGCCGCTGTAGAGCTTCTTCATATCGTCCAGCGTGGCCACCGACACGCCTGAGTTGCCGATCTTGCCGTAGATATCGGGGCGCGGCGCCGGGTCTTCGCCGTACAGCGTGACCGAGTCGAAGGCGGTGGACAGGCGCGCGGCCGGCTGGCCCAGCGAGAGGTAATGGAAGCGCCGATTGGTGCGCTCCGGCGTGCCCTCGCCCGCGAACATGCGCGTGGGGTCCTCGCCGCTGCGACGATAGGGATAGACGCCGCCGGTGTAGGGATAAGCGCCCGGCAGATTCTCTTTGCTCAGGAAGCGCAGCAGGCTGGCCCAATCGGTAAACGTGGGCGCGGCGATTTTGGGGATCTGCTGGTGCGAGAGTGATTCGCGATAGTTCTCGACGCGGATCAGCTTGTCGCGCACGCGGTACTCGTTGACCGGCTCGACGATGGACTTGAGCCGCGCCGGCCACTCCTGCAGCAGCCGGATCGACTCGCTGCTGAGCGCACGCACGGCGTCGTTGTAGCGCTGGCGCAGCACGCGCAGCGCCCGCTCCTCGGCGAGGCGATCCTGGGCGCCCGCATCGAGCAGGTACGAACTGCGATCGGCACGCGCCGTGGTCGTCTCGGACTTTTCGGTGGCCTGCTCCAGCAGCGCCTCGGCCGGGTACAGATGCAGCGGCTGCGGACGCGCGCTATCGCCCATCTCGCCCAGCACGCGGTAGAAGCTCTCGGCGCGCGCGGCAGCTTCGGCCTGCGCGTCGATACCGCGATTGATGGTACGGCCCTGCTCGGCGATCTCCGCCAGATAGCGCACCCGCGCCCCCGGAATCAGCACCGTCGCCCGCGGCTCTTTCAGCGAGGTATCGAGCTGGGGCTCGAAATTACACCGCGCATTCCCGATCTCGCGCGCTTCTCCCTTGCCCCCTGCCCCCTGCCCCGCTTTTCCAAGCTTCTCCCGCAGCAAGCGGCACAGATTCACAAACATCCAGCTGACGCCGGGATCGTTGAACTGGCTGGCGATGGTGGGATACACCGGCACGTCGTCGTCCTTCATCGTGAAGGCGGTGCGGTTGCGCTTCCACTGCTTGCGCACATCGCGCAGCGCGTCTTCGGCGCCGCGCTTGTCGAATTTGTTCAGCACCACGAGCTCGGCGTAGTCGAGCATATCGATCTTTTCCAGCTGGCTGGGCGCGCCGAAATCGCTGGTCATCACGTAGATCGGGAAATCGACCAGATCGACGATCTCGGAATCGCTCTGGCCGATGCCGGCGGTTTCCACCATCACCAGATCAAAGCCCTGGCTGCGCAGATAGGCCACGCAGTCCTTCAGCACGATGTTGGTGGCGACGTGCTGGCGACGCGTGGCCATCGAGCGCATGTACACGCGCGGGCTGCGCAGGCTGTTCATGCGGATGCGATCGCCCAGCAGCGCGCCACCGGTGCGCCGGCGCGTGGGATCGACCGAGATCACTGCGATGCGCATCTCCGGGAAGGAGGCCAGGAAGCGGTTCAACAACTCATCGGTGACGCTGGACTTGCCAGCGCCGCCAGTGCCGGTGAGGCCGATGACCGGGACGTGCGCTGCCGCGGGCGTGCCAACGACCGAGAGGCGGGACGCGGGACCCGGGACCCGGGCCCCGGAAGCAGCCCATGCCTTGCGCAGGGATTCGAGCTCCGCGTCCGCGATGGAACCACTCTCGATGGCGGAGAGCATCGCGGCGATGCGGACTTCATCGATGCGCCCATCGACCACCGCGCCCGTCCCCGGGTCACGGGTCCCAGGTCCCGCGTCCCGACTCTTCCGCCCCTTGTGCGCGCGGCGCATCAGGTCTTCGATCATCGCGACCAGACCCATCTGCATGCCGTCGTTCGGGTGATAGACGCGTTCAACGCCGTAGGCGTGCAGCTCGGCGATTTCTTCCGGCGTGATGGTGCCGCCGCCGCCGCCGAACACGCGCACATGGCCGGCGCCGCGCTCGCGCAGCATGTCGACCATGTACTTGAAGTACTCCATGTGGCCACCCTGATAGGAGGACAGCGCGATGCCGTCGGCGTCTTCCTGCAAGGCGGCACGGACCACGTCTTCCACCGAGCGGTTGTGGCCCAGATGGATCACTTCGGCGCCCTGGCTCTGGATCAGCCGGCGCATGATGTTGATGGCGGCATCATGGCCATCGAACAGGCTGGCCGCGGTGACAAAGCGCAAGGGGCCCTGTCCGACCAGACTGTCGCTGGCCGGCAGTTGCTGATGGGCGGACGTGCTCATGCGGGCTCCGGAATCGGGATGTCAGGAAGCGCGCAGTCTAGCGGGGATGGCGAGCACCGACGCAGCACACCGCGAGTAACACCGGGTCTCCTTGGTCAACAGAGTTTGGGCTAACCTCCCCTCAACGCTGCGCCCAGCCCGGCGCACCGGGCTGGGCTCATGCAGCGGACTGACTCAGGGGCAGGTCATGCCTGGACCGCGCGCCAGTGTGCGTTCCAGGTTGAGGGTGCCGTTGCCGCCCCAGCCGGGCAGCGTCGGCGCGTAGGTCAGCACCATCTGGCCACAGTTGCGATAGCGCAGCGTGACCGTGCCCCAGGCTTCGCGCACCACTTGGGCGCTGTTGAAGCTGGCGCCGAAGCGGGCGCCGCGGGTGCGCACCACCGGGATCACGATGTCGGCGGTGAGCGCTTCAGTCGGATTGCGCGTGGTGCCGCCGACCAGATAGACCGGATTGCCATCGGGGTCGTAGGTGTACCAGGTGAAAAAGACGAACTGGTCGTTGGAGGTGGGCGCCGGGTGGTCGGCGATCTCCAGCAACACGCCTTCACCGTCGCGCAAGGGATTCCACCAGGTGCCGCCAAAGGTGGCGTCCACGTCCGGCAGACCGGTGACCTTGGACGGCGCGATCACCAGCTTGCCGACGCCGGTGGTGCTGCTGATCGAGGTCAGGCGCACGTAGTAGGTGGTGCCCGCGCTGGCGCTCAGCTCGATCTCGGCCTCCAGGTTGCCGTTGATGTAATCGACGTCATCGCGGATATCGACCTGGGTCAGCGCATTCAGCGCGTTACCGGTGAACACCTGCAAGGCGGCGTCATAGGTGCTGTCCATCGTGCGGATGCGGTAGAAGCCGCTGCGGGTGGGCGTGAAGCGATACCACAGGGAGCGGTCGCCGAGAGCAGGCTCGCCTGCTTCCAGCGAGGCAGTCAGGTTGTTGATCAGTGCCACGCTGCCGTTATCCGCCACCGAGAGCGTGGCGGCATTGGCAAAACTGTCGTTGGCGTTGATCGGGCTCAGCGTGGTGCTGGTCTGCGTCTGCCAGGACAGCGTGTAGTTGCCGGTGGCGTTGTTGTAGCCATCGACTGCCACCCAGTAGGTGCCGGCGGTCAGATTGACGTCCACCTGGCTCCAGCGATTCGGCGAGGCGAAATCGTCGTTACCCGCGACCAGACGTGCTTCCGACAGATTGGCGCCGGCATAGACCGCCAGCGTGGTGTCGAAATCCGAGCCTTCGGTCTTGGCATTGAAGCGGAAATTCGAGGTGCTGGTGATGCGGAACCAGTAGCTGCGTCCGTAGGCGTAGGCGCTGATGCCAGCCTCACCGGTCTGGGCGGTGGCGGTGGCGGTGCTGCCGGTCAGCTGGCCGCCGGCAAAGGCCAGCGTGGTCGGCGCATTGAAGTTGTCATTCGCCTGCGCGCACAGCGGCAGGGCCAGGGCGAGGTATAGGGCGTGACGGCGCATCGGAGGTCTCCTTGCTTGGGGTACTCCACTCCTAACGGAGCCGAGGGCCAAAAGCGGCAAGGTCCGACAAAAAAACTTGCAGCCCGCGGGCTGGATCACGGTTGCGCCGAGCATCGACGCGCAGGCTTGCACGGATTTCGCGCCTGATTGCGTGAGTGTGGCCATGCGCATCCTGCTCGCCCTGCTGCTGTACTCCTCCGCTGCTGCGGCCCTGCAGCCCACCGGCGTCGCCTATGACATCGTCTATGTGCGCCAGCCGCGCCAGGGCGATCAGGGCTTTACGTGGTGGCCCGAGGTCTTTCACCCGGCGCGCCTGGATCCGGGCGCCGATCTGATGCTGTTGCACCCGGACGGCAGCGAGGAACTGCTGGTGGCGGGCGGCAACGGGAGCGTCACCGATCCGGTGCTGAGCTTCGACGGGCAGCGCGTGTATTTCGCCCGCTTTGCGGATCTGCGGCCGCAGTCGCTGAACTCGCAGCGCGACTACCTGCCGCTGGCGGGCGCCGACATCTGGCAGCTGGACCTGCCCACGCGCCAGCTCACGCAGCTCACCCACGGCGAGTTCACGCCGAACACCGCCTCCGGCCACTGGCTGCCGTCGAATCCGGTCAATCCACCCGAGAGCTACAACCGTCTGGGCTACGGCATTCTGAATCTCGGTCCTATGCCCTTGCCGGATGGCCGAATCGCCTTCACCAGCAATCGCAATGGTTTCGTACCGCCGAAGGGCTACACCACGCCCACGCTGCAGCTCTACGTGATGGACAGTCAGGGCGAGAACGTCGAAGCCATTGCGCCGATGTCGATCTCCTCGGCGCTGCATCCCACCGTCCTGCAGCACGGCGAGCTGATTTACTCCAGCCACGAGGCCCAAGGTCTGCGCGACCCGCGGCTATGGGGCATCTGGGGCATCCAGCCGGATGGGCGCGGCTGGCGACCAGTGATCAGCGCCTTTCACGATGCGCGCGCCTTTCACTTCATGACGCAAATCAGCGACGGTCGCATCGTCGCGGTGGACTACTACAACCTCAACAATTCCGGTTTCGGCACGCTGGTGGCGCTGTCCGCCACGCCCAGCGCACCTGCCTTCCACTCGGCCCTGCTCAGCGAGAACCCGGATTTGCCGCGCACGCTGGCGGTGGGCCCCTACCCTTTTCGCATGACGTTCACGCCGCGCGGCATGCAGGTACTGACGCCGTTCACGCACCCGGACGACGAGGCTGCGCCGATAGGCGCCGGCGGGCAGCGCGTCGGCAAGTTCACCCATCCTTCCGGCGCGCCCGGCAACGACCTGCTGGTGGTCTGGAGCCCCGGCCCGGTGAACCATCTGGATCGCCCCACGCCGTTTCCGCGCATCGACGCCGGCCTGTACCGCATCGCCGGCAGTGCGGTGATCGACAGCCCTGGCCAGTTGCAGCTGATCAAGAACGATCCCAACTACAACGAGGTGTGGCCACGCGCCGTGGTGCCCTACGCCGCCATTCACGGCGTACCGGCGCCGGCCAGTCGCCCGTGGCTGCCGAATGACGGCAGCGCGGACGCCCGCTTGCCCGAGGGCACGCCTTACGGGCTGGTGGGATCGAGCAGCGTCTACAAGCGCGAGAGCTTCCCGGGCTACAGCCGGCCGGGCTATGAGAGCTATCAGGGCCTGGATGCCTTCAACACCGCCGAGAACGAGCAGAGCCCGAATTGGGCAACGCAGGGCGCCGACGCCGGTCGCTACAGTAACAGCGAGATCTGGGCGCTGCGCGTGGTGGCGATGGAACCCAACACGCACCGCTCCTACGGCCCCAACGAGGGCGCGCAGTTCTACTCGCACGCCAATGAGCGCTTACGCATTCTCGGCGAGATTCCGCTGCGCAAGCACGATGCCCAGGGGCAAATCGTGCTCGATCCGGAGGGCAATCCGGACACCAGTTTCCTGTTCAAGCTGCCAGCGGACACGCCATTCACCTTCCAACTGCTGGATCGGCGCGGCATGTTGCTGAGCGCCTCGCAGACCTGGCATCAGCTGCGCCCGGGCGAGAAGCGCGTCGATTGCGGCGGTTGCCACGCGCACTCGCAGGCGCCGCTCGATTTTGCGCAAACCGCGGCCGCGGCGCCCGACTTTCCGGTCTCCGATCTCGGCGCCAGCACGCCGCTGCTGGTCCCAGCCGCCAACGGCGATCCCGGCCTGCGTGTCGAGCCGGTTGGCGCCGTAAATGTGGAGTTCGTGCGCGACATCCGCCCGCTGCTGCAGCGCTCCTGCGTCAGCTGCCATAGTGGATCAACGCCGGCCGGCGCGCTGAATCTGGCCGATCTGACGGCGGTGGGCGGCTTGCCCGGGGATTACTACCGACTGGCGGCTGACACCAATGCGCTGTTTGGCTACCCGCCGTTGATCGGCAGCTGGCGCCAGACCAACACCAGCCGCTATGTGCGCGCCTTCCAAAGCCGCCGCAGCCTGTTGATCTGGAAGCTCTACGGCCAGCGCCTGGACGGCTGGAGCAATGCCGATCACCCCACCGAGTCGGTGCCCGGCAATGTCGCCACCTTGCCGGCTGGCGCCGATCCCTCGCTGGCCGACCTCGACTACACCGGCGCCGCGATGCCGCCGCCGGGCGCGTCCGTGCCGCCCTTGAGCGAGGAGGAAAAGCTGCGCTTCGCGCGCTGGATCGACCTCGGCGCGCCGATCGACACCGGATCGGGCAGCGCCGCCGCACTTGGCTGGATGCTGGACGAAATCCGCCCCACGCTGACGCTGTCGACGCCACGGGCCGGCACCCAGGCCGGCCCCTTGCGCACCATCGACTTCGGCATGGCCGATGCCTACAGCGGCATCGACGCCGCCAGCCTCGATGTGCGGGCCGATTTCGCCATCAACGGGCGACCCGCCGGCAGCGCGCTGGCCGACCTGGCCCAGGCCCGCGGCGACGGCCGCTATCGCATCGTCCTCAACACGCCCTTGCTCAGCCTCCCGCGCGCCACCGTGACCGTCAGCGTTGCTGACCGCCAGGGTAATGTGCAGCGCATCGAGCGGCGCTTTGCGCTGGCAGGCGACAGCGTGTTCGCCGATGGCTTCAATCCTTGAGAACGCGTGCGCGCTTCGCCGGCACTTTCGCTGCGGCATGGGCGTAGGCCTGTTCGATCAGGCGCAGCAGGGTGCTCTCACGCGCCAGCGGCAGCTGCGCCCGTACGCCCAGAATCTTGCTGCCCCAGGGCAAGGGTTCCAGAAACTCCGGATCCAGCGACAGCGCCAGCTCGCGCTCGTGGTCGGGCAGAAAGATGTGCAGCCATTCGCCACCCGGCGGCAGGGTGACAAAGATCCTGCCGCGCACCCGAAAAGACCCGAAGTGGTGATGCGGTTCCTCGGTGGTGTCCGGCCATCCCAATACGATGGCGCGGACGGTTTCCAGTTCAACCGCCATACAAGTGCTCCTGTACGCTGTGGCGCGGGCGCCAGAGTCCGCAGATTGCGGCATTACAGTTGGGAACTCTTTCCCTATGCTCCGTATCTGACTGCGGTCGCCGCGATGGCGACGCTCATCATGCTCGCACAGGGGAACCCATGACCATCTCAAGAATTCGGATTGCGCTCGCGCTGGCGGCAGGACTGCTTTTGACCGCTTGCGCGACGCGTCCGCCGCAGCAGAGCTTCAATCGTGAGGCCCATGCGGATATACACCGCATCGAAGTGCTCACCATGCCGCAAGCCAATGTGCGCTTGCATGTCGCCAACCATCCGGGCTACAGCTTCGGATTGATTGGCACGCTGATTACCGAGGCCAATCGCGAAGGCAAGGAAGATTGGCTGCAGGAAACCGTGCGCAAGGTCGGCTTCAACCAATTCGAGACGTTGCGCGCCACGCTGGATGCGGAAATGCGCGAGAAGGGCTATGAGCTGATCTGGCCCGATCCCCTGACCGACAGCGACAAACGCATCAAGCGCGACGATTGGGCCCTGCGCAAAGCCTATCGCCCGGGCCAGGCAGATGCACTGCTTGATATCGGATTCATGTACGTGGGTTACGCAGCCGCGGGCTCCGGCAAGGGCGAACCCTACCGGCCGACGGTGCAGATGGCGGTGCGCCTATTGGCGGCCGACGGCAAGACCGTGCTGTTTACCGATCAGATTCGCTATCACAATGTACTCGCCGACGCACAAGCGATCATCATTGAGCCCGACCCGACCTACGCCTACCCGAAGTTCGACGATCTGAAAGCCACCGGTGAGAGCAGCATCGAAGGCCTGCGTATCGCGGTGGAGGAAACGGCACGCACCTTGGCGAAGCAATTCTGATGAGCACCCTGCATCGCATTTTCGCAGCGGCCGGCTTATTGGCGTTGGCGGGCTGCGCCAGCACGCTTGCCACGGCGCCGGTGCGCTATCAAGCCGATAGCGCCAAGTGCCTGGCGACCATCGACGCGATCCCGCCGCTGCCCATCCCACGCGCTGAAAAACGCACCGATGACTGGGCAAAACCGCAGAATTTCCAGCAGGCTGCCAGTTGCTTGTTGACCGCCGATGGGCAACCGGTACCGCTGCTGCTGCTGGCGGTCGATGGTCAGCCGCAGGAGATCCAGCTGGAATTCCTGATGCGCAGTCAGAGCGCGTTCGCGGCGGCCATTGACCTGCTGGATGCAGAGCGCCGCCCGCTGCGAAGCATTTCCTTCGCGGATCTGGTTCGGCGCGGTGCCTATTACAGCGGCACCGTCTTCCTGAATGCCGACGACAACCAGGTGCGCTTCCTCGCGCTGCGCCCGGACGCGCAGGCCGTCGGCGCCAGCGATGTCTCGGTGGTGGGACAGCGCCATACCGCCACCAGTGTGTACGTCGCCAGCGGCGTGGTCTATGGCCTGACGATCACCACCGGCAGCGAGGCCAGGATCCAAACCTGGCTCAGCGAAGTGGGCGATTTTCGGGTCCGCTCACTGGCGCTCTGATTCCGTCTAGCGTCATGGGTCCAGAGACGAGCAGCCCCTAGTGCTGTCGCGGGGACTGCTCAACACTGCCGAACTCGATACGCAACCGCCTCGCCGCCCCTCAGGATCATCCGATCGCCGACCTCACTGGTGGCGAATGTCATGACGGGTGCCGGGGGCCTTGCCGGGCGGGTGGCGACGTAGACGGTGCAGTCACCTGAGGCGGCGCAGACCACGCGCCCAGCGCCGCACCCAGATATCGATTCGCCACAAAAATGCCTGCGGTCGGCCGCGCGGCGTGAGCGATTGGTGGCGATGGCCGACCTGTACCCCAAGCGGCTCTGCGATCTGTCGTGGTTCATGAAGCGCCTGGACGAGTACGTCGCGCGCCGCGCCAACGCCGAGGACGGCGTCAATGGTCGATTCTGGGACGCGTGAGGCGGCGCGCTACGGCAGCATGCCGCCGGCGCCGACGACGCCAGCGCCCCCGTGGCGCTGGCCGGACTGCTTTGAGTGCCATCCGGCCCATCGTCGGCCTGTCAGTATTTCGGTTGCCGATGACGGAGGCCGAGTACATCCAACTGGTTGATTACACTGGCCGACAGATCCGACCGGACAAGCGCGGCGCCATACACCCAGCCGAACCGCCCGCCCTGCGCCGATTAGGACTCGATGCCAGCCACTGGACCGGACAGGTGAAGGGTGTCGGCTCGGCCTACTGGCGCATCGTCGGCGGCGCCGAGACGATCAGCGAGGCCCGCGGACGCAGGCCTCATCCGATAGCTATTGAGCATCGTTTTACCCACGCAAATCGATGCGTTCCTCAACGCATCCTACACGGGCTTGGTACCGCTACCCTCCGGAATGTGTGCGCGAGGCTCAGCAAGGTACCCACCTTCCACGCTACGCAATCGCAAGGCAGTGACCAAGCTTTCGAGAGCCTTTTCGAGGTCAGCAATCTCAACCCTTTCCCCGCACGATTCTAGAAAGTCTACCAATCTCCAAGGACTAAAAAAGCTGGTCTCTGCGACGTTTTCTGAGACGTCCACAACTAAGTGGGGCGCGGGATATTCCCGCATAAATCGGAGACCGCATCCATGTCGATGAAACGACCATGAGTCCCGCCCAATCGCAACCATCCCTCTTCGCGGAAAATCCAAGAGCCACTTAAAGTCCTTCGCCCCTGGAAACTGCGATCTAAAGGCTGCCATGAGTTCATCTTGCAAATCGACAAACATCTCGATTTGCTCAACCCTCAAAGGTGAGCACAACATACCTACCTCCTGGCTTCGGCAACTTCCTCCAGCAGCTTGCGTCCCTCCTCTGGAGTAACTTCGTGAAACCTGACTGGAACCTCTTTTAAACCTGCCTGGACAGCGGCGCTTGCCCGATAGCAAAAGTTGCCGGGACTACTCTCCAGCTGGAGGACTGCGCCTTAGCACGGCGCACTTCAGGGTTTCCCTAGTCTCTCAAAGCGGAGCTCCTGATCACCGTTGACACGCTTGACCTTGTGGTTTCAAATACATAGCTCTGCGCAACACACTCAAACGTTGAATCGTGAAACATGAAAATAAAGTGCGTCCTGCCTGCCTTGCTCCATCCCCAACGTGAATTTTCAATCCTATAAAGTGCATAGGGTTCAAGGCCCTTATCTTCCAGAGGATGACCTCGGTCGTTACCACCTCCTCGGTAAAACAAATGCTCGGTGACCCCACTAAAGGACAAAATACAACAATCTAGATCCTCAGTGTCTTCGCGAATCACCCGCGCATTTTGCCCGTCCCAGCCTTCCGGTGGCTCGTTCTCAAAAAAGTAAGCCACATTCACCCTACCCTCGCGAGCAATCAGCACTGGACATGGCGCCCGGCGCAAGCATTCCGGCACATCCTCAATCCAAACCGCAACTTCGTTATCGCCTATCAGCCGCATAAAAAACTCCACTCCAGGGCAAGGAAAAACATACTCAAAATCCCGCGACACTCCCGCTAACCTCGAAATCTGCGAGCCGTGTCGCTCAAACCGACCCCGCGGCTTGCTAATCAGCCAAATCACGCGTGTCCTGATCTTGGTGCTTGCTCAGCCCGCACGCTGAGCGCAAACACCCAAACGTAGCTAGGCCCGCAGTTGCGGGCCTCGGCGTTTTCTGGGTGTACGCTTTTGAAATCACAGCACATGCAGGTTATCTAGCTCAAAATCCATTCGTTCGTTATAACCATCTACCAGCGTAAATTCGAGCGACAAGTCTGACCTGCCTTCCTCCACTGTCCACAAATCAAAACGGACAGAATACCTTAGTGGCGAGGAACCAGAAATCTCAATCACGTCGACATCTGCGAACGCATCAGCAGGAGGCGAAACGAGCGCGCGACCGTATTCGACTATCGCCGACGCCAGTACTTGCGAAGAAAGTCGTCCCTTGGATTCGCGTTCCAACTCGTCGTACCTGCCTGCAACGAGCAACGTGACGACATGCCGAACCGCTTCTTGGATCCGCTTGGTTGTCCTCATGGTCAGCGCGCTCTATTCCCTGGAATTCGAGTGCCAGTACTAAACGTCACTCCAATGGATCTGAAATAGGCATCCGCCCGCCTAATCAACAATTTGGCTTCACCGACCGAGAGCCCAGCTGCCCTCAAGGCCCGATAGCCTATCCTTCGCTCCGCGCCATACGTACCACCCCCTCGACGCCGCTGGGCGGCAGTGGCTCGATTGTGGCGAGCCGGATCGAGGAGGAGCCGGATCGAGGACACGCAGCGTTCTGTGAGGCAGATCGAGGACACGCAGCGTTCTGTAGCAAAATTCTTACACAACGACGCGACGAAATCCGACAGACAACGCCTCAGGGGCTCGGGATCATGGCGACATGACGCAAGCCCGCGCCCACACTGTCAGCACCGCGCAACAAGGCATGTACCACTGCGTGACCCGCTGTGTGCGTCGGGCGTGGTTATGCGGCGTTGATCCGTTGACTGGCAAGGATCACGACGCGCGCAAGCCGATGATCGTGAACCGAATCCGGGAGTTGGGCGAGATCTTTGCGGTTGCGGTGTACGCCTATGCGGTGATGAGCAACCATCTGCACGTCGTCCTCTCGGTGTAACCCGAACTGGCGCGAGCCTGGACAGATGACGAGGTCGCCGACCGCTGGGGGCGGCTGTTCCCGCTCAGCGACCCCGAGGGCCAAGATGCGCGGCGCGAGCGGCTGGTCGCGATGGCCGGCATGTATCGCAAGCGCCTCTGCGATCTGTCCTGGTTCATGAAGTGCCTGGACGAGTACGTCGCACGGCGCGCCAACGCCGAGGATGGCGTCAAAGGTCGATTTTGGGAGGGCCGTTTCAAGTGTCAGCTGCTCGCGGACGAACGCGCATTGGCGGCGGCAATGGCCTACGTGGACTTGAACCCGGTGCGCGCTGGCATCGCCAAGAACGTCGAGCGCTCGGATCACACCAGCGTGCAGGCGCGCGCAGAAGGCTTGCGCGATCAGCCGGCGAGAGCGAACGAAACCCTCCGGCCGATCGTCGGCTTGTCCGTGTTTAGGTTGCCGATGACGGAGGCCGAGTACATCCAACTGGTTGATTACACAGGCCGACTGATCCGACCTGACAAACGCGGCGCAATTTCCGAGACGGAACCGCCCGCCCTGCGCCGGCTGGGACTCGATGCCAGCCACTGGACCGGACAAGTGAAGGGTGTCGGCTCGGCCTACTGGCGCATCGTCGGCGGCGCCGAGGCGATCGTGGAAAAGGCACAAGCCATCGGACAGGCGTGGATGAAAGGCATCGGCTATGCCCACTGGCTCGAAAAACTGAAGTGAGCCGCTCAGCCAACGATTTTTGGCGCCGCGGGCGCCTGGGGGCGTTGGCACGACGCCAGAAGACACTCCCGCGAACCTCGAAATCTGCGCGCCGTGTCGCTCGATCCAGCCGCCCAACACGTCAAACGGCCAAATCTCGCGTGTCCTTATTTGCTTGCCAAATCTCGCGTGTCCTTATTTGATTACGAGCCGTGTCGCTCAAACCGACCCCGCGGCTCGGCTTGCTAATCAGCCAAACCTCTCGTGTCCTGATTTTTCCCCAGACGTCGATCATACACGCGATCTACCTCTCGTTCAGTCTTGAATCCGAGAATAAGGGCCGATTCTATCAACGAAACCGCCGAAGACCCGCTCAACTGAAGCCGGGAGCCTTCCAGAAGGCAAACAAGAAACTCGAATGCCAAAACGGGCTCATTCGCATCCTCCGCAAACTCGCGAATTTGCTCAACCTGATCTTGAAACGACATACATCCTGGCCTGATACAAGCACTATCAGGTGGCTGTCCTTGAATATCCGCAAGAACGCGCACAATACTCTCCGAAACCCTGTCTAGTGTGTTCATTAACGCGGATTCCTTGGGCGATTCGTAGGGTACCCTGTTACGATTCTGTCATCCTTGGTGCTCTTCACCACCTTAATCCGAACTCCATCTCGCTCAGCCTCGGCTGTAACCGGATCGAGGACACGCAGCGTTCTGTGAGGCAGATCGAAGACACGCAGCGTTCTGTAGCAAAATTCTTACACAACGACGCGACGAAATCCGACAGACAACGCCTCAGGGGCTCGGGATCATGGCGACATGACGCAAGCCCGCGCCCACACTGTCAGCACCGCGCAACAAGGCATGTACCACTGCGTGACCCGCTGTGTGCGTCGGGCGTGGTTATGCGGCGTTGATCCGTTGACTGGCAAGGATCACGACGCGCGCAAGCCGATGATCGTGAACCGAATCCGGGAGTTGGGCGAGATCTTTGCGGTTGCGGTGTACGCCTATGCGGTGATGAGCAACCATCTGCACGTCGTCCTCTCGGTGTAACCCGAACTGGCGCGAGCCTGGACAGATGACGAGGTCGCCGACCGCTGGGGGCGGCTGTTCCCGCTCAGCGACCCCGAGGGCCAAGATGCGCGGCGCGAGCGGCTGGTCGCGATGGCCGGCATGTATCGCAAGCGCCTCTGCGATCTGTCCTGGTTCATGAAGTGCCTGGACGAGTACGTCGCACGGCGCGCCAACGTCGAGGATGGCGTCAAAGGTCGATTTTGGGAGGGCCGTTTCAAGTGTCAGCTGCTCGCGGACGAACGCGCATTGGCGGCGGCAATGGCCTACGTGGACTTGAACCCGGTCAGGGCTGGCATCGCCAAGAACGTCGAGCGCTCGGATCACACCAGCGTCCAAGCGCGCGCAGAGAGCTTGCGGGAGCAGCCCGCGGGAGCCACCGAAATGATGCGGCCCAACGTCGGCCTGTCAGTGTTTCGGCTGCCGATGACGGAGGCCGAGTACATCCAACTGGTTGATTACACAGGCCGACAGATCCGACCTGAGAAACTCGGCGCAATCTCCGAGACGGAACCGCCCGCCCTGCGCCGGCCGGGACTGGATGCGAACCACTGGACCGGACAAGTGAAGGGCGTCGGCTCGGCCTATTGGCGCATTGTCGGAGGCGCCGAAGCGATCGTGGAAAAGGCACAAGCCATCGGACAGGCGTGGATGAAAGGCACCGGCTACGCCCGCTGGCTCGAAAAACTGAAGTGAGCCGCTCAGACAACGATTTTAGGCGCCGCGGGCGCCTGAGGGCGTTGGCGCGGCGCCAGAAGACACTCCCGCGAACCCCGAAGTCTGCGAGCCGTGTCGCTCAAACCGACCCCGCGGCTTGCTGATCAGCCAAATCTCGCGTGTCCTGATTTGATATCACCGCAAGGGAGCCCACCGAGAACCCCTCCAGCTTGGCGTAGACAACGGATATCCGACCCGACGGAAACCTGAACCGAGGACACGAGCCGACCAGCTCGTTTGAGTGTAGAGGCCGTCGGGTATCGGATCACACCATGGCGCGGGCGATACCGCCCACAAAGACGCCGAATGTATGTCCGCGAACCGTTTCTCTACTTTCAAGGCTGCAGGCGCTCAACGAACCAGCAGCAGACCATCCACCGAACAACCCGGAACCACCCAGCGCAAGGCCAGCGACAGCTGCACTCGTCCGGAAAAAGCCAAAAGAAGGTCAATCAGGACGAAAAATCAAAGGCTTAGCGCTTGCTATCTCGGGGGCGTCCATGTATGTCCCCGTTCTTTTTGCCGTTTTTCGAACGATTATCCGGAATGTCGCGGCTGTGATAGCCCCGAAGAACGCGCAAATGGCTGCGATAGCCATTGACGAGGCTGTCGCCGCACCGCTAGCGGCTCCTCGTACCGTTGGAAATACGAAGTAGGCGACAACCGCGCCCGTTATTGCACCACTAGTAAAATAGGTCCACACGTTCGTCCAACCCGTTCGCTCCAACAGCAGGTTCAAGGGTAGACCGACCACGATCATCGCAGGATACGCAAACATTGCGATCAGTCTCAGTGTCCACATACCCTCACTGGGGTTTCCCAACAAAGACAAGGCGAGCATGAAAAGTCCCGGCACTATGGGAGCCAGCACTAGTCCCAAAAACAATCGGCCAGTTATCACAGACACTATCCCTCCCCGAAGTGCACCCCGTAGGGTTCGGCGCACCTGGCTTTTGCCCAGCCCAGAGACGGATCCAGGACACGCAGCGTTCCTTAGCAATTCTGACACAACAATGCGGCGAAATCCGCCAGACAGCGCCTCCGGGGCTCGCGGTTATGGCCCATTGCGTACGCAAGCCTAAAATCGTGAATCGAATGAGGGAGTTCGGTGAGCTCTTCGCGGTCGCCGTGTATGCCTATGCGGTGACGAGCAACCATCTGCACGTCGTGCTGTCGGTCGAGCCTGAACTGGCGAAGGACTGGAGCGCTGACGAGGTCGCGGATCGCTGGGGGCCCACTGTTCCCGCTGAGCAACACCGAGCATCAAGTTGCGCGGCGCTGCCTGTACTGCAAGCGGCTCTGCGATCTGTCCTCGTTCGTCAAGTGCCTGGACGAGTACGTGGCACGGCGCGCCAACGCCGACGACGGCGTCAAAGGTCGGTTTTGGGAGAGCCGATTCAAACGTCAGCTGCTCGCGGACGAACGCACGCTGTAGGCGATGGCCTATGTCAGCCTGAACCGAGATCGGGCCCAGGCTGGCGGGGTTAATGCCACGAAGGCGCTTGGCGAATTATTCCGGCGCGGGAAAGAAGGTAAATGGCAGTTGATCGGCGCTCAGCGGCAATCCGCGCAGGACGCCTGCGTGTTCGCTGACGCGATGACTCTCGGTGCACACCATGGGACGATCGTTGCGCACACACACGCGACCACCGGTGGGTGCCGGGTTGCTGCCGAGGCTGTAGCCCTCCGGGCAGCTGCAGGTTCTGGTGAGGAACACCAGCGTGCAGGTCTCCGCAGCATAGGCCTCTGGCGCGAGGCTGCGCTGATACGCGAGCACATCGGGGTGCTCACCGGGTCCGACCGCCACTTCGAGATTGGCGACCAGCGTTCCAAGGCTGTCGCCTGCGCAAAAGCCACTCTGACAATTGCCGCGCAGTCGCGTGGAATCGGCGGCCGGTGGCGTACCTGAATAGCGCACGCAGGGAGCGTCCTGCGCTGGCTGCAGCGTGATGGCGCGCGTGTCCACCTCAGCGGCGCGACGCGACGCCAGCACGTAGGTGCCGCTCAGACGTGCTGACGGGAAATCTGCCGGTTGATCGGCCGGTGCGAAATACCGCAAGGGCCGGCGGATCGCGCCTTGCTGGAACTCGGCCTCGTCCTCGCTGCGAAAGACGATGGTGGCGTCGCCGAGCGCGCTCGGGCGGACGTTGGGGGAGCTGACCGGACAGGTCGGGCAGGCGCCGTCGATCTCCATCAGTGGCGCGGTCAATGTCGCGAGTCCGGCTCCAGCCGCCTGCTCCGGAGCACTGGTCTCGACCAGGTTGCCGCGCATTGAGCGCCACACTGGCTTGCCGTCCTCGTCGAACTCGGAAAGCACCACAAAGGTCCTTCCGCTGGGCGCAATCTCCACTGCGTAGAAGCGGCCGGTCACCGGCTCCTCCCACCACAGGCCGGAGTTCGGACGCAGCCCCTCCGCCTGCAGCGGTAGCGCCGCGATCATCAGCAAACCTAGCAGCCAGCGATAAACCATGTTCGATCTCCAGAATTGGTGCCCGACGCCCTGCGCCGCGCCAAGCGGCTGGCAGGCAACCCTACACCCTCGGAACGGCGCTGCCGCGTAAAGTTCCACTGGTATGCGAGGGTGCGGCCCAAAGACCTGCGTACGCGGTTGGGCAGCAGGTTTGGAAACGTGCGCAAATCCCAAAGCGCACTCAGGGCCGAAGGCACCTGGCGCCGCCGCGCTCAGCGCTGGCAAGACTGGATGCGCGATTGGCGAGCTTGTCGACGCAGCCTCTGCGTAGATCACAGCCAGCTATCTGGCGGCGATTCGTGGGCTCCGGAGCCACAAAAAAGGCGGCTGGTTGCCCAGCCGCCTTGGATCACTGATCTGTCAAACCGCCGATCAGAGGTTGATGCACCAGCTGTTGATGGTGCCAGTGTCAATGGTTGCCCGGTCGACCGCCTTCAGCGTCCAGGTGCCAGTGGCGGACGTACCGTTGAAACCACTGAACACGGCGGCCGGCTTGATGTCGCCGCTGACGGCCGGCGTGGCGTTAGCGCAGGTGTTGGCGGCGCCCGCGGCAGCGTCGTACACGTTAACCGCCATGTTGTCACCACTGCAGGTCGTCGCGGGGCTATACACCGACACCGCCGTACCACCGTCCTTCGACAGCGTGAAGGCCAGATCGCCGACGTAGGTGTGCGTCACGTTGATCGAGATGCGCAGGCCGTTGACCACCGGCGCGCCTGCGGGCACGACGATGTTGGCGCTGACGCCAGCCGGCGTGTTGTCGGGGATCGCCAGCGGGCCGGTGAAGCACAGGATGTTGGCCGTGGTGAAGCTCGAGACCACCGCATCGGGACCGGTGCCGCAACCATTGATGGCGCGCACGCGCCAGTACACCTGGGTATTGGTCGGGAGGGCCACCGGGGAGACCAGACTGGTACCGGTGACGGTCTGACTGAACAGTGTGGTCGCAAAGGTGTTGGAGGTCGAGGCCTCGACCACGTAGGACACCGCCTGCGGCACCGCATTCCAGGTGAAGGTCGGCGTGGTGCTGACCGCCGTCGCGCCATTGGCCGGCGCCGTCAGCGTCGGTGCCACCGGACTGATAGTCGCCACGTTCAGCGCGATGTCGACATTGCGCGTGATCGCACCCGATACACCGCGTGCCGTGATCGTGTTCACGCCGGGCGTCGCCGCATTGGTGGCGCTGAGCTGGACCGTGGCCGAGGACGGATAGGTGCTGACGCTGGTGGGCGAGACGCTACCGAAGATGCCGGTGGGCAGCGGCGCAACGACGCTGAGATTGGCGGTGCCGCTGAAGCCGTTCACGGCGGCGAGATTGAGCGTCACCGGCGGTGCATTGGTCTGCGAGGCCGAGTTGGCGCAGACCCCGATTGCCGGCGTCGGCGTGCTCATGGTGAAACTGGGGCCACCGCACTCGTCGAACTTGAAGGAGGCAACGCGATTGGCGCGGCCGCCGTTGACGTAGCTGCCAACGAACCAGAAGGTGCAGCCATCGACCGGGTCGATGCCCATGTCGTGATAGTCGCCCCAGCGCGTGTTGGTCACACCGCCGCTGCCGGTGACCAGATTGGTTTCGGCTGCAGTCATCACGCCGAGCGGATCGTTCGCCAGACGGCCGGTGTAACGTAGGCTGGCCGCGATCGCAGGCGCCTGACGCACCAGCGAATAGCCGAGTGCGATATTGCCGTCCTGATCGACCGCACTGGCGCCCATCCAGCGGTCGGCCTGATCTGCCGGCGCGCCGTCGGCCGGGGCATAGGTGCCCGCCTGACGCAAGGTCCACGGATTCACATTGGTCGCTCGGACGGCGGTTTCGAAGCCGTCGGCGAACATTGCGTCCGGCGTACCGATGGCGCGACGCAATTCGAACCAGCGGATGCCGCCGGTGTCGTCCGGATAGGTCGAGCCGGCACCCAGGAACAGATCGGTGACGAGATTGCCGACCAGTACCTCATGGGTGCCCATATTGCGGTAGGTCAGTCGGTGCATCACCGTTTCGCGCAGCGGGTCGAGTTTGGTGCCGTTGGGCTGCGGAAAGGCCGAGAAAGCCGACAGACCGTTGATATTGGAACTGAATTCGGGCATTGCAATGCTGGTCGGGCCGGTCAGCGCCGAATTGGCCGGCGTGGTCCAGTCGATGCGCAGCTCGAACATCTCCAGATAATCCTCGTTGGGATTATTGGAGCCGGCGTTGTGAACTTCATCGTCGCGATGGCGCATGAAGATACCGGGCGAGCCCGCCGGCGGAGGCGTCGTGCCGGCGAGATCGGCCGGCTGCGACATCTGGAAGCCGAAGCCGGACAACACGGAGTTGGAGAAGCGCTGCAGCGTTGCGGCTTGACCCGCCAGCATCTTCTGGCGATCCATGGCGTACAAGCCATTGTTTTCGTTGGCGCCCACGTAGTAGGCGTCCGGCCACATGCCGTACTTCGGGTAGTCCGGGAAGGTCGGCAGCGTGAAGCTGTAGCGCGTCCAGGTGACGGTGCCCGACAGATCGGCCGTGTTGCTCAAGTACACGCACAGCACATTGGCGCCGTCGGTGAACTCTGTCAGGACCCAGCGGCTGGCCAGTTCGTCGAACAGGATGATCGGGTCGCCCAGACCGGCGGCGCAGGACCCGCCCGCGGCCAAAGTTTCCATCAGCGCGCTGGTACCGACCTGATTGCCGGTGACCTTGTCGTAGATGGCGAACTGGGCACCGGAGGCACTGTTGATCGAGGTCACCACCTGCAGTGTGCCGATGTCACCGGTGGGATCGTTCGGGCTGACGGCCGCGGAGGCAATGATGTCCTTGTTGACCAGCGGCGTGCCAAACGCATCCGGCGAACGGCGATCGTAGGCGCGCTGCTGGGCGGCGAGCGGATCATCGCCAAACACCGGGTTGGCCGGAATCGGCGCCGGGGCATTGGGGTCGCCCTTCAGGCGGCGCGGGATTTCGCGGATGCCGTCGCCTGGCTTCCAGCTCGGTGCGGCCGGCAGCTGGCGCATGTCGACGGTGATGGAGTCCGGGACCGACGGTGCGCTAACCCACTCGGCGCCGCGCTTGACCGTCACCGGTTCGGCGGCGGCGAAAGCAAGCGCCGGGATCGCAAGTACGGCCGACACCGACATCGCCAGCACGCTGCGGCGCAGCTGGGGAACCAAATCCGCATTACGCATGTCTACCCTCACCCATTCGATTGGTGATCGGCATCATACGCGCGAGGGATGTCACCCGGTAGCAGATTGCTACGTTTGCGCGCAGCGCCCTGGTGCGCCTGGCGCGAATTCAGATCGCGCCTATGCGTCCAAGTGATTGATTTAAAAACACCTGCCGGCGCCAACAGCAGCGTCGAAGAATCGTGAACATTCCCGACCGGCGGTTAGGGGATTTGCCCGCCGGCGGTCTGATCAGCTCACTTCAGAACCGGCACCAGATGCAGATCGCCGCCGGCGCGTATCACCAGCGGCTGGGTGCCGGCGCCGAACTGGCGCAGTAGCGTGTAGCCGCCATCAGACGCCACCGGCGTCGGCAAACCCGGGTCGACGGTGAAAGCGCCACCGGCGCGCGCATCGAGCGCCATATCGGCGAAGAAAGGCACCGCGGCGAGCACCTTGCCGCGTTCGCTGATGATCTGCGATTGCCCTTCCCAATGCCCGGTCTCCTGGCGCGCGACGATCTGTCCAGTTACGGTCTGCAGATCGATCTGCTGCGCCGACGAGGCGCTGATCGCACCGCTCACACTGTGCGCCTGGACACTGCCTTTGGCGCGCTTGACCTCGATCAGTCCGAAGCTGGTTTCAACTTCGATCGGTGTGCCGCGCGGAATCCAGATGCCCGCATCGACCCGGCCGTGCACCACGCGATCCTTCGGCCAGGCGGCATCGTCGACAAAACCGAGGTCGAGCACATAGGTGCCGTCCTTCAACACCGGCTGCACGCGCAGCGCGCCGACGTGTTCATCCAGGCGCTGCGTGGTGGCGTAGACGCCAAGGATGGCGCGCTTGGTGTTGCGCACGCGCACATCGCCGCGGAAATTGACGATGCGGATGCGCTCGGTGCCGGCCGGCACCGGGAACTCGAATTCCTCGCGACTGACGCGGTCGGAGGAAAGAAATTCAGCGGGGCTCATGGTCTCTGGCGTCGCCTGAGGGGCACTTCGGCACCCGGCCAAGGCCAGCAACATCGCCACACCTACCATCCTGATCCACATCGTGCGCCACCCGTGCCATCGTGAGGGGGCGCAGTATGGCGCAATTGGCTGGCGCGTCAGCCCGGAAACAACGCGGCGCCGCGCAAACCCTCGCGCTCGTCCCAGCCCTGCGCCAAATTGAGGTTCTGGATCGCCTGTCCGGCCATACCCTTGACCAGATTGTCGATGGCGACGGTCACACTGGCTTGGCCGCGCGCGACGGTGACCGCGAGATCGGCGTAGTTGCTGCCAACCACGGCAGCGATGCGCGGCGTCCCGTCGACCAGGCGCACGAAGGGGGCCTGCGCGTAAGCGTCGGCGTAGCGCTCGCGCAGCGTCGCGGCGCTGATTCCCGGACACGGGAACATCAGCGTGGCGAAGATGCCGCGCACCAGCGGCGCCGAATGCGGAACAAAGGCGAAGTCGAGTCGGCTGCCGGCCTCGCGCAACGTGCGACGGATCTCGCCCTCGTGCTGATGCGACAACTGTTTGTAGGCGCGAAAGTCATGCGCACGGGTCGGGTGATGCGTGGTTTCGCTGGCACTGGCGCCGGACCCTGAGGATCCGGTGATCGCCGACACCGCCACCCACGGCGGCGTCTGCTCGCCCAGGGCGAGCAGCGGAAGCAAGGCCAGTTGCAGCGCGGTGGCAAAGCAGCCGGGGTTGGCGATCCGCCGCGCACCGGGGAGCACGCTTCGTCGCCACTCACTGAGGCCGTAGAGGAACTGCGGCAGGCGCTCGGGACACGGATGCGGGCCGCCGTAGGACTGGGCGAACTCGGCGTCGCTCGCGAGACGAAAATCGCCCGACAGGTCGATCACGGTCAGCCGCTCGGCCAAGCCGGCATCCGCCCAGGCCGCTTCCAGCGCCGGCAACTGGCGCGCGAACTCGCCGTGCGGCATCGCGGCAAACACCACCGGACAGGGGCTGTCGGCCAGCGCGCGCCAGTCGATGTCGGCCGCGAAGTGGCCGGCCACGACGCCGCGCAGATTCGGATGGACGGCGGCAAACGCCTTGCCCGCTGACTGGCGCGAGACGCCCTGGACGCTGCGCAGGCGCGGATGCGTGTCCAGCAGACGCAGCAGCTCGCCGCCGCCGTAGCCCGATGCGCCCAGGATGACGACGTCCATGCCCTGCCCCTCAACGCGTGCCGGCCAGACGCTGTTGCACCAACTGCAGCGCGAGTTCACCCAGCGCCCGCGGATCGACGCGGGCGTTGCGCGCCGGGATGCCGAGGCGCTCCACGAAGCGCATGCCGACGGCGTTGTCGGTGGCCGGGCCGGCGACGATATCGACGTCGATGCCGTAGGTTTCGCGCAGATAATCGACGCCACCGGCCACGCCGACCGGGTCATTGGCGCAGAAGACGAAACACGCGCACTGTTTGCGCAAGGCTTCATCGGCCAGAATGGCTTGCACGCCATACTCGCCCATGACGCCGTCGCCGGTTTCCGCGACAATCACATCCACGCCCTTGGCGGCGATTTCAGTCAGCACCTTGTGCGCGGTCGCTGCGGCGTGCTCTGGACCGGAGCAGACGATGCCAGCGTCAGTGAAATCGGCAATCACCTCGGCACCGTGGTCATACAGGTGCAGGGTGTCGCGCATCAGCGAAATGCCGGTCAGTTTGGCGCCACCCACCTTGAAACCCTGCTGATGCAGCGCACGCACCATGGCCGAGCCTGCCAGCGTCTTGCCGGCATTCATGCAGGTACCGAGAATGAAAATAATCGGCACTTTCGGCGCGTTCGGCATACCCTTGAGGGCATTGTGGCGAATATGCGCCGGTATGCCCTGACGTGATTGAAACTCGGGGAAAATCAGCACCTGCCCGAGCACTTCCAACTGAAAGGGTTTGCCGACATCCGGGTTGTAGGAGACGCACTGCCCCATCACGCCGCCGATATTCAGCATATTGATGAAGTCGCCCACTTTGAGCGATTTTGGCAGCACGCCCTCGTAGCCATGCAGCGCATGACGCTTGCCGAGCGCACCGACGACCAGGTCGCCGTCGTGCAAAGTCATCCAGCGGCCGTGGGTGTCTTCCAGCTGATTGTAGGTGCTCTTTTCACCGTGCACGCGCACGGCCACCACCGAACCCTCTTCCAGCAGGATGTCGTCGCTCAGCGTCAGCGTGCGCGACAGATTGAGGTTGCGGGTAACGCTGGCGATTTTGTCGACGGTCAGGCGCATGGGGAAGGGCCGTGTGTAGGAGGTTTGTGAGGGGTGAGGGGTGAGTGGTGAGTGGTGAGTGGTGAGTAAAAGCCGGCTGACTGAGACTTGGCGCAATGACTACAGAGGCTTGGATGCTTTTGCGGCGATCAGGCCGTTCAGGAGGCGGAAGACCAGTGTAAGCCGCTCGACCAGTGGCGGTGTGCGTTCGATCAGGTTCATCTCGGATGCGATCCAGATTTGGGTATCCAACTCGGTCAGCGAGCCACGGGCAATCTGCGCGAATCGACGGAACTCCGCTTGAGTGCCGCGACCTGCACCCTCGGCGATGTTGCTCGCGATGGAAACGGCGCAGCGCCTCATTTGCAGACACAAGCCGAATCTTTCCGACTCCGGCATTTCCTGGGTAACCTCGTAAATCTGCCTGGCAAGGCGCATAGCCTCCTTCCAGGCATCCAGCTCATAATGTTTAGGCTTGAACGACATGACGCGATTCTCGCCGGCTGTTACTCACCACTCACGACTCACCACTCACCGGCGGCGCTCAACGCGCCGCCAGCGCCACCTGCTGGGCGACACCGAACAATTTGCAGTAGCCGCGCGCTTCCTCGCCGGTCCAGGCTTTGGCGCCCTCGCCGTAGCTGGCGACCTTGGATTGCATCAGGCTGTGCGGCGAACGCACACCTTCCACTTGGGCGACGCGCGGGTACAGCGTCATCCGCACCTCGCCCGTCACCGTGGTCTGCGAGGACTGCAGGAAGGCTTCCAGATCGCGGCCGATGGGATCGAAGTAATGCCCTTCGTGCAACAAGCTGCCATAGAGATTGCCCAGCGATTCTTTCCAGAACAGCTGCTTGCCGCTCAACACCAGCTTCTCCAACTCGCGATGCGCCTGAATCAGCAGGTGGGAGGCGGCGGCGGAGAAGCCCACGCGGCCCTTGATGCCGAGGATCGTGTCGCCCAGGTGGATG
This sequence comes from Lysobacterales bacterium, assembly GCA_046346965.1. Lineage (GTDB taxonomy): Bacteria > Pseudomonadota > Gammaproteobacteria > Xanthomonadales > SZUA-5 > JAXMHB01. Next base: position 81,273 of record JAXMHB010000010.1, read on the forward strand.
CCGCGGCCGATGCCGTACTGATCGCCGATGGCATTCAGCGCTTCGACGATAGCCACGGCGCCGAGCGCCTGGCCGTCCAAAGCCACCGGCTGGCCGCGCTCAAAACCGAGCACCAGCGTGCGCGGCGGCAGGTCGGCGGAAATCGCGCCACCGGGATAGGCCGATTCCGGCAAGTGCTGCCAGGAATCGTGGGTTTCCTTGCCACCGACCGAGGTGCCCCACATGCCCTCGTTGACCGAGTACAGCGTGGTTTTCGGCGGAATCACGACGCCGCGCTCCGCCAGCCAGCGCGTCTCGTCCTCGCGCGAGAGCGCCAGTTCGCGGATCGGCGTGATCAGCTCGCGTCCCGGGCACAGCGCCCGGAAGGCCACATCGAAGCGTACCTGGTCGTTGCCAGCGCCGGTGGAACCGTGCGCGATGGCCGCTGCGTCCAGCTCATTCGCGACCTCGGCGACGCGCTTGGCCTGGCACACGCGTTCGGCCGACACCGACAGCGGATAGAGCTGGCCGCGCAGCACATTGCCGTACAGCAGATAGCGCAGATAGTCGTCCCACAGCTCCTGACGCGCATCGATGGTGCGGTGCTGCTGCACCCCGAGGCGCACCGCAGCGGCCTCGATGCGCGCGAGTTCGGCGCTGTCGAAGCCACCGGTGTTGACGGTGACGGTCGCCACCTCATAGCCGCGTTCGCGCAGATGCAGCACGCAGAAGGAGGTATCGAGGCCACCGGAGAAGGCAAGTACGCAGAGCGGTTTGGTCATGGGAGTGCGTCAGAGGGCATCAGATCAGGGGGCGAACACGCGTCGATCGACGGCGTCCAGCAGAGCGCGGCGAGCAGCCAGCCAGTCAGCCGCCTCGGCGAGTTCGCCGTCGGCTGCCGCAAAAGCCAGGTGGCCCAGACCGCCAACGTGCGTTGCGCTGAGCGCCGCGCGGTCCGGCACGAAGCGCCCTTCCATCACCACCTCGCCGATCTGCCGATAGGCGTCGCGGAAGGTGTGGCCGGCCGCCACCAGCACATAGGCCTGGTGGGCCGCATACAACTCGTCGCTCATTGCCGCCGCGCTGCGCGTGGCATCGACGCGCAGGACCGGAATGAGGCGCGTCAGCACGTCCAGCGTGGCGGCAGCCGCATCCAGCGCCGCCATCAGCGGGCGCTTGTGCAGCTGGAAATCGCGGTGGTAACTGCCGGGCAGCCCGCTGATGATCTGGCGATGCCACTCGGCAATGCCACGCAGCTCGCGGCAGCGGCCGCGCGCCAATTCCAGCACATCGGGATTGCGCTTCTGCGGCATGATCGAGGAGCCGGTGGTGTACGCGTCCGGCAGGCGCACGTAGCCAAATTCCTCGGTGGAATACAGAGAGAGATCCCAGCACAGCTTCTCCAGCGTGCCGGCCAGCGACACCAGCCAGTCCAGCAGCGCCTGCTCGTGCCGACCTCGCGAGTTCATCACGTCCACCGGTGCCCGCTGCACGCGCGCAAAGCCGAGCAGATCGGCCACGCGCTGACGATCGAGCGGCAGCGGCACGCCAAAACCGGCCGCCGCACCCAGCGGACAGCGGTCGATGCGCCGCCACACGGCAGTCGCCGCGTCCAGCTCCTCCAACACGCCCTCGACATAGCCCATCGCCCACTGCGCCCAGGAGGACGGCATCGCGCGGCGCAGATGCGTGTAGCCCGGCAGCGGCACGTCTTCATGCTGGCGCGCAAAGCTGAGCAAGGCAGTCGCCAGCGCGTGTGCCTGCGTGGTCAAGCCATGCAAACGCGTGCGCAGCAGCAAGCGCAGCGCCAGCAGCACCTGATCGTTGCGCGAACGCCCCAGGTGGATGCGTTTGCCGGCTTCGCCGACGCGCGCGATCAAGGCGTGCTCCAGCGCGGTGTGGCCGTCTTCCTGCTCGGCGCTGATGGCGATCTCGCCACGCTCGGCGCAGGGCTTCAGCGCCGCCAGCGCGCCGATCAACGCCTGGGCGTCGGCAGTCGGCAGCAAACCGGCTTCCGCCAGCATGCGCGCATGCGCCGCAGAGCCCTGAATGTCGAAGGGCAGCAGCGCGAGATCAAGCTGCGGATCCTCGCCCACGGTGTAGCGATGGATCGCGGCATCCAGCGGCAGACCTTTGGCCCACAGCGGCGCGACCGCGCTCACGGCTGGCTCCGGTGCAGCTGCGGCACGCAGGGCTGGCCCGTCATTCGCCTTCCTTGACGATCATCGTGCCAGCGCCCTCGTTGGTGAAGATCTCCACCAAGATTGCGTCCGATTGCACGCCCGACACCAGATGCGCCGCGTGCACGCCGTGGTTCAGCGCATGCTTGATCGAGGCGGCCTTCGGCAGCATGCCGCCTGCCAGTTCACCGCGCGCTTCCATCTCATCGAGCTTGGCCAGCGTCGCAAAGGTGATCAGCGAGGACGGATTCTTCAGATCCTTCAACAGACCGGGCACCTTGAGCACGAAGAACAGCTTCTCGGCGCCGAGCACCGCCGCCACATGCGAGGCAATGGTGTCGGCATTGGTGTTGTAGACGCTGCCATCGGCGTTGCCGGACAGCGGCGCGATCACCGGCACGTAGTCCTTGTCGAGCAGATGCGTGAGCAGGGTCGGATCGATCTGTTCGATGTCGCCGACCAGACCGTAGTCGAACAACTTGGGCTTGCCGTTGTCCTCGCCCATATAGATCGGCGCCCGCTTGCGCGCCTTGATCATGCCGGCGTCGACCCCGGTCAGCCCGACCGCCGGCACGCCGACGCGGTTCATCTCCGCCAGCAGATCGGTGTTGGCGACGCCGTTGAACACCATCTTGGCGGCGTCCAGCACCTCGGGCGTGGTCACGCGGCGGCCGGCCTGCTTCTCGATCGGCAGATTCAACTGCTGGCACAACTGATCCAGGCGCGCGCCGCCGCCGTGGACGACGACAACACGGATCGACAGCGTCCACAGCACGCCGATTTGCTCGACCACCTTGCGGCGGCTATCCGGATCATCCAGCACCTCTCCGCCGAGCTTGACCACGAAGGTCTTGCCGCGGAACTGGCGCAGATACTTGGACAGACCTTTCAGGGCGTCGTAGGGGTTGGCAGCGAAGGGCATGGCGGGATTACCTTGGAGTCTGGAAATGCGGGGAAAGGGGCGAGGGGCAAGGGGAACAGACAAAGGCACGGTTGCAGTGATCGGCGGATCGGAATGCGGGGGAGGGATCCCAGGGCGGTGGAGCTGACCCCTGACCCCTGACCCCTGCCCCGCTTCACGCCTTGCCGAACAGCCAGGCGAGCGCCGCCATCTGCACCCACAGGCGGTTTTCGGCCTCGTCGACGACGCGCGACAGTTCGGAGTCGAGGATTTCGTCGCTGACTTCGACATTGCGGCGCACCGGCAGGCAGTGCATGAAGATCGCGTCCGACGCCGCCTGTTCGAAATGCTTCAGCGTGGGCATCCAGCCGCGCAAAGCCGGCGAGGCGACGATGCCGTCTTCGCTGGCGCGCGGTTCCGGGCCCCAGGCTTTGGTGTAGACCACGTGAGCGCCTTCCAGTGCGGCGCGCTGGTCGTGGGTGTAGCGGATGCTGGCGCCGCTCTCGGCTGCGTAGCGCTGCGCTTCGGCGCGCACTGCCTCGCCGAGTTCGAAACCCGGCGGATGGGCGACGGTGACCTCGCAGCCGGCGGCAGCCGCGTGCAACAGCACCGAATTGGGCACCGCCTTCGGCAAGGGCCGGATGTGCGGCGCCCAACTCAGCACCACTTTGACGCCCTGCGTCTGACCGAAACTCTCCTGCACGGTCAGCATGTCGGCCAGCCCTTGGCACGGGTGCTCGCGCGCCGATTCCAGGCTGATCATCGGCACCTTGGCATGGCGGCGGAATGCGTTGATGACGCCATCCAGATCGTCATCGGCCTGGCCCATGCCGCGCGAAAAGGCGCGCACACCGAGCACATCGACGTAGCGTGACAGCACCGGCGCGGCCTCGCGCACGTGCTCGGCCTTGTCGGCGTTCATCACGGCGCCGTCTTCGGTTTCCAGCTTCCAGACGCCACTGCCCTCTTCCAGCGCCACTGATTGCCCGCCGAGCTTGGCCATCGCCACCTCGAAACTGGTGCGCGTCCGCAGCGAGGGATTGAAAAACAGCATGCCGAGCACCTTGCCCTTCAGCAGCGGGCCGGGCTCGTTGCGCTTGAACTCTGCCGCCAGCTTCAGCAGCGCGGCCTGACCCTTGGGGCCGAGGTCTTTCAGATGGGTGAAATGGCGCATCGGGCTCATCCTTGGAAAGCGTGTATCGCAGATTCGAGCGCCGCCAGCGCGGACTCGGACACATTCAGACAGGGCATCAGGCGCAACACTTGGGGATCACTGGACGCGCCGACCAGAATGCGCTGTGCATACAGATGCGACTTCAGCGCCGCCGCCGGTCCGTGGGTGCGCAAGCCGAGCAGCAGACCCTCGCCCACCACCGCCGCCACCGCCGCACCCGGCAAACTGGCTTTCAGACGCGCACCGGCGCGTGCAGCGGCGTCGACCAGACCGTCTTCGCGCACCACCGCCAGCGTCGCCAGCAGGGCCGCCATCGCCAGCGGACCACCGCCGAAAGTGCTGCCCAGATCGCCCGGACGCACCGCCGCCGCGCGCTCGGCCGACAGCACGGTGGCGCCGATCGGCACGCCGGAGGCGAGGCCCTTGGCGAGCGTCATCGCATCCGGGCGCACGCCATAAAACTCGGCTGCGCTGGGCGCACCGACGCGCCCGAGGCCGGTTTGGATCTCGTCGAAAATCAGCCAGGTTCCGGCGTCGGCGGTGCGCTCGCGCAGGCGCTGGAACCAGGCTGGCGTGGCGCAGCGGATGCCCGACATGCTCTGAATCGGCTCGACGATGACGGCCGCGTACTGGCTGAAATCAGTGGCGTCGAGCGCCGCTTCGTCGGCAAAGGGGATGCGCGCGTGTGGCGCCAGCACGCTGGCATAAGGCTCGGTGATTTTGGCGTCGTCGGTGGCCGACAGCGCCAGCAGCGTGCGCCCGTGCCAGCCGCCGTCGAAGCTGAGCACGCGCGTGCGCCCGGTCTGCTTGATCGCCAGCTTCAGCGCGTTCTCGTTGGCCTCGGCGCCGGAGTTGCAGAAGAACACCGAACGCAGGCCAGCACCGCCCAGAAAGTCGATCAGCGCCGCGGCCGCGCGTTCACGCACCGACAGCCGCGCCGCCGCCGAGTAGAACAACAATTGGCCGGCCTGGGCGGCGATGGCCGCCACCACGCGCGGGTGACTGTGGCCGGTCAGCGTGACGCAGTGGCCGCCGTAGAAGTCGATGTACTCGCTGCCGTCATCGGCATAGACGCGATCACCCGCCCCGCGATCAAGCAGGAAAGGAAAAGCCGCGTAGGTTTCGAGCAAGGCAGACATGGATACCGGTTGCATAAAATGCTGTCGACACGCATATTATGCACTTTCGCTGCGCCGCACAAGACTATGGCCCGCACTGCTGCCGATCTCGATCAACGCCTGCTGGACCTCATTACCAACGAGCGCATCAGCGATCAGTTCGAGCTGCAGGCGGCCTTGCACCGCCTCGGCCTGCATGTCAGTCAACCTACGCTATCACGGCATCTGACCCGGCTGGGGATCAACAAGCGCGGCGGCCGCTATGCGCCTCCCGGTGATGGTTCGCCCTCGGCGCTGGCGATCATCTCGGCGCCACCGAATCTGATCGTGCTGCGCACGCGCCCCGGCTTTGCCAATGCGGTCGCCGCGGTGCTCGATCACCAACCGCTGCCTGGCCAGGCCGGCACCATTGCCGGCGACGACACGGTGTTCGTCGCGCTGGCCGAGGGCAATGCGCTGCAGACGCTGGTCGAGGCGGCACGCCTGCGCTTCCTCAGCGAGGGCTGACCCGCCGGTTGACTCAGGTCAACCCTCCGCGGCAGGGATACCCCTACGCTAGGCGCGTCACCTTGCAGCGGAGGGGCTGTGAAGGAAGCGTCCGGGACCGAAGCTGCGGTGGATGCGGCCTTTGCCGCGGTGCTGCGCGCCGAGGCCGAGGCCCTGGGCGATATCGAGCGCAGCAAACTGGACGCTGCGGCAATGCTGGAGTCGGCTCGGCGTGAGTGCACGCGCATCGAACGGCGCAACGCCGAACGCCTCGCACGCTGGCTCGCGCTGCTGGAACTCAGGGCTCAACAAGCCATCGCCGACAGCCGGCAGGATCCACCAGCGCGCACCGAAGTCGATGCCAGCGCGCTGCCCGCGGTGGTCGATCAGGTCGCCGCGCAACTGACCGGCGGCCCGCCGTGAGCGCAGGCGACATCGACTACGCGCTGGTGCGTCTGCGCTGCCGACTGGCGGCCCGGCCCAGCCTCGACGCCTGGACGCAGATCCGCCGTTTGCGCGCCACCGATGCGGTCTGGGCGGCGCTGCGTCAGTCCGGCGCCGCCGGCTGGCTGCAAGGCTTGAATGCTGAACTATCGCCCCCTGCCCTCGAGGCCGGGCTGCTCCGCAATTGGCGGGCGCAACTGCTGCAGATCGCTGCCTGGCTTCCGCCCGACTGGCATCCCCTGCTGTCGCGCTGCGCGGATGGCGCGCAGCAACCCTGGCTGCCGCTACGCTGGCTGGCGGACCTGCAACAGCAGCTGCCCAAGCTCGACGCCGATGCGCGGGCCGAGAGCGATCGCCTGGTGCGGGCACTTCGGACCCATATACAGAGCTTCAGCAGCGCCGCCGCCGGCAACGGCTGGCCGCTGCGCGAGTCATTGCAAGCCATGCTGGAGCACGCCAACGCTGGTCAGCCGCTGAGCGCCGTGACGCTGCTGCGCGGCCTGGTGCTGCTGGCGCTCGATTACGAGCGCCTGCGCGGCGAGCTGCTGCGGCGGGCCTGCGCGCTGGAGCAGGCGGCATGATGCGTCCACGCGCGGCGTGCTGGTTCGAGGCGGTCGCGGCCCGCGCCGATGCGACGCGTGTGCTCGAAGCACTGGCGGCCACCGGCGCCGTGGAACTGGAAGCCGAGCCCGATTGCGCGCCGTTGGCCGAATGGCGCGAGTTGGCGCCCGGCCTGGCCGAGTACGCCGCGCTGGCCGCCCGCTATGCGCAGCATTGGCCGGCCGCAGCGGCCTCCGGCCCCTGCCCGCAAGCGCCGCTCGACATGCTGACGGAGGGCCTGCAGGCGCTGAATCGCTGGGTGCAGCAGTGCGAACCGCTGTTGGCGCAACTGCATACGCTGGCCGAGCACGAACAGGCGCGGGCGCGTTGGCTGTCGGCGCTGCAAGACTGGCAACCGCAGGCGGAACTGGTGCCGGCGCAACTGTACGGCGCAGGGCCCGTGCTGGCCTGCTGCCTGCTGTCGGACCCCGCCATCGCCGAGGGCGGTTTGCTGCGAGTGATCCCCCATGCCGATGGCCGAGCGTCGGCCTTGTGGCTGGCACCCCGGGCGCAGGTCGAGGCGCTGCTGGCGCGGCCAGCCGGCGCCGCCGGCCGCGCACTCGCCACGCCCGACTGGCTGCCAGCCGACTGGGCTGACCTCGAGGCCGCCGCAGAGGCGGTGCGCACGCGCCTGCAGGCCGAGACCAGCGCGCTGCAAGCCGCCATCGATTCCTGCAGTCAGGCGCTGGGACTGGCCGAGGTACAGGCGAATCTGCTGCGACTGCGCTGGGTGTGCGAGAACGTGCGTGGGCTCAGCGCCAGCGACTGGTTGGTGCGCATTCGTGGCTGGACCAGTCAGCCGGCGGCGCTGGAAGCTGCGCTGGATGCCAGCCAGACCCGCGCGCTGCTGCGTTTCCCGCGCGCACCGGAGATCGCGCCGCCGCTGCTGTATGCCAATCCGCGCTGGGCGCAACCCTTCGAGGTGTTCGCCCGTGCTTTCGGCGTGCCGGGTAGCCTGGAGGCCGATCCGACCACCGTGGTGGCGCTGGTGGCGCCGCTGCTGTTCGGCTACATGTTCGGCGACATCGGTCAGGGCGCCGTGATCCTGCTGCTCGGTCTGTGGCTGCGCCAGCGCTTTCCGATCGCGCGCATGGCGATCACCGGCGGCGCCGCGGCAATGGCCTTCGGCTGGCTGTTCGGATCGGTGTTCACGCTGGAACACTGGGTCGCGCCACTGTGGCTGCATCCGCTGGACCAGCCACTGATGGTGCTGGCCGTTCCGCTCGCTGCCGGTACGCTGTTGCTGCTGACCGGACTGACGCTCAATCTGCTGGCGGCCTGGTGGCAGCGCAAGCTGGTGCTCTGGTGTCGGCACGATCTGCCCGGCGTGTTGGGCTATCTGGGCGCGCTGATCTGGCTGCTGCATCCCTTCGGTGGCTACCTGCTTGCGCTGGCGCTGGCGCTGGCCATGCTCGGTCCCGGCGTGCACGAGCGCCGTCTCAGCGCCGCCGTGGCCGGCCTCAGCCTGTGGCTGGAACACACGCTGCAACTGCTGATCAACACGCTGTCCTTCGCACGCGTGGGCGCCTTTGCGCTGGCCCACGCCGGTCTGTCGAGCGCCGTCGTCATGCTCGCCACCGGTACCGCCTGGTGGGCACAGATCCTGATTTTGATCGCCGGCAACCTGCTGATCCTCACCCTCGAAGCGCTGGTGGTTTCGATTCAAACCACGCGCTTGCTGCTGTTCGAGTTCTTCACGCGCTTTCTTACCGGCAGCGGCAGACCGTTTCTGCCACTGCCCTTGCCGCCCTCTGCCCGCCCTGCCACCTGAAGGAATGACTCCATGGCCGCCCACGCTGCGCAAGTCCAAACCGGCGCCTTGAAGCGCTGGTTCATCGTCCTCGCCACGCTGTCGCTGCTGGCCACGCTATTGCTGACGCAACAGGTGGCGATGGCCGAGACCGCAGCAGCCACCAGCGTCGACAGCACGGCGATGGCCTGGGCCTTCGTGGCCGCGGCGATCGCCACCGGCGCGTCCTCGCTGGGCGCCGGCATTGCCGTTGCGCGCGTCGGCACCGCGGCGGTCGGGGCGCTGGCCGAAAAGCCCGAACTGTTCGGACGCCTGTTGATCTTCGTCGGTCTGGCCGAGGGCATCGCGATCTACGGCCTGATCGTGTCGATCCTGATCCTGAACCGGCTGGCATGATCCGCGTGGTCTACATCGGCGATGGCGTGCGCGCCGCCGGCTGGCGGCTGGCGGGAGTGGAGACACGCGCGGCCGACGACGCGACCGCGCTGCGTGCGCTGCTGGCGCAACTCGATCCCGCGCGCCTCGATCTGATCCTGATCGAAGCCGCCTGCGCGGACTGGCTGGACCCGGCGGAAGCGCAGGCCTTGCAGGCACGCTTGCGGCCGTTGTGTCTGCTGCTGCCGGACGATCTGACGCAAACGCCGGATCTGCTGCAGCGCGTGCGCGCCCAGTTGGGGATGAGCGCATGAACGCCGACGAGCGCGCCAGCGCGCTGCTGCAACTGATTCACGCCGGGCGCGACGAGCGCCAGCAGGCGCTGCTGCTGACGGCCCGAACGCAGGCGGCCGAGCTCAAGCGTCAGGCCCACGCCCAGGCGCGGCAGCGCGTACGCGAGGCGCTGGCCGCCGCGCGCACGCGCCTGCAGGCCAAAGTGGCGCTGGCGCAGGCCCAACAGCAGACGCGGCAACGACTGGCCACGCAATCGCAGCGCGTGCACACCTTGGCCGCAGCCCTCGCGCAATTGCCGGACGCCCTGCAGCGGCGCTGGGCCGACGCGAGCGCGCAGGCGCTCTGGATCAGCCACGCGGTCGACGCTGCACAGCGCCAGTTGGGGGGCGAGCGTTGGCAAATCCGCTGCGCGCCGGGCGTCGACGCCTGGCCGGCAAGCGTCCCCGCTGACGCCGAAATGGTGGTCGACGCCGGACTGCGCGCCGGGCTGCGCATCAGCGCCGGCGCCAACTGCGTAGACGCCACCTTGGCTGGATTGTTGGCCGATACCGATAGCGTGGCCGCGCTGCTGCTCGGCGCGCTGGGAGCGTCTGCATGAGCACCGCACGGGTGACTTGGGTGTCGGGCCCGGTGCTGCGGGCGCACTGCAGCGGCGCCTTCGCGTTGCGTGAGGCGGTCACCGTCGGCAGCGAGGCGCTGCTGGGCGAGGTCGTCCGCATCGACGGCGACGAAATCCTCGTGCAGGTATACGAGGACACGACCGGATTGCGTCCCGGCGTCGCCATCCACGGTAGCGGCATGCCGCTGGCGGTGCCGCTCGGACCCGGCTTGCTGGGCGGCATGTACGACGGCCTGCTGCGACCGCTAGGCGTGCACGCCGATGGCCACGTGCGCGCCGGCATGGCGCAGCAGAGCGCTTCCGATCAGCGCTTTGACTGGGAGCCGGCCGTCGAGAGCGGTCAGTCGGTCGAGCCCGGCAGCACGCTGGGGCGCGTACGTGCGCCGGGCGGGCCCTGGCAGCCGGTACTGTGCCCGCCCGATTGCGCCGGGACGCTGGAGCAAGTCGCCGCCGCGGGCCCGTGGCGCGACAGCGATCCGCTGGCAGAACTGATCGACGCCGCCGGCGATCCGCGCGCGATCGCCATGCGCCAGTTGTGGCCGGTGCGCGTGCCACGACCGGTGCGCCGGCGCCTGCCCAGCGATACGCCGCTGGTCACCGGTCAACGCATCCTCGACGCGCTATTCCCGATTGCGCTCGGTGGCAAGGCCGCCATCCCCGGCGGTTTCGGCACCGGCAAAACCGTGCTGCTGGAAGCCTTGGCGCGCGGCTGCAGCGCCGACGTGATCGTTTATCTGGGCTGCGGCGAGCGTGGCAACGAGATCGCCGGCGTGCTGGAGGAGTTTCCGCAGCTCAAGGACCCGCGCACCGGCCTGCCGCTGATGCAGCGCACGGTGATCATCGCCAACACTTCGAACATGCCGGTCGCGGCGCGCGAGGCCAGCATCTACACGGCGGTCACGGTGGCCGAGTATTTCCGCGATCAGGGCCTGCATGTGGCGCTGATGGCCGACTCCACCAGTCGCTGGGCCGAGGCGCTGCGCGAGGTCTCTGGCCGCTTTGGCGAACTCCCCGGCGAAGGTGGCTATCCGGCCTACCTGGCCAGTCGCCTGGCCGATTTCTACGAGCGTGCAGCACGCGTGGAAACGCTCGGCGGTGGCGAGGGATCGGTCACGCTGATCGGCGCCATCAGTCCGCCCTCGGGCGATCTGTCCGAGCCCGTCACCAGCCACACCAAGTGCTATGTCAAAGCCTTCTGGACGCTGGACGTGCGGCGCGCGCAAGCGCGTGCCTATCCGGCCGTGCATCCGCTGCAGTCCTACTCCGAGGACGCGCGCGATCTGCAGGCTTGGTGGGCGGCGGCCGGCAGCGACCAGTGGTGGGCGCTGCGCAAGCGCTTCCTGGAATTGCTGGAGGAACAGGCGCGGCTGCAGCGGATGGCGCGCATTATCGGCACCGACGCCCTGCCCGCGCGCCAGCAACTGCTGCTGCTGTCAGCCGAGCTGCTCGACGAGGGCTTCCTGCGGCAGTCGGCCTTCTCGGCTATCGACCGCGTCGCGCATCCGGCCAAGCAGGCGCAGATGATGCATCTGCTGGCACACTGGATGGATCTGGCCGAGCGCGCGCTGCAGTCCGGCGTGGCGCTGCGGACGCTGGCAGCGATGCCGGCCGTGCGCAGCCTGAAACGCATGGGCGAGGAACTCGCCAACGACGACGCCGCCGGATTCGCCGCGCTGCGTGCCCGGGTGGAATCGGATTTCGACGCGCTACAGGCGCCTGGAGGGGCAGATGCGCGCTCCGCTGCTGGTTGAAGGGGCCGCCACCCGACTCTCCGGGCCGCTGCTGTTCCTGCGGCGCACCCTGGATGTCGGCTTGGGCGACGCCGTCGATGTGCGCGGGCGCGACGGGCGTCGGCGCCTCGGCCGGGTCGCGGCCGTCGACGACGAGATCGTCACCGTCGAGGTACTGGAGAACACGGCAGGCCTGGACCTGCCAGAAACGGTCGTCCGCTTTCTCGGTGAGCCCTTGTCCTTCGCGCTCGGACCCGGCGTGCAGGGCCGCGTTTACAACGGCGTCGGCCAGTTGATCGACGGCGGGCCGCCGCTCGCCGGCACCACGCGTTATGCCATCGACGGCCTGCCGATCGACCCGGTCGCGCGCGCGCTGCCGCGCGACTTCATCGAAACCGGCATCTCCGCCATCGATGTGATGAACTCGCTGGTGCGCGGGCAGAAACTGCCGATCTTCTCCGGCGGCGGCCTGCCCCACGACCGTCTGGCCGCCGAGATTGCACGCCATGCGCGCCTGCGTGGCGATGCCGGCGGCGAGTTCGCGCTGGTGTTCTGCGGCATCGGCCTGCCCTATGACAGCGCCGAATTCTTTCGCCGCACGCTGGAGCAAAGCGGCGCGCTGGAGCGCACCGCACTGTTTCTGAATCTGGCCAGCGATTCCAGCACGCAGCGACTGCTGACGCCGCGCTTTGCGCTGACTGCCGCCGAGTACCTCGCCTTCGTCGAAGGCAAGCATGTGCTCGCCATCCTGACCGACATGACCAACTACTGCGAGGCGCTGCGCGAGGTCTCGTCCAGCAAGGGCGAGGTCCCGGCGCGCAAGGGCTTTCCGGGCTATCTGTACTCGGATCTGGCGACGCTGTACGAGCGCGCCGGCTGCATCCGCGGCCGTCCCGGCACGCTGACGCAGTTGTCGATCCTGACCATGCCGGCCGATGACATCAGCCATCCGATTCCAGACCTGACCGGCTACATCACCGAGGGTCAGATCGTGCTGGCGCGCGAACTCGATCGCCGCGGGATCACGCCGCCGATCCAGGTCCTGCCCAGTCTGTCGCGGCTGGCCAAGGATGGCACCGGCGGGCAGTACACCCATCCGGATCACCCGGCGCTGGCGAGCCAGTTGTACGCCGCCTACGCCCGCGCTGTGCAGACCCGCGTGCTCGCCAGCGTGGTCGGCGAAGACGGATTGTCCGCGGGCGATCGTTGCTACTTGCACTTCGGCCAGCGCTTCGAGCGTGAATTCGTCTCGCAGGACACCGCACGCAGCCTGGAAGACAGCATGGCGCTGGGCTGGCGCCTGCTGGCCAGCCTGCCGCGCGCCGATCTGAGCCGGCTGTCCGATGCGCAGATCGCCGAGCATTTGGACACGCAGGCATGAACAGCACCCTCGCCACCCGTAGCGCCTGGCTGGAACTGCGCGAGGAAATGCACTCGATGCGCGAGGGCTACACCTTCTTGGACGAAAAATGCCTGCTGCTGGCGGGCGCAACGCTGCGCGAACTGCAGCGCTTCGAGCAGATCTGGCAGCAGTATCGGGCGCAGGCCGAGCGCGCCCACCGCAGCCTGGACGCCGCGCTGGGCCGGCATGGACTCGACGGTTTGACGCACTACCCGCTGGCCGAGCCGGACGACGATGCCGTGCTGTCGGTGCGCACGCAGTCGGTCATGGGCGTCACACTGGTCGAGGCCAGCGGTCAGCAGCCGCCGCCGGCGCCGCGCTGGCCAGAGGTGCGCACGCCCGAGGCCGCCGCCTGCGCGCAGGCTTACGCCGACTGGCTGCAAAGCGCGATCCAGCTGGCGGCGGTCAGCGGCAATCTCGAACGCCTGTATGCCGAATACCGGCGCACCGCACGGCGCGCCCGCGCGCTCGACAGCGTGCTGTTGCCGGAACTCGCCAGCGCCGTCGCCGTCATCGGCGGCGAACTGGAGGAATTGGAGCGCGAAGACGCGATCCTGATGCGTGGCCGCACAGGCTGAGCATGGAGGTCACGCGTTCGGCCCTGGTCAATCTGCCGATCGAGGCCGTCTTCGACCTGATCGAGCACGCCGAGCACTATCCCGAGTTCCTGCCCTGGTGCACAGACGCCGAGATCCAGGCGCGCAGCGCCGAGCAGGTGCGCGCGCGGGTGGGCTTCGGCTATGGCGGACTGCGCGCGCACATGGACACCACCGTGCACAAGGACTATCCGCACCGCATGCGCGTGGAAGTCCACGGCCGGCCGTTTGAACGCTTTCAGGGCGAATGGCAGTTGAGCCCGCTGGGCGCCGGCTGCCGCATCGAGTTCCGCGTGCAATGCGCCATCAACGACCCGGTCTGGGACGCCCTGCTGCAACTGGCGGCGCAGCTGATCGCCGATCGCCTGGTCGCGGCATTCCTGAAGCGCGCCCGCGCGACCATCGCGCCGCTGCCGCCGAGCGTCCCGGCCGGCTGATCCGCCATGCAACCGGCCGCCGCGTCACTGTCTCTATCGGCACTTCTCCCCTTTAGAGCACGACAATGCACAGCCCCGCGCGCTGGCTGCTGCCGCTGCTGGCCTACTGCCCACTCGTTTGCTGCGCCTGCAGCGAGACCGATGACTACCGGGTGCGGATCGACGCGAAGCTGCGCTACGCCGAGGTCCGTGCCTCGCTCTGCCTGCACAGCGATACGCTGTCGATGTTCGATGTCGAACCGGTCCCGGGCCTGCCCAATGGACACTTCGATCTGGTCGAGGATCTGCAGATCCGTGATGCCCACGGCAGCGTACTCGATGCGCAGAACCTGGGTTCGGGCGACCTTCGAGTCGCTGGCGATCAACGCATCACTCTCCAGTACCGGGTGCGCCTGGAGCACGCCCGCTACACCTGGCCGGCCGGCTTGGAAGAAGTTGCGTACCACACCGACGAAGGCCTGCTGATCGGCGGCTCGCGCCTGTTCTTCGTCGACGGCGAGGTACCCAGCCAGCAGCCGATCCGGGTCCGTTTCGAGCTGCCACGCGGATGGCAGGCGCACACGCCGTGGCCCGGCGCGGCGCAACCCATGCAGTTCCTGCCCGAATCGCGGCGCGATCTGCTCAACAACGTGGTGTTTCTCGGCACTGCCCACGCCCAGACCTTCGAGGCCGATGGCATCCGCATCGAACTGGTGTTGGGCCAGCGCTATCGCGCGCAGGCGGCGCGCTTCATCGAAATCCTGCGCACGCAGCTGCACAGCTACACCGAGCTGTTCCAGGGCCCGCCGCGCACCCGGCGCTACCTGATCGTCATCAACGAGGGCGCCAGTGGCGACGGCGGCGCGTTCGCCGGCAGTTTCAGCCAATACATCGCTGGCGATGCCGATCGCCTGAACGAGGTGAACTGGGCACACACACTGGCGCACGAACTGCTGCATTTCTGGAATGGGCTCTCGCTGGTGCCGGCCGATCCGCGCGAGGAGTGGTTCAAGGAAGGCGTCACCGACTACCTGACGATCGCCACGATGGCGCGCAACGGTCTGATCGACCAGACGCTGCTGATGAAGCGCCTGGAGAATCTGGCGCGACGGTACCGGATGGCGCGCATGCTGCAAGGCACGCATCTGAGCCTGCGTGCGGCCGGCGCCGACAAACAGCGTCAGCGCATGTTGATCTACGGTGGTGGCGCCCTGGTGGCGCTGGCGCTGGACGCACGCTTGCGTGAGGTCAGCGAGGATCGGCTGTCGCTGGCCAGTCTGATGGCAGCCATGCATCAGGCCTACGGTCAGACCGGGCAGCCCTACACCTTGGCGGACATCGAGCGCCTCGCGCGCACGCTGAGCGGCGTCGATTTCCACGACTTCTTTGCCGCCAGCGTCGACAGCACCGACGAGCTCGACCTGCGCGCCAGCCTGCGGTCCCTGGGTCTGCGCCTCGACAGCTTCATGGATGAGGCCTACATCGCCCCCGATCCCGCCGCCGACCCAGCCGCACAGCGGCGCTTCCGCGAGGTCTTCGTGCCAGGTTGAAGCGTCGGCCACGCGGGGCACGCGGCATACTGGGTGCTCCTGACGGGAGCATTGCATGGTCAGCGGTCACTGCAACTGCGGCGCGGTGCGCTACGAGGCGGATGTGGACGTTTCTGACGTCTACGTCTGCCACTGTTCGATCTGCCGACGCTTCACCGGCGCCGGCAGCATCGCCGTGGTCGTCGTTCCGCGATCCGCCTTCCGTTGGCTGTCGGGCAGCGCGGAGATCAGTCGCTGGAAAAAGCCGGACGCGGACTGGGAAGCGTGCTTCTGCCGCTGCTGCGGCTCGGCCATTCCAGGCGACAACGATGCCTCGACGGTGTACCTCCCAGCCGGTTCGATCAGCACTGGCGGCGAGCGGCTACGCGTCGCTCACCATCTGTACGTGGATTCCAAAGCCGGATGGGAGCAGATCGGCGATCAGGGTGAGCAACACGCCGAAGGTTTGCGACGCTGAGCCCGACGCGCCGCGGATCCGTCTGCTGGCAGCGGCGGATGCGCATCTTGGCCAAGGGATCGACAGCAAGACCCAGGCGCTAGGCGCATCCCCAACAAAAAGCCCCGGGGGTCGCCCGGGGCTTGTTTGGACCGCATGGAACGGCGTGTTTACTTGCCCGGCGTCCGCAATTCGCGGTCGATCTCGTACTGCGTGCTGGTCACATAGGCTTCCATGGCGCGCAAACGATCTTCCATCTCGCGGATGCGGTAGCGCAGTTCACTGGCGCTGACGTTGGCCGGCGCAGCGTAGGGCGCGGCGGCCGGTGGCGGTGGCGGCGTAGCCGCGGCGCCCTCGGCGATCCGGCTGCGCGCTGGCAGGACCATCGCAGCCAGCGCGTAGCCGACGATGATCACCGGCACGAAAGGCGTGCAGGCGGCCACCAATACCACGATGCGCAGGGCCACCAGATTCCATCCGAAGTGGCTGGCCATACCCGCCAGCACACCCGCCAACCAGCGGCGATCCACATCCCGGTGCAGGCGCGCGCCTGCGGTGAAACCCGAACTCATCGTGGCGGCTCCCGTCCAATGCGTCGCTGTTGCGTACCCGTAGCTGCAATGATGACCACGTTTCATGTTCTTCCTCGCCAGTTCGGTGTGTCGGCATCCAGGATGCGTTCCAGCGTCCGGATGCGCTCTTCCATGCGTCGCGCCGTCTGCCACAACTCGGCGATCTCGCCGTCGCCACCACCGGCCAGTTCGGCCGGCGGCGGCAGTTCACGCTTGCTGCGGTAGTGCAGGAACAGCCAGACCGGCACCACGACCACCAGAAATACAATCAGCGGAGCCTCGATCCAGGCCATCGTCATTACCCCTTGGGCTGGGCCAGACGCGCCTTCAGCGCTTCGAGCTCACCCTTGATGCGTTCCTCCGACTCGAGGTCGGCGAAGGCCTGATTCAGCGTCTTCGCGCGTCCCAGATCCAATGCTTCGGCCTGCGCTTCCACAGCGTCAATGCGCCGTTCGGCATAGTCAAAGCGACTCAGCATGTCGTCGATCTTGGCCGAGTGGATGTGCGTACGCGCCTTCAACGAGGTCTGCGCGTTCTGCGCCCGGATCACGATGGTGCGCTGGCGCGCCTTGGCGTCCTGCAGCTTGGCCTGCAGCTTGGCGATGTCGTCGTTGAGCTTGGCCAGGTTCTCGCCCAGGATCACCAGATCACGCGCCACCGCCTTGGACTGATCGCCGAGCGCCGCCTTGTGCGCCAACGCTGCCTTGGCCAGATCCTCGCGGTCCTTGCGCAGGGCCAATTCAGCCTTCTGCTCCCAGTCGGCCTGCTCCTGGTCCAGCACGCCGAGCTGACGCTCGCGCTCCTTGCGCTCCGCGATCACCTTGGCAGCCGCCGAACGCACTTCCACCAGCGTATCTTCCATCTCCTGGATCATCAGGCGCACGATCTTCTCGGGATCTTCCGCCTTGTCGAGCAGGGAGTTCAGGTTCGCATTGATGATGTCGGAAAGGCGGGAAAACACACCCATGTTGCTATCTCCTGTGTAGTTCACCCTGTTGGGTACTGAGCCCTAAACAATTACCGTGCCAGCGTCATAGGTTGTTGTTTTGCAAAGGTTTTTCGAACCAATCCTCCGATCATCCGGCGGACCCCACCAATACGGGTGGCGATTTCCGCCAAGTGATGACCAGACTCACCACGCGGGGCAAAAGCGGGGCCGGGGTTAGGGGGCGGGGGACCGGCCATGCGGCAGCTGCATTGCTGGTCTTAACGAACCGAGTCCCGAGTCCCGAGTCCCGAGTCCCAATTCCCGGGTCCCGAGTTCCGAGTTCCGAGTTCCGAGTTCCGAGTCCCAAGTCCCGAGTTCCGAGTTCCGAGTCCCAAGTCCCAATTCCCAATTCCCGGGTCCCGGGTCCCAAGTCCCAAGTCCCGTTCCCTACCACGAACGCCGCTGTTCACGCACTGGTGAAACTTAACGCGCGCTTCCCTTAGAATCCGCGCGCCCCTCAGTTCCGCGTCCTACCGGCCCACCCATCAGAAGCTGACCAGACGCGACATCCCGCGTTTTTCGGAGGTATCAATGAAATTCATTCGGTTGGCGGCCATGGCCGCTGCATTCTGCTCGCTGTCGGCTTGGGCACAGACGCCCGCTCCGGCCGCTGCGCCCGCAGCCAGCGCCGCACCCGCGGCGACCATGGACCGCACCAAGCTCAGCTACGCCGTGGGCTACCAGTTCGGCGCCGATCTCAAGGAACGCGGTGTCGACATCGACATCAACGGCGTGATTCGCGCGCTGCAGGACGGCTTTGCAGGCAAAGACGTCGCCTACCCGCGCGAGGACCTGGCGGCGCAGATGGAACTGCTGGAAACCAAGCTGCGCACCGAAGCCGAAGCGCGCTTCCGCAAGGTGTCGTCGGAAAACAAGGCCGCCAGCGACAAGTTCATGGCGGAGAACCGCTCGAAGAAGGGCATCGTCGCGCTGCCCTCGGGCATCCAGTACCGCGTGATCGAAGAAGGCAACGGTGCGCGTCCGACCGCCAAGAGCGAGGTCACGGTGCACTACCGCGGCTCGCTGATCAACGGCTTTGAGTTCGACAGTTCCTTCGCGCGCGGCGTGCCGGCGAAGTTCACCGTCGATCAGGTGCTGAAGGGCTGGCAGGAAGTGCTGCCGCTGATGCGCGTGGGCGACCACTGGCAAATCTTCCTGCCGCCGGAAATGGCCTACGGCGAACGCGGCCCGCGCCCGATCGGTCCGAATCAGGCGCTGGTGTTCGACATCAAGCTGATCGAAGTGAAGTAAGCGCCTCGATCTGGCCGCGAGATCGCGGCCATTCGGAGCCAGAGGCGCCCCGCGGGGCGCCTTTTTTGTGCCTCAGCGCGCACAGCTGTTGAAGCCGAGCAGCGGATACACCGGACAGAAGCGGAACAACCCGGTCGCCAGCGGCACCAGGCCCACCAGACCCCAGAGCGTCTGCGGGCCAACAAAGACCAAGCTCAGCAACAACAGTCCGACGGTAATGCGCAGCACGCGATCGATGCCGCCAACATTGGCTTTCATGATGCAATCCTCCACGGTCCAGGGGCACTGAGTGTGCGCCGCACGGCTCGGGCTGTCCTTGATCTGGATGAAGCCAAGCGGTGGCCGACGCGGCAGTGCCAGCCAGCGCGCAGGCTAGACTGACGCACCCGCCCCACCGCTGACGGCCGTGCCTTTTCCCAGCATTCCCTACTGGCGCCTGTCGGCCTTCTATTTCGCTTATCTGGGCGCGCTGGGGGCGTTTTCGCCGTACTTCGCGCCTTACCTCGAAACGCGCGGCCTGAGCGCCTTCGAGATCAGCGTGGTGATGAGTCTGTGGTACGCGACGCGCATCTACGCGCCCTCGCTGTGGGGCAGCTTGAGCGCGCGGGCAAACTCGCCAATTCGCTGGTTGCGCGCCGGTGCGCTGGCGACGCTGATCGGCTTTGCGCTGTTCTTGCTGCCACTGGGCTATGCCGGTGTGCTGGTGGTGATGACGCTGTTTGCCAGCTTCTACAACGCGATCATGCCGCAGTTCGAGGCGATCACCTTTGCGCGTCTGGGCGCGCAGCGCTCGCTCTATGGGCGCATCCGCGTGTGGGGCTCGGTGGGCTTCGTGCTGGCCAATGTCGGCTATGGCGCGCTGCTGCAATGGCTGGGCTACGGCTGGCTGATCTGGGCCTTGATTCCGGTCTATGCCTTGCTGGTCTACAGCAGTTGGCAGAACAGCGATCCACCGCAGCCGCTTGCGGCGGAGCCGGCACCCGGATTTCGCGATACCGTGATGCCCCGGCTGCGCGAGCGGGCGCTGTGGGGCCTGCTGCTGGCGGCCTTCGCCAACCAGATTGCCCACGGTCCCTTCTACGTGTTTTTCTCGCTGTATCTGAGCCGCAATCACTACCAGGCGCAGCAGATCGGCGGCTACTGGGCCGTGGGTGTGCTGGCCGAGATCCTGATGTTTCTGCTGGTGCCGCGGCTGCTGCGTTGGCTGACGCCACGCCAGGTGATTGCGCTCTCCTTTGCCATCGGCGCTCTGCGCTGGACCGCCACGGCGACGCTGCCGCACATGGCGCCGGTGCTGGTGCTGGCGCAGTGTGGGCATGCCTTCACCTTCGCCGCGCTGCATAGCGCCAGCATGCAATCCATCAGCCAACTGTTCCCGGGCCGTAGCGGCGTCCATGGGCAAGGTCTGATCTACGGATTCAGCTCTGGCGGCGGTGGCGTCATCGGTGCGCTGATGGCCGGCGCGCTGTGGGAATTCGGCGGCGGCCGCGCCAGCTTCTTGGGCGCCGCCCTGGTCAGTCTCGCCGGATTGGTGATCGCCTGGAAGCTGCTGCCACGCGAGCAGACCGCCAGCGCCTAGAGAAGCGCTGGGCATATATGGGCGCGAAAGCGGGACTCGGGACTCGGGACTCGGGACTCGGGACTCGGGACTCGGGACCCGGGACCCGGGACCCGGGACTCGGGCGTATATCAACTGCCGCGCAGCGACTCGTGCGGCAAACGGTACCGGCGACAGGGCCGCGGAAGCGCCGCCGTGCCAGGCTGTATGAACCGGGCACATGGGTGACATTTTAGACCGGGCACATGGGTGACATTTTTACGGCATTGAGACATCGGGAGATGGTCGATGCCGTGGCAAGAGGTCACCGCGATGGAAGAACGGGATCGGTTGGTCCGTGCGTACCGCCAAGGGTTGGGCACGGTCAGTGAGCTGGCGGGGAGGTTCGGCATCAGTCGGAAGACGGCGAGCAAGTGGATCCGGCGGTACGAGGCGGAGGGGTCGGGCGGGCTGGCGGATCGGTCGCGGGCGCGCAGGACGCAGTCGCATGCGACGCCAGAGTTGGTGCGAGAAGCCTTGCTGGGCTTGAAGCGTGAGCGCCCGCATTACGGCCCCAAGAAGGTGCTGGCGGTGCTGTCGGCGCAGCGGCCGGAGCTTGAGTTGCCGGCGGTCAGCACGGTGGGCGAGTTGTTTGCGCGGCATGGTCTGATCAAGCCGCGGCGGCGGGTGGCGGTGGTGTCGATGAAGCCGCTGCGCTGGCCCTTGCCGAGCTCTCCGAACGAGGAATGGGCGGCGGATTTCAAGGGTCAGTGGCGACTGGGCGATGGCAGCGAGTGCTTCCCATTGACGGTCACGGACACGCACTCGCGCTGTCTGCTGGCGTGCCATGCGATGGGGGCGATCAGCATGGCGGAGACCGAGAAGGTCATGCGCCGACTGTTCTGCGAATACGGGCTGCCGGCGGCGATCCGGACGGACAATGGGGTGCCCTTTGCCTACCACACGGCCAGCCTGGGACTGACGCGTCTGTCGGCGTGGTGGCTGCGCCTGGGCATCACCCTGCATCGCACACGACCGGGCACACCCACGGACAATTCGCGCCATGAACGCATGCATCGCACGCTCAAGGCGGAGACGCTGTCACCGCTGCAGGCGAACCTGAAGGCGCAGCAAAAGGTCTTCGACGCGTTCCGGCAGCGCTACAACGAAGAGCGGCCGCACGAAGCGCTGGGCATGGTGCCTCCGCAGAGCCGGTATCAACCCTCGACCCGAGCGCACCCGCGCAAGCTGCCGCCTATCGAGTATCCAAGCCACTTTGAGACCCGCATGGTGCAACAACACGGCGACATCCATTGGCGTGGCCAGCGCATCTTCGTCAGTCAGGCGCTGGCCCATCAGTGGCTTGGTCTGGAAGCGAGCATCCAAGGCTGGAAGGTCTACTTCTGCCAGCAACTGATCGCGCACATCGACGAGGAGACGATGACCCTGACCTACCTGCACTGAGCCTTCAAAAGCCCACAGAAGGTTGAGCAGGAAAGAATCCAAAGGCACGTAAAGCTGCTAGCGTCGTGTAACCCATGTGCCCGGTCAACGTGTCACCTATGTGCCCGGCCGCACAGGCCCTCGCCCCCCGCCCCTCGCCCCGCTTTTGCTGCGTGGCTGTGCCGGCCCCCCCGCCCCTAGCCCCGCTTCCGCTCCTGCGCACTCAACAATCCAACCACGGCCGCAACTGCGCCAGCGGCCCGCTGTGCGGCAATACCCACGGCGCCAGCAGGTAGACCAAGCCACAGGCGATCAACAGCGCGCCGATTGGCACACGCCAGCGCGGCGGCGTGGCGGTGCGGCCGATACCGGCGGCCATGCCCAGCCCCAGCATTCCCGGCAGGGTGCCGAGACCAAAAGCGCCCATGAACAGGGCCGACTGCACGGGACTGGCGAAGCCGATCGTCAAGGCCAGCATGCCGTAGACCAGTCCACACGGCAGTAGTCCCCACAGCAGGCCAAAGGCCAGCGCCTTGCCTGGGGTGTCGATCGGCAACAAGCGCCGGCTGAGCGGCTGCAGACGCCGCCAGAGCGGTGCACCCAGACGAGCAATCTGATCGAGCGGCTGCCACCAGGCTGTCAGCTGCAAACCCACCAGGATCAGCGTCAGGGCCGCGACGAAACGTAGCACCAGGATGCCAGCCGGTTGCTGCAGCCAAACGCCAGCTGCCAACCCGAGTGCACCGACGGCGGCGCCGAGCGCGGCGTAGCCGAGCACGCGCCCCAGGCTGGCGCACAAAGGCACGGCGACCGGGTATCGGCGCGCGCCGGACAGGCCAAACGCGGCGGTGATCGCACCGCACATCGCCATGCAGTGCGGGCTGCCGGCCGCGCCCAGCAACAGCGCGCCACCCAGCGTCAGCTCACCGATCACCAGGGATGACCGCGCAGCCGCACATGGGTCGCCTCAACGCTGCCCGCGCGCGTCGCGGATCGGCGCATCCTCGTCTGCGAGGATATCCAGGGCCGGCGTTTCCAGATCCTCGAACTGATCATTGTCGACCGCCCAGAAGAAAGCGTAGACGGCGGCGATCACCAGGATCAGCGACAGCGGAATCAGCACCAGCAGGATGTTCACGCACGCCTCTCGATCACCGCAGATGTATAGGTCGACTCGGCTTCGGCGCGTGGTACGCCGGGCAGATCGCGCACCCGCGCCAGCCGCATCGAGTTCCACACGACGATGAGCGAACTCAAGGACATGCCGATCGCGGCCAGCCAAGGTGGCACGTATCCCAGCGCTGCCGCGGGAATCGCCAGCGCATTGTAGCCATAGGACCAGCGCAGATTCTGGCGGATGGTTGCGAGCGTGCGGCGGGACAGCGCACAGGCCTGCGGCAGCGCGGTCAGCCGCTGCCCGAGCAGGATCAGATCGGCATGCGCCTTGGCTAGATCAGCCCCCTGCCCCATCGCCGCCGACACCGCGGCCCGTCCGAGCACCGGCGCGTCATTGATGCCGTCACCAACCATCAACGCCGGGCCATCGAGCGCCTGGAAGCGCTCCAACAAACTTATCTTGTCGGCCGGCCGCTGGTCCGAATGCCAGCGTTCGATGCCCAGGCGATCGGCCAACTGCGCAACACGCGGCGCGGTATCGCCACTGACCAGCAGCGTGCCCAGCCCCAGTGCGCGCAAAGCCTCGAGCGCCGGCGCCGCATCGACGCGCTGCTGATCTGCCAGTCTGAAGCCGGCCAACCCGACGCCATCGCGGCTCAGCAGCACATCGCCGTCGGGTACGCCGTAACTGCCGCGATCAGGCTCCAGCACCCACTGCGGACGGCCGAGCCGGTAGCGATGGCCATGAATCACGGCCTCCACACCCTCGCCCGCGACCTGCACCGCTTGCACCGCGACCTCGGCAACGCCGGCGCCGGCAAAGGCGCGCGCAATCGGATGATGCGCGTCGCGCTCCAGCGTGGCCGCCAGCGCCAGCGCCTGCGCGCGGTCGACGCCGGGCGCCAGACTGATCTGACTGATGCGGATGCGCCCGTCGGTCAGCGTGCCGGTCTTGTCGAGCACCACCTGACGCACACTGGCCAGCGCCTCCAGCGCCGCCGGCCGCACCACCAGTACGCCCAGACGCGCCAAGCCCTGGCTGGCCGCCGCCAACGCGGTCGGCAGCGCCAGCGAGAGCGCGCAGGGACAGGAGACCACCAGCACCGCGAGCGCCACCGAGAAGGCGCGCTCGGGCGCAAACCACAGCCAAACCAGGCCGGTGACCGCGGTCAGCACCAGTACCCGGGCGATGAAAAAGCGCGCCACGCGCTCAGCCATCTGCAGCGATTCCGGCTTGTCGGCCTGTGCTGCATCCGCCATCCGCGCCAGCGCCGAGATCGTGGTCGCCGCGCCGGTACGCGACACCTGCAGCCGCACCGGTCGTGACACCACCAGACTGCCAGCCAGCACGGTGTCTCCGGGCTGGTGCGCCACCGGATGCGACTCGCCGGTGAGCATGGCCTCATCGAGATCGGCGGCCTCGCGCAGCAGCACGCCATCGGCGGGCACAGTGGCGCCCACCGCCACTTGAATCTCATCGCCGGCGACCAACTCCAGCGTCGCCACTTCCTCGATCTCCTCGCCGCGCAGTCGGCGCGCCAGCGGCGGCAGCCCGGTCGACAGCACACCCAGGCTGATTTGCGCACGATGGCGCACGTTCTGCTCGGCAAATCGCCCCAGCAGCAGGAAGAACACGAACATCGTCAGCGAGTCGAAATAGACCTCGGCACCGCCGCGCGCCGACTCATAAATGCTGGCGATGAAGGCCAGCGCCAGCGCCAGCGCCACCGGTGTATCCATGCCCAGACGCCGTGCCTGCCACTCGCGCCAGGCGCCGAGGAAGAAGGGCTGGCCGGCGTAGAAGATGACCGGCGCCGACACCGCCATGCTGACCCAGCGGAAAAAGTCGCGCACGGTGGGATCCATGCCCTCGAAGGCACCGGCATACAGCGCGACGCCGTACATCATCGCCTGCATCATGCCGACGCCGGCGACCACCAGTCGCTTCATCGCGTCGCGGCGTTCGCGTCGGATGCGTTCATGCTCGCGCGCCGGATCGGCCAGATGGGGCTGATAGCCGAGCGCCGCCAGTCGCTGCGCCAACTGCGACAGCGTGATCTGCTCGGGTCGCCAGCGCAGCGTGACGCGCTGGGTCAAGGCGTGCACTTTGACCCGGTCGACGCCGGCTACGCCCGCCAGCGCACGCTCGATCAGCCAGGTACAGGCGGCGCAGCGCAAGCCCTCGACCGACAGCGAGAGCTCGTACAGGCCCGGGCCACACTGGACCGCGTAGTACTGCTGCACCGAGGGACGATCGAGCACACTGTAATCGTTGCTGGCCGCCGGACCGGGCCCCACACCCTCACAGCGCAGGCGGTAGTAATCGCCCAGACCCTGGCCCTGGATCCATTCCACCGCGGCGCGACAACCAATGCAGCAAACGGCTTGTTCGGCGCCGCCGACCTGCGCCGACCACTGTGCGCCCGCCGGGATCGGCTCTTGGCAATGGAAACAGCGTGATGGGGCGCCCATATCAGGGGATGAAGCTCAGTTGCGATCCGTTCCAGCTGCCGTTGACTTCCCAGCCCTGACCCGGCGCCGACAGCAAGGCATTGAGTCCGCTGGGATAGCCGCCCAAGGTGCCGTGATAGCGCCCGTCCGCGCCGCGGCTGAGTTCCACCAGCACGTCACGGGTAGACTCGGTGGGATGCCAGAAACGCAGCTCCAACTGCTGCGGCAACTCGCGGCCCTGTACCGACAGCGTCACGTTCAAGTAACCAGGATCGAACTGCGCCGAGCCCATCACGCCGCGCTCGCGCGCTTTCGCCAGCCCGGGCAGATTGCCGTACTGCACCGGGCCGGTCTTGGTGATCATTTCCGGCAAGGGCTCGTCGCCGTGGCGGATGGCAATCGCCAGCGTGGTGAAGCCGGCGATCACCGAGGCCAGCACCGGCAGGAAGATCAACCAGTGCCAGGGCAGGCTTTTGCGCGTGTTGGTAGCAGTCACCGTTGCCTTCAAAGCGGGTGTGGCAATCACGGCAGTATTCCTGATCCGAATGCCTGCAGGATGCGCCGCCCGGTAAGGCAAGGTGTTGATCCGTATCAGACACGGGGCGGCCGCTGGCGAGTTGAGCACCCGCGCGCCGACGGACTGCTAGTCTTGACCGGACTTTCACGCAGGACCTCCTCATGCAGAGCTTCGCACCGCCGCAACGACTGTTGCTGGGCCCAGGCCCGTCGAATGTGCCGCAGCGCATTCTGGAGGCGCTGGCGCGCCCGACCATCGGCCACTTGGACCCGCGCTTCGTGGGCATGATGGATGAACTCAAGACCCTGTTGCGTCAGGCTTTTCTGACCGAGAACGCGCTGACGGTGCCGGTCTCGGCGCCGGGCTCGGCCGGCATGGAAGCCTGCTTCGTCAACCTGATCGAGCCAGGCGACCGCGTCATCGTTTGCCAGAACGGCGTTTTCGGCGGCCGCATGAAGGAGAACGTGCTGCGCGTGGGTGCCACGCCGGTGATGGTCCAGGACGAGTTCGGCTGCGCCATCGATCTGGGCAAAGTGGAAGACGCGCTGCGCGCCAATCCGGGCGTCAAGGCGCTGGCCTTCGTCCACGCCGAAACCTCGACCGGCGTCGAATCCGATGCCGCTGCGCTGTGCGCGCTGGCGCATGCGCACGGGGCGCTCTCCATCGTCGATGCGGTGACCAGTCTCGGCGGTGTTCCGCTGCGGGTGGATGCCTGGGGCGCCGATGCAGTTTATTCGGGCTCGCAGAAATGTCTGTCGGCGCCGCCGGGCCTGTCGCCGCTGAGCTTCAGCGAGCGTGCCGTCGCAGCGCTGAAGGCCCGCAAGACCCCGGTGCAGAGCTGGTTCTTGGATCTGAGTCTGGTGATGGCCTACTGGCAGGGCGAGGGTGCCCGCAGCTATCACCACACGGCACCGATCAACATGCTGTACGCGCTGCACGAGGCGCTGCTGATGCTGCACGAGGAGGGCCTGGAAGCGGCCTGGGCGCGCCACCGGCAGAATCATCTGCGGCTGCGCGAGGGCCTGGAACGCATGGGGCTGGAATTGCTGGTGGCGGAGTCCGCCCGCCTGCCGCAACTCAATGCCGTGCGCATCCCCGCCGGCGTCGAGGATCTGCCGGTGCGACGCCGTCTGCTCGACCACTACGACATCGAGATCGGCGCAGGTCTAGGCTCACTGGCCGGAAAGATCTGGCGCATCGGGCTGATGGGCGCCAGCAGCCATCCAGACAGCGTCGACCGCGTATTGAGTGCTCTCGGCGAGGTCCTCGGCCGCGCCTGAGATCGGCGCGGACGGGCTTTGGGGGCAAAAAGCGGGGCGAGGGTCACGGGGCAAGGGACCGACACTGCCGCATTTGCCTTTCACTGTCGTCGGTATGGTTTGCTGCGCGAGTCATCGCGCCCAGGGCGAGACATAGACTCTTGCCAAACATGGTGCGTGGGCAAAAAGCGGGGCGGGGGACCGGCCATGCGCCGCCTGCGTTGCACTGTCACCAGTTTGCAGAGCGAGTAAGCGCGCCGTAGGCGAGACATCGACTCTGAATACGCATCGTCGCCGCGAGGCTCGTTCGGCGCCCGCGTTTCGCCATCGGCGCGCATACCAGTGCTGCAACCTCGCGACAGCGCCACGCAGTCGCCGCAGGGCAGGTCCCCCGCCCCCTGCCCCGCTTTTGCTTCCCCACACTCGACCGGCGACAGCGCCACGCAACCGCCACAGTGCTGGTCTCCCGCCCCCGCCCGCTCCCCTCAGTTCGCATGCATCTGCTTGCGGAAGGTGTCCACCGCCGAGCGCAGCGCGCGCAGCGAGCGCATGAACACGGTGCGGAAGTTCTCAGGCGGCATGCAGAACATCTCGATGGTCGCCCAGGTGTTGTTGCGCACCGGAAACACCTTGGCGACCTTGGTATCGGCGGTGGCCTGTAGTGCCGCGTAGTTGACCTTGATCCGCTCTTCCTCGCTCTCGATCGACCAGAAACCCGGAAAGATCAGTCGGAAGAACTCCTGATCGTGCTCGTCCACCAGGATGCAGTAGTTGCCGCCCTCGAACTTGAAGGCAACATCGCCGTCGTCGTCGACGCGCGGCATGAAGCCTTCTTCCTGCAGAAAATTCATATACATGGCGACGCGTTCTTCGCGAGTCATGGCCGCTCCCGTCGGTGGCTGGGTGTTGCGGCTAGCATAACGCCCGAGCGCAGCGCCGGGATCGACGCGATGGCGCGGCTGGCGCACGCAGCGGTGGCGCCGTGAGCGGATTGCGGTACAGGAGCACCCGTTGTGATGATCCAGTGGCTGTACCAACTCGACGTCCCGGCGATGGCGGCCTGCATCGCCGCGGCGAGCTACCTGCTGGTCTGGATTATCACGCTGCTGGTGCGCACGCTGGCGCGGCGCGGCTGGGCGCCGGCATTCAAGGCCATCTCACCGGTCACACTGACGCCGCTGGCGGTGATCTTCGGCCTGCTGGTGGGCTTTCTGACCAACCAAGTCTGGAATGACGCCGCCGGCGCCAGCGCCGCCGTGACGCGGGAGGCCGGGGCGCTGCGCACGCTGGTGGTGCTGGCCGCCAGTCTGGATCCCGAGCACGCCGAGCAGGTCCGCGGCGTCGTGCGCGACCACATCCGCTCGGCGGTTGAGGACGAATGGCCGGCGATGGCCGATCATCGCGCCGATTGGCGGACGATCAGGGTAGACGACTCCGGCGCACTGGCCGTGTTGCTGGCGCTACCCGGCGATGCCGCCGGTCATGCCCAGCTGCAGTCGGCCTTGATCGGCGCGCTGCGCGAGGCCCAGCAAGCCCGTCGCGAGCGCATTGTCATCAGTCAGTCCTACATCAACCCGGTCAAATGGGCGGTGCTGATCCTGCTGGCCGTGCTGCTGCTCAGCACCATCGCGATGATCCATTGCGACAACCCGCGCGCCAGCCTGCTGTCGATGGCGGTGTTCGCCACCGGCGTCGCCGCCTGCCTGACGCTGATCGCCTCGCACAACCACCCCTTCACCGGCGAGATCTCGATCAGCCCGCAGCTGCTGCAACAGGCGCTGCCGGACTAGCGAAGCGCAAGTGCGCGAAAGCGGGGCAAGGGTCAGGGGGCGGGGGACCGGGCACTGCAGCGCTCGCGTGGCACGTTCGCCAGTTCCGTTTGTGCACGCGCAAGCCTGCCGAGGGAGAGACATGGACCGTCAACCCGGGTCACGGCCCCACGACTTATTCCGACCTTTCCCGTGCGCCTGCCCGCGCTGGCGTTCTCGTTTGCGTGTCAGCGCGCTACGATGCGGCCACCGCGTCCTCGGAACTCCACGTGTCCTGGCTGCAAAGGCTGAAACCGTATCGATACACCGGCGAGTCGCTGCCCTGTGCCGTCTGCAAGAGCATGCAGCGCAGTGTGGTCGGCACCCGCGACCGTTACTGGATGCCGCTGCGCAATGTGCTGTGCAGCCAATGTGGGCTGGTGTTTCTGGACCCCATGCCGACCGCGGACGAGATCGCCGCCTATTACCGCGATGAGTATCGCCAGCACTATCACGGCGACAGCGCGCCGCGCGCCAAGGCGCTGCTGCGCGACGAGCGCGGCGCGCGCGAGCGCGTTGCCCTGCTGGCGCCAGTGCTGCGCAAAGGCGATCGCGTGCTCGACATCGGCGCCGGCACCGGCGCCTTCGTCGCGGCGGCCCAGCAGGCCGGCTGGTCAGCCGAGGGCATCGAGCCGAATCAAGGATTTGCCGCCTTCGCCGCGGCGCATTACTGGGTACGCATCCACCCTACGCTATTGGAAGAAGCACCGATCGAAGCCGGCAGCCTCGATCTGGTCAGCAGCTCTCATGTGTTCGAGCATCTGCGCGCGCCCGACGACGCCTTTGCCCGCGTCCACGGCTGGCTGCGACCGGATGGCGTGTTTCACATCCTGGTGCCGGATATCTCCGATCCGCGGCGTACGCCCTCGGCGCGCTTCCACTTCGGCCACGTGCACGGCTTCACCCGCGAGACGCTGATCATGCTGGCGCTGCGCACCGGCTTCGAGCCACTGCCCGAGAGCCCGAGCCAGGGACCGCACCTGCTGCTGCGCCGACTCGCGCAACCGCTCAGCGACTGGATGCGTTACCCCGAGCACGCAGAGCGCATGCGGCAGTTCTTCGCCGAGCACACCAGCTGGCGCCACTTCACCTCGATGACGCCCTACCGACGCTTTTTCGCGCGGATGCGGCGCTTCCGGCGCGAGCGCGGACAACTGCGGCAGCGCTGAGCGCGCTCAGGCAACGCCGTAGATCAGCGCCTCGGTCGAGATCACCCGCTCGCCCGGCTGCGCACCCTGCAAGAATGCCAAGCCGGCCGCCATCACGGCAGCGTCGGTGACGATTTTGTGGTGCCCGAGGCCATCGGTGCTCAGCAAGCGCGCGCCGCGCCAGTAGCGCGCATAACGCTCGCCCTCTTCCCACGGCACCTCGCGGTCGCCGAGATCGTGCACGATCAGCGCCGGCGTGGTCAGCTCCGGGGCGACCCGATGGATGGCCAGGCTGTCCATCTCCCGGCCGGTCTGTCGTTCCAGCAACTGCTGCATGGCCGCGCGCCGCTCCTCCGGAAGTTCAATCGCGCGGGCAAAGCGGCGCGAAGCGGCGGCGCCATCGGCCGCTGGCGCGATCAGCAGCACGCGCTCGGCCTGCAGACCCTCACGCAGCGCGATCGCAACGGCGGCGCCACCCAGTGAATGACCGATCGCCCCGGCCCAGGGACCGTAATGCCGACCCACGGCGGCCGCGGTCTCGGCAAAGCCTGGCAGCGTGATCCGCGCTGGCGCGTTGCGGCCATGGCCCGGTTGATCGAAGGCCAGCACGGCATAGCCGGCCGCCCGCAGCGGCGCCACCCAGGGCAAAAAGCGCAGCCCGAAGCTCGACCAGCCGTGGCTCAGCAGCACTGCCGGCTGGCTGCCTGGATCACCCCAGCGATAAATCTGCAGCGGACCGGCAGTGGTGCGCAGGCTTTCCTGCACGGCGCCACCGCTATCGGCCTGCGCCGCCCGCGCACGCGAACTCGCCATCGGCGTGCAGAACAGATCCAGCGCCCGGCGCGCCGTATGTGCGGGCGCCAGCCAGCTGCCCACGCGCATGGCGGTGCGCAGCGACCAGGGAACAGATCGAACGGTCGTGCTTTTTTGTTGCGTCGAAATAGCCATCGTGTATCCCTCTCCAATGCAGTCGTGATTGCCGGCGCCCTGGGGCTCGGACCTAGTCGCTGGCGGGCATGCTGATCGCGCCCAGCAGGCGCTCGATCGCCGCGTCCACCCGCGCCGCCGACACTGTCATGCCGGCCAGCTTGACCTCGTACTGGAAACCCAGCATCAGGCCGTGGATCTCAAATGCAATCTGCTCGGGCGCGATCCCGGCGCGGATCTGCCCGAGCTCGATGGCGAGGCTCACCGCCCGCGCGAGCTCGCGTCGCAATTGCGCGATCTGAGTCATCACGCGGTCGCGCACCGGCCCGGGGCGATCATCGAACTCGACCGCCGCCGCGCTGATCGGGCATCCCCGATGCTCGCCCAGCCGCAGCGTGCGCTGCTTCCAGCGCTGCAGGATCGCCCGCAAGCGCGGCAGGCCGCGGCGCTCCCGCAGTGCCGGCACGAACACCTCGTCGGTGAACACCCGCACCGCCGCGTCCAGCACCGCCAACTGCAGATCTTCGCGCGAACCGAAATGTGCAAACACGCCGCTCTTGGACATCCCGGCCGCCTCAGCCAGGGTGCCGATGGTCAAGGCGTCCAAGCCTTTGGCCTGGGTGATCTCGAGCGCGCGATCGAGGATCCAATCGCGCGTGGCGGCACCTTTGCTGGCAGAGACTGCGGCGTTCATGGACCAGAACTTTAGCACGATCGTTCGCTTTATTCCCGTGAACGCCGGCGCCGACTGGGCATGACCTGCGGCCTATGCAGGGCTGATATCACTTTGATATCGTTTCCACACCAACCAGGAGACGCCCATGACCACCGAAATCCGCAAGTCCACCCTCCCCGGCATCCCGGTGTTGCTCGGCCTGCTGCTGTTGATGCTGCTGACGGCGGCCGCGCTGATCCGCGCAGCGGCGATGGATCAACCGGTGATCGCTTTGCTGTGCGCGCTGATCGGCTTCGTCGAGTTCTTCCTGATCTTCGGTCTGTTCATGGTGCAGCCCAACAATGCGGTGGTGCTGCAGCTGTTTGGTCGCTATGTCGGCACCGTCCGCGACGAGGGCCTGCGCTGGGCCAATCCTTTCTATTCCAAGCGCGCACTGTCGCTGCGGGTGCGCAACTTCGAATCCAACAAGCTGAAGGTGAACGATCTGGACGGCTCGCCGATCGAGATCGCCTCGGTGGTGGTGTGGCAGGTGGTGGATTCGGCCGAAGCGATGTTCCAGGTCGATGACTACGAGAACTTCGTGCACGTGCAATCGGAGTCGGCGCTGCGCCAGATGGCCACCACCTACCCCTACGACAAGCACGAGGACGAGCAGATCGCGCTGCGCAGTCACTCGCACGAGGTGTCCGAGCATCTGCAGAAGGAGATCCAGGAACGCCTGACCCAGGCCGGCGTCAAAGTGCTGGAGGCGCGTATCAGCCATCTGGCCTACGCCCCGGAGATCGCCGGTGCGATGCTGCGCCGCCAGCAGGCCAACGCGGTCATCGCCGCACGCACCCGGATCGTCGAGGGCGCCGTCAGCATGGTCGAAATGGCGCTCGACCAACTGGCCAAGCGTGGCGTGATTCAGCTCGATGAGGAGCGCAAGGCGGCGATGGTCAGCAATCTGCTGGTGGTGCTGTGCAGCGAGAACGAGGCGCAGCCGGTGCTGAACGCGGGCAGCCTGTACGGCTGATCTGCCATGGCCGAGCGCAAAGCCTATCCGCTGCGGATCAGCGCCGAAGTCCTCGACGCCATGCAGCGCTGGGCCGATGACGAGTTGCGCAGCATGAATGCGCAGATCGAGTACGTACTGCGCGATGCCTTACGCCGCGGCGGGCGCCTGAAAGCACCGCCCGCCGCGGTGCCTGACGAATCCGAATCCTGAGCATGCGGTTGCGCCACAGCCGCCGGAGATGATCATGAGCATGAAGCGAGTCTTGGCCGGCCTGAGTCTGGCCCTGTGCGCCGACGCGCACGCGGCGGAAGCCTGTGTGGAACGGGCCCAGCAGATCCTGCAAGCACTGGATCGCGGCGAGTACGAGCAGGCTCGCGCGGATTTCGACGCGCGCATGCAGGCCGGTCTCAGCGCCGATCAGCTGGCGCAGGTGTGGAAGGCGCTGCCGCAGCAGGCCGGCGCCCGCAAGCAGGTCGGGCCGGCGCGCCTGTCCGGGCAAACCGCCATCATCCCGATCGAGCACGCGCTGGCGTGGCTGGAGCTGCAGGTCAGCTGCAACAGCGAGGGCCAGGTGACCGGCCTGTACGTGCGGCCGGGCCAGGCCCCGGCGGCGCCGAGCGCGCCCGAGCAGAGCGCGGTCTGGACCGAGCAGGAACTGGAGATCGCCACCGGCGCGCTCAAGCTGCCGGGCACACTGACGTTGCCGCGCGAGGACCTACACGCCGTCGTTGTGTTGGTGCACGGCTCCGGCGCCCATGATCGCGACGAGACCATCGGCCCCAACAAGGTGTTTCGCGACCTCGCCCACGGTCTGGCCGCGCACGGGATCGCCGTGTTGCGCTACGAAAAGCGCAGCAAGGCCAAGCCGGAGTGGTTTTCCGGCCGCAGCTACACGGTGCAGGACGAGGTGATCGACGACGTCCTCGCTGCGCTGAATGCGCTGGACGCCGTCGAGCGCCTGCAGGAGCAGCCGCGCTTCGTGCTCGGCCACAGCCTGGGCGCCATGCTCGCGCCGCGTATCGCCTCGCAGCGCCCGGGACTCGCCGGCATCGCGCTGCTCGCCGCACCGGCGCGCCCGCTGCCGGATCTGATCGACGAGCAAATGCGCTATCTGGTCGAGGTCGACGGCAAAGTTGACGAGGCCGAGCGCGCCAAGCTGAAGGAACTGGAACCGGTGCTGGCGCGCGTACGTGCGCTCAGCGACGATGATCGCGCGGATCCGACGCCGATCTTCGGCGCCCCGGCCGCCTACTGGCTGGATCTGGCCAACTACGACCCGAGGGCGCAGGCGCGTCGACTGGCGCTGCCGACGCTGCTGCTGCAGGGCGAGGGCGATTATCAGGTCACCATGAACAAGGACTACGCGCAATGGACTGCTGCGCTAGGAAAGGAAGCCTGGTTCAGCGCGCACAGCTACGCCGGCCTGAGTCACCAGTTCATGCCCGCCGGCAGCCCACCCTCGCCGGCCGACTACCAACGCCCAGCCCAGGTTGATTCCAAGGTGATCCAGACGCTGGCCGATTGGATCACGAGCACGGCGGCTGCCGCGGACGCTGGCTAGCCGGCAGCGCCCTGCCCTGCCTGGTCGTGATAGTGCAGCAGATCCCACAGATTGCCGTAGAGATCTTCGAACACCGCCACGGTACCGTAGCCCTGCTCGCTGGGCGGCCGTACAAAGCGCACGCCGCGGTCCAGCATGGCCCGATAATCGCGCCAGAAATCATCGGTTTGCAAAAACAGGAAGACGCGCCCGCCACTCTGGTGACCGACACAGGCGAGTTGCTCCGGCGTACTCGCCCGAGCCAGCAGCAGCGCGCAGCCGCCGCCGGCGCCGGGTGGCCGAATCAGCACCCAGCGCTTGTGCTGCGCCGGGATCGGGGTGTCCTCGATCAACTCGAAACCCAGCACCCCGCAGTAAAACGCCAGTGCCTCCTCGTACTCGCGGACCAGCAAGGCAATCTGGGCAATGGACTGGGGCATGGCGGCGCGGCACCTCGGCAGGCGTGAGCGGCGCGGAGCGCGCCGCCAGCACAGCAAGCCTACACGGTGCGCAGACGCCGCCTCACATGCGCGAGCTGCGATCCACCAGCCAGACCTCCACGCGCTCATTGCGCGCCTGCCCGCTGGGCGCGACCGCGATGCCGCCGACGAATCCGCGGCTGATCTCGGTGGCCACGCCGCGGGCCGCCAACAGCTGCGCGATGATGTCGACGCGGTCATTGACCGTCAGCAACGTGATGATCGGCGTGCGCTCGCCCGGTGCGGCAAAACCGGCCAGACGCAAGGCTTTGCCCTGGTTTTCCGGCCGCTGCATGAAGGCGCCCAGGCGCTCGATGTCGCGCATGCCGCGACTGTCGAGTGTGGAGCTCTCCGGCCGAAAGCGAAAGTTCACCGACAGGCGCTCGGCGTCGGCGACCACCGCGTAATAGCCCTCCGGGTTGCCCGCTACCGGCTCGGCCTCAGCGACAAACACATTCTGGGCCACGAAGCCGATGCTGCTGACCACCGCCTGGCCAGCCGGCGCCAGCACGAAACGCAGAAAATCTTGCACCTCGGCGGAGGCGTTTTGCGCCGAATACAGATACAAGCGGCGCGCCAGCAGGTAGTCCTCGGTGGAAATGCTCAGGCTGTCCGGCCGCAGCGGCAGCGTCGCGCCCTGAAACACCGCCAGCGCCTTGGACTGGCGCACATAGGAATAGCCGACGAAGCCCAGTGCCGACGGATCGCCGGCCACCGCCGCCTCCAGATCGCGCGAGGACTCAAAGCGCTGCGTGGTCGGCGCCAGCGCGCGCTCACCCAGCACCATCGACTTGAAGCTGTCGTAAGTGCCGGACTGGTCGTCGCGGCCGTACAGGTGGATCGGGCGATTCGGACCGCCGAAGGCCGACCAGTTCTGCACCTCGCCGGCATAGGCGCGACGGATCTGATCTATGGACAACTGTGCCAGCGGGTTATCGGGGTGCACGATCAGCGCCAGACCATCGAGGGCGATGACGTGTTCTTGCTCGGCCGAATGCAGATCGCCGATCGCTGCTTTGGCCGCCTCCACCTCCTCCGGTTTCGCCGCCCGCGAGGCCATCCAGAGATCAGCCTGAGCCGACACCAGATCGGCGTAGCCGGTGTTGGTGCCGTGCGCCTTGACGATGCCGATGAAGCGCTCGCCGCGCGCGTTCCGACCCTCGACGCGATACTCCTCGGCGCCCGCGTCGGCGGTTTGCACGCCGACGTAGCCGCGCTGGCGCGCGTAGGCGGCCAGTAACTCCGGCCCCAGCTTTGAACCCACGGTGTTCGAGCCGTGCAGGCGAATCGTCAGATCCGCCGACCAGCCCGGAATCAGCAGACTCCACAGCAGCAGCGCGGCTATCCATCGCAGCACTTGCATGTTCCCACTCCGGACGATGTCGATGTCCAGACCCTAGGGAACTCCCGTGACGCAGCGATGGCCGCCGGATGTCAGCCAGACGGTGGTGTCGTCGGCGTCTCGTGATCACGCACCGAGCGCGCGACCAGCCCGACGCCAGCCGCCACCAATCCCAACATGATCAGGGTGTTGTAGAGGCTGGTCGGCGCGAAATAGATGCGCAGATTGGCAATCACGCCGGCGCCGATCACCAACAAGCCAGCCGAGACCAGGAACCAGCCCAGGATGGACTTGCCGTTGTAGAACACCACCACCAGCCCCAGCAGGAAGGGAATCAGCGACAGCCCGAAAGCGTCGTAGCCGAACAAGCTCCAGCCGCCACTGGTGACGATCACCTGCTTCATCAGCAGGTAGCCGCCCACCACGATCATGCCCAAGCCCAACAAGAACTCACCGAGCCCCCCCGGCGTCCCGCCCGCGCCTCGCATCATGTCGCCCCTTCCACCGTCGCCAGGCGCAGTATGCCAAGCACGCCGGGCAGCGTTGCTAGGCTTGTGTTAAGCGGGCGGTAGCGGCCCCCGCAGGGCGCCGGTCCCCCGGCACCTGCACGGACCGGCGACTGCAAGCGTCAACAGCAGCGGCGCAGGAGCGCCGCCCTCCCGTTCGCGGTCGATGTCGGCGCCGCGCCCTCCACGCCCCGTGCTCGCGCTGTCGCGTGCCCTCGTGCCCTCGTATCGCGTGCCCTCGTGTTTGCCCTCGTGCCCTCGCATCACGTGCCCTCGTGTTTGCCCTCGTGCCCTCGTATCGCGTGCCCTCGCGCCTCACGCCCGGCGCCATTCGTTGCCTTTCGGGCTATTGCATGCAGGCCTGCAGGGACTATCGTCGCCGGCTACTCTGGCTCCGAGGATCTGGCGATGGCGCGCACTGTGGCGGTGATGTTGGCCCTGTGGATTCCCCTGGGCGCGCTGGCGGCGGAGGCGTCGGATCCGCTCAAGGGTCTCGGCTATCGGCAGATCGGGCCCAACATCAACGGACGCGTGACCCAGGCATCCGGGGTGGAGGGCGACCCGTACACCTGGTACCTGGCGGCGGCGCAGGGTGGCGTCTGGAAGAGCAGCGACGGCGGCCATCACTGGGATCCGATTTTCGACGAGATGCCGAGCCAATCCGTCGGCGCGCTGGCGGTGGCGCCGTCCGATCCCAACGTGATCTACGTCGGCGGCGGCGAGGGCAATATCCGCGGCAATGTGCAACCCGGGGCGGGCTTGTTCGTGTCCACCGATGCCGGCCGCACCTGGCAGCACACGCTGAAACTGCGCGCGGCGATTGGCCAGATCGCCGTCGATCCGGATAACAGCGACGTCGCCTACGCCGCCGTGCTCGGTTCGCCGTTCAAGGCGGGCAAAGAACGCGGTATCTATCGCACCCAGGACAGCGGCCAGACCTGGGAAGCGGTGCTGACGGTGGATGCCGACACCGGTGCCAGCGATGTCAGCATCGACCTCAACAACCCGCGCATCGTCTGGGCCGGCACCTGGCAAACGCGGCGCACGCCCTGGGGCTTGCACAGCGGTGGCGCCGGCAGCGGCCTGTGGCGCTCGACCGACGGTGGCAGCACCTGGACACGCTGGAAGGCCGGCGAGCATGGTCTGCCGAAGGGCGACTGGGGCAAGGTGGGCGTGGCGGTGTCGCCGGCCGACGGCGATCGCATCTACGCGCTGATCGAGGCCGAGGACGGCGGCCTGTATCGCTCCGATGACGGCGGCCAGCAGTTCACCCGCGTCAACGACCATTGGGCGCTGCGCCAGCGCGCCTGGTACTACTCGACCATTACCGCGGATCCGGACGATCCGGACATAGCCTGGTTCCCGCAGGTGCGCATGCTGCGTACGCGCGACGGCGGCAAGACACTGGAGGTGGTCGAGGGCTTTGCCCACGGCGATCACCACGATGTGTGGATCGATCCCAGCGACAGCAATCGGGTGATTGCCGCGCACGATGGTGGCGTCGATCTGAGCGTGGACGGCGGCGGCCATTGGCACAATCCGGCGCTGCCGCTGGGGCAGTTCTACAACATCGACGTCGATCAGCGCGTGCCCTACCACGTCGGTGGCACGCTGCAGGACATGGGCACCGCCAGCGGTCCGGCGCTCAGTCTGGCCGGCGATGGCAGCGCGCTGGCGGATTGGCGCTATGTGGGCGGCGGCGAGGCCGGCGATTTCCGCTATGACCTGGAAATTCCGGGGCTGGTCTACGCTGGCGAGTACGGCGGCTATCTGACCCGCTATGCCGAAGGTAGCGGTCAGTACCGCAACATCTCCGCCAAGCCGGAGAACCCCTCGGGCATTCCGCCGAAGGAGCAGGCACAGCGCTTCCAGTGGACGGCGCCGATCGAACTGTCACCGCACGATCCGGCCACGATCTATCACGGCGCCAATGTGCTCTATCGCAGCCGCGATCGCGGCGAGACCTGGACCGCGATCAGCGGCGATCTGACCCGCAACGACAAAACCAAGCAGGAATGGTCGGGCGGGCCAATCACCGGCGACAACACCGGCGTGGAGATCTACGGCACGCTGTTCGCCATCGACGAGTCGCCGCTGACGCGCGGCGAAATCTGGACCGGCAGCGATGACGGCCTGATCCACGTCAGCCGCGACGATGGCGCCAGCTTCACGCCGGTCACGCCCGAGGATCTGCCGGTCGATGCCACCATCGAATCGCTGCGCGCCTCGCGCCATCAGGCTGGCCGCGTCTACGCGGTCGCCCATCGTTATCGCCTCGGCGACGACCGCCCCTTTGTCTACGTTTCCGAGGACTACGGCCAGCGCTGGCGCTCGCTGACGGCGACGCTGCCCGCCGATATGCCGACCTTCAGCATCGTCGAGGACGAGCAGGATCCGCGCACGCTGTACCTGGGCGCCGAGCGGGCGCTGTACGTGTCCACCGACGCTGGCGCGCACTGGCGCGAGGTGCAGCTCAACCTGCCGCGCGTGGCGGTAACCGATCTCGAAGCGGCGCATGGCGATCTGATCATCGGCACGCGCGGCCGCGTGATGTGGGCCTTCGATCAAGTCAGCCTGCTCAAGCAAGCGCTAGCGCGTGAGGGCGAGAGCGCCTGGCTGGCGCCGACCGCGCGCGGCACCCGCTGGCGCCAGGAAGGTCGCTGGAGTGAGTCCGATGGCAGCAGCAACCCGCCCTACGGCGCCTTGATCAGCTACTACCTGCCAAAGGCAGTCGAGGGCGAACTGACGCTGCGCATCCTCGGCGCCGACGGACTACTGGTGCGCGTGCTGTCGAGCAAGCCGCTGCCGCCCGATGGCGTGGTCGGCGATGCCGACGGCCCCAGCGAGGCGCCGAAGCCGGCACTCGAGACCAGTGCTGGCTGGCACCGAGTGAGCTGGGATCTGCGCCACCAGGGCGCCCAGCTGCTGGAGGCCAAGATTGACGCTGGCGCACCGAACGTAGGGCCTCTGGCGGTGCCCGGCCAGTATCGCGCCGAACTCAATGGCGCCGGCGCCACGCTGAGCACCACGATCGAAGTGCTCGCCGATCCGCGCAGCCCGGCCGACGCCGCGGCGCTGCAGGCGAACCTGGACTTCGGTTTGCAGCTGCGCGGCGAGCTCGATCGCACCCACGCCGGTATCGAGTGGCTGCGCGCCGCACGCGCCCAGGCCAGCGATCTGCGCAAGCGATTGGGCGAGGAAGCGCGCTACGCTGCCGTGGTGCAGGCCTGCGAGGCGGTGATCGCCGACGCCGACCGCATCGAGGGCCAGCTCCACAATCCGGAAGCCAAGGTGGTGTACGACATCCTGCGCGGCCCACGCGGCGCGCGGCTGTACTCGCAGTTGGCGCCGCTGTACTCCTGGTCGCAAGACTCCGACCTCGCCCCCACCGCCGCCATGCGCGAACGCCACGCCGCCCTCGCCGCGGAACTGGCCGAACGCGAAGCGGCCATCGCAGCAATGCACCAAGGCTCGATCCAGACACTCGAAGCCGCCGTCACGGCCGCAGCACTGCCGCGGCTGATCCTGCCGGAACGGCAGTAGCACGCAGACAGCACGAGGGCACGTTCAAGCAAAGCGGAGGGCACGAGGGGAGAGCTGCGGCGCCTGCGCGGCACCGCCGCGCGCCGCACCGAGCGCCCGGAGGCTATGCCGACGGGCCGGATCGAGGGCACGAGCCGAGGCAAGAGGCGACCACCTGTCGGGAATCGGCGCACGCTTGGGACATGCGGGCCTTTCCCTTGCCGCATGCCCCCTGCCCCGCCTTTGCGCTGTACTGCCCTCCCGCAGTTATGATCCTTCATTGACCTTGCGCACTCGGCCGGCGGGACCATGGAAGCACCGATCCAGATTCCGAACTTCGAGCTGACCAAAGAGATCGGCCGTGGCGGCATGTCGCGGGTCTATCTGGCCCGTCAGCTGCAGCCCAAGCGCGAGGTGGCGATCAAGATCGTGTCGCCGGGTTCGGCGCCGGACCCGACCTTTCTGGCCTCGCTGAAGCTGGAAGGCGATACCGTCGCCGGACTGAATCACGACAACATCGTCACCGTGTTCGCCTGTGGTGTGGTCGACGCGCATTACTACCTGGCGATGGAAATCCTGCCGGGGGGCGATCTGACCGATCGCATCAAGCGCGGCCTGCGGCCGGAAGATGCGGTGGAGGTGATGATCCAGATCGGCAGTGCGCTGGAGCACGCCCACAAGCGCCAGGTGCTGCATCGCGACATCAAGCCGGAAAACGTGATGTTCCACGAGAGCGGCAAAGCCGTGCTGGTGGACTTCGGCATCGCCAAGGAAGGCGATACCGAATCGAGCTTCACCCAGGTGGGCGCCGTGGTCGGCACGCCGCATTACATGAGCCCAGAGCGTTGCATGGGCAAGCCCACCGACGCGCGCTCGGATCTGTACGCGATGGGCGTGATGTTTTTCGAGATGCTGACCGGGCACAAGGTGTTCGAGGGCCGCGACACCTTTGCCGTCAGCTATGCCCACGTCTATGAGCCGGTGCCGCCGCTGCCGCCCGAGCACGCGCGCTTCCAGGGCATCGTCAACAAACTGCTGGCCAAAGATCCCAAGGATCGCTACCAGAGCGCCGGCGAGATGGTCGCGGCGCTGAAGAAGCACCGCGCCGGCGCGCCGTCTACCGCCGAGCCTGCCACCCGCCGCGTCGACACCTCGGTGTCCTCGCCGCTGCAGCAGAAGCTGAAGCAGATGGCGGCCAGCGAGGCCGAGGCCGGCGCCACCACAGTCAATTCGCCGACCGGGCCGGTCAATCTGCACGCAGAAACGGCGGTGTCCAAGCCGATCGAGGCAGTGCCGCCGAAAGCCGAGGTCGCTGCGAAGAAGCCGGCGCCGGTGATGCTGATCGCCGCGGTCGCCGTGCTCGTCGCGGTGGTGGCCGTCGGCGCCCTGATGTGGCCGAAGGCGAAGCCGGCGGATGAGGACATACCGACGGTCATCCTGTCACGCGAAAAGGCCGCCGAGATGCAAGTAAAGTTGGGTGCGGCAAGTTCGATGCTGCGCAACGAAAAGTACGATGATGCGGCCGGACTGTTCGAGCAGGTGCTGCTGAATTACGACTGCACCAGCGAAGAAGCACGCCGCGGCCTGAAATCTGCCGATCCCGGCAACGAAGCGCGTTACCAGAAGGCCATCGCCGCCTGCAAATAGCCTTGACGCGCTTGCTCACTCAGCAAACCGTACTGCGACGATGCCAGGCAAGCGCTGCAGTGCTGGTCCCCCGACCCCTGACCCCCGCCCCGCTTTTGCCCATGCACCATGTTTGGCAAGAGGTTCCCTAGGCTAGACTGCGCGCAACGGCCCTGGCGCCAGCCCCCTGAACCCGTGTCCAAAGACCACTCCAACACTGATCGCGCCACGGTCATCACCGGCCCCGACTCGGAGCCGCGGGAGCGGCCGCCGCGGCTGATCGTCGTCAGCGGCATCTATCTGGGGCATCAGTTGGAGCTTGGTGCCGATCCGGTGGTAATCGGGCGTGCCACCGAGGCCACGCTGAGCCTGCCGCACCCCAGCGTCTCGCGCAATCACTGCCGCGTCTGGCGCGAGGGCGAGCGCTTCTACATCGAGGACTTGGGCTCCACCAACAAGACCTATCTGAATGGTCAGTCGGTGATGCGCGCCGAATTGGGCGATGGCGACCAGATCGGCGTCGGTAACCACTCGCTCAAGTTCTTCCGCGGCGCCAGCGTCGAGGCGCGCTACCACCAGGAACTGATCGAACTGGCGGTGCACGACGGACTCACCGGCTTCTACAACCGTCGCCATTTCCGCACCCTGCTCGACGAGCACGTCGAGCGCGCGCGCAAGGGCGTGCCGCTGGCGGTCGCGATCATCGATCTCGACCATTTCAAGCAGATCAACGATCACTTCGGCCATCTGGTCGGCGATCAGGTGATCTCCAGCGTGGCCCAACTGATCCGCGAGCAGGCGCATGCCAGCTGCCAGATGGGGCGCCTGGGCGGCGAAGAGTTCGCCGCCGCGCTGCCGGAATACGGCGATGCCGAGGCGCGCGAGTTTGCCGAGCGCATCCGCAACGCCATCGCCCAGCACGCCTTCGACCTGCGCGGCGAGACCCGTCCGATCACCACCAGCGTCGGCGTCGCCCACTGGAGTGACCACATGCAGTCCAGCGCGGATTTGCTGCGCCT
Source organism: Lysobacterales bacterium (assembly GCA_046346965.1). Lineage (GTDB taxonomy): Bacteria > Pseudomonadota > Gammaproteobacteria > Xanthomonadales > SZUA-5 > JAXMHB01. The sequence goes on from JAXMHB010000010.1 coordinate 124,047, forward strand.
GGCCGACGAGCGCCTGTACCGGGCCAAGGCCGAGGGGCGCAACCGGGTGATCGGCAGCGCCTGAGCGGCCGGCGCGGGCCGCGCTTCAGGCGCGCGGCTTTAGACGCATCAGCGCACCGTCGCGGCCGTCCTGCAGCAGATACACGAGGCCATCGGGGCCCTGCGCGATGGCGCGGATGCGCGTGCCCATGGCGTAGCGCTCGACCTCGCGCGCGGCGGTGCCGGTGATCTCGATCTGCACCAGCGCCGCCGAGGCCAGTCCGGTCGCCAGCGCATGGCCCTGCCAGCCGGGGTAGCGATCGCCCGTGTAGAAGATGAAGTCGCCCGGCGCGATCACCGGCGTCCAGCTGATCGCCGGCGCGTGGAACTCCGGCCGGGTGTCGTGATCGGGAATGTCGCGCCCGTCGTAGTGGCTGCCGTTGGAGACGATCGGGTAGCCGTAGTTGGCGCCGCGTTTGATCAGATTGAACTCGTCGCCGCCGAGCGGGCCGTGCTCCAACTCCCATAGCCGGCCATCCGGCGCAAAGGCCAGCCCGAGCGGATTGCGGTGTCCCAAGGACCAGATTTGGGCAGCGACACCGCCCTGGTCGGCAAAAGGATTGTCGGGCGGCAGCGTGCCGTCGTCATTGAGGCGAACTACCTTGCCCAGATTGCTCTGCATATCCTGCGCCGGATCGAAGTGCTGGCGTTCGCCGGAACTGATGTAGAGCTTGCTGTCCGGACCGAAGGCCAGACGGTGGCCGTAGTGGCCGCGACCGTCGACCTTGGGCACCTGGCGCCAGATCACCTGGACCTCGCTCAAACTCGCCTGATCGCCCTCGATGCGCAGCGTCGCGCGCGCCACCGCGGCGCCGCGGGTGTCGCCCGCGCCGGCTTCGGCGTAGCTCAGGTAGATCCAGCCATTCTCGGCATAGGCCGGATGCAGGATCACATCGCCCAGTCCGCCCTGACCGCCGTAGTCGACCTCGGGCACACCGCTGACCGTGATGCGCGCGCCGCCCAGCGTATACAGCGCCAGACTGCCCGGCTTCTCGGTGATCAGCAGGCGTCCGTCCGGCAGAAAGCGCATCGCCCACGGCTCGTTGAAACGCGCCAGTTCCTCGATGTCGAAGGGTGCCGGCACCGCCGCGGGTGCCACCGGGGCGCCCGGCGGCATCGGCGCGGGGTTGGCGGCGGTCGCGTTCGACGGCGCCTCGCCACACGCGGCCAACGCGCTCAACAGGGCCGCCAACAGGATCAGTCGCGCGTTCATGCACAGCTCCGCAATCAAAGACTCGCAAGTGTCGCACGGGCACCCGTCAAGACGGCGTGGCATGGCAGACTGCGCGCCATCCTGGCAGCGGACCGCGACGTGGAACACTGGGACCTCATCATCCTCGGCGGCGGCGCCGCCGGCCTGATGTGCGCACTGACGGCGGGGCGTCGCGGTCGGCGCGTGCTGGTGATCGAGCACGCCAATCGCGTCGGCAAGAAAATCCTGATGTCCGGCGGCGGTCGCTGCAATTTCACCAACACCGGCACCAGCGCCGCCAACTTCCTGTCGGCCAATCCGCATTTCTGCAAATCGGCGCTGGCACGCTTCCAGCCCGCCGATTTCATCGCGATGGTCAACGCGCACGGCATCGGCTGGCACGAGAAGGAACTCGGCCAGTTGTTCTGCAACGACTCCTCCAAAGCCATCGTCGCGCTGCTGCTGGCCGAATGCGAGCGCGCCGCGGTGCAAATCCGTACCCAGTGCAGCGTCGCCGAGGTCCGTCGCCACGCAGGCGGATTCGAGGTCGCCAGCAGCGGCGGCACGCTGCGCGCTGCGGCACTGGTGGTCGCCACCGGCGGCTTGTCGATCCCCAGCATGGGCGCCACTGGCTTTGGCTATCAGTTGGCCAGCCAGTTTGGCCACTCGCTGCTGCCGACACGCGCGGGGCTGGTGCCGCTGACGCTCAGCGGCAGCTATCAAAGCCAATGGTGCGATCTGTCCGGCGTCGCGCTGCCAGTGCGCGCCTGCTGTGGCCGCACCGAGTTCCGCAACGCCATGCTGATCACCCATCGCGGCCTCAGCGGACCGGCGATCCTGCAGATCTCCTCCTACTGGCAGCCGGGCGAGCCCTTGGAGCTTGATCTGCTGCCGGACGAGGACGCCGCGCTCTGGCTGCCGACGGCCCAGCGCGAACGCCCCGCCGCCGAACTGCGCAGCGTGCTCGGCGAGCGCCTGCCCAAACGCTTCGCTCAGCGCTTCACCGAGCTCTATGCCGACGAGCGCCCGCTGCGGCAGTACGGCAAAGCAGAGTTGCGCACGCTGGCCAGCCAGTTGCAGCGCTGGCCGATCATTCCCAGCGGCACCGAAGGCTATCGCACCGCCGAGGTGACGCTAGGCGGCGTGGACACCCGCGAAGTCTCCTCGACCACGATGGAGTCGCGCCGCGTGCCTGGCCTGTATTTCGTCGGCGAGGTGCTCGACGTCACCGGCCATCTGGGCGGATACAACTTCCAATGGGCCTGGGCCAGCGGACACGCGGCGGGAATGGCGGTGTGATTCCTTTGGGAGCCTCTTGCCTGACACGGGTGCGGAGGAGCAAGAGCGGGGCGGGGGTCAGGGGGCGGGGGTCCAGCCATGCGGCGGCTGCGCTGCGCCGTCGCCAGTTTGCCGAACGAGTAAGCGAGCCGAAGGCGAGACAGGGACTCTTGCCTAACGTGGGTGCGTCGGGGCAAAAACGGGACCCGGAACTCGGGACTCGGTTCAGTCCAGCCATGCGGCACCTGCGTTGTGCTGTCGCCAAATTGCAGGACGAGTAAGCGCGCCGGGTCGTCGCGGCCTCGATAGTTGTTCAGATTCCCTGCCTCGCCCTTGGCGCGCTTTCTCGTTCAGCAATCCAGCGACAGTGCCACACAGTCGCCCGATGATTGGTCCCCCGCCCCCTTGTATCTAGCTTCTGACTCTCCTGCTTCGCTCTTGCTTCTGACAATTACTTGTCTGCTTTTGCGAACTGCGAGAGGTTTGGTTTGGGAGCAAGTGGCGGAGTGACGAGCCCCCCTGGTGCCTCTGTACAGCACACGCACGTGGGTCAGCAGGTCACTCCGCCGCTTGATTCTCCACCCATCGCTCGGACAGTTGCCAGTGTTCAACACACGTATATGCAAGGCGGACGCCGTGGTGGAGAACCGCTCTCACCCACACACAGTCGGAGGGCGCGCACATGAGCTTCGTCGGCATCGATGTCAGCAAGAAGGAACTGGTGCTGTTTCACTGGGAACGCAAGATCTCCTGGAAGGCGGCGCAGACTCCCCAGGGCTGGGCTGAGGTGCTGACGCGCCTGCAGGAATGGAAGGTCGAGCGCGTCGCGCTGGAGGCCACCGGGGCCTATGAGCGCGGCATTGCAGATGTGCTCGCCCGCGCGGGCTTGCATGTCTTGAGGCTCAACCCGCGAATGGCGCGCGACCTGGCCAAGGGCATGGGCTACCTCGCCAAGACCGATCGTGTCGATGCCAAAGTGCTCGCGGAGATCGCCTCGATACGGCCCAACCACCCGCGCTGGGCGCCGCCCACGCTGGCGGACGACGAACTGCGCCAACTGGTGGAGTGGCGCCTGGATCTGGTCGAAAGTGGTACGCAGGAGAAGAATCGCCTGCAGATGGCGACCAGCAAGTTTGTCCAACGCTCGATCAACCTCCTGCTCAAGCAGCTGGACAAGGCCATCGACAAGGTCGAGAAAGAGATCAAGGCGCGCATCAAAGACCAACCGGAACTCAAGCTCGACGCCGAGTTGCTGGATGCGGAGAAGGGGGTCGGCTGGATCACCGCCGTCAGTCTGCTGATCCTGCTCCCGGAGATCGGGTCTGCCACCCGCGGCCAGATCAGCCTGCTCGCCGGCCTGGCCCCGGTAGCCAATGACAGCGGCGAGCAGCGAGGCAAACGCCACATCCGTGGCGGACGCAAAGCGGCGCGTACAGCGCTGTACATGGCGACCCTCTCCGCCACTACCTGCAACCCCGACATTGCCGCCTTCTACCGTCGCCTGAAGGAGACCAAAGGCAAGGAATCCAAAGTCGCGCTAACCGCCGCCATGCGCAAGCTCTTGGTGCGACTCAACGCCAAGTTGCGCGACGCGCGGGAGCGCCGACGCGGCGATGACTTGCCAAAAACGGCTTGACTTTGAACACAGCTGCTGACCCCCGCCCCACTTTTGCCCACGTACCCTATTTGGCAAGAGGTTTCCCCGGCGCCATCCCGACTTCCAGCCTCCGCGCGCCCGCCACCCTTGCGCCCTGCGGGCGGCTGACCGAGCATGCCGCACCCGCGTTCGGCCGTCCTGCCCATGCTGCGCCTCAACGAACTCAAGCTGCCGTTAGATCACCCGCCCGAGGCCCTGCAGCAGGCGATCCTGGCGCGCCTGCAGGTGGCAGCCTCGGCGCTGCGTGGCAGCACGGTCTACAAACGCAGCTACGATGCGCGCCGACGCGGCGCCATCTTGTTGATTTACAGCATGGATGTGGAGCTCGATCCAGCGCTGGAAGCGGAACTGTTGAGGCGCAAACTGCCGCATGTGCTGCCCAGCCCGGACATGCGCTATCGCCCGGTGGCGCAGGCACCAGAAGGTCTGCAGGAGCGTCCGGTGATCGTCGGATTCGGGCCCTGCGGACTGTTTGCCGCGCTGATCCTGGCGCAGAGCGGCTTCAGGCCGATCGTGCTCGAACGGGGCAAGGCGGTGCGTCAGCGCACGCGCGACACCTGGGGTCTGTGGCGCGGCGGGCGGCTCAATCCGGAGTCCAACGTGCAGTTTGGCGAGGGCGGCGCCGGCACCTTTTCGGACGGCAAGCTGTACAGCCAGATCAAGGACCCACAGCACTACGGCCGCAAAGTGCTGGAGGAGTTCGTCCGCGCCGGCGCGCCGGAGGAGATCCTGTACGTCAGCAAGCCGCACATCGGCACCTTCCGACTGGTCAGCATGATCGAGCAGATGCGCGATGAGATCGTCGCGCTGGGCGGCGAGATTCGCTTCGAAGCGCGCGTCGACGAGCTGCTCATCGAGGATGGGCAGGTCCGCGGCGTGCGGCTGGCCGACGGCAGCGTGCTCGCCTGCCGGCACCTCGTGCTGGCGGTGGGCCACAGCGCGCGTGACACCTTTGCCATGCTGCAGGCCGCTGGCGTGCAGATGGAGGCCAAGCCCTTCTCGATCGGCTTTCGCATCGAGCACCCACAGTCACTGATCGATCGCGCCCGCTTCGGCCCACAGGCCGGGCATCCGATACTGGGGGCGGCGGACTACAAGCTGGTCCACCACGCCAGCAATGGTCGCGCGGTCTACAGCTTCTGCATGTGCCCCGGCGGCACCGTGGTGGCCGCGACCAGCGAGCCGGGCCAGGTGGTCACCAACGGCATGAGCCAGTACTCGCGCAACGAGCGCAATGCCAACGCGGGCCTCGTGGTCTCGATCAGCCCGGAGGACTATCCCGGCGGCGTGCTCGCGGGCGTCGAGTTTCAGCGCCACTGGGAGCGGCGCGCCTTCGTTCTGGGCGGTGGCGACTACCGCGCGCCGGGACAACTGGTGGGTGATTTCCTGGCCGGCCGACCGTCCACGGCTTTCGGCAGCGTGCTGCCGAGCTACACGCCGGGCGTGCAGCTGGGCGATCTGTCGAGCGCCCTGCCCGACTACGCCATTGCCGCGATCCGTGAGGCGATTCCGGCACTGGATCGCCAGCTACCGGGCTTCGCACTGCCCGACGCCGTGCTGACCGCGGTCGAAACCCGCACCTCCTCGCCGGTGCGCATCCCGCGCGGACCGGATTTTCAGAGCCTCAACACCCGCGGCCTGTATCCCGCGGGCGAAGGCGCCAGCTATGCCGGCGGCATCTATTCCGCCGCGATCGACGGCATCGAGGTGGCGCAGGCGGTGGCGCGAGCGCTGGTCTCAAGCTAGCTAAGCGCTTGCCAGATATGGGTGCGTGGGGCCAAAAGCGGGGCGGGGGGCAGGGGGCGAGGGGACAGGCACTGCGGCGCTCGCTCGGCATTGTCGCCGGTACGATCTGCAGATCAAGTCAGCGCGCCTTCGCCGCGCTGACTCGCTCTGCCAACTGGCGACAACGCAACGCAGCCACCGCATGGCTCGTCCCCCAACCCGCGACATCGCAACGCACCCGCCGCATGGCTGGTCCCCCGCCCCCTTGCCCCGCTTCTGCTGCCCCGCTTCTGCTTGCCCCGCTTCTGCTCCAGAGCTTGCCTAAGCGCCCTCAGTCCGCGCTGCCGTGGCGGATGTGCAGGCTGAGCGATTCGAGGCCCTGCCAGCGCTCGACGGCGAGCTGATACACCAACCGCAGACGGCCTGGCGTGTGTGCCAGCCACGGCGCCGGGGCACTGAACCAGATCGCGTCCACGGATCGGCGCCCGCCGATCGGCTGCAGGCGCAGTTTCAGATGCTTGTCCTTGAGCACGCGGCGATCGAGCACGTTGAAGGCGTTGTCGAACTGTGGCTCCGGGAAGGCCTGACCGTAGGGCCCGGCCGCTTCCAGCGCCTGTGCCAGTTCCAGCGTGTATTCCTCGGCTTGAAGGGCGCCGTCAGTCCACAGCGTGCGCGTGCACAGATCCGGATCCATGCAGCGATCCACCACCTGCTCGAAGGCGTGCGCCAGTTCGGCCACCCGCGCCGCCGGCAGCGACAGCCCAGCCGCCATGGCGTGGCCGCCGTAGCGCGTCATCAGTCCGGGGTGCAGGCGGTCGAGTTCTACCAGCGCATCGCGCAAATGAAAGCCGGGAATGGAGCGTCCCGAGCCACGCCAATCGTCGGCGCCCTCGCCGGCCGGCGCCAGCGCCAGGGTCGGTCGATGCAAACGCTCGACCAGGCGACTGGCCACCAGGCCCACGACGCCGGCGTGCCAGCCCGGATCGGCCACCACCAGTGCGTTCGGTACGCTGCCGGCACGCTCGGCCAGCAGCCGGCTGACGATCTCGCTGGCCTCGCGCTCCATCTCGGTCTGCAGCGCACGGCGCTCGCGGTTCAGTTCGGACAGCTGCGCCGCCAGTTCGCGGGTCTCGTCGATATCGTCTGAGACCAGACAGCGGATGCCCAGGCTCATATCGTCCAGTCGCCCGGCGGCGTTCAGGCGCGGGCCGATCTGAAAGCCGAGGTCGCTGGCCTGCAGTCGCGCCGGGTCGCGTCCGGCGCTGCCAATCAACGCCGCCAGACCGGCGCTGGCGCGGCCGGCGCGGATGCGCCGCAGGCCCTCGTTGACCAGGATGCGATTGACGCGATCCAGCGGCACCAGGTCGGCGACGGTGCCGAGCGCCACCAGATCGAGCAGGCTGGCCAGCGGCACCGGCGCCGGCAGCCGACCGGCCCGGTCGAGCGCGCCGCGCACCGCCGCCAGCACGTGGAAGATCACGCCGACGCCGGCCAGCGCGCCGAGCGCGTGGCGCGCGCCTTGTGCATTGGGATTGACCAGCGCCAGCGCCGCTGGCAGCTGATCGCCGGGCAGATGGTGATCGGTCACCAGTACATCCACGCCGGCGGCGCTGGCGCGGGCGACGCCGGCGACGCTGGAAGTGCCGTGATCAACGGTCACCAATACCTGCGGGCGCAGCGCCAGCAGTTCCTCGACCAGACTGACGCTCAAACCGTAGCCATGGCGCTGACGGTCGGGCACCGCGTAATGCACATCGCTGGCACCGAGCGCGCGCAGCCCACGCACGGCCACCGCCGTGCCGGTGGCGCCGTCGGCATCGAAATCGCCCACCACCAGAATGCGCTCGCCGCGGTGGATCGCCTCCGCCAGACGCTGGGCGGCCACATCAAGCCCGGCGAGGCCGGCCGGCGGCTTCAGTCCGGCAACGCCCAGATCCAGTTCGTCCACGCTGCGCACGCCGCGCGCGGCGAGCACGCGCGCCACCCGCGGCGGCACGCGCGAGGCCAGCGCACGCCAGTGTTCGGGCACCTCGCGCTCGCGGATGCGCGGGCTGTGTGCAGGCTCCATCCTCGTCCTTGGCTCAATGTCTGCGGGCGAAGACGCCTTGGTGCTCAGTAGACCGCCTTGACCCGGCTGACCGACTTGGGCGCCGTCTCGCGCTTGAGCTTGCCGGCGAGCGCCGGCAACTCCAGCGGCTCGGGCGCCACTTCGTGATCGGGCAAATGGTCGAGCAGATGCCGCAGCATGTTCAGCCGACCGCGCTTCTGGTCGTTCATGTCGACCTGATACCAGGGCGCTTCCGGGATATCGGTGGCGGCATACATGCGATCGCGCGCGGCGGTGTAGTCGGCGTAGCGACTGCGCGCGGCCAGATCGATCGGCGAGATCTTCCAGCGCTTCACCGGATCGTCCAGGCGCTCGGCGAGGCGCTTTTCCTGCTCGACCTGATCACAAGCGAACCAGTATTTGTACAAATAGACGCCGCTGCTGACCAACATGCGCTCGAACTTGGGGCAGTCTTCCAGGAAGCGCTGGTACTCCTCGTCGGTGCAGAAGCCCATGACTTTCTCGACGCCGGCGCGGTTGTACCAACTGCGGTCGAACAGCACGATCTCGCCGGCGCTCGGCAGGTGCTCGACATAGCGCTGGAAGTACCACTGCGTGCGCTCGCGCTCGCTAGGCTTGGACAGCGCAACCACGCGACAAGCGCGCGGATTCAGGCAGTCGCTGATCGCCGAAATCGCGCCGCCTTTGCCGGCAGTGTCGCGGCCCTCGAACAGCACCACCAGACGCCCGCCGGTGTGCTGCAGCCAGCGGTGCATGGCGTTAAGTTCCTGCTGCAGCGGCGCCAGCAGCTCGCGATAGTCCTTGCCCTTTATCTCGCCCATGCCGCACTCCCGCCCTGATCGACAGCGGCATCACACGGTGCGCCGGGCCGCAAGTCAAGCTGTCGGCAGTTGCTTGCCCTGCGCGCCACCGCGGACGACGTCTACGCTGCGCCAGCGCGCCACCTGCCCGCCGAGGAACAGCCGCAGCAGCGGCGCGGCCATCGCCGTGGTCAGCAGGCACATCAGCACGAACATGCTGAACAGCGTTGGCGTCAACACGCCCATCTCCAGGCCCACACTGACCGCGATCAGGCCCATCAGCGCGCGCGTGTTCATCAGGCTGGCCACAGCGCCTGCATCGGTGTGGCCGAGGCCCGCCATGCGGCCGGCCAGATAGCAGCCGCCAAACTTGCCGAGCACGCTCAGCGCCAGCACCACCGCGCAACCGAGCCAGGCCGCAGCATCCAGCGTCCCGAGCGAGGTCTTGAGGCCGGTGTAGGTGAAGAACACCGGGACCAGAAACAGTCGTACCGGCGTCGCGTAACGCTCTTCCCAGCGCGCCTCCAGCGTACCCTGACCATGCAGCGCAATGCCCAGCGCAAAGGCGCCAAAAATCGAGAACACGCCGAGGTGATAGGTGCACAGACAGCTCAAAAACAGGGCTGGCAGCAGAAACAGACAGTGTCCAGGACTGAGCGGCGCATGCCGCGCCAGCACCCAGCCGTGCAGCGGGCGGACGAGTTTCCACAACACCAGCGCGTACAGCGCCAGCCCGGCGATCTGCCCGAGCGGCAACCAGCCGCTCAGCCTGGCGCCGACCAGCGCGGCGATGGCCGCGAGGCCAATCCAGCCGATCAGATCGTCGATCGCGGCCGAACTCAGCGCTGTGATGCCAATCGGCGTCTTCTCCAGCCCGAGTTCCATCAGCATGCGCGCCATGATCGGCAGCGCCGAAATGCTCATCGCAATGCCAACGAACAGCGAGAGACTGAGCTCGGGGATCTCCGGCGCGTACTGCCGTTGCAGCCAGGGCGAAATCGCCAGCCCCAGCGCAAAGGGCACCAGCATGCCGGCCGCCGAAATGGCGACGACCGCGCGCGAACGCGTGCGCAGATGCGAGGACTCGAAATTGAGTCCCACATGAAACAGGAACAGGATTAGACCGATCTTGCCGAGAAAGCGCAGGATCTCGCCGTTGCTGCCGAACAGCAGCTCAAAGCCGGCCGGCCACAGCGCTCCCAGCAAGGAGGGACCGAGCGCGAGGCCGGCGGCGATCTCGCCTACGGCAGGTGGCTGCCCGAGTCGGATGGCCAGCGCGCCGCCCAGACGGGCCGCAATGATGATCACCGTCCACTGCAGCAGCGTCGCCGCCAGCAGCACTTCCACACTTGCCGGATTCATCGGGCACTCCGTATCAAGGCGACACCATCGGACCGATCGCCGCCGGATCAGGCCTCAGGCTCGCCAAACAGGCATCTTCGAGCAGCAACACGCGCCCGGACCAAGCGGGCACCTCCACCTCCAGGCTGCCAGCCTGGGGCTGCAGCCAGCCATCCCCCAGCAGATCGCGCACCTGCGCCGCACCGGCGCAGGCCGGCACATTGAGCCGGTAACGACGTGGCTCGGCAGCGTTGTTGCTCAGGATCCACGCCCGCGCCGAGCCCAAGCGGCGCTCAAGCACGATCAGATGCTCGTCCAGCGCCAGCGGCGCCCCGAGGCTGCCGCGCCGCAGCACCGGATGCGCTTGACGCAGGCCGATCAAAGCCCGCACCTGCGCCCAGAGTTCGAGGTCCGGATGGCCACCCTGATCGGCCCAGGGATAGGTACGCCGATTCTGCGGATCATCGCCGCCCGTCACGCCCACCTCATCGCCGTAATACAGCGTCGGCGCGCCCGGCAAACTCATTTGCAGCAGCATCGCCAGCAGGAAGCGGCGCTTGGCCAGTGCGATCGTCGCCGCGTCGGCGTCGTCATGCGCACCCAAAAGATGCAGCGTGCGTGCCTGATCGTGGGTGGACAGGAGATTCATCAACGCATAGTAGGCCTGTGGCGGATAGGCCTCGCGCATGTGTTCGATGTTGGGATAGAGCTTGCGGGCGTCACCGCCGGCGGCGTATTCGATCAAGGTGTTGCGGACGATGTAATTCATCGTCGAATCGAAGGTATCGCCGAGGAAGTACTTGGAGGCATCGAACCAGGTCTCGGCCACCGTCAGCGCATCGGGTCGATGCGTTTTGACCGCGCGGCGCCAGGCACGCCAGAAATCATCCGGCACCCAGGGCGCCACATCCATGCGCCAACCCGCCGCGCCCAGATCTAGCCAGTGCTGCATCACGCCATCGGGCCCGAAAGCGTAGCGCCGATAATCTGCGGAATCCTTGTTGAGCTCGGGCAGATCGGCCACACCGGTCCAGCCGACGTAGCGCTGATCCGGGCTCGGCGCCTCGGCCTTGAACTTGTACCAGCTCGCGTAGGGCGAGTCCGATCGCACCTGTTCCTGCTCAAACGCGCCCACTTCCGGATATTTGCTGTGGCGATCGAAGTAGATCGAATCACTGCCGGAGTGATTGAGTGAGGTATCCGGCAGCACGCGGATCCCGCGCCGGGCGGCCTCGGCGGTCAAACGCTGGAAATCCGCCTCGGTGCCGAAGGCCGGATCGATGCGGCGGTAGTCGGCGGTGTCGTATTTGTGATTGCTGGCGGCGTAGAACAGCGGCGTCAGATACAGCGTGTTGGCGCCGAGTTCGCGGATGTAATCGAGCTTCTCGATGATGCCGGCGATGTCGCCACCGTAGAAGTCATTGCCCGACCACGCATCCGAGCCGTCGCCGCTGTGAGGCACAAAAGGCGGCTCATTCCAATCCTGATGCACTTCGATCGGATGCTGGTGAAACGTCCGCGCGCCAATCACCGGGTCATTGCCAGGGTCGCCGTTGCGAAAGCGCTCCGGGAAAATGTAGTAGTACACAATATCCGGCGCCCAGGACGGCACCATGAAATCCGGCGCGTAGACGGTCTGGCGAAAGCGCCGGATCGACGCCAGTTGCTCGGGCAGAAAGGCGATCTCGCCGACGCCGCCGCTGCCGCGCTCACGCGTCCAGAATACCGAGTCGCGATTGTTCTGATAGGCGTAGCGCTGGCCGCCGATCAAGACTTCGAACCAGTAACCATAGACGCCCACAGCGTCGAAACGGTAGCTGGCGACATAGGACTCGGCGCCTTCACGCCGCATCGTCAGGCGCTGCAGCGTTTGGTATTCGAGCAGCTCCTGATTGCCCTCCAGCCGGCGTGATTCGATCACCAGCGTCGCCTGCTCCACCCCCGCGGGCGCGTGCAGGCGGAACTGCACCTCGGTGCCGGCACGCTGCGCGCCGAAAGGCTGTTTGTGACCCAGATCGCGGCTGTCATAGCGCACTGCCAGTGCAACCGGGTCGCTGACCGCGCGGGCTCTTGGGTCGTTGAAGGACTTCGGCCCGATGGCCAGCGTGGGCAGGCCGTCCTTCACCACGAGTCGCAGAGTCTGCTCACCGGCGTAGGCAAAGCGCAGGTTGGCGGTCACCCCCGACTCAGCGTTGGTGACGAGCGCATAAGGCTGAGCCAGCGTGAGATCGCCCGCAGTCCCGACACGCGCACCGAAGGTGCTCGGCGGCGACCACGCCGCATCGGCGATCTTGAAGTCGTGGCGGGCGTCGAAGGCCACGTTCAGCAGATAGGCATCGCACTGCCATTGCAGCGCGTACTCGTCGAGCGCGGCCCAGTTGTTCATCGACCCGCGCAGGTACAGCGTCGTCGACCCGTAGTGCGGCGCTTGGCACTCGCCCGAGGTCAGCGGCATCGGCCCGGGCTGCGCACACGCCGTCAGCAGACCCAGCAGAGGCAATCCCCACCGTCGCATCGTCCCTCCCAGGATCGCGAACATGGCGGCAGACACTACCCCGCGCCGCCCGCGCTTGCGCGCTCCAAGCGGCGACTGACTACGTATTCATCCGCGCGCCGCGGGCGCTCAGCCCGGACAGCGCACCGCTGCATGCTCCGGGAAGCGCACCGACACGCGCGTGCCCTTCCCTGCCTCGCTCTGGAACTCGATCGGCCAGCGAAAACGATCCGACAGCCGTTTGACGATGGTCAGCCCGACGCCGTGACCGCCACGCCGACCATGCTGCGCCCGGAAGAAGGGTTGGAAGATCTGCTTCAAGTCTTCTTCCGACATGCCGACGCCGGTGTCCTCCACCACGATCTCGCCGAGGTTGACCGCCACCCGAACCTCACCCTCGTCGGTGTAGCTGACCGCGTTGCGGATCAGGTTGCCGATCAGCACGGCCACCACTTTGGACGGCGCATGCAGGCAGAACTGCGCGTTCTCTTCGAGCTTCAGCGCGACCGGCTTGTCGCCGATCAGCGCTTCGGCGCGCTCCATCTCGTCGCGCACCACCGTGTTGACGGCAAAATCGTCGGCCGGCAGCGCGTTTTCCGATTCGCGCGCAATCAGCAGGAACGCCTCGATCAGCGCTTCCATATCGCGCGCCGAACGGGCGATGCGCTGCACATTGCGGCGGCCGTAATCGTCCAACTCGGCATCCGACAGCAGCACCTCGCTTGCCATCTTGATCACCGTCAGCGGCGTCCGCAATTCGTGGCTGGCATCGCGCGTGAAGTTGCGTTCGCGCTCGACGAACTCGCCGATGCGTTTGCCGAAGCCGTAGATCGCCTCCGACAGCAGCAGCGTTTCTCCCTCGATGTCGGGCGGCACCTTGTCGGGCGCCAGCGCGCTGAAATCCGGGTTCTTTGGATTCCAGCTTTGCACCTCATTCGCCAGCCAGATCACCGGCGAAATGGCCCGGCGCGACAAGCGATAGGTCAGCCAGGTGGTGAGGTAAATGAACAAAAGCACCAGCGTCAGCGGCACCAGCCCGAAAAACAGGGCCAGTTGCCCAATGTGTGCCTGATCGATCACCAGGTACAAACGGCCACTGGGCGAGTCCGACACGTACACCAGCGCCCGACTGCTGGGCGTGCGCAGCACGTGATAGCCCAGCGTGAGGCCGCGCACCTCGGGCGGGACGGTGTCGTCCGGCGCCCCGGTGCGCTGCAGATAGCCCTTCATGTTGTGGGTATCAGGCGTCGCCTGCGCCGGATTGCTTTCCAGCAGCGTCAGGTAGTGCGCCGTCTCCTCGCGCAGCGCGCGCTTCATTAGCACGTCTTCCAGCACCGCCGCAGCGCCATACACGCCGAGCACGGTGCCGCAGGAAATGGCGGCCGCCTGCAGGATGAAAGCAATGCCGATTTTGGCGCGCAGGCCACTCTGGCCGACCGGTGTACTCATGGAATGCGATTCGAGCCCAAACCTTAATTGTCCACGCGCCCGGATGCGCGGGATGTGCACAGCATAGGCCACGTCACTGACGCAGCCTGCACGGGCGGCATTGCGCCGCCCGTGCGCGGGTGGATCAGGCTGCCGCCGTCTCGGTGTCGAGATCGGCCAGACGGTAGCCGGCGCTGTGGATAGTGTGCAGCAGCGTCTTCTGGAAGGGCTTGTCGATCACCTTGCGCAGGTTGTACAGATGGCTGCGCAGGGTGTCGCTGTCCGGCAGCATATCGCCCCACACTTCGCGCTCGATGTCGCGACGCGAGACCACACGCGGCGACTCGCGCATCAGGATGGTCAACAACTTGAGACCGATCGGCGACACCTGCAGATCCTTGCCAGCGCGCGTCAGCCGCAGCGTGGCGGTGTCGAGCACCAGATCGCCCACGCGCAGCACTTCCTGTGAAACCTGACGACGGTCGCGACGGATCAGCGCGCGCACGCGCGCTTCCAGTTCCTTCACTTCGAAGGGCTTGACCAGATAGTCGTCGGCGCCGGCATCGAGACCGGTCACCTTGTCTTCCAGCGTGTCGCGCGCCGTCAGCATCAGCACCGGCGTCGACTTCTTGGCGTCCTGGCGCAGCTTGCGGCAGACGTCTAGACCGTCCATGCCCGGCAGCATCAGGTCGAGCACGACGACGTCATAGCTGTTGCTGACCGCCAGATGCAGACCGGTGACGCCATCGGCGGCGTAATCCACCGAGTAGCCGCGGCGCTCCAGGAACTCGCCGACCATCTCCGAAATGCCGCGGTTGTCTTCGACCAGCAGCACCAGACCCGATTGCTCATCACGCTTGTTCATGGCTTTCTCCAGGCCCGACCACCGGGCGCCTTCACGTTTGTGAAGATACGAGAGCCAATATCGTGAAGACGTGAACGCGACCGTGAAGTCGCGTTCACGACATTGACTGCGCTCAGCGCAGACGCATGGCCGGATCGCCGAGCAGCATCGCGCTGCCCACGGCGTCTTCATACAAACTTCCGTGCTCATGCAGACGGCGCTGGGCCTGCATCAACGCATCGCCCAGGCGCTCAGTCGTCAGATACGGCCGTACCGCATTCATCCACGCCACATCGCTGGCGGTGGAGGTCAGCGCGCTGGTGCCCATGACGGCGACCGCACCGGATCCACCAGGCTGCACCATCAGCGCCGGGGCCACGTTGTTGTACACCGGGTCTACCGCGTAGCCACCGTAGCAACCGAGCACCCAGGCCACCGTGGGCCGCGTGCTGTTGGCCAGCAAGCCACTGCTGACCTGCGCCGCCGTCAGCAGGCTTTCACGCGCCCAGGACGATGGACTGCTGTGGCCGAGGAAGGCCGTCAGCGACTGGCCGGCGCCCATGGCGCTGACCATGTCGGCCCGCGCCAACGCGACGCCGCTCCCGCCAGCCGGATAGTCATCCAGCGCAATGCGCGTGGTGGCGTACCCATTGAGCGAGAAGTTGAGCGCGCCGAGTTCGGCGCCATAGTCGACGCTGCCGAGTCGGCGATCCGATACGCGCAGCAAGCGCCCGCCGTAGCTGCCGGTGCTGTAGGCATCGAGCTTGCCCAGCCACAAGGCCAGTTCGGACTGCGTGCGCACCGGCAGGCGGCCGATGGCGACATCCTGCATGCCGTCGCCGTCGATGTCCGCGTAGGGCACATCCGTCGGTGTATGCCGGATCACCGGACCGATGGCGCGGTAGTGCGTCGGGATGAAGCTCTGCGAGTGCGCTCCGGTGTAGTCGAAATAGTCGTAGGTATCGCCACCGACCAGCAGCACATAGCGTGTGCCCAACTGACTCACCGCGTCGGCGATCAGCGCCGAGATGGCGGCTGGATCGACCACGCCGTCGGTGTAGGCGTCATAGACATCCTCGACATCGACCACCTGCACCGCAAATCCCTCGGCGCGACGGGTCGCCACCAGCGGCGCCAGACCACTGATAAAGCTGGGGTGTGCCACGATCAGGTAATCGGCAGGCTGATTGCCGATCGGCGAGCGCGGCGCCGGTCTTGGCATCAGCGTAGCCGCCACGCCGGTCTGCGCCGGGGCACTCCACAGCGTGCCGCCATCGAGCGGCACTGCAAAGGACACCGTGTAGCTCTGATCGGCTTCGAGCACCGCGCGCACGCCGGCCAACTCGGCGATGCTGCCGTCCGCACGCTGGTGGATCAGACGCACATCCGGTCGCGTGTAACCGCCGACGGTGTAAGCGCCGCAGCCGGGGCCGCTGCACGACGCCACGCCGAGATCGTCGAAGTTGTCGGCATGGATGCGATCGCCGGCTGCCAACGTCCCGGCAACGGCCGGCAGCGCCAGTTCCAGTCGATCATCGACGGCACGCAGTTCACGCAGATAGCGCGCTTCGATCGCGTCCAGGTAGACAACGCTCGCGGGCGCACCGGTGTCGCCCACCATCTCGACGCGCAGGGCATAGCTGCCCTGACGCAGCACGCCCGGGGGCAAAGCGATCTGTGCCCGATCGACCACCAGCCCGTCGAAACGCCGCTGCCCGATCAGTTGATCGTTCAGATACAGGCGCACGCTGTGATCAGGCGACTGCGGCTGATCGATGCCGCCATGCAGATCCACCACCAGCACCTCGCCACTGGAAGCGACCGCACGATCGCTGACGGTGAAGGTCTCGGTGTAGCTGGTCAGCGGCGTGTTGTTGCGGATCATCCGCACAGCCGTCCACGGATCAGACTGCGCCGAGCTCATGTCGTACAGACGCTGGGGCGCGTGCACCCGCGTGCCGGCGGCGGTGCTGGTACCCGCCAGTGCGCCGGGGCGCGCGTACTGGCTGCGTGCCGCAGCCTGCTCACTCGCGCCCATGCTGAGCCGGTAAGCACGTGTCTTGGTGTAACGGCTGCCCGCCACGGCCTGCGCGACGAAGCTGAGCTGCGAACCCGCTCCGATCTGCGTCGGCCCCTGGTAGCTGAAGGGCACCTGCTGCGGGCCCACGGCCAGGCGCAAGCGGCTGGCGGCAAGACCCGACCAGTCGACGCCGGCAGCGAGCAATTGCTCGTGGGTAATGACGACGATGCCGGACTCTGCAACGCCGAGTTCCACCTGAACGTCACCCGTCGGCGTGGCACCCAGCAATGCACGCGTCTGGCCTTGACGGAACGCGCGCTGCTCGGCGTTGATGCGCGCCCAGTCGATCGGAGTGCTGAGCGTGCGCTCGCCGGTCCTCAGTCCCACCGGATAGGGGCCGTAGCGTTCCTTCTTGCCGTCGATTGATTCCTCTTCAATCCAGATCTGGGTCTGGCCGCTGTAGGCACCCGACACTTCGTATCGGCGCGCAGTCAGGCTGGTGCCGGCCGCATCCGAACGCGCCAGCAAAGCCCGCCCGGCCGGGCGCCCGGCAAGATCGGAGTACACCGCATATTGCAAAGACCCGAGTTCCGAGGCCGTCCCGAAGCGCACCACCAACTGCCCGGACTCGACCGCGACCTCCACATCCGACAGCGTGACCGGCAGCGTGCCGGCCTGGACGGAGGACACGCAATCCGCGTTCGCGCTGAAGGACAAGGTGGGGCAGCGACCGTCGCCGCCGCCGATCGCGCGCGCGGTGTTGTCCGCCGATATGGCCCCGGTCTCCACACGCACGACGAACTGCAGCGCCGTGGTGACGCCGCCATCCAGGCCGCCCTGCGTCGTCGCTGGCGCCAGCGACCCGCCGCTGTAGCTGCAGGACAGCGGATCGCTGCCGTTGCACACCCAGTTGGTCCCCGAATAGCTGAGGAAGGTCAGATTGGCCAGCAGGTCGTCGTAGACGTAGATCGTGCCGGTCGTGGCCGCCAGCCCCTGATTGCGCACCACAATCTGGTAGGTCGCGTTGGCACCAGGGGCGATCGGTGGCGTCGGACTGACCAGCGTCTTCACCGCTTTCAGTTGCGGCAGATTGGTGACGATGGTGTAAGTCGCGCTGGCGTTATTGCTGGTGGTCGACGGTGTAGTGCTTGCAGCGCTCGCCGTATTGACCGTGGTACTGGCGCCGGCGGTCACCGGACCGACCACGCAGCTGTCGATGTGATCCTCATTGGCCAGAGTCGCCACCGGCAAGGGGCTGCTGATGGTGGCGTTGCAAGCCGCCATCGAAGCGCCCGGCAGCAAACTGTCGCTGATGGCGACGCCGCTTAGTGCCACCAATCCGGTGTTTTCGACGGTGAAGCGGTAGTACACGGAGGTGCCGGTCGCAACCTGGATGTTTGCGGACCAGGGCCCACTGGCACTCAGGCCGATCTGCTTCTGCAAACTCAGACTGGGCGCCAGCGTAGTCAGATTGGCGGTCGCAGTCGGCCCGGTATACGTGGTGGCGTTGAGCACATGGCTGGCGGCAACGGAATTGGTGCGCACGCCGGCAGTGCTGGTGGTCACATTGACCGACAGCGTGCAGGTGGCGCCGGCTGCCAGACTGGCGCCTGACAACGTGACCGAACCCGCTGCGGCCACCGGCGAGAACGTCCCGCCGCAGGTGTTGGACGCTGCCGGCGTGGCGGCGACCGTCATGCCGGCCGGGAAGGTGTCGGTGAAACCGACGCTGGCGAGCGTGCCCACACTGTTGGGATTCGTGACCGTCAGCGTCAGCGTGCTGGTGCTGCCCACCGCGACCGGATTGGGCGCAAAGGCCTTGGTCATCGTTGGCGGACTGACGGTGGTCAGCGTCGCCGTCCCCGAGCCCGTCGAGGTGGTGTTGGTGCCGGTCTGGGTGGACGTCACCTGCCCCGACACATTGACGCGCGCACCGGCCGTCGCCGCCACCACATTCACCGAAATCGTGCAGGTCGCGCCGCCAGCAATGGTGCCGCCACTGACGCTGATATCGCTACCCGCTGCCGGCGCCGTCACTGTGGGCGAGCCGCAATTGCCGTTGTTGGTGACGCCGTTGGGGGTGGCGATCACCACGCCCGCCGGCAGCGAGTCGGTGAAGCTGATGCCGTTCAGCGTATTGCTCGGGTTCGGATTGACCACGCTGAAGGTCAGCGTGCTGGTCTGTCCGGGCACCGTCGTCGCCGGATTGAAGGCCTTGGACAGCGTCGGGAAGCCGCAGGCGGTAAAGGTGACATCGTTCAAAGAGGCATAGTGGCCGTTGTTGTCGATCGCCGCGTTGTAGAAGTAAAAGCGGAAATAGGTCGTTCCGGTCTTGTTGATCTCGGTGCTGTACGTATTCGAGAACAGCGTATGCGATGCGGGGACCGCATAGGTGGTGACGCCGGCGCCTGAAACCGGCGGTGTCGCGCTGGAGTCGATAAACAAACTCATGGTTTGAGGACCGTTGGTTGAACGATCCATCTCGTAGCTGAGATTCAGTGACGCATAGCCGGCCGTATTGATCGCAAACTGCATGAACTCCTGCTGGGCATGCACCAGGGTGGCACCCACCGTGACATGGTCCATATCCCATTCGAGATCGGTGACTGGGGAGCCCGTCGCAATGGTGGTATGCGCACCGGTGACACCGCCCGTTCCCACGTAATTGCCACCCGCCGTCGCCGTCGCTGGCGAAACCAGTGCAGTCGACGCCGGCGGCGCATAGTTGTCCCCGGTGGCCAAACCCTGGAAGGTCCACTGCGCCAGTGTGGCACCCGGGCTGCAACCTGCCGGCGCGGCTGGGGCCGTGGTCACCGTCAAGGTGGCGGCAGCCGACTGGCCGGTGGAGACGCCGTTGATGGTGAACTGGCCCGCGGCAATCGTGTTGTTGTAACTGCCGGCAGTTGAGGCCGTGACTTTGACCGTCAGCGTGCACGTGCTGGCGGCGGCGATCGTGGCATTGCTGATGGCAACCGAACTGGCGCCGGCCGTGGCGGTGACGGTCGGCGTGCCGCAGCCGCTGGTGGCGGCCGCGGGCGTGGAGGCCAGAATCACGCCCGAGGGCAGATTGTCGGTAACCGCATAGCCGCTGACCGAGAAAGCATTCTGGTTATTGATGGTGATGCGCAGCGTGGATTCCGTGCCTTGCGGAATGCTGGCGGGAATGAACTGCTTGGAAATCGTCGAGTTCTGCGTCGGATCCAGAATATTCAGCTGCAGGCTGTCGGTGCCGAAATCCGCGTTGTAGTGATAACTGCTGCCAGAATAGTCGTAGAACAGCGTGCTCAGGCGCTCACTGGTACCGGCACCGCTCAGAATCTGCACCTGATACAGCACGACCACATTGCTGCCACCCGCCTTGCCGACATCCAGACACGAGCGGTAGGCGGGACTGCTGGGCTCGTTCTCCCACAGGCAGCCGTCCAGATACAGCGAGGTGGCGGGACTCGAAACGTAGGAGGAGCTGTCGGCATTGAAGGTGGTGGTCACCGATAACACCCGGAACACGGTGTTGGCAAAGGAGGCGAAGGTCGCCAGCTGCTCGTAGCCCTGAGTCGCCGTGCCCCCCGTGAGCTCAATGAAGTAGGTCTGTCCGGTCAGCAGCTGGGTGCTGGTGCCGAGCGTCGCCGGCGTCAGCGTGGCCACGCTGGTTCCCACACGTATGCTGCTGATGAAGTTACGGTTTTGCGACACCAGGCGCTCGACGTAGACCTCGCGCGTCGGCGTGACCAGAGAGCCCGGATCGGCATCATCAATGGTCAGACTGTAACGACGCGTGGTTCCGTAGGCGGATGCATTGCGCGTGAGCTCGAGATCGAAATAGGCATCCTGGCAAGCGCCTGAGGCCAGCGGCCCTACCGTCATCGCCGGGCCGCCGGGCCCACCGGCCGAGCCCGTGCGCAAGTTCACGAAGGCGTTGCTGGTGCTCCAGTTCCAGGTGACCGTGACCACGCCATTGCTGGCTGCCCCACTGGCGCAGATGCGATAGCCGATCGGGAAGTTGGCTGGGCCCGCCAAGACGTCATTGCTGTCGAGGCCGACGACATTCCAGGTGAGTGGCGAGGCAGTCAGCGCGGCAGCGGCGGGCCCGGCCAGTGCCAGCAGCAAGGGCGACAGGCAGGCGGCATAAAAGCGCCGGCGTAAGCCAAAAAAAACCGCTCGCAAGGAGCGGTTCCCTGGGGCTGTCAGCGCCGCGACGCTGGATGCTCCGTCATCGGCAGCGCCAATGCGGCGCCGTACGCGTGATCCCGCGAACAAACTCTGAAACATGACCCACCCCCGTCGGACACCTACTCCTAGAGGATGAGTGGCAGGGCCAACGATGTCATCGCGTCAGATCAAATGTGTCTCAAGTTTTACGGTTGTCACCAACTATCTAGGCGATTCCCCACTAGCCAGCACAGTGATCGCTTGTTCTAGCCCGTGCTTGCCGGACGTCGCCGCAGCCGCGCGTCATTGCGCGGCTGCGGCCTTCGGTCCTCAGCGCAGCATCTGCGCCGGGTCGCCCAGCAGCGCGATGCCGAGGTAGATCTCGTTGCGGCTGAACTGACTGGTGGACTCCGCGGCGATCTGGCGCTTGGCTTCCACCAGAGCGGACCCGATGCGCGTACCCGGCAGCAGTCGACCCGACATGGCGCGTGCCATGGCGTCGTGACTGGGCTGGTCGAGCAGCACGGTGGACCCGATCACCGCCGAACCGCCGCGATTGGCGCTCAACATCAGCGCGTGGCCCATGGTGTTGGCCTGCGGCGACACGAAGTAGGTGGTCCAGCAGCCGAACTGCAACACGACCGGCTGATTGGCGTTCGACGCCAAGCCGCCGACTTGCGTGGCCGTCAGCAGTTGCTCAAAGCCCCACTGCGTCGGACTGGAGTGGCCAGTGTAGCTGACCAGACTCTGGCCGTCGTTCAGGGCGCTGATCAACGCCGTCCGCGCTGCGCTGACGCCGAGCACATCGGAGTACACCGCGGTCTGCTGCCAGCCAGTGGCCATGCTGTTACCCAACGTGGTCGCCGACTGCGTGAAGTCCAGCTGCTGATTGGTGTCACGGGCGCCCGCGACCAGCAGCACGCGCTGCGTGGCCGGCTGGTTGTCGTACTGCAGCAGCTTGCGCACCGACTCTGTCGCCTCGGCCTGCGTGCGGACCGGCAGACGGCCGACCGCAATTTCCGCCAGCCCGTCGCCGGTCAGGTCGCCGTAGTACTCGTCGGCCGGCGCAAACGCCACCACTTCATTGGTGCGCGCATACATCGTCGGCACAAAGCTGATCGACCCACTGCCCAGATAGCCCGGGCCATCGTAGGTGTCGCCGCCGACCAACAGCAGGTAGCGCGCACCGGAGGGCGCCGCGACCTCGGTGACGAAGCGACGGATCGCCATCGGGTCCGGATTGCCAGCGCTATAAGCCAGATAGATCTGCTCCACGTCGACCAACTGCGGCGTCAGGCCCTCGCGCTGGCGCAGTTGCAGCAGCGGCTGCAGCTGGGCGGCAAACTGGCCGTGCGTAATCACCCAGTAGTCGGCGGTGCCCACGGACAGATCGGCACGCGCCGGCGCTGCACTGACGGCCGGCTGCAGCAGGCTCTGCGCATCCGACAGCCACAGTACCGAGGTCTCGCCGAGGTCGCTGGCGGCGATGGCACGATCCGGGCTCAGCTCCAGTTCGGTGGGCTGACCGGCGTCGATGCGGAAACTGCGCTCCGTGCGTCCCAGGGCGCTGAAGCTCACGGTCGCCAGTTGCAGCGGCTGCGCCGGCTGCGCATCGCCCAAGCCATCGGCGAACAGGCTGTCGCTGACCGCCGACGCCGCACGCAGACCCTCGTCAAAGTAGCGAGTGCCGGTCATCGCCGGGGTGCGCGTGTAGCTCAACTGCAGCGACTCCAGATACACGAGATCGGCCGGGTTGCCGGTATCGCGCGGCAGCTCGATGGTCACCGTGTTGTTGCCATTGACGATGCTGGCGACGTCCGCCTCGAACTCCCACGGAATCAGACCGTCGAAACGCCCTTCCGCCACCAGCTGGCCATTCAGCAGCACGCGGACGTGATGGTCTGGCAGCGCGCCGGCCGGGTAATCGAGGCCGCCCCACAGCTGACCTTTGAGCTTGCCTTGCGAGCCGATGGGGGCCGTCGCCGCCAGCGTGAAATTGGCGCTGGCCGCACCGCCGTTGGCGACGATGCGCGCGGCGTACCAGGGATCGCTGATCGGCGAGGAGAAGCTGTAATTGCTTTGCGGCGCATACAGCACTTTGGCGGTCTGAATCGCCTCGATGCCGGACGGCAGCGACAGCGGGCGCTGGCGCGGCATATCGCGCACCATGTCGGGCTCGGAGCGCACCAGATAGGTTTCGGTGCGCGAATACAGGTCGGGCGTGGGATCGCCGTAGAACTCGATCACCGATCCCGGACCAAACTGGCTGCCACCGCGTATGCGGCGCGCCACCGGGCCATCGCGACCGATCACCGCGATCTGCTCGGCCGGCCCATTCAGCTGCACACCGGCGCTCTGCAGCGCCTCATAGCTGACCCGCTGCATGCCGCGCTCGCTCACCTGCACGTAGGCGGTATCGCTGCCCGCCGCCGCGCGGCGCTGCTGCAACTGCACGCGCTCGTTGCGCGACACCGTCCAGTCGTAGGTGCTGCTCTGCGGCGGACTGCCGAAACTGGCGCCCGGCGTGAACGGCCCGCGCAACACTTCCTTGCCGGTGATGCTGAGATCAGCCAGATAAAGCTCGCTGTAGCCGGCATTCGGCACCGACAGGCTGTAGTTCTGCGGCAGCACCGAGTCGATCGCCTTGCTGCCGATCAAGCCACCTACGGCCACACGCTGACCGTTGCGCACCCCGTACAACTGGTAGCCCAGGTTGCCCACCTCGGCGCTGGCGGCGAAATCGATCTGCAGATTGCTGCCCTGCACTTCCGATCGGAACCAGGCATTGCTGACCGGCGTGGTGAAGTTGCTGCCGGTGGATTGCACGCACAAGAAAGGCGTGTCGGAACGGCTGGGACCCCAGACCACCTCGCCAGCGCCGCCCTGGGTGGCACCGTTGTGGACAAATTCGGCGACGGCGCCGCTGTTGGACGTACCGTTCGCACCGCCATTGACCTGATAGGTGGGCGAACCCGAGCCACGGGTGACCTGAACCACGCCACCGCCGCCGCCGCCGCCCGGACCTTCGGACTCGCTGCCGGCAATCGTTTGCGAACCGCCAGTCCCACCGTTGGCGGCAAACCGCACATTGTTGGACACCGCACCCGACACCAAGGCCACCACGGTACCACCGCCACCGCCGCCGCCGGGCGCATCGTTGCCACCCGAGACCGTGCCGAGCGCATTGGCGCCATTCGACTGGATGACCGTCGTCGGCGCCGCGTTATTGGTGTTGATCTGCTGGGCGAGGATGTAGATCAAACCGCCGCCGGCCGCGCCATTCTGCGCGGCGGCGTTGTTGCCGTCGCCGGCGCCGCCACCGCCGCCGAAGTAGACGCGGTCAAAGGTCTCACCGGCCGGCCGGCGAGCCAGCGGACGGCCACCCAGACCGCCGCGGTTCAAGCGCGCATTGCCGCCCCAGTCCTGGCCGCCATTGCAACCAGGGTTGAGGCGCGAGCAGCCCGGCGCCACCAACCCGGCGTTCTGATCGTTGTATGCAAAGGTGTAGCCGCCGCGACCGCCGCCGGTGACGCCCGTCGTGGCGCTGGTGACGGTCGGCAGATCGTTGGCATCGGAGGTGTTGTTGTCCAGATTCCAGGCCGCATCGAAGCCGGTAATCGGATTGCCGGAGCCGGTCCACGAACCGATGGCGCCGCCATTGGCGCCGCCGCCGCCGCCGGCATTGTGGGCGTTGCCGCCGCCGCCGCCATTGGCCAGCGCGCCACGATTGAAGGCGCCATTGGCGTAAGAACCGGTCTCATTGTTCGACGCCGTGGCGCCGCAAGTTCCGGTGTTCACGTCGCCGGCATAGCCCAAGATGCTCTCGCCCTTGCGCCCACCCGCCGTGCAGAGATTGGCGGTGTAGTCATTCACCGTGGTGCCGGCATCGGTGGTCTCGTTGTCGACCACACCGCCGCGGAAACCGGTGCCGCTGGCATCGATAAGGCCGGTGCCGTTGATGGTCAGCGTGCCATTGGCCGCGTTGTAGGGTGCGCCCGGCTGCACGAAGACGGCGATCACGCCGCCAGTCGATCCGTTCCAGCTGCTGGCCGGCGTCAGCACGCCGCCTGAGCTGATGGTCAGATTGCGCAGCTCCGGCACACGGATCACCATCGCGCCGCTATCGTAGCTGTTCTTCAAGCCGGTGCAGTTGGGGGTGCCCGGCGTCTGCAGCGTGATCACATTGCCGGCGATGGAGCCGACCTTGACGAATTCGTAGATGCCGGCCTGCCCGTAGTCGGTGACCGCGCCGAAGGCGGTGCTGTTGGTGGTGGTGATGGTGCCGCCGAGTTCCTGCGGCTGATAAATCATCAGCAAATCGCCCTGCGTCAGCGTGGTGCCCATGCCATGCCCGGCCACGGCATTGGTGTTGCTGCACGAGCCGCTGCAGGCCGGCAGCGCCAGCGCGGCGACGCTGGCCACGGTCAGCGTGGTGGTGCCCGACGTGGCAGCCGCGGTGATGGTGGAATAACTGTTGAGTGCGTAGCTGCCCGTCAGCGTGACGTCGCCGTCGTCCGCCGGACCCGGCGTATTCACCGTCAGCGTGAAGTTCTGCGTGGCATTTGGCGCCACGCCATTGGTGGCCGTGAACACCAGCGGATACGTGCCCGCCGTATTCGCCGCGGGCGTACCGGACAACAGTCCAGTGGTGCCGTTGAAGCTCACACCGGTGGGCAGCGTGCCGGACACCGAGTAGCTCACCGTCGGCGCGCCCGTCGCCGTGACGTTAAACACCATGTAGCCGTTGATGGAAAAAGTGACGTTATTGGGACTGGTGAATACCGGCGCCTGAGCCTGGGCACCACTGGCGAAGCTGAGCGCCAGTACCCAGAGCAGCGTTCTGCAGACGCCCAGCGCCCACCCGGCGCTGCGATTTTTGACGCTTCCTGATACGCTGTCCATGCCATCCCCCATCAAGATTTCTCAAAAAGGCGGCCCTTGCGTGCAGTGTCGCGCTCGACTACCGATCAGATGAGCGTGTGTACGAGTTCACTGGATCGGGCGGCGCTCTCGCGCACGCGGGCTCTAACAGCCTGAGCTTAGCACCCAAACATGGAATGGCCATCCCAATTTCACTTAAAATTGCATTGCTGCTGGATTTGGCAGGGCAGCACTAACAACTTTGCAAACAATCTCCATTTATGGCTCAGGAGATCACTTAATCCTTGCGCGGGATCGCCCCTTTATGCTGGCGTGTGCCGCGACCGCCGACGGCTGAACCCGCAGCCGCTGGGCTGACCCGCACGTGCCGCAGCCGACGCTGCACAGTGACCGCTTTCCTGGGAGAATCCGCGCCCCTGTATGCCCACCTGCCCTGCCTCATGTCCGAGCATCTGCGCGAGACCTTGCGTCGTCGCACCTTCGCCATCATCTCCCACCCCGACGCCGGCAAGACCACGCTGACCGAGAAGCTGCTGCTGTTCGGGGGCGCGATCCAGATGGCAGGCTCGGTGAAGTCGCGCAAGGCGGCGCGCCACGCCACCTCGGACTGGATGGCGCTGGAGAAGGAGCGCGGCATCTCGGTGACCAGCTCGGTGATGCAGTTCCCGTACAACGACTGCATCGTCAATCTGCTCGACACGCCGGGCCACGCCGACTTTTCCGAGGACACCTACCGGGTGCTGACGGCGGTCGACTCCGCGCTGATGGTGATCGACTGCGCCAAGGGCGTGGAGGAGCGCACGATCAAGCTGATGGACGTGTGCCGTCTGCGCGACACGCCGATCATGGCTTTCGTCAACAAGCTGGATCGCGAGGGCCGCTCGCCGATCGAGTTGCTCGACGAAATCGAGAGTGTGCTGAAGATCCAGTGCGCGCCGGTGACCTGGCCGATCGGCATGGGCTCGCGCCTCAAGGGTGTCTATCACCTGCTGCTCGACGAGGTGCACATTTACGAGTCCGGACGCAATTTCACGCGCCAGGATTCCACCATCTACCAGGGCCTGGATTCGCCCGAACTGGCGCAGCGACTGGGGCCCGAGGTGCTGGCCGAACTCAAGGACGAGCTGGAGCTGGTGCAAGGCGCCTCGCATCCCTTCGACCAAGAAGCTTACTTGGCCGGGCGCCAGACGCCGGTGTTTTTTGGCTCGGGCATCAACAACTTCGGCGTGCAGCTATTGCTCGATTTCTTCGTCGAGCACGCGCCGCCGCCGCGCCCGCGCGCGACCGAGACGCGCAGCGTGGACCCGACCGAGGAAGCGTTCAGCGGCTTCGTGTTCAAGATCCAGGCCAATATGGACCCGATGCACCGCGATCGCGTGGCCTTTTTCCGCGTCTGTTCCGGGCGCTACGAATCCGGCATGAAGGCCTGGCATGCGCGCGCGGGCAAGGAGTTCAAGCTGAGCAATGCGCTGACCTTCATGGCCAGCGACCGCGAGATCGCCGTGCGCGCCTATCCGGGCGACATCCTCGGCATCCACAACCACGGCACCATCTCGATTGGCGACACCTTCACCGCCGGTGAGAATCTGAAGTACACCGGCATCCCGAACTTCGCGCCCGAACTGTTCCGCCGCGCCCGCCTCAAAGATCCGCTGAAGCTGAAGCAGTTGCAGAAGGGTCTGACGCAGCTGTCCGAGGAAGGCGCCACCCAGTTCTTCAAACCGCTGCTCGGCCACGATCTGATCTTGGGCGCCGTCGGCACGCTGCAGTTCGATGTGGTGGCCTACCGGTTGAAGGACGAGTACGGCGTCGACTGCGTGTTCGAGAACGTGCAGATCTACACCGCGCGCTGGATCGGCGGTGATGACGCCAAGTCCTTGGAGGATCTGGAAGCCAAAGCCATGCAGAACATGGCCCGCGACGCCGCCGGCGCCCTCGTTTACCTGGCACCGACGCGCGTCAATCTGCAGCTCACCGCCGAGCGCTACCCCAAGCTGCGCTTCGCCGCGACCAAGGAACATGCGCAGCCGGTGGAGATGTAGGAGAGGCGGGAAAAAGGAAAAGGGGAAAGGGAAAAAGGGCGGCCAACGGGCCGGATCGAGCGGCGACGGGCAGCGCCCTCGCCCCACCCCACCCGGCGTCATTGCGAGCCACCGCCGCGCCGGCAGGCGCTGCGGCGGCGTGGCAATCGAGGTTCGCGTTTATCCGTCCGCAACACTGTCGCCACAGCCAAGCCCAAACCTGGATTGCCGCAGCCCTCGTCCGCGGCGCGGACGAGGACTTCGCAATGACGCCGTGGGGCACTGGTTGAACTCAGGGGCAAGCGCCGCCGCGCCCTCGATCCGGCCCGACGGCATAGCCGCCGGGCGCTCAGGGCAGCGTGCGGCGGTGCCGCGCAAGCGCTGCCCCTCGCCCAGCGTGCCCCGTCAACCGGCGCGCCGCATTCGGGCGTCGCCCATCAGGATGCGCCACATGCGGCCGAAGCGACGGAACACCGATTCCTCGATATAGGGCACGCCATGGCGGGCGCAAATGGCGCGTAGCTGCGGCGCCGCCTGACGGTATTTGAGCATCGGCAGATCGGGCCAGACGTGGTGTTCGATCTGGTAATTGAGATAACCCTGCAGAAAATCCTTCCAGTCGCTGCCACCCGGATAATTGACCGAGCCGATTACCTGCCGCAGGTAATACTCCTCCTTGCTGTGGAAGCGACCGTCGAAGCGCCAGACGTCCTCGCCGGCGTGGTTGGGCACGATGATCACGAAGGCCCAGAGGTTGGCGATGATCTCCGCAGCCAGCGTGTTGATCAGCACCGCCATCCAGGCCTCGGTCCCGAGCGGCAGGAACAGCGCCGGCAGCAGGCCGAAGCGCAGCATGCCGTAGGGCAATACACAGCGCAGGTAGTAATCCAGTGCGCGTCGACTGATCGGCAGCAGCAGGCGCTCGCCGGGATACAGCAGGCGCCACACGCGGCCCGGCGTCGGCGCCTGCGGCTCGTGCTCGCGCAGCTGCTTCTGCTGCAGTGCCCACAGCGTGTTCGGCGCGTAATAGCTGAGTTTCCAGGTGGCCATCAGCAGGATGGCGAGCAGCCACTTGAGCGGCCGCGGCATGCGCTGCAGGCGCAGCAGCCACGCATTGTGTTCCACCAGATCCGGATCGTCGATCTCGCCGGTGTGGAAATGGTGCAACTGGTTGTGCTCGTGCACCCAGGCGGCCGGATGCATCCAATCCAACCAGTCCAGCCAGCGCCGCCAGCCGCGCGCGTAGTACTCGCTGTGATAGTGCGCGGGCACGCCCGGCACGCGGTCGTAGCCTTTGTGCATCACGTGGTGCGTGACCATGGTCCAGCGCGCCACATTGCCCATGGCCAGCAGCAACATCGCCAGCGGATTCACCAGCAGCCAGGCGCAGGCATAGCCCGCCAGCGTGCACAGGCGTCCCCACAGCGCCATCTTGCGCAGGTGCGCCAGATCGGCGGGTCCGAGTTCAGCATTCAAGGACTTGCGCAGCGCGACGATGTCAGCGCCAAAGGCCTGCAGATCGATCCTCGGCAGCGGCGTCGGCGCTGCCGGCGCTTCCAGCCGCCAGGGTTGGGCGTCCAGCGTGTCAGTCGCGCCGGGCAATGCACTACTCGCCATAGGGTCCGCCGTGTCAGGATGCGCCCATTGTAGGGCGCGACCGGCCGTCGCCACCGGCGCCTCTGTACCGCTATGTCAACGCCTGCCTGCCTCAGCCCGATGCCGCCCAGCACGACCGAGCTTGAACTGATCGCCCTGCGCGAGGACGGCTGTCCTGCGCGACCGCTGGCCTTGAAGGCCGCGATGCAGGCGAACTGCGCGCAAACGGCCGCCTATCTGCAGCAAGTCGGCTACCAGCCGCCCTGGATAGGCTATCTCGCCGTCGCCGACGGCATCGCCGTGGGCGGCGGCGCCTTCGTCGGTCCTGCGCGCGGTGGCGAGGTCGAGATCGCCTACTACACGCTGCCCGAGCACGAGGGTCGCGGCCATGCCAGCGCCACGGCCGCCGGCTTGATCGGCTTGGCGCGTGCGCACGACCCAAAAGTTCAGCTGATCGCCCACACGCTGCGCGAGCGCAACACTTCGGTGCGCATCCTGCAGCGACTGGGCTTTGTACTGAACGGCGAAGCCGAGGACCCGGACGCCGGGCGCGTGTGGCGCTGGCGCCTCGGGTAGGCCGTCGTCAGCGGACTCGATGGGCTCCGCAACTCAGTCGCGCGAGCGCCACGGCTGGGATCTCGCGCCCGTGCACAGGCCGGAATAGCCCCAGCGTCGCGTAGCGCACGCCACCGGCGCCGCCGGATACCCAGAGGTCAAGGCCGTTGGTGCTGGCGGCACTGCGCGGATTGTTGGCGCTGGCGTAGTCGGTGAGCGCCGTGCTGGTGTCAATGGCACCGGATCCATCGACGCGCGCAACCACGCGCGGTACCGCCGTTCCTGCGGTCCCGGAGAGACTGGACGATGCCGGCAAGTTGCTGCTGTAGCAGGGAATCAGCAGAAAACGGCCATCGGCACTGCGCGAGAGCATGCCCTCGCTGGTGGCGGTGCCGCTGGCGACACAGGCGTACGCCGGGGGCGCGCCCACGCTGCTCGGGAGTGCGATGGACTGCACCAAGGTACCTGCAGGCGTGTACTCGTCGATGAACACCGGATTGCCGGTATTGACCAGCGAACTGGCGCCGGTACCCACGCGATACACCGCGAGATTGCCCGGGGTAAACGGCGCCGCCGACGCGCCCATCGGCCCCAACAACGCCCAAAGGCACGCACCCTTCCACACCATTCGCATGATCTACTGCCCGGTCAAAAATCAGCCCGGCAGCCTAGTGGGCGCAGATGACGGCCTGTTTGCAGCCTGGCCCCACGCCCGCAGCAGGCGGCTGAGTTCTGCCTCGGCCTGGGTGCCATCGTGGCCTTCCCACAGATCCAGATCGCCATCGCCGGCGATGCTCAAGCGCACGCGAAAGTAGGGATCGCCATCGCTGTCGGTGTCGCGAATCACCTGCGCGTGCACCGGCACCTGCGCACCTATCTGGCGTTCTTCCACACGCAGCAGCCAGCGTCGGCGGATCCACAGGCGCCGGCGGCTGCCGGCGCGCACAAAGATCAGGGGTTTGGCGAACAAGTGGCGCGTCAGCGGGACGCCGGCCAGCCAGAACATCGCCAGCACCACCACACTCAGGGTGGGTTGCGCCGCCGGCGGTCCATCGCGAACCATCAGCCAGCTGAATGCGCACAGCATGGCCATCCACAGGGCCATGAACACCCACAGGGCCAGTGCACTGCGATTGTGGAATTCCTGCATGCGTGCAGTGTCCCACCCCAAGGTGACGGCACCAAGTACGTGGCGGACCGCGGAGCCGCAGGCAGCAGTCCTCAATCGCTCGGGGCGCGACGCCGGTCAGCGGTTCAAGCCATAGACCTGAAACGCCGCCCAGTCGTAGGGATGAACGCCGCCCGAGCGCGGCTGCAGGCCGCCGACGCCGCGCACCAGAGCCCTCGCCTCCTCGGAGTCGGATGCTTGCATCGCCAGCATCGCGCTTCGCAGTGCCTGCGCCGGCGTCTGCGCCGATTTCAGCAGTTCGCGATGGAAAGCCTCCATCAAGCGGCGCGTAGGCCGGTCGCCGACCGGCCACAGGCTGGCGACCACGGCGTCGGCGCCGATCAGTTGGAAGCTGCGCGCAAAGCCCTGCAGGCCCTCGCCCAGCGTCTCGGCGCCACGCGCGGTGGCGCAGGCCGACAGCACCACCACACGCGCGTGCACCTGCAGCGGGCTGCCGAGCAATTCCCACAGCTGCAGCGCGCCGTCGCCCGCGCTGCCCGGCTGGCTGGCGTCGGGCGCCAGTACCAGCGCGGATTCCAGTGGGCGCTCGGTGCTGACCAGGGCGTGCACGGCAAAGTGGGCGAGCGCCGTCTGCGCCAGCGTGTGCAGCACGCGTGGCTCGGTCGCGCGCGCACCGCGCAGCAGCGTGCTGGCGCCCGGGTGCAGGCGTGCCACCGTGCGCGCCTCGGCGTCGGCGTCCGGCAATGCAGGCAGCTCGGCGGTGCCGCGCCAGGCCGGCGCCGTTACTGCGCCGCCGGTGCCTACGCCGACGACCAGTGCGCCAACGGCCGGGCCTTGCGCGCGCTGCTGCAGCGCCCCCAAAACGGATCCGGACTCAACCACACTGAGCGCTACCTGTTCGATCAGATACTGCTGGCGTTGCGGATCGCGCAGCAGCGCGAATGGCAGCTCGTGCAAAGGACCTTCGGGCGCGACCAGCAACAGCCGGGTCTGGTCATCCCACCAATCCGCGGCCGGTCCCAGCAGATCCGCATACAGCGCCTCCGCCTGTTGCTGCAGCGCCGGCAACTCGCGCAGATCGCGCCGCGCCAGCGTGGCGCGCAGCTGCTGCACGCGCTCGGCCAGCGCTGCACGGCCAATGGCAAGGCGCGCGCTGCGCAGATGCTGACGATCGAGCGCAAACAGCAGGCTGTGGTCCTCACGCAGGCTGTACATCAGCAGCAAGGCCCCGTCGGGCAGCGTCCGCTGCACTTCGCGCAGGCTGAGTGCGCTGGGATCGAGCAACTGCGTCCACACCGGATCCTGATCCGCGGCTGCCTGCGGATGCAGCTGATCGACCAATTCTGCGACTTGCGTTCGTAGCGCCGTGCTGCGCCCGCTCTGCAGCGCGGGTTCCGCCAGGCTGCCGATCAGCGTCGCCAGCCGCTTGCGCAGACCCAGCCACTGATCGAGGGCTTGTGCCGCGACGCCTTCCGGCTGGCGCTGCTCCAGCGCATACAGAAAAGCTCGGGCGCGCGAGCGCTCGAGCACTCGCCAGGCCGCCTCGCTGTCGCCTTGCTCGTACTCAGCGTCCAGGCAACGCTGATAAATCTGCACGAACTGGCTGCGGAACTGCGCCAGCGCCAGACTGTCGCCACCGACGCGCGCACTGCTGAGATCGAGCACATCGGCGGCCTTGCACCAGGCGCTGCGCGCCGCATCGGGATGCGCGAGCGCCTGTTCGGTCTCGCCGAGGGCAAACCAGGCTTGCGCCAGCTGCGGCTGATAGGGCGCGTACTGGCTGCGCGTATCGATGACCGACTGCAGCCACTCGCGGGCGCGAGCGTACTGCCCCAGCCGACGCGCCGCTTCGGCGCGGGCGTAGAGCAGATCGGCCTGCTGTGCCAGGCTGGGGCTTTGCGGACCGGCCGCCACCGCCGCGAGCAGTTCCGCCGCACGCTCGGGATGGCCGCGCGCCAGCTCCAGCCAGGCGCGCTCGCTCTGCGCGACCCAGCGGCAACCGCAATCGGGCGGCTGCTGCGCGTTGATTTGGTCGGCCGCATCGAGCGCGGCGCTGGCGTCATCAAAGCGCGCGGCGCGCGTCAGCACCACCGCCAGCTGGGTCCAACCCTGGCTGGTCGCCACGCCCTTGGGATTGGTGGCGATCGCCACCTCCAGACCGCGCCGGATCTCACGTTCGGCCGCCGCCAGATCGCCGACCTCGGTTTCCAGCCGCCCGAGGTCGAACTGCAGGAAGGCATAGCCCATCACGTGCTGGCCCATGGCATCGAGCAGCGCGCGCGCCTGCAGGTACTCGGCGCGCGCGGCGGCGTAGTCACCCAGATCCAGGTGCACATGCGCCAGCTGCACGCGCGGGTTGTACTCGGCCAGCGTGCCGGGCTGCAGTCGCTGCGCCAACGTCAGCGCCTCGCTCAGACTGCTGCGCGCGGCGGCGGTCTGGCCGTAGGCTTGCTGCAGCAGTCCGGTGCGCTGCAAGGCCGTCACCAGATTGCGTGGGTTGCCGCGGGGCGAGCGCGCTACCGCGAGCATCTGCGCATGCGTCGCCAGGGCCTCATCCAGGCGATCGAGCACCAGTTCGGCGTAGCCCAGCGTATTGAGGGCACCGAAGCGATCATGCGCCGGCACGTCCGGTATCTGCGCCACCAGCGCCAGCGCCTCCTGGCTCAGACGGATGGCGTGCTCGGGCTGATCGGCCAGCGTGGCGACAGTGGCCTGTCCGACCAGCGCCCGGACGCGCACCAGACAGTCGCTGCAGCGCGCATCCTCAGCCAGGGCCGACTGGATACGCGACCACTGGGCGCCTGCCGCCTGCGGAGCGGCCAGCGCCTCGGCTTGCCAGCGCATGCGCATGACGTCGACGGCGCTGGCACTGGTCGGCGCCAACCGCGCATAGGCGGCGTCAGCCAATGACAGCTCCGTCTGCGACTCGGCCTGGGCACCGCCGCGATAGGACAAGGCCCAGCCCAGGCGCGCGTGCGCCAGCGCCTGCATGGGCGTTTCCGCGGCCGCCCCGAGCAGCGGCTGCAGACGCGCGATCGCCTCCGGCAGACGTGTCTGCCGCACCAGGGCATCGGCCTCCACCAGCGCGCGGGCCAGCTGCTGCGGTGCCGGCGCCGTCGTGTCTGCCGCGGGCAAGGCGTCCAATCGCGCCGCCAGCTGGTCCAGCTGCTCGCCGTATAGCGCCTGCAGCAAAGCCACCAGCGCCGCATCTTCGGCCCGGGCCGCGGCGTCGAGATCGTCCGCGGCAGATGCCACCAGCACGCGCTGGCGACCGTCCTCCAGGCTCAGCGTCAGCCGCTGATCGCCACGGGCGACCTCCAGCGTCGCCGCGCCGTGCGGCAGTTCGTCGAACTCAAAGGTCAGCCAATCGAGCAGACGCACGGGGCGCAGCTGGGTGCCCTCAAAGGTCCGGATACCGAGGATGCGATCACCTACTGCCAGCGGCGCCGCGCCGGTGGCGGCCATGCGTTCGACCTGCAGCACCTCGACCTGCGCCGGTGCCGCGAGACTGACACCGAACAGGGCTAGCGCCAAAGCCACTCGGAACATGCTGATCTCCCCCCACCAGACTGCAATCACAAACGCCAGATTGCGCGCGGTCGCACGCGGCACTCAGCCGTAACGACTCCAGAGCTGCTCGAAGTGCGCAGCGAACTGACGCAGCTGCTCCGGATCGTTGGTCACCACCAGATTCTCATCATTCGACTGGGTGGCGCTGCGCGTCCAATTGAAGCTGCCGTTG
>JAXMHB010000011.1:0-156885 GCA_046346965.1 Lysobacterales bacterium
GCTGCCGGGGGCCGCGCTGCCGCTGTTGATCATGAGCCACGAGCCTTTGCCCAAGCTCGACGCCTGGCTGGCGCGCCGCGGCAACTCGATGCGGCTGCTGTGGTCGCAGTTCTGGCAGGTGCCGGGGGCGATCAGCGAGTTGTCGCCGAATCTGCTGTTCAGCACACCGCCGGAGCGCATCACGCCGCAGAGCCCGATGCGGCTGCTGCTGGTGGATGACTCGGTCAGCGTCCGCCGCACCTACCACCAATTGCTGACCAATCAAGGCATTACGGTCGATCTGGCCGAGAGCATCGCCGATGGCTATGCGCGCGCGCGGGCCGGTCGCTATGACTTGATCGTGGTCGACTACTACCTGCCCGATGGCACCGGCGATCAGTTGGTGCGCAGGCTGCATGCCGAACCTGCCACCCAGGACGCGCTGGTGGCGCTGATCACGGCCACCTACAGCGAGGAGGTGATCCAGAAATGCCTGGATGCCGGCGCGGTCGAGTGCATGTTCAAGAATGAGGTGGTGTCGCTGACGCTGGCGCGCATCAAGGCGCTGGCGCGCTCGGTCTACGACCGGCGCCGGACGGACAGCGAGCGCCGGCGCCTGGACGGCATCCTGCGCTCGGTCGGCGACGGCGTGTACGGACTCGACGAGGCGGGTCTGGTCACCTTTGCCAATCCCACCGCCTGCCGTCTGCTCGGGCATGCCGACGACGCTGCACTGGTGGGCAAGGATGGCGGACAGCTCAAACTGCGCTTCGAGCGCGATGACGTGGCCAGTCGGCTGGAAACCGTCTTCCACACAGCGGATGGCCGCATGTTGCCGGTGGAATGCAGCATGGTGCCGATGTTGGTGGGGGGCGAAGTCGAGGGCTCGGTGGTGGTGTTCCGGGACATTTCCGAGCGCAAGAGCGTCGAGCGCGTGCGCTGGGAACTGGATCACGATCGCCTCACGGGTTTGTCCAATCGCCGGCACTTCCTGGTGCAGCTTGGTGAGGCGGTCGAGCGGCGCAAAGAGGGCGGCTATAGCGCGGTGTTGTTTGTCGACATCGACCGCTACACGCAGGTGCTGGAGAACGCCGGCGAGGTGGCCGGCCAGCAACTGCTGGTGGACATCGGCCAGCGCCTGCAGGCGCGACTGCGCGACCACGATGGCCTGGCGCGGCTGGAACACGATCAGTTCGCGTTGCGGCTGGAGAACGTCCAGCTGGAGCATCTGTACACGCTGGCCGACAGCCTGCGCGAGATGCTGCGCGAGGTGCGTTACGTGGACCACGCCGGTCGCTCGCTGGCGGTCACCGTTTCAGTGGGCGTGGCCATCGTCAGCAAGGACTCGCCGTCGGCCGAATACGTGCTGGAGAACGCGCGCCAGGCCTGCGCGCAGGCCAAGCGCCGCGGCCAGAATCAGACGCAGATCTTTGTCGTCGAGAGCGATTCGCGGGTGGCGCGGGAACTCGAAGCGGGCTGGGCGCAGCGCATCCGCGAAGCGATGGGCGAAGATCGCATCATTCTGCTCGGGCATCCGATCCTGCCGATCGCCGGGCTCACCCAAGTCGGTCGTCAGTGGGTGGCGCGCGGCGAGGGCCGCGAGCAGGTGTTCGAGGTGCTGATGCGGATGGTCAATCGCGATGGCCAGTGGGTCAGCCCCAGCGTGTTCGTGCCGCTGGCCGAACGCGCCAACTTGATGCCGAAAATTGATCTCTGGGTAGTGGCGCGCACGGTGCGCATCGCCACCCGCGTACCCGATGACGTGCCGGTATCGTTCGCCATCAATCTGTCCAACCAGACGCTGCAGGATGCCGAGGCGCTGGTGCATATCGAGAACACCTTCGCCAGCCACCGGGCGCGCCCGGATCGCTTCATTTTCGAGGTGTCGGAGACTGGCGAGATCTACCAGCTGCACGCCGCGCGGCGCTTCATCACGCAGCTGAAGAAGCTCGGCTGCCGCTTTGCGCTGGATGATTTCGGCGCTGGCAACAACTCGCTCAGCCATTTGAAGTGGCTGCCGGTCGATCTGGTCAAGGTCAGCGGTGAGTTTGTCGCCGAGCGCCAGGGCAGCGAGGTGGACCGCGCGATGGCGCTTTCACTGACGCAGATGGCGCACTCGCTGAAGCTCAAGGTCATCGCCGAGCGCGTCGACTCGGCCAAGGCGCTGACCTGGCTACGCGCCGCCAAGGTCGATTACGTGCAGGGTCATCTGTTCGGCGAGCCTTCGCGCCTCGACGAAATCGACTTCGAGGCGCTGCAAGAGGCCTGAGTGTGGCGGCTGGCACCGCGGCGCGGGGGCGCCGCGGCGCTCGGCGAATCACTGCACCTTGGCCAGATTCTCATCCAGCCCGCGCTGCAGTTCGACCAGCGTGGCGTCGAGGTCGCGCGGCTGCCAGGCGGCGAGTTTGGCGAGGCGCATATGCGCGAAATTGCGGACCATGGTGTTCTGCGTGCGCTCCAGCACGCTGCGGTACATCTGCTCGGCCTCGTTCTTTTTGCGCTCGCGCAGGTAAATGCGCTCGATCAGCAGCATCTGCCGCATCGCCGACAGCGCGGGGTCGGAAGCCACGCGCAAGGCGCGCTGGGCGCGGCCCTGGCCCTGAGCGCGACCAAAGCCGGCCCCGGCCTCGGCAACCAAGGGTTCAAAACTCGGCAGGTTGTCGGCGTGCGCGCTGCGCGGCGAAACGCCGACCAGCATGAGGGCGAGCACGACGCTGCTCAGGGTGCGAATGATCATGATGCGGCTCCTTCCTGTTCCGTGGATGGACCCGATGACGTTCATCGGGTTGCTGCAGATCAACGCAGCTGGCGCCAGCGCGTTGACGCCGCGCAACACGGCTCGGACAAAAGGAGACCGGACACTGCAAGCGGGGTGATTGCGCTCCGCACTCAAGGGACCGGCCGCCTGGGCCGGTCCCGCGGATCAAAACGGCGCAGCAGATTCAGCCCAGCATCAACACCAGACCACTCACGGTGAGCACCGCGCCAGCGTATCGCGTCAGCGCAATGCCACCGGTCTGGATCCGGTTCAAAGCCATACCGGCAAAGGCGCCTGCGGCATGCAGCAGTGCGGTGCTAAGCACAAAGCCACAGACGTAGGGCAGGGCGTTGGCCGCCATCGGCAATTCCACGCCATGCGCGTGTCCGTGCAGCGCGCCGCACGCGGCGATCAAGGCGATCAGCGGCAACCGCGCCGGCTTCAGCGCGAAGGCCAGCGGCACGCCGATCAACACAACGGTGAAGGCAATCAGGTGTTCGACCGGCGCACCACCGATCAATCCGGTCAGCGCGGCGATCGCTGCCATCGTCATGGCGCCGACGAAGGCAAGCGGCAGCTGCCAGCGCGCGCGTCCGCCGATATTGGCCGCCAGCAGTCCGACGCCCACCATCGCCAACAGGTGGTCGGCACCACTCAGCGGATGCCACAGGCCCTCGGCCAGACTGTGTACATGATCGCCGCCGCCATGGGCGAAGGCGGAGCCCGAAACCAACAGCGTCAACAACATCCCCGCGCGCTTCATCCTCGTGTCCTCGTTTGGCCCTGGCTGATGATCGTAGTCACGCTGAACCGCACAGGCGCGGCTACACCCCGAGTCCATGTTGTTCGCATCGACGCGCGTCCGGCTTGATCCGCATCAAGATGGAGCACGCCTTCAGGCGCGACTCTGTAGACGTGGGGAGGGTGCAGGCTGATTCAGCGCGATGTCAATCTGGATTGGCCGCGAGTACGCGCCATGGACCCCGCATCGCATCGACGGCGTCCGTCTCGCCCGTGCAGGCGAGCGGTCAGGGAGGAGGGGCAATGGCACGGCAAGAAACTTTTTACGAAACCATACGGCGGCAGGGTATCTCCCGCCGCAGCTTCCTCAAGTTCTGCTCGCTGACTGCCGCGTCGCTGGGGCTGTCGCCGGCCTATGCCCAGCAGATCGCGCAGGCCATGGAAACCAAGCCGCGCGTGCCGGTGCTCTGGCTCAATGGACTGGAGTGCACCTGCTGCTCGGAGTCCTTCATCCGCAGCGCGCATCCGCTGGTGCGCGACGTAGTGTTGTCGATGGTGTCGCTGGACTACAGCCACACCTTGATGGCGTCCGCCGGTCACCAGGCCGAGGAAGTGCTCGACGAGATTCGCCGCGAGTACAAGGGCCGCTATCTGGCCGCGATCGAGGGCAACCCGCCGCTCAACGAGGACGGCATGTACTGCATCGTCGGCGGCCGGCCCTTCGTCGAGCAGCTGCGTGAGGTGTGCGCCGATGCCGCCGCCGTGATCAGCTGGGGTTCCTGCGCCTCCTGGGGCTGCGTGCAGGCGGCCAAGCCGAATCCGACCGCCGCCACCCCGGTACACAAAGTGATTACCGACAAGCCGGTGATCAAGATTCCGGGTTGCCCGCCGATCGCCGAGGTGATGACCGGCGTGGTGACCTACATGGTGGCTTTCGACCGTCTGCCCGAACTCGATTCAATGGGGCGGCCGAAGATGTTTTACAGCCAGCGCATCCACGACAAATGCTATCGCCGCCCGCACTTCGACGCTGGCCAATTCGCCGAGAAGTTCGACGACGAGGGTTCGCGCAAGGGCTACTGCCTGTACAAGGTGGGTTGCCGCGGCCCGACCACCTACAACGCCTGTTCGACGGTGCGCTGGAACGACGGCGTGTCCTTCCCGATCCAGTCCGGCCACGGCTGCATCGGCTGCTCCGAAGAAGCCTTCTGGGACAACGGGCCTTTCTATCAGCGCCTCGAAGGCGTGCGCATGTTGAACGCCGAGGTCAATGCCGACACCGTCGGTGGCGCGGCAGTAGCAGCGGTGGGTGCGGGCATTGCGGTGCACGCGGGACTGAGTGCGCTCAAGCGTGCTCGCGAGAAGGCCGGGCGCTCGCAAAACGCGCCGGTCGATGCGAAGACGGAGGCCTGATCCATGACTGCTCTCAGCACCCCCAATGGCTTCAATCTGGACAGCGGCGGTCAGCGCATCGTCGTCGATCCGGTCACCCGCATCGAAGGCCATATGCGCGTCGAGGTCAACATCGACGAGCAAAACGTGATCCGCAATGCGGTGTCCACCGGCACCATGTGGCGCGGTCTGGAAGTGATCTTGAAGGGTCGCGATCCACGCGACGCCTGGGCCTTCACGCAGCGCATCTGCGGCGTCTGCACCGGCACGCATGCGCTCACCAGCGTGCGCGCGGTCGAGGATGCGCTTGGCATCCAGATCCCGGAGAACGCCAACACCATCCGCAACATCATGCAGCTGACGCTGTATGTGCACGACCATCTGGTGCACTTCTACCACCTGCATGCGCTCGACTGGGTGGACGTGGTGTCGGCGCTGTCGGCGGATCCCAAAGCCACCAGCGAGCTGGCGCAGTCGATCTCCAATTGGCCGATGTCCTCGCCCGGCTACTTCCGCGATCTGCAGAACAAGCTGAAGCGCTTCGTCGAGTCGGGCCAGCTCGGTCCGTTCAAGAACGCCTATTGGGGCCACCCGGCGTACAAGCTGCCGGCCGAAGCCAATCTGATGGCAGTCGCGCATTACCTCGAAGCGCTGGATTTCCAGAAGGAAATCGTCAAGATCCACGCCGTGTTCGGCGGCAAGAATCCGCATCCGAACTGGCTGGTCGGCGGTGTGCCGAGCCCGATCAACGTCGACGATGTCGGCGCCGTCGGTGCGGTCAACATGGAACGCCTGAATCTGGTCAAATCGATCATCGACCGCTCGGTGGACTTCATCGAGCAGGTGTATCTGCCGGATCTGGTGGCCATCGCCAGTTTCTACAAGGACTGGCTGTACGGCGGCGGCCTGTCGTCCAAGTGTGTGCTCGCCTACGGCGATTTCCCGCGCCACGCCAACAACTACACCGATCTGATGATGCCGCGCGGCGCCATCATCAACGGCAATCTGGCCGATGTGCAGGATGTGGACCTGCGTGATCTGGAACAGATCAAGGAGTACGTACCGCACTCCTGGTATCGCTACGACGACGAGACCAAGGGTTTGCATCCCTGGGAAGGCGTCACCGAGCCGAACTTCCAGCTCGGTCCCAATGCCAAGGGCACCAAGACGCGGATCGAGCAGATCGACGAAGCCGCCAAGTACTCGTGGATCAAGTCGCCACGCTGGAAGGGCCACGCGATGGAAGTGGGCCCGCTGGCGCGCTACATCATCGGTTACGCCAAGGGCATACCGGAGTTCAAGGAGCCGGCCGACAAGCTGTTGTCCACGCTCGGCGTGCCGCTGACGGCGCTGTTCTCCACGCTGGGCCGCACCGCGGCGCGCGGGCTCGAAGCGCAGTGGTCGGCGCGTCAGTTGTCGAGTCAGTTCGACAAGCTGATCGCCAATATCAAGGCCGGCGATCTGGCCACCGCCAACACCACCAAGTGGGATCCGTCGTCGTGGCCGAAATCCGCGCGCGGCGTGGGTTTCACCGAGGCGCCGCGCGGTGCGCTGGGCCATTGGGTGCGCATCGAGGACGGCAAGATCGCCAACTACCAGTGCGTGGTGCCGACCACCTGGAACGGCGGTCCGCGCGATCTGGAAGGCAACATCGGCGCCTTTGAAGCGGCGCTGATGGACACGCCGATCGCCGATCCCAAGCAGCCGCTGGAAATCCTGCGCACCTTGCACAGCTTCGATCCGTGCCTGGCCTGCTCGACCCACGTGCTGAGTCCGGATGGTCAGGAAGCTTCCCGCGTCACCGTGCGCTAAGGAGGACGGTCATGTCTGCAAGCGAATCTGCGGAACGTCTGGTGCAACGACCGATGCATCCGGCGCCAGGGCGCACGGCGTGGGCGGTGTACGTGTATGAGGCACCGGTGCGACTGTGGCACTGGGTGATGGTGCTGTGCATGGTGGTGCTGGTCGTCACCGGATACTTCATCGGCAGCCCCTTGCCCTCGATAGGCGGCGAAGCCTCCGATCACACGCTGTTCGGAATCATCCGCATGGCGCACTTCATCGCCGGCCAGTTGTTGGCGGTGTTCACCGTCATGCGCGTGTACTGGGCATTCGTCGGCAATGAATTCGCGCACGAGTTGTTCCTGCCGCCGCTCTGGAAGATGAGCTACTGGAAGGGCCTGTTCCTGCAGATCGGCTACTACATGTTCTTGATTCCCAAGCCGCGCAAGCACTTGGGGCACAACGAGCTGGCCGGTTTCGCCATGCTGTTCCAGTGCATGTTGCCGATGATCTTCATGATCTTCAGCGGCATGGCGCTGTACGCCGAAGGCAAGGGCATGGACCACTGGACCTACACCGCCTTTGGCTGGCTGATCGGGTTGGTCGGCGGCTCCTACCAGCTGCACACGCTGCACCATGCGGCCATGTGGGTGATCCTGTCCTTCGTCGCGATCCACCTGTACATGGTGTTCCGCGAGGATGTCATGGGCCGCACCGGCATCATGTCCTCGATCGTCTCTGGCTGGCGCTTCATGAAGGATGACGAGCCGTGAGCGGGCCGCGCGTGTTGTTGCTGGGCGTCGGCAATCTGCTGTGGGCGGATGAGGGCTTCGGCGTGCGTTGCATCGAAGCCTTCGACGCCGCCTACGAGTTGCCGGCAGAGGTCGAGTTGATGGACGGCGGCACCCAGGGTTTGTATCTGGTGCACCACATCGGCGCGGCCGAACGCGTCATCGTCTTCGATGCGGTGGACTTTGGCGCGGCGCCGGGCACGCTGATGGTGGTGCGCGACGACGATGTGCCGCGCTTCATCGCATCCAGCAAGATGAGCCTGCATCAGGCTGGTGTATCCGACGTGCTGGCCTGCGCCGATCTGTTGGGGCGCAAGCCCGCGCAGATCACCGTGATCGGCGCGCAGCCGGTGGAACTCGAGGACTACGGCGGCAGCCTGACACCGACCATCCGCGCGCTGCTGCCGCGCGCGTTGGCGCTGGCGGTCGCAGAGTTGCGCGCCTGGGGGATCGAGGTGCGGCCGCGCCAGCAGCCGCATGCGGGCGTGTTGCCGCAGGGCCTGTCGCTGCATGCCTACGAGCAGGGGCGACCCTCGGCCGAACAGGCTGCGCGTCATGGCGACGACCGCGTGCTGGCGCGCGCGCATTGGGTGGGCTGATCCATGTGCATCGGCATTCCCATGCAAGTCATCGACACCGAGTTCGGCACCGCGCGTTGCAGCGTCGATGGCCGGGTGGAGCGCATCAACATCCTGCTGATCGGTGAAGTAGCACCGGGCAGCTATGTGCTGGTGCATGCGGGGCACGCGCTGCGCACGCTGGAGGCCGAGGAGGCGCAGTTGATCAGTGATGCGCTGCGCGCCGTCCACAGTGCAGCGTCGGGCGCGCCCTTTGAGCACCTGATCGCCGATTTGATCCATCGCGAGCCCGAACTACCCGCCCATCTGCGCGCTGGAGGCCTGCAATGACCGTGATTGATTCGCTGCGTGCGCTGCCGGGTGCCGTGACCGTCCAGGCGGAGCGCATCGCCGATGTGTTTGCCTGCACCGAGTGCGTTACCGTGCTGTTTTTTGCTGGCGAGCGCGATCTGGGCGGTGAGCCCACCGATGTCGCTGTGGTGCTGCGCGAACTGCTGCAGCGGCAGCCGCGCCTGCGCGCTGGCCTGATGGAGGCCGAGGACGAGCGCAAGCTGAAAAAGTTGTTCGGGGTATCGAGTACGCCAGCGCTGGCTTTTGTGCATGGCCACACCACGCTCGCGCTGATCGAACGCATGAAGAACTGGGGTGTCTACGAGCGCACGGCCGCCGAGGTGGTGGCTGCTGCATGGCCGGTAGCCGAGGAGATCGATCCATGATGCTGAAGCAGGCGGGAAGCTGGACCGGTGAGCCGGTGCCGATCGGCGTGTTCGTGGTCGGCAGTGAGCCGGCCGAGGCCAATCTGCTGGGCATCTCCGACGAGGCGGTGGCACGGCCGCAGATCGATGTCGCGCGCATCGGCGAGGCGCCGGAGAGCGTGGTCGAGATG
Organism: Lysobacterales bacterium; assembly: GCA_046346965.1. Taxonomy (GTDB): domain Bacteria; phylum Pseudomonadota; class Gammaproteobacteria; order Xanthomonadales; family SZUA-5; genus JAXMHB01. The sequence continues at coordinate 8,908 of JAXMHB010000011.1, forward strand.
CTCGAACGCGCCCGCGCGGCGCTCGCCGCGCATCGCGAGGGTGCGCCGCATCCGCGCTTCGACCTGCGTACGCTGGATGCCGCTGCGCGCACGCTGCTGAGCGAGATCCTGGGCGAGGGCGAGGTCGAGATCACGCTCGGCGTGGACCCGCGCTTCCTGGCGCGTGAGTCGGTGCTGCCCGGATTGTGGCGCGTGCAGGTGGTGGATCTGAACGGCGGCGTGCTGGATGACTGGCTGGAGATCGGCGACGTGCCGGAGGTGGTCCGCGCCGGCGCGCAGGCGATGACGCGCCCAACGCTGCAGCTGCCGAGCGAGGTGCCCGAGGGCGCAATGAACGCGCCAGCACTGCTGGCAGAGATCGCCGAGCGCATGCAGGACGCGCCCAGCGGCGAGCCCAATCACGTGATCAACTTCACGCTGCTGCCGATGACGCCGGTGGACAGCGCGCTGCTGACGCGGACGCTGGGCAAAGTGGCGTTCGACAGCCATTCGCGGGGTTTCGGCAAGGCCAAGGTCTACCTGACCGCGCACCGCAATGTTTGGGGCGTGCAGTACTACAACGGCATCGGCAACGTGATTCTGGACACGCTGGAGATCGGCAGCGTTCCGGCCGCGCTGTGCGCCGCCCAAGACGACTACCAGGACTCGGCGCAGAGGCTGGCGGAGATTCTGGAGGCCTATGCGTAGTGGTGAGTGGTGAGTGGTGAGTAGTGAGTAGTGAGTAGCGAATGGTGGAGGTAGCGCGGCTCCGTGCGCGGCGGGGGCTGCGGAAGATCGGCCTGCTGCATCGCGCCGGCGGCCGCGGCTTTTCGTGCCCTCGTGCCCTCGTGCCCTCGATCCGGCCTGTCGGGATCGCCGTCGGGCTCTTGTAACAAGGAATCTCTATGTCGCAACGCTTCGAAGGCAGCTATCTGGCGAATCCCGGTGCTCTGGCGGAGGACGCGCGGCTGGAGTGCGGCATCTGCTGGACGGTCTACGATCCGAAGATCGGCGACATGAGCAATCAGATTCCGCCGGGTACGCCGTTCGCGCGCTTGCCGGAGGGATGGCATTGCCCGTCCTGCGATGCGCCGAAGGAGAAGTTCATGTTGCTTGATCGGGTCGCCGATCAGGGCGGCGCCGACGTGGTGCCGCTGGATCGCTTGGGGCAGTTGCGTGCCCGCGTGGAGGCCCTGGAGTCCGCCTTCAAGCTGCGCGAGGCGCGCATGCGCGATTTGCCGATCTACAACGGCCTGTTGCGCGTCGAGGCGGTGGGTGCGCGGCTCTGCGGCGACGATGTGGTCTGCGTGCTGATCAGCCCGTGGTTCATGAACATCATCGTGATGCCGCTCGACCCCGCGCGTGCGCAGGGCGCGCCCGAGGGCAGCAAGCGCGATTTGCGCTTTCCCTCCGGCGACTACGAAACCATCGTCGGCCGTCTGGACGGCGTCGGCTATTACGACGCCATCTCACTGTTTTCACCCATGTTTGAGTTCTCCGATCAGGCGGTCGCGCGCACCACGGCCGAGGCGGCCGCCGATGGCCTGTTCGAGGCCCCGCCGGCGCCGCCCAGTCGGCGCGCGATGCTCGCGGCAGCACACGGCCACCGCAGCGGATGACTGGCGCCGGCCAGGTCCGGGTGACGCTGCTCACACGCGGCGAGGAGATACTGTCGCTCAGCGCGCAGGCGGAACGACCGCTGGGCGTACTGCGCCTGCTGCAGGGGCGCCCATTGGCCGAGGGCCTGCGCTGGCTGACGCTGATGTTCCCGCTATGCGGGATGGCGCATGGACTGGCGGCGCTGGCTGCCGTCGAGGCAGCGCTCGGCTGTCCGGCAGGCCCGGCACATCGACAGGCGCGTCGACTGCTGCTGGCCGCGGATGTCGCAGCCGCACATCAATGGCGTTGCGCGCTCGATTGGCCGGCTTTGGCCGGGCGCGAGCCGGATGTGGCAGCGTTGGCGGCGGCGCGCCGCCGCACCGATGCCATCGCGCTGGCCTTGTACCCGGCCGGGGATGTGCTAAGGCCCGGCGGCGGACACCTGCAGCCGGATACAGGTCGCCTGGCCGCGCTGGCAGAGGCAGACGGCGCCGAGGATCCGCGGCGCCGTCTGGCGGATGTGCAAAATGCGCTGAGCGCGGCGCTGCGCGGTGCCGACGCCACGCTGCAGCCGGCAATCACGCAGCGTCTACAGGCCATGGCAGAGGCCGCCATCGCGCAGCGTGTGGCGCTGCGAGCGCAGTTGTCGATCCCGCCGTCGGCCGCGGACCCCGGCGCGACGGTTGCAGCAGCAACGGGCGTCTTCCAGGGCAGTGCCGAGGTGGAGACCGCCCGCGGCCCCTTGGACTACCGGATCAGTCTCGCCGACGGTCTCTGGCGGGAGTGCCTGATCGAGGCGCCGATCGATCGCCTGTTCGCCGCCCACGGCGAGGCCGGCGCCTGGCTGCAGCGTCTGCGTCGCGCCGCCGATCCAGTCGCTGCCACGCGCTGGATGATCGCTGCCCTGGATCCCTGCGCCGGCGTGCAGATCGATCACCGAAGCGCTTGACGCGGGCTCAGGCTATGCAGGCAATGAGAGATTGCCAGCAACCCACTCGGCGCGGTTCCCGATCGGACGGCGCGTCGGCTTCAATCGGTCTTGAAGGTCCATTCGTCAAAGGCGTCCAAATAGAACAAGTGAACCTTGTCGCCGCCCATGGTGGTGCGCTCCACCCGTCCATCGGCATGCGTCACCTGAAACGAGTACTCGACCTTGACCGGGCAGACGTCCTCGGCCGCCTTGCCCCACTCGACCTGCTTCTGCGTGATCCGGCCAGTCTTGATGGCACTGAACTCGAAGCCTGAGACATCTGTGATTTTCCAGGTCTCGCGTTCGGACGTGGTCCAGTAGTCCTGGGAGATGTAGCGCGTCACCGCAGCCTCCACGGCTGCTTGATCCGGACAATCGAGCGCCGCAGCGACCGGCGCAAACGTCATCCACCCCATGGCGCACACCCAGCGCATGTACATATCAGCCCCCTGATCGGCCGCAGCGCACGGCACCAAGCGACTATAGGCCGGCTCGCCGAATGGCAGGAGGCGCGTCGATGCCGGCCGTCGGCCAGCTGAATGCAAAGCAACCGTGAAGCCAGACTTCAGCGCACGTCAAGCGAAGGTTCAGCGGCGCTGAACGCCTGTCGGTGGGGCGGAACCCTGGGTCGATTCTGGGTTCACACTTCTGCCTGGACGGATGCATGCCGTCCGGTGCACTCCATCGCTACAGGAGAACCACGATGCAGATTGAAGTGATCGACCAGCAGCAGACCGACCCGCAGCGCCTGCGTTCCGAGTTCACCGTGCGCGCGCTGCGCGCGCTCGACCGACTGGCGCCCGGCATCCACAAGCTGGTTGCGCGATTTCGTGATCTGAACGGACCCAAAGGCGGCGTGGACCACGCATGTTCCATCGAGGTGGCGCTGCGGGACGGCAGCAGCTTTCGCGCCGAGGCGCGCGCCAGTCAGCTGCTGACGGCGCTCGATGACGCCCTGGGTCGATTGGTCCGCCGTATCGACGCCGCGCGCAAGCGCCAGATCGCTCGGCGCCGCCCGCCACAGCTGGCCTGGCAGCGCTAAGCTAACACCACGCCGGTGCGCGGGAGTCGCCGCGCACCGGCGTTTCACCTGAGTGATTTCGCCTCGAACCTGGGCTGAGCAATCAACCGCCGTCGCGTCCCGCACGCCGACGCGCCTGCAGACTCGCCACGATGGCTTCGGCGATCCGCCAATCCTGCGGCGACATCGAATCGCGCCGGATGTCGAGCAAACTCGCCCCTGTCGCACAATTCCCGCGCTCCATGCAGGCGGTCATTGTGTACGCCCGATCAGGTGCGCACAGCGGTCCGTTGCGGCAGGCGATGATCGCCGCCACGGCTTCGCTGAGTTGGTAACCGCGCCCCGCGTCCCAGGTTCCGAGCGAATGGTCGCGCAACAGGGAGTAGAAGGGGCCCGATTGATCTGTCGCCAGATGAGAGAGCGCGCGCGCAGTCAGCGGATTTCTGGCCTGCAGCAAGCTGTCCAGCCATTCGCGCGTGACTGCTTCGTCAGGTTGCTCCTGAGCGTAGATCTTCTGGTCCAGTATGTTGGCGCGACCAATTTCTAATTCGTCTTCGAGCACAGCCTGATCAAGTTCTGCGCTCGCTCGTGCGTTGACGACTTCAGGGGAATTGCGGTCGATGCCCGCGCAATAGCCTTGCAGAAAATGTCTAAGGGCTGCCAGATGGACTGCGGGCGACTGGGGTTCCCGCATGGTCTGGTAGGCACCTTGCGCCGATAAGCATGCCAGCAGCGTGGCATTCTTGATTTCGGCTCGCTCGCTGGACGTCGGGAGTTTGGAGATCTCTCGGAGCAAGTCCTTGGCCCGCGGCAGCGCCAACAAGTGCGCCACGTCGGGTGCGCCGTTCAACGTCCAATCGTTGTCATTGGGATTGTCTCCCGAAGCCGACCGGCGCTCGATTGGTAACCCCGCGCCCGGGTTTGCTGCCCTGTCATGTGGCGGCGCCAGATCACTCGATGCCCTAAGCCCAAACGGCGGCGAAAACTCAACAGTGCTGTCGCCCCGGCGCAAGATTAGGCCAATCGTCAGAGCGACAATGAAGCCCGCGCAAAGCGCGAATCCCAGGCGGCGTTTGTTCATCAGAGCAAGCGAGACCGAGTTGCCGGTGCGCGGCAATCGCCGCGCACCGGTTTCAGGCTCAGCGCAAGCCCGTCTCATTGCGCGCAATGACCAGGCGCTGGATTTCGCTGGTGCCCTCGTAGATCTCGGTGATCTTGGCGTCGCGGAAATAGCGCTCCAGCGGCATTTCCTTGCTGTAGCCCATGCCGCCGTGGATTTGCACGGCCTGATGGGTGATGTACATCGCGGCTTCCGAGGCAAACAGTTTGGCGACCGAGGCTTCGGTGGAGAAGCGGGCGCCGGTGGCCAGGGCTTGCTGCTTGGCCCAGGCCGCGCGCAGCGTCAGCAGCCAGGCGGCATCCAGGCGGCACTTCATGTCGGCGATCTTGGCCTGAATCATCTGGAAGGAGCCGATCGCCTGGCCGAAGGACTTGCGGTCGCGCGAGTAGGCGAGGGCGGCCTCGTAGGCGGCGCGCGACAGGCCGACGGCCTGCGAGGCGATGCCGATGCGACCGGCGTCGAGCACGCCCATCGAGATCTTGAAGCCGTCGCCTTCCTTGCCGATCACATCCTCGGCCGGGATGCGATAGTCGGTGAACTCGATCTCGCAGGTGGCCGAGGCGCGGATGCCGAGCTTGGGCTCGGTCTTGCCGCGGTGGAAGCCCTCGCGATCGGTGTCGACCATGAAGGCGGTGATGCCCTTGGAGCCCTTGCTCGGGTCGGTCATTGCAAACAGCATGATGTACTTCGCCACCGGGCCCGAGGTGATCCAGCTCTTCTTGCCGTTGATGGTGTAGTAGCTGCCGTCAGGCGAGCGCACCGCGCGGATCTTCATCGCCGAGGCATCCGAGCCCGACTGCGGCTCGGTCAGCGCGAAGGCGCCGATAGCCTGACCGGTGGCGATCGGCGTTACGTAAGCATGTTTCTGCGCCTCCGTGCCGTACTTCAGCAATCCGTTGCAATACAGCGTGTTGTTGACGCTCATGATGGTCGAGTGCGCGCAGTCGGCGGCGGCGATTTCGATCATCGCCAGCGCGTAGGCAATCGAATCCAGGCCAGCGCCGCCGTACTCGTGCGGAACCTCGATGCCCATCAGACCGTTCTCGCCGAGTACCTTGATGGTCTCGGACGGAAACTCGCCGCTGCGGTCAAAGTCCGCGGCCACCGGCGCGATGCGCTCCTGCGCGATGCGTCGGGCGACGTCCTGGATCATCAACTGCTCTTCGGTGAAGGCGAAGTTCATTGCTGCGGCACTCCAATAGCACGGGGCGAGGCGCGCGATTCTAGCGACAGCGGGTCAAGGGGATGCCGAGGCTTTGCTCGAATCTGCGCGCGGCGGGTCTGCGGGCGACAAGCGCTGCCTATACTCGGCGCTGTCCAGGGTTCCAAGGTCTGCTCATGCACACTCGCATCGCCCCGCTGCTGCGCCTGCTCGGCATCCCGTTGATCGCTGCGCTGGCCGCCTGCGCCACGCCTCAGCCCGAACCGAGCGCCGCGCCCGCGCCCGAGGCGACGATGCGCATCGAGGGCGTGCCGGAGTCCGATGCGGCGCTGAAGGACGCGCTGCGGCGCTATCAGAACGTGCGCCCCGCCAGTTTTCTGGGCTGGCTGCCAGGCGATCAGGGTGTGCTGATCTCGGTGCGCTATGGCGATGTGCCGCAGTTGGCGGCGGTGCACGCGCCGGAAGGCATGCACACGCAGCTGACTTTCTTCGACGAGCCCATCCTGCAAGCCTGGGTGAGCCCGAATGCGGCCGTCAACGGCGCCATTTTCGCCAAGGATGTGGGCGGCAACGAGTACTACCAGCTGCATTTTCTGAACTTCGCCGATGGCAGTACGCGGCTGCTGACCGACGGCAAATCGCGCAACGAAAGCGTGGTGTTCGCGCCCGACGGCCGTCGCTACGCTTACTCGAGCACGCAGCGCACCGGGCGCGATTTTGACGTCTGGGTGGGCCACCTCGACGGCAACGCACCCACGCAATTGGTGGTGCAGGATGGCGGCAGCTGGTATCCGCTCGACTTCTCGCCGGATGGAAAATCGCTGCTGGTACAGCAGTCCTTCTCGATCTCCGACGCACGCCTGTTTCTGGTCGACCTGATGACCGGCGCCAAGCGCCGTATCGAAGTCGGGCGCGGCACCAGCTTCGATGGCGGCGCGCGCTTCGAGCCGGATGGCAAGTATCTGCTGGCGCTGTCGAATGCGCTCGGCGAGTTCGTCCAGCTGGTGCGGATCAACCTGGACGATGGCGTGGTCGTGCCGCTGTTCCCGGATCAGCGCTGGGACGTCGAGGCGATCGATCTCAGCGCGGACGGCCGCTACCTGGCAGTGATGCGCAATGTCGATGGCAGCAGCCACGTCAGCATCCACGATCGCCAGCAGGATCTGGCTGAAGTGCGTTCAATGAAGTTGGACTATGGCGTGGTGCAGGCCATGCACTTCAATCACGAGGGCACCGAGATCGGCATGGGCATCAGCGGCCCGCAGGTGCCGGGCGATGTGTATTCGCGTTCGATCAACGGTGGCGTGCTGACGCGCTGGACGCGCGGCGAAACCGGCGGGCTGAATGCCGACCAGTTCATCATGCCGACGCTGATCCGTTATGGCGCGCACGACAATGACGTCAACTATGCCGGTCTGCCGCGGCAGATTCCGGCCTATGTCTACAAGCCGCTGGAGGCCGGCCCGCACCCGGTGCTGATCATCATTCACGGCGGCCCGGAGGCGCAGAGCCGCCCGCAGTTCAACGAGTTCATCCAGTTCCTGCTGGCCGAGCGCAAGATGGCGGTGATCGTCCCCAATGTGCGCGGGTCGGCCGGCTACGGCAAAACCTATTTGGCGCTCGACAATGGTCGCCTGCGCGAGGACTCGGTCAAGGACATCGGTTCGCTGATCGGCTGGATCGGCACGCAGCCGGAGTTTGATCGCGAACGCATTGCGGTGTACGGCGGCAGCTATGGTGGCTACATGGTGCTGGCCTCGCTGGTGCATTACTCCGATCAGCTGCGCGCCGGCGTCGACATCGTCGGCATCAGCAACTTCGTCACCTTCCTGCAGAACACCAATCCCTACCGCGTGGATCAGCGTCGTCCGGAATACGGGGACGAGCGCGATTCGGCCATGCGCGAGTTCTTGCAGAGCATTTCGCCGCTGACGCATGCCGACCGCATCCGCCGTCCGCTGTTCGTCATCCAGGGCGCCAACGATCCGCGCGTACCGGCCAGCGAGGCCGAGCAGATCCTCGCGGCGGTGCGCGAGAACGGCGCCGAGGCCTGGTACATGCTGGCGCCGGATGAGGGCCACGGCTTCCGCAAAAAGGGCAACAAGGACCGCATGGGCGAGGCCGTAGTCGAGTTTCTGGACCGTCACGTGCTGGCGCCGCAGCCATGAACCCGCTGCTGCAACTCGGCGCCGCCGCGGCTGCGGCCGAACTGGCCGCCGGGACCTGCAGCGCGCGCGACCTCACCCAGGCCTGCCTGGACGCCATCGCCGCGGACAATCCGCGCATCAACGCCTGGCTGCACATCGATGCCGCCGGCGCACTGGCGCAGGCCGCTGCCAGCGATGAGCGCCGGCGCTTGCGGCGCGCTTACCATCCGCTGGACGGCATTCCGGTCGGCATCAAGGACAACATCGCGGTGGCCGGCATGCCGTTGACGGTGGGACTGGCCGCACGCCGCGCGCAGTTCGCCAGCGAGGATGCGTGGTGCGTGACCCGGCTGCGCCGCGCTGGCGCGGTGATTCTCGGCAAACTGCATTTGCATGAAGGCGCCCTCGGCGCCGACAGCGACAATCCGCATTTTGGCCCCTGCCACAATCCGCATCGCATCGGCTACTCGCCCGGCGGGTCCAGCGGCGGCTCGGCGGCCGCGTTGGCGGCCGGCCATTGCCCACTGACCTTGGGCAGCGACACCATGGGCTCGGTGCGCATCCCCGCCGCCTACTGCGGCGTGGTTGGCATGAAGCCCAGCTTCGGTCGCGTGTCCCAGCGCGGACTGGTGAGCGCGTCGCGACGCCTCGATCACATCGGTCCGATGGCGCGCCGCGTGGCTGATCTGGCGCCGGTGTTTCAGCAGATTTCCGGTCTGGACGTGCACGACGCGCAGTCGCGCGTGGTGCCGTTGGCGCACAGCGAGCGCGCACCGACGCAGATCCGCGTGGGCGTGCTGGCCGATCTGTCGGCGCATGGTGTCGAGCCGGAGGTCATCCGGGTCTTCGAGCAGGCGATCGCACAGATCGGCGCGCTGCTGCCGCGCATGCAGCGGGTGGCATTCGACGATTACGATTTTGCCCGCACCCGCCGCGCCGGCCTGCTGATGTGCGAGGCCGAGATGGCGGTGACGCATGCGGCCGATCTGGCGGCGCATCCAGACGGCTACTCGCCCGCGCTGCGCTCGATGCTGGATTACCCCCGCAGCCGCAGCGCCGTCGATCTGGCGGCCGCGCAGATGCGCATCGAGCAGGCGGTGCTGAAGTCGCGTCAGGTGTTTGCCAGCGTGGATGTGCTGCTGACGCCCACCACGCCGCAGCCGGCTTTTGCTTTCGGCACGCCGGTGCCGGCCAATCAGGCCGATCTGACCAGTTTCGCGAACTTTGCTGGCGTACCGGCGCTCAGCCTGCCGATGGGCTGTACCCGCGACGGGCTGCCGCTCGGCCTGCAGCTGATCGGTCCGATCGGCAGCGATCTGCAGTTGATGGCGCTGGGCGAGCGTATCGAAGCGCTGCTGGCCTGAGCGCGGGCTATTGATTCCGACGCGGCCGCCCCCAGTTTGCGCGCCGTCTCCACTTTCACGGATCTCGCCATGACGACGGAAACGCGTGCTTTCCAGGCTGAAGTTCAGCAGGTGCTGAATCTGGTCATCCACTCGCTGTACTCGCACAAGGAGATTTTCCTGCGCGAGTTGGTGTCCAATGCCTCGGATGCGCTCGACAAACTGCGCTTCGAGGCGATCCAGGCGCCCGAACTGCTGGCCGGATCGCCGGAACTGGCGATCGAAATCGAGTTTGACGACAAGGCGCGCACGCTGACGCTGCGCGACAACGGCATCGGCATGCGCTTCGACGAAGTGGTCGAGAACATCGGCACCATCGCACGCTCGGGCACGCGGCGTTTTCTCGACAGCCTGAGTGGCGACGCCCGTAAGGACGCGCAGCTGATCGGTCAGTTCGGCGTCGGCTTCTACTCGGCCTTCATCGTCGCCCGCGAGGTGGAATTGCGCACGCGCCGCGCCGGCGCCGATGCCAGCGAGGGCGTTTACTGGCGTTCGGAAGGCACCGGCGAGTACTCGGTCGAGCGCATCGAGTACGCGCCGCGCGGCACCGAGATCGTGCTGCATTTGAAGGACGATGAAAGCGAGTTCCTGTCGTCCTGGCGGCTGCGCTCGCTGATCACCAAGTACTCCGAGCACATTGCCTTCCCGATCCGCATGCGCGCGGAGGCCGAGGAGGGCAGCGAGGCCGCCTGGGAGACCGTCAATCAGGCTTCGGCGCTGTGGGCGCGGCCGAAGAGCGAGCTGAAGGACGAGGACTACCAGGGCTTTTTCAAGCATCTGGCGCATAGCGACGGCGAGGCGCTGACCTGGTCGCACAACAAGGTCGAGGGCAGTCAGAGCTACACCAGCCTGCTGTACATCCCGGCCAAAGCGCCGTTTGACCTGTACGGCAACCAGCGCGACGAGCGCCACGGGCTGAAGCTTTACGTCAAGCGCGTCTTCATCATGGATGCGGCCGAGCACCTGCTGCCGGCCTATCTGCGCTTCGTGCGTGGCGTGGTCGATTCCGACGATCTGCCGCTGAACGTGTCGCGCGAGTTGCTGCAGGACAACAAGCTGACCCAGCAGATCCGCGCCGCCGTGATCAAGCGCACGCTGGATGCGCTGGACAAGCTGGCCCAGGATCAGCCGGAGAAGTTCGCGAGCTTCTGGAGCGAGTTCGGGCAGGTGCTGAAGGAAGGTCTGACCGAGGACTACGCCAATCGCGAGCGCATCGCCAAGCTGCTGCGCTTTGCCTCGACCAAGAGCGAGGGCGCCGCGCAGACGGTGTCGCTGGCCGATTATCTGGCGCGCATGCGCCCCAACCAGACGGCGATCTACTACATCACCGCCGAAAGCCATCTGGCCGCGCGCAACTCGCCGCATCTGGAAGCCTATCGCGGCAAGGACGTCGAGGTGCTGCTGGCCTCCGATCGCATCGACGAGTGGGCGCTGTCCTATCTGCATGATTTCGATGGCAAGCCGCTGGTCTCGGTCGCCAAGGGTGAAGTCGATCTGTCGCAGATTCCGGACGCGCTCGGCAGCGAGCCGCCGGCCGCCGCCGGATTGCCGGAGGGCCTGGCCGAGCGCATCAAGGCGGTGCTGGGCGAGCGCGTGAAGGCCGTGCGCGGCAGCACGCGCTTGCGCGATTCCGCCGGTGTGCTGGTGGTGGATCAGCATGAGTTGTCCTTGCACACGCAGCGCTTGCTGAAGCAGGCGGGTCAGGGTGCCGGTGGCGGCGCGCCGACGCTGGAGCTCAATCCGAACCACGCGCTGATCGCCAAATTGGCGGCGGAAGGCGAGGGCGAGCGCTTCAACGCCTGGGCGACCTTGGTCTACGAGCAATCGGTGCTCAGCGAGGGCGGCCAGTTGGAGGATCCCAGCGGCTTCGTTCGCCGTCTCAACCAGTTGCTGTTCGCCTGACCGCAGGCCGATGGCCGAGCAATCGTCCGAGGCGATGCGCGCCGACCAGTGGTTGTGGGCGGCGCGCTTTTTCAAGACCCGCTCGCTCGCCAAGCAGGCGATCGAGGGCGGCAAAATCGAGATCAACGGCGCGCGCTGCAAACCCGCCAAGGCGGTGAAGGTGGGCGATCAGCTGCGCATTTCGCGCGGACAGGAGCGCCTGGAAGTCGAAGTGCTGGCGCTGGCGGCCCAGCGCGGTCCGGCCAGCGTCGCCCAGACGCTGTATCAGGAGCACGAGGCCAGCAGGCTGCGCCGTGAACGCGAGCAGGAAGCGCAGCGTCTGGCGCGGCAGGCCTATCAGCCGCCTGAGGGCCGGCCCGACAAACGCGATCGCCGCGAGCTCGCCGCCTTCGAACAGCGTCAGCGCGAGGACTGATGCGGCGCCTACCGCGCGCTCCTTTGCATAGCCTTCACGGCAGGAGTAAGCAAAGCAGCGCTGGCTCGCTATAGTCAGCGCCCTTCGGGCGTTGGTGGTCACGCGGGAGGCGTCGTCACCAGCCCTGCCACAGCAGGAACGAGCATGCGAGTAGCGATTTTTGGCACCGGATACGTGGGTTTGGTCACCGGTGCATGCCTGGCGGAGTCCGGCAATCACGTGGTGTGCGTCGATGTCGATGCGCACAAGATCGAACGCCTGAATCGCGGTGAGATTCCGATCTTCGAACCGGGACTGGATGACCTGGTCGAGCGCAATCGGCAGTCTGGCAATCTCAAGTTCACCACCGACCCGGCGCAGGCGATCGCGCATGGCGACATCCTGTTCATTGCCGTCGGCACGCCGCCGGATGAGGACGGCAGCGCCGATCTGCGCTACGTCACCGCGGTGGCGCGCACCATTGGTCAGCATCTGGATCGCTACGCCGTGGTCGTCAACAAGTCGACGGTGCCGGTCGGTACCGCCGATCGCGTGCGCGCTGCGATCGCAGCCGCGCTGGCCGAACGTGGCGTGACGCAGGAATTCGACGTGGTATCCAACCCCGAATTCCTGAAAGAGGGCGATGCAGTCAAGGACTGCATGAAGCCCGATCGCATCGTCATCGGCTCCGGCAGCCCACGCGCGGTACAGATGCTGAAGACGCTGTACGCGCCCTTCAATCGCAATCATGAGCGCATCGTGCTGATGGACGAGCGCTCGGCCGAGCTGACCAAATACGCGGCCAACGCGATGCTGGCCACCAAGATCAGTTTCATGAACGAGGTGGCCAATATTGCCGAACGCGTCGGCGCCGATATCGAATCGGTGCGCCTCGGCATCGGCTCGGACCCACGCATCGGCTACGCCTTCATCTATCCCGGCATGGGCTACGGTGGTTCCTGCTTCCCGAAGGACGTGCAGGCGCTCGGCCGTACTGCGCGTTCTGTCGGCTACGAGACGCGCATCCTCGACGCCGTCGAGGCGGTCAACTACACCCAAAAAGCCAAACTCTACGAGCTGATGCAGAAGCACTTCGGCGGCGATTTGTCGGGTCGCACCATCGCCGTCTGGGGTTTGTCCTTCAAGCCAAATACCGACGATATGCGCGAGGCCCCCAGCCGCACACTGGTCGAGGCCTTGTGGGCGGCGGGCGCGAAGGTGCGCGCCTACGATCCGGAAGCGCGCGAGGAAGCGCTGCGCATTTACGGCGAGCGCGCCGATCTGACGCTGGTGCAGGAGCCGATGGACGCCGTCCAGGGCGCCGATGCGCTGGCCATCGCCACCGAGTGGAAGGTGTTCTGGAGCCCGGATTTTGCGCGGCTGGCGCAGGTCCTGCGCGCGCGGGTGCTGTTCGACGGCCGCAACATCTTCGACCCGGTGGCGGTCGAGGCCGCCGGCCTTGCCTACTACGGCATCGGCCGTGGCCGCAGCATTTCCCGTCCTGAATTCGTCTGAGGTCGCCATGCGCGAAATCGATCGCAAGCGCATCCTGGTGACCGGTGGCGCCGGTTTTCTGGGTTCTCACCTGTGCGAGCGCCTGCTCGATCAGGGTCATGAAGTGCTGTGTGTGGACAACTTCTACACCGGCACCAAGGTCAACGTCGAACACCTGCTCGGGCATCCGCGTTTTGAGCTGATGCGCCACGACGTCACCTTCCCGCTGTATGTGGAAGTCGACGAGATCTACAACCTGGCGTGCCCGGCATCGCCGATTCACTATCAGCACGATCCGGTACAGACCACCAAGACCAGCGTGCACGGTGCAATCAACATGCTGGGTCTGGCCAAGCGCGTCAAAGCCAAGATCCTGCAGGCCTCCACCAGCGAGGTCTATGGCGACCCGAAAGTGCATCCGCAGCCCGAAGGATATTGGGGTCACGTCAATCCGATCGGCATCCGCTCCTGCTACGACGAGGGCAAGCGCTGTGCCGAGACGCTGTTTTTCGATTACCACCGCCAGCATCAGCTGCGCATCAAGGTCGCGCGCATCTTCAACACCTACGGTCCGCGCATGCACCCGAACGATGGCCGCGTGGTGTCGAACTTCATCGTCCAGGCGCTGCGGGGTGAGGCTTTGACCGTGTACGGCGAGGGCCGGCAGACACGCTCGTTCTGCTACGTCGACGATCTGGTCGAGGGGTTGATTCGCTTGATGGCCTCGCCGGATGACTTCACCGGTCCGGTCAATCTCGGCAACCCGGGCGAGTTCACCATTCTGGAGCTGGCGCAGAAGGTCATCGCGCTGACCGGATCCGCGTCGGTCATCGATTTCAAGCCGCTACCGTCCGATGATCCGACGCAGCGTCGCCCGGTGATCGATCTGGCGCGCGAGGTCCTGGGTTGGGAGCCGACGATCACGCTGGATCGCGGCTTGCCGTCGACCATCGCGCATTTCGAGCGCTTGTTGGGACTCACGCGTACTTGATCTGCCCGGCAGGCGCCTGAACGATCAGTTCAGATTGGCGCCTGCTGCATGTTCTGCGGACGCCGTCAAGATTGTGGGCGTTCCGGGCTTTCCTTTACACTCGCCCCTCCACGGTTTCCCCCGTGTTGCGGCTACACCCCGATCAGATTGCGTGCGGGCCGGGCGCCCTCGCGCAGTGTCGGGGTCGCCGGGCGTCGGGAAATGGTGGTTCGCACTCGCCAGACTGCAGGAGAGGACCGCGATCGTGAAGTGGTACGTCGTCAACACCCGCCCCCGCGAAGAAACCCGCGCCGTTGAGCACCTGACCCGTGAGGGTTATCAGTGCCTCTATCCGCGCATCCGCCGCACCTTGCGCACGGCCAAAGGTCTGGTTGAACGAGTGGAGTCGCTGTTCCCCAACTATTTGTTTCTGCACGCCAATCCGATGACGGACAATCTGGCGCGCGTGCGCTCGACGCGTGGCGTACGCAATCTGGTGCGTTTTGGCCTGGAACCGGCCGAAGTGCCGCCCGAGGTCATCGAGGAATTGCAGCTGCGCGGTGACAAGCAAACCGGCGTGATCAAGCTGACCACGGCGGCGCGTCAGGCGGTGGCGGCCAAGTTCGCCGACAGCGCACTGGTGGACTTCGGCGGCGTGTTTCTGACCACCGATGGCTCCGAACGCGTGATCCTGCTGATGCGCGTGCTGGGCGATTACAACAAGGTCAACCTGCCCGAGGATCAGCTCGAAGGTTCCCAGGTCGCCGCCTGAGCGGCGATCTCAGCCGGCGCGCCGGGTGCTTGCACCGCGAGGGCGCGCCAGCCCTGAGCTCTGAGTAGCAAGAGGCCACGATGGGTCTGTCCCTGCGCGATCAACTGATCCAGGCGGGCTTTCAGGCCAAGCCTGAGCCCAAACCCGAGGCGAAGAAGCCCCCGCACAAGCCGCAGGCTGCGCGGCCAGGCGAGCGTCGTCCAGAGCACGCACGCCCGGCGTCGGCCAAGCCGGCGCAGCCGGCACCGGCCAAGGCGCGCGTCGACGGCGAGCCCTCCTTGGCGCACGCTTATCAGATACGCGCCGAGGCCGAGAAGCGCGAGCGCGAGGAAGCCCAGCGGCGCGCGCAGGAAGAGGCCCAGCGCAAGCGCGAGCAGCGTCAGAAGCTGGCGCAGCTGGTGGCCGGCCAGGCGCTCAACGATCCTGCCGGCGAGCATGTCCGCAACTTCACTTACGGCCGCAAGATCCGCAAGGTCAACGTCACGCCGGCCCAGTTGCTGGCGCTGAATGCGGGTGAGCTGGGCGTCGTGCAGGTGGACGGGCGTTTCCTGATCCTGGCCCCGGAACGCGTGCGCGACGTGCTGGCGCTGGCGCCGCAGCATGTCGCCCTATTCGTGCCCGAAGGCATTGGCGCTTCGGCGAGCAGCGACGAGGACTACAGCGATCCGCGCTTCCAGGTGCCGGACGATCTGATCTGGTAGGCGTCCATAGTCCAAGCGACACCCAAGGTCTCGCCGTGGGCGCTTGCTCCGGCCGCAAACGACGCGCTATTGCGCCATGAAAGTGCGGCAGTCCTGGTCCCCTGACCCCCGCCCCCCGCCCCGCTCTTGCCCCTGCCCATTGGTGTTTGGCGGAAGGGGAAGTGTGTCGCCTTCGGCGCGCTGCTCCGGCGGCAAACGACGACGTGCAGCAGTGCCGGTCCCCCGACCCCTGCCCCCCGCCCCGCTGTTGCTCCTGCTCAGCCCTTCGCCTTCAGCCGCGCCACCAACGCCTGCAGCACCGCCTGGGTTTCCGGATGGAACCAGCCCTCGACGAACTCGTCCACCTGCATCGCTGACGCGTCCTGGTAGATCGCACAGAGATCGGCACGGGCGGCGGCGCGATTGAGCCGCATGGCGCGGCGCGGCAGGCCCAGATGAAAGCGACACCATTCGAGGGCGCGCGGAATCACTTGCGCGGGTGCCACGAGCTCGTCCACCAGTCCGATGGCCAGCGCCGCACTGGCGTCGATCATGTTGCCGGCGACCACATGGCGTTCGGCGCGGTGTGCACCCACCAGGCGCTGCAGCGAGGCCAGGATGGCGCGCGGCAGGGCGAGTCCGACCTGGGTTTCATTGAGGCCGAGCTTGAACGGGCCCTCGGCCATGACTCGGTAGTCGCAGTTGAGCGCTACCACGGTGCCACCGGCCGGGCTGTGGCCGGTGATGGCGGCAACCGTGGGTACCGGCGAGCAGGCGACCGCCGCCATCAATCCATAGAAGTCGTCCCACATCGCCAGCATGCCGGCGCGATCGAGTTGCAACAGCGCGGGCACATCGAGGCCGGCGCTGAACAGCCCTGGTCCGGCTGACAGCACGATCGCCTCGGCGCCCTCCGCGGGTGCGGCGCTGATCGCCTGACGCAGCAGCCGGATGAGTTCTGGCGACAGCGCGTTGACCGGCGGACGCGCCAGACGCAACTCCAGAATTCGATCGTGCTGCAGGTGTTCGAGCATGGCGGTGGTCTTGGTCGGAAAGCGCGCAACATAGCATCGTCCTGCCGGCGGTGGGATGGGCCGATCCGCCGCCTGAACGCCGCGCCGCGGGATCTCGCGGGCCGGCCGCGGTCAGCCGATACTGCGGCGAGGCAGAACGCCCTGAAATGCTTGCGGAGAGTGCGCGCGTGCTGAAGACCCTGATACGACTGCTGCTTGCAGGCCTGTGCGCGGCGACCCTGGGCTGCGCCGCGCCGGCGCCGAAGACGCCCGGCGTGGTTCACGTCGAGACAGCAGCCGACACGCCCGCGCCGCTGGATCTGGACGCCGGGCTGGCCCAACTCAGCGAATGGTTTGCCGGGGAGTGGGACAACTACGAGCAGGTCTATCAGGCCAAACAGGCGCCGTCGGCGGCGAACGCACATGAGCACATCCATGCGCTGTTTCGCGCGGTCGAGGTGCCGGCGATCGGCGGCGCGGTGTTCTTCGCCCGGCAGACGCTGGACGATCAGCCGGACCGGGTGTTCAGGCTGCGCCTGTATCGCTACGCGATCGACCGCCAGCGCGACGCCATACGCCTCGATCAGTACAGCTTCGTCCAGGAAGCGCCCTGGAAGTTGCCGACCGCAGATCTCGCGCTATTGCGTCAGCTGCGTCCTGAGGATTTGCGATATGTGCCTGAATGTGCGGTCTATTTCCGTCGCGACCCAGCCAGCGGCGGGTTTCTGGGCACGACCGATCCGGGGCAATGCAAGGTGGCATCGGAGCGCCTGGCCAAGGCGGTGACGGTGGAAGATCGGATCGAACTCGGGGCCGATCGCCTGTGGATCCTGAGCACGGCGCGCGACGACAGCGGGCGCCTGATCTACGGCAATGCCGCCGGGATGCCGCACAAGCTGCGCAAGGTGCACTACTACAGTGGCTGGATCGCGCTCAATACGGCCGGGCGCGGCGCCAGGCCGGAAGACAAGCAGTGGCGCAGCCTGCGCAATGTGCGCCTGCACAGCGAGGGCCGCGTGGTGCCGATCACCTGGGAAGACGGCCGTCGCACCGGCTACTCAGTGCAGCTGGCGCGCCTGACCTTTCAGGGCGACAAAGTGCACGTGCTGACGCTGAATCTGCTCGACGATGCCACCGGCCAGCCAGTGTCCTACGCCTGGGCGGATCCCGACGCGCGCCATATCGGCTTGAACCTCAAATGGTTCCAATCCGGCTTCGCGCTGGTGGACGGCGACTCGCGGTACGAGTCGCCTTGAGGAAGCGCTGGGGAACCATGGGTGCGTAGGCAAAGGCGGGGCGGGGGGCAGGGGGCGGGGGACCAGCCGTGAGGCGCCCGCGTTGCACTGTCGCCGGTTTGCAGAACGAGTAAGCGCGCCGAAGGCGAGACACGGACTCTGAAGTCTCGTGAGCCGCGTTGCGAGTCAGAATCGTCTGCCGCCAGGCGCGGCCCGCAGGCCTAGCCCGGCTCTCTGGACTAGGACCGGTTTGAGGCGACGGACGATTCTGGCCGCAACCCTTCGAGACGGGGCTGAATAGTGGACCCTCCGGCCTGCGATCGAGTTCGCAGGCGCTCGTGCCGACGCGCCGCATGCGGCGCAAGCCGTCGTCCCGCGTTCCGCATCCCGCATCCCGCATCCCGCATCCCGCATCCCGAGTCCCGGGTCCCGGGTCCCGGGTCCCGGATCCCGAGTCCCGAGTCCCGAGTCCCGAGTCCCGAGTCCCGAGTCCCGAGTCCCGTCTTAGCCTCTCCGCACCCATGTTTGGCAAGAGTCCCTGCCTCGCCTTCGGCGCGCTTACTAGGACGGCAAACAGGTACCCGCGACTGTGCACGGAAGCGCGGCAGTGTGGGTCCCCCGACCCCTGACCCCTTGTATCTAGCTTCTGACTCTCCTGCTTCGCTCTTGCTTCTGACAATTACTTGTCTGCTTTTGCGAACTGCGAGAGGTTTGGTTTGGGAGCAAGTGGCGGAGTGACGAGCCCCCCTGGTGCCTCTGTACAGCACACGCACGTGGGTCAGCAGGTCACTCCGCCGCTTGATTCTCCACCCATCGCTCGGACAGTTGCCAGTGTTCAACACACGTATATGCAAGGCGGACGCCGTGGTGGAGAACCGCTCTCACCCACACACAGTCGGAGGGCGCGCACATGAGCTTCGTCGGCATCGATGTCAGCAAGAAGGAACTGGTGCTGTTTCACTGGGAACGCAAGATCTCCTGGAAGGCGGCGCAGACTCCCCAGGGCTGGGCTGAGGTGCTGACGCGCCTGCAGGAATGGAAGGTCGAGCGCGTCGCGCTGGAGGCCACCGGGGCCTATGAGCGCGGCATTGCAGATGTGCTCGCCCGCGCGGGCTTGCATGTCTTGAGGCTCAACCCGCGAATGGCGCGCGACCTGGCCAAGGGCATGGGCTACCTCGCCAAGACCGATCGTGTCGATGCCAAAGTGCTCGCGGAGATCGCCTCGATACGGCCCAACCACCCGCGCTGGGCGCCGCCCACGCTGGCGGACGACGAACTGCGCCAACTGGTGGAGTGGCGCCTGGATCTGGTCGAAAGTGGTACGCAGGAGAAGAATCGCCTGCAGATGGCGACCAGCAAGTTTGTCCAACGCTCGATCAACCTCCTGCTCAAGCAGCTGGACAAGGCCATCGACAAGGTCGAGAAAGAGATCAAGGCGCGCATCAAAGACCAACCGGAACTCAAGCTCGACGCCGAGTTGCTGGATGCGGAGAAGGGGGTCGGCTGGATCACCGCCGTCAGTCTGCTGATCCTGCTCCCGGAGATCGGGTCTGCCACCCGCGGCCAGATCAGCCTGCTCGCCGGCCTGGCCCCGGTAGCCAATGACAGCGGCGAGCAGCGAGGCAAACGCCACATCCGTGGCGGACGCAAAGCGGCGCGTACAGCGCTGTACATGGCGACCCTCTCCGCCACTACCTGCAACCCCGACATTGCCGCCTTCTACCGTCGCCTGAAGGAGACCAAAGGCAAGGAATCCAAAGTCGCGCTAACCGCCGCCATGCGCAAGCTCTTGGTGCGACTCAACGCCAAGTTGCGCGACGCGCGGGAGCGCCGACGCGGCGATGACTTGCCAAAAACGGCTTGACTTTGAACACAGCTGCTGACCCGCTCTTGGCTCCACGCACCCACGTTTGGCAAGCGGTTCGCAAGAGCTTGCTTAAACGCCGCACCGTTACCTGCGGCTGCGGCGCATCGCCAGGGCCGCGAGCATTTCCTGAGCCACGCTGGCGGCTGCGAAGGCGGTGATTTCGCTGTGGTCGTAGGCGGGTGACACTTCCACCACGTCCATGCCGAGCAGGTTCAGCGTGCCGAGTCCACGGATCAACTCCAGCGCCTGATGCGTGGAGAAGCCGCCCACCACCGGTGTGCCGGTACCCGGCGCGTAGGCGGGATCGAGAAAATCGATGTCGAAGCTGAGGTAGCAGGGGCGCTGGCCTACGCGCTGATGGATCGCTTGCAGTGCCGCATCCACGCCATGGCGATGCAGCCAGCGCGCATCGCAGACCTCGAAGCCGTGAGTCTCCGGATTGCGCGTGCGCATGCCGAGTTGGATCGAGCAGCCGGGGTCGACGATGCCCTGGATGGCGGCGTGATAGAACATGCTGCCGTGGTCGATGCGCTGCTGCGGCTCGGCCCAGGTATCGCTGTGCGCATCGAAGTGGATCAGCGCGATACCTTGCGACTGCTGTCGGCGCAGGGCCTTCAGGATCGGGTAGCTGATGTAGTGATCGCCGCCCAGCGCCAGCGCGGTCACGCCGGCATCGGCAAAGGCGGCGAATTGCGCCTCGATCTGCGCGGTCGTGCGCTCCGGCTGGCCGGCATCGAAATAGACATCGCCCCAATCGATGATGTGCAGCGCCTCGCAGGGATCTACCGGCCAGGCGTAGGGGCCGCACCACGCCAGCGAGGCGGAGGCGGCGCGGATGGCGCGCGGACCCAGGCGCGTGCCCGGGCGGTTGGTGGTGGCGAGATCGAAAGGGACGCCAACGACGGCGACATCGACGCCGCTCAGGTCCTTGCTGTAGCGCCGGCGCAGGAAACTCAGTGCGCCGGAGTAGGTGGGTTCGGCGATGCTGCCGTAGGGGCTGCTGCGGGTGTAGGCCAGATCGGTGGTTTGCGGATGGGCGTTGTGTTCGGTGCTCATGTCAGGGCCCTGGACGGGGACCCGCCTGTTGGTCCCCGTACTGGTTACGCTTGAAGCACCGCGACCCGGTCAGGCTTTGGTCGCGGTGTAATCGGGCCCTGGCGGCTTATGCAGTCTCGCGGATGGCCTCCGCCAAGCGCTGGAACAAGCTGTCGATGTGGGATTTCTCGATGATCAGCGGCGGCGACAGCGCGATCACATCGCCGGTGGTGCGGATCAACAGATCCTTCTCGTGGAAGCAGCGGGTGAACACTTCATAGGCGCGCGCACCGACGGCGCCCGGGCGCGAGCTGAGTTCGATCGCGCCGATCAGGCCGTAGTTGCGGATATCAATGACGTTCGGCAGTCCACGCAGCGCATGGATCGCGTTCTCCCAGTACGGCCCCAACTCGATCGCCTTGTCGAACAAGCCTTCCTCGCGGTAGATGTCCAGCGTGGCCAGCGCCGCCGCGCAGGCGACCGGATGGCCGGAGTAGGTGTAGCCGTGGAACAGTTCGATGGCGCCCTCCGGGCCGTGCATGAAGGCGTCGTGGATGGCCTTGCTGGCGAGCACCGCGCCCATCGGAACGCTGCCGTTGCTGAGGCCTTTGGCGACCGTGATCAGATCCGGCGTGACGCCGAAACGCTGTGCCGCGAAGGCGTTACCGACGCGCCCGAAGCCGGTGATGACTTCGTCGAAAATCAACAAGATGCCGTGCTTGTCGCAGATCTCGCGCAAGCGCTTCAAATAGCCCTCTGGCGGCAGCACGACACCGGCCGAGCCGGACACCGGTTCGACGATCACCGCGGCGATCGTGCTGGCGTCGTGCAGCAGCACGAGGCGCTCGAGGTCCTCCGCAAGCTCGATCCCGTGCGCCGGCAGACCGCGGCTGAAGGCATTGCGCGAGAGATCCAGCGTGTGGCGCAGATGATCGGTACCCGGCAGCAAAGCGCCGAAGAACTTGCGATTGTTGGGCAGGCCGCCGACCGAGATGCCGCCGAAACCAACGCCGTGGTAGCCCTTTTCGCGGCCGATCAATCGGGTGCGCTGACCCTCGCCGCGCACGCGGTGGTAGGCGATGGCGATCTTCAGTGCCGTATCCACCGACTCCGAACCGGAATTGGTGAAAAACACATGCTTGAGCGGATCCGGCGCGATCTCGGCCAGCCGCTCAGCCACTTTGAAGGGCAGCGGGTGACCCATCTGGAAGGTCGGCGCGAAATCCATTGTCGCGATCTGCTGCTGCACGGCCTCGACGATGCGCTGGCGCGCATGCCCGGCGTTGCAGCACCACAGCCCGCCGGTGCCATCGAGAATCTCGCGCCCGTCGACCGAGCGGTAATGCATGCCGGCCGCACTCGCCAACAGGCGCGGCTTGTGCTTGAACTGGCGGTTGGAAGTGAACGGCATCCAGAAGGCGTCCATCTGATCCGGCTGCGTCGTCGCCTCCTGACTGTAATGCGCGGCGTAGCCGCCGGATTCGGAAGGGTGGTTCATGGAGGCGCGCTCCTGGGGTGGGAGTGTCGAAAATACTTGACAAGCGCGCCCGATGCGAGAGGCGAAAGGGCCTTCTGACGCCATCTGCACGCACAGCCTGTCGAATATCTGGCAACATTCGGCCATGGACATCGGACTACGACTGCAAGGTGTGCGTAAGCGCAAAGGCCTCAGCCAGCGCGAGTTGGCCAAGCGCGTCGGTGTCACCAACAGCACGATCTCGCTGATCGAGCAGAACAAGGTCAGTCCCTCGATCAGCTCGCTGAAGAAGGTGCTCGACGGCATTCCGATCACGCTGGCGGAGTTCTTCACCGCCGACGAAGCGGAACTCGACGACGGTCCCTTCTTTCGCGCGGCGCAGTTGCCCGACCTCGGTAACAACGGCATTCATTACTTTCTGGTCGGCCGTCATGATCGTCGACGTCGCCAGATGTGCATCCTGCGCGAGTTGATGCCGCCCGGCAGCGACACCGGCGCGGAAATGCTCTCGCATGAGGGCGAGGAGGGCGGTGTCATCATCAGCGGCGCGGTGGAAGTCACCGTCGGCGAGGAGGTGCGCGTGCTCGGTCCCGGCGACGCCTACTATTTCGACAGCCGATTGCCGCATCGTTTTCGCAACCTCGGCGACGACGTCGCTGTGCTGGTCAGCGCCAGCACGCCGCCGACCTTTTGATCTCAGGCACGGAGTACCCCGCATGAAGCAATCCGACTGGCTGGCGCGCGCGGCAACGCTGCGCTTTCCGCATCAGGCGCTGATCGACGGCAAAGCGGTCGCGGCGATTGCCGGCGAGACCTTCGATTGCATCAGCCCGATCGACGGGCGGGTGCTGACCCAGGTGGCGTCGTGTGGCGAGCGCGATGTGGAGCTGGCGGTGAGCATCGCGCGCCAGCGCTTCGAGTCTGGCGTGTGGGCGAATCGCTCCCCGGTGCAGCGCAAGCGCGTGCTGCAGAAGCTGGCCGAGTTGATGCAGACGCATCGGGAAGAACTCGCGCTGCTTGAAACGCTGGACATGGGCAAGCCGATCAGCGACGCGCTCGCCGTGGATGTGGCGGCCAGCGTGCGCTGCATGCACTGGACGGCGGAGGCCATCGACAAGGTCTACGGCGAAGTCGCCCCGACCGGCCCGGATGAGCTCGGGTTGATCACGCGTGAGCCGCTGGGCGTCGTCGCGGCCATCGTGCCATGGAACTTTCCGCTGCTGATGGCGGTGTGGAAGATCGCGCCGGCGCTGGCCTGCGGCAATTCGGTGATCCTGAAGCCCTCGGAGAAATCGCCGTTGACCGCGCTGCGGCTGGGCGAGCTGGCGCTCGAGGCCGGTTTGCCGCCCGGCGTGCTGAACGTGCTCCCCGGCTATGGCAAGACCGCCGGCGAGCCGCTGGCGCTGCACATGGACGTCGACGGGCTGGTGTTCACCGGCTCGACCGCAGTCGGCAAGCATCTGCTCGGTTGCGCTGCGCGTTCGAACATGAAGCGCGCCTACATGGAATGCGGCGGCAAGAGCCCCAATGTGGTGTTCGCCGATGCGCCGGATCTGAAGCAGGCCGCCGCTGCCGCCGCGTCCGGCATCTTTTACAACCAGGGCGAAGTCTGCACCGCGGCCTCGCGTCTGCTGGTCGAGGAATCCATCCGCGAGGACTTCGTCGCCGCCGTGGTCGAGGCCGGCCGGCGCATGCAGCCGCGGCATCCGCTCGATCCCGACGCGCCGATGGGCGCCATGGTGGATGAGGTGCAGATGCAGCGCGTGCTCGGCTACATCGAGCAGGGCGCTCGTCAGGGCGCGGCTCTGCGGCTCGGCGGGCAGCGCGTGCTGACCGAGACCGGTGGCTACTACATCGAACCCACGGTGTTCGATCAGGTGCGCCCGGAGATGACCATCGCCTGCGAGGAAATCTTCGGGCCGGTGCTCTCTGTGATCGGCTTCCGCGATGAGCAGGAAGCGCTGCGCATCGCCAACGACAGCCAGTACGGTCTGGCGGCCGGTGTGTGGACGCGCGACATCAGCCGTGCGCACCGGATGGCGCGGCGCCTGCGCGCCGGCAGCGTCTGGGTCAACTACTGGGACGGCGGCGACATGACCGCGCCCTTCGGTGGCTACAAACAGTCCGGCAACGGCCGCGACAAATCCCTGCACGCCTTCGAGAAATACACCGAGGTCAAGGCGACCTGGATCAACCTGGGCTGAGGCGGCGCCGCGGTTTGCACCGCGGCGCGACCAGACTCAACGCGCCGGCTTGCGGCCGCGCGGTGCGCCGGCGCCGCCAGCGCCGCCGCGCGGACCACTCGATGCACGCGGGCCCCCCGGGCCGCGCGGACCTGCGGAACTGCGCGGGCCTCCGCTGCTGCGCGGACCGGCGGCAGCTCGCGGGCCTGCGGCGCGCGGCCCACTGGCGCTACGTGGACCCGATGCGCCGCGGGGAGCGTCCGCGCCGCGCGGGCCAGCGCTGCTGCGCCCGCCCGGACCGCTGCGATCACTCGATGGACCCGAGCGCGGGCCGCGCGGACCTGCGCCGGCACCGCGCGGACCGTCGGTGCGTGCACCAGCTCGCGCGGGGCCGTCCCAGGCGCCGGGACGCGCGGCTCGGGGACTGCGTTCGGTACGCGCGTCTGCGCTGCGCGGGCCGCGATCGCCCGCGTCGCTGCGTGCGCGCGGGGCGCTGTCGCGTCCGGCCCAGGGCGTAGACGGGCGCGGGCCGGAGCCGGCGCCGCGGTCGCGCGATCCTGAAGGGCGTGCGCTGCGCGCCGGGCGTTCGCCGCCGGCATCGTCGCGCGGACCGCTGCGATAGGGTCGCGCGCCGCCTTCCGGACGTGGCGGGCGCGCGGCGTAGGGCCTGTCGGTGCCAGGACCACTGCGGCGCGGGGCAGGGCGGCTGTCGCCGCGCGGCGAGCGCCGCTCACCCTCGGGCGCGTGGATCGGTTCGAAGCTGACGCCGCCGCGGCGCGCGCCTTCGCGCTCGCCGCTGCGCGCACGCGGACCGGCGCGGCGTTCGGCGAACGCTTCCGAGGCCTCGCGTTTCCAGCGCGGATTGCCCTCGGGACGCTCGCGGCGTTGGCCGCGTTCCTGTTTGCGGGCCTTCTCGATCGGCACGATGCGCAACTCGGTGCGCGTGCTCATCGGCAGGTCCACCGATTGCAGCAGGCGCGCGATCTCGTCGGCGTCCAGCTCCCGATACCAGCTGCGCTTCAAGTCCTTGCCGAGCTCGATGACGCCGTAACGCACGCGCTTGAGGCGACTGACCTCGGCCTCCACCGCGTCCCACAGCCGGCGCACCTCACGCTGACGGCCTTCCTTCAGCACCACCTTGAACCACTTGTTGCTGCCTTCGCCGCCCAGCGCCTCGATCTCGTCGAAATGGGCCGGGCCGTCCTCGAGTTCGACGCCCTTGCGCAGACGCTGCAATTGTTCCTCGCTGACATCGCCGTGGATGCGGCACAGGTACTCGCGTTCGACCTCCTGCGAGGGATGCATCAGCCGGTTCGCCAGTTCGCCGTCGGTGGTGAACAGCAACAGGCCGGCGGTGTTCAGATCCAGCCGACCGACCGAGATCCAGCGCAGGCCCTTGAGCCGTGGCAGCCGGTCGAACACGGTCGGACGGCCTTCCGGATCGTTGGCGGTGGTGACCTCGCCCTCGGGCTTGTTGTAGGCCAGCACGCGCGGGCCTTCATGGGTGACGGCGCGCACGACGAACTCGCGGCCATCGAGCTTGACCGTCTGCCCATCGCCCAGCGAGTCACCAATCGAGGCCGGACGGCCATCGACTTCGATCTCGCCGCGCAGCACGCGCTCCTCGATCATCCGGCGCGAGCCGAGGCCGGCCTTGGACAGCAGCTTCTGCAGGCGTTCGGGGCCGACAATGTCAGAGCCGCGTTTGAGCGACAGGGTAGTGCGGGCTTTCATTGGCGGGTCTCCGTCGACGGGGCTGCGACCGCTGCCACCTCGACCGCTGCGGGCGGGCTCGGTTGATTGCGATCGGGGAAGGCAAGTTCAGGTTCCATGGACTCAAGATCGCGGATCTCGGCCAGGGTGGGCAATTCATCCAGACTCTTCAGGCTGAAGTAGTCCAGAAAGGCGCGCGTGGTGCCGTACAGCGCCGGGCGGCCAGGGACGTCGCGATGGCCGATGACGCGGATCCACTCGCGTTCTTCCAGCGTCTTGATGATCTGGGTGCTCACCGCCACGCCGCGCACCGCCTCGATCTCGCCGCGCGTGATCGGCTGGCGATAGGCGATCAGCGCCAGGGTTTCCATCAGCGCCCGCGAGTACTTGCTCTGGCGCTCGGTCCACAGGCGCGCCACATGGGCGTGCACCTGCGCCTTGACCTGATAGCGAAAGCCGCTGGCGACCTCGACCAGTTCGACGCCGCGCTCGGCGCAATCGGCCATCAGCGACTGCATGACCTGCGCCAGCTCCGTGTGCGAGGGCCGTTCCTGCTCGTCGAACAACTCGGCGATCTGCGCCAGGGTCAAGGGCTGGCCGGCGGCCAGCAGGGCCGCCTCGACGATGGCTTTGAGTGTGTTCATGTCGCGGGATTCTCGTCGCGTACCGCCAGCGAGCGCAGATAGATCGGCGCCAGCGGGCGTTCCTGGATGATCTCGACCAGACTGGCTTTGGCCAGCTCCAGCATGGCCAGAAAGGACACCACGATGCCCAGGCGCCCCTCGGTGGTCGACAGCAGGCTGGTGAATTCGCGGAAGACGCCGTCGGCGAGTGCGTCCAGCACCTCGGACATGCGCTGGCGCACCGACAGCGGCTCGCGCCGGATCTGGTGGCTGACGTAAAGATCGGCGCGATTCAGCACATCGCGGAAGGCCAGCAGCAGTTCGCGCAGCTCCACCTCGGGCGGCACCACATGCACTTTGCGTTCGGGCACGTAGGCGCTGGCAACGCAGGTGTCGCGATCCATGCGCGGCAGGCTGTCCAGATCCTCGGCGGCCTTCTTGAAGCGCTCGTACTCCTGCAAGCGACGCACCAGTTCGGCGCGCGGATCGTCTTCCTCGCCCTCGACCACCGGCGGACGCGGCAGCAGCAGGCGTGATTTGATCTCCGCCAGGATCGCCGCCATCACCAGATACTCGGCCGCGAGCTCAAAGCGCAGCTCGCGCATCATCTCGATGTAGCCGATGTACTGGCGCGTGATCGCCGCGATCGGGATGTCCAGAATGTCGAGGTTCTGGCGCCGGATCAGGTACAGCAGCAGATCCAGCGGCCCCTCGAAGGCTTCGAGGATGACCTCGAGCGCATCAGGCGGGATGTACAGATCCCTCGGCACCTCATAAAAAGGTTCACCGCGGACGAGCGCGAAGGGTATCTCCGCCTGACGCGCGCTGGCGGCCGCCAGGACCGCGTCGTCCGGGGCGGGATCAGGCGGCGTACTCATTCCCAATCCACCGGGCCGCAGCCATAGCGCAGCACCTCGAAGGGCGTATCGAGCAGCGACACCACCGTGGTCGGATGCATGCCGCAGGGGCCGGCATCGATGAACACGTCCACCTGGGGATCGAGCAGCTCGTACAACTCGTCCACTTCGAAGGCGTACAAATCCTGGCCCGGCAGCACCAGACTGGAGCTCAGCAGCGGTTCGCCCAGGGCCTCGATCAGCGCCTGCGCCACCGGATGGTCCGGCATGCGCACGCCGATCGAGCGCCGCTTCTCGGTCGCGACGCGCTTGGGTACCAGCGAACTGGCGGGCAGGATGAAGGTGTAGCCACCCGGCAGATGCGAGCGCATCAGCCTGAAGGCGGCATCGTCCACCCGCGCGTACTGGCCGATCTGCTTGAGATCGCGACAGGCCAGCGTGTAATTGTGGCGCGGTTTGAGTTGGCGCAGTCGCGCCACCCGCTCCATCGCCTGGCGCGAGTCCAGCGCAAAGCCGAAGGCATAACCCGAGTCGGTGGGATAGACCACCAATTCGCCCGCGCGCAGGGCTGCAACCGCCTGATCGATCAGACGTTTTTGCGGCGACACCGGATGGATTTCGAGGCGGCGGGACATGCGTGGATGAGGGCAATCGAGGCGCAGACGGGAGGAGCACAGGCTGGCGCGCGGGTGAACGGGCCCGCGGCTGGCAAAGAAGCGGGAGTGTACCGGACCGGGTGGATTCCGTACCATGCGCGCCCCTGTGTGTCGCGGTAGCGCCGTTCATGTTGGTCATGATCCTGGGTCGGGACCATCCCGACAGTCTGCAGCGTCGATTGGCGGCACGGCCGGCGCATCTGCAACGCATGCAGCCCCTGGTAGACGCCGGACGCGTGAAGTTCGCCGGGCCGCTGCTGGACGGCGAGGGCGCGGATTCCAAGCCGCAGGGCAGTCTGATCGTCGCCGAATTCGAGTCGATCGCGGCGGCCCAGGCCTGGGCCGAGGCCGATCCCTACGTGGAAGCCGGCGTTTACGCCTCGATCGAGGTGCGGCCCCTGCGTCAGGTACTGCCGTGAACCGGCCGGAGCTGATGCGCGAGCGCCTGCAGCTGGCGCTGCAGCCGACCGCACTCGAAATCATCGACGAGAGTCATCTGCACGCCGGACACGCCGGCGCGCGCGATGGCCGCGGGCACTTTCGCGTGCGTGTGGTGTCGCAGGTCTTTCGCGGGCAGCGACCGCTGGCGCGCCATCGGCTGATCTACGCCGCGCTGGGTGAGTTGATGACCACCGATATCCACGCCCTGTCCATCCTAGCTTTGACACCGGAGGAATCCCCATGAATCTGCGTCTGCCGGCTCTGCTGCTGGCCCTGTCACTGACGGCCTGCACCCATCCGTCCAACGAGGCGGCGCTCGGCGCCGGCGTGATTCAGTTGAAGGGCGCGGCGAGCAGCCTCAAGGTCAACGGTGTCGCGGTGCCGGAGGCGCTGGTGGAGGCCTATGCGCGCAAGCGTGGTTGGGAGCTGCGCGATCCCGGACAGCGCGAGCAGGCCTACGACCAGCTGGGCGAGTTGCTGGCGGTCGCGATGGAGGCCGAGAAGCGCGGATTGCTGGCCGACGAAAGCGTGCAGGCCGATATGGAACTGGAGCGCCTGAACCGCCTGAGCGGGCTGATGATCGAGCGTGGCGCGGGGACGCCGACCGACGATGAACTGAAGGCCGAGTACGATCGCCAATTGCAGGCCACCGGCACCAGCGAGTACCACGTGGCGCACGTGCTGTTCGACAACGCCGAGCGTGCGCAGCAATTCCTGGCTGCGCTGCAGGCCGGCAGCGCCTTCGATGACGCCATGTCCAGCCAGGCTGGGCAATCGGGCGTGCGCGATGCCAAGGATCTGGGCTGGGTGCGGCTGCCGCAGTTGCCGCCGGCCTTGGGCACAGCCATCCAGTCGCTGCAGCCGGGTAGCTACACCCTGCAGCCGGTGCAAACCGATTACGGCTTTCATGTCGCGCTGTTGCGCGAGAGCCGTCCCTTCAGTGCGCCCTCGTTTGAGCAGCTGAAGGAAGGCATCCGCAGCTCGCTGCAGCGCAAGCGCGCGCTGGAACTGGCCCAGAGCATCAAACAGCAGGCCAAGATCGAGCGCTGAGCAGCGCGTCCCGGTCCGGCATGAGCCGCGTGTCGGACTGGAACGCGGCGCTACCGACCTCAGCTGCCTTGGGGACGACGCCCGGCACATTGGCACGCCGGCTGTCCTCTTGCTACGCTGGGCGCATTCATCCTCCAGGATGCCTATGAACGACTCCTCAGTGCACACCCTGCAACGCCTGCGCGCCGAAGCCGGGCGCAACTGGGTGTTCTTCCGGCAATGGCTGCGGGCGCCGCTGCGCACTGCTTCGGTGGTGCCGAGCAGTCCGCGCCTCGGTCGGGCCATGGCCATGGCACTGCCGGCGGACGTGCGGCGCGTGGTGGAACTCGGCGCCGGCACCGGCGCGATCACCCGCGCCTTGCTGCAGCACCGGCTGCAGGCGGCTGATCTGTTCGTACTGGAGTTGAACCCGGAACTGCACGCGGGCCTGAAGCAGGAGTTTGCCGGCGCGGCGGTGGTCTGCGGCGACGCGCGTGAGCTGCCGCAGCTGCTGCGGCGCACCGAGCGCTTCAGCGACGGTCAGACCGACGCCGTGGTCAGTTCCCTGGGCTTTCTGTCGATGCCTGAAGGCCTGGTCGAAGCCATCGTCGCGGCGACCTTGGAATGTCTGCCCGCGCATGGCTGCATCGTGCAATTCACCTACGGCCCCAAGTGCCCGATCCCGGCTGCCATCATGGAGCGCTTCCAGCTGCAGGCGCGCCGGGTGGATTTCACGCTGCTCAATCTGCCGCCGGCCTCGGTCTATCTGGTCCAGCGGCGGTCGGCGGCACGCGTCGGCTGAGTCAGAAGTAGCGGCAGGGCTCCAACACCGCAGCCCTTGCAGGGTGCTCGAGGCGCCCACTGCTCCGCCTGTGCATGCCAGGACAGGCACTGCGCCAAGCGGGTCGTCGTGCGACGACCCGCAGCGTACTCAGCGCTTCGAGTAACCGTAGAAGTTCTTCAGCATCTCGTCCGAACCACGATACTCGGCGGCCGTGGCTTCCACGAACTGCGGCGTGCCGAGCTCGTTCAGCACTTCGTAGAGGTTCTGGTCTTCGTGCAGCTTCAACAGCGCGGTCTTCACTGCGGCCTTGACGTCGGCCGGCACATCCGCCGATGCCGAGATGCACGGCCCAGGGAATTCGCGCGTCTTGATCACCGGGATCAGGTTCGGGTACTCGTTGCCCAGCCAGCTCGGCACCATGGTGGCGTCGGCCTCGCCCGCAAAGACAATCTCCACCGTGTCACGCCAGGAGGTGGCTTGCGACTGCAGCTCGGGTTGCTGCATCGGATTCGGGAAATACTCCAGCAGCAGCGCGTAACCCAGATTGGGCGCCGGCATCGTCACCAGTCGACGCGCGACGAAGGCCTGCGCATTGCCTTCGCCGAAATCTTCTTGCGACAGCAGCGAATAGCTGGATGGCACCGAGGACTTCGCCAGCGGCTCATAGCCGAAGCGCTGAATGCGGTAATCGGTGAAATGCGCCTCGTCGAAGACGAAGTGCAGATCTTTGCGATTGCGCATGTCGTTCCAGTAAAAGGCGTAATTGCGCGCCACCACCAGCTTGAAGGTATGCCCGGTCTCTTTGCCGAGGTACTGGATCAGAGGTTCATACACCTCTTTGGCGCGATCTTGGGTGTAGGTGGGCTCGACGGCGAGGTTGTACTCGGCCGCATAGCCGGTGGACCCGAGCACGCCGCAGACCAGTGTGGCTGCGACTCGTAGCGACTGCATCAACCGACCGCTTGGCGTTTGCTGCATGGTGTTACTCCCCCCAGGGAACGCGTTATGGTCATACCACTTTTGCCCAGCGAACGCTATGCGCTGACCACGGCATAGGGGCCGCCATTCAGGCCGGCGTCGCGCTTCGTTTCAGAATAGTCGCGATCGATCACGAAGCCTGCGCCAGTGGCGCCGTCAGCGCGCTGTAAACGCGCTCCGACCGGGATCGAATCGGGCGCTACCAGCAGCGCCTCGGTGCCATCGCAGCGGCTGCCAAGCAGCACCGCACTGACTGTGGGTAGTGCCGGATCGATCCACTCGCTGCCGGCCTCGGCGTACACGCTCGCCTCCGCTGCGGTGGCATGTACCAGGCGCCGCTTGCTGCGGCCCAGATAGTGCGTGCGGGCGACGATTTCCTGGCCCGGGAAGCAGCCCTTGCGCAGGCTGAAGGCGGCGATCTCGGCGTAGCCCAGCATCTGCGGCAGAAACTTGCCTGAGGTGGCGGCGCAGACCCAGGCCTGACCCAGCGCCACTTGCCGATTCCAGAGTTCCGGCTCGGTCGTCGCCGTGTCAGCCTCCGCCGCCTGCCAGTGGGCCTCGAAAGCCGCTCCGCTGATGGCGTATTGGCCGCCTGCGCTGCCCAGGCTGAGCGCATGCAGATCAATGCTGCAGCGCGCGCGCAGACGGTAGCGCAGCAGTCGCGTCCGCACAGCGTCGGCCAAGTCGGCCGGGAGCAACAGATGGAACTGGGTGTCGCTCAAACGTGCGAGTACCATCAGTGCCTGCACGCGGCCGTCTGCCTCGCAATAGCAGGCGAAGCGCCAATGGCCGTGGGCCAGTTCGCGCACCTCGCAAGCGAGTTGGCTGTGCAGAAAGCTCGCCGCGTCGACGCCGTTGACGTCCAGTAGCGCAAATCTTGGCGCGTTGATCATCCGAGTCCGAGTAGCGTCCAGTTGATAGGAGAACAATGCCATGTCCGAGGTCAAGCCTGAGTCGCCGCCCGCCGAGACCGTGCCGGCCAGCGCGCCGGTGGCCGGCGTGCCGACACCCCCCGCGCCGCGCGAGATCGGCGGTCGCGCGGGCCCCGAGCCGACACGTTACGGCGACTGGGAGAAGAACGGTCGGTGCATAGACTTTTGAAGTACAAGTGCTGCACCGCGGCACCTCTGCTGTTATTGTTCGCCACCCTTTCGGGGCGACCCAGGCAGGTCGTCCACTCCACCGGAATCGGGGATCATCATGCCTAGCAGCGCTCGTCCGCTTTCGCCGCATCTGCAGATTTATCGCAAGCAACTGACGTCCGTCACGTCGATTACCCACCGTTTGACCGGTCTGGTGTTGTGCGCCGCCGCCCTGCTGCTGAGCTGGGGCCTGATCGCATTGGCCGCCAGCCCCGACGCCTGGGCGAACTACACCGGCTTTCTGGCCTCGCTGCCGGGTCGAGTGATCAGCGCGGCTGCGGTGCTGGTGCTGGTCTACCACTGGCTCAATGGCTTGCGCCATCTGGCCTGGGATACCGGTTGGGGTCTGGATCTGAAGCGCGCAGCGACGACGGGTTGGCTGGTGGTCGGGCTGACGCCCGTGCTGACCGCGCTCGCGCTGTGGTGCCTGTGGAGCTGAGGAGATGTCTATGAGCGCTTTTCGTACGCCCCTGAAGCAAGTGCGCGGTTTGGGTTCCCCGCGCGAGGGCGTCAGCCATTGGTGGGCGCAACGGGTGACGGCGATCGCGCTGGCGCCGTTGTCGCTGTGGTTCGTCTGGCTGGCGGCCAGTCTGACCGGCGCCGACTACCTGACGGTGCGCGCGGCCTTCGCGCAACCGCTCAATGCGGTGTTGACCATCGCCTTCCTGTGGTCGGTGTTCCACCACGGACAGCTGGGCCTGCAGGTGGTGATCGAGGATTACATCCATCACCGTGGGCTGGAGATCACCCTGATGGTGCTGATCCGTTTTCTCGCGTTCCTGGTCCCGCTGGCGGCCTCGATCGCGGTCCTGCGACTTGCTATTGGCGGCTGATTGCTCATGTCCGAGGCATACAAGCTTACGCATCACAAGTACGACGTCGTCGTCGTTGGCGCCGGCGGAGCCGGTCTGCGGGCCACCATGGGCATGGCGGCCAAGGGCCTGTCGACGGCCTGCCTGACCAAGGTGTTCCCGACGCGCAGCCACACGGTGGCGGCGCAGGGCGGCATCAGCGCGGCGCTGGCCAATATGGGCGAGGACGACTGGCGCTTCCACTTCTACGACACCATCAAAGGCTCCGACTGGCTCGGTGACCAGGACGCCATCGAGTACATGTGCAAAGAGGCGATCCCGGCGATCATCGAACTCGAGCACTACGGCGTGCCGTTCTCGCGCACCGAAGACGGCCGCATCTACCAGCGCCCCTTCGGCGGCATGACCACGCATTACGGCAAGGGCACGGCGCATCGCACCTGCGCGGCGGCCGACCGCACCGGTCACGCCATCCTGCACACGCTGTACCAGCAGTCGCTGAAGCACGATGCGCGCTTCTATATCGAATACTTCGCCCTCGACCTGATCATGGACGAGGAGGGCGTGTGTCGCGGCGTCATCGCCTGGGATCTGGCCGAAGGCGCGCTGCACGTGTTCCACGCCCACACCGTGGTGCTGGCGACTGGCGGTTATGGCCGTTCCTACTTCTCCTGCACCTCGGCGCACACCTGCACCGGTGACGGCAACGGCATGGTGCTGCGCGCCGGTCTGCCGCTGCAGGACATGGAGTTCACGCAGTTCCACCCGACCGGCATCTACGGCGCCGGCTGTTTGATCACCGAGGGCGTGCGCGGCGAGGGTGGTTATCTGACCAACTCGAAGGGCGAGCGCTTCATGGAGCGCTATGCGCCCAACGCCAAGGATCTGGCCTCGCGCGACGTCGTCAGCCGCTCGATGACCATCGAGATCCGCGAGGGTCGCGGCGTCGGCGCCGAAGCCGATCACATCCATCTGCACCTGGAGCATCTGGGGCCGGAAGTGATCCACGAGCGCCTGCCCGGCATCGCCGAGTCGGCGCGCATCTTCGCCGGCGTCGATGTCACCAAGGAACCGATCCCGGTGCTGCCGACCGTGCACTACAACATGGGCGGTATCCAGACCAATGTGCATGGCGAGGTCGTCACCATTCGCGGCGGCAACCCCGACGCCGTGGTGCCGGGTTTGATGGCCATCGGCGAGGCGGCCTGCGTCTCCGTGCATGGCGCCAATCGCCTCGGCTCCAATTCCTTGCTCGATCTGGTGGTCTTCGGTCGCGCTGCGGCCATCCGTGCAGCCGAGGTGGTCAAGCCCGGCACGCCGCACAAGAAGCTGCCGGACTCTGCCTACGATCAGGCGCTGGCGCGTTTCGACCGATTGCGCCACGCCAAGGGCAGCACGCCGACCGCGGATGTCCGTCTGGCCATGCAGAAAGCCATGCAGACGCACGCCGCCGTGTTCCGCACCGGCGAATCGCTGCAAGAGGGCTGCCGCAAGGTCAGCGAGATCAGTCGCGGCTTTGCCGATGTGCGCGTCGCCGACCGCTCGCTGGTGTGGAACTCCGATCTGGTGGAAACGCTGGAGTTGGAGAACCTGCTGGGCTGCGCGTTGACCTCGATCTACTCGGCGGAGAACCGCAAGGAAAGCCGCGGTGCCCATGCGCGCGAGGACTACAAGGACCGCGACGACGTCAACTGGCTCAAGCACACGTTGGCCTATGTGGACGCCGACGGCAAGGTCAGCTTCGACTATCGCCCCGTCCACCTGTACACCTTGACCAGCGATGTCGAACCGGTGCCGCCGAAGGCGCGCACGTATTGAAATAGCGGTGAGTGGTGAATGGTGAAGGCGGGGGATGGCGCAACCGGCCATCCACCCGTGAGCGCGACGCAAGCCGCGCGCACCGCTCGCCGATAGAGCGATAGAACTGCGGGAGAAGCACCTCATGGCCGAATTTACGCTTCCGAAGAACTCCAAGGTCCAGCCGGGCAAGCACCATGCGGCCAAAGCCGGCGGCAGCAAGCTGCGCCGCTTCAAGGTCTACCGCTACGACCCGGACAGCGGCAGCAACCCGCGCACCGACACCTACGAGGTCGATCTGGCCAGCTGCGGTCCGATGGTGCTGGACGCGCTGATCAAGATCAAGAATGAGATCGACCCGACGCTGACCTTCCGCCGCTCCTGCCGCGAAGGCATCTGCGGTTCCTGCGCGATGAACATCGACGGCACCAACACGCTGGCCTGCACCAAGGCGATCGTGGACGTGAAGGGCGAGGTCAAGATCTATCCCTTGCCGCATATGCCGGTGATCAAGGATCTGGTGCCGGATCTCACGCACTTCTATGCGCAGTACGCCTCGATCAAGCCTTGGATCCGCACGCAGAGCTCGCCGCCGCCGGACAAGGAGCGTCTGCAGTCGCCCGAGGATCGCAAGCTGCTCGACGGCCTGTACGAATGCATTCTGTGCGCCTGCTGCAGCACGTCTTGCCCGAGCTACTGGTGGAATGGCGACCGGTACCTGGGCCCGGCGATCCTGCTGCAGGCCTACCGCTGGATTATCGACAGTCGCGACGAGGACACCGGCGCGCGCCTGGATGACCTCGAAGATCCCTTCCGGCTGTATCGCTGCCACACCATCATGAACTGCGCGAAGACCTGTCCCAAGGGCCTGAATCCGGCCAAGGCCATCGCCGAGATCAAGAAGGCGATGGTGGCGCGGCGCAGCCTCTGAGATGGCGGATATGCGCGGGCAGCCCAGCCTGAACGAGCTCTACGCGGCCGCCATGCTGGTGCTCGGCGTGCTGGCGCTGCTGGCGGGCTTGTATTCCGCCACCGGCGTGCACACCAGCCTGGTGGTCGAGGGCCTGCTGATGTGCATGCTGCTGCTCAGCCTACTGTGGATCACCGTGCGCACCCAATGGCCGCTGACACTGATCCGCTTTCTGCGGCGCGCCTTCGACCTGTGAGCACCGACCCCGATGCCGCAGCGCAGATCGGCCGCTTGCGCTGGCAATGCCGGCGCGGATTGAAGGAACTCGATGTGGTGCTGACGCGCTGGCTGGATCGGCGCTTCAGCGCGGCGTCAGCGCAAGACAGGCAGAACTTCGAGCGCTTGCTGCACGTGGAAGATGATCGACTCTGGGACTGGGTCCTGGGGCGCGCCACCCCCGAGGACCCGGAACTGCATGCCTTCATCGAGCGATTACGCGACCCCGATTGAAATCGAGCTCAGCGCCGGGCGCCTGGAGCGCGGCCTGTTGGGTCTGGGCGCGCTGGCGGCGGCGCTGTCGATCCTGCTGCTCGATCTGCCCTTCGGCGCGCGTGCCGCCTTGGCCTGCGCACTGCTGCTGCTCCTCGTCCGCGCCTATCGCCAACTGGGCGCCCGCAGCGGGCGCTTGATCCTGTACGCCGACGGGCTGGTGGGCGGTGTGCGTCAGGGACAGGCCGTCAGCGGCCGGCTGGCCCAGGCCAGCGGCTACGGCCCGGCGCTGCTGCTGGCGTACACGCTCGATGATCAGCCCCAGGCGCTGATGCTGTTTCCCGATCAGGTCAGCGCCGAGACGCGCCAGCGCCTGCGCTTGTGGCTGTCGGCGCATCGTCCGCAGCCGCTGGGAGCCGCGGCATGACGCTGTTCCATCCCTTGTGGGTCGCGATTGGTCTGCGCTACACCCGCGCCAAGCGCCGCAATCACTTCATCTCCTTCATTTCGCTGGTGTCGATGCTCGGCATCGCGCTTGGCGTCACCGCTTTGATCGTGGTGATCTCGGTGATGAACGGTTTTCAGCTCGAACTGCGCTCGCGCATCCTCGGCATGGTTTCGCACGCCACGGTGTCGGCCTACGGCGAGAACCTGCAGCAGTGGCCGATGGTGGTCGAGTCCGCGCTGAAGCAGCCGCACGTGGTCGGCGCCGCGCCCTACATCGAGCGCGAGGCCATGCTGCAGTCGCGGCGCATCAGCGGCGCGATGATCCGTGGCGTCGTGCCGGATCTTGAAGATCAGGTCTCGGAAGTCGGCCTGAAGATGACCGCGGGCCGCTTTGCCGATCTGAAGGCGGGCGAGTACCGCATCGTGCTCGGCAGCGAACTCGCCTACATGCTGGGCGTCAAACTGGGCGACAGCGTCACCGTGATGGCGCCGCAGATGCGGGCAACGCCGGTGGGTGTGGTGCCGCAGATGCGCCGCTTCACCGTGGTCGGATTGTTCGAGGTCGGCATGTACGAGTACGACCGCGGCTACGCCTTCGTGCATCTGGAGGACGCCGCCAAGTTGTTCCGCGAAGGCGAGGGCGTCACCGGCGTGCGCCTGAAGCTGGACGACATGTTCCAGGCCTGGCGCGTCGCCATCGATCTCAGCACCGCCTTGCCCGGCCATCTGAGCGTGCGCGACTGGACCCAGCAGCACAGCAATTTCTTCCGCGCGGTGAAGACCGAGAAGCTGGTGATGTTCATCATCCTCTCGCTGATCGTCGGCGTGGCCGCCTTCAATCTGGTGTCGACGCTGGTGATGGTGGTGACCGACAAGCAGGCCGATATCGCCATCCTGCGCACGTTGGGCGCCAGCCCGCGGCTGATCATGGGCGTATTCATGGTTCAGGGGCTGACCGTGGGGCTGATCGGCACGCTGATCGGCCTCGTGTCAGGCGTGGCCATTGCCGGCAACATCCACATCATCGTGCCTTTCCTCGAACGCACCTTCGGCTTCGAGGCCATGCCCAGCGACATTTACTACATCAACTCGGTCCCGTCCGAACTGCGCTGGGATGACGTCAGCGTCATTGGCCTGTTGTCCCTGCTGTTCTCGGTGCTGGCCACGCTGTATCCGGCCTGGCGCGCCTCGCGCACCCAACCTGCCCAGGCGCTGCGCTATGAATGATCCGGTGATCGAGGCCCGCGGCATCGGCAAGACCTACGCCGAAGGCAGTCTCAAGGTCGAGGTGCTGCGCGCCATCTCGCTGACGGTGGCGCGCGGTGAGAGCGTCGGCATCATCGGCGCCTCGGGCGCCGGCAAGAGCACGCTGCTGCACATCTTGGGTGGCCTCGATCTGCCGAGCGCCGGCGAGGTTTGGGTGCAGGGCCAGCGCATGTCGGATCTCTCCGACGCCGCGCGCGGGCGGCTGCGCAATCAGGCCCTCGGTTTCGTCTACCAGTTCCACCACCTGTTGCCGGAATTCACGGCGGCGGAGAACGTTGCCATGCCCTTGCTGATAGCCGGCGCCGCGCCGGCGCAGGCGCTGGCGCGGGCGCGCGAGTTGCTCGATCGCGTGGGCCTCGCCGCGCGCGCCGAGCACAAGCCGGGCGAACTCTCCGGCGGCGAACGCCAGCGCGCTGCGGTGGCGCGTGCGCTGGTCACCCGGCCCGCCTGCGTGTTCGGGGATGAACCCACCGGCAATCTGGACGAGCGCACGGCGGCGCAGGTCTACGAGCTGATGCTCGAACTCAAGCGCGAGATCGGCACCAGCCTGGTGATCGTCACCCATGACCGGCGCCTCGCCGCGCGCATGGACCGCGTACTGGAGCTGCGCACCGGCGGAATCGCCGAGGTCGATCTGCGCGGCGGATAAACGCCGGGCACGCATCCGGCGGGGTCGCCGTGCGCCACGTAGCGCGGCTCCGTGCGCGCGCAAGGATCGGTTCACGCGACGAACTCCATCGCGCCGGCGGCCGCGGCTTTGGCGGCGTACGTTACGTAGCGCGGCTCCGTGCGCGCGCAAGGCCCGGTTCACGCGACGAATTCCATCGCGCCGGCGGCCGCGGCTTTGGCGGCGGCCGGGCGAAAGCGCCGGGCGCCTCGCGTATGAGGCTTTACCGCCGCACCCCACATCGCGGACGCGAAGGACCCGGCCTACGTCCCGCGCCGCATGCATGCCCCGCCGTAACGCGGCTCCGTGCGCGCGAACGGCCTGGTTCACAGGACGAATTCCATCGCGCCGGCGGCCGCGGCTTTGGCTGGGAAAAAAGCGCCGGGCGCCTCGCGTATGAGGCTTTACCGCCGTCCCCCACATCGCGGACGCGAAGGACCCGGCCTACGTGCCGCGCCGCATGCGTGCCCCGTCGTAGCGCGGCTCCGTGCGCGCGCAAGGCTCGGTCCACGCGACGCATTCCATCGCGCCGGCGGCCGCGGCTTTGGCTGCGTGCCCCGTCGTAGCGCGGCTCCGTGCGCGCGCAAGGCTCGGTCCACGCGAGGACTTCCATCGCGCCGGCGGCCGCGGCTTGGCTGGGAAAAAAGCGCCGGGCGCCTCGCGTATGCGGCGTTGTCGCCGTCCCCCACATCGCGGACGCGAAGGACCCGGCCTACGTGCCGCGCCGCATGTATGCCCGTCGTAGCGCGGCTCCGTGCGCGTTGGGCTCGGTTCACGCGACGAATTCCATCGCGCCGGCGGCCGCGGCTTTGGCGGCGGCCGGGCGAAAGCGCCGGGCGCCTCGCGTACGCGACGGCGTCGCCGTCCCCCACATCGCGGACGCGAAGGACCCGGCCTACGTGCCGCGGCGCATGGATGCCCCGCCGTAGCGCGGCTCCGTGCGCGCACAAGGATCGGTTCACAGGACGAATTCCATCGCGCCGGCGGCCGCGGCTTTGGCGGCGGCCGTGCGAAAGGCGCCGGGCGCCTCGCGTATGAGGCTTTACCGCCGAATCCCACATCGCGGACGCGAAGGACCCGGCCTACGTGCCGCCGAGATGTATGGGCCGTCGTAGCGCGGCTCCGTGCGCGCGCAAGGCCCGGTTCACGCGACGAATTCCATCGCGCCGGCGGCCGCGGCTTTGGCTGCGGCTGGGTGCGGCTTCCGGGCTAGCATCGCCGCATGTCGCCCCTTCTCCGTCCCCTTCATGGCTTCGCCTTTGCCGCTGGCGCCAGCTCGGTGCTGGGCTGCACCCAGCTGCCCAGCCCGGCGTGGCTGGGCGTGCTGCTGGCGCTGGCCGTGCTGGCCTTTCTGATTCGCCAGGGCTGGGCGACGGCTGCGCTGCTCGGCTTCGTGCTCGCCGCGTGGACCGGCCAACAGCGCCTCGCCGATCGCTTGGACCCGACGCTGGAGGGCGCGGATCTGGCCGTCAGCGGCCACGTGCTCGGCCTGCCGCAGCGCGACGCCCGTTCGCTGCGCTTTGACTTTGCCGTGCAGCAGGCGCCAGCCGGCGTGCCGCAGCGCCTGCGGCTGTCCTGGTACGAGGGCGCACCCGTGCTGCGCGCGGGCGATTGCCTGCGCCTGCAAGTGCGCCTGAAGCGTGCGCGTGGACTGGTGAATCCGGCCGGCTTTGATTTCGAGCGCTATGCGCTGGCGGCCGGCATCGGCGCCACCGGCTACGTGTCGGGCGGCGGCCAGCCGGACAGCGCCTGCGCCCGCCGCGATCTGGACCGCTGGCGCGAGGCCATCGCCGCGACCCTCGACCGCACGCTAGAGCCCGGCCGCCAGCGCGCCACGCTGAAGGCGCTGGCGATTGGCGACACGCGCGAGCTCGACGACGAGGCCTGGGACCTGTTCCGCGCGACCGGCACCACGCATCTGATTGCCATCAGCGGGCTGCACGTGGGTCTGGCGGCGGCTCTCGGCGGCGGTCTGGCCTGGCTGCTGTACTGGTTGTTTCCGAGCCTGGGTCTGCGCTGGCCGCGGCCGGTGGCGATGGCG
Organism: Lysobacterales bacterium; assembly: GCA_046346965.1. Lineage (GTDB taxonomy): Bacteria > Pseudomonadota > Gammaproteobacteria > Xanthomonadales > SZUA-5 > JAXMHB01. The sequence continues at coordinate 49,983 of JAXMHB010000011.1, forward strand.
ATCGGCGCGCTGCTGACCGCCACCGCCTATGCGCTGCTGGCCGGCTTCAGTCTGCCCACCCAGCGCACGCTGATCACCATCGCCGCGATGCTGGCCGGCGTGCTGACGCGGCGCGAACTTGGCTGGTGGACGCGCTACGCGCTGGCGCTGGTGGCGGTGCTGCTGATCGATCCGCTGGCGCCGCTCAGCGCCGGCTTCTGGCTGTCCTTCGGCGCCGTCGCCTGGTTGATTCTGGCCTTTGGCGAGCGCTGGGCGCCGCTGCCGCTGTGGCGCGCCTGGCTGTGGCCGCAGCTGGGTCTGTCGATTGCCTTGCTGCCGCTGGGGCTGGCCTTCTTCCAGCAGACCAGTCTGGCCGCGCCGCTGGTCAATCTGTTGGCGGTGCCCTATGTCACCTTCATCGTCGTCCCGGTGCTGCTGCTGGGCCTGGCCTGCTGGCCGATCGCGCCGGTCAGCGCCGCTCTGTTCGGCCTGGCCTGGTGGCTGCTCGGCGCCTTCGATGCGCTGGTGCTGATGGCAGCCGACTGGCCAGCCGCCCGCTGGGCGATGCCGGCGCCCGGCGTGATCGCCTGGATGCTGGCACTGCTGGGCACGCTGTGGCTGCTGGCGCCACGCGGCTTTCCCGGCCGTGCGCTGGGCGTGTTTGCCTTGCTGCCGCTGTTCCTGCCGCCGCGCGAGACGCTGCCAGCGGGCGGGCTGGACGTGAGCCTGCTGGACGTCGGGCAGGGGCAGGCGACGCTGATTCAGACCGCTGGTCACGCGCTGCTGATCGACACCGGCCCCGGCTTCCCGGACGGCGGCGACCTCGGCGATCGCGTGCTGGCGCCGGCGCTGGTGCAGCTGGGCGTGGACCGGCTCGATCGCCTGATCGTCAGCCACGATGATTTGGACCACGCCGGCGGCACGCGCAGCCTGCAGCGCCGACTGCCGATCGCGGCGATCGCCACCTCCGCGCCGGCGACGATTCCGGGCGCCACCCTGTGCGAGACCGGCCAGCGCTGGCACTGGGATGGCGTCGAGTTCGAATTGCTGCACCCGCCCGCCACCTTGCCCTACCTCGACAACGACAGCTCCTGCATTGTGCGCATCCAAAGTCCCGGTGGCAGCGTGCTGATCCCCGGCGACGCCAGCGAACTGATCGAGGCGCGACTGCTGCGCGAGCAGCCCGCCGCGCTCGACGTCGACGTGCTGATCGCCGGCCACCACGGCAGCAAGAGTTCCTCCAGCGCCGAGTTCCTGCGCGCCGTCTCACCCAGCTGGGTGCTGTACTCCGCCGGCTGGCGCAATCGCTACGGCTTCCCGCGCCCCGAAGTCCGCGCCCGCGTGGCCGCGCTACCCGCGCGCGAACTCAACACCGCCGAATCCGGCGCCATCCGCGTCCGCCTGCGCCCCGGACAGCCACCACAGCTCGACAGCTGGCGCCAGCGCGAACCCCGCTGGTGGCGCGAAGGGCAGGGCACGGCTGGCGACGCTGCTCAGTAGTGGCGACACGAGAGGCCCCCGGCAAAGGCCGCCGTCGACCGCAGGTCCAACCACCACGCCCGACCTTCCCATCCGGCGTCATTGCGAACCGCCGAGGCGCCCCTGGGCGCCGCGGCGGTGCGGCAATCCAGGTTTACGCTCTAACCGCGACCACCCGCCTCGGCAACGTCGGCAACTACCACAAAGACAGAATCCTCACCTGGATTGCCACAGCCCTCGTCCGCACCGCGGACGAGGACTTCGCAATGACGCCGTTGTGTTCGGGAGGAGTCGGTCCCGACAGCCTCGGGTCCTCGCGTCCCTAATGCCCGCAACCGCGACCCGGCCGATACGCGAGGCGCCCGGCGCCTTTCGCAATTCCGATTCCCACCACCTTCGCTCCCATCCGGCGTCATTGCGAACCGCCGAGGCGCCCCCTTGGGCGCCGCGGCGGTGCGGCAATCCAGGTTTACGCTCTCACCGCGACCACCCGCCTCGGCAACGTCGGCAACTACCACAAAGACAGAATCCTCACCTGGATTGCCACAGCCCTCGTCCGCGCCGCGAACGAGGACTTCGCAATGACGCCGCTCTTTTGGCGTAGTCCGCCCCCGTAGGCCGGGTCCTCGCGTCCCTGATCTCCACAACCGCGACCCCGCCGATACGCGAGGCGCCCGGCGCCTTTCGCAACCCGCCGCGACTGCTAGCGCGACGCCAACCGCCCCAATAAAAAAAGCCGCCCATCGGCGGCTTTCCTCACCACACCCACTGATCGGCGCTCAGGCGGCCTTGTCGACCTCCGGCGTGAGGCGCTTGGAGCGGGAGAAGCGCGTCGACAGATCGCGACGCAGCGCTTCCACGCCTTCGGTGCGACCGGTCAGCTTCAACAGGGCGTAGGACTTCAACGCCACCGCCAGGATGTTGTTGCCCAAGGCGGCATCGGTCTCGTTACTGCGTTGGCACAGACGCGTCAACCGCGCCGTGCGGGCCCGCAGCTGGTCCAGCAGCTTCAGATCCGCCACCGCCGCAGCCACCGGGATATTGGCGGGGATCATCTGCGGGTTCTGGCTGATCACCTGCAGCGTTTGACGGCTGAAGCTCTCCGAGCGGTCGCCCATCCGCAGCATGCGGCGCTTCTGCGTGACGCTCAGCGCCACCAGGCCCGCCAGCTCAGTCTCCAGTGTCGTCAGCGCCGCATCGATCGCGGCCAGCTGCGCATCGCTCAGGTTCAGGTTGATCAGATTGTCGTTGCTCATTGTCTTCTTCCTTATGCTCTTCAGTAGTTCGTCCTCACCACCCGGTGGGGATCGTCCGTCGGCCGTTTTGGCCGGCGTGGAAGCATGAAAACACACGGCTGTCTCACCACACGAGACGCCAGTTAAATCTGGATAAATCCGAAAACTCTGAAGTACGCAGCGTAGATCCAGCCGCATCGAGCGATGAGCGCTGCGGACTCGTCGATGAACCTCTGACGCTCGTCGATGGACCTCTGAGGTTCGTCGATGAACGACTGCACCCTCGACGATGAACCTGCAGCGTCCAACGATGAACGCCGCGGATTCGTCGATGGACCGCGAAGGTTCATCGATGAACGACTGCACCATCAACGATGGACCTGCGCACCACCATCGATGAACGCCGCCGACTCATCGATGGACCTCCCACCTTCAACGATGGACGGCCATAGGTCCAACGATGAAGGTCAGGCGTCCAACGATGGGGTCCGCAGGTCCAACGATGAACCTGCCGGTGCCCATCGCCGAAGGTCCCAACCATCAACGACGAAGCGTCGGCGTTCATCGTTGGTACTCCCAGCATCAACGTCGAACCCGCGACCGCCCAACGACGGACGCTCGCGGTCCATCCACCGACGCCGCCGGTCCATCGAGCAACTCTGGGTCCGTCAATGACGGTCGCTGATGGCTCATCAACCGAACGCCGGCCAGCATCCATGGCCGCCAGCCGTCCAAGGACGAAACTCCAGCGCCCGACGACGCAGCCGGCTGGCCCAAGGACGAACGCCCTGCGCGCAAGGACGGCGCCCAGCCGTCCATGCGTGGGCGCTGGCGGTGCATTGACGCTGGTGCCGGGGCCGGTGGATAGACGCTCCGCCGTGCCGTGGAGGGCGCCGGTCCTCCGGCGCGGCCGACGGCCTCGTCGGCCCTCACCTACAGGTCTCAGATGCAAGTTTGCCGACCGGCCGAACACAGCTCAGGTCGCTGCAAAAGCAGGGTCGTGGGCTGGGAGTCTTCGAATTGTGGGAGGCACTTCGGTACTGTAGCGTGCAGTACATCTGCAGTGGCTAGTGGAGAGACAATGGCCACCGTCAAGACCGCCACGGCGGTGCCGCCTGCGCCAAAGCTCTACCACATCGCGCACATTGATCGTCTGCCCTCGATCGTCGCGGACGGCCAGCTATGGTGCGATGCGGAGCTTGTGCGGCGCGCACCAGTCGGCACCACCATCGGCATGAACAGCATCAAGGCGCGGCGCTTGAACGAACTGCGACTCAGCAGCCACCCCACGCTGCACGTCGGCGACTGCGTGCCGTTCTATTTCTGCCCGCGCTCGGTGATGCTGTACCTGATCCATCAGCGCAATCATCCGGAGATGACGTACCGCGGTGGGCAAGGGCCCATTCTGCATCTTGAGGCCGACCTAAAGTCGGTCGTTGCGTGGGCGGACGCGCAGGCTGCGCGCTGGGCGTTCACCTTGTCGAATGCGGGTTCGTACTTCTTCGAAGATCGAAATGACCTTGCTCGACTGGACGAGATCAACTGGACTGCGGTGCAGGCTCGAGATTGGCGGGCGTACAAGGACGGCAAGCAAGCCGAGTTTCTGATTGAGCGGCGGTTACCGTGGCACTTGATCGAGCGCATCGGCGTTCGCTCAGCGGCCGTGTATGGCCAAGTCATCAACGCCCTTCCAGCGAACGGACATCGGCCCAAGGTCGAAGTCCTGCCAGATTGGTATTACTGAGTGAGAGGCGCGGAGCCATGATCGAGTACACCTCGGGCGACATCCTCATGTGTGAGGCCGATGCACTGGTCAACACCGTCAACTGCGTCGGCGTGATGGGCCGTGGCGTCGCCCTGCAGTTCAAGAACGCTTACCCCGCGAACTTCAAGGCCTATGAAGCGGCCTGCAAGCGTGAGGCGGTTCAGCCTGGGCGCATGTTCGTTTTCGAGACACAGCAGCTCACGCAGCCGCGCTTCATCATCAACTTTCCCACCAAGCGCCATTGGCGCGGCAAGAGCCGCATCGAGGATATCGACGCCGGCCTTGCGGACTTGGTCGACGTGATCCGCGACAAGGGCATACGCTCGATCGCGATCCCACCGCTGGGCAGTGGTCTGGGCGGACTGGACTGGGACGACGTGCGCCCGCGGATCGAGCGCGCGCTCGCGGGCCTTGCCCACGTGCAGGTGTTGGTCTTTGAGCCCAAGAGCTCCCCGGCCAACGACAAGATGGCACAGGTCCGGGACGCACCCAAGATGACCCCGGGACGTGCCGCCTTGGTTGAACTGATGCAACGCTATCTGGGCGGCCTGCTGGATCCCTTCGTTTCCTTGTTGGAAGTGCACAAGCTCATGTACTTCATGCAGGAAGCCGGTGAACCGCTGCGGCTCAAGTACGTCAAGCATCATTACGGGCCTTACGCCGAGAACCTGCGCCATGTGTTGAAAGCGGTGGAGGGCCACCTGATTGCAGGCTATGCCGATGGTGGCGACGCGCCCGAGAAGCCGCTCACCCTGGTGCCCGGTGCGGTCGAGGACGCCAAGGACTATCTGGATCAGCACGAGATCAGTCGTGCCCGCTTTGACCGCGTATCGCGTCTGGTTGAAGGCTTCGAGTCGCCCTTTGGCATGGAATTGCTCTCCACCGTGCACTGGGTGATGAGCCGTGAGGGCGCCACACAGCAGGAAAGCCTGGAACGTCAGGTCTACAGCTGGAGCGCGCGCAAGCAGCAGTTCACCCCGCGCCAGCTTGCGATTGCCGAAGAGCGGCTGAGATCGCAAGGCTGGCTGAGCTCCGTAGCCGGGACGACCCACTGAATAGGCACATGCGAAGCCTGCTGAGATAGGTGATTGCGCAGCCTCCATCGGTTCAAGCGACTGGCCGAGCTGATGGCCGGCTGCAAGGCCCCTTGCGCGACTGCGTCCGCAGCGCGGACGCGGGCTTCGCAATGACGCCGCCATGTTGCGGTCTTGCCCGAACCCCCAGCATCAACGCGAACCGCGCGTCGGCGCACTGCCCCGGCGATCTTGCCAACCCCCGAAGCACCACACTCCCCAGGCGTCATTGCGAACCCCCGCGGCGCCCGTGGCGCTGCGGGGGTGTGGCAATCCAGGTTCTCGCCTTTGACTTTGCGGTCCGGGCCGTGACTATCGCCACGGCCGCCAACGCCGGCAATCACAGGCGCCGCCGCCACCAAGGCAACACCTGGATTGCCACAGCCCGCGTCCGCGTCGCGGACGCGGGCTTTGCAATGACGCCGCGGTGTTGGGGTCTTGCCGGAATTCCCTTGCGTCACCGCGAACTCTGCGCGGCGCACAGCCCCGGCGCCATTGTCAACCCCAGGGCCGCACACTCCCCGGCGCCATTGCGAACCCCCGCACCACCGCACTCCGCCGGCGCCCGCGAACCCCTAAGCGCCGCACACTCCCCCGGCGTCATTGCGAACCCCCGCGGCGCCCGTGGGCGCTGCGGGGGAGCGGCAATCCAGGTTCTCGCCTTCGCCTTGGCCTCTGCTGTCCGAGTCGCCGCGAACGGACCAACGGCGGAGGCCATCGAGATCAACAATCGCAACTTCGGTGCTCGCGCGTGGGACATTCGGCGCCCGAGCGACATTTATCTAAGGCGGCAGGGGGAAGTGCGGGTGAACCACTCAAGGTTGCAGCAGTACTGGGGCAAGGCGTCGGAGGGCGAGCCGGAGGGCTGGCATCCGCTGGTGTTCCATGCGCTGGATGTTGCTGCAGTGGTTCATCAGTTGTTGCGCGTGCGACCGCGGCTCACGGCGCATCTGGCGGCTCTGCTGCATCTGCCGACGGCGGCGGCTGAGGGCCTGCTGGTGACGCTCGCCGCTTGGCACGATCTGGGCAAATTCGCCGAGAACTTCCAGTACAAGCGCGTCGACATCTACAGTGCCAACACCGGGCTCAGTCCTCGCGACGTGCTGAATTCTGACAAGCACCATGACGCTGTGTCCGCCGCGCTGTGGTGTTCAAGTGCCTGGGCGACCGGCATGGCCGGGATTCTCAAGTCCGACGCGTATGAGCCGCTGGTCATGGCGGCCTTTGGTCACCACGGTCGACCACCGAGCGAGGACGGGCAGTCCCGCTTGCCCATGTCCGAACAAAGCCAGGCTGATGCGCTGCAGTTTGCGACCTGGGCGTGGCAGCAATACGCCGCTCCCGTGATGCCGGCAGATTGGCACCCGGATGCCTCCCGCGCGTCGCTCGCGTCCTGGTGGATCGCGGGACTGGTCGTCCTGGGCGATTGGCTGGGTTCCAATACGCGCTGGTTTCCCTACGCCAATGCCGCGCAGCGGTCGAAGTCCTGGTCCGACTACTGGCAGGACGTGGCGCTGCCGAACTCGCAGCGAGCGGTTGCCGAATCCGGCATGGAGCTGCCACCACCGGCGCCGGCTGCGGACTTCGCGCGGCTGTTCCCGTCGCTTGCGCACCAGACGCTACGGCCAGCGCAAGCGCTGGCCGTTGAGCTGTCGCTCCCTGACACGCCGCAGCTGTTGATTCTGGAAGACGCCACCGGGTCCGGGAAAACCGAGGCCGCCCTGATGCTCGCGCATCGTTTGATGGCTGCCGGTATGGCCGAGGGCTTGTTCTTCGGACTTCCCACACAGGCGACCGCGGATCAGATGTACGACCGTGTCGACAGCGTGGGCGCCCGGCTGTTCGCCGCCGATTCCCGCGCCAGCATCGTGCTGGCCCATGGCGCGCGCGATAGCGATGAGCGCTTCCAGCGTCGATTGGCACAAGGCTCAGACGACCACCTGCGCCAGGAGGCCGATACCGCGTCGCTGGGGCTCAACGAGTGGCTGGGACAAAGCGTCAAGCGGGCGCTCTTGGCCAACCTCGGCATCGGCACACTCGATCAGGCCCAGATGGCCGCATTGCGAGTCAAACATCAGCCACTGCGCTTGCTGGGGCTGTTCGGCAAGGTCCTGATTGTTGACGAGGTGCACGCCTACGACGCCTATATGACGGTGGTGCTGAAGAACTTGCTGACCTCCCACGCACTGGCGGGCGGCAGCGCCATCCTGCTCTCGGCCACCCTGCCGGAGTCGGCGCGCAGCGAACTGTTGGCGGCCTTCTTCCAGGGCGTCCAGCAGGGGACGCCTGCGGTGCCATCGCGAAGAATTGGCCCGCGGACCAAAGCGCTCGCGCCAGTGTTGCACTCGCGTGCCTATCCCATGCTGACACACTGGTCGCCTGGGTTTCCTGCCCCGCTCGAACTGCCGCTGCACGCCGCTCAAACGGCTGAGCGCACAGTCCGCATCGACTACGTCAGCGATTCCGCGCAGTTGCTGCAGCGCATTGCGCAAGCCAGCGCCGAAGGACGCTGCGTCTGCTGGATACGCAACACGGTTGGCGATGCGCTGCAGAGCTATCAGCAGTTGGTCACGCTGCTGGGCGCGGAACGGGTCCAGTTGTTCCATTCCCGTTTTGCACTGGTGGATCGCCAGCGCATTCAGAAGCAGGCGTTGGGCGCCTTCAACAAGTATTCGCTGGCCGCCGCGCGGCGCGGGCGCGTGCTGGTGGCTACCCAGGTGGTCGAGCAATCGCTGGATCTGGATTTCGACTGGCTGATCTCGGATCTCGCGCCCATCGAATTGCTGCTGCAACGTCAGGGACGCTTGCGTCGCCACTGCCGGGATGCGGCGGGCAATCCGGTTGATGGGCCGGACCAGCGCGGGGACATTGTGTACACGGTGTATGGCCCGGATCGCGGCGCTCAGCCCGATGCCGATTGGTACCGGCGCTTCTTTCCCCGTGCAGCTTTTGTGTATCCGATGGCTGGCGAACTTTGGCTGGCAGCGCAGGCACTCGGTGAACGCCTGATCCTGCCGCAGGACTTCCGGCGTACCGTCGACGAGGTCTACTCGGGCAGTGCGCCGGCGTGTTTTGCGCTGGCGGACGCCAGAGCCACGGGAGAGACCGTCGTCGCGCCGGCCACCGTCGCGGAGTCGAACATCTGCGCTTGGCCTGCAGGCTATCGATCAACCGCCGTCTGGACCGATGACGAGCGCATCCCCACGCGCCTCGGCGAGTCCATCGATTGTGTGCTCGCATCGGTGACAGACGGCGGCCTGCGCGCCTATGCGGCGAATCGCTGCACGGCGACGCAGGACGAATGGGAACTGAGCAGCGTACGGCTGCCGGGCAACTGGGGCCTGAGTTTGGACTGCGTCGATCCCGATCCCATCGTCCAGACACAGATCGACGCGCTGCGCGGACAGCAGCGCCGGCTGCGCTATCGCCCTGTCTTGGTCCTGCGCGATGGACACATCAGCCTGCTTCGCCCGGATGGGCGGGAGGTGCATCTGGACTACGACGAGACGCTCGGTCTGGCCAGGGCCAGACCGAGCACATCCCCGCGCGAGCGGGGAACGGAACAGTAGTGCTTCTGCACCCAACTGAGACCTGCGGTTCATCCCCATTGGGGAGCTCGTGGGTGTCGCGAGCATACGTGAATCGAGATGCTGAGCCAAAAACCTACTACTGATACCTGCTTTACAGAATGAAAAGCGCGGAGTACTGTACTCGTCAGCCATCCAGCAACCGTGGCTGACGAAGTTGCCCCGCCCAACCGTGAGCTTTAGGCATTGGTAGGGTAGGGCGAGGTTGTCCTATTGGGCGGGTGTGAGCGTATCTCGCCCCCGCCTTGGGAAGTTGGTGGGATTCGGTGCTTCCAACACCGAACCCCACCGTGTCCAACCGAGCTTGCGACTCGACTGGGATCCGCAGGGCGAAGTTCGCCCAAATCCACAAGCGAGTCAACGGCTCATTGCTAAAGGCGATAGCTATGACCAGCAATCAATTGAACATCCAATGCCCGCACTGCGGGGAAGCGTTCGAGCTGACCGAGGCGCTGGCCGCGCCGCTGCTGCAGAACGAACGGAACAAGACCGAAGCTGAAGTTTCCCGGCGGCTCAACGCCGAGATCGATGCCATTCGCAAGCAGGCGCGCGATGCCGCGGAGGTTGAGGCAGCCAGCAAGATCCAGGCTGCCGAGACGCAGGCGGCGGAGATGGCGAAGCTGCTCAAGGACGCACAGGCAAAGGAACTGGCTGTGCGCAAGGAACGCGAGAAGCTGCAGCAGGAGAGGGCGGCGATGGATTTGGAAGTCCAGCGCCGTGTGGATGCGGAGAAAAAGCGCGCCATCGAGGCCGGAAAAGCAGCCGCTTCGAAGGAGTGGGAAGCGAAGCTCCAGGCGCTGCAGTCTGACGTCAACGCCAAGGACGCCAAGCTGCGTGAGGCCGAGCGCGCGGAGCTGGAGGCGCGTCAGCTGAAGCAGCAGGCCGAGGAACAGAAGCGCCAGTTGGAACTGACGATCACGCGGCGGCTGCAGGACGGGCGGGCGCAGGTGATGGCCGAAGCCCGCGCTGCGGCGGAGAAGGACTGGCAGACGCGGCTGGAGGCAGCAACCTCCGAACTCGCCAGCAAGAACGCGAAGCTGCAGGAGGCCGAGCGCGCTGAGCTGGAGGCGCGCAAGCTCAAGGCGAAGGCGGAAGATGCCATGCGTCAAGCGGAGCTGACGGTGGTCCGTCGTCTGGATGAAGAGCGGGCCAAGGTGCGCGAGGAGGCGATGCGTGAGCGGGATGTGGAACACCGCCTCAAGCTCGGTGAGAAGGACAAGCAGCTCGACGAGATGCGTGCGCAGATCGAGGAGCTGCGCCGTAAGGGTGATCGTGCACCCCAGCAGCTGGTGGGCGAGATCCTGGAACTGGACCTGTTCGAGATCTTGAGCCAGGCGTTCCCGACCGACCAGTTCGAGCGTACCCGGAAAGGGCAGGGCGGGGCTGATGTATTGCAGACCGTGCGCACGCAATCCGGCGTCGTGTGTGGCCGCATCCTGTGGGAGACCAAGCGTACCAAGAGCTGGAATCCGGCATGGTTGGCTAAGCTCCGCGAGGACCAGCGCACAGCCAAGGCCGACATTGCCGCGCTCGTTTCCGAGACGTTGCCGGAACACATCCGGCACTTCCACCAGGTGGAATCGATCTGGGTCAGCAGCATCGAGCTGGGCACGGCGATGGCGGCTGCGCTGCGGCAAGGCCTCATGGAAACCGCCCGTGCGCGAGCCGCGGCGGAGGGCGCCGATGCCAAGAAGGATCTGACCTACAACTACCTCACTGGTTCGGAGTTCAGGCAGCGGGTGCGCGGGGTGCTGGAACCTCTGGTGGAGTTGCAGCAAGGTCTGCTAACCGAAAAAGCGTCCACGCAGCGGCAGTGGAGTATTCGCGAGAAGCAGCTGGAGAAGCTGATGCGCTCGATCTCCGGCATGTACGGCGATCTCCAGGGCATCGTCGGTACCAGCCTGCCCACTCTCGAAGGGCTGTCGATGACTGCGCTCGAAGGCCCTGGCGAGCCCGCCAACGCCGTAGCTCTGGACAACAAGGCAACCTGACCATGTGGCAGCGACCGGGAGATATCACGCAGATTTCCACGGGATAGGCCTTCCGTGGCTCGATCGAGAAAGACCAGGATGGTGCACTGATGGTCTTTCCGATCGAGGACGTGTCGGTGGGGCGGTGGAATGACTACGCCGCCCTGCATATCTGCGACAAGGGCTTCGAGCGTCACTACCCAATGTAGTGACGATCTCTCCAAAGAGGATTTCAAAGTGAACCTGCTCACAGACCCCTGGATACCCATCCGCACCCGCAACGGCACCGTACGCTCAATTCGGATTGCGGAACTGCTGCCGTCGGCCAACGACACCGCAGCATTTGATGACCCCATAGAGTTCGCCAGTCCCCGCGAGGATTTCGATGCCGCGCTGGCGCAATTCCTCATCGGCGTGCTGGATCTGGTCTTCGCGCTTGATGGCGAAGACCAGTGGCGCGAGTGGAACGACCAACCGCCTACCCGCGAGGAGCTGGACGAGGCACTGAGCGCATGGGCTTACGCCTTCGAGCTATTCGGCGAGCGGCCCTTCCTGCAGGACCCCAGCGTCGAAGGCGAGGCGCGCTCGCCCGCGTCCTTGCTGCTCGATCTGCCGGGTGACAACGCGCTCGAAAACAACACTGACTTCTTCGTCAAGCGACGCGAGGTCTTTCCGATGTCGCCGGCCGTCGCGGCGATGGCGCTGCTGACCTTGCAGACCAATGCGCCGAGCGGCGGCAAGGGCTTTCGTACCTCGGTGCGGGGCGGCGGACCGCTGACCACATTGCTGTGGCCAAACGCCGAATCGCCCGCGCTGTTCCGCAAACTGTGGGCCAATGTGTCGATCAACGCGGGCGCGGAGTCGATCGAGCCGACGGCTGTGCTGCCATGGCTCAGCGATGTGCTGGTCAGTACCGACCAACAGGACGTGCTGACGCAGCTGCGGCAGCGCCTGGGGCGGGTGGCGAGCAGCGACGAACGGCGGTTGCTGTGCTACTTCGCCGCACCGCGACGGGTGCTCCTGCAGCGCGCACCGGCGGACGGCGCGCGCTGTGCACTGACGGGTGCACACAGCGACGAATTGGTGATCGCCTACCGGGCGCAAAACTACGGGCCGAATCTGCTCTCGCACCTGTTCGACCACCCGCTGTCGCCTTACTACTACGACAAGAAAAACGAGCAGTGGCTGCCGCAGCACATCGGCGAGCGCGGCTTCACCTACGCAGATTGGGTGCAGCTGGCCAGCGGGTCCGCCAATGAGCGCGAGAAGCCGGCGGCGATCGTCACCAGGGGGATGGTTCATCGAGCGCGCCAATTGCGTGCGCAGTCGCTGGATGCAGAAATCCCGGTCTGGGCCTGCGCCTACCAGATGGACAACATGAAAGTCCTCAGCTGGCACTCCGCGCGCTTGCCGACCTTTCCCGGCCTCGATCCCGACCATCGCAGCGAACTGCGGGCCTTTGCGCAGCAGCTGATCGCGGGCGCCGAAGCGGCCATCAGTGAGCTCAGCAAAGCGCTGCGGCGTGCCTGGACGCACGGCGGCAAAGGCGATACCAGCGTGCCCTCCCGCGATCTGATGGCGCTGACGGAAGCCGAGTTCTACGAGCGCTTGCGCTGGGCCGCGGCGGAACGGCGCAGCGCCGACGCGGATCTGGACATGCGGAAGTCCTGGCGTTCTTGTCTGCACTGGACCGTCATGCGCCTGTTCGAGCTACACGCCGAACGTGCGGTGGAGGAGGTGAGCACGCTGGGAGCCATTCAGCGCGCTGCAGAAGCACACGCCAGTTTGCGCCGGTTCCTCGGCGCTGCGCTCGACAAGGCGCTTGAGATCCCGCGGCCGGTCACATCCAAGCCCAAAGCGGCTGGCTCGCGTGGCGGCAAGAAGAAGGAGGCAGCATGAAAAGCACATTCTCTGATTGGCAACGGGAAGCGCTGCGCGATTTCTGCGTACGCATTCAAGACGATGGCGCGCTGCGAGCCGCACTCAAGCGCGCGGTGGACATCAACAGCGTGGTGGGCCTGGAGGCTGTGATCAGGCTGGAGGAGCGCGCGTTGGCGGGCTCGGAGAACGCTCGCGAGCGGGATCGCATGGCACGTCTGGCCATCCTGCTCGCGCATCGTTGCGTCAAGCGCACCAGCGCCAATGACGACCCGAAGGCGCCCATCGAGGGCCGTCCGCTCGCCGAGCGTTTCGGCGAGGCCAGTGGCGAGCAGCGCCTGCTCAGCCCTTTGCGCTTTCAGCGCCTGATCCATGGCGACGATGACGATGAGCGCCTGCGCCAACTGCGCCGTGCGCTCGGCCTGCTGTCTGCCGAATCGTTGCATCGACAGCATCTGGCGGAGGCCTGGTTCCAGCTGACCAGCCCAGAGGGTCGCCGTGCCTTCGCCCGCAACTACTTCGCACCGACCCCGAATACCGAAACGACTGAATCCACTGAGGTGACCCCATGAATCCGCGCTTCCTGCAGTTGCACTTCCTCACCAGCTACGGCCCGGCCAACCTCAATCGCGATGACCTTGGCATTCCCAAAACGGCGATGCTGGGCGGCGCCAAGCGCCTGCGCGTGTCCTCGCAGGCGCTCAAGCGCGCATGGCGCAACAGCGAGCTGTTTGCGCAACGCCTGCACGGCGATGTCGGCATCCGCTCCAAGCGTTTCTTCCTGGACTATTACGAGCGACATGCAGAGCCTCAGGGTGTGGCCGCGCGCGATTTCGCCGACTGGATCAATCCCTTCAAGGCCACCTTTGGCGACTTTGACAAGAAGGGCGAGGGCAGCGAATCGCGCAGCTTGAACAAGGACAAGAAAGCCCTGCTGCTGTCCACGCTGGTCTATCTGTCCCCGCGCGAGCGCAGCGCGCTGGAATCGGTGTTGGAAAAGCTGGTCGCGGAAGGGCGAGCCGCCACGGCGGATGAGGTGTCGACCTTTGCTGCTGTCACTGGCGCCGCCGACATTTCGATGTTTGGACGCATGCTTGCCAGCCTCCCGGAGCACAACGTCGAGGCGGCGGTACAGGTCGCCCACGCCATCACCGTGCACCGCGCGGAGCCGGAAGATGACTATTTCTCCGCCGTGGATGACCTCAACGAAACTGACACCGGCTCAGCACATCTGGGTGAGTTGGGTTTCGGCGCCGGCGTCTTCTATCTCTACGCCTGCGTTGATCGCGATCTTCTGGTGAAGAACCTGGGCGGCGACAGCGAACTGGCCGGACGTGCCATTCAGGCGCTGGTGGAATGCATGGCCACTGTCGCGCCTACAGGCAAGCAGAAGAGCTTCGCCAGCAATGCGGCCGCCAGCTACGGTTTGGCCGAGCTCAGCAATGCTCAGCCGCGGCAGCTGAGTGCGGCCTTTGTGCGGCCGATCGCGCTGGAAAACGATGAAGCGGCTGCTGGCGTGCTGTCGCAGGCCATCGGCAAGCTGGAGCAACTGGTACAGGGCTTCGATGCCATTTACGGCTGGCAGGGCCAGCGCTTTGGCTTCAACGTGGATGTCCCGGGGGTATGCGCGCTGTCCTCGACGCCTGCCGAGCAACTGGCGGGCGACAACCTGGTCGCGAAGCTGGCGGCGTTTGCCGCCTCAGATCGGAGCTAGACCATGCGCTGGCTCTTGTTTGACCTGCTGGCGCCACTGGCCAGTTTTGGCGGGCCTGCGCCTGGGAGCATTCGCGATACCGACCTGCTGCCCTCGCGCGGTGCGCTGCTGGGACTGATGGGGGCGGCGCTGGGCATCCGTCGGGACGAGCGCGACGCACTCGACAGTCTGTCGCAGGCGCTGCGCTTCGCCGTCCGCGTGCACGTTCCGCCTGCCGTCCGGCATCCGCCGCAGCTGCTGCGGGATTTCCACACCGCGCAGGCGCCCAGGGAAGCGAAGATCAAAGGGCGGCCCCGCATGACGCGACGCGACGAACTGGCCATGCCGCGTCATGAACTCGCAACCATTCTGTCCGAGCGCTACTACTACAGCGATTTTGCCGCCACCGTGGCCGTGAGCGCGGACGAATCGCGATGGACTTTGGAAGCGCTGGCGGACGCGCTGCGTGAGCCCCGCTTCACGCTCTACCTGGGGCGCAAGAGTTGTCCCTTGCATTGGCCGTTGGACCCGTGGATCGCCGACAGCGAGGGCTGGATCGAAGCGTTGGAACGCCATGACCGGCGCAGCGCCGAACGCGCGACCGAGTGGGGCGCACTGCATCTGGGTCGCGATCGCCCGCCTTTCCTGGCAGCACCACCGGTACTCGGTTCGGCACGCCGCTACGCCTGGGATGTGGAGCTGCCGGCGCAGCTGGCGGGCGCACGTCGTGTCACCCGGCGTGACGACCCGCGCGACCGCCAGTTGTGGCTGTTTGCCGATCGCGAGCATTGGCGCGCAGAAGCGGGAGGCCCACCATGATCTTCAGCGAATTGTGCTTGCGGCCCGCCGATCGCGAGTCGTTGCAGACTATCGCGGCCCTGCGCGCCAATCCCTATGCGCAGCACCGCGCGATCTGGCAGATGTTCGACCTGCCGCCGGGCTCGCGCCAACCCTTCCTGTACCGGCTGCGCGATGAGTACACCGATGCCCTGCGTTTCTGGGTGTTGAGCACAGAGGCACCGCGCGTATCGGCACCGTGGACGATACGCAGCAAGCCCTACGCGCCCAAGCTGACGCAGGGCGAGGTGTACGAGTTTGATCTGCGCATCAACCCCACTGTCACAGTGACGCGGGCAGACGGTCGGAAAACCCGGGCAGACGTCGTGATGAACACGATTCACCATCAGCCGGCGGGCCCATCACGCGTCGCCAAACGTGCGGAAGCGGTCGAGCACGGACTGCCAGAATGGCTGGCCGAGCGCGCAGCCCAGTGGGGCTTTGCGCTGGCGGGAGCTGCAGCATCAGCCGCTGACGATGCCAGCATGCCGACCGACGACGCGCGCTGCACCACCCGCAGCTACCAGCGCTGGTACATCCACAAGCCTAGAGCCGCACCTATAGTGCTCGGCGTAGCGGATCTGCACGGGTGGCTCAAGGTCCTCGATGCTGAGCTGTTCCAGCGCTCGCTGTGTGCAGGCTTGGGCCACGGCAAGGCCTTCGGCTTGGGACTGATGTTGCTGCGGCGCGCTGCGAGCTGACCATGGCCGAAACCATCCTGCCCGAGCTCACGCCCACGCCGATCAAGGATCGGGCAGCGATGGTCTGGGTCGAGTACGGTCGCCTGGACGTCCTCGATGGCAGCTTTGTGATGGTCGACACCAACGGCGTGCGCACCGTCATTCCGGTGGGTGGATTGGTGTGCATCTTCCTGGAGCCCGGTACGCGCGTCAGCCACGCCGCGGCGGCGCTGGCGGCGCGTGCCGGCACCTTGTTGATCTGGGTAGGCGAGGCCGGGGTACGCCTGTATGCCAGCGGCCAGCCGGGTGGCGCTCGCTCAGACCATCTGCTGTTTCAGGCACGGCTCGCTCTGGACCCGGAGGCGAGGCTGCGCGTGGTGCGCAAGATGTACGCCATGCGCTTCGGCGAAGACGCGCCGAAGAAGCGCTCCGTCGACCAGTTGCGCGGCATCGAGGGCGCCCGGGTGCGCGCCACCTACAAACTGCTCGCGCAGAAGTACGGCGTGCCGTGGAAGTCGCGTGACTACGACCCCGACGATTGGGACGCCGGTGACATGCCCAACCGCTGTCTGTCGGCCGCGACCTCCTGCCTGTATGGCATCGCCGAGGCGGCCGTGCTCGCGGCTGGCTATGCGCCGGCCATTGGCTTCATCCACACCGGCAAGCCGCTGTCCTTTGTGTACGACGTGGCCGATGTGTTCAAGTTTGATACGGCGGTGCCGGCTGCCTTTGCGGTTGCCGGAAAGCTGGCTCGGCTGCCGCATGCGGATCTGCGGCTGGCCGAGCGCGAGGTGCGCCGCCGCTGCCGCGACCTGTTCCGCGAAACCAAATTGCTCAATCGCATCATCCCGGCCATCGAAGAAATGCTCGACGCGGGCGAACTGCCGCGCGCCGAACCTGAGGGTGTGGTCGGGCCGGCCTTCCCTGATCCCGAGGCCACTGGCGATGCTGGTCATCGTGGTTGAAAACGTGGCGCCGCGCTTGCGCGGCCGCCTGGGTGTGCGCCTGCTGGAAGTCCGTGCGGGCGTGTACGTCGGCAAAGCCAGCCGTCGCCTGCGCGAGCGCATCTGGGAGGAAGTCTGCGCAGGCGTGGGCGAGGGCAATGCCGTGATGGCCTGTGGAGCCGCCAACGAACAAGGCTTCGAGGTACGCACCACCGGCGCCAATCGCCGCGAGGTCGTCAGCTGGGACGGCCTGACGCTGGTCTCTTTTCGCCCGCTGGACAGCGGTCAGGAAAGCCCTGCCGCATCCTCGTTCAGCTCGGTAGATTCTCAGGCCGACTAAAGCTCTTTAACAATCAATCGGATACCATTGGAGCGTTCCCCGCGCCCCCGCGCCCGCGGGGATCAACCAGTCCTGCAGACCGTCAGCCAACGGCGCAAGGAGCGTTCCCCGCGCCCGCGGGGATCAACCGGCTCTGCGTTACTGTTTCGTGTCCGCATGACAGCGTTCCCCGCGCCCGCGGGGATCAACCGATCCTCGCGCCATCGCGATGCGACATGACTGCGCGTTCCCCGCGCCCGCGGGGA
Source organism: Lysobacterales bacterium (assembly GCA_046346965.1). Taxonomy (GTDB): domain Bacteria; phylum Pseudomonadota; class Gammaproteobacteria; order Xanthomonadales; family SZUA-5; genus JAXMHB01. The sequence goes on from JAXMHB010000011.1 coordinate 67,688, forward strand.
TCAACCGGTGCTGCTGGCCACGATGTTGGTGGCCGTCAGGGCGTTCCCCGCGCCCGCGGGGATCAACCGGCGTAGCGGACGCGCTGCCCGGCATTGGCAATGGCGTTCCCCGCGCCCGCGGGGATCAACCTGGTGGAAGCTCTGCAAGACCTGTGCGATACGCGCGTTCCCCGCGCCCGCGGGGATCAACCGCGCGCCCAATGCGCCGCGCGATGTTCCTGATCGCGTTCCCCGCGCCCGCGGGGATCAACCGACAACAGGATGCAATGGAATAGTGCTCGGCGTTCCCGCGCCCGCGGGGATCAACCGCGGCCGCGAGTACGCGCTGCGATCATCGCATGCGTTCCCCGCGCCCGCGGGGATCAACCGGTCAGAGCTTCGATCAGATCATCACCGCACTCGCGTTCCCCGCGCCCGCGGGGATCAACCGCCCTGCCCAACCCGCCATTCCGCGCCCCGCCCGCGTTCCCGCGCCCGCGGGGATCAACCGCGCGGAACGCTGCCGGTTGATCGCGTCCAGCGTTCCCGCGCCCGCGGGGATCAACCGTCCTGCGATGGGCGCGCGATCTGGCGACGACCGCGTTCCCGCGCCCGCGGGGATCAACCGTCGGCTTTCATGGCATCGGCTCCAGTCCGAGCGTTCCCCGCGCCCGCGGGATCAACCGTGGCAGGGCGGGAGTCGAGACCCGCCAGAGCGTTCCCCGCGCCGCGGGGATCAACCGCCGGGCGGCCACCTGCTTGCGTTCGCTGGCACGCGTTCCCCGCGCCCGCGGGGATCAACCGTCGCTGCAACGATTTCGACGCGGGTTCGATGCGTTCCCCGCGCCCGCGGGGATCAACCGCCATGTGCAACACAATGAAGTCGAGCGGAGAGCGTTCCCCGCGCCCGCGGGATCAACCACAGCCCCACGCCGCGAGCAGCCCGCCGAGTTGCGCGTTCCCCGCGCCCGCGGGGATCAACCGCCCCTGGCGCTGGCCGGCCTGGACGTCACGACGCGTTCCCCGCGCCCGCGGGGATCAACCGTTGGACGATGGCGAGCGCCTTGACCGAGAGGCGCGTTCCGCGCCCGCGGGGATCAACCGGCAAGCGAGTGGTCCGGCAACGTTGCCGGGGCGTTCCGCGCCCGCGGGGATCAACCGTCGGATACGTGGAAATAGCTCGCAGGCGCGTAGCGTTCCCCGCGCCGCGGGGATCAACTGCACTCGCGCAGCCGCTGGCTGAGATCATCCCGACACGCGTTCCCCGCGCCCGCGGGGATCAACCGTTACGGAAATCACGCGCAGGAACCGCGTGATACCGCGTTCCCCGCGCCCGCGGGGATCAACCGACTGTCGTTGGAACCGCCAGCTTTCGCCCGCGGCGTTCCCCGCGCCCGCGGGGATCAACCGCCGGCGCCAGCAGGCTACAGCCGCGAATCGATGCGTTCCCCGCGCCCGCGGGGATCAACCGATGTGGGCTTGTGCTGCGCATCGAGCCGAGGTGCGTTCCCCGCGCCCGCGGGGATCAACCGCCGATCCGGTCGCAATCCGCGCAGCACGCCGAGCGTTCCCCGCGCCCGCGGGGATCAACCGCCGGCAGACCAGCGAGCAATCGCGAATCACGTGCGTTCCCCGCGCCCGCGGGGATCAACCGTCCGTCCAGGCGAGTGCGGATGTTGGTCGAAGCGTTCCCCGCGCCCGCGGGGATCAACCGACGTCCGTCGCCATCTCGGCGTTTTTGACCAGCGCGTTCCCCGCGCCCGCGGGGATCAACCGGCTACGCGGGCGCAAGAAGGCGTGTCCGCCATGCGTTCCCCGCGCCCGCGGGGATCAACCGCGCTGCCGATACGGTCTGTCGATACCATGCGTTCCCCGCGCCCGCGGGGATCAACCGGCGAAGGCCAGCGCCTGACGTTGGCCGAGCCCGCGTTCCCCGCGCCCGCGGGGATCAACCGGTGTAGTTTGCCGTCGAGATCAGGTGGACGCTGCGTTCCCCGCGCCCGCGGGGATCAACCGCCAGCGTTGACATCGCGACCTGGACTGCAGCGGCGTTCCCCGCGCCCGCGGGGATCAACCGTCGGCGTGTGTGTTTTGGCCCCTATCGCCGTGCGTTCCCCGCGCCCGCGGGGATCAACCGTGCCTGCTTGATGATCTGGCGCGCGTTGCGCACGCGTTCCCCGCGCCCGCGGGGATCAACCGACCGAGGCACTGATTGATGGCTGGATCACGCGGCGTTCCCCGCGCCCGCGGGGATCAACCGCCGAGGGCGTCGATGCTGCGCAGGCGATCGACGCGTTCCCCGCGCCCGCGGGGATCAACCGATCGGTCAGATTCGCACCGAACAGTCCAGCAAGCGTTCCCCGCGCCCGCGGGGATCAACCGGCTTGCCGGTGTGGTATGTGGGTGAGTTCAGCGCGTTCCCCGCGCCCGCGGGGATCAACCGCGCTGAGCCTGGATCTCGTCGCGCGACCTGAGGCGTTCCCCGCGCCCGCGGGGATCAACCGCTGCTCAGCATCAGTCGTCAGGCCATCATCAAGCGTTCCCCGCGCCCGCGGGGATCAACCGGGCTCCGTGCTGCGCATAGGGCCGGCGCGCGCGCGTTCCCCGCGCCCGCGGGGATCAACCGCACGTCTCACTGCCTGGGGTCAGGAGTACTGCGCGTTCCCCGCGCCCGCGGGGATCAACCGAAAACGGCGGCGTGCTTCGGCGGGTTCATCGAGCGTTCCCCGCGCCCGCGGGGATCAACCGACGACAGCAAGGAAGATCCTGCGCCGGCACCGGCGTTCCCCGCGCCCGCGGGGATCAACCGGTCAGCAAAGCGGCTCGGGTCGCAGTTTCAGGCGTTCCCCGCGCCCGCGGGATCAACCGATTACCCGGTGACGGGATGCGGCCTGCCGGTAGCGTTCCCCGCGCCCGCGGGGATCAACCGGCCGTATGAACTCGCTCCTGGCCGGGGACAACGCGTTCCCCGCGCCCGCGGGGATCAACCGTCGCATGCGGTCGGTTGTGGGCATGGTGTTACGCGTTCCCCGCGCCCGCGGGGATCAACCGGCGACAGGGCTTGGCGCGTCCATCGTCAAAGCGTTCCCCGCGCCCGCGGGGATCAACCGAGCGCCAGCCGTGACAACCGCAACCCGCAGCCGCGTTCCCGCGCCCGCGGGGATCAACCGTCCACGACAGCGCCCCGTCATCCGGCGTGACCGCGTTCCCCGCGCCCGCGGGGATCAACCGCCGATGTCAGGCTGCGCGAGGAAGACCGGCGTTCCCCGCGCCCGCGGGGATCAACCGCGATCAGCGCAGACGAGCGCGAGGCACTGGGCGTTCCCCGCGCCCGCGGGGATCAACCGGTTTTGGGCAGACGACATGCAATCGCGCGTTCCGCGCCCGCGGGGATCAACCGGCTTGCGCGCGTGGCAGGCTGATATTGAATACGCGTTCCCCGCGCCCGCGGGGATCAACCGCTGGCGGTTCCAACGAAAGTCTTAGCGGTGCGGCGTTCCCCGCGCCCGCGGGGATCAACCGGCGGCATGAAACCAATCACTCTCCGCGCCCACGCGTTCCCCGCGCCCGCGGGGATCAACCGACCGATCAGGTCCGGCTGATCGGCAACAGCGTGCGTTCCCCGCGCCAGCGGGGATCAACCCACGGCGGGCAAGAGTCAGCGGCAGCTGATCCAGCGTTCGCCGCCTCGCGTCTGGCGGCGGCCTGCATGGCACTGGCCAGACCAGTCACTGAGGGGTGGTCGCAATGATGTCGCGCGCCACTGGGTGCGAGACACCAATGCCGGCGATGGCTGACGGCACTCCGAGCGCACCGGACTGCAGGCGATTGGGTTCGCTCGATAGTGCGAGCGATGCCTGACAGGTGGCCCGGAATTCGGTCGAGACGGCTGGCGACGGATCGGACACCTCGCGCTCGGCCCCGGTGACTCCCTGCCGTGTCCAGGCGACACCGGCGGCGTCGGCGTTGATTCCGAGAGTGACGCCGAGGTCGGGAGTTTTGATACGCTCTCCGGCATGGCCTCGGTTTGCTTGCTTCTTGCCGTGCTTTGCGTGGTGGCGGTTCTCGCCACTGGCAGCTTTGTGCCATTGCTCGCAGCGGCCGGCTTGCTTTTCCTCGGATGGCTTGCGGTCACCCTGTTGAGCAGCTTCAGGCGTTGGCCCGGCGAGCCTTGGCGGCTTGCTCGGCTCGGCGGTAGCGGGCCTCATCCACGCAGCGCCCCACCTTGCGCACGTCCGAGGCGATGTGTCGATCTGCCAGATCCCGATGCCGGCGGCTATGCCCCGGATCGTGGAGCGATATTCCAGGGCCAAGCAGTCCTGGTCGCATTGCTGGTTCCCCACAGGGGCGTGAAGGTCTGGTGCCGGCGAGGACGCCGGCGCCCCCAGGGGCGGCCAGCCCGGTCCTGAGTGCGCTGGGCTGAACGTTGCGGAGGTGGTCCAGCGCGAGAGCCTGGATTGCCACGCCCCAGGCACGACCTGCGGTCGCGCCTGGGGTCGCAATGACGCCGTTTGGGTGTTCGGTCGCTGGCTGCAGAGTTCGGTTGCCGGGCGCCTCGCGTGTGGGGTGATTGGGCAAATCCGGCTGGGCGGACGCGAGGACCCGGCCTACGGGGGCGGGCTTCGAGGCGAGAATCTGGATTGCCGCACCCCAGGCACGACCTGCGGTCGCGCCTGGGGTTCGCAATGACGCTGGTTGGGAGTTCGGTTGCCGGGTGCCTCGCGTGTGGGGTGGGCGGGCAAATCCGGCTGGGCGGACGCGAGGACCCGGCCTACGGGCGGGCTCCGAGGCGAGAACCTGGATTGCCGCACCCCAGGCGCGTCCTGCGGTCGCGCCTGGGGTTCGCAACGACGCCGTCTGGGAGTTCGGTCGCCGGCTGCAGTGTTTGGTTTCCCGACGCCGCGACTCCGGCGCCGCTTTGCCGCTCGGCGCTGCTCTCACACTAAGCGCTAACTTCCCAGGGCCGGATGCACCGCTAGAATGCGGCGCTCTTCCTGCCTGCGCCGCCCTGGTGCAGGCGCCAGTACAGAGGCAATCCGATGAGTGACAGCGCAGCGCAGGTGCTCCCCAAGGCCAAGAAGTCCGTGGCTCTTTCTGGTGTGGCGGCCGGGAATACGGCTTTGTGTACGGTGGGGCGCAGTGGCAATGATCTGAACTACCGCGGCTATGACATCCACGATCTGGCCAAGCATGCCTGCTTCGAGGAGGTGGCCTATCTGCTGGTCTACGGGCATCTGCCGACGGCCGATGAGCTGCGCGCGTACAAGACCAAGCTGAAGCGGCTGCGCGGGCTGCCGGCGGCGGTGCAGGATGCGCTGGAGCTGTTGCCGCCGGCCACGCATCCGATGGACGTGATGCGCACCGGTTGCTCGGTGCTGGGCGCGGTGTTGCCGGAGAAGGAAAGCCACCCGCTGGCGGAGTCGCGCGATATCGCCGATCGGCTGATGGCCAGTTTCGGCTCGATGTTGCTGTACTGGTACCACTACAGCCACTCGGCCACGCGCATCGATGTGGAGACCGATGACGACAGCATCGCCGCGCATTTCCTGCATCTGCTGCACGGCAAGCCGCCCAGCGAGACGCATGCGCGGGCGCTGGATCAGTCGCTGATTCTGTATGCCGAGCATGAGTTCAACGCCAGCACCTTCACCGCGCGCGTGATTGCCGGCACCGGTTCCGATATGTACTCGGCGATCACCGGCGCCATCGGCGCGCTGCGCGGCCCCAAGCACGGCGGCGCCAACGAGGTGGCGATGGACATCATCGCGCGCTATCGCAATGCCGATGAGGCGGAGGCGGACATCCGCGCCCGCGTCGAGCGCAAGGAAATCATCATCGGCTTTGGCCACCCGGTGTACACGGTGTCCGATCCGCGCAATGTGATCATCAAGGAGATCAGCCGGCGCCTGTGCGAGGAGGGCGGCAACCGTCGCCTGTTCCAGGTGTCCGAGCGCATCGAATCGCTGATGTGGGAGCTCAAGAAGATGTTCCCCAACCTCGACTGGTACAGCGCGTCGAGCTATCACATGATGGGTGTGCCGACGGCGATGTTCACGCCGCTGTTCGTGATCGCGCGCACCAGCGGCTGGAGTGCGCATGTGATCGAGCAGCGTCAGGACGGCAAGATCATTCGCCCCAGCGCCAATTACATCGGCCCGGACGACCGGCCGTGGGAAGCCATCGAAGCGCGCGCTTGATGCGGCGCCTGATGGGCCTGGCCGTCGCACTGCTGTGCGGCGGTGTGCAGGCGGCGGAGGTGCTGGATCGCAGCTCGCTGGAGCTCGGTTTCAGCACCAATGCGCTGGACGGTGCCTTCGCGGTGAACGGTCGTGCCGGTGTCTCTGGCACCGAGATCGATGTGGATCGCGATCTGGATGTGGGCGGGCGCGACCGCAGCCGCAGTTATGCGCTGCGCTGGCGGCCGTTTGAGCGTCACGAGTTTGCGCTGCGGCGGCAGAGCTATCAGCGCAGCGGGGATCGCACGATCACGCGCGATCTGGTCTTCGATGGTCAGACTTTTGCCGTCAACTCGCGGGTGCGCGGCGAGCTCGATCTCGAGCTGTGGTCCTTCGACTACCTGTGGTGGCCCTGGGTCATCGAGCGGCAGGCGCTGGCGGTGTCGGTGGGCGCGCTGCAGTACCGGCTGGGCGTCAGCCTGGACGCGCGCAATCTGCCGGGTGGCGGCCAGCCGACGCCGGTGCGTGCTGAGGTCAGCGAGGATCTGCCGGTGCTGGTGCTGGGCACCGAGTATCGCCAGTTGCTGAGTGATCGCTGGCGCCTGCTGGCGCGCGCGGCGGTGTTCAAGGCCAGCGTCGGCCGGGTCGAGGGCACGGTGTACAACGTCGAGGCCGGCGTCGAGTACGCGCTGACCGAGCACGCCAGTCTGGCGCTGCGCTACCTGACCACCCGCCTGGACGCCAACGCCGAGCGCGCCGGCTTCGACGGCACGCTGGCTTTGGATCTGGCCGGCGTGCAGACGGCGCTGATGTGGCGCTGGTGAGCGGCGCCGAGGCGTCGGGTTATTCCTTGAAGCGAGAAGCGCAGGCGCCGGGGACCGGCGCCCTCCTCAAAGCGATCAGCGCAGGCGCCGGGGACCGGCGCCCTGCTCGAAGCCTTCGGCTCAGGCCGGCGCCTTCTTTGGACGACGAGGTGCTACTGCGCCGCCGGCAGGCCGCCCAGGTGCTGCTGCAGGAAGCCCAACAGCCGCGTGTAATAGCGCCGCTGGTTCTCGGCCTGGTAGAAGCCGTGGCCTTCGCCGGCGACATACAGCGTGTCGACCTCGCCCTTGGCGTCTTTGATCGCACGCGCCATGGCCTTGGTGTGGGCGGGCGGTGCAATCTGGTCCTCGGCGCCTGCCACCAGCAGCACCGGCACTTGGATGCGCGCCGCCAGCGTGGTGGGCGAGCGCTCGCGCAGGGTTTTGCCGCTGCCGACCCAGTCGCGCATCCAGCGGCCGACCCATCCGGCGCCGCGCTGGCCCTCGCGTACCATGCGTTCGAGATCGTAGACGCCGACATGGCCGACGGCGCAGCGGTACAAATCCGGCTCGGTCGCGGCACCCATCAGCGCAGCGTAGGCGCCGTAACTGGAGCCGACGATGGCAATGCGCTCGGGATCGGCGATGCCGGTTTCGATGGCCCAATGGGCGGCGTCGGCCAGATCGTCCTGCATCTTCGCGCCCCATTCGCGTGCGCCGGCCAGTTCGAACTGGCGACCGTAGTTGCCGGAGCCGCGATAGTTCACGCGCAGCACATGGTAGCCGGCGGCGTTGAGGACCTGGGCGTCGCGATCAAAGAACCAGTCGTCGTACAGGCCAAAGGGACCGCCGTGGACCAGAAGCACGGTCGGACCGGCCTTCGGCTGCGCGGGCGCCCGCGTTAGCAGCACCGGGATGGCCAGGCCGTCGCGGGCCTTGAAGCTGTGCAGCGTGGTGGCGGCCATCTGCGCGGGGTCGACCTTGTACGCCTGGAACAGCAGTTCGGCTTTTTTCTGCTGGACGTTGTAGAGAAACCAGCCGCCCGGTTCGCGGTCGCTGGCGACGTGGAACAAGCGCCAGTCGGCCGCCGCCCGCGCCGCGTCCAGGCGCACGGCAGACCCCGGAAAGCTGCGATCCAGGCGTGCCTGCAGGGTGGCCTCCGGGCTCTCGGGGTCAAAGTAGACGGTGCGCAAGCCGGCATCGACGAAGCGCACGCCGAGCACGGCGCCGTCGGCGCTGCTTACCACCTCGCTGGGGTCGACGCGGGCGTCCTGTGCCACCAGGCTGCGCTGATCGGTGCGCGTGTCCCAGGCATAGACGGCGTCGGGGCCGGCGGTTTGCTCGACCTGCAGATAGGCGATCTGGCCATCGGCCGAGAAGCCGAGGGCGTGTTCCTGATGGCCGCTGCGGCGTTCGTCGTTGATCAGCGTCCAGTCTTCGCTGTCCTTGGCCCGGTAGTAGAGGCGGTTGTAGTTGTCGGCGTCCGCGCCGGCGGCAAAGCGGGCCGACCCCGCGGGATCAGTGGTGAACCAGGCGCGGGGTATCGGTGCCCGCGCCACCAGTCGGCGCTGGCCATTGCGCACATTCAGGCGCTCAATCCGCGTCTTCGGGTTGCCGTCGCCGTACTCGGCGCGCGCAATCAGCACGTGACGATCGTCGCGGGGCAGATCGTCGATCAGCCAGGCGGCGGCGTCCTCCGCGAGGATGCCTACGCGCTCGGTGCCGACGGCGTTTTCCAGCCCGACCAGCGTGCGCGCGCCGCTGCCGTCGGCGTTGATGGCGTGCAACTCGCCGGTGGGCAGCGGCCGCTCGAGCGCGCCATAGCGTTCGGCCAGGGCAACGATGACGCGATCCTCGCTGACCCAGCGAAACTCGCTCACCGCCGAGCCCGCAGAGCCGCTGACCTTGGCCTTGGGCTGCATGCTGTCGCGGTCGAGGATCAATAGCAGCGTGCGGTCCGCGATCTGCGCGGTGACGGCAAGATGCCGCCCATCCGGCGATAGCTGCGCCGAGTGGTAGGGACTGCCCTGCAGGAAGGGCGCCAGATCGACGGCATCCTCGGCTGCGGCGAGACCAGCAACGGCGAGTCCCAGGCCCAAGCTGACGGTTTTCAGCATTTGCGATTCCTTTTGAAGCGAGTTCAGACCACTCTGACGGCGACCGTGCCACGCGTACCCTGGCTTGCCTACGCGGAAAACCGATCCGCCAGCGGTCATCGGAGTTCCCCGGCGCTTGGATTCCGCGCAAAACCGAGCCGACTCGCGCAGAATGCCCGTTCCCGCCAAACCTGGAGCGTTGCCATGAAAACCGTGATGAAAATCGTGCTGGCCCTGGCCTTGCTCATCGGTGGCTGCACTGGCGTGGTGTTTTGGGCCACCTCGGGGCTGCCGAAGGCGGCGGACGCGTTCTTCACCGCGATTGCGAAGCAGGATTACCCGGCGGCGATTCAGTTGACCACCGCGGACTTCCAGGCTGCCACCAGCGCCGAACAGCTGCAGGCCTTCGCCGAAGAGAATGGGCTGACGGGCTATCGCGAGGCGAGTTGGAGCTCGCGCTCGATCGAGAACGACACCGGTGCGCTGGAAGGCACGCTGACGCTGGCCGATGGCGGCAGCATCCCGGTCACCGTGCAGTTGGTCAAAGGCGCCGACGGCTGGCGCATCCAGAACGTGAGCAAGGCCAGCGCAGGCGTGCAGGAAAACTGATCCTCAGGGCAAGCGGCCTGGGGCAGGGCGCGCGGCTGCACGGCGCGCCCACAGCGCCGCCAGTGCCTGCAGCAGTCCCAGGCTAAGCCAGGCCAGCGCGCCGGCGAGCATGCCGTGCGTGCTGCCCAAGCCCAGCAGGATCGCCAGCTGCAGCAGCAGCGTGATGCCGTGCAGCAGGGCCAGCCGCCGGTACTGGTGCTGACTCAGCCATTCGGCGCCGGTGGGGCCGTAGAGCGCGATCAGCGCCGCGGCCACCAGCATGATTTGCAGCGTGGTCGTGCTCTCGGGTGCCAGCGAGGTCGGGCCCAGCCAGATGCGCAGCAGCGACTCGGCGCCGGCGGCGGCGATCAGGCAGGGCAGCACCAGCAACAGCAGCGAGGTGCGCAGCATCGCCCGGGCCGGCGCGCGCGAGGCGCTGGCGGTGGCGATCTGCGGCAGAAAGGCGCGCTGCACCGGCACCTGCAGGCTGAGCGCCGAGAGCAGCAGGCTGCACAGCAGGTAGTACTGGCCGTACGCGCTCAGCGGCAGTGCCAAAGACAGCACGATGCGATCGATCTGCGTGCACAGCAGGCCGAGGCCAGCCGCCAGCGCGTAGCGGCGCAGATCACCCCAGTCCGTGCGCGTGGCCAGCGCTGCCGGCGTCCGCGGCAGCGCGGCAAGCACGCGGCGCTGGTTGAGCGCCCATTCGAGCGCGCCGATCAGCACGAAGGGGCACAGAAAGGCCCAGGCGCTGGGGTCCACCCAGCAGACGATCACGAGCGCACTGGCGTGCTTGAGCGCCTGGAACAGCGCGAGTCGCAGATTCGCCTGCGCCTGCTGCTGCAATCCGTGCCAGTACCCCATCGCGGCGTGATTGGCGAACTGCAGCACGAACTGCAGCAGCGCCAGTGCCAGCGGCAGGGTCAGCGCGCCTGGCGGCAGCATTAGCAGGAACAGTCCGCCGGCGCTTCCCAGCGCCAGCCCCAGCCCGCCGTACAGGCGGCGATAGCGCTGGTAGCCGTGCGCCGCCTGTCCGAGCGCCGCCGCGCGCGCGACATCGCGCAGCATCAGCGGCGCCAGCATGATGTCGAGGGCGTGCAGGGCGCCCTGCAGCGTCAGGCACAGCGCGACGATGCCCCATTCCTGCGGGCCGAGCCGCGTCGCGTACACCGGCACCGCGCACAGCGTGACCGCGGCCATCAGCAGGATGTGCGCGTAGCTGCTGCCCAGGTTCAGCGCCAGCCGGGGGACCGACAGCTGCATGCGGACCTCCGTGTGCGGGGCTGCCGATGATGCGGCGGACGCCGGGGCGCTCCAAGCCCGCGTGCGCGGCTCTCGGCCTGCTAGATTGCGCTGGGCGATCGGCCTGGGGATAGCGCGGCGCATGCGGATGGACAGTGGCGCTCTGGCTGCGGCCGGCGAGCGCGGGATGGTGATCGCACTGGGTCTGGCGCTGCTGGGCGCGGCGTGGGCGCTCGATCCGGGCGCGGAAGCAGCTTTCGATGCGCCCAAGCGTCTGATCGTGCTGAGTGCGCTGACGCTGGCCGGCATCGGCTGGCTGCTACAGCCGCGCAGTGCGATCGACCGCTGGCCCTGGCAGGCGCGTGCCATCGTCGCGCTGATGCTGCTGGCGCTGGGCGCGGTGGCAGTGTCGGCGTGGTGCTCGCCGCAACCTACGCTGGCCTGGGATGCACTGCGCGTGTGCCTGCTGTACGCGCTGTGGCTGGTGCTGGGCGCCTCGGCGGTGGTGGCGCGCTGGCGCCGTCCGCTGCTGCTGATCGCGCTGCTGGCGGTGGCCAGCAATGCGCTGATGTCGCTGGTGCAGGCGGCCGGCTGGCCTTTGCCGATCACGGTCTCGCAGCTGGGTGGGCGTTTTCCCACCGGCGCGCTGCTGGGCAACGAGGGCTATGTGGCGCTGGCCTGCGCGCTGCTCGGTGCCGCGGCCTTCGCGCATGCGCTGGCGACGCGGCGCTGGCGCAGTCTGGGATGGTTGGCGCTGGCCATCACCACCATCGCCGTCAATCGCCAGCTGACCAGCGCGCTGGCGCTGGGCGGGGCGATGGCGCTGGTGCTGGCGATCCATTTGCGTGGGAGCCCGCAGCGGGTCTGGCTGCTGGCACTGCTGCTGGCGGGCGCGCTCACCGGCGGCTGGATCGCCACGCGCGCCGAGGCGCCGACGGTGGAGCGCGTGCAGCAGCTGACCACCTATCGACTGGCCGGCTGGGCCGCTGCCGTCGAGATGATCCAGGCCCGGCCCTGGACCGGCTTCGGCCTCGGCAGCTACGCGCGCGAGTCGCAGCGCATGCGGCTGGCGGCCGAGTTGCGCTGGCAGCAGCGCCTGCCGCCGCCGCCCACCGCCACCACCTTCGCCTACGCGCATCAGGAGTATCTGCAGCTGGCCGCCGAGTGCGGCTTGCCGGCGCTTGCGTGCGTGCTGGCGGCGCTGGCATTGCTGCTGTGGGGCCTGTGCCGGCAAGCGCGCGCGGCGGCGCAGGCGGAGGCGCTGCAGCTGGTCGGCGTGCTCAGCGCCGGCGCCATCGCAGCGCTGGCCTGGTTCCCCTTGCAGATACCGCTGACGGCCGGCCTGCTGCTGCTGGCGGCCGGGCGTGGCGTCCGATTGCTGATCGACCAGGAATCCGCCCGATGAAGCTGCTGGCGCGCTTGGTAGGACTGGCTTTGCTGCTCAGCCTGTGGTGGCCGGAACTGGCGCGCTTCCGCGCCGAGCGTGATCTGGCGGAGGTCAATCAGCGCCTGCAGCGCGCGCTCACCGGCGCCGATCGCGGCGCGCCGGCGCTGCAGTCGGTGGGCGTGGCTGCGGCGCTGGCGGCGGACGCTGCGCGGCAGATGCCGGCCGATCCGCGCCCGCCGATGCTGCAGGGCATCGCGCTGATTCTGGCCGGGCGTGGCGCCGAGGCGCTGGCCGTGCTCGATGCGGCGGTGATAGTCGGCGAGCGGCCGGAGTTGACCATCAATCAGGGCCGCGCTCGCACCTTGCTGGGCGATGCCGCCGGCGCCCACGCTGCCTATCTGCGCACCGCCTGGGCCAGCCCGCTGGGGATTGCCTCGCTGCCGCAGGCGATGCGCGCGGAGCTCGGCACCGAGGTTGCCGGGCTTGAGGCCGAGCTGCGCGCGGGTCGACTCAAGTCGGTGCCAGGCGGCTGAGCCACAGCCTTTCGAGCGCCGCCGCCGAGGCCTCCCAGCTGTGGGCCTGCTCGACCAGCAAACGCGCCTGCTGCGCCAGCGCCGCGCGCAGGTCGGCGTCGGCCAACAACCGATCGACCGCAGCGGCCATCGCAGCCGGGTCATCGGCGATCAGCGCGTGTACGCCATCGCGCAGCGCCAGGCCCGCGGCCGACAGCGAGCTCGTCACCACGGCCGTGCCGCTGGCCATCGCCTCGATCAGCTTCAGCTGCTGACCGCTGCCAGCGCGCATCGGCACCACGGCCACCGCTGCCGCGCGCAGATAAGGATGCACATCCGGCACCGGGCCGATCAGATCCACCCGTGGCGAGGGCGCCGCCAGCGCCCGGATCGCCCGCGCCGGGCGCGCGCCGACCAGTTGCAGTCGGGCCGGCTGGTCCACGCGCGGCAGCACCTCGCTGACAAACCATTGCACCGCGTCGATGTTCGGGTAGTAGCCCAGATTGCCGACGAAGACGATGTCGCGGCGCGCCTGCTGCTCGGCAACGTAGGGAAAGGCCGCCAGATCGACGCCGTTTGGGACCAGCGCGATCGACTCGACGCTGATCGCGGCGCGATCCGCCGCCGAGCAGATGGCGACGCCGGTGGCCGAGCGGCAAACGGCTTGCTCCAGCGCCGCCAGACGTGGCGCTTCGAGGCGCGCAATCCAGCCAGCCGGACCGCGATCGCGCGCACCGCGGCGCGCCATGTTGAGCGACAGCGCATCGACCAGATCGAGCGTGCAAGGCAGCGGCGCCAGCGCGTCCAGCAGCGGCGCCAGTCGGATCAGCTGCAGATGCGCGAGGTCGAAACGGTCCGGCGTGCACAGACGCGACCACTGGGCGGCGCCCGGCATGCCGCGATAGGCCGCCACTTGCAGCGCCTCACCACGCATCCAGCCCCACAGACCGTGCGCGAGGATGGACGCGAGCGACCGCGGCGCGACGATGGTCTCGGCACAGCAGGCGCGCAGTTCCGCCGCAGCGGCGGCGTCCTCCGGCTGTCCAAAGCTCAACAGCGTGATCGCATGGCGCGCCGCCAGCGCCCGCACATGGTGATAGGCGCGCAGCTGGTCGCCACGCGTCGAACGACCCGGGAAGCGGTTGGTGACGTACAGAACTCTCATCGGGCTTGAAGTCTGGCGACCGAGTGCGGCAATGTCGATTGCCATGCGCCCAGCCCCGTTCCGATGAAGATCCTGGTACTCGCCACCAAATGCCCCTGGCCGGCGCAGGACGGCGGGCGGCTGGCGCTGTGGCTGACCCTGCAGGGATTGGCGCGCGCCGGGCATCGCTTGTGGCTGGTGGCGCCGGTCGCGAGTCCCGCCGAGGCGGACACGCTGATGGCTGCAGCGGACCTGCGCGCGGTCTGTACGCCGTTGCTGGTGCCGGTGCCGCCGCATCCCTGGCCGCGCGCGGCCTGGCGCAGCCTGTTGACGGGCAGGGCGCTCACGGTCGAGCGCCATGCGCTGGATGCGGTGGCACAAGCGGTGGCGGCCTGCGTGGCCGAGGTGCAGCCAGCGCTGATCCATGTCGAGCAACTGCAAGCCTATGCCAATGCCCACGCCGGCGCGGCGGCGGCGGTCCCCAAGCTGCTGCGCATGCAGAACGTGGAATCCGGCCTGTGGCGCCAGATGGCCAGTCTCACGCGTCCCTGGTTTGCCTGGGAGGCGCGCCGCGTGCAGCGCGACGAGGGGCGCGCGCTGGCGAGCGCCGCGCAGGTGCTGGCACTGACCGGCAGTGATCGCGATTTGCTGCAGCGCGCCTGCCCAGGCGGGACAGAGGTGCGCGCGATCCCGCCGCCGTTTCCGAGCACGCTGCCGGCCGCCGCGGCGCAGCCGGGTACGCCGGCCGTGGTGGTGTTTGGCAGCCAGGACTGGCGGCCGAATCGCGAGGCCATCGGCTGGTTTCTGGAGGCGGTGCTGCCGGCACTGCAGGCGCAGTGTCCGGATGCCGTCGTGCATCTCTACGGGCACTCGGGACGGGCGCCGCCGGGCGTGGTCGTGCATCCGGCGCCGGTCGATGCCATCGAGGCTTTTCCGGCCGATGCGGTGATGGCGCTGCCGCTGCGCATCGCTTCGGGGATCCGCATGCGCATTCTGGAGGCCTGCGCGCGCGGGCTGCCGGTGGTGGCGTCCTCCGTCGCGGTGCGCGGGTTGGCGTTGCGCGACGGCGAGGAGCTGTTGATCGCCGACAGCGCCGCGGACTTCGTCGACGCGCTGCGCCGGCTGTCGGAGCCGGGCCTGCGCGCGCGGCTGGTGGATGCCGGGCGCGCCTACCTGCGCCGATGGCACGATGAAGCCCGTTGTACTGAAGACTTGCTGGCCGCCTACGCCGATGCGCTGCAGGCGCCGCGATGAGAGTCACGGTGCTGGGCGGCAGCGGCTTCATCGGCACGCACCTGATCAGCGCGCTGCAAGCGGCCGGGCATGTGGTGCGCAATTTGGACAAGGCGCCCAGCGCCCGTCATCCCGAACTCAGCACGCTGGCCGATGTGCGCGACGCCGAGGCGTTGCAGCGGCTGCTCGGCAGCAGCGACTGCGTGATCAATCTGGCCGCCGAGCACGGCGATCAAGTGCGACCGATCGGCCTCTACGGCGAAGTCAACGTCGGCGGCGCGCGCAATCTGGTGGCAGCTCTGACGGCGCACGGCTGCCAACGCCTGATCTACCTGAGTTCTGCTGCGGTGTACGGGCGCCAGGCCTGCGCCGACGAGCGCAGCCGGCTGCAGCCGGATCATCCCTACGGCGCGAGCAAATGGCAGGCCGAGCAGATCTACCAGCGCTGGGCGCAGGCGGATGGCACGCGCGTGCTGACGCTGATCCGTCCCTGCGTGGTGTTTGGCGAGGGCCATCGCGGCAATGTGCGCACGCTGATCGAGCATTTGCGCGACGGCCGCTTCGTCATGGTCGGTCGCGGGCAACATCGCAAATCCATCGCCTATGTCGGCAATCTGGTCGATTTTCTGCTGACCCGATTGGACGACGCGCCCGGCGTGCACGTCTGCAACTACGCCGACACCCCGGCGCTGAGCACCGCCGAACTGGTGGACCGTCTGCGCGGGTTGATGAAGCTGCCGCCGAGTCGGCTGCCCGCGCTGCCATACCCGCTGGTGCGAGCACTGCTGGCGCCGCTCGATCTGTACGCGGCGCTGCGTGGCCGCGAGTTCGGCATCAGCGGGGCGCGCGTCGAGAAGTTTTGCCGTGAGAGCCGCTTGGAGTCGGTGCATCCGCGCCCGCCCGCGCGGCTGAGTCTGGACGAGGCGCTGGCGCGCACGGTGGCGGAGGCGACAGCGCGGCGCTGATCAGCGCACGCTTAGCGTCCAGGCGGCAAAACCACCCTGCGTCGGGCAACGATCTGGCTGAAAGGTGTCGGGCTCGCCGGCGTAGCTGACCAGCAACTGCTGTTGGTCCGGGCCGAGCGCGACCACGGCGGCATGGTAAGGCGTGCAGCCGGCGTAGGCGGCAGGCGCCGGCAGATCCACATCGCGCACATAGCCGGTGCGCGTGCCCAGGAAAGTCAGCATCGAGCCATCGCTGCGCGCGGCGATCAGATCGGCGCGGCCGTCGCGGTTCAGGTCAGCGCTGACCAGCGCCTCCACCGCCACCCGGCCAGGCTCGCGCCACAGCCAGCGCGATTGTTCCTGATCGGCATCGAGTTCGATGGTCTGCAGCGCCACGCACATCTGCCCGCCCAGGTTGCCGCGGCTGGCGGCAACGATCTGCATGCCCGGCCGGCTACGTGGCTGCAGGGCCACCGCGGTGGTCGCGGCATCGGCGGGCAGCGATTGCAACTCGCGCGAGCGGAAGCTCTGGCCGGTGTTGATCTGCAGCAGTTTGCGATTGCCGGCGATGTCGAGCCCGAGCATGGCATCCGGGCGGCCGTCGCCATCGACATCACCCACCGCCAGCGCGCTGCCGAAGCCCTGCGTAGTCTGCTCGCCGTTGACGCGTTCCCAGTAGCCGGCCCGATTGAGGTGCAGCACGAAGGCATCGGTGCTGGCGGCGTCGGGCGCGTACATCGCCGGACCCTCGTTCACGCTGGCCAGATCCGGCAGGCCATCGCCGTTCCAGTCGACGGTCGCGATCTCGCGTGAGGAGTAGGCGCCCGGATTGGCGCGCAGGCCGGGCGACAGCAGCGTCAGCCCCTCGCCCCAGGGCGCAAAGTTGCCGCCCTCGTTCAGATAGGTCGCCATGCCGCGCAAGTGCGCCGCCAGGGCCAGATCAGGCAGGCCATCCTGGTTGAAATCGGCGCTGGCGACGTTGCCGTAGTCCTGCGCCACGGGCGGGAAGCGCGCCTGCGACCAGCGCGCGTAGTGACCCAGGCCGTCGCCCAAGAAGATGGCCGGCATGCCGTCGCCCTCGCGCGTGGGCCCGTGGACCAGATCGAGCTGGCTGTCGCCGTTCATGTCCTGCAGCACAAAGCCATCGCGCCACTGACCGGCCGTCGGCAGTCCACTGTCAAAGGCGACTGCGTGAAGGCGCGTGCTGCGCGCGATCGGCACCTCCGTGCAGCGATCGTCTGCGACTGCTGCCACCGGTGGTCGCAGGCCCGCGCAGGCGCTGAGCGAGAGCAGACAGCTGAGCACACCAAGGCGCCGCCAGTGTGAGCCCGGCGTGCGGGCAGCGGTAGGCAGGGCAGGGGCGGGCAGCGCTGTGTTTGGGGACATGACGCAGAGCAGGGCCGTTCGGGGGCAAAAAAAGGGGCGGCCGCAGCCGCCCCCGGATACACGGCAGTGGACGGTCTTCAGTCGACCCGGCGCGTCACCGCCAGGCCGAGCAGACCCATCAGCAAGGCCAGCACGATCAGACCAGTCGAGCTCAGGGTTGAGACCTTCTCGATCAGATCAGTGATCGCCACGCTGACGCTCGCGCTGTTGTTGGCGGTGACCGGATCGACGGTGCTGGAACTGGTGGTCGCCGTCACCGTGTGACTGCCCACCACATTGCTGTAGGCGACCACACTGGCGGCGCGCGATGCCCCGGACGGCGTGTCACCGGCATAGGTGCAGGTCACGGTGCCGCTGGTGCCGATCTGCGGCGTGGTGCAGTTGGCGCCGGCCGCATTGACGCTGGAGAAGCGGAAGTCCGGCGCCAGCGTGATGCTGATGATCACATTCGAGGCCGCGGACGGGCCCAGGTTCAGGCTGGCCGCGGTGAAGGTCACCGGCACATTGACCAGCGCCGCCGTGGTGGAGGCCGACAGCGTCAGCTGCAGATCGGCATTCGGATCGACCACCGTCAGCGCGTACGGCCGACTGCCGGAGAAGCCCTTGTTGTCGGTGACATTGACGATAAAGTTGAAGACGCCGGTCGCGGTCGGCGCGCCGACGAAAGCGCCTGCGGTCGACAGCGTCAGCCCGGCCGGCAGGCTGCCCGAGCCAATCATGAAGCTGTACGGCGCCGTGCCGCCGGTGCCGCTCAGCGTCACCGGATAGGGCGCGCCGAGGAAAGCCGTGACCAGCGTGACCGGGGTGATATCGATGACCGGGTTGCCCGAGGTGCTGAACTCCACGTCGTCCCAGGCCGACTGGCAGCCGTTGTCGGACGGGAAGTCCATCAGGCCGTCGCCGTCGTTGTCGACGCCGTCGGAGCACTGACGCGTGGTTGTCCCCAGCAGTTCGTTCAAGTCGAGCGGACTGGCGCAGCCAGGATCGCTGCCGTTGTCGGTGAGACCGTCGAAATCATTGTCGACGGTGTCGCTGCAATCGGCGATTTCAAGGGTTTCACTCGGCGACGAGCAGCTCGGGTCATTCGGATAGTCGATGAGCCCGTCGCCATTGTTGTCTAGCCCATCCGAGCACTGCTGCGTGCGTTCGAAGGAATCCGAGGCCGAGGTGCAGCCCAGCGCGTCGGCCGGGAAGTCGATCAGCCCGTTGCCGTCGTTGTCGAGGGTGTCATTGCACTGCGGGCGCTCGTTGTTCGAGGACGCGCTGGCGCAGCCCGGATCGGCCGGGAAGTCGATCAGCCCATCGCCATCGTTGTCGACGCCGTCATTGCAGATCGCTGCCTCGGTGTTGCTGAAGGCGGTCTCGCAGCCCGGATCAGCCGGGAAGTCGGTCAAGCCGTCGCTGTCGTTGTCGAGGCCATCGCGGCAGACTGGTGCCTCGGTGTTGGAGAAGGCGGTCTGGCAGCCGGTGTCGGCCGGGAAGTCGGTGAAGCCATCGCTGTCATTGTCGAGGCCATCGCGACACACCGGCGCCTCAGTCGAACCAAAGCGCGAGGAACAACCGGTATCCGCCGGGAAGTCGGTGAAGCCGTCGCCGTCATCGTCGATGCCGTTGCCGCAAATGCCTTCGCTCTCGAGGTTTTGACCCGGCGAAGAGCAGCGCGGGTCCGCCGGCCAGTCGGTCAAGCCGTCGAGGTCGTTGTCGATGCCATCGTCGCAGGCCGGATTGGCGTCTTCGAACAAATCACGCGGCGCATAGCACTGCGGATCGTTGGGGAAGTCGATCAGCGTATCGCTGTCGTCATCGACACCGTTGCTGCATGCCGTGGCCTCGGTGCCCTGGGTGGCGCTGCGACATCCCGGATCTGCCGGGAAATCGACCAGACCATCGCCGTCGTTGTCGGCGCCATCGCTGCACTCTGGGAAGGTGACCCCGTAGTTGGTCCCGCCTTGCAGGATACGCAGGCCGCCGGTGTTGGCTTTGGACTCGCCGGAGGCACCAAACACCGAGGTGTAGCGGTGGCTGACGTAGGCCTGGTTGCGGGTGTCGTAGGGCGCTGCAGCCGTCAGCCGACCGAGGTTGTAGTGAAGCATGCCGTTGTCGTACGGCACGTTGATCGGATCGGCGCGCAGGTCGACCGTTTGCGTGGCGTACGGGACCAGCGGTAGCACATTGCGCGCAGCGGTCACGCGTTCCTGATTGTTGAAGATATCGATCGCGCGGGTGCCGAGGCCCGCAGGCGGGCTCGCGCACGCAAAGGGCGTGACCACGCCGGGGTCGCGCCAGACGATGCCGCTGGTGCTGGTGAAGGGGCCATCGAAGGCATAGGCGGCAAACCACTCCTGCGGCAGCGCCTCGCGATTGTCAGCAGCACCGACGCCAATGCGACGTCCGTAGAAGGTGTAATCCGGCACCGCCGGCGAGCCGAAGGAGGGGACGTTGGGCACCCCATCGGTAGTCGGATCGGTGGCGCTGGCTTCGATGTGGACGACGGTATCGCCCCAAGCGGTGTTCTGCGCGGGATTGGCGATCGAGTACTCGCCCCACAACACATTGTCATTGGTGGCGGTGCCGCTGCCGCCGAACACGAAGTAACCCGCATCGCCCGGCACCGCGTTGCTGCAGGCGCGCACCACGTCGACGGTGATGTAGCCGCGCGCAATGCCGTCGCCGCGGGCGACGCCGCCGCACTGGTTGCTGAGCAGCGAGGAGGCCAGACCGGTGTGCGCATTGCGCAGGCCGCTGAGGTCGGTGGCGTTCAGATTGGCTGGCGGCAGCGTGGCGGCGCAGCTGGCGAAGCCGCCGGCGGTTGAACTTGGCACCGTGCCGGAGGTGAACAGGGCGAGGAGATCGATCTCCTTGACGCCCGAGGGCGGCAAGCGCACATCGAAGCGCAGCGTCGGCACGCCGCGATCCGTCCACAGCGTGACGTGGGCCAATTGCTCGGTCGCCGCGCGATTGCCGATGGTGAAGACCGTGCGCGTGCCGTTGGCCGCGACCGTGTCTACCTCGAAATAGGGCAGCAGCAGCGTCGCTGCCGGCACGTTGTCCAGCGTGCCGACTTTGGCCGGCGCTGAAACGGAGATCAGGGCCAGGGCGGCGCTAAGCACGCCCGCAAGTATCGTCGAGCTTTTCATGGTCGTCCTCAGTTAGCCGGGTCAGCGCCAAACGCTGCGTTGCCGAGCTGTATGCCCGGGACGGAATAGCCCATGCGGCCGTTGGTGGGCGCACTGCTGGGGATCTGCCGGAAGGTCATCCAGGACTGCCGAATGACGCCGGCGCTCGGGTTCAGGTTGACGAACAACCAGCCGAGCGGCTGATTCAGGGACAGGCTGCTGCCGAGCGTGGTCCCGGCAACAAAGGGGAACAGGTTGCCGGCCGGCGTGCCGACCACGGTGCCGTTGACGTCATAGCCGATCACGGCACGCTGGCCGCTGGGCAGACCGAGCGGCGCGCCGCCGCAGGCAAACGGCGCCACTGCCACGCCCGGATCGCGCCAGGTGTCGACGTCGGTGCGCCCGCTGGCGTAGCGACCGGCCCAGGCGGTGGGCAGCGGTTCGCGGCGATCGCTGGCATTGCTGCCATTGAAACGCGAGTAGAAGGTCAGGTTGCCGGGCGTGGACACCAGGGGATCGTTGGGGCTGGCTTCGATGGCGACGGCGCCGTCGGTGTAGACGCGACCGCGGGCCGGTTCCAGCACCATGTAGGAGCCGGCCCAGATATTGCGGAAGCCAATGTCGGAGAAATAGCCGGGTTGGTCCGGGCGCAGATTGGTCTGATTGTTGAAGTCGTCCATGGTGACGTAACCGCGGGCGATGCCATCGCCGTAGTTGCGCGCCCCACACAGGCCGCCAAAGTACTCGTCCGAGGCCTGCCCGGTGTGCGCCGCGATCAGTGAGCGCGGGAAGTAAGAGCCGCCGCCCGACACCAGGCTGTTGAAGCCCGGGAAGTTGATGTCCTGCGAGATCGGGCCCTTGGGGCTGATCTGGTCGGTCGGATCATCGCCGGCGTCCGCGGTGATCGGCGGTGCGCGGTTGAGCACGGCGCGCAAGTCCAAGGTCTCGGTGTCGTACCCGGTCAGGTACAGATTGAACTTGGCGGTGGGGATGCCGTAGTCGGTCCACAGCGTGACACTGACCACGCCCGCCGAGGCGCTGGTGTTCTGCACGGTCAGAATCGTGTTGACGCCGTTCGGCGCCGTCGGATTGACCTCGAAATGGGGGAACAGCAGTGTCGCCGCGGCCACGTCGTCGATGGTGCCGAGATCGGCTCGAGCAGGTGTAGCCGCCATGGCGGCAAGTGCCAGCAGCAGTAATCGACAAAACATGGAGATCCCCCAAACGCGTTGATCCGGTGCCCAGGCGCCCGTCTGGTCCGCTTGCAGGCGCGCCGGACGATAGCATTTAACACCCCGTTCAGGCAGGCGTTCCGGGCTACGCGAGCCCGCCCGCGAGGCGCCAGCGTTTGCGCCCAAAGTCGAGCCGCCCGACTGGCTGGCCCGTGTATGCTCGTCGGCTGGTTTGCCTGGAGATCATCGATGCCACAGCTGGCTCAGCGCATGGGACGAGCAGTGCCCAGCGCCATCATGCAAGTCGCCGAGAAGGCCAAGCGCCTGAAGGCGCAGGGGCGAGACATCATCAGCTTCTCGATCGGCGTTCCGAACTTCCTGCCCGGCGAGCATGTGTACGCTGCCGCGCGCGCCTCGCTGGACAAGGACTCCGGGCAGTACGGCTCCAACCGCGGTCCGGACGCGCTGCTGGACGCCTATCTGCTGCACCTCAAGCGCAATGGCTTCGAAGGCTACGAGCGCAAGCATGTGTGCACCGGCGTCGGCGCCAAGCATGTGATTTTCAACGTGTTGTACGCGCTGATCGAGGAAGGCGACGAAATCATCCTGCCGGCGCCGTACTGGACCAGCCATATCGATATCGCGCGCATCCTCGGCGCCGAGGTCAAGGTGCCCTACTGCGGCGCCGACCAGGACTACAAGCTGCGGCCGGCGCAGCTGGAAGCGCTGATCGGACCGAAAACCCGCGTGCTGGTGTTCAACAACCCAAGCAATCCCACCGGCATGGTCTACAGCGAGGACGAGGTCCGCGCGCTGGGTGATGTGCTGGTCAAGCACGACATCTGGATTCTGTCGGACGACATCTATAACCAGATGATTTTCGACGGGCTCGGCTGGGCGCACCTGCTGAAGACCCATCCGCAGTTGCGTGATCGCATCATCCTGCTGGATTCGCTGTCGAAGACTTACGGCATGCCGGGCTGGCGCGTCGGTTTTGCGGCGGCGCCGGAAGCGCTGGCGCAGGCGCTGGTCACGCTCAACTCCAACCACATCACCAATCTGCCCGAGGTGGTGTGCGCGGCCGCGGTGGCGGCGCTGACCGGGCCGCAGGACATCCCGGCACGCATGTGCGCCGAGTTTGCGCAGAAGCGCGATGAGGTGATGGCTACTTTCGCGCGCATCCCGGGCCTTAGTTGCCCGCGCCCGCAGGGTGCTTTCTACGTGTTCCCGGACATCTCCTTCGCCTTCGGCAAGCGTCACGGCGACACCTTGATCGCCAACGATGTGGATTTCTGCAACACCCTGCTCGACGCCGAGGGCGTGGCCTGCGTCCCCGGCAGTGCCTTTGGCGAACCGCGCGGGCTGCGGATTTCCTACACCTGCAAGCCAGCCGAACTGACCGAGGGCCTGCGTCGCTTCGAGGCCTTCTGCAAGGCGCTGGTCTGAGGCTGGCGCCATGGGTCGACTGATCGTCTTCGTGCTGGTGCTGTTCATCGGACTGCACTGGTACAGCAACCGCGGACCGGCGGCGGGCGACCCACGCACACAGACCGGCCGCGACGGCGTGGTCATGCTGTCGGCCGAGTGGTGCGGCTATTGCGATGCGCTGCGATCCGAGTTGAAGCGCATCGGCGTGCCCTACCGGGAACTCGACATCGAACGCGACCGCGAAGGCGAACTCGCCTTCGATGCGCTGGACGCGCGCGGTGTGCCGGTGCTGGTGGTGGGGCAGGATGTGATCTATGGCTACGATCCGGCCGGTGCGCGTGATTTGATCGCGGCGGCCGGGCACGCGATTTCAACCCCCTGATGTTGATTCTCTGAGAGGAATGCGTTTATGAAATCTCCTGTACGTGTGGTCGTCACGGGTGCGGCCGGCCAGATCGGCTACGCATTGCTGTTCCGCATTGCCGCTGGTGACATGCTCGGCAAGGACCAGCCGGTGATTCTGCAGTTGCTGGAGATCACTCCGGCGCTGCCGGGTCTGGCCGGCGTGGTCATGGAACTGAACGATTGCGCTTTCCCGCTGCTGCACGGCGTGGTGGCCACCGACGACCCGAATGTGGCGTTCAAGGATGCCGATTACGCGCTGCTGGTCGGCGCCCGCCCGCGTGGTCCCGGCATGGAGCGCAAGGATCTGCTGGAAGCCAATGCCGCGATTTTCTCGGTGCAAGGCAAGGCGATCAACGCGCATGCCAGCCGTCAGATCAAAGTGCTGGTGGTCGGCAATCCGGCCAATACCAATGCGTTGATTGCCCAGCAGAATGCGCCGGACATCGATCCGGCTCAATTCACCGCGATGATGCGGCTGGATCACAATCGCGCGATCAGCCAGCTCGCCGAGAAAACCGGCGCGCTGAACACCGACATCCAGCGCATGATCGTCTGGGGCAACCATTCGGCCACCCAGTACCCGGACATCCACCACGCCAGCGTGCGCGGTCAGCCGGCCAGCGCCCAGGTGGACTCGAGCTGGTACCGCGAGACCTTCATCCCGACCGTGCAGCAGCGCGGCGCGGCGATCATCAAGGCGCGCGGCGCTTCCTCGGCGGCCTCGGCCGCGGGCGCGGCGATCGACCACATGCGCGACTGGGCGCTCGGCACCGCCGAGGGCGACTGGACGACGATGGCGATCCCCTCCGACGGCAGCTACGGCATCGCGCCGGGCGTGATTTACGGCTATCCGGTGACTTGCGCCAACGGCCGTTACAGCATCGTGCAGGGTCTGGCGACCGATGATTTCTCGGTGGCGCGCATGCAGGCCACCGAGCGCGAGCTGCGCGAGGAGCGCGCCGCGGTCGAGCATCTGTTCCCGAAGTCCTGAGCCTACCCGCGGCGGGCGCGGGCTCTGCCTGCGCCCCCGCTGTCCATTGATTCAGCCCATCTGCCGCCGAAATCACCCCATGTCCGAGAGCTACTACATCACGCTGGAACAAAACCTCGACGAAATCGACATCATGCCGTCCGGTAAAGCCCTGGCGAAGATGATGGATCGCATCGACGAAATCACCGACGAAATTGGGGTGACCCGCTTGTCGGACTTTATCGGTGGCGAGAGCGAGGATCTGTCCGAAATCGCCGAGCAGGAAGGTTGGGATCTCGGCGGATTTGGCAGCAGTGCCGGCGGCAACAGTTGGTTCGATGCCGCCGACGGTTTGGATACGGTGCGTGCGCTGGCGGGTTATATCGAGTCAGATCCTGATTCGATCAAGCGCGCCAAGAGCTTGCTGGAAGAGTTGAAAGAGTTTGAGAAGGTGCTCGAGATCGCACAGAACCACAATGTGCGTTTTCGTCTCGAAGCGGATTATTGAGCGGCAACGCCCGATCGGCGCCCGTCTACAGGTGAACTCATGAGCGAATCGTCCTCTGCCGGCGCGCGTCTGCGCGCGGCGATGAAGCTGGAAAAACCGCTGCAACTGCCGGGTGCCATCAACGCCTTTGCCGCCATGCAGGCCGAACGTGCGGGCTTCCGTGCGCTGTACGTCTCGGGCGCGGGTATCGCCAATGCCAGCTATGGATTGCCGGATCTCGGCATGACCAGCCTCGACAATGTCTGCGAAGACATCCGGCGCATCAGCGGTGCCACGCAGTTGCCGCTGTTGGTGGATGCCGACACCGGCTGGGGCGCGGTGTTCAATATCCAGCGCACCGTCAAGGAGTTCATCCGCTCGGGTGCCGCCGCCTGCCATATCGAGGATCAGGTGCAGGCCAAGCGCTGCGGGCATCGCCCCGGCAAGGCGGTGGTGGCCAAGGAAGACTTCGCCGATCGGATCAAGGCGGCGGTGGATGGGCGCATCGACGATCAGTTCATGATTGTGGCGCGTACCGATGCGCTGGCGGTGGAAGGCATCGATTCGGCGATCGAGCGCGCGGTGCTGGCGCAAGAGGCCGGTGCCGACGTGATCTTCGCCGAAGCGTGCACCACGCTGCCGGAATATGAGCGCTTCATTGCCGCCCTGAAGATTCCGGTGCTGGCAAACCTGACGGAATTCGGCAAGACCCCGTATTTCACGGTCGATGAACTCGGTGCCATCGGCGTGGCGATGATCATCTATCCGCTGTCGGCCTTCCGCGCGATGGCACGTGCGGCCGAGGCGGTGTACGGCGCCATTCGCCAGGATCGC
The DNA here is from genome assembly GCA_046346965.1 of Lysobacterales bacterium. Lineage (GTDB taxonomy): Bacteria > Pseudomonadota > Gammaproteobacteria > Xanthomonadales > SZUA-5 > JAXMHB01. The sequence continues at coordinate 93,587 of JAXMHB010000011.1, forward strand.
ACCCAGCAGGCGGTGGTGGATCGCATGCAGACGCGCATGGAGCTGTACGAGGTGCTCGGCTACCACGCTTACGAGCAGAAGATCGACAGTCTGTTCGGTCGCGGCTAAGCGCAGGCAGACGCGGCGCACTGCCGCGTTGTGGCATCCTCCGGCGTTCCGTGGGTCTAGGAATGCGAGCGATGTTGCGGAGCCTGAGTTGTGCGCTGTTGCTGGCGCCCTTGGCGGTACACGCCGAGGTGCGCCCCTTCGATGTCGACGATCTGGTGCGTCTGGAGCGGGTGTCCGACCCGCAGCTGCGCGCTGACGGCAAGGCCTTGGTCTACACGCTGCGGCAGACCGATTGGGAGGCCAACAAAGGCCTGCAGAGCCTGTGGGAACTGCCGCTGGACCAGCGTGACGCGGCGCCGCGACGGCTCACCGCCTCGGGTTCCAATGCCATGCATCCGCGCTACGCGCCGGGCGGCAAGCGCTTGTATTTCCTGTCGACCCGCTCGGGCTCGATGCAGGTGCATGTGCTCGACGGCCCCGGTGAGGCGCGCCCGGTCACTGCCTTGCCGCTGGATGTGGGCGGCTTCCTGATCTCGCCCGACGGTCGCAAGATGGCACTGGCGATCGAGGTCTATCCCGAGTGCGGAGCCGACTTCGAATGCACCAAGAAGCGTGCCGCCGCCGACGAGGCCGAGAAGGCCAGCGGCACCTCGCACGATCGTTTGTTCATTCGCCACTGGGACACCTGGAGTCGCGGCACCCGCGCCCAGTTGTTCGTGTACGACCTCGACGCCGATGGCGCTGTCACCGGCACACCGCGCTGGGTGACCCAGGGCATCGACGGCGATGCCCCGACCAAGCCATTTGGCGATCTGAGCGAAGTGGCCTTCGCGCCCGATATGCAGTCGCTGATCTTCACCGCGCGCATCGCCGGTCAGAGCGAACCCTGGTCCACCAACACCGATTTGTACCAGGTGTCGCTGAGCGGCGAGGTCAAGCCGACCAACCTGACGCCGGATCTGCCGGGCTACGACTACACGCCGGTGTACTCGAAGGACGGCAAGAAGCTGTACTGGCGCTCGATGGCACGGGCCGGCTACGAGGCGGATCGCAATCGCATCCTGGAGCGCGATCTGCAGAGCGGGGCCACCCGCGAGGTCGCGCCCGCCTGGGATCGCTCGCCCGATGGTCTGACGCTGTCGGCCGACGGCCGCACGCTGTACACCTATGTGGACGATCTGGGCGAGCGCCCGCTGTACGCGGTGGACATCAAGACCGGCAAGGCGACGCGTCTGACCCAGGCGGGAGCGGTCAGCGGCTTTGCCGTCGGTGCATCGCAGATCTACGTGGTGCTGGACGATCTGGACTCGCCGGCCGACCTCTACGCGCTGCCCCTGCGCGGCGGCGCCGCCAAGGCGCTGACGCGACACAACGCCGACAGCTTGAAGCAGCTCAGTTTTGGCGCCTACGAGCAGTTCAGCTTCAAGGGCGCCGGCGACGACACCGTCTATGGCTGGGTAGTCAAGCCGGTCGGTTACGTCGAGGGCCAGCGCTATCCGATCGCCTTCATCGTGCACGGCGGCCCCCAGGGCAGCATGGGCAACACTTTCCATTACCGCTGGAATCCGCAGACCTATGCCGGCAAAGGCTATGCGGCGGTGTTCATCGATTTCCACGGCTCCACCGGCTACGGTCAGGCCTTCACCGACGCCATCCGCGGCGATTGGGGCGGCAAGCCCCTGGAAGACCTGAAGAAAGGCATGGCGGCGGCGCTGCAGAAATATCCCTTCCTGGATGGCTCGCGCGCCTGCGCGCTGGGCGCCAGCTACGGCGGCTACATGATGAACTGGATCCTCGGCAACTGGCCGGACGGCTTCAGCTGCGTGATCACCCACGCCGGCATTTTCGACAATCGCTTCATGGCCTACACCACCGAGGAACTCTGGTTTGACGAGTGGGAGTTCGAAGGCACCCCCTTCGAGCATCCGCAGAAGTACGAAAAGCACAATCCGATCAATCACGTGGCGCAGTGGAAGACGCCCACGTTGGTGACTCATGGCATGCTCGATTTCCGCGTTCCCTTCGAGCAGGGCATCGCCGTGTTCACCGCGCTGCAGCGACGCGGCATCCCCAGCCAGTACCTGTGGTTCCCGGACGAGAACCACTGGATTCTGAAGCCGCACAACTCGGTGCAGTGGCATCGGGCGGTGGAGGCCTGGATGCAGCGCTGGACGGCGCCGAAGGCCGCAGACTGATGCGGCAGGGCACCCGATGGTCGGTGGCGCTGGCTTCGCTGCTGCTGTGGGCGCTGCCGGCCAGCGCCGCCGAGCCTGATTGGTCGGCGCAGTGGGAGGCATTCTTGAAGCAGGCGGACCTGCGTCAGGTCGCCAGCGCCTATCAGGTCCTGACCGCCATCGATTCCGACGGCAGCGGCGGCGATGCCGACCGCTGCCTCGAATATGCGGGTGAGCTGCGCGCCGCGCGTGAGGTCAATCCCTTCAGCATCGCGCTGCAGGCGCAGGCCGAACGTTGCGCCGCGGCATTGGAAGACGCTCGTCTGCGGGCGCAGGAGCACACCCGCAGCGAAGCCCTGCGCGCCTGGTTGCTGGCCGACGGCCGCGGCGCCAATCCGCAACAACCGATCCCGGTGGCGGCCGAGGCCGATGCCTCGGCGCTGGTGACGTCCTCGGGCTGGACCCCGCTCTACGGTCGCTACACGGTGGGCGCGAGCAATGGCAGCCTGCCCTTCGTCGCCGTCTACTACGACAAGGCTGCCGGGCAGGAACGCCAACTGCATTTCGACATGCTGTCGCTGTGGCAGCGCATCGATCGCGAGCATGGCGATCATCAGTACCCGGCCTTTCTGCTGCAGCGGGTGCAGCGCTATCTGGAAGGCGGCGTCGCCGCTGGCAACGTCGCGGCCGAATTGGCGCAGGTGACCACTCAACTCGGTCGCCAGGAGATCACGCTCGACCAGGCGATCGAGCAAATCCAGGCGCTGGCGCTGGGCGGCAGCGCTGCAGCCGCCTTCGAACTGCTGCCCTTGTGCCTGATGTCGCAGCAGTCGGCATCCTGCGGCAAGGAGGCGCTGGGACTGGTGCGTGCGCATGCCGAGCGCGGTCTGGCCGAAGGCATGCTGGTGATGGCGCTGGCGGCGGATCGGCGCATCGACGGCGCCGGTGGTCGGCATGCCCGCGCGCAGTGGCTGGCGCGCGCACGCGAGCGTCTGGGCACCGGCGTGGCGCTGACCGCCTATGCGCAGTTGGCGATCAGCGTCGAGCCGGGACGTCGTATTGGCGCCGCCGCGGCGGAGGCGCTGCGCACCGCGGTGCAGGCCGACCACGCGCCGGCGGCGGTGATTCTGGCGCAGTTGATTCGCAGCGAGCGGCTGCGGGCGCGGCGTGGCGAGAGTCCGGATCGATTGCTGCGGCGCGCGCTGGCGCTGGGATCGGTGCCGGCGCAGACCCAGCTGGGCCTCGATTACTTGCGCAGCCGGCGCTACGACGAGGCCTGGCCGCTGCTGGAGCGATCGGTTGCCGCGGGCGACGCGTCCGCGATGGCACTGATGGCGATCGGCCTCGACTCCGGCAAGGTGGGCCTGGCGAGCGATCCGGTGCGCGCCCTGGCGCTGTACCAGCAGGCGGCCGCGCGCGGAAATGCCGGGGCGATGCGCCGACTGGGGCGCGCCTGGCAGCGTGGCGAGCTGGGTTTGAAGCCCGATATTGGCGAGGCGGAAGCGTGGTTATTGAGCGCCGCGCTGTTTGGCAATGAACGCGCTGCAGTGGAATTGGCCGAGCTGTATTTGAGCGGCACCGCAGGCGTGTACGGGCGCCCGGAAGACGGCTATGCCGTGATTGAGAAACTGGCGGCCGACGGGATGCAGCCGGCGCGTTTGCGTCTCGCCATCGCGATGTTGCTCGGGCAGGGCGTCAAAGCCAATGTCGAGGCCGCGCTGGCGCTGCTCAGTAAACTGGAGGCCGAAGGCTACGCCGGCGCGGCATTTCGACTGGGACAGATCCGCGAGTTTGGCCAGGGCGGGGTGGAAATCGATTTGAGCGAGGCGCGCAAGCATTATGCACGGGCGGCCGAGGCGGGGTCACCCGAGGCGATGGACTACTACGCGCGCAGTTTGTATGCCGGGCGCGGCGGTGCCGAGGATCGCAAACAGGCGGTGGATTGGTGGCAGCGCGCCACCGACCTCGGACACGCACCTGCCATCAACAATCTGGCCTGGATCCGCTGTGCCAGCCGTGAGCCCGGGCTGCGCGACCCGGTGCAGGGCACGCGCCTGATCTCTGAACTGCTCGCGCGCGCACCCAGCGCCAATCTCGAGGACACGCTGGCGGCCTGCCTTGCCGCCAATGGCCAGTTTGAGCAGGCCATCGCCACCCAGCAGCGGGTGGTCCAGGCAGCTGAAGCCGATCCGCACACCAGTCAGGGTACGCGCGCGGCCTATCAGGCACGCCTCGCCAGTTACGAGCGCCGCGAAGCCTGGTACGAGTGAGCCCGCGTGGTCTGTGGGGCCGCGCATTGACGCTCGCAGGCCAATGCTTGGCGCAGCGGTCCTAACGTCGGCTTGAAGGACCGCAGCACGCTGTGCCTCCACTTGGCCAGAGGTGTGCGCGATGAATCTGAGACAGTCGGCGGCGTTTGCGTGTCTAGCGTGCTTGGTGTCGGCGGTCGCGATCGGCCAGACGCTGCCCGCTTTCCCCGGTGCGGAGGGATTCGGCGCCATCGCGACCGGCGGGCGCGGTGGTGCGGTCTTCGAGGTCACCACGCTGGACCCGGATCCGGCCGGTGTACGGCCGGGTTCGCTCAATCACGCCTTGCGCCAACCGGGGCCGCGCACCATCGTGTTCCGCGTCAGCGGGGTCATCCATGGCATCGCCAATGTTGTGCATGGGGATGTCACCATCGCCGGACAAAGCTCGCCGGGCGGCATCATCGTGCGCGGTCTGGTCTGCGACGGGCACTACGAGCGCAACCACTGCGACAACCTGATCGTGCGCCATTTGCGCATCCGCCCGGGCTGGAATTTGCCGCTGCCGGCCGGTGGTGAGCGCCTGGACGACGCCCTGCGCTTGGATGGCGTGCATGCGGTGATGGTGGATCACGTGACGCTGGCGCACGCCGCCGATGAGGCGCTGCAGATCAGTTGGGCTTCCGATGTCACCATCCAGGATTCCATGCTCGGGGAAACGGTAGGCGCGCATGCCGAGCGTGGTGGCGTGTTGCTGAATTACTCGCATCCGGAGCATCCGCAGGATCGCATTGCCTTGATTCGGAATCTGTGGTTCCGCGTCGGCGGGCGCACGCCGGAAATCAGCTGTGAGGCCAGCAATTACGAGGGTCAGAGCGGTCAGATTGCGAGCTGCCAGCAAACGCCGCTTAACCTGGAACTGGCCAATAATCTGTATGTCGATCCCGGTTTTGTGCTCTGGTACAACCGCGACGTCGACCAGAATGCTGCCGCGGGCCCGTATGTCGTGCGTTTGAATGCGGTGGGTAATCGTTATGTGGTGCGTGGCGGGTTTGCCTACGGCATGTTCCTGTCCGATTTGCTGGCGGTGAGCGCCAATCAGCTGTATCTCAGTGATAATCGGATGTCGATTTATCCGAATTACGCTGACTACCAGTTGTTCTACTGCTGCAATGACTATCCGGCGAATGCGCCGAACACCGACACCGGCAGTGCCCAGCGGCGCAGCCTGCGCCATCCCTATCCGACGGTCAGCTACCGCGCGGGCGATACGCTGGCGGCGACGCTGCCGGCCGCTGCAGGCGCGCTCCCGCACGATCCGCTGGAGCGACGCTGGCAGAGCGCCGCGCAAGCCGGTCTGCCGGTCGCCGCCGACTACGGGACGCCGCAGGCAGACGACACGTTCGATCTGGACTTCGCCGCCAGCGCGCCGCCGGCTGCGCCGGCGGACAGCGATCACGATGGCGTGCCGGACAGCTTCGAGTTGGCGCAGGGGCTGAACCCCGCAGACCCGACCGATCGCAACGGCACCGGCTTGTCGCTGGCCTGCACTGGCGCCAGCGGTTACACCAATCTTGAGTGTTGGCTGCACCAGCGCGCGCAGGGCAGCGCGCAGAGCGCGGGTCCAATTCCGATCAGCGGCGCTCAGAGCGGCAGCTGGTACGACCCGGCGCGCAATGGCGAGGGCTTGCTGCTGGAGGTGGGGCGCACCGGGACTCAGCGCACGCTGGTGGCGAGTTGGTACACCTATCGCGACGGCCGCCAGATGTGGCTGGTCGGCAGCGCGCCTTTGGCCGAGGGCGCAAGCTCGGTGAGCGTGCCGATGGTGGTCACGCGCGGCGCCAGCTTCGGGCTCGCGTTTCGCCCAGGCGATGTGGTTGCCGAAGCCTGGGGCACGCTGCAGCTGCGCTTTCCGAGCTGCGGCCAGCTGACGATGGACTACGCTCAAAGCGGCGGCGAGTCCGGCACGTTGACCATGCAGCGGATTCTCGACGGCATCGACGGCCTGCGCTGCCCCTGAGTCGGCGCCGCGTCCGGTCCCGTCTCCTGCACTTTGCTGCTACCATCGTCGGCTCTTTTGTCTGAGGGTAGCCCATGGAAACGAATGCGCTCTCCGCGAAGCTCGCGGACCTGCGCCAGCGCGTTGATGCGCTGAGGGGGTTTCTTTGACTTCGACGGCAAGAAGGACCGTCTGGACGAAGTAAGCCGCGAACTGGAAGACCCGGCGATCTGGAACACGCCGGACAAGGCCCAGGAACTGGGGCGCGAGCGCGCCCGGCTTGAATCGGCCGTCAAGAGCCTGACCGAGCTGACCTCCGGCATTGCTGATTCCATCGATCTGCTCGACATGATCATTGCCGAGGACGACGCCAGCTCGCTGGCGACGCTGGAGCAGGACGTGGCCGGCATCGAGGAGCGCGTCGGTCGCCTCGAGTTCCAGCGCATGTTCAACAACCCGATGGACTCGCACCCGGCCTATGTGGACATCCAGGCTGGCGCCGGCGGCACCGAGGCGCAGGACTGGGCGGAAATGCTGCTGCGCATGTATCTGCGCTGGTGCGAGCGCAAGGGCTTTGCCACCGAGTTGCTGGAAGTCAGTGCCGGTGATGTCGCCGGCATCAAGAGCGCCTCGCTGCGCGTGGAGGGCGACTACGCCTTCGGCTGGCTGCGCACCGAGATCGGCGTGCATCGGCTGGTGCGCATCTCGCCCTTTGACTCCAGCAAGCGCCGGCACACCTCCTTTGCTTCGGTGTTCGTTTCGCCCGAAGTGGATGACGATTTCGAGATCGACATCAATCCGGCGGACCTGAAAACCGACGTCTACCGATCCTCTGGCGCCGGCGGTCAGCACGTGAACAAGACCGAGTCGGCCGTGCGTATCACCCACGTACCCACCAACACGGTAGTCGCCTGCCAGACCGAACGCTCGCAGCATGCCAACCGCGATCGCGCCATGAAGATGCTGAAAGCGCGCTTGTACGAGCAGGAAATGCAGCGCCGCAACGCCGAAAAGGACAAGCTGGAAGCGAGCAAGAGCGACATCGGCTGGGGACATCAGATCCGCAGCTATGTGCTCGACGACGCCCGCATCAAGGATCTGCGCACCGGCGTTGAACGTCGCGACACGCAGACGGTGCTCGATGGCGATCTGGACGATTACGTCGAAGCCAGTTTGAAGCAAGGTTTGTAAGCCTGAACAGGGAGCCGGCCGGCATCAGGCCGCCGGCCCGAGGAGACCGTTGGTCATGAGTGCACACGAGACGACGCCCGCCGCTGACGAGAACCACATCATTGCCGAGCGCCGCGCCAAACTGGCGGCGCTGCGGGCCGGCGGCATCGCGTTCCCGAACGACTTTCGCATCGATGCCTTTGCGCAGGCGCTGCAGCACGAATACGCCGACCGCGAGCACTACAGCGGCGAGGTGCTGGACGCGCTTGGGCGTCGGGTCAACGTGGCCGGCCGCATTATGGCCAAGCGGGTGATGGGCAAAGCCAGTTTCGTGTCGATCAAGGACCAGACTGACACCATTCAGCTGTTCCTGCAGCAAGCCACGCTGGGCGAGGCCTACGAGGCCTTCAAGAGCTGGGACATCGGCGACATCGTCGGGGCCTCGGGCGTGCTGATGCGCACCAAGACCGGCGAACTCAGCGTGCGTGCCGATCAGCTGCGACTGCTGACCAAGTCACTGCGACCGCTGCCGGACAAGTGGCACGGCCTGTCGGACACTGAGGCGCGCTATCGCCAGCGTTATGTCGATCTGATCGTCAACGACGACGTGCGCAAGCTGTTCCGCAAGCGCTCGGCGATCGTGCGCTACGTCCGCAGTTTCCTGGAGCAGCCGACCTACGGCTTCCTGGAAGTGGAAACGCCGATGATGCATTACATCCCCGGCGGCGCTGCCGCGCGTCCCTTCGTGACCCATCACAACGCGCTGGACATGGACCTGTACCTGCGCGTGGCGCCGGAGTTGTATCTGAAGCGTCTGGTGGTCGGTGGTCTCGAACGCGTGTACGAGATCAACCGCAACTTCCGCAACGAGGGGGTGAGCACTCGCCACAATCCCGAGTTCACGATGCTCGAGTTCTATTGGGCCTACGCGGATTACCACGATCTGATGGACCTGACCGAGGCGCTGCTGCGCGGGCTGGCACTGGAGTTGGAGTCCACCACGGCGGTGCCCTACCAGGGCCAGGTGATTGATTTTGGGCCGCGTTTCCTGCGACTGCCGGTGACCGATGCGGTGCTGCAGGCCAATCCGGAGATCGCGCCTGAGGATGTGCGCGACGTCGAGCGGATGCGCGCGCACTGCGCGCGGCTGCGCATCCACACCAAGGCGGACTGGGGCTGGGGTCGCCTGCTGCTGGAGATCTTCGAGGCGACGGTCGAGGCCAATCTGGTGCAGCCCACCTTCATCACCCAGTACCCGGCCGAGGTGTCGCCGCTGTCGCGGCGCAACGATCAGGATCCGGAATTGACCGATCGCTTCGAGTTGTTCGTCGCCACCCGCGAGATCGCCAACGGTTTTTCCGAGCTCAACGATGCCGAGGACCAGGCCGAGCGCTTCCGCGCGCAGGTGGAAGCCAAGGACGCCGGCGACGCCGAAGCCATGCATTACGACGCCGACTACGTGCGCGCGCTGGAGTACGGCATGCCGCCGACAGCGGGCGAGGGCATCGGCATCGACCGTCTGGTCATGCTGTTCACCGATGCCGCCTCGATCCGCGATGTCTTGCTGTTCCCTTACATGCGGCCCGAGGCCTCCTGATCTCGTCCGTGCCAGGGATTCCCTGAGTCGCCCATAGCTTCCCAGGTGCGTCAACATGTGACGGAATTGGCAGCTTGCCTCGGCAAATGTGCGGACGATCACAAAATGCCGGCGTGGTATGGGAATTGCTTGAGCGCACCTGATCGGACGCTGTATGTCCGGGTAACGACGCATCCAGCCCGCATGGAGTAACCTTCCACGGCGGGCTGGACGCGGGATGAGGCAAGCCTGGCTGTCGAGGTCTCACCGTGAGTGCAGTGCGCGCCTACGATTCCTTGATTTCGTATGACCGCTTCGTTAGAACTGCCGCCCGGCGGCGCGGGGAAGTCTCCATGGATTCAGCTGAGTCATCGACTCCGAAGGTGGGCAAGCGGCACCGGCGCATGCCGATCAACTCGGCGGTGCTGATGCTGCGCGGCGACGAGTCCTGGACCTCGGAGTTGATGGACATTTCCGCAACGGGTGTGCTGGTGCGGCGTCCGTTTGACTGGATCGGGCAGAAGGGCGATCGCTTCGTGCTCGACATGCTGTTTGGCGACGAACTCAACATTCACGTCGAGGCGCGTGTGGCGCGTGTGGCCGATGATGAAGTCGGCTTCGCCTTCTCGCGCATTCCGCCGGACAAGGAAGCGCCTTTGTGGAATTTGCTCGGCGGTTATGCCGACAGCCACGAGGTGTGGACCGACTGAGGCCTTGCGACGATTGGATGCACGAAAAAGCCGCCTGCGAGGCGGCTTTTTCGTGGGCGACTGCTGGAGCGCGGCGCGAGTGCGCCGCGCTCCAGCGCCGATCAGCCGGGCTTGGCGTCGCGCAACTCGCGGCGCAGGATCTTGCCGACGTTGGTCTTCGGCAGCTCGTTGCGGAACTCGATGATTTTCGGCTGCTTGTAGCCAGTCAGCTGGGCGCGGCAATGCGCCTTCACGTCCTCGACCGTCAGCTTGGGATCCTTGCGCACGATCACCAACTTGACCGCCTCGCCGGATTTCTCGTCCGGAATGCCGACCGCCGCCACTTCCAGCACGCCGGGATGGGTGGCGACCACATCCTCGATCTCGTTCGGGTACACGTTGAAGCCTGACACCAGGATCATGTCCTTCTTGCGGTCGACGATGTAGAAATAGCCGCGTTCATCCATCTTGCCGACGTCGCCGGTGCGCAGCCAGCCCTCCGGCGTGATGGTCTTGGCGCTTTCTTCCGGACGCTGCCAGTAGCCCTTCATCACCTGCGGTCCGCGAATGCAGATCTCGCCGACCTCGCCCTGCGCCAGCAGACGGCCGTCGTCGTCTTGGATCGACAGCTCCGTGCCGGGCGCCGGCACACCGATCGAACCGGTGTACTCGCGCGTGTCCGGGCGATTGACGGTAGCCACCGGCGAGCTCTCGGTCATGCCGTAACCTTCGAACAGCGCGCAGCGGGTGACTTTCTGCCACTTCTCGGCGACCGCACGCTGGACCGCCATGCCGCCGCCCATCGACAGCTTCAGCGAGCTGAAATCGAGGTCGGCAAAGCCCGGCGTGTTGAGCAAGCCGTTGAACAGCGTATTGACGCCAGTGATGATGGTGAAGCGATAGCGACTGAGCTCCTTGACGAAGCCCGGCATGTCGCGCGGATCGGTGATCAGCACGTTCAGGCCACCAACGTTCATGAACACCAGGCAGTTACAGGTCAGCGCGAAGATGTGATACAGCGGCAGCGCGGTGATGATGATCTCGCTGCCGTCCTGCACATGCGGGCCGAACCAATTGCGCACCTGCAGCATGTTGGCCACCATGTTGCGGTGGGTCAGCATGGCGCCCTTGGACACGCCGGTGGTGCCGCCGGTGTACTGCAGAAAGGCTAGGTCCTCGGGGCCGATCTCGGTCGGCGGCAATTGCTGGCCGCGGCCGGCACTCAGCGCGTCGTTGAAGCGGACGGCCCCCGGCAGGCTGAAGGGCTTGACCAGCTTTTTCTGATATTTGACGACGAAATTGACGATCTGCGCCATCGGGAAGCCGAGCATGTCGCCGACGCAGGTGGTGATCACATGCTTGACGGGGGTCTCGCCGATCACTTCCTGCAGCGTGTGGGCGAAGTTTTCCATCACCACGATGGCGGCGGCGCCAGCATCGTTGAGCTGATGCTTGAGCTCGCGCGCGGTGTACATCGGGTTGGTGTTGACCACCGTCAGCCCGGCCCGCAGGATGCCCATCAGCGCCACCGGGTACTGCAGCACATTGGGCATCATCAGGGCGACGCGATCGCCCTTGCTCAGACGCAGCTGGTTGCGCAGATAGCAGGCAAAGGCCAGGCTCAGGCGATCGAGATCCTCGTAGCTCAGCACTTTGCCGCGATTGACGAAGGCAGGACGATGGCGAAAACGGCTGAAGGCCGAGCGCATGACGTCGGCGACCGAGGGGAATTCGTTGGTATCGATTTCGGCGCCCACACCCTCCGGGTACTGGGCAAGCCACGGTTTGGCCTGTACGGTGCTCATCTCTTCCCCCCTCCTCAAGCAGTTGCAGCCGGGCGCAGTCGGCACCAGCCGATCGGATGCGGTGACCGCGCTGAACCAGGCACTCAAGCCTCGTTCAGCGAGTCATCACCGCAAAATAACCGCAATAGGAAGCGAAGTCACATGAAGGCAACGTCAGCGCTCCGCACACTCTGGATCACGCTATGGGCCGGCGCGCTGCTGTTCGCGGCCGGATGCAGCCAGGATCCCACCGAGGCCGCGCTGCGGCAGACGCTGGACGATCTCGAAGAGGCGGGCGAGAACCGCGACGTGGGCTCGTTCATGGAGCATGTGGCCGATGATTTTCTGGCCAACGGTGGCGAGTTCGACCGCCGCGGACTGGAGCGCCTGCTGATCGGACTGACGCTGCGGCTACCCTCGATCAGCGTGACCCGCACTGCCACCAGCATCGACATCCGTCAGGACCGCGCGGTGGTGCAGATGCAGTTGTTGATCACCGGCGGATCGGGCGGATTGCTGCCCGAGAACGGTCAGTGGCTGGTGACCGAGAGCCGCTGGCGCTTCGTCGACGGCGCCTGGCAGTTGGGCAGCGCAGATTGGCGTCCCAAGTGAGGCCCAAAGAAGCGGGCTTGGAGGCGCAAGAGCGGGGCAGGGGGCGGAGGACCCTCCTCGCAGCGCCGATCTGAGCGCGGCGCGATCCGGCGACTGGGAGAGCGTGCAGCGGGGGCCGGCGTGAATGTCTGGCAAGCGTCCAGGTCTCCCTGCCGGCGCTTACCCGCTCAGCAAACTCGCGACGGTGCCATGCAGTCGCCGCATGGCTGGTCCCCCGACCTTTGACCCCCGCCCCGCTTCTGCCACCAGGCGAGGCAGAGTTTGGCAAGCGTCCATGTCTCGCCTTTGGCGCTTGCCCGCTCAGCAAACTTGCGACGGTGCCATGCAGTCTCCGCATGGCTGGTCCCCCGACCCTTGCCCCCCGCCCCGCTTTTGCTCTTGTTTGGCAAGCGCTTCGCTAGTCCGAGCGCAGACGCGCGGCGATCGCGCGGGTGCGGGCGACGCAGGTCCAGGCGCTGCCGAGCGCGATCAGCACCAGGCCGACGCGCATCGCCCACGCCTGGGTGCCCCACTGGCTGGCTTCGAAGGCGCCCAGCAGGCAGGCCAGCGTCAGCAGTGCCATTCGATGCGGTTTGGCCTGCGGGCCGCGGAAATCCTGCGGCTGCCCCAGACTGCCGCCGAGCACACGGATGTAGGCGGTGATCGCTGCGAGCAAGGCGGCACACCAGCCCAGGGCCGGCAGCCCGATCCCGTAGCCGGCCGCGATCAGGAACAGGCTGTCGGCAACGCGGTCCGGGATCTCATTGTAGAGCGCGCCCTCGGGCGTGCCCTTGCCGCCTTCGACCGCCACCATGCCGTCAATCAGATTGCACAGCAGGCGCAGCTGGATGCACAGCGCCGCCAGCACCAGCGCCACCGGCCAGTCCGGGCGCAGCATCAGCAGGCCGCCTATCAGTGCGAAGCCGATGCTGGCCAGCGAAATCTGGTTCGGCGTGATCGTGCTGGCAGCCAGCCGGCGCGCCAGCCAGCGCGCCCATGCCGTGTTACGACTGCTGAGCGGGCGACGGGCGTCCTGAGCGGGATCGGTCATGGGCTGAAACTCCTGGGGGAACCTCATGCAATGATGGGTTCGTTGGGCCGAAAGCGGGGAGAGGGTCGGGGGGCGAGGGACCAGCACAGCAGCGCTTGCCTGGCAATGTCGCCGGTACGGTTTGCTGATCGAGTCAGCGCGCCAACGGCAAGACATGGACTCTGAATGCGTTCGTAGCCGCAACGGCGGCTGAATTGGTCTGAATGTACGAAGACGCACAAGTGCATGGCAGGCTCTCAAGTCGAGGCGACTGACGACGCTGCGGGGCGATTCAGCTCGGTCCCGAGAGGTCGCGGAGAGAATCTCCCGGCGCGCGTTTGCGGTCCCTGCCAGAGAGCTTGGCCATGCCCTGCGGACCGCACCTGGCGGCAGACAATACTGACTCGCAACGTGGCTCACGAGACTTGTTCAGAGTCATATCTTGCCGTTGGCGCGCTGACTCGATCTGCAATCTGGCGACAATTCACGCAGCCGCCGCATGGCCGGTCCCCCGCCCCTTAACCCCCGCCCCGCTTTTGCCCCTGCGCAGCTACGTTCGGCAAGAGTCCGTGTCTCGCCTTCGGCGCGCTTACTCGCTTCGAAAACTGGCGAGTTCCGCGTCCTGCATCCCGCGACCCGCTTCCCGGGTCCCGGGTCCCGAGTCCCGAGTCCCGAGTCCCGAGTCCCGAGTCCCGAGTCCCGAGTCCCGAGTCCCGAGTCCCGACGCATCCGTGTTCGGCAAGAGGTTCCCTGGCATCTCCGCACTCTACGTCGACCCGCGAGCTCGCTCACTCGAAGCCGTTGATGAACATCTCGCCGTACTCGTAGGCGCCGCGATCCACCGTGCCGCCCTGGATGCGGGTCGAGCCTTCGACATCGACGGTCCAGATGCCGCCCTGCGGGGTGTTGGTGCCGCTGTTGCGCAGCGGCGAATTGAGGCGCAGGCGCAGGTCGCTGGCGCTGACGAAGCGCGGGTCGCCCTGAGTGCGGAAGGCGTCGGTGACGCCAAAGGCGGAGTAGGTGCCGAAGTGATTGTGGTCCATCTGCAGCGGATTGAAGTCGGTGTCGATGGAGAAGTCGATCAGCGCCTGAGCACTGCCACGGCGGTTGCCATAGAACACGTTGTTGCTCATGTACAAGGCAACGCCGCCGCCCGCTTCCAGCGCCGTGTAGACGGCCGATGCCGCGCCTTCGCTGGCGTCTGCCCAGTTGTAGGCGACCGTGTTGTTGCTGAAGGAAATGCTGGTGCCGGCGCTGCCGGTCAGCAGGATCGGCGTGTAGGTGCCGATGGTGTTGTCGCGGAATACGCTGCCGAGCACGCGCATGCTGCTGCTGCCCTCGGTGTAGGCGCGAAAGGTCGGCTGTGGATTGGCCTGAGCGTTGTTGCTGCCGTTCTTCACGATGATGTTGATCACCGACAGGATCGGGCTGCCGCCCAGCGCGCGCACGCCGAGACCGCCGACCAGCGACTGAGAGGAGACGCCGTTGGTGATGGTCAGATGGCCGATGCTCCAGGCGCCCGAGGCGCCGGTGTTGGCGACGATGCGCATCACTGCAAACTGGTCAGTGCCGCTGAGCACCGCTTGATCGGAGCGCGCAGCGACCGAGGTGCAGTTGTTGTTGGCATCGACGGCAGCGCCGTACAGGATCAGCGGCTCGTTGCTCAGGTAGTCGAAGGAGGCCTCGCCGGCGGCCAGCGGATTGGCAAAGTACAGGCCGGGCTTCAGGCGGATTTCGTCGATCTCGCCATTGGCCTCGGCATTGTTGAGTGCGGTCTGCAGTTGCGGACCGCTGGACACGCAGACGACGGCCGCCGGCGTGGCCGGGCTCAACATCAGGGCGAGGGTGGCGGCGATGGCGGTGACGGCATAGCGGCGCATGATCAGTTTCCAGGCAGGTGGGGTCTGCTGCAGTGGAACGCGCTCGCCGCGGGAAGCGGACATGCAGCCCGCGCTGTCCGTTCAGCTTGCCTGTTATCGTTGTTCCGGGGCGTCCCCCTGCAGGAATCCGTGATGCTCGAATCCATTGCCCGTGGCGCCATGCTGGCGACCGCGCATCTGCTCACCGGCGTGCGCGCGGTGTGGGCGGCGGAGCCCCCGGCGGGCCCATGCGTCTATTTCGGCAACCATGTGAGTCATGGCGACTTCGCGTTGATCTGGGCGGTGCTGCCGGCGCTGGAGCGGGCGCGCACTCGCCCGGTCGCGGGTGCCGACTACTGGGAGAAAGGCTGGCTGCGCCGTTACATCGGCCGACGCGTGGTGCGCGCCGTGTTGATCGAGCGCGAGCGCGACAAGCGCACGTCCGATCCCATTGCGCAGATGGCCTCGGTACTCGCCGCCGGCGAGAGCCTGATCCTGTTTCCGGAGGGCACCCGCAATCAGGGTGATGCGCTGTTGCTGCCCTTCAAGAGTGGCTTGTATCACCTCGGGCGCGCGCATCCCGGGCTGCCATTGGTACCGGCCTGGATCGACAATCTGCACCGCGTGCTGCCCAAGGGCGAGGTCATACCGGTGCCGCTGTTGTGTACCGTGCACTTTGGCGCGCCGATCCAAGTCGGCGCGGAGGAGTCCAAGGAGGACTTCCTGGCGCGCGCCAGCGCCGCCCTGCTGGCCCAACGACCGGCTCATCTGGAGGCGCCATGAGCACCACGCTGAGGCTGTTTCTCGGCATTTTCGGCGTGCTCGGCCTGGCCAGCGCGGTGGCGCTGACGCTGCGCTACACGGTGGCCAAAGGCCGTCCGCATGCAGTGATCGACAACCTGACCGACCGCATCAACGCCTGGTGGGTGATGGTGGCACTGGTCGGCCTTGCGTTTGCCTTCGGCAAGATCGGGGTGATCGTGCTGTTTGGCTTGCTGTCGGTGCTGGCCCTGCGCGAGTTCGTGACGCTGACCTACACCCGGCGCAGCGACCATCTGGCGCTGGCGATGGCTTTCTATGTGGCGCTGCCGCTGCAATACCTGCTGATCGGCATCGAGTGGTATGGGCTGTACTCGATCTTTATCCCGGTCTACGGCTTTTTGTTCCTGCCGATCATCGCCGCGCTGCGCGCCGACACCACGCGCTTTCTCGACCGCATCGCCGAGGTGCAGTGGGGCCTGATGCTGGCAGTGTTCTGCCTGTCGCATGTGCCGGCGCTGGTGACGCTGCAGATCCCCGGCAATGAGGGGCGCGGTCTGCTGCTGATCGCCTTCCTGGTGATCGTGGTGCAGTCCAGCGATGTGCTGCAGTACGTCTGGGGCAAGCTCTTCGGTCGACACAAGGTGGCCCCCGCGCTGTCGCCCTCGAAGACCTGGGAAGGCCTGATCGGCGGCGTGCTGAGCGCCACCGCGCTCGGCGCCGCACTCTGGTGGATCACCCCGTTCAAACCCTGGCAGGCCGCCTTGATCGCCTTTGCGATCAATCTGATGGGCTTCTTCGGGGGCTTGGTGATGAGCGCGATCAAGCGCGATCACGGCGTCAAGGACTGGGGACATCTGATCGCCGGTCACGGCGGCGTGCTCGATCGGCTGGACTCGGTACTGTTCTCGGCGCCGGTGTTCTTCCACATCACCCGCTATTGGTATGCCTGAAGCCGGGCAGGGCGCCCGCAACTATGGAGAAATCAGGGATTTGCGCGTCGATCGGTAGTCGTCGCGCGCGGTGCCGGCTAAGGTGCCGTCCGAGATTCCGTTGCCGGAGGCCTGATTGAAACTGCGCTTGTGGCATCGCTTGTTCGCGCTGACCGCGCTGGCCACGCTGGCGGCGCTGCTGACCATGTTGATGCTGCAGCAACAGGGCTTTCGCAGCGGGCTGCTGGCCTACGTGAACGCAGTGGAGCACCAGCGCGCGCAGAAGCTGCTTCCGGTGTTTGCCGGCGAGTACCGCGCTGCCGGCGGCTGGGAGCGCTTGCGCGGCAATCCCATGTTGTTCCGCCGGCTGATGGATCAGGGCCTGGAGGGCGAGTCCAGGCCGCCGCCGCCCGGCCCCGGTGAGCGCCCCGGCCGCGGCGCCTTTGCGCCGCCCGGTCCGCCGGGACCGCCCGGCCTGCGCCCGCGCGATCGGCCCGAACCGCCGCCGGGTGAGGAACCGCCGCGACGCCGCTACGCGCTGCAGGATGCCGCCGGCCAGACCGTGATCGGGCCGCCCGAGCCCTGGCCCGATGCCGAGGTGTTGCCGGTGGTGGTCGATGGTCAGACCGTCGGACGCCTGCTGGTGCGCCCGCTGCCGACGCTGGAGGCCGAGTGGGATCTCGAGTTTGCGCGCTCACAGTGGTCGCTCGGGGTTGCTGCTGCGGTGTTGGCCTTGCTGCTGGCCTCACTCGGATCGATCGTGTTCGCGCGCCGGCTGGTGCGTCCGCTCAACTGGATGGCGCAGCAGGCCAAGCGCATCGCCGGCGGCGATTACCAGGCGCGGGTAGCGATCA
Source organism: Lysobacterales bacterium (assembly GCA_046346965.1). GTDB lineage: Bacteria > Pseudomonadota > Gammaproteobacteria > Xanthomonadales > SZUA-5 > JAXMHB01. Next base: position 111,298 of record JAXMHB010000011.1, read on the forward strand.
CCCGCGATGACGAGATCGGCGAGCTGGCGCATGACTTTGACGCCATGGCCGCCGCGCTGCAGCAGAACCGCGAGGCACGCCAGCGCTGGACCGCCGAGATCTCGCACGAGTTGCGCACGCCGATCGCGGTCATGCGGGCCGAACTCGATGCGCTGCAGGACGGCATCCGGCCCTTCGACGCGCAGGCGCTGCGCTCGCTGAGCGGCGAGGCGGAGCGGCTGTCGCGCCTGGTCGAGGATCTGTATCAGCTGTCGCTGGCCGATGCCGGTGCGCTGCACTACCGCTTCGAGGACTGCGATCTGGCCGCGCTGGTGCGCGAGTCGCTGGCGGCGCACAGCGCCAGCTTCGAGCGTGCCGGCCTGCAGCTGAGCCTGGCGCTGCCGGACACGGCACCGGTGCGCGCCGACCAGAGTCGGGTGCGGCAGCTGCTGGCGAATCTGTGGGCCAACAGCTGTCGCTATACCGACCGCGGCGGCCAGGTGCGGCTGGCGCTGGTGGCGGTGGCGAGTGGCTGGCAACTGACGCTGGAGGACAGTGCCCCGGGCGTGCCGCCGGAAGCGCTGGGGCGGCTGTTCGATCCGCTGTTCCGCGTGGAATCCTCGCGCAACCGCGCGCACGGCGGCGCCGGGCTGGGTCTGGCTATCGCCCGTCGCATCGTCGAGGCGCACGCGGCGCGCATCCGGGCCGAAGCCTCGCCGCTGGGCGGCCTGCGCATCGTCATCGACTGGCCGGCAGGAGGCCCGGGATGAATCACAACCCCTTGACCGGACGGCGCGTGTTGATCGTCGAGGACGAGGTCAAGTTGGCGACGGTGCTGCGCGATTACCTGGTGGCCGACGGCGCCAGCGTGAGTCTGCTGCATCGCGGCGACGAGGCGCTGCCGCTGCTGCGCAGCGATCCGCCCGATCTGTTGCTGCTCGATCTGATGCTGCCTGGAACTGATGGGCTCAGCATCTGTCGCGAACTGCGGCGTTACTCGACGCTGCCGGTGATCATGATCACGGCGCGCGTCGAGGAGATCGACCGGCTGCTCGGCTTGGAGCTTGGTGCCGACGACTATCTGTGCAAGCCCTTCAGCCCGCGCGAGCTGGTGGCACGGGCGCGGGCGCTGTTGCGGCGCGGCGAATGGCAGCGCGAGCCGAACGTGGCGCCGACCACGCCGCTGGCGCTCGATCTGGAGCGCTTCGAGGCGCGCCATCGGGGCCGCAAGCTGGATCTGACGCCGGTGGAGTTCCGCCTGCTGCGGGCGCTGGTCGAGCGCCCGGGGCGGGTGCTCTCGCGGGCGCAATTGCTGGAGCACCTGTATCTGGATCACCGCGTGGTCTCGGACCGCACGGTGGACAGTCACATCAAGAATCTGCGACGCAAGTTCGAGGAACTGGAAGTCGGCAGCGACCCGATCCGCTCGATCTACGGCGTGGGCTACAAATACGAGGAAGCCTGAGTCAGGCGTCCACCCGCGCGCCTGCGGGCAGTTGCAGAAAGCCGTGCGGTGCCGGCCAGTAGAACCACAGCTCCGGCTGCTGCGCGAGCGCGTCCAGGAACCAGCGGTTCAGGATCCGCGTCAGCGTCGGCAGGTCGGCATCGGCCGGCAGCATGCGCAGTTGCAGGCTGCGTTGGCCGCGCTGCCAATCCATGTCGACCACGAAGCCGCAGCGCGGCACCGGCAGTTCCAGCGCCAGCTTGAGCACGCCGCTGCGCCACCAGGCCGTGCGTCCGCCGGGAAACTCGATCTGCACCAACCCGGTATCCGGGCGCGGCGGGGTGTCGGCCGCCACGCACACCAGTCCACCCTCGGCAATGGTCTGCGCGATGCGATCGCGCGCGCCGCCGGTGCCGATGCCCTGATTGCCGCAGACACTGGCGACCATGCGCAGCCGCAGGCGCATATAGGCATAGCGCGACCAGCCGACGCCCTCGGGCCGCCGATCCAGCGAGCGATAGACCAGATACACCCGGTGGCCGGCCGCGCGCAGACTGGCCAGCGCCGGCAGACCCTGATTGAAGTTGAAGAAGAAGCACAGCCCGGCCTGAGCCGCCAGCGGCGGACTGGCAATCGGCATGGTGCGAGCCAACCCGCGCCAGCCGCGCGTCAGCGCACGATAGACATCGGCATGCTCCAGCAGGAAGCCGAAGCGAAAACGGCGATCGAACAGGGCATCGTTGGGGTCGAGTCCCAGGGTTTGGCGCCCGCCGCGGCTGCCGCCGACTTCCTCACCCATCAGCGCCGGCCAGCGTGCCAGCCACCAGTACAGCCGCAGACACCAGGACCACGGCAGCAGCGCCGCCAGTCCCGGCACCAGCCACAGCGACAGCAGGTCACGCAGTTCGCGCTTGATCAACAGCAACATGCCAGACGAATTCCCAAGGCTGGCCGCCATCATGGCGCATGGCCGGCGCCTCCGGCCAGCCAATCGCGCGCTCGGTAGCGTCCGCACGGCGCTGGTCCACCTGCCACGCAGAAATTGACGCGCGCGGAAGGACCTCTATAGTCTCCCGCTTCTGCTCCCCAGCATCTCAAGGATGACGCCATGCGCGTAGTGATCGACCTCAACGACGACGACCTGGAGCATTTCCGTGCTGCCATGCGGCGTGCCAAAGATGCGGCGCAGCATCTGTCCCCGGCCCAGATCACCGCCGCGGCGCAACAACTGCTGGACGACACCGCCGGCACGCAGGTGCCCGAGTTCGTCAGCTCGCGCATGAAGCGCCTGGGCACGCTGATTGCGATGGTGCACGATCAGGCCTGGGGTCTGTCGGAGCACGAGCGCAAGGAAATCCTGTCGGCGCTGACCTATTTTTCCGATCCGCAGGACGCCATCCCGGACACCATTCCAGTGCTCGGCTTCCTGGATGACGCGATCATGATCGAACTCGTGGTCGAGGAACTGAAGCACGAGATCGATGCCTACGAGGACTTCTGCCTGTTCCGCGCGCAAGCGGCGGAGGAGCAGGGCCCGGCGCAGGCCAGTGGTCTATCGCGCGAGGATTGGCTGGAGCAGCGCCAGAGCGAATTGCTGGAGCGCATGCGCGCGCGGCGTTCGCGTGATAGCGCTTCCTACGGCGGTGGTCGCGGCTTCTCGCTGTTCTCGATCCGCTGAACCTTCGGGCGGCGCCGCCGCCCGTGCTGTGACTCGATGCCCGCCCATCGGCGGGCATCGTCGTTTCTGGGCTGCTCAGTCGCCGCCGCCGCCGCCGCAACCGCCGCAGCCGCCGCCACCGCCATCACCACCGCTGTCGCTGCCACTGCTGTCGCTGCTGCTGGAGCTGCTGGTGCTGTCAGTAGGCGGATGGCGGGTCTGGTGGTACTGGGCGTAGGCGGTGCTGGCCAGCACCGTGGTGCCGGCTACTGCCACTGCCAGTGCCAGTTCGTGGTCGCGCGGCGCGCGCGCGGCACGCGCATGGCGCGTGGTTTCAGCCTTTAGCGCCAGGTCGCCAGCGCGCGTGCGCCCGGCACCCTTGATCCAGAACAGCAGCGTGCAGACCGCCAGCACCAGACTGATCAGAATCAGGAAGCCGATCGGCTTGTCGCGACTGACACCCACGACCATTTTCGCCACGCCCAGGGCCAAAACCCCGTAGAGCGGCAGCGGCCCGAACCAGCGTACGCTGGCGATCTGCGCGGCGTTCAGCCAGAGCCCGCGCGCCTCCAGGCTGCGCCGCACCGGCTCCATGGTCACCCGGGCACGACTCATCAGTTTGAGTGGCTTGCCATCCGCCGCGATCGATTTGCCCAGAGCGTCATAGGGCGATTCCAGGTCACTGATCCTGCCCTTGATGCGCAAGGTATCGGTTTGCGCGTCCCAGACGATCACATCGCGCTGCAGCAGATCGGTGACCGCCGCGTCGGTGGCGCGCTCCGGGCCGCCGGCCAGATACGCGAGTTCGACCACGCTCAGGCCCTGGGTACGCGCGCTGCCGACCTCGCGCATGCTGCGCCGCAGCCACAGGGTGCCGATGAAGGCGATCAGCGCCAGCGCCAGATACAGCTGCAGGAAGGGGCCGCCGCTCCAGTCGAGCGGATTGGCGGGCAATGACCACGCATAGGGCGCAATCAGACTCGCCAGCACGGCCATGCTGGCAGCGACCCAGGCGGAGGCGCGCGGGCGTGCAGGCTTGGGGATCAACCAGTAGCGACTGCTGTCGACCCGGCGCATGCGCGCGGGCGCCGCGAACTGCGCTGCCGTGCCGGGCCAGAAGTCCTCGGGCGGCGGGCCGAACCAGCGCTCGTACTCGGCCAAGGTGTCGGCGTACTGGGCGCGGAAGCGCGCGGGATCACCGGGCAGACCGGCATTGGGCTGGTGGTGCAACGTGCAGCCGAGCGCCTCGGGGCACCAGCGGGTCCAGTAATCGACGCTGTGGCACAGGTGCAGATGCCAGACCTCATCGACGTCCACGCTGGGCGTCATCTCGCGTCCCGCCACGCAGGCCAGAAAGGCATAGCGCCGGTACTCTTGGACGGCGCGGCGCGCGTGCGCCAGTGTCCAGTGCTGCTCGCGCGCCAGCCGACGGGTGAAATCAGTGGCTTGCGCCGGCGTCTCAAAGGGGTGTTGCTCGATCCGCTGCCACAGCGCCTGAGCCTGGGCAGACCACACATCCGACATGACCATCCGCATACACGGTGCTCCTTCGGTGGGCTATCAGCATCGTATGAGGGAGAGATGACACTGGAATGACACTGTCATCTGGGTGCCACGCTGCGCCCGGGCACGCGCAGCTTAGCAGTCCGCGTGCGCCGTCGCGCACGGGTGCCGACGCCGTTCCGGCTGCAGATCGACGCCCAAATGATGAAAGAATCCGGCTCTGCCACCTGCCGCGAGTAGCGCATATGTCCAGACGAACCGTGCCCGCTGCGCTGATGCTCCTGGCGCCCGCCGTCTACGCCGCCGAGCCGTTGGCGGACTTGAACTGGATGAGCGGCGAGTGGTGTGCGCAGGCGGGCGAGACGCGTTTTGAAGAGCGCTGGACGCCCGCGGTCGCCGGTCAGATGCTGGCACTGACGCGCAGCCTGCGCGGCGATCAAGTCGCCGGCTTCGAGTTTTTGCGGATCGAAGCCGATGCCGGGCGCTGGGTTTACGTGGCGCAACCGGGTGGGCGGGCGCCGACGCGTTTCCCGGCGACCGAGAGCGGCGCGCAGCGCGTGGTGTTCGCCAATCCCGAGCACGATTTCCCGACCCGTATCGAGTACTGGCGCGATGCCACTGGTCTGCACGCGCTGGTCTCCGGGCCGAGCCGCGGCGGCGAGGCGGATGTGCGCTTTGACTATCTGCCCGGCGCCTGCCCGGCGGCAGCGCCGGTCCCGGCGCCGGCCGCAGTGCCGGCGGCGTCGCGCACGATGGCGGAGGTGCTGGCCGCCTCTGCGCCCGGCGACTGGCGTCGGCCGGATCCCGCCCATACGCTGTATCTGGAACTCGACAGCGGGCGCGTGGTGATCGAACTGGCGCCCAGTTTTGCACCGCGCCATGTGGCCAATATCCTCGCGCTGGCGCGGGAAGGTTATTACGACGGCCTGGCGATCCTGCGCGTACAGGACAATTTTGTCGTCCAATGGGGCGATCCCAATGCCGAGGATCCGGCCCAGCGCAAGCCGATCCAGAAGGCCGCGCGCACGCTGCCGGCGGAGTTCACCCGGCCCAATACCGCCGATCTGCGCTTCACCCGACTGCCGGATCGCGATGGCTACGCGGCTGACGTGGGCTTCAGCGAGGGCTTTCCCGCCGCGCGCGACTTCGGCAGTGGCCGCGCCTGGATGGCGCATTGCTACGGCGCGCTGGGCGTCGGGCGCGACAACGACGTCAACTCCGGGGGCGGCACCGAGTTGTACGTGGTGACCGGCCACGCGCCGCGGCAACTGGACCAGAACATCACGCTGGCCGGTCGTGTGCTGCAGGGGATGGAACTGCTGAGCAGTTTGCCGCGCGGCACCGGCGCGCTCGGCTTCTACGAGCGCGCGGAGCAGCGCGTGCCGATTCGCCGTGTGCGCGTCGCCGCCGACCTGCCAGAGGGCGAGCGCAGCGCTATCGAGGTGCTGCGCACCGACACCGACACCTACACGGCGCTGATCGAGTCGCGCCGCAACCGCCGTGACGAGTGGTACAAACATCCCGCCGGCCACATCGATCTGTGCAGCGTCCCGATCCCGGTGCGCGCGATCCGCTGAGGGCGTTTTGGGGGCGAGTAGTCGCTGGCGCCACGCACCTAGCGTGCCGGCGCGCGCTGCCTCTTGCATCCGAGGGGGCGCCTATGCTGCAGTGCATCATTCCGACCCGGCGGTCGATACCCTGAAAGGATGTGACGTCCGTGAGCGCTGCAGCCCACCCCAGTCGATGGATCGTGCTCAAGTTTGGCGGCACCAGCGTCTCCAAACGCCACCGCTGGGAGAACATCGGCCGCCTGATGCGCTCGCGGATGGAGGAGGGCGCCGGTGTGGTGACCGTGGTGTCGGCGCTGTCGGGCGTCACCGATGCGCTGAAGGCGATCGCGGCGCAGCATGCCGATCCGGCCGCCATGGCGCAGGCCTGCGAGGCGCTGATCGAGCGCCATCGCCAGTTCGCGCTGGAGCTGGGACTGGCGCCCGAGGTGCTGAATACCCGCGCCGACACGCTGCGTCGGCTGATCGCCGACCACCGCGCGCCGCAGGGCGGCTTTGCCTGGCAGGCGGATGTGCTGTCGCAGGGCGAGTTGCTGTCGAGCACGCTGGGTGCGCATTTCCTGGCCAGCCTCGGCATGCCGGTGCAATGGCTGGATGCGCGCGACTATCTGACCACGCGCGAGCAGCCGATCCAGACCGAGTGGTCGCGCTATCTGAGCGCGTTGTGCGATCCGCGTCCGAGCGCGCCGGTGCGCGCCGAACTCGGCGGTCGCGGCGCCGCGTTCATCACCCAGGGCTTCATCGCACGCATGCCACGCGGCGATACCGCGCTGCTCGGTCGTGGCGGTTCGGACACCTCGGCCAGCTACTTCGGCGCGCTGCTGGGCGCCGAGCGCGTCGAGATCTGGACCGATGTGCCCGGCATGTTCAGCGCCAATCCGAAGCAAGTCCCGGATGCCCGTCTGCTGCGCCGCCTCGATTACGACGAGGCGCAGGAAATCGCCACCACCGGCGCCAAGGTGCTGCATCCGCGCGCGATCGGGCCGGTGCGCGAGGTGCGCGTGCCGCTGTGGATCAAGGACACCGAACGCCCGGAACTGCCGGGCACCGAAATCGTGCCCGAGGTCGGCAGCGCGCTGCCCAGCGTCAAGGCGATCTCGCTGCGCAGCGGCATCACGCTGGTATCGATGGAATCGATCGGCATGTGGCAACAGGTGGGCTTTCTGGCCGATGTGTTCGCCATCTTCAAGCGCCACGGCTTGTCGATCGACCTGATCGGCTCGGCCGAAACCAATGTGACGGTCTCGCTCGACCCCAGTGACAATCTGCTCGACGCCGGCACGCTGGAGGCGCTGTGCAGCGATCTGGCGCAGGTGTGCCGGGTCAAGGTGATCGCGCCCTGTGCCGCGGTGACGCTGGTGGGGCGTGGCATGCGCGGCATGATGCACCGCTTCAGCGAGATTCTGGCCGAGGTCGGCGCGCGCCGCGTGCATCTGGTGTCGCAGTCCTCGAACAACCTCAATCTGACTTTCGTGATCGACCAGCAGGACAGCGACGGCGTCGTGCCCAGCCTGCACGCGCATCTGGTGCGCGCGCGGCTCACCGGGGCCGACGGCGATCCGGTATTTGGCCCGGCCTGGCGCGAGCTGCAGGGCTCTGCGGCCAGCATCGCGCCGCGCTGGTGGACGGCGGCCCGCGAGGCGCTGCTGGCGCAGGCGCAGGCGGCGCCGACGCCGCAGTATGTGTACGCCGGCAGCGTGCTGCGCGAGCGTGCACAGGCACTCAACGGCCTGCGCGCGGTCGATCAGCGCTTCTATGCGCTCAAAGCCAATCCGCACCCCGACATCCTGCGCACGCTGGCCGCGCAGGGCTACGGCATGGAATGTGTCTCGCTGGGCGAACTCACGCACGTGCGTCAGGTGCTGCCGCAGCTGCCCTCCGAGCGGCTGCTGTTTACGCCGAACTTTGCGCCGCGCGCGGAGTACGCCGCCGCGCTGGCGCTCGGCGCGCAGTTGACGGTCGACAACCTGTGGGCGCTGGAGCAGTGGGCGCCGCTATTCGCCGGTCAATCGATCCTGCTGCGCTTCGATCTGGGGCGCGGCCTTGGGCACCACGACAAGGTGAAAACCGGCGGCGAGCGCAGCAAGTTCGGCATTGCGCTGGCCGAGGCCGAGCGCGCGCGCACGCTGGCGCAGGCCGCGGGCGCCCAGGTGGTCGGGCTGCATGCGCACCTCGGCAGCGGCATTTTCGACGTGGCGCACTGGAAGCGCGTGTATGCCGATCTGGCCGGTCTGGCCGAGCGCTGGCCCAGCGTCGAGGTGCTCGACATCGGCGGTGGGCTCGGCGTACCGCAGGAACTCGGTGAGCCGCCGCTGTCGCTGACGGCGCTGGACGCGGCGCTGTCGGAGGTCAAGGCGCTGTATCCGCGCTATCGGCTGTGGATCGAACCCGGTCGCTATCTGGTGGCCGAAGCCGGGGTGTTGCTGACGCGGGTGACTCAGATCAAGCGCAAAGGCGGCACCCAGTTCCTGGGCGTCGATGCCGGCATGCACACGCTGCTGCGGCCGGCGCTGTACGGCGCCTGGCACGACATCGTCAATCTGAGCCGCCCATCCAGCCCGCCGGCGGGGCGCTGGCAGGTGGTGGGTCCGATCTGCGAATCCGGCGATGTGCTGGGGCAGGATCGATTGCTGCCCGAGGCCGCCGAAGGCGATGTGGTGTTGATCGACCATGCCGGCGCCTACGGCGCGTCCATGGCCTCGCGCTATAACCTGCGCGGATTGGCAGTCGAGGTGTATCGCGATGATCTCTGAGCCCCAGCCGCTGCGGCCGCAGGCGGCACGCTTTCGTTTGACCACGCGCCGCTACGCCGATGGCGAGGTGCAGCTGGGTTACGCCTTCGACGACGGCGCCAGCATGATCGAGCGCGTACGTTTTCCGGGCGCGCCGGCGACGGTGCCGGCCGGGCGCGAGCAGGCTTTCGAGCGCGCGCTGGCCCTGCTGCACGGCATCGCGGGCGTCAGCTACTACAAGGCGCTGGTGCCGCCGCAGATCGAGGTGGACGGCGATCTGCCCGATCCGCAGCTGGCGGCACTGCTGGACGAGGTCTATCTCTACGGGCTCGGCGAGTTCGCGCATCAGAATCAGCTGGACTTGCGCGGGCAGATTCGTTTCCCGCGCAGCACGATGCCAGTCAGCCAGGCGCCTGCGCTGGGGCTGCCGCGCCGGGCGCTGGTGCCGATCGGCGGCGGCAAGGATTCGCTGGTCACCATCGAAACGCTCAAAGCGGCTGGCGAACCGGTTGCGGTGGTCTGGATCGGTCGCTCCGAGCTGATCCGCGCCTGCGCGCAGGCCACCGGCCAGCCCTTGTTGAACATCGAGCGCGAACTCGCGCCCGAGCTGTTCGAGCTGAACCGGCGCGGCGCCTGGAACGGCCATATCCCGGTGACCGCGATCAACTCGGCGATTCTGGTGCTGGCGGCGCTGCTGTATGGCTACGACGAGATCGTGTTCTCCAACGAGGCCTCGGCCAGCGTCGGCAACCTCAATCAGAACGGACTCGACATCAATCATCAGTGGAGCAAAGGTCTGCGCTTCGAGGCTTTGCTCGACACCTGGCTGCAGCACGCGGTGGCGGCGGATTTGCGCTACTACTCGCTGCTGCGCCCGTACTCGGAGCTGGCCGTCACCGAGCGTTTCGCGCGGCTGACTCGCTATCACGCGCTGTTTTCCAGCTGCAATCGCAACTTCCGCATCCAGGGCGAGCGTCCGTCGGCGCGTTGGTGCGGCGAGTGCCCGAAGTGTCGCTTCGTGTTCCTGGCGCTGGCACCGTTCATGAGCAAACCGGCCTTGCTGGCGATCTTCGGCCGCAATCTGCTCGATGAGCCCGAGCAGCAGGCAGGCTTTGACGCTCTGATCGAATTCGGCGCCCACAAACCTTTCGAGTGCGTGGGCGAAGGTCGCGAGTCGCGCGCGGCGCTGCTGGCGCTGAGCGAGCGCGCCGACTGGCGCGAGGACGCCATCGTGCGTCGCTACGCCGACGAGGTGCTGCCGCAGATCGGTCGCGCCGGCCTGGCACTGTCACCGCTGCTCGAAGCCACCGGCGCGCATCGCGTGCCGAGCCGGCTACTGGGGCAGTTGCAGCGCTAGGCATGAGTGCGGGGGACCAGCACGGCAGCGTTTCCATGGCACTGTCGCCGGTGCCGAATGCCGCATGCGGTCGGAGCTCACCTTCACTGTAGATCGATCAGCCGCCGATGTGGCCACGATCCGTACTCAGACCCCACGTCTCGACTCTGGCGCGCTAGCCCTTGCTGCAAACTGGCGACGGCGCCATGTAGTCACCGCATGGCTGGTCCCCCGCCCCCTGCCCCCTGCCCCGCTTCTGCTCCGCCGCACTCATGTGGGTCGCGAGCGTCCCCGGTCAAGCGCGTGCCGGAGGCGCGAACTTCTGCGATCCTCGGCGTTCCGCCCGTGCCCTCCGAGGCCATCGATGCGTACGCTGATCCTGTCTCTGCTGGCCGTCGCCGGCGCCGCCAGTGCGGCACCGCTGCCGATCGAGGAGTTTGTCCGTCACCCGGCGTACAGCGGCGTGCGCATCTCGCCGACCGGCAAGTATCTGGCGATGACGGTCGATCGTGGTGAGCAGGACGTGCTGGCGGTGCTGCGCACCGAGGACTTGAAAGTCATCAAAATCAATCAGTTGCCGGATCAGCAGAGCATCGGCGGCTTCTACTGGGTGGGGCCGGAGCGACTGATGTTCACCGCCGTGCGCAAGCTCGGCAGCTATGCGGCGCCTTTTGGCACCGGCGAGTGGTACGGCGTCAACGCCGACGGCAGTCAAGCGCGGCCGCTGATCTTCTACGGCACCCGCGATGCCACCCAGCGCAGCAAGACCGTCGGCAATCGTCGCTTCGCCATGCTCGATCCGCTGCCGGACGATCCCGGCCACGTGCTGATGCAGGCGCAGTACCGCCAGTCCGAGGAAGGCGCCGGCACCGAACTGGTGCGCGTGGACACGCTGACCGGTCGGCGCAAGCTGCTCGCCCGCGCGCCGCGCGAGAATTGCAATCTCACGCTGGACGCGGCCAAGCAGGCGCGTTTTGCCGTGTGTTTCGACAGCGAGAACGAGCAGGGCGAGTACGACACCCGCACCGAGCTGTATCGGCGCGAGGAGAGCGGCGATTGGACGCTGGTGAATCGCGCCGCCACCGCGGGCAAGGATCTGCAGGTGATTGGCTCGGCCGCCGATGGACGCATCTACGCGCTGGAAGACGATCGCACGCATCCGGCCGCCTTCGGCACCATCGATCTCAAGACCGGTGCTTTTGCATCGCTGTTTCAGGACAAGGTGGCCGAGGTGGATCGCTACATACGCGCCGCCGATGGCGACACCATTCTCGCGGTGGCGACCGAGGCCGGCGCGCCGCGGGTGTCGCTGATCGAGGAGGACCATCCGGACGCGGAGCTGTATCTGGCGCTGGCGGAGAGCTTCCCCGGTCAATTCGTCGACTTCTCCAGCGCCACCAGCGACGGCAAACGCATCATCGTGGCGGTGTACAGCGATCGCAATCCGGGCGAGCTGTACCTGTATGACCGCGACACCGGCAAGGCGCGCTTCCTGATGAAATCGCGTGCCGGCATCGATCCCAAGCAGATGGCGGCGAAGACCCCGTTCACGCTGACCGCGCGCGATGGCCTCACGCTGCACGGCTATCTGACCCTGCCGGTCGGCAGTGACGGCAAGCACTTGCCGATGATCGTCAACCCGCATGGCGGCCCGATGGGACCGCGCGACAGCTGGGCCTTCAACTGGGAAGTGCAGCTGCTGGCCAGCCGCGGCTATGCCGTGCTGCAGGTGAACTATCGCGGCTCCGGTGGCTACGGCAAGGCCTTTATGGATCGCGCCTACGGCCAGTGGGCGCAGGGCATCCAGAACGACATCATCGACGCGACACGCTGGGCGATCGAGCAGGGCCACGCCGATCCCAAGCGCATCTGCATCTACGGCGGCAGCTTCGGCGGCTATTCCGCGCTGATGGCCCCGGCCCGCGATGCCGAGTTGTTCCAATGCGCCTTTGGCTATGTGGGTCTGTACGACGCCGCCATTCAACTGGAGCGTTCCGACACCAGCAAGAGCGAGTCCGGGATGCGCTACCTGAAGCGCGCCTTCGGCGCCACTGAGGCCGAGCAGCAGGCGATGTCGCCAATTCACTACGCCGACCAGTTAAAGCTGCCGATCGCGCTGGCCGCCGGCAAGCGCGACCCGCGCTGCCCGCCGGAGCACACCGAGGCGATGCGCGACGCCCTGACCCAGGCCGGCAATCCGCCCGAGGCGGTGATCATCCAGGAAGGCGAACAGCACGGCTTCTACGACGAGAAGAACCGTCTGCACTTGTACACGACCATGCTGGAGTTCTTTGATCGCCACATCGGCAAGCAGGGCAAGGTGGAGGTCGGCAAGGCCACCGAGGCCGGGCTCTGAGGGCAGTCCGCGGCACGGCCGCGCATGGCCGGTCGCGGGCGCGATTGCCAAGGACCGTGCCATCATCGGCGCATCGATGGGAACGGCAAACGGCATGCATATCAGTCTGGAAGCCTTTGTACTGCGCAAGGTGGCGATCTGGGGATTCGGGCAGGAAGGGCAGGCGGCCTACCGCTTCCTGCGCCAGAGTTTTCCCGACAAGAAGCTCGGCATCATCCTGACCGAGCAGGAAGCGGCAGCCTGGGATTTCAGCGGCGATCCGAATGTCGAACTGGTCTCCGAAGAACCGCAGGCCGGCACGTTTGGCCCTTACCAGATCGTCATCAAGTCGCCCGGCATCAGCCCCTATCGCTACGCCCGGGCGATGGAGTGGGCGCATTTTCGCGGCACTCGCTTCATCTCCGGCACGTCCTTGTGGTTTTCGCATCACCGCCATGACAAGACCATCGTCATCACTGGCACCAAGGGCAAGAGCACGACCAGTGCCTTGACCGCCGCGCTGCTGCGCGCCACCGGTGCGCGTACGGTGCTGGCCGGCAATATCGGTCTGCCGCTGCTGGATGTGATGGACCCGGAACCGCCAGCCGATTACTGGGTGATCGAACTGTCCAGCTTTCAGGCGGCGGATTTCGCCGGCCATCCGGCGATTGCCTGTGTACTCAATCTGTCGCCCGAGCACCTGGACTGGCATGGCGACGAGGCTACGTACTACCGCGACAAGCTCAAAGTGTGCGCGCCGGGCACGGCCGATCTCACCGTGCTGAATGCCAGCGACGCGCGACTGATGGCGCACACCGAGGGCCTGGAAGCGCGTGCGCTGTTCAACCATCGCGGCTTCTGGCATGCGCGCGGCAGCAGCGTCTGGCACGACGATGAAGCAGTCATCGACATGGCCGACACCGCGCTCAGCGGCGCCCACAACGCCAGCAATGTGGCGGCGGCCTTCACCATCGTCGAGGCCTTTGGGCACGATCCGCGCAAGCTGCTGCACGCGGTGCGCAGCTTTCGGCCGCTGCCGCATCGGCTGGCGGCGGTGGGCGAGCGCGCCGGTGTGATCTATGTGGACGACAGCATCGCCACCACGCCGGAGGCAACACTGGCGGCGCTGCGCAGTCTGGCACCGCGGCCGACGGTGGTGCTGGTCGGCGGCTTTGATCGCGGCCTCGATTGGGGCGATTTTGCCCGCCAGATGGCGCACGAAACGCCGCACGCGCTGATCGCCATGGGCCAGAACGGTCCGCGCATCCACGCCCAACTGGAAGACGCGCTGGCAGCCGTCGCACCGGCCGCGCGCCCGGCGCTGAAGCTGGTCGATACGCTTGAGGCGGCCGTGCGCGTGGCGCAGCAGTTGGCGCCGCCGGGCGGTGCGGTGCTGCTGTCCCCCGGGGCGCCGAGCTTTGATCAGTACCGCAACTACGCCGAACGCGGTCGCGAATTCACCCGGCTGGCCGGATTCACCGTCGGCGACGATCACATCCAAGGACTGGGACCATGAACGATGTACGCGTCTGGGACTGGCCGGTGCGCCTCACGCACTGGGCTTTGGTGTTGTGCATCGCCGGCTTGTATGCCACCGGCGAGTATGGCTGGCTGACGATGCAGTGGCATTTCCGCTTCGGCTACGCGGCACTGGCGCTGGTGCTGTTCCGCATTCTGTGGGGCTTCGTCGGCAGCGAGCACGCGCGCTTTGGCGACTTCGTGCGCGGTCCGCGTGCCATCGCTGCCTACCTGCGCGGCGGTGTACAGACGCCCGGGCACAATCCGCTCGGCGCACTGGCGGTGCTGGCGCTGCTGGGCGTGGTGCTGTTCCAGGCGGTCAGCGGGCTGTTCAGCAATGACGAGATCGAGTGGTACGGTCCGCTGTCCGAACGCATCTCAATGGAGGCCAGCAGCGACTGGACCGGTTGGCATCACACCGGCCAGCAGCTGTTGCTGGGGTTGATCGCGCTGCATCTGGTTGCCATCGCCGCCTATCGTCTGGTCAAGCGCATCGATCTGGTGCGGCCGATGCTGACCGGGCGCAAGCGCGGCATCGAGGCGCCGGATGCGCGCTGGCGCTCGCCCTGGCTGGCGCTCGTGCTGTTGGCGCTGTGCGCCGCCCTGGTGTGGGCGATCAGCGCCTACGGACCGCTGCCCGCGGCCTACTGAGCGCGCTTCGTCGCCGCCAGCCGTCGCTGGTCGCAAGCAGCACCCGTGCGGCGGGCGCATGGGGCAGCATGGGTAGAGGGACGCCGCGGAGCCGAGCGGATGGGGTCATTCAGGGATCGAATCGTGGCGTGGCTGGACCGCGTGCCGGGCTGGCGCGGCGTGGCCTTCACGCTGGGCGCCACGCTGGCGCTGGCGGTGCTGCTGATGCCGGTCTGGCAGTCCGGCCGCGGCGAGCTGCTGGTGCGGATGGTGGCCGCCGGCCTGTGGGCGCTGCTGGTGTACCGTCTGCTCGAACGCCATCCGCGCCGCTTGCCGCGCTGGTGCGCGCGCTGGGTGCTCCAGGTCATCGGCGTGGCGCTCTCGATTCCGGCCATGTATTTCCTGATCTACGTGCTCAGCACGCCGCCGGATCAGCCGCCGTTTTGGCAGGACCAGCTGCGTCTCGGTGGCTTTGGCATCCTCAGCGTCACCGGCCTGTTGCTGGCGCCCTGGCTGGCGCTGGGCGCGTTGGTGCGGCAGAAGGACGCGCTGGCTCGCCATCAGGCGCTGGCCTTCGATCTTGAACGCACGGAGTTGGCGCGGCAGGCCTTGGATGCGCGACTGCGCCTGCTGCAGGCACAGGTGACGCCGCATTTTCTGTTCAACACGCTGGCCAATGTGCAGGCGCTGGTCGATACCGGCTCGGCGCAAGCCTCAGCCGTGCTCGGCAGCCTGATCGCCTATCTGCGCGCCACCGTGCCGCGCCTGGATCAGGCGGCGACCACCGTCGGGCAGGAGCTGCAGATGGTGCGCGCCTATCTGGAGCTGATGCATATGCGCATCCCGGATCGACTGCAGTACACGCTCGATGTCGATCCCGAGGCGCTCTCGCTGGTGTGTCCGCCGATGACGCTGATGACGCTGGTGGAGAACGCCGTCCGTCACGGCATCGATCCGAGCGAGGAGGGCGGGCGTATCGAGGTCGCCGTGCATCGCCAGGGCGCGCGCTGCCGCGTGTGCGTGCGCGACACTGGCCTCGGCTGGCAGGCCGCGGCTCAGGGGCTGGGCACCGGGCTCGCATCCTTGCGCGAGCGTCTGGCACTGGTGTTTGGCGCCGAGGTGGATTGGCATTGCGGGTCGGTGCAGCCGCGCGGCGTCTGCATCGAACTCGGCTTCCCGGCGCGCACGGCGACGCCATGAACGCGACCGCCCTGATCGCCGATGACGAGCCGCTGCTGCGCGAGGCGCTGGCGCGCCAGTTGGCGCAGGTGTGGCCGCAGCTCCAAGTGGTGGCGCAGGCCCGCAACGGCCGCGAGGCGGTGGAACTGCAGGCTGCTCGGCAGCCCGACATCTGCTTTCTCGATGTGCACATGCCAGGGATGTCGGGGATTGAAGCCGCGCGCCTGATCGGCCGCGGCGCGCATCTGGTGTTCGTTACCGCCTTCGATCAGTACGCGGTGCAGGCGTTTGCGGCCGGCGTGCTCGACTATCTGGTCAAGCCGGTCGAATTGGCCCGTCTGGCCGACACCGCGCAGCGTCTGCAGGAACGCCTGCAGGCTGCGATCCGCCCACGGCCGGAAACCGATGCGCTGCTGCAACAGTTGGCCGCACAGCTCAAGCGCAGCGTGGCGCCGCCGCCGCTGCGCTGGATCCGCGCCTCGATCGGCGCGCTGACCCGGCTGATTGCGGTCGAGGACATCGACTATCTGCGCTCGGACACCAAATACACGCGGGTGGCCTGGCGCGGCGAGCAGGACCAGCCCGGCGAGGCGCTGATCCGCACGCCGCTCAAGGAACTGATCGCCCAGCTCGATCCGCAGGACTTCGTGCAGGTGCATCGCTCAGTCGTGGTGAATCTGCGCGCGATCAGCCACATCACGCGCAGCGATGGCGACAGTGCAGACATCCATCTGCGCGGCCGGCCCGAGACGCTGCCGATCAGCCGCAGCTATCTGCCGCTGTTTCGGCAAATGTGAGGCGCTGCCTGCGGGCGGCGGGCTGGCATTCGTGCCTGGGCCCTTGCCTTCGCTATGCTCCTCCCATCGTTGCCTGCTGCTGACCTCATGTTCGACATCCTGCGTGAACTCTGGGCCTTCCTGCGCGAGCGCAAGAAGTACTGGCTGATGCCCATCGCCATCGTGCTGGTCGCCATCGGCGGCATCCTGATCGCGGTCAAGGGCTCGGTGATCGCGCCGTTGATCTACACGCTGTTCTAGCCCGGACATGGCTCGTCTGGTCAATGTGGGCAGTGAGCGCTACACCGGCGGCTGCCACTGTGGCGCGGTGCGCTTTGCGTTCCTCGGGCCGGCCGCGCTTGAGGTGATCGAGTGCAATTGCAGCATCTGCAGCATGACTGGCTATTTGCACGTCACCGTGCCGCACAGCGCCTTCACGCTGCTGACGCCGGCCGAGGCGCTCAGCCACTACCGCTTCGGGACCGGCCAGGCGGACCACCTGTTCTGCCGCCTTTGCGGCATCAAGAGCTACTACCAGCCGCGTTCACACCCGGACTGCTACAGCGTGAATCTGCGTTGCATAGACGGCGGCGTTGATCATCTGGGGCGCCTGGAGCGCTTCGATGGTCGCCATTGGGAAGCCGCCGCCGCCCAATTGTCGTAACCGAATGTACACGGCATCATCACGCTATCTGCACAGCGCGTTGACTGTGCAGTATCTGACTGAGGAGGCGTGCATGGGCAATATCGTGGCGGGTGCGGTGCTGATAGGCATCGGTCTGGCAATGGGCGGATCGGTGTTTCGCGGCGATTTCAGCCTGACCAGTGTGTTCTTTGATGGCCTGGGGAGTTTCTGGATCGCCAAGGGCCTGTACGAGATGTACAAGGCGCGGAGCAGTTAGGGAATCCGTGAACAAGTATCGAGGCTGCGACGGCGGCTGAATCGGTCTCCAGCGAGAAAGTCGCCGTGCTCTCTGGGCCGGGGCGGCTGACGACGCTGGTGTCCGATTCAGCCCCGTCCCGAAAGCTTGCGGCCATAATCGTCCGCCGCCTAAAAGCGGACTTTGGCCAGAGAGCCGGGCTAGGCCTGCGGACCGCGTCTGGCGGCAGACGATTCTGACTCGCAACGCGGCTCACGAGACTTGTTCAGAGTCCCGGTCTCGTCCTTGGCGCGCTTACTCGCTCTGCAAACTGGCGACAGCTGGTCCCCCGCCCCCTGACCCCCGCCCCGCTTTTGCTCCTCCGCCCTCATGCTTGGCTAGAGGTTCCCTAAGGCCGCGCTCAGCGATTATGAGCGCGCATGATGCGCGCCTTGTCGCGTTCCCAGTCGCGCTCTTTCTCGGTGTCGCGCTTGTCGTGCAGCTTCTTGCCTTTGGCCAAGCCCAGTTCCACCTTCACCCGATTGCCCTTCCAATACATCTGCAGCGGAATCACGGTATAGCCCTTGCGCTCCACCGCGCCGATCAATCGGTTCAATTCGGCCTTGTGCAACAACAGCTTGCGGTTGCGCAGCTTGTCCGCGATCACGTGCGTGGAGGCCGAAATCAAGGGCGTGATCTGGGCGCCAAACAGAAAAGCCTCGCCGCCTTTCAGCAGCGCGTAGCTCTCGCCGAACTGCACCCGCCCGTCGCGCAGGCTCTTGACCTCCCAACCTTGCAGCACCAGCCCGGCTTCCATGCGCTCGTCGATCTGATAGTCGAAGCGCGCGCGCTTGTTGACGGCGATGACGCCGCCGCGTGAGCTATCGTTCTTCTTCTTGCTCATGATGTGATTCAACCGATGGCGATCGAGGTTAGCCCGACATCTTCGCCTGATCCGGGCGGCAATGCCAACCCCGGCGCGGAGCGCTCCGGGGTCCATGTTCAGCGCGGCGCGCTGGTGGGCTACACGCCAGAGCGCATGTATGCCTTGGTCGCCGATGTCGAGCGCTATCCGCAGTGGTTCGACTGGTGTGCGGGCGCTCGCGTGCTGCATCGCGACGGTCCCTTGCTGAGGGCCGAATTGCAGATCCGCATGGTCGGTGTCAGCGCCCGCTTTTCCACCGAAAATCAGGAGTTTGCCCCCGAGCGCATGCACATGCGTCTGATCGATGGTCCGTTTCGCAGCCTGGACGGCGAATGGACCTTCGCGGCGGTCGGCGAGACCGGCTGCCGGGTGGCGCTCGATCTGCATTTTGAAGTCAGTTCCGGACTGCTGGCCGGCGCGCTGACGATCGGATTCAAGCGCGTTGCCGACCGCATGGTCGATGACTTCTGTCGCGCTGCGCGCCGGGAGTACGGGCGTGGCTGAGATCGCCGTCGAGTTCTGTTACGCGTTGCCGGAGCGCCAGGAATTGCTGCGGCTGCAGTTGCCCGCGGGCGCCACGGTCGCCGACGCGTTGGCGCAGGCGCGCCTGCACATTGCTGACCTGCCCGAGACGGCGGAGCTCGGCATCCATGGCCGTCTGTGCGCGCCCGATACCGTGCTGCGTGCGGGCGATCGGGTGGAAATCTATCGACCGCTGCATTTCGACCCGATGGAATCGCGCCGCCGCCGCGCCGCCAAGCACGCTGCCGCGCCGCGGCGCGCGCGCTGATGCGAGGCCGCGCCGCGCGCTGCGCGTAGACTGCGGCCACGCCGCCACGGAGCCGCCATGCAGACCATCGATCCCGCGACGCTGAGCCTGCCGGTGGTGATAGGCGCGAGTGCCGGCCTGGCCCTGGGGCTGCTGTTGCTCGCGCTCAAGCCCAAAGACCGCGCTGGCATCCGCAACATGCTGTTGGCGCTGGTGTTTTTCACCCTGGCGCTGGGTGTGGGCGTGATCTTGCAGCACTACCAGGTGACGCGCGCGGCGATGCTGCTGATGCTGAGCGCCGCGGTGGGCGTGGGCGCGGTGATCATCCGGCTGGTGACGATGGCGGTGTTCCGCTGGGTGCTTCCCTCGTTGCGGCTGGATTTCCCGCGCATCGTCGAAGATCTGGTGGTGACGGTGCTGGCCGCCGCCTGGCTGCTGTACTGGCTGCACGGCGCCGGGCTCGATCTGCGCAGCTTGCTGGCGACGTCGGCGGTGATCACCGCGGTGCTGGCCTTCTCGATGCAGGACACGCTGGGCAATGTGCTCGGCGGCGTCGTGCTGCAACTTGACGCCTCGCTGCGGGTGGGCGACTGGGTGCGCATCGACGATGTCAGCGGCCAGGTGGTGGACGTGCGCTGGCGCCACACGGCGATCGAAACTCGTAATCGCGAAACCGTCATCATCCCGAACGGCTGGTTGGTCAAGAACCGCTTCACTGTGATCGGATCACGCAACGACGCGCGCACGCGCTGGCGCCGCTGGGTGTGGTTCAACCTGAGTCTGGAGGCCAGTCCCAGCCGGGTGCTGCAGGTGCTGGAGGACTCGGTGCGCGACAGCGAGGCGCCCAATGTGCTGCTGGACCCGCCGCCAAGCGCAGTGCTGATGGATGTGAGCCAGGGCTTCGGGCGCTACGCGCTGCGCTACTGGCTGGCCGATCCGCGGCCGGACGACCCCACCGATTCCGATGTGCGCCGGCATGCACTGGCAGCGCTGGCGCGCAACGGCATCCGCCTCGCCGTGGTGCACGAGGAACGTCTGATCATTCAGGAGACCGAGCGCCGCCACGCCGCGCGCGAGGCCGATGAGCTTCAGCGCCGCATGGCCTTGCTGGGCGAGGTTGATCTGTTCGAGTCGCTGGCGCCGGAGGAGTTGCGGATGCTGGCGCAGACGCTGGTGACGGCGCCTTACGTCAAGGGGAGTTCGATCACCCGGCAGGGCCGCGTCGCGCATTGGCTGTACCTGATCGTCGCCGGCGAGGCCGATGTCTGGGTCGAACAGAACGGCAAACGCACCCACATCGCCACCTTGATGCCGGGAGCGGTGTTTGGCGAGATGGGCATGATGACCGGCGAGCCGAGGCGGGCGACCGTCACCGCGCGCACCGATGTCGAGACGCTGCGCCTGGGCAAGAAGGGTTTCGAGAGCGTGCTGCGCGCCCGACCCGAGATCGCGCGCGAGATCTCGGCGGTGATTGCGGCGCGGCAGACGCAGCTGGTGCTGGCGGAACAGGCGGCGCGCGCCGACGCCGGCGTGCCGGAAACCGAGGCCATCATGGAGCGCATCCGCGCTTTTTTCGGGTTGTCGGACGCGGGCGCCGCCGATTGACGCGGCACAAGATACAGCGGCAAACCCGGTCGCAAGCTACGCGCATTCGCGGCCAGTCAGAGACGCCATGTTTGAATCCGCCGAAGTGGGGCATCGCATCAGCAAGTCCGATTACCGGGCGCAAGCGCCGCTGTTGCGCGAGGCCTTGCTGAAGGCGCAGTACGAGTTGCTGAAGAGCGCGCGCTTCCCGGTGCTGATCCTCATCGGTGGCGTCGACGGCGCCGGCAAGGGCGAGACGGTCAATCTGCTCAATGAATGGATGGACCCGCGCCATATCGTCACCCACGCCTTCAGCGCGCCTAGCGAGGAGGAAGCGCAGCGGCCGCCGATGTGGCGCTATTGGCGCGCGCTGCCGCCCAAAGGCAAGATCGGGATTCTGTTCGGCTCCTGGTACAGCGATCCGATCCTGCGCCGCGCCGAGGGCGAGATTGGCGATGCCGAGCTGATCCGCTCGATCGAGGAGATCCGCCACTTCGAGCGCATGCTGGTCTCCGAAGGTGCGCTGATCCTGAAGTTCTGGTTCCACATCTCCAAGGCGCAGCAGAAGCAGCGCCTGACCGAGTTGAGTGCCGACCCGAGCACGCGCTGGCGCGTCAGCGAGACCGACTGGGAGCGCTATCACCACTACAAGCGCTTTCGCAAAGTGTCGGAGCTGACGCTGCGCGAGACCAGCACCGGCGATGCGCCGTGGATACTGGTCGAGGGCAGCGATCCGCACTATCGCTATCTCACCGTGGGCACCCAGTTGTTGAATGCGCTGACCGAGCGCCTGGCCGGATCTGCGCCGCCGCCGACGGTGACGCCGGCGCCGCTGGCGCCGCCGCTCGACACACGCAACGTGCTGAATGTGCTGGATTACGCCTGCAAGCTGGAGAAAAAGCCCTACAAGCGTTTGCTGGAGAAGTATCAGGGCCGGCTGAATTTGCTGACGCGCACCGCCGCCTTCCGCAAGCGCTCGCTGATCGTGGTGTTCGAGGGTCAGGATGCGGCTGGCAAGGGCAGCAGCATCCGGCGCATTACCGGGGCCTTGGACGCGCGCCACTACCAGGTCATCCCGATCGCAGCGCCGACGGAGGAAGAGCGCGCGCAGCCCTATCTGTGGCGCTTCTGGCGGCATCTGCCGCCGAAAGGACGGGTGACGATCTTCGATCGCTCCTGGTACGGCCGGCTGCTGGTCGAGCGCGTCGAAGGCTTTTGCGCCGAAGCGGACTGGATGCGCGCCTTCCACGAGATCAATGCCTTCGAGGAACAGCTGGTGCAAAGCGGCGCCATTGTCGTCAAGTTCTGGTTGGCGATCACGCAGGAGGAGCAACTGGCGCGCTTCAAGCAGCGCCAGGAAACCGCCTTCAAGCAGTACAAAATCACCGACGAGGATTGGCGTAACCGCGAGAAATGGCCGCAGTACGAGCGCGCCGTGTGCGACATGATCGAGCGCTGCAGCACCGAGTTAGCGCCATGGCACCTGATTCCCGCCAACGACAAGCTGCACGCGCGCATTGAAATTCTGAAGACGCTGTGTGCGGCCTTGCAGGAGTAGCGGGGGCTGAGCAGAAGCGGGGCGCGGGCAGGGGGCGGGGGACGAGCACGGTCGCGCTTGCGCGGCACTGTCGCGTGGCCGTTTGCTGCGTGGAGAAGCGGGACTCGGGACTCGGGACTCGGGGCCCGCCAGTTTGCGGAACGCGTATGCGCGTCGAAGGCTAGAAAGGGACTCCGTACAGGTTAGCTGAGCCGCGCTGCGAGTCGGCATCCAATGCCGCTGGGCGCCCGGCGAGAGCGCTGGTCGTCGGAATCGGCGACAGTGCCTCGCAGATGCGACCGTGCTCGTCCCCCGCCACCTGCCCCTTGCCCCGCCTTTGCACCCATGGCCCCGAGTTCGGCAAGCTCATCTCCAGCAGCCAGCGAAGCGCTGATCGTCGGAATCGGCGACAGTGCCACGCCAATTCGGCCGTGCTGGTCCCCCGCCCCCTGCCCCTTGCCCCGCTCTTGCTCCTACGCCCCCACGTCTGGCAAGCGTTACCCCAGCAATTCCAGATACACCTCCAGATCCGCCGGGCGATGGCAGCAGTAGATCACCTGCAGCTCGGATTCGCGTTCCTGCAGGGCGCGGCGGACGCTGGCAATGGCGATCTCCGCGGCCGGCCTGAAGGGATAGCGATAGGTGCCGGTGCTGATGCAGGGAAAGGCCAGACTGCGCGCACCCAGATTCAGTGCCAGCTGCACGCAGGCTCGGTAACAACTGGCGAGCAGCTCGGCTTCGCCGGCGCCGCCGCCCTGCCAGACTGGCCCCACGGTGTGGATGATGTGGCGTGCCGGCAGCGCGTAGCCGGCGGTGGCTTTGGCCTCGCCGGTCCGGCAGCCGCCGAGCAGGCGACAGGCCGCCAGCAGCGCGGGGCCGGCCGCGCGATGGATGGCCCCATCGACGCCGCCGCCGCCGAGCAGCGAGTTCTGGGCGGCGTTGACGATGGCATCGACCTCCAGCTGGGTGATGTCGCCGAGCACGGCGCGCAAGGACGATTGCATGGGCATGCCGCTCGCGGATACGGGAGTCGCCGACGACACTGCCCGCGCCGGCAGTGCGACGCAAGCGCGTGCCGATCAGAAAAGCAGCAGACCGTCGCCGAGCGCGTCGGGACGCGCCAGTGCCGACTTATGCGAGTAGATATCCACAGGCTTGCTGACAGTCTGTGTGGACAAGCGCGCCCACGGCGTCAGCTCGTAGGCGTTCGGTGGGTCTGTGTTGCGGGCAACTGGAGCAGCACATGCAAACATCGAGTCGTGGGTGGGGCCGGGCACTCTGCTGCCTCGCGCTGGTGGTGGGATTGTGCGTCCCCGCTGCATCGGTCGCGGCGGGCGGGCGCCGGGTTGCCGTGGAAATGACCTGGCTACAGGCGGCGACGGGCGAGCGCGCAGCGCTGACGCGCTTCATCCGGCTGAATTGGCTGGCGATGGACGCCATCGCCACGCGACAGGGCTTGATGCGCGACTACCGGTTGCTCGAGAACGCCGGGGAGAGCGGGTCCTGGGATGTGCTGGTCATCGTGAGCTACCACGACGAGCGCGGCTACGCCGGCATTGCCAGCGCCTTCGAGGCGATCCGTGCGCGCCACCAGACCGTGCTGGTCGACGGTAAGGACTTGTCGAACTTGGGAAAAATCGTCCGCAGCGAACGCAGTTACGAGGACGTGACGGCGCCTGACTAATCCACCGAGGACGACAGCAACTTTTGCAGCTCGCTCAGTGCGCCCTCGTCCTTGGCCGGCGGCGGCGCATCCAGGCTCAGCGCCGAGGTGTCGATCTGACGCGGCGCGGCTTTGGGCGTGCGGTCGATCGGGCCGCTGTCGGTGGCCAGGCTGATGCCGCTCAAGTCGAACTCCGGCGCGGCGATCGGGCGCGCTTCCACCAAGGGGCCGACTGCGGGGGCGAGGCTCAGCGCCGAGGTGTCGATCTGCGCTTCGCGCCGCGGCTGCGGCGGCAGAATGCGCTCGCCGGGCGCTGCCAGCGTGAGCCCGTTGGCCGCGGCGGTGGCCGGCGGCGTCGCGGTCGCAGTGGCTGTCGTCTCGGTTGGTGCGGCGGCCGCGCTGACCGGACTGGCCGGCGTCGCCGCGGGCGCTGGCACTGCTGCGGCTGCTGGCGGCGCCTCGGCCATCATCGCCACCATGATGCCGGCCTGTCGCAGTGCCTCCTGGTAGCGCGCGGCGGCGTCTTTGCCGATGCCCGCCTTCAACACCGTCTTCGGCGCATCCAGCAGGGCGTCGATGCGCGCCGGATCGGTACGGAACAGTTGCGCCAGATTGCTGCGCACCTGCTCGCGCGTGTAGCCGCTCAAGATCTTGCCGCGAAAGACGATCTGGTAGGTCGGTTCGGACATGGACAGGCCAGCCATCGGCGCAGGACCACCAGAGTCTATCGTGAGCGCAGGCCTTTGGTCGCGCTGGCGGGTGTGCCGGTCTGGCGTGACTTCCGTCCGATGCTCACGCCGCTTCCACGGCGTAGGGTCCACGCGCCCGACTACGGATCTCATCATCAGGTCTGAGCGTGTCCTGCCCCCAGTTGGAGAGCCCCATGCCTCACAAGCTACTACCCGCCTTGCTGCTCCTGGCGCTCGCGCCGATGGCGCAGGCGATGACGGTCGATGAGATCGTTGCCAAGAACATCGAAGCCCGCGGCGGAATGACCGCCCTCAAGGCCATCCAGTCGGTCAAGATGACCGGACGGATGAACTTCTCCGGGGGCGATTTCAGCGTCGATCTGGCCTTCGTCAACATGAACGAGCGCGGCAACAAAGTGCGTTCGGAAGCCACGCTGCAAGGCCTGACCCAGGTCACCGCCTACGATGGCAGCCAGGGCTGGATCATCAATCCCTTCCAGGGGCGGCGCGATCCCGAGCGCATGAGCGCAGAGGACGCCAAAGGGCTGCAACTGCAGGCCGATATCGACGGTCCGCTGGTCGATTGGAAAGCCAAGGGCCATCAGGTCGAGTATCTCGGCACCGAGGACGTCGATGGCACCGAGGCGCACAAGCTGAAAATCACTTTGAAGAATGGCGATGTGCAATATCGCTATCTGGACCCGGATTACTTCCTGGAGATTCTGGTCGTCGATCAGGCCAAGCGCCGCGGCATCGAGACCGAGATGGAAACCGAGCTCGGCAATTACGAGAAAATCAACGGCGTGTACTTCCCCTTCGCGATGGAAAGCGGCCCCAAGGGCGGTCAGCGCGGGCAGAAGATCAGCATCGAGAAGGCTGAGGTCAACGTCGACATCGACGATGCCGTGTTTGCCTTCCCCAAAGCCGCTCAGTGAGAGGAAGTGACCGCATGAACAAGCAGATCAACATTCTGATTCCCGGCGCCCTGACGCTGGCACTGAGCGCAGCCGCCGGCGCCCAAAACGCGCCGCGCTTCGACGCCGGCGTGATCTCGGGCCTCGATGCCCGCAATATCGGTTCGGCCACGATGAGCGGACGCATCTCGGCAATCGCCGCGCATGTGGAAGACGGCAAGACCGTCATCTACGTCGGTGCGGCCAGCGGCGGCGTGTGGAAATCGGTGGACGGCGGCACCAGCTACAAGCCGGTGTTCGACAAGCAGCCGGTGCAGTCGATCGGCGCCATTACCATCGATCCGTCCAACCCGCGCAATATCTGGGTGGGTACCGGCGAGGCGTGGACGCGCAACTCGGTGTCGGTGGGCAATGGCGTGTACCGCTCCACCGACGGCGGCGAGTCCTGGAGCTACCTCGGACTGCCGGAAACCGAACGCATCGTCAAGATTCTGGTACATCCGAAAAACAGCGATGTGGCCTATGTTTGCGCGCCCGGCAAGCTGTGGAGCGATTCGGCCGAACGCGGTTTGTACAAGACCACCGACGGCGGCCAGCACTGGAAGCTGATCCTGAAAGGGCCGAATCTGTCGACCGGTTGCTCGGGGCTGAGCCTGGATCCGTCCAATCCCGAACGCCTGATGGTCGGCACCTGGGATTTCCGTCGCAAGGGCTGGACCTTCCGCTCCGGCGGTGAGGGCCCGGATAAGCCGAGCGGCAGTGGCCTGTATGTCAGCAACAATGGCGGCGACAGTTTCACCCAGTTTAAGCCGGGCAGCGCCGGATTACCGAACGGTCCCTGGGGCCGCATCGAAGTCGAGTACGCGCCGTCCGATGCCAATATCGTTTACGCCTTCATCGAGGGCGTGGACAGTGCGCTGTACCGCTCGGCCGATGGCGGCAAGACCTGGGAGCAGCGCGACAAGAGCCAGATGATGGTGTGGCGCCCGTTCTACTTCGCCAATCTGGTGGTCGATCCGACCAACCCGGACCGCCTGTTCAAGATGAATCTGCGGCTGATCGTCAGCGAAGACGGCGGCAAGAGCTTCTCTGACGCGGCCGGCAGCACCCACGCCGATTCGCACGACATCTGGATCAACCCGGCCAATCCGAAGGATTTGATCCTCGGTGACGACGGCGGCATCTGGTACAGCAAGGATGGCGGCGGTCGCTGGATCAAGGGCGAGAATTTGCCGATCAGCCAGTTCTATCATGTTGCTGTTGACAATCGCGATCCTTACCGCGTCTATGGCGGCTTGCAGGACAATTCCTCTTGGGTGGCGGAATCCTCCTATCCGGGCGGCGTCAGCAATTCGCGTTGGGAGAACCTGTACGGCGGTGATGGCTTCTGGGTGATCCCGGATGCCGCCGACCCCAATGTGGTGTACGCCGAGTACCAGGGCGGCAATATTGCCCGCATCGACATGCGCACCAAGCAGGCGCGCGAGATCCAGCCGAAGGCGAACAAGGGCGAGAAGCTGCGCTTCAACTGGAATACGCCGATCCACCAGAGTACGCGCAATCCCGGCACCATTTACCTGGGCTCGCAGTTCCTGTTCCGCACGCGCGATCAGGGCCAGACCTGGCAGCGGGTCTCCGGCGATCTGACCACCAATGACAGCAAGCGTCAGCAGCAGGAACTCTCGGGCGGCATTACCGTCGACAATTCCTCGGCCGAGATGCACACGACGATCTACTCGATCAGCGAATCGCCGCGCAATGCCAACGTGATCTGGGTAGGTACCGACGACGGCGTCGTGCAGCTCACGCGTGATGACGGCAAGACCTGGACCAATGTGACCGCCAATCTCAAGGATCTGCCGAAATCGCAGAACTGGGTGTCGTGGATCGAGGCCTCCGCGCACGACGAGGGCACTGCATTCGCGGCGATCGACCGCCACACCTACGGTGATCTCGACCCGCATGTGTTCAAGACCAGTGACTACGGTCGCAGCTGGACGCGTATTGCCGGCGCTGCGCAGGGCATCCGCGGTTACGCCCACGTAATCCGCCAGGATCCGGTGGACCCGGATCTGCTGTATCTCGGTACCGAGTTCGGCCTGTGGATCAGCATCGACGGCGGCAAGCAGTGGGCCGAGTTCAAGGGCGGCAACTTCCCGTCGGTCGCGGTGCGTGACATCGCGGTGCAGACGCGCGAACACGATCTGGTGGTGGCGACCCATGGCCGCGGCATCTGGATCATCGACGACATCCTGCCGCTGCGGAATTTCGACGAGAGCGCGCTCAGCGCCGAAGCCAAGTTCCTGCCCGGCCGTCCCACCCAGCAGCGCATTGCCGGCGTCGGTGGCTGGTCCGAGGGTGACGCCAAATTTGTCGGCGAGAACGCGCCGGGCGGCGCGGTGATCACCTACTACCAGCGCACCCGCCATCTGTTTGGCGAGCTGAAGCTGGAGATCCTGGACAGCAGCGGCAAGGTGATCGACACCATTCCGGCCAGCAAGCGTCGCGGCATCAATCGCGTGACCTGGTCGATGCGTGTCAAACCGCCGCGCGTGCCCAAGGCGGCGCAGGTGGCCTTTGCCGGCACCCAGGGCCCGCGCGTGCTGCCGGGCACCTACACGGTGCGCCTGACCAAGAACAAGCAGGTCTACGAGACGCAGATCGAGGTGGGTCTGGATCGTCGTGCCAGCTACACGGTGGAAGATCGCCAGGCGCAGTACGCCGCCGGCATGCAGGTGCATGCGCTGTTCGAGCGCATGACCGCACTGACCGATCGCATCCAGTTCCTGCAGATGATGGCTGGCGGCATCGCCGAGCAGTTGCCGGAAAAGGACAAGCTGCGCAAGCAGTTGGGCGAGTTCGTTGCCGCGGCCGAGGGCGTGCGCAAGAACATCGTGGCGACCAAGGAAGGCGGCGCGATCACCGGTGAAGAGCGGCTGCGCGAGCACACCGACCAGCTCTACAACGCGATCCTGAGCTACGACGGTCGCCCGGCGGAAACGCTGGTCAACCGCATCGGCGTGCTGGAATCGGAATTGGTCGACATCACCGCCAAGTTCGATGCGCTCAGCGACAAGTCCCTGCCGGCGCTGAATCGTGAGCTCGGCAAGCGCGGCCTGCCGGAACTCAGCTGGCCGCCCAAAGGTGGCATGCCGCCGATGGCCGATCTGTCCAGCGGTGAGGGCAGCGGCGGCTACTCGGCGCCGAAGAAGTTCTATCGCCACCCGCTTGCGAAGCTGCGCTTGTACTGAAGCCTGATCCGCTCGCGTCCGGTGGCGAGCCGGGCGCGAGCGGCATCCATCGCGAGGTCTATCCCGGCCCGACCAGCACCCGCTGGCCGGGCCGATCTTTTTTGAGGGTCAGCGCGCACCACGCAGCGGCATCGGCCGGCACAAATGGCCGCAACGGGCTGCGATGCAGCGCACGCAATCCACACCCAAAGCTGTGCCCGAATCCCATTGACAAGCGCCGCCGAGCTGATCTCAGGCGCTGGTTGTGCACAGGACGCAGGTCGGACTCATGTTGCTTACAGTTCTGTCAAGATACTGCAGCATGCAGAACACAAGTGATTGATTAGATTGGATATGTATGCGACGAGCAGGAATTGCCCAAGGGGCTTGACCTCGCGTCAGGACGGGCTCCTCAGGCCTTCTTCCGAGCTTCATCCACAGAGTTATCCACAGCCTGTGTGGATAAGGGCAAGAAGCGCTATGCCAGCAAGGACTTAGCGGGCAAAGCTGCGGACCGAGGCAAGAGTGCGGCCTAAGTTAGGTTACCTTTGTTTGTATGGGCCGACGGACGGTGGCAACCAAGCCCGACCTGCGGCATACGCGCCGCTCAGGGCGGTGCCGGCGAGCAGCGCAGGCTGTCGGCCATCTCGGCGACCAGCCGCGCGGCGCGGGTGACGCTGCCGGGTCCGACGATCTGCCCGAAGCGACGCAGGATCAGTACCCTGCCGGCACCCAGATCGCGCGCCGCCTCGACCAGGTAGAAAGCGTGGTGGCGACGCAGAAAGCGCTCGCGCGCCTCGCGGTAGGCCGGGCTGTCGGGGGTCAGCCAGCCCAGCGCATGTTGCTCGGCGTCGCGATACGCGCGTCGCGCCGCGTCCAGCCCGGGCTCGTCGAGCGCCTGCCACTGCCAGGGCGGACGCTCGGCCGCGCGCATCTGGTCCAGCATCTGGCCGGGCAGACTCAGCGCCTCGATGTTGGGGGCCAGCAGATCGACGGGCGGGTAGGGCGAGGGCAGCCACAGGATCTGCAGCTGCCAGCCGTCCTGATCGCCGCGCGCGAGCACCCGGCGCGTCGGCGCCAGCGCGTCCACGGCGTCCGGCAGCTCGCCGTCGAAGTACAGCTGCCAGAGGCGCTGGCGCAGCAGCACATGATCGAGATCGGCCGTGTAGGCGGACATGAGGCGCGCCGCCGCGACCGCCGACTCGGTGGCATAGAACTCCGCCCAGTGTTCGCCCTCGCTGTCGTCGCTGCTGCTGGCCAGTTCTGCCGGGTAGCCATTGAGACGCAGGCTGTCGTCGTAGGCGCGCACGCGCCCGGCGCTGCCGCTCGGGAAGCGCAGCGTGCAGGGCGCGGACTCTGCGCGGTAATCGCGCTGGGCGCGGATGGCCTCGTATCGCGCGGCATCGGCCGCCCACTGCGCCTCTTGCTGCTGACGCAGGTACAGGCCGGCCAGCACCGCCAGGACCAGCGCCAAGACGATCAAGCGTTTGATGGTCAGTGCTCCAGGGCAGCCTCACGCCAGTCTGCCGCGCGCACGCAGCCAGCACCAGAGCCGAGTGCAGCGATCATCGTCGCGCCGCCCGCGGGCCCGGCGCTTCCGTAGAATCCAGCCTCCGCCCATGCAGGAGCTCGTCGTGATTGGAACCCCGCTCAGTCCCCGCGCCACCCGTCTGCTGCTGCTGGGCTCGGGTGAACTCGGCAAGGAAGTGGCGATCGAGGCGCAGCGGCTGGGGGTGGAGGTGATCGCGGTCGACCGCTATCCGAATGCGCCGGCGATGCAGGTGGCGCATCGATCCCATGTGATTCCAATGCTGGATCCGGAGGCGCTGCGGCGGGTGATCGAGCTCGAACAGCCGACGCTGGTGGTGCCGGAGATCGAGGCCATCCATACGCCGACGCTGCAGGCGCTGGAAGCCGAGGGCCTGCGCGTGATCCCGACGGCGCGCGCAGCGCGGCTGACCATGGATCGCGAGGGCATCCGCCGACTGGCCGCCGAGGAACTGGGCCTGCCGACCTCGCCGTATCGCTTCTGCAACGATGAGGCCGAGTACCGCGCGGCGGTGGCTGCGCTGGGCCTGCCCTGCGTGGTCAAGCCGCTGATGAGTTCCAGCGGCAAGGGACAGAGCATTGTGCGCGAGGCCGCCGATGTGGACGCGGCCTGGGAGTACGCGCAGAGCGGTGGCCGCGCCGGCGCCGGTCGGGTGATCGTCGAAGGCTTTGTGCCCTTCGATTTCGAGATCACGCTGCTGACCGTGCGCCACGCCGGCGGCACCAGCTTCTGCGAACCGATTGGTCACTACCAGGAAGACG
This sequence comes from Lysobacterales bacterium, assembly GCA_046346965.1. Taxonomy (GTDB): domain Bacteria; phylum Pseudomonadota; class Gammaproteobacteria; order Xanthomonadales; family SZUA-5; genus JAXMHB01. The sequence continues at coordinate 142,436 of JAXMHB010000011.1, forward strand.
GCGACTACCGCGAATCCTGGCAGCCGCAGCCGATGTCGAGCGCCGCACTCAAGCGCGCCCAGGAGATTGCGCGCACGATCACCGACAACCTGGGTGGTGCCGGTCTGTTCGGCGTCGAACTGTTCGTGCGTGGCGAGGAGGTTCTGTTCAGCGAGGTGTCGCCGCGGCCGCATGACACTGGCCTCGTCACGCTGATCTCGCAGGATCTGTCGGAGTTCGCGCTGCACTTGCGCGCCGTGCTCGGCTTGCCGATCCCGGTGATCCGCCAGCGCGGGCCTTCGGCCTCGGTGGCGGTGCTGGCGGAGGGTCACAGCGACGGTCCCGCGTTCTACGGCGTCGAACAGGCGATTGCCGAGCCCGACACCGAGATCCGCCTGTTCGGCAAGCCGGAGGTGCGTGGTCGCCGCCGGGTGGGCGTCACGCTGGCGCGTGCCGAGACGCTGTTTGCCGCCCGCGAGAAAGCGCGGCGGGCGGCCGCCGCGCTGCGTATCGAGATGTAAGTCTCTGAATCATCAGGGCTGGCACAGCCAGCCCTGATGTGCTGCTGACTCAGGGACGGATGCTGCAGTTGGCCTTCGGCACCAGATTGTTCACGCGGATCGTCGGCGAACTCAGGCTGCCGATGCGATAGCTCAAGTCTGCCTCGGTGCAGCTCAGGAAGCGCACGGTCAGCGTGCCCACATCGCGCGTCACCACCGGCGCCGGCACGCCGAACAGGCCGCCCTGGCTCTCGTACACCGACAGCGTGACCTCGCGATTGTTGAAGCTGCCAGGTTCGGCGCAGGTGCTGGCACCCGGCGCGGAGCGGCAGCTATCCAGCGTGTACCACAGGTGGCGGCCGCTGCCGTCGGTGGCGTAGGTGTACCAGGTGCCGATCAGACGGTTCTGTCCCGGCATGGCGAAGAAGCTCCAGCCCTGGCCGCTGAGGGCGGCGTTGAACCACAGACCGTCAGCGCTCTGATCGACCGCCGCTTCCAGCGGCACGTCGCCGAGCGGAATGGCGACGACGCCGAGCGGCTGGTTGATGCCGTCACCGACCGCGTAGGCGGTGGCGATGGCACCGGCCGGCAGGTTCAAGGGCGCCAGATCGAAGTAGTTGGTGTTGCCGTCCGGCGACGCCACCTTGACGTCCAAACTGCCGGTGGGCAGGTCCAGATAGCCGCTGGCGGCGCCGTAAGGCACATTGGTCAGACCGGCGACGACGCTGCCGCCGTCGGTGCGGATGGACACGCCGGTGGCAGCGGCGGTTGCTGCGAAGGGCGCCGTGTGCGCGATACGCAGGGCGTAGTTGCCGGCGGCCGGTGCGCTGGTGCGATCCTCGAAACGCTGCAGCGCCAGCGGCTGCAGGCTGCCGTTACCCACGGCCGCCAGCGTGTAGCTCTTGTTGCCGTCGAGTTCGATCGTCCCGGTGATGGCCGCCGTCTGCGAACCCTGCGGGAACACCTTGATTTCGTAGGCGCCCTGCGTGAGGTCCAGTTCGGGCGTGAACTGGCGGAAGCGGAAGTTGTTCAGCACTTCAGCGCCATTGACGGTCACCCGCACGGCGGTGCCCTCCAGCGTGGCGGCAAAGGGCGCAAAATGTGCGACGCGCGCCTTCACCGGGCCGATCACGAAGGTCGGCAGCGGATTGCTCGGCGCCGCGCCCGGGGTGATCGCGGTGATGCCGGTGGGATAGCCATTGGCGCCGCCGGTGGCAACCAGCGTGTAGATACGGCCGGCGGACAGCGCGACCGGCTTCGGGTCGATCAGCGTGGTGCTGCCGTTGGGCGTCGCAACCTTCAGGTCGTAAGTGGCGGCCGGCAGCGTCAGGTAGCCGCTGGCGACCTTGAACGGGACGCGCGCGAGCCCGCCGACGACATTGTTGGCATTGTCGCGGATCGACACTTCAGTGCCAGCCAGCGTGTTGGCGAAGGGCGCCGCGTGCACGACGCGCACCTTCAACTGCCCGGCCGGCGGCGCGCTGTTGTCGTCCACCAGCGGCAGCAGGGCGAGCGGCTGGTTGCTGCCGTCGCCGACGGCCAGCACGGTGTAGTCGGTGTTGTTCGCCAGGTCCAGCGTGGCGCTGATCGCCGCGGTGGTCGATCCGGTCGGAACGACCTCGACGCTGTAGCGTCCTGCCGGACCCAGCGTCACATAATCGGTGAACTGTCCGAATACCACATTTTGCAGCGCAGTTTGACCGTTAACGCGGATACTGACGCTAGTCCCCTGCAGAGATGGCGCAAATGGCGCAAAATGACCCACCGTGACGCGCGCATTGGCAAATGCCAGATTACCACCCATGAGCAAAGCAAGCGCGACTGCGCTGTACGACAGACGTTTCAAATACATGGCCATCGACCTCCTTGAGAGCTGAAGTGCACGCGCTGCCGGCGGCTAACGCGTCGTTCGCCGCGGTGTCCGCCGGCGTGAAATCAGCATCGCAGGGCGTAGATCAAACGCCGATGCATTCTGTATCAATGGTATGTGGCGAAAACTTGAGTATCCCGTGCAATTGCCATGACGGGCGTGTGTAAAAAGGCTAAGCACGAGGGCACGTTCGAGCAAAGCGGAGGGCACGAGGGCACGCGCAAGCGAAGCGGAGGGGCGAAGGGCAGCGCTTGCGCGGCATCGCCGCGCGCTGCCCGGAGCGCCCGGCGGCTATGCCGACGGGCCGGATCGAGGGCACGAGGGCACGAGGGCACGAGGGCACGAGGGCACGAGGGCACGAGGGCACGAAAAGGCTCGCATTCCGGGCTTACGCGTCAACTCCCGGCCACGTCAGTCACTTGTGGCTCTTGCTCCAGGCGCTTGCGTGCCCTCGTGCCCTCCGCCTTGCTTAAACGTGCCCTCGTGCTCTTGCGTGCCCTCGTCGCGATAGCTACTTCGGCCCGGAGCCCCAGTGGTCTTCTTTGCGGCGGCCTTGGGTGTGGCGGCGGTCTTCCTCGGTGTCGAAGCGCAGCTCGTGGCGGCGTTCGGCGTCGCGGCGGCGCTGGCGCCGGCGATGCTCGGTGACTGCCAGATAGCGGCATTGGCAACTGCGGCCGCAGCCGGCGATCGGCAGCGGCACCGCCACATCGCCGGGAAAGCGCTTGCCGGCCGATTCACAGGCCCAGCTGCAGGCCTGCGCGGGTTGCTCGACCACCAGTTCCCAGGCGCGGATCGAACGCAAGTGCTTGTACAGACGGGGATTCACCACCCGGTCCGGCAATTCGGCCAGCTCACCGAGGCGGCGTCGGCGGCGTTGTCTTTGTACCGCCCATGCAATCACGCCTGCTGCCAGCGCCAGCGTCACCAGGATCATCCAGTTCATCGAGCACTCCAGTTACATTGCGTGACCGGGTGAGCATAGCGGTCGCGCCGGTCTTCGTGCGGCCGGCCGGCGGCCGGTCAGGTCAGTGCGGCCCTGCTATAGTCCGCGACCCGCTGGCGCCAGCCGGCGCGCCGTCTGTCTCTGGTCCCCGACTACGCCCATGCGCCTCGCCACCGTCAAACTGGCCGGCTTCAAGTCCTTCGTCGATCCGACGGTCTTGCATCTGCCGACCAACCTCACCGCCGTCGTGGGGCCGAATGGCTGTGGCAAGTCCAACATCATCGACGCGGTGAAGTGGGTGCTGGGCGAGTCTGCCGCCAGTCGTTTGCGCGGCGATTCGATGACTGACGTGATCTTCAACGGCACCACCGAGCGCAAGCCGGTCGGGCAGGCCTCGGTCGAGCTGATTTTCGACAACACCGACGGCGCCATCGTCGGCGAGTACGCGGCCTACAACGAGATCGCGGTCAAACGCGTGGTCGGGCGCGATGGGCAGTCGCAGTACTGGTTGAACGGCAGCAAATGTCGCCGTCGCGACGTCACCGACCTGTTCCTCGGCACCGGCCTCGGCCCGCGCTCCTACGCCATCATCGAGCAGGGCATGATCTCGCAGATCGTCGAGGCCGCCCCGGAAGATCTGCGCGTGCACCTGGAAGAGGCCGCTGGCATCTCCAAGTACAAGGAGCGCCGCAAGGAAACCGAGTCGCGCATGCGCGCCACACGCGAGAACCTGGAGCGCCTGAAGGACGTCAGCGACGAGGTCGACAAACAGCTGGAGCATTTGCGGCGTCAGGCCAGGCAGGCCGAGCGCTGGACCGAGCTGCGCGCCGAACAGCGCAAGGTAGACGCCGAGGTCAAGGCGCTCGGCTGGCGCGGACTGGCGCAGCAGTTGGAAGCGGAGCTCGCCAAGCTGCGGCAGGCCGAGTTGCTGGTAGAACAACTGAGCGCCGAGCAGACGCGCAACGAAGCCGACATCGAGCAGGCGCGCGCCCAGCACGGCGAGGCCGCCGAGCATTTCCGCGCGGTGCAGGCCGAGCACTATCAAGTCGGCGCCGAGATTGCCCGTGTCGAGCAGCAGCTGGCCTATCGCCGCGATACGGTGGCGCGCTTAAAGCGCGAGATCGCCGAGGCCGGCGCCCAGCGCAGCCATCTGGACGAGCAGTTCCAGCTGGACGTGCAGCAGCAAACCATGTTGCAGCAGGCGCTCGATCGCGAAGAGCCGCGTCTGGCCGCGCTTGCCGACGCTGCGGCCGAGCGCAGCGACGCGCTGGCGGCGGCCGAGTCGGCGCTGGCGCAGTGGCAGTCGCATGCCGATCTGATGAATCGCGGCGCCAGTGAGGCCACCAAGGCGGCCGAGGTGGAGCGCACCCGCATCGATTATCTCGAGCGCCAGGTGCACCAGGCCTTGCGCCGGCGCGAGGTGCTGGATTCGGAAGTGGCGATGCTGGCCTCGCGCGGCAGCGCCGACGAACTGGCGGCACTGCGCGCCACGCTGGAGGCCGAAGAGGCCACGGTGGAGACACTGTCGGCGGAACTCGATACGCGCAAGTCCGCGGTGGCCAAAGCCGATCAGTTGCAGCGCGAAACCAACACCGCATTGCATCATGAGCGTCAGCAGCTGACCGCGGCACGCGGTCGCTTGGCCTCGCTGGAGGCCCTGCAGCATGCGGCGCTGGGCGAGGACAAGCGCGAACTGGCGAGCTGGCTGGCGCGCCACGGACTCGCGCAGGCGCCGCGCCTGGGCGCGCTGCTGCAGGTGGACGCCGGCTGGGAAGCCGCGGTCGAGACGGCGCTCGGCATGGCGCTGGAGGCGATCGTCGTCGACGGCGCCCTGCAGCGCGAGCTAGACCTCGCATCCTTGCCCAAGGGGGTGCTGACGCTGGCCGATGCCGGCACCGCCGGCGCCCCGGCGCCGGCCAGCAGTCTGGCCGGGCGTGTGCGCGGTCCGGCGGCGCTGCAGGCCTGGCTGGGCGCGATCGACACCGCCGACAGTTTGGCGGCCGCGCTGGACCGCGTGTCCGCGTTGGCGCCGCACCAGAGCGTGATCACCGCCGACGGCCACTGGTTCGGCCCGGGCTGGCGCCGCATTGATCGCGGCAGCCAGGGCCACGAGGGCGTGATCCAGCGCGGCCGCGAGATCGACACGCTGAAAGCGCGCGTCGAGCACGGCGAGGCGCGCATCGTCGAACTCGAGGATGCGCTGGCCGGCGCGCGCAGCCAGCACGCCGAGGCCGAGCGCGCGCGCGAGCTGGCGCAGACCGCGCTCTACGCCGCACATCGCAAGCTGGCCGACGTCTCCGGGCGCGTGCGCAGCCATGAAGGCAAGGTCGAACAAGAACGCCAGCGGCGTGAGGCGATCGCGCGCGAGCGCGAGCAGCTGGCCGAGCAGATCGGTCAGGCCGAGACCCAGGTACGTGAATCGCGTAGCAAGCTGAGCCAGGAGATGGGACGCCTGGAAACGCTGGCCGAGGAACGCGAACGGCTGGATGGCGAGCGCCAGCGGCTCACGCAGGCACGCGAGAGTGCGCGCGCCGCCGCGCGCGAGGCGCAGGAAGGCGAACGCCAGCTGGCGCTATCGGTGGAAAGCAAGCGCACCGCCTCGCGCTCGCTGCAAGCGGCACTGGAGCGCATCCAGCTGCAGCGCAGTCAACTTGGGCAGCGCCAGCAGCAGCTGGAACAGCAGCTCGGTGAGGCCGAGGGCCCGCTGCCGACGCTGGAGAGCGAGCTGCGCCTGCATCTGGAGCAGCGGGTGATCGTCGATCAGCGCCTCAGCGGCGCGCGCCAGCTGCTTGAGCAACTGGATCAGCGGTTGCGCAAGCAGGACTACGAGCGCCAGCGCATCGACCACCAATTGGCGGCGGCGCGCGACAAGCGCGGTCAGGCGCAACTCGGTGAACAGGCCTTGCGGATCAAAGCCGATGCCCTCGAACAGGCGCTGACCGCCGAAGGCTTCGAGCGCGATGCCGTGCTTGCGGATCTCGATCCGGCGGCCAATCTGCCGGCCTGGGAGGCGCGCTTGACCGATCTGGAACAGCGCATCAAGCGCCTGGAACCGGTCAACCTCGCCGCCATCCAGGAGCTGGAAGAACAAACCACGCGCAAGAGTTATCTGGATGCACAGGCGCAGGATTTGAACGAGGCACTGGAAACGCTGGAAGAGGCGATCCGCAAAATCGATCGGGAAACCCGCACGCGCTTCAAGGAAACCTTCGATCGCGTCAATGCCGGCGTGCAGGAGCTGTTTCCGCGCCTGTTCGGCGGCGGCCACGCCTACCTCGATCTGACCGGTGAGGATCTGTTGTCCACCGGCGTCAACATCATCGCGCGTCCGCCTGGCAAAAAGCCCGCCAGTATCGGATTGCTGTCCGGCGGCGAGAAAGCGCTGACCGCCGTCTCGCTGGTGTTCTCGATCTTCCGGCTGAACCCCGCGCCCTTCTGCCTGCTCGACGAGGTCGACGCACCGCTCGATGAAGCCAACGTCGGCCGCTTCAGCCAGATGGTGGTCGAAATGAGCAAAAGCGTGCAGTTCCTGGTCGTCTCGCACAACAAAGTGACGATGGAAGCCGCTTATCAACTCGCCGGCGTCACCATGCGCGAACCCGGCGTCTCGCGCCTGGTCAGCGTCGACCTGGCCGAGGCAGCGAGGTTGGTGGCGTGAAGGGGGGGGAAGTGAAAAGTGAAAAGTGAAAAGTGAAAAGTGAAAAGTGAAAAGTGAAAAGTGAAAAGTGAAAAGTGAAAAGTGAAAATGCGTCAGTCGAGATTGTTTGTCAAGCAGGTTTTTTAGGTGTATGTGCAGGGTTTGCGTCTGCGCACTTGCTGCGTGGCGCCGATCTTGTCCATTTTACATTTAACTCTTAACTTTTAACTTTTAACTAATGCGTGCCGCGCACCCTCAATCTCGCCCCTTTTACTTTTCACTTTTCACTCCATCCCCCACTCTCAACGCCCCTCAGGCTGACCCGCTCCATGCCCATCGATCTGATCAGCGATACCGTGACCCGTCCGACGCCGGCGATGTTGGAGGCGATGTGGAAGGCCGAGGTTGGGGATGATGTGTTCAATGAGGATGCCGGGGCGCACGCCTTGCAGGCGCATGCGGCGGCGATGTTCGGGCATGAGGCGGCGCTGTTCATGCCGTCGGGCGTGATGAGCAATCAGATTGCCATCAAGGCGCATACCGAGCCGATGGATGAGCTGATTTGCGAGGAGAGTTCGCATGTCTACCGCTATGAAAACGGTGGCTATGCCTTTCATTCGCAGATCGCGATTCAGCCCATTCCGGGTGATCACGGGCGCTTGACGGCCGATCAGATTGCGCGCGCGATCAAACCCAGTGCCGATTGGCTGCCGCGTTCGCGGCTGGTGGTGCTGGAAAATACCTGCAATGCGGCTGGCGGCAGCTATTACCGACTGGAGCGGGTGCTGCCGATTCGTGAGTTGTGCCAGCAGCGCGGTTTGCGTCTGCATCTCGATGGCGCGCGTCTGTTCAACGCGCTGGTGGAGTCCGGTGAATCGACGCTGGACTGGGGTCGGGCTTTTGACAGCGTTTCGATTTGCTTGTCGAAGGGTTTGGGCGCGCCGGTGGGATCGCTGCTGCTCGGCTCGCGCGAGTTCATTGCGCGGGCGCGGCGTCTGCGCAAGGGCTTTGGTGGCGGCATGCGGCAGATCGGCTATCTGGCGGCGGCGGGTTTGTATGCCTTGCAGCACCACGTGCAGCGTCTGCGCGAAGACCATGCGCACGCGCGGCGGCTGGCGCAAACGCTGGAGCGATTGCCATGCGTGGCGGCGCTGCGGCCGGTGCACACCAATATCGTGATTTTCGATTTGGCCGGCGAGTTGACCGCCGAGCGCTTCCTCGCGGCCTTGACGGTGCAGGGCGTGCGCGCCTCCGCCTTCGGTCCGCGCACCGTGCGCTTCGTGACGCACCTCGATGTCAGCGCCGAGCAGATCGAGCAAGTCTGCGCGATCCTCGAAGGCCCTCTGCGCGATCTGGCCTGATGAGCACCGACCTGCGACGAGATTCCTGGAGTCGCTACTGGGCCGCCGGGGCCTTGCACTCCTGCGCCAGCAGCTTTGCCGGCAACTATGAAGACGAGATCGGCGCCTTCTGGCGGCAGGAGTTTGCCGACTGGCGCGCCGACGCCCGCGCCCTCGATGTGGCGACCGGCAATGGCGCGCTGCCCAAGTTGATCATCGATACGCTGGCCGCGTGGCCGGAGATCGATGCGGTGGACCTGGCCGACATCGCGCCGCGCTGGCCGCGCAGCCTGCCGAAGGCGCAGCGCGCGCGCCTGCGCTTCCACCCGCGGGTGCTGGCCGAGCAGTTGCCTTTTGCCGATGCCAGTTTCGACTATGCGATCAGCCAGTACGGGCTGGAGTACAGCGACTTGGCGCGCAGCCTGCCCGAATTGCGCCGGGTGCTGCGGTCGGGCGCGCGCGTGGCGCTGGTCGTGCACCATCGCGAGTCCCTGCCGGTGGCGATCGGCAGCGCCGAAGTGGCGCATATCGATGGCTTGCTGGCACCGGGGCAGTTGCTGGACCTGGCGCGCGCTTTGATCCCGATCCTGGTTCGACTGGCGACGCCGGCCGGCTTGGCCGCCGTGCAGCGTGACCCGAACGCCGCCGCGCTGCGGCAGCAGTACAACCTGGCGATGCGGGCGCTGCAAGAGCGTGCGCAGGCGGCTGCGGCGCCGGACGTGCTGCTGGAAACGCAGCAGGCAGTGGGTGATCTGATCCAGCGCAGCGCGCGCCTGGGCTTGCGCGAGGCCGTGCAGCGCCTGGATCAGATCGTCCGCGGCTTGCAGGAATCCCGCTTGCGTCAGGCCGAACTGGTGCGCCATGCGCTGACGCGCGAGGCGGTCGAGGCCATCGCTGCGGCGCTCGGCGCGCGGCAACTGACGCTGCAGCCGCTGCATGCGCGCGGCGCGGTGTTCGCCTGGGGCCTGCGCGTGCAGCTGGCGTGAATGGGCGAATCTTCATTTGTCTGAGGTTGGCGCTTAGCGCGGCGCGGCATACCATCATCGCCACCTGAGACCGGAGTGCCGACATGAATCGTATCGCAGCCCTGTTGTGCGTCCTGTTCCTGCTGGCGGTGCCGACGGTGCAAGCCGCCGACGCCGAAGGGCAGGTCACCAGCGTCCTGACGCGTCAGAGCGAGCGCCTGTATGCCGTGCGCATCATCAGCGTCGACGGGCGCAACCTGCCGGAAGGCGGTCGCCAGCTGGTGCGCCTGGAGGCCGGCAAGCGCCGTTTGGGCGTGGTCGCCTTGATCGAGCGCGATAACGCTTTTGGCTTGAATCAGCGCAACCGCCCGGCGCCCAAATACATCGATATCGACGTCGAGGCCGGCAAGCATTATCGCGTCGGCGCCAAGGTGCAGGATCCGCGCTATCGCGATTGGACCACGGTGGTCGAGTTTCGCTGAGCCTGCGGATGGCTAGTGTAAATTAGTGTGATAGTGCTAGTCTCGGTGCTTTCCGCAATGGAAAGCACCGATGGCGCTGCTGAATACCCGACTGTTGTTGGTTCTGAATGGCCTGATGTTGCTGCTGATGCTGGTGGCCGGCGTCTACGCGCGCTCGGGAAGCGTAGCGGTCGTGTTGTATGCAGCCGCGCCGCTGCTTGGATTGATGACCTTGCTCAAGCGGCGCCCGGGGCGCGTGCTGATCGGCGTGACCGGTGCCGTCAACGGCTTGTACGCACTGCTGACCCTGATTGCGCTGCTGCGGGTGGCCGCGATTCCCTTTTGGGGCCCGATGGTGGTGATGGCGAGCCTGTGCGTGCTGGCGCTGCTGGTGACCGGGCTGAACGCCTGGTACTGCGGGCGTGCCTGGGCGGCGGGCGACCGCGTGTCGGCGCCCGCGCTTAACTAAGCGTCGCGATCTGGCGGAAGGTCAGGTTGATCCGTTCGCCCAGGGGGCGGCGGCTTTTGTGGATGGCGTGCAGATACTGCTGCTGAGTGGTGCCTGACATCAGCAGCAGGCTGCCGTGCGCCAAGTCCAGCGCCAATTTCGCGTCGCCGTGGCGGGCGCGAAAGTGCAGGGTGCGGGTGGCGCCCAGACTGATCGAAGCGATGACCGGCTCGGGTCCGAGTTCGGGCTCGTCGTCGGCGTGCCAGCCCATCGAGTCTTGGCCGTCGCGATAGCGATTCACCAGCACACTGTTGAACGGGCAGCCGACGGTCTGTTGCAGTTGCTCGCGGAGCGCGCTGAGTTCCGCGGTCCACGGCAAGGGGCTGTGGACCACGCCGGAATAGCGATAGCTGGCGCCGGGATCACCGATCCAGGCCGACAGCCGCGGCGAGGGCAGTTCCCGGCCGAACAGCCGCACCCGGTGCTGCGACCACGGCAGGCTGAGTTTCAGCTGCACCAGCAGGGCATCGGCGGCAGCGGCCGGCAACCAGTCCGGCAGGTAGCGCAGGTCGGCGCCCGCCAGCGTCAGCGCGGGCTGCTCAAGCGGCTGCACTCACTCCTCGACGACGGTCGCGGCCGGCGCGTGGTTGCGGACCGACTCGATGCCGTTGTCGCGCGCAGCGACGCTGGCGTACATCTGGCTTTGGCCGATGACCTGATGATTGCCGGCTTTCAGCACGAAGTAGGGACGCCCATCGCTGGCCTCGCGCGCCTCGAAGCGGGCCGGATCCGGCGCATTCTTGCGTACCGATTCGATGCCGTTCATGCAGGCATCGCGGCTGCTGTAGCCCTCGCTGGCGAGGATGGTCTGGCCATTGCTGGCGCACAAGCAGAACTGGAATTCGCCGTTGCTGCGGCGGCTGACGACAAACTTTCCGGCCATGAGCGGTTCCTGATGTCGGGGCGGGGTGCCCGCGTCGAGAGTGTGCCGCAAGCGCCGCTGGCGCGCTATCCAATCACTCCGCGCGTGCGCAGTGCAGCCAGTGCACCGGCATCCAGGCCCAGGCGCGTGCCGAGCACGTGATCGGTATCGGCGCCCAGCAGCGGCGGTGCGCAGCGGATCGCGGCCGGGCTGTCCGAGAAGCGCACCGGATGCGCCACCAGCGGTAAGGTACCGGCGATCGGATGCGCGATCTCTTGGCGCATCTGCCGGCTCCGCGCCTGCGGATCGGCAAAGGCCTGCGCAATGGTGTTGATCGGCCCGCAGGGCACGCCGGCGGCCTGCAATCGCGCCAGCCAGTCGGCCGTGGTGCGCGTGCGCAGCAGCGGCTGCAGCGCCGCCAGCAGCGCGTCGCGATGGCGCACGCGGTCGGCATTGCGCTGATAGCGCGGGTCGCTGGCGAGCTCAGGCACCTCGGCGGCCTCGCAGAAGCGCAGGTACTGGGCGTCGTTGCCGACGGTCAGCATCAGGTGGCCATCCGCGGTGGCGAAAGCCTGATAGGGCACGATGCTCGCGTGCGCGCTGCCGTGGCGCGTCGGCTCGACACCCGCGACCAGATGGTTCATCGCCAGGTGCGACAACCACGCCAGCTGGGTGTCGAACAGCGCGACGTCGATCTGCTGTCCGCGTCCGCTGCGCGCACGGTGGTGCAGCGCCGCCAGCACGGCATTGCTGGCGTACATGCCGCACATCAGATCGACCACCGCGATGCCCACCTTCATCGGACCGCCGCCGGGCATGTCGTCCGGGTGGCCGGTGATGCTCATCAGCCCGCCCATCGCCTGGATCATGGCGTCGTAGCCGGCTTCCTGCGCGCGTGGGCCGTCCTGGCCGAAGCCGGTGATCGAGCAGTAAATCAGGCGCGGGTTCAAGGCCTGCAGGCTGGCGTAGTCGAGGCCGTAGCGCGCCAGCGCGCCCACTTTGAAGTTCTCCACCAGCACATCGGCCTGCTGCGCCAGCGCGCAGATCAGCGCCTGGCCCTCGGGGTCGGCCAGATTGACCGCCACCGAGCGCTTGTTGCGGTTGGCCGACAGAAAATAGGCCGATTCCGTCGTCGGCTTGCCCTCGGCATCCGGCAGATAGGGTGGTCCCCAGGCACGGGTGTCATCGCCCTTGCCCGGCTGTTCGATCTTGATCACCTCGGCGCCGTAGTCGGCCAGCAGCTGGGTTGCCCAGGGTCCGGCGAGCACCCGCGTCAGGTCGAGCACCAGCGTGCCATCGAGTGCCCCCATCTGCGCGCTCCTCGGATCGTCGTGCGTGCAGCATACGGGCAGGCCGGTGCGGGCGGACGGGCATGCCGGCCGTTCACGATCCGGGCTAAGCTCTTGGGCCCCCACCCCAAACCGCTAGCCATGGATCAGTTGCTTGAGCAGTTGGAAGCGAGTTTGGCGGATCTGACGCTGAGCACGCCGGAAAAGCACGCCTTGCTGGCGCTGCTGCGCGAACGACCGCGCCGAGCGGATCAGCTGCGCCAGCTGCGCAATCGCGCCTTCGAGCTGGTGCTGGAACGCAGTCGCGATTCGGCGCAGGTGGCCGACATGCCCAAGCTGGTCGCCTGGGTCAGCGATGTGGTGCGCATGCTGGATCAGGCCTCGCCCAGCGTCGATCTGCAGACCGAAGTCTGGTTCAGTCCGGGCCCGGACTGCCGGCGCGCGCTGCTGGGCCAGCTGAAGTCCTGCCGCAAGCGCCTGGACATCTGCGTCTACACGATCTCCGACGATGAGTTGACGCACGAGATCATCGGTGCGCATCGCCGACGCGTGCAGGTGCGCGTGATCACCGATGATGCCAAGGGCTACGACCACGGCAGCGATGTGCAGCGCCTGCGCGAGGCCGGCATCGCGCTGCTCACCGATGCCAGCAGCGCGCATATGCATCACAAGTTCGCGCTATTCGACGGCCGCTGGCTGGTGAACGGCAGCTTCAACTGGACGCGCAGCGCCACCCAGTCGAACGATGAGAATCTGGTGGTGACCAACGATCCGGAGCAACTGCGTCAGTTCGCTGCGCACTTCGAGCAGCTCTGGAGTCGTTACGGCTGAGTGCCGTGTGCGATCGTGCGCAATCTGGCGTTTGTGATTGCAGTCTGGTGGGGGAGATCAGCATGTTCCGAGTGGCTTTGGCGCTGGCCTTGTTCGGTGTCAGTCTCGCGGCATCGGCGCAGGTCGAGGTGCTGCAGGTCGAACGCATGGCCGCCACTGGCGCGGCGCCGCTGGCAGTGGGTGATCGCATCCTCGGTATCCGGACCGTTGAGGGCACCCAGCTGCGCCCCGTGCGTGTGATCGATTGGCTGACCTTTGAGTTCGACGAACTGCCGCACGGCGCGGCGACGCTGGAGGTCGCTCGCGGCGATCAGCGGCTGACGCTGAGCCTGGAGGACGGCCGCCAGCGCGTGCTGGTCGCATCCGCCGCGGACGATCTCGACGCCGCAGGCCGGGCCGAAGATGCGGCGCTGGTGGCCTTGTTGAAGGCGCTGTATGGCGAGCAGCTGGACCAGCTGGCGGCGCGATTGGACGCCTTGCCCGCGGCAGACACGACGGCGCCGGCACCGCAGCAGCTGGCGCGCGCGCTGGTGGAGGCCGATGCCCTGGTGCGGCAGACACGTCTGCCGGAGGCGATTGCGCGTCTGCAGCCGCTGCTCGGGGCGGCCGCCGAGACGCCGATGCAGGCGCTGGCGCACGCGCGCCTGGGCTGGGCCTTGTCCTATCGCGGCGGTGCCCAGGCCGAGTCGCAGACAGAGCTGTCATTGGCTGACGCCGCCTATGCGCGGTTGGCGCCGACCAGTGCCAGCGCCGTCGATGTCGTGCGCATGCGCTGGCAAGCCGAGGCGCTGGCCGCTCCGCAGGCGGCAGGCGCCCAGTGGTCGCGTATCCAGTCGGCCCTGGCTGAGGATGCGCGCTGCAGCGACTGTCTGGTGCGCGTCAGGGCGCTGGTCGGACAGGCCACTGTCGCCACGCTGGCCGATCAGCCCGAGGACGCCATCCGTCTGAGCCAGCAGGCGCTGGCGCTGGTGGCGCAGATACCGGACATGCCTGCGCAGGATCGCTTCGGTGCGCTCAATACGCAGGGCTACGCCGAACTGGTGCTCGATCGCCTGGATGAGGCCCTGGCGACGCATGCGCAGATGCTCGCGGTAGCGCGCTCGCCACGCGGCAACCCACGCAATCTGGTGACGGCCTTGCAGCGCACCGGACTGCTGCAGCAAGCCTACGGTCAGACCGCCGCCGCGCGCAGCAGTCTGAGCGAGGCGCTGACGTTGGCGCAGCGACTGCAGCCCGGGACGCTGGCCGAGTACAACCCGCGCGTG
>JAXMHB010000012.1:0-139234 GCA_046346965.1 Lysobacterales bacterium
TGCACAGGATCCAGAAAGCCCGTGTGCGCAGCGCCTCGCGCACCGACAACCCCGGCACAGCGCTGGCCCGCAGCGGCCCCGGCGCCTGCGCGCCATAAGCCAGCCGCCCGCTGTCGGCCGGCGCCGAACGCACCAGCAACACCACCAGCACGAAGCCGCCGATCGCCACCCAGGCCAGCACGCCAAAGGCCTCGCGCCAGCCATAGGCCGGAATCAACCAGCGCTCAGCCAGCGGCGGAAACACAAAGGACGCCACGCTCGACCCCACCAGCGCCAAGCCGATCGCCGTCCCACGCGCGGCCTCGAACCAGCGACTCACCAGCGCCACCACCGGCACCATCCCGCACAGCGCCAACACCACCGCAAACAGCGCATGGATGGCATGAAGCTGACCCAGCGACTGCAGATCGCCATACAGCCCATAGCCCGCCGCGAGCGCCAGCAAGCCCAGCTGCATCAACACCCGCGTCCCAAAGCGATCAATCAGCGGCCCCACCAGCGGCGCCAGCAAACCCAGCAGCACAAAAGTGATCAGATCCCCCGTCGCCACCTGCGCCGGCGTCCACCCCAACTCCGCCGCATACGCCTTGCGCATCGGCCCCAGACCCGACAGCGTCAAGCCATTCGAGATCATCAACACGAGCATTGCCGCCACCACGATCACCGCGTGATAGCGGCGCAACCAGGAAAGATCCTTGGGCATGGTCGGGGCGCAGGCGAGAGGGCTGCGGGAAGACTAGCGGGAAGCGTTGGGTGGAGCGCGGCGGCGCGGGGTTCACGATTCGCGGGGACGTGAGCGGCGGACTCCAGTGGCACGCCGACGGCCGCGGTCGTCCGCGCTGATATTTCTTCCCTTACTCACTCAACGGACCAGTCCTCTGGTCGAGCGCCGAGGCGTGCAGCCGCGCGACGCCTCCCGGCGCCGCGCGGTACTTCGAACCCGTCGGGAACACACGCGCCACGAATATCAGCCGGTAAAACAATCGACCGACACACCGCCATACGTACAGGTAAAGGTCCACCCGTCACCCGTATGTCCCGGCGTCCACACGGGACGTATGTCCCAGGCATTGGCACCCTCGGTGTTCTTGCCCGGCAGCGGCACGGGTGGCGTCGGCGGCAAGGGTTTGGGCTGGGGTTCCATCGGATTGCAGTGTAGCCCCGTGGTCCAGAGATAAGCGCCAGGGCTTGCGGTTTGGCATGCGCCGGCCGGACAGGCGATCGCCGCAAGGCGGCGCGTGTACTGGTACCAGATGCCCTGGGCGTCGGGGACTGCGTGGATTTCGCTGTAGCGATCGGCCGCATGCAGCGGATATGGGCCAGGCGCTGCCGACTCCGGGAGATCGGCGCAATAGCGCTGGGTTCCCGCTTCCTTGCGCGCAGACCCGGCCCGCTTGACCGGCACCAGGGCGGCATAGGTGATTCCCGAGCTGCCATCCGTGTATTGATGCGCGCTAAAGCCCTGAAAACGCTGCCCCGCGCTGCCCGACTGCCCCAGTCGGGCATTGATGCCCGCGAAAACCAGGTCGGAAAACCGATCCACGGCAGCAATGCGCTCGGCCGTCACCTGTCCTTGGTACGGCGGCAGCAAGATCCATAGCTGGATGCCGTCCTCGCGGGAGAAATGCCGAATCACCGCCGACTGTCCGGCATGCGATTGCACGATCGAGGTGATCTCGCGCACCTCCGATGACGCTGCCGCCACCGCGTCGCGGAGTACCGGGGCCGTCTCGGATGCGTGGGCAAGTGTCGTCAGCGTCATGGCCATCGAAACCATCGTTATGGATTTCAGCACGTTTGCTCCTGCAGTCGTCGCGGCAGGCCACCATGGCCTGCGCACGGTATCAATGTCGCCGAGGCAGCCTTTGTCTCACCTGCGGCGGCACTTCCCGATAAACGGTAGCGAGCGACCTGACCGATGACCCAGACGCGGTCGGCCGCTCCCTCGACGCTCACGCTTCCCTACCCTGCGGTGTCATTGCGAGGTCCGCGTGCGCGGCGCGGACGGCGACCGCGGCAATCCAAGGGGGCTGGTCGTCTGTCCAGTACGGTTGGACCGCCAAAGCCTGCAAAGCACACCTGGATTGCCACGCCCCTGCGGCGCCAGCGCCGCAGGGGCTCGCAATGACGCCGAGGTGGCTGCAGTACGGCACAGTCCTTGGCGACGGCAAGCGCAGCGGGATGCGGTCCGCCGACCTTCGTGTTCTGCAAGTCTGGCCCACCAGTGCCTGAGACATTGGGCGCGCTGGCGCCTCCTTGCAGACAGCGGGTGCGCGCGCCGGGCGCCGGCATCCGAATTGCACACGGCCACGCAAACGATCGGGAGACCCCATGACTCGCCACGTCTTGTGTTTGGATGGCACCAACAACTATCCGAACGGGGGCTATACCAATATCCAGCGGCTGTTCCGGATGCTGAAGCGCGATGAGGCGCAGTTGACCTACTACCAGCCGGGCGTGGGGACGCTGGAGCCGGGGTCGGTCACCAGTGGGGTGGCCAAGCGCGCCTTGATGCTGGTGGATTCGATGTCGGCGCTGTACATCGAGCGGCATGTCTGTGCGGCCTATCGCTATCTGATGGCGCACTGGCAGGAGGGGGATGAGCTGTACCTGTTCGGCTTCAGTCGCGGCGCTTTTGCGGCGCGCGTGCTGGCCGGGATGCTGACGCGCGTGGGCCTGTTGCACCCAGGTTTCGACGAGATGGTGGCCTTTGCGTGGAAGGCCTATCTGGCGCCGTGGGCGCCGGGGGAGGACTCGGGCGCCAACTTTCAGCGACATTACGGGCGCTACATCCCGGAGATCCGCTTCATCGGGCTGTTCGACTCGGTCAGTGCCGTGGGCCTGCCGTGGCTGCCCAAGCGCTTTGCCTATACCTTCGACAATCCGCGCGTGCGCTGCGTGCGTCAGGCTTTTGCGCTCGACGAGCATCGCGTGATGTTCGTGCAGAACCGCTGGTCCGATCAGCCGCGCGCCGGGCAGACCGATGTGCAGCAGGTCTGGTTCGCCGGTGGCCATTCCGATGTCGGCGGCGGTTACGCGCAGGCGGAGGCCGGCTTGTCGCTGATCACGCTGGGCTGGATGAAGCGCGAGGCCGAGCGCGTGGGCCTGAGCTTCAAGCCCAAGGTCAGCGAGCAGGTGCTCGGCATCGAGGCCAGTGACAACGACGATCTGCTGCGCCAGCTGACGGCGGCGCACGCGCAGGCGCCGCAGCATGACGAGCTGGCGCTGCGGCGCTGGTGGTGGCTGCTGGAGGTGCTGCCGGTGCCGCGCATGCGCCGCGTCAATGACGATGACTGGTTGCGCGTCTGGCAGTTCAACCGCGGCCGCCCGCGCCGCCCGCATCAGGACGTGCCTATCCAGGTACACCGCAGCGTTGAGCTGCGCAGGCAGGGCGGCTATCAGCCACTGGCGCCGCTGACCAACCCGGTTTTTGTGGATTGAATCGCCGTCCCCGCACCTCGGACGCCCTCGACGCCGCACGACGCTCACGGAGACCCGCGGATACGCCATGGCCACAGTGATTGCAGATGACATCAGCGCGCCCGGCACGCATGCCTTGGTGATCGGCGTCAGCGCCTACCGGCACCTGACCGGCGGCGCCCAGCCTACCCAGGCTGGCATTGACACCGGCATGGAGCAACTGCGCTCGGCCGCGCGCTCGGCCAGCGATGTGGCGCAGTGGCTGCAGACTCGCCCGTACCGGTCGCCGCTGCCGCCCTTGCGCAGCCTGCGCGTGCTGCTGTCGCCGGGCGCGGACGAGCAGATCGCCGAGGCGTATCGCGGGCTTGACCAGCTGGCGGCCACGCGCGCGCAGGTCGAGGCGGCGCTCGCCGGTTTCTGGAGGGCGTGCTGCAGCCATCGCGACAACCATGCCGTGGTCTATGTGGCCGGTCACGGCATCCAGCTCAGCAAGACCGGCGCGCTGCTGCTGTTGGAGGACTTTGCCTCGCCGGATCGGCTGCAGCTGTTGTCCGGCGCGCTGGATCTGGCCGGCATCCATCGGGCCTTCAACAGCGACGGGGCGCCGCGCCATCAGTTCTGGTTCGTCGATGCCTGCCGACAGATTCCGGCGGTGGCGCGCCAGTTCGAGAATCTGCTGAGCGGCGCGCTGTCGCTGGATATCAAGAACGCCGGCAGCGCCGAATCCTCGATGCTGCTGCTGAGCGCCATCACCGGCACCAGCGCCTACGGCCTGCCGGGCGGTCGCAGCCTGTTTGCCGAGGCGCTGCTGCAAACCTTGCACGATGGCGCGGCCGCCGAAGGCCCGGACGGCCAGGCGCTGGAACACTGGCATGTGCCAGTGACGCGTTTGTTGGCCACGCTGCCCAGGCGCGTCAGCGAGGCCGCGCGGCTGCTGGAACGCGAACAGTCGGTCGAAGCGGCCGGCATGCCCCTGCCGGCGGTGTTTCATGTGTATCCGGAGACGCCGCGTGCGGAGTTCACCGTGAGTCTGCAACCTGATGCGGCCGCAGCAAGCTCGCAGCTGATCGTGCGCGATGAGGCGCTGGAGCCGGTACCCACGAGTGCGGAATGGCCGAGCACCGCGGTCGTCGACGCCGGCCTGTACCAAGTGGAAGTGCAGACGGCGGCACCGTATCGCCCGTACAAGAAACTGGTGAACGTCAAACCACCGATGACGCCCCACACGGCGAGGGTCACCCCATGAAAGGCAAGCTGACCGTCGATGTACAAACGCCCTCGCAGCTGCTGGGCGACACCTGGACCTTCGAGGTCCGCGATGCGCGCATGCGCCGCGTCGGGTCTATTGGTCGCGGCGGCGCGCTGGAGGTAGACCCGGGCTTGTACCGGGTCAGCACGGTGCTGGAGGATGGCAGCGAGCACGAGGAACTGGTGGGCGTCAGCGCCGGCGAAACCAGCGTGGCGCGCTTTGCGGCCGGCAGCGCCAGCGCCGACACATCGGAGCCGAGCGCCGAGTCCGCAGACAGCGCCGGATCGGTTCTGGAGGGGCTTGATCTGCTGCAGCTGAGCGATTGGAACGCCGATGTGTCCAGCCGGCGCGGATCGCCGCTGTTCCAGCTGGCGTCGGCCGCCAGCCAGCGGCGCCTGATCCGGCGGCCAGAGCATCAGGCGACGGTGACCGCGGACTCGGATCTGCGCATTGAATCGATCGGCGCGCGGCGCTGGCGGGTCTACGCGGCGCAGGAGGGCGCGCACACGGCTCGGGTGGACATCGACCCTCGCGCCTGGCGCCTATCGCTGCCCACGGCCGAACCCGGCGGGCCACGTCCCAGCGTCGAGCTCGATCTGTACCTCGAAGGGAAGGAGTGGCGCCCGCGGGCGCGTATCGCCGCCTGGCGCACCGTCGCCAGCAGCCTGCAGTCGCTGCTCGGCGAGCGTCAGATGGAGCGCGCCTTTGCGGTGGCGGACCGCGCGGCGATGCTGCTGGCGGAGAAGTACCAGGACACCGTCGGCGCCATCCTCGGCGCCCTGCTGCTGCAGCGCATGCAGCGCCTCGCGTCCTATCGCAGCTGGCTGGACCATCTGGCGCAACGCTTCCCGTACTGGCCAGATGCGGCGATTCTGGGCGCGGTGCTGGATGGCGAGTCGGAGCAGTCCGAGGTACGCGACCGCGGTCTCGCCGCGCTGCTTGAGGCCAGCACCCAACGTCCCTGTTTCACCGAAAGCTACTCCCTGCTGCTCGACCACCTGCGCCGTTGGCCGGACGCCGCTCGCGCAGAGGAACGCTCCAGGGCGCTCTATGCGCTGACCGAACGCTATGGCGAAGTCGACTGGGATGCCCTGACCTTCACGCACAGCGAATGAGGTGATCCATGTTGCGTCTGACGATGCTGCCCGCCGACAAAGGCGACGCCCTGTGGATCGAATGGGGCGATGGTCCGGTCTACCGGATGTTGATCGACATGGGCACCGGCAAGGCCGGCAAAGGCCTGCGCCAGCGGCTGCAGGCGCTGCCGGAAGCCGAGCGGCGCTTTGAGCTGCTCGTGGTGACGCATGTGGACGAGGACCACATCGGCGGCGTGCTGAGTGCCGTCGTCGACGCTCCGCCGCTGCCGGGACTGAGCTTTGCCGATGTGTGGTTCAACGGCTGGCAGCATCTGGTGCAGGCGGCGGTCGACGAGTACGGCGCGGCGCACGGCGAGCGTCTGACCACCTGGCTGGAAACGCAGCGCTGGAATCAGGCCTTCGGCGGCAAGCGGATTGCGCTCAGCGAGCCGCTGCTACGGCACCCGCTCGCGGATGGACTGACGCTGACCGTGCTCGGCCCGCCAGCGCAGCGGCTGGCCGACTTCCGGCAGAAATGGGCGGATGAGGTCCGCAGCGCCATCGAGAAGGGAACGCTGGATGCGGAGGAGGTGTCGCCCGGCGTCCAAACCTTTGGCCTGGAGGAGTACGGTGGCCCGATCGTGCTGGAGGATCGCGCCGATCTGCGCGCGCTCGCCGCACTGGCCACGCCGCTCGATGGCAGCCTCGCCAATGGCAGCAGCATCAACCTGCTGCTGGACTACCGTGGCCAGCGCATCCTGCTGACCGGCGATGCCTACGCCGAGGACGTCATCGCCGGCCTGCAGGCGCTCGATCCGGCACCGCTGACGCTGTCTGCTTTCAAGGTGCCGCACCATGCCTCGCACGGCAACGTGACCGCAGCGCTGGTGTCCGCCGTGCGCTGCCAGCACTGGCTGATCTCCACCAACGGCGCCCAGCACGGTCATCCCCATCCCGCTGCGATTGCGCGGATCCTCAATGCGGCAGCGGGCCATACACGGCTGCACTTCAACGTGCGCAGCCAGCACAACGCGATCTGGGACCGCGACGACTGGCGCGCGCGCTTTGACTACTCCACCCGCTACGGCGACGCCGATGGCCTGAGCCTGCGCTGGGATTGAACGCCCGCAGACGACGCCGGCAAACCGGATCATGTGATCTCCGCGACGATCATCTGCTCCGCCAGGCGCCGGCGTCTGAAGGCTACGATGACGGGCAGCCCGCCGTGTCGAGGGGCGGGCAGCGCCGCTGACCTGGATCGGCGCCGCCATGTCAGACTGACGCCACCGATAGCGCGCGGACTCGCTGATCGTGACCGATTCCCTCGCCTACGCCATCACCGTCCCGCACGACCGCTTGGCCGCATTCGCCGCGCGGCTGGCGCGGGATCTGGAGCCGGACTGCGCGTTCACTGTCGAAGCGCTGCTGGCGGCGGCGCGCAGCGGCGAGAGCTGGGCGCTGACGCTCCGGCTGTGGCCGGACGCGGCGCTGGCGGCGTTTCAGCGTGAGCACGCGGACATCCGCTGCACGGTGCCGGGTCAGGTGGCGATCGGCTACCTGTATGCCTCGGCGCGCGCGCTGCCGCTGGGCCTGGAGATCCATCTCTGGACGCACAGTCGCGATATCGTCACTGCGCTCAAGGACTCGGAGCAGGTGCGCGCGCTGCTGCTGCAGCTGGGACAGTACGGCAGCCCGCCAGAGGTGCGCATCACCGATGAGTGGAACGAGGTGACGGTGCTCATTGCAGCGGAGGGGCCGTCTGGGCGGGTGGAATAGGCGGCCGTGGTCGCGGCGCGGCGCTGCAGCCTGACGTCTCCGCACCCATCGCGCGACCGCTGCGTAGCAGCAGCCTGACGACTCCGCACCCATCGCGCGACCGCTGCGTAGCAGCAGCCTGACGACTCCGCACCCATCGCGCGACCGCTGCGTACCAGTAGCCTGACGACTCCGCACCCATCGCGCGACCGCTGCGTACCAGTAGCCTGACGACTTCGCACCCATCGCGCGACCGCTGCGTACCAGTAGCCTGACGACTCCGCAGCCGTAAGCCGATCTGTGTGGAGTCGTACCGCGACGACTCCGCATAGATCCGGCTACCGCTCCGCATAGGTGCGACTACTAATCCGCATGGATCCGGCGACTGCTATGCACAGGTCCGACTACGACTCCGCATGGGTCCGGCGACTGCTCTGCACAGGTCCGGCTACTGCTACGCATGGGTGAGACGACTATTCCGCATGGATCCGATTACTACTCCGCATGGGTCCGGCGACTGCTCCGCAGACGTCCAGCGACGACTCCGCTGGGTCCGGCGGGCTGGCGACAGTCGTCCCGCGACCGCTCCGCATCGATCAGCGAAGGATTGGCCGCGTTCGCGCATCGCCCGGCAGACGTCCGGCAACGATGACGAGACGTCCAGCAAGCCTTCCGCGAGCCCGCGCATCGCGCCGCAGAGTTCCCGTCACTATCCGCAGCGCAGCCGCAATGCACCCGCGCGTAGGCGCAGGCCATCGCTGGGGTCGACATTGGCACCGGAGCGTTCTTCATCGCTCTCCGTTCGAGAATGCTCTTGATCGGGGCGTTGCAGCGTGCGAGGCGTAATCCGCGCGCAAGCTACCTACCCGTCATTCCCGCGAAAGCGGGAATCCAGTCCATCACTGGCCGTTCCCGCCGCAGCGGGGACGGCGCCTTCGCGTGTCCATCCGCCTGCGGTCATGGAATGGCGAAGTGGCGGGATTGGTCGGCTCCACGTCCCAGCCCCAGGAGGCTGGATTCCCGCTTTCGCGGGAATGACGGCGGGGTGGACTGTGTCTGGCGGGGCGAGTGCTGGCTGCTGGCGGTCGCTGCGCGTAGCCTCAGGCCTCCGCAGGGACGGGCAGGGCGAGCATGGGCTTCTTCAGTTTGGTGTGGTTTCTGCTGATCGGCGCGGTGGCCGGCTGGTTGGCGGGCAAGGTGGTGCGCGGCAGCGGGATGGGCTTTCTGGGCAATATGGCGGTGGGCGTGGTCGGGGCGCTGATCGGCGGCAGCTTGTTCCAGTGGCTGGGCTTCAATCTGCGGCCGGCGGGTTTTGTCACCGCCTTCCTCGGCGCAGTGATCTTGCTGGTGCTGGTGAATCTGGTGCGCAAGGCATGAGGCGCGCGCTGGCGGTGGCAGCACTGCTGGCCGCAGGCGTGGCGCAGGCGGGGGAACCGATTGCGCTGGCGATCCACGGCGGCGCCGGCACCATCGACCGCAGTCAGCTGTCGGCGGCGCAGGAAGCGGAGATCCGCCGCGATCTGGAGGCGGCGCTGGATGCCGGCTACGCGGTGCTGGATCAGGGCGGGCCGGCGCTGGATGCGGTGACGGCGGTGATCACGCGGCTGGAGGATTCGCCGCAGTTCAACGCCGGCAAGGGCGCGGTGTTCAACGCCGAGGGCAAGAATGAGCTGGACGCCTCGATCATGGATGGCGCCACTCAGCGCGCTGGCGCGGTGGCCGGGCTGACGCGGGTGCGCAATCCGATTCTGCTGGCACGCGCGGTGATGGAGCGCTCGGCGCACGTGATGATGATCGGCGCCGGCGCCGAGGCCTTCGCGCGCGAGGTCGGCATGGTCATGGTGGATCCCAAGTATTTCCGCACCGAGGCGCGCTGGCAGCAGTATCTGAAGGCCAAGGCCGAGACCGCCCGGCCGCGCGCGCGCATCCCGGTGTCGCACTACTACGGGACCGTCGGCGCGGTGGCGCTGGATCAGGACGGCCATCTGGCGGCCGGCACCTCGACCGGCGGCATGACGCTGAAACGCTACGGCCGCGTCGGCGACGCGCCGATCATCGGCGCCGGCACCTGGGCGGACGACCGCTGCGCGGTGTCGGCCACCGGCTGGGGCGAGTTCTTCATCCGTTTGAACGTGGCCCACGACATCTGCGCCCGAGTGCGTTACGCCGGCCAGGATCTGGTCAGCGCTGGCGATGCGGTGATCCTGCGCGCAGTGCCGGGGCTGGGCGGCAACGGCGGCGTGATCAGCCTCGATCGCAACGGGCGCGTGCACATGCCCTTCAACACCAGCGGCATGTATCGCGCGGCCATCGACGCCGACGGCGTGCGCACGGTGGCGATTTACGCCGAGACGGATGCGCCGTGAGCGAGATCGAGATCCTGCATCGCAGCGACGGCTGGTTGGCGGTGAACAAGCCGACCGGCATGAATGTGTACGAGTCGAGCTACACCGGGCCCTGCGAGGCGACGCTGCTGGGCCTGCTGCGCAGTCAGTTCGGCATCGGCCGGCTGCACGCGATCCATCGGCTGGATCACGCCACCAGCGGCGTGCTGCTGGTCGCCACCGACGCGCGCATGGCGGCGATGCTGTCCGGGCGCTTTGAATCGCGTGAGGTGGACAAGCGCTACATGGCGATCGTCCGCGGCGAGCCGGCCGAGGAGTTCGTGGTCGAGGTGCCGCTGAGCGGCGCCGAGGGCCGCGGCGAGCCCAAGCCGGCGCGTACCGAGTTCACCACGCTGGCGCGCTTGCGCCTGCCGATTCCACTGGCGCACTACCCGGAGGCGCGCTACGCCTGGCTGGAAGCGCGCCCGCAGACCGGCCGCTATCACCAGATCCGCCGCCATCTGAAGCACGCGGCGCATCCGATCGTCGGCGACGTGAAGTACGGCAAGGGCGAGCACAATCGCCTGTTCCGCCAGCATTACGGCATCCACCGCCTGCTGCTGCACGCGCGCTATCTGGGCTTCGACGACCCGATCAGCGGCGAGCGTGTGGAGATCTGGGCCGGCTACGACGCGCCCTTCCAGAAGGCGCTGGATCTGTTCGGCGCCGAGGCCGCGTAGGCCGGCGTCAGACCACGTCCACCCGCTCGCGGCCGACGCTGACCTGCTGGCCGCGGCGGATCTTGGCGGTTTTGCGCAGCTCCACGCTACCGTCCACCGAGACGGCGCCGCTGGCGACCAGCTGTTTGCCGGCGCCGCCGCTGGCGCAGTAGCCGCACAGCTTCAACAGCTGGTTCAGTTCGATGTACTCGCCTTCCAGTTCGAAACGCTGCGTGGCCATGGCGGCTCCGGGGTGGCTGGCGCCGCAGTGTCCGCGGCGGCGGGTGTGGCTGCAAGCCCCCAAGGCGCCGGGGAATGGCGCGCTCCACGATGCTCTTGGCGCCGGAGGACCGGCGCCCTCCTCCGTGGCCTTGGCGCCGGAGGACCGGCGCCCTCCTCGGCTTTGTTGGCGCCGGAAACCGGCGCCCGCCACGCGAGGCCGGTCGCCTTGACGATTGCGGCGCAGTGCTTGCCGTATTCTGCGTGCCATGAACAAGCCCATCGAGCATCCGCCGGTCGATCCCCTCAGTCTGCTGCCGCCGGCGCTGCCGCGGCCGGGCTGGACCTTCTTGTCCAATCATGGTCATGTGCTGATCTGTCTGGCGCGCCAGCCGGATGCCAAGCTGCGCGAGGTGGCGCAGATCGTCGGCATCACCGAGCGGGCGGTGCAGAAGATCCTGCTTGATCTCGAAGCCGCCGGCGTGGTGGAGCGCTCGCGCGTGGGCCGGCGCAATCACTACCGCATCCACGGCGAACTGCCGTTGCGCCACCCGCTGGAGGCGCATCGCAGCATCGAGGCTTTGCTGCGCATGGTCCTGCTCGACAACGAGTGGGAACGCCTGCAGTAGCGCGGCGCCCGCATGGACGCGCGCATCCAGCAGACGCGCCAGGCGCTGTACGGCGCCTTTTTCACGCTGGTGCTGAAGCAGCGCTATCACAGCATCCGCATGGATGCGCTGCTGAAGCTGGCGGGCGTCGCCCGCTCCACCTTCTACGAGCACTTTCGCAGCAAGGACGAGCTGCTGGCCGCCAGTCTGCAGGGCCCGCTCGCGATTCTGGCGACGGCGCCCTTTCCGTGGGCCGATCACGGCCGGCTGAGCGCCATCCTGCAGCACTTCCACGACAACCGCGCGCTGGCGCCCGGCATCTTCAGCGGGCCGGCACGGCGCATCGTTGATCGCGTGCTCGCGGAACTGATCGAGGCTGGCATCCGCCGCGAGCGCGCGCCCTTTCTGTCGATCAGTCCGCGGCTGGCAGCGCAGCTGCTGGCGCAACTGCTGCTGGGCGCGGTGGTCGACTGGCTGGACGGCCGCGAGCCGATCTCGGCCGACCGGCTGGCGCTGACGCTGCGCCAGAGTGCCGGGGCACTGCTCGCCAGCCTGTGATCGCGACATCGACGCCGCGGGCTGCTAGCCTGCGGCCGACGCACGGTGGAGCAGCAGGATGGCACGCAACAGCTGGTGGACCACGGAATTGCGGCAGCCGCCGGCGGCGGCGACGGGCCAGTTGCTGGCCGCCACCTGTCTGGTGTTGTTGCTGTTCTTCTGGTTCGTGCTGACGCTGGGCGCGGCCGAGGAGCGCTTCATCTCGCCGGCGATCCTGCCGAGCCCCGGCGAAGTGCTGCGGGCGATCCCCAATCTGCTGTTCGAGCGCGACCTCGGCAAGAGCATCGTCGCCTCGCTGACGCGCGTGCTGATCGGCTTTGGCCTGGCCTTGCTGATCGGCGTGCCGCTCGGCGTGCTGGCCGCCTCTTGGCGTGTGCTCGAAGCCTTTCTGCGCCCGATCGTCATTCCGATGAGCAATGTGCCGGTGGCGGCGCTGATCCCGCTGACCATCCTGTGGTTCGGCATTGGCGAAACCCAGAAGGCGATGTTCATCTTCGTCGCGGCGCTGCCCTTTGTGTTCTCCACCGCGGCCGCGGCGCTGCTGGCGGTCCCGGATCGCTACGTCGACACGGCGCGCACGCTGGGTGCCAGCGATCAGCAGATCGTGCTCAAGGTGCTGGTGCCGGCGGCGCTACCAGAGATGTTCCGCGGTCTGCGCGGGCTGTTCGGCTTGTGCTTCGGCTACATCATGCTGGCGGAGCTGATCAACGCGCCGCATGGCCTCGGGGCGATGCTCAACATCAGCCAGCGCCGCGGGCTGACCGAACACATCTTCCTGATCCTGGCGATCATCGGGCTGATTGCCTGGGCCATCGACCATGGTCTGGCCTGGATCGAGCGCCGTCTGTTCCCCTACAAGCGCTGACGGGGCGCGGTCATGGTGCTGTTTTTCGGTCTGGTGGCGCTGATCGCGGCCACGCTGCTGAGTCTGCGCTGGCGTCGTCTGCGCGAGTTTCGGGTCACGCCGCAGTCTTTCGACCTCGGTGACGGACGGCGCGTCGATCTGCTGCTGCGCGTGCGCAAGCACAAAGGGCGCTACCAGCAGCAGATCGGCATCGTCGGCAGTCGCGGCCTGGATCTGCATGCGGAGCCCGAGGACTGGCTGGCGCGTGCCTTCAAGGCGATCGGCGTCGGCCGCGATCTGAGC
Organism: Lysobacterales bacterium; assembly: GCA_046346965.1. GTDB lineage: Bacteria > Pseudomonadota > Gammaproteobacteria > Xanthomonadales > SZUA-5 > JAXMHB01. Next base: position 13,076 of record JAXMHB010000012.1, read on the forward strand.
TGCGGCGATGCGCATCTGGACGCGCTGTTGATGTTGGAGAGCGATGATCCGCGCAGCCGCTACTGGCTGCGCCACGACAGCGCCGCACGCACCGGCCTCGCCGAGGTGTTTGCGCTCGGCGCGCAGGCGCTGACCGCCTACGACGGCCGTATCTGGGCCAGCTTCAGCGGCCGCGTCTCCCACTTGGACCACAGCCCCGAGCGCCATCGCGCGGTGGCGCGCGCGCTGCAGGACATGCTCGCCAACCTGCCGGGCACGCTGGCGCGTGCACATGAGGACGTGGGCATGCGCCAGGCGCGCGCCGTGCTGCTGTTGGCGCTGTCGACCGGACTGGCAGTAGCGGCCTTCGGCGTGATGCTGACGCAGGCGGCGACGCGCTTTCCGCAGCAGGTGGGCGCGACCGGGATGTACCTCGGCGCTGCCCTCTTGCTGCTGCTGATCGGGCTCGGGCTGTGGCGGCTGGCGGCCGGCTGGATGGGCGACAGCGCACGCGCCCGGGTGGTGCTGGCAGAGCTCGGCAGCATCGGGCTCGCCAGCTTCGTCGCCCTCGGCACGCAATCGGTGGGGCTGGCGAATCTGTCGTTGAGTAGCGCGCCGGTGGTCACCGAAACCGTCGCCGTCGACGAGGTCTACACCCAGCGCAGCGGGGGGACACGGGGAAACAAAGGCATCCGCTATTACCTCCGCCTGCCGGCGCTGCAGGATGGGCGCATCCCGGCGACCGCCTGGCGCATCGACCGCGAGCAGTACCGTGGCCTGCAGCGCGGCGATCAGGTGCGCGTGCGCACCCAGCGCGGCCTGTTCGGCGTCTATGCGATGACCAGCGCCCCTGAATTCCAAAGCCGCGGAGCCAGCCGATGAGCGTACGTTTGTCCAAGGTGCTGGCCGCACAGCTGCCGTGCTCGCGGCGCGAGGCTGAGCAGTACATCGCCAATGGCTGGGTGCGGGTGAACGGCGCGGTGGTCGAATGGCCGCAACATCCGATCGACGGCGAACGCGTGGAACTCGATCCCGACGCGCGCCTGGAACCGGTGCTGCCGGCCACACTGGTCTGGCACAAGCCGGCTGACTGCGATGCCACGCTGCCCGCCGCGCTGCCGGCCGATGGCCGCGCGCGCAGCGCCAGCGATCCCAGTCCGCAGCGCGTGCTGCAACGGCATTTCCGCCACCTGCAGCTGCTGTTTCCGCTGGAGACCGCGGCCAGCGGCATCGTGCTGCTGACCCAGAACGCCGCGCTGGCCGCGCGCCTGGGCGAGGACCACGGGCGCTACGAGCAGGAATGCATCGTCGAGGTACGCGGCGACACCGTCGCCGGCGGTCTGGCCGGGATCGCCCAAGGCCAAGGCGCCACGCCGCCGCTGCCAAGCGCGGTCAAGGTCAGCTGGCAGAGCGAGCAGCGCCTGCGCATCGCCGCCAAGGGCCTGCGCCCCGGTCAGCTGCAGGCGCTGTGCGCCGCCGCCGGCCTGCAGACCGTCTCGATCCGCCGCATCCGCCTGGGCCGCCTCCCCGTCGCCGGCCTCGCCCCCGGCGAGTGGCGCTATCTGGGCAGCGAGGAGCGCATCTGAGGCGGCAAAAGCGGGGCGGGGGACCAGCCATGCGGCGGCTGCATGGCGCTGTCGCCGGCTTGCAGAACGAGTAAGCGTGCCAAGGGCGAGACCGGGGCTCTTGCCAAACATGGATGCGTCGGGACAAAAACGGGACTCGGGACTCGGGACTCGGGACTCGGACTCGGGACTCGGGACTCGGGACTCGGGACTCGGGACTCGGGACTCGGGACTCGATCATCAAACCGTCTGCGACAGTGCCAGACAAGCGCTGCAGTCCTGGTCCCCCGCCCCCTGCCCCCCGCCCCGCTTTTTCCCACGCACCATCCTCGGCACGAGCGTCCTCAACGCGGCAGCCACTCCAGGATGGCGTCCACCACCGCCTGGTAATCGCCGTTGAAGTGGTGACCGCCGGGCAGCCCCAGCGTGTGGAAGCGCGCGGCCGGCAGCGCCGGGCACAGGCTGTCGGCGTCCTCGCGGCCGTAGACGCAGATCAGCGGCGCTTGCGGATCCAGTCGGTCGAGTTCCGGGCGCGTGGGCGTGCCGTCGGGCGCGGTCAGCCAGTTGCTGAAGTGGAATTCGAACACGGCGCTGCTCGACAGCCCGATCAGCGCGGTGGCAGCGATCGCCGCGCGTGTGTCGGCGGCGATGCGGTTGAGCGCGAAGGGCAGCACATCGGCGCCCTGCGAGTAGCCGACCACGATCAGCCGATCGCGCTGCCAGGCGCGCTGATAGTGGCGGATCAAGCGATCGAGATCGCTGGCGATTTGCGCCGGCGTGCGCGCGCTCCAGAAGTACTTCAGCGAGTTCAGCACCACCGTCGGTCGGCCGCTGGCGGCGAAACCCGCTGCGAGATCCTGATCCAGACCGGCGTAGCCGCCATCGCCGGTCAGCAGCAGCACCCACTGCGTGCCCGTCGTGGCGCTGGCCGGCACCTCGACGATCGGCAGATCGCCGATCTCCTCCGGCGCCGCCGGGCTATGATTCTGCGCGGCGCCGGCGACCAGTTGCTGGTAGGCCTGCGCCAGCGGCGCCTGCCACTGCGCCGGGTCGCTGAAGTAATGATCGACCGCCGGCAGCGCCTGCCACTGCGTCTGCCCGATGCCGGCGAGGAAGGCCTGCATCGCCGGCGCCGGGCAGACCTGGTCCTGCGCGCCCTGCAGTGTGATCCAGGGCGCTGGCAGCGCGACCACCGGCAGCAGATCGACGCCCTCACCCTGCGCGCGCGGCCGGGTGCGCAGCTGGTTGGCCGGGCACAGCGGCTTGTGCAGCGCCAGATCGGCGCAGAAACCCAGCACCAGGGCGCCGGCAAATACGCCCTTCGGCGCCTGGTTGATCAGCGCATAGGCCAGCGCCGCGCCGGAGGAATAGCCGACCAGGATCGGGTAGTGGTAATCGTGCAGGCCGGCATGCGCCTGCACCGCCTGCGAGAGATGTTCGAACTCGCCGCCCAGGTACTCGCAATCGGCGTCGCTGGCGTCGAGCTGACGCCGGTAGGCCGGCACATCGACGCCTGCCACCAGCGCGCCCTGCGCGCGCAGCACCTCGGCCATCGCCGCCGCACCCTCGTTCCAGCCGCCGTCGCCCGACAGAAACAGCGCCACCGAGCGCACCGGGCCGCTCGGGTGGTACAGCCTTACATCGCCGAGCCGACCGGCGGCGTAGACCTCGACGCCGCGGGCTTCGGGTTCGGCGGCGTGGCCGGCGCTGAGTGCCAGCAGCAGCATCCACAAGCACAAACGCAGGCACTTGGACATGGCATTCACCCCCTCGGGTGGGCGCTGCCCGACACCAGTCGGGCGATGTGGAACAGGGCCAGCGGCTGGCGCCAGCCGCCGGGCGAGGCCAGATAGCGCGGGCGCCACTCGGGCCGGAACTTGGCCTTGAAGCGGCGCAGCCCTTCGAAGCCGTAGAAGCGCTCGCCATGGCGCCAGGCATAGCCACCGAGCTTGTGCCAGAGCGGCGCCAGTTCGTGCCCCGACAGCCCGGCCAGCGGCGCCATGCCGAGGTTGAAGACGGCGTAGCCCTGCGCGCGTGCCCACAGCATCAGCTCCACCATCAGGAAATCCATCGCGCTCTTGGGTGCGTCCTCGTGCTGACGCATCAGATCGATGGACAGCTCCTGGCGGCCGGGCAGCGGCCACAGATTGGCGAAGGCGACCACTTCGGCGTCGACGCGGACTACGCCGACCGGGCCCTGCAGCAGCGTGTCCTCATCGAACCAGCCCAGCGAGAAACCCTTCTCCTGACCGGCCTTGTGCGCCAGCCAGCGATCAGAAATGCCGCGCAGCTGCGGCAACAGCGCGCGCAACGCCTCGCCTTCCAGCACCTCGAAGCGACAGCCGGCACGCTGCGCACGCCGATGCTCCTGACGCAGCGCCGAGCGCTCGGAGCCCTCCAGCGAGAAACCGGCCAGCGGCACCAGCGCTTCCTCGCCCAGCTTGGCCAGCTGCAGGCCCAGATCCAGATACAGCGGCAGCTGCGCCACGCCGACCTGATAAAACACCGGCCACAGCCCGGCACGATCAGCCTGTACGCGGAACTGCCAGGCCAGCGCCTCGCGCGCGCGCGGCGTGCCGACCGGATCGCCCATCGCCACCAGACAGGGTCCGCTGCGCTGGTACATCAAGAAACCCTCGCCGGCGTCATCGAAGCAGAGCTGCTTGTCCGGCACCAGCGCCAGCCAGGCATTGGCGCTGTGGGCATGCACCAGCAGCTCGCGCGCGCGCTGGCGCTCGGCCGGGCTGGCGATCTCGCGGGCGACCCCACCCGGCAGCAGCAGCATCAACCCGCCGGCGACGCCCAGGCCCAGCACCGCCACCAGACTGGCGCGCAGCATGCGCGGCGCATTGGCGTCGAGCGCAAACTGCCACCAGAGCTCATGCGCATAGTCGACGTGGCGATAGGCGAACAGCCCCAGCCAGACCGAGGCCGCGACCACCAGCGCAGCACCGACCCAGGCATGCAGCGCCACCTCGCCACCCAGCGTGACCACGCTGCGGACGAAACGCTCGCGGCCCGCCCACAGCCCGGCGGCGCAAAGCCCCAGCAGCGTCAGAAAGGGCCCCTGGGCACCGACTACCCAGGCCGCCAGCAAACCGGCGAGCAGCGCCACCAGACTCAGCGTCCACGCCAGCCGCAGGCGCGCCGCCAGTCCGCGCGCGAGCAGCAGCAAGGCCAGCCCGGCGATGCTGCCGATCAGATGCGAGCTCTCCAGCAGCCACAAGGGCACCGCCGCCACCCGCGCCGCGTGCAGCGGCAGCGAGCCCGACAGCAGCAGCAGCGCACCGGCGCTGAAGGCCGCCAGCGCCAGCAGCGGCGGCCACAGTACGGCACTGGCGCGCGCCGCCGCGGCCACCCGCGTCAGCGGCGACCAGCGCGTGGCCAGCAAGGCCTCGATGGCGAGCAGCAACAGCGCCAGCAGCAGCGGCACCAGGTAGTAAACCGCGCGATAGAGCACGATCGCCGCCAGCACCGCGGTGCTGTCCACGCCGGGCAGCAACAGCAGCAGACTGGCCTCGAACACGCCGAGACCAGCCGGTACGGTGCTGGCGATGCCGCCGACGATCGCCAGCACGTACACGCCGATGAAACCGGCAAAGCCGAGCGGCAGATCGGCCGGCAGCAGCAGGTACAGCGCGGCTCCGGCGCAGGCCAGTTCCAGCACCGACACCAAACTCAGGCCCAGCGCCTCGGCACGCGCGGGCAAGGTCAGCCGCCGCCCGCGCAGCGTCCACTCGCGCGGCGCCGGCCGCAGCCACAGCAGTCCGGCCAGCCAGCCTGCCCACAGCAGCACGCCGGTGATCTGCAGCAGGATGGCCGGCAGTGGCAGCAGGCTGGCTGCCCGCGGCGCCTCGAACACCAGCGCCGCTCCCAGCCAGAGCAAGGCGCCGAGCGCAAAGCCGGTCGAGGTCATTGCCACGATCGGCGCGACGTCGGCAGCATCCAGCCCATGGCGCGCGTAGCCGCGCCAGCGCAGCGCGCCGCCGGTCAGCGCCGCCATCCCCAGCGTGTGGCCAAAGGCGTTGGCAACGAAAGCCACCCGCGCGGTGTCGCGCCAGGGCATGGTCTTGCCGACCAGTGCCAGCCCGGAGCGGTCGAAGGCAGTCAGCAGCACGTAGCTGCCGAGCGCCGCCAGCACCGCCAGCAGCAGTTGACTGGCCGCGACCGCAGCAAGCTCATGCCGCAGCGCGCTCAAACTGGTCTCTGCCGACAGATGATGCAAAGCCAGTAGCGCCAGCACGAAGACCAGCAGGCTAAGGAGCGGTAGCAGGCGCTGGCGCGAGAGCGATGGGGACACGGGCGGGCCGCCGGGTGACGCCGATGCAGACCGCGGCCGCTGCGCAGAGTTCCCGGCTCAGGGCGTGCGCAGTTCCTGCATCAGGAACAGCCGCGCCACCTCCCACTGCCGGCGCACCGTGCGCTCGCCGATCTGGCGGATCTCGGCAATCTGCTCGAAGGTGAAGCCGGCGAAGAAGTAGGCTTCGACGATCTCGGCCAGTTCGACATCGCGCGCATACAGGCGCGTCAACGCCGCATCCAGCGCCAGCAGATCGATGTGCTCGCCCTCGGGCTCGGCGATGCCTTCCGACAACTGGGTGCGCACCCACAGACCGCCGCGTTTCTCGGCGCCGCGCGCGCGCACGTGGTCGATCAGGATCTGCCGCATCGCCTTGGCCGCCACGCGGAAGAAGTGCCGGCGGTCGGCAAACTGGCGCTCGGCATCCGGGATCAGCCGCAGGAAGGCATCGTGCACCAGCGAGGTGGCATCCAGCGTCACCGCATTGCCGCGCAAGATGCCGCCAGCCACGCGCTTGAGTTCGGCGTAGACCTGGCGCAAAGCCTCATCCGCGGCATGGCGATCGCCGGAACGGGCGGCGTTGAGCTGCGCAGTGAGATTGGCGGAATCGCTGGACACCGTGAGCGCCGGCGGTAAACACACTGACGATCATACCTGCTGATCGGTGCCGCCTTGGACCGCTGCGCGCTACTGCAGACGCTGCTTGAGAATGCGCTCGCCATCGGCGAGCAGTTGACCGGCGGGCGCCAGCAGGTCGCTGACCGCGTACTCGGGCTGCGTCGGCACCGGCAGGCCGGCGCGCGCGTACAGACCCAATAAGCGATGGTCGTAGCGGGCGCCGCGCGCCTCATGCCAGTGGCGTATCTGCTCCAACGGTTCCTGGCACTGCGCCCCTGACGTGTCCAGGCAGTGCTCCGCCAGCCAGGCCGCGCTCCGCCACCACAGACCGTCGTCGTGTGCGGCCTGGGCGGCGGCGACGCGCTGCAGTCGGGCGCTGTCGGCCTGGCCTTCCAGCAGATCGAGATAGGCCAGACCGGCATCCGCTGCGCGGCTGTACGCCGACTGCGCATCGCCCCCGATCGCCTGCGCGCAGCTCAGCGCCTGACGGTAGCGCTGACGCGCCTCGACGCGCTGCTGCAGCGCCAGCGCCACACTGGCGCCCGCCAGCAGGATCTCGCGGCACCCGATCGGCTCGGCAGCGCCGCCGCTCGACTGCAGGGCCTCCTGCAACTGCGCGTAGTAGCGTTCCGCCAACGCCAGATCGCCCGCCTGCTCGGCGACGAACAGCCGGGCGCCGACCGCGGCCGACGGCGGGCCACCGTACTGGGCGTCGGACCAGCGTGCCGAGCGCTCGACCAGAGCGAGCAGGGCCGGATCGCTGCTGATGCGCATCAGCGCATCCAGCACCCCTGCCACCAGATTGGCGCGCTGCAGATCGTCCGGCGCCACATCGCGCAGCGCGGCCGTTACCGTCGCCCGCGCCAGCGTCAGTGTCTCGCGATCGCGCCGCTGGGCCACTGCCGCCTGCAGGCCGTAGGTGTAGGCCCAACTCGCAAAGGTCGCCAGCTCGCGCTGCTGCGCGCGCGATGCCGACGCCGCAGCGGCCCGCAGCGCCGCTGGATCGGTCAAGTCGGCAAAAGCAGCCGCGACCGCGCCGAAATCACCCAGCATGAAGCTGGCCTGCAGTCCGATGTGCTGGATGAACATCCGCTCAAAGGCGCTCAGCTGCCCGGCGTGCTGGCCCTCGATGTAGCGCTGGTACTCACGCACCTTGCCCAGGTCCCCGGCGTTCAAATACGCCAACAGCAGGCGCATCTCGACCGCCAGCAGATCAGCCGGCGTATACCGACCGAGCAGCTGCATTTCGCGCAGCTGCGCCTCGCGCGCGCGCACCGCGGCGCTGGCCGGTCCGCTGCTGCCGAACACCTGTCCCAGCGTGTCGTACATCTCGATGCGCGCCTCGGGCTGGTCCTTGAGCTCGCTCGCCACCGTCTCCAGCCCGCGCAGCGCCAGCTCGCGCGCGCTCACATCCTGGCTGGTCTGCCAGCGATTGGCGCCGGCAAACACTTGCAGCACGAAGCGCTTGGTGGCCTCGGCCACCTGCGCATTGCGCACGGCGCGGTCACGCTGCTGCAGCACCAGGCTGGCGGCGATCAGCAGCCCGGCCAGCGCCAGCGCGCTGACAGTCGCGATCGCGCGATTGCGCCGCAGCCATTTGGCCGCCCGATAGCCCCAGGTGTCCGGCCGCGCCTGGATCGGCCGGTACTGCAGATAGCGCGCCAGATCGTCGCGCAGCGCCTGTGCCGACGGGTAGCGCCGCTGCGGTTCGCGGCTCAGCGCCTTCAGCACGATGGTATCGAGATCGCCCTGCAGCTCACGCGGGTCCACGCCGGTGCTAGCCCCGCGCCGGCGCAGCTCGGCGCTCGGCGCGGCGACGTCGGTGTCGATGATCTGCGGCAGCAGCGTCAGCGGCTGCTCGCCCTTGGGCTTGTGCGGCCGCTCGCCGGTCAGCACTTCGTACAGGATCACGCCCAGCGCGTAGACATCGGTGGCGGTGGTGATTGCCCCGCCCTGGATCTGCTCCGGCGCGGCGTAGGCATAGGTCATCGGCGCCAGCCCGCGGGTCTGGTCGGGATCGGTGGTGCCGATCAGCTTGGCCACGCCGAAGTCGAGCAGCTTGGGCTGCCCGTCCGGCTGCACGAGGATGTTGGAGGGCTTCAGATCGCGGTGCACGATCAGGTTCTGATGCGCGTACTGCACGCCGTCGAGCACCCGCAGCATCAGCGCCACGCGCTCGCGCACGCCCAGCGCCTGGGCGCGTACGTAGGCATCCAGCGGCACGCCGACCACGCGCTCGATCGCCATCCAGGCCTGCCCATGCTCGCTGCCGCCGTCCAGCACACGCGCGATGGCCGGATGCTCCAGCCGCGCCAGCAGCATGCGTTCGCGCTGGAAGCGCTGCACCTGCGGCGGCGACTGCAGATCGCGCACGACCTTGATGGCGACCTCTTTGTCGAAGCTGCCGTCGTGGCGCACGCCTAGGTACACATCGCCCATGCCGCCACGCCCGAGCACGCCGGTGACGCGATACGGGCCGAACTGCGCCGGCAGCGCCGCCAGCGCCGTCATCCCGGCCATTTGCAGCGCGCCCTGATCGAGCTGCCCGGCCTGCGTTTCCAGCCCCAGCAGCGCGCCTGCCTCGGCCGCCAGCGCCGCGTCCTGGCAGGCCGCCAGCCGCTGCAGGCGCGCCTCCGGCGCATCGAGTTCCAGCAGCTCCTCGATCAGCGCGCGAACTTGGGCGTGAGAGTGGCTCATCGCAGAATGTTGGCAGCCGGGACCGACTCCCGCAACGCAAGATCGCGGCGCTTCCGGCAGCCACCGCGGCCGACCGCCGCGTCTGGGAGCGCGCCGGTCCTCGGGCGTCGCGCTGGCCTGGAAACACCACAGCGGCGCCGCGGGAGCGGCGCCCTCCCGGGGCGCGGTCGATTGCCGCATTGAGGAGGGCGCCGGTCCTCCGGCGCCTGCTGGCCTAGCCGCGCAGCGCCTCGGCGGTGAAGCGCACGATCTCGCCGGCGGGCATGGCGCCGCTGTGGCGGGCGATTTCGCGGCCGCCGTGGTAGAGGGCGAGGGTCGGTATGCTCTGGATGCCGAGCGCATTGCCGACGTCGGCGTGCGCCTGCACATCGACTTTGAGCACCCGCACATGCGGCTCCAGTCTTTGCACCGCAGCGGCCAGATGCGGCGCCATCTGCACGCAGGGGCCGCACCAGGGCGCCCAGAAGTCGACCAGCACCGGCTGCTCGGAGTGCTGGATCATGTGCTGGAACTGCGCGCTGTCGGCATCCATCGGCTTGCCGAGAAACAGCTTCTGCTTGCAGCGCCCGCAGCCCGGCGCCTGCTCCAGGCGGTCGACCGGCACGCGGTTGGTCGTCCCGCAAGCGGGACATACGATGTTCAGCGTCTGTGACATGCCGGCGGCGCCGTCTGGGAGATAGCGCGCTAAATGGGAGCGCCAACGCCGCGGATCAAGGGAAGCGCGTGCCAAACATGGCTGCGTAGGGGCAAAAGCGGGGCGGGGGTCCAGGGGCGGGGGACCAGCCATGCGGCGCCTGCGTTGCAATGTCGCCAGTTTGCGAAGCGAGTAAGCGCGCCGAAGGCGAGACAGGGACTCTTGGCAAACATGCGTACGGAAGGGCAGAAGCGGGGCAAGGGGCGGACCAGCCATGCGGCGGCTGCGCCGGGTCCCGAGTCCCGAGTCCCGAGTCCCGGTCTACTGCGGTGCGTAGACGAAAGGAATGTGGAAAGTGCGGCCCTCCGGCACATAGTCCTCGACCGTCACCGTCAGCGAGGCCGGTCGCCAGCGCACCTCCAGCACCTGCGGCCCCGGGTTGAGTGCGCGCAGATCGACCCAGCCAGCCAGACCGCGCATGCCGAGGTCGCGGCGTTCGGCCGGGGCAAAGCCGCTGAGATCGAGCGCCTGTCCGTTCAAGCGCACCTCCCACAGCTGACGCAGGCAGGCGACGCGATCGGCAGGCGCCTCGCCGCACAGGGCGCGCAGCAGCGGATCGTCGCGCAGCGGAAAATAGGGCAACAGCAGCGGCAACCAGGCCGACTGCTGTTCCATCGCCGGAATCATCGGCACCGCACGCAGGCGATCGGAACCGGACTGGCGATCTTCGTAATGCGCGCTGCGCTGGCCGGTGGCGACGTCGGCGTTGCTCAGAAAGGTGTAGGTGCCGAGCGAGTCAAACTGCAGATAGGCCTGGTAGCGCAGCGAGCCCATCGCCGGGATCGCCCACAGCGCGGCCGCGAACAGCGTCCAGAAAATCCACGGGCGCGTGTTGGTCTGCAGCATCAGCTGCACCGGCGCCACCAGCCGCTCGGGCAGCACGGCGCGCACCGGCAGGCGCAGCCACCACAGCAGCCGGCGCAGCCAGCGGCGCTCGGCCAGCTGCGGCCAGCGGCGTACCGCCTGGGCGTCGAGCAGCCAGACCAGCAGACCGCAGACCAGCGGCAGCAGCATGCCGGCGCTGACCAGCAGGGTGATCGCGGTATTCACCTGACCGGTCCATTCGCCGATGTAGACCGCCAGCAGGAACAGCAGGATCAGCGCCAGCGCGATCCACACCACCACCAGCGCGGTCAACGAGATCACCGCATAGATCAGCGAGGCGATGCGATCGGCGCCGGCAATCGCTGCATCCAGGGTCGGAATGCGCAGGCGCAGGTCCGCCTGTCCGACCGGGCCCAGGCTGCGCGCGCGCTCCCAGCGGATGCCGCCCGGATACACCGAGTGCAGCCCGATCAGCCCCACCCAGTAGGCGCGTACGCACAGATGGGCGATGAAACAGGCGCCAAGGGCGTAGCACAGGCCGATGGCGATGCCGAGCGCGAACTGGGTGGGCGCCAGCGCCGGCAGCGGCAGCTGCAGATACAGGCCGGCGTACTGATCGAGCAGCCACGAGGGCAGGCTGAGCAGCGCGAAGGTGGTCAGGCCGGAGATGATCAACTCCAGCTCGTCAGTACGCTCGCGCAGCCGGTCCAGGCTGACGCGCCCCGCGGTTTCGGAGTGGCGCTCGGCGCTGCTGTCCACGATGTTCAACCCCGACGCGCAGCCTCGATGGCGGCGATGTCGATCTTGCGCATCTGCATCATGGCGGCGAAGGCGCGCGCGGCGACGCCCGGATCGGGATCGCTGATCGCCTCCATCAGCACGCGTGGCGTGATCTGCCAGCACAGCCCCCAGCGGTCCTTGCACCAGCCGCAGTCGCTCTCCTGACCGCCGTTGCTGACGATCGCGTCCCACAGGCGATCGGTTTCGGCCTGATCTTCGGTGGAGATCTGGAAGGAAAAGGCCTCGCTGTGTTTGAACGCCGGTCCGCCGTTCAAGCCCATGCAGGGAATCCCGCACACGGTGAAGTGCACGGTCAGCACATTGCCCTGCTGGCCGGTTGGATAGTCGCCCGGCGCGCGCATCACCGCGCCAACGGCACTGTCGGGAAAGGTGGCGGCGTAGAACTCGGCCGCCTCCAGGGCGTCGCCGTTGAACCACAGACACACGGTGTTCTTGGGCATGACTGCACTCCGCTCTGAAGTAGCGGCATCCTGCCACGGCGCGCGGTCGCCGTGCGCTGCCGCTGCGACTATCCTCAGGCCATGAACGCGCATCCTCGCACTACGCTCTCCCCCCGCGCCGGCCTCGCCCTGAGTGCCGCCGTGCTCGCGCTGCTGCTGTGGTCGGCCATCGGCCCGACCGATCGCATGACCTGGTTGATGGAAGTGGTCTGGGTGCTGATCGGGCTGCCGCTGCTGTGGCTGAGCTACCGCCGCTTTCCGCTGACGCGCCTGCTGTATGTGCTGATCGCGCTGCACTGCGCGCTGCTGATCGTCGGCGGCCACTACACGTATGCGCAGGTGCCGCTGGGGCTGTGGGTGCAGGACTGGCTGGATCTGGCGCGCAATCACTACGACCGGCTGGGCCATTTCACTCAAGGTTTCGTGCCGGCGATCCTGGCGCGCGAACTGCTGCTGCGCAAAACCCCGCTGCGGCCGGGCGGCTGGCTGTTCTATCTGGTGCTGGCGGCGGCGCTGTCTTTCAGTGCCTTCTTCGAGCTGATCGAATGGTGGGCGGCGTTGATCTGGGGCGCCGATGCCGACGCCTTCCTGGCCACCCAGGGCGATGTCTGGGACACGCAGTGGGATATGTTCCTGGCGCTGCTGGGCGCTGTCGCCGCGCAACTGCTGTTGGCGCGCTGGCATGACCGCGAGCTGCCACCGCGCTGACTGAGCCGCCGCGCGCCGCTTATGCTGACGCCTTCGCGAGCGTCGTCCGGAGTGCGTGTGCGTCGATTCGAGTGTGTCGAAGGGGGTTCCAGCAAGTTCTGGGAAGTGGCGCTGGACGGCGAGCAGATCCGCGTGCGCTTTGGCCGCATCGGCACGGCCGGACAGACGCAGACGCGCGCCTGCGCCAGTGCCGCGGCGGCGCAGGCCGAGCAGGACCGGCTGATCCGCGAGAAAACCGGCAAGGGCTATCGCGAGGTTAGCGCCGGTGCGCCAGCGGCAACTGCGCCGATTGCTGCGCCAGCTCCAACCGCGCCGGCCCCGACACCCGCGACGACAGCCCCGCCACCTGCGGTTCCGCCGCCACTCGCGCCGACGCCGGTCGCACCGGCAGCAGCCGCGCCTGCCGAGCCCGTCCCGGTCCCCGCGCCAACGCCAGTCCCAGCACCGGCGCCCGAGCTCGCCGCGAGCGCCGAGCCGCAGCCGCCGGCACAGTTTCTGTGGACGCCGGCCTGGCGCCGGCTGCTGGCGCCCTGGCGTGGCGTCGATACCCCAAGCGCGCCGCCGCTGGTGGAGGCGCAGTGTCTGACCGAGTGGCAGCAGGGCCGCGAAGGCGCGTGCCGGCGGATCGGCAGCATGCCGAGCGCGCTGGCGATGCTCGGCGCCGCCAGCCCGGCTGAGCTGTACGCGCTGCCCGACGGCGCGCTGCCGGACGCATGGCGCGCGCTGGCGACGCAGGTGCTGATCGGCGTGCGCCAGATCCACGGCGATGTGCTGCCGGCGCGCCTGGTGTGGCAACTGGCCGCCGTGCGCCACGGACTGCCGTTTGCGCTGCAGATGGTGCTGCAGGCGGTGCAGGCGGCACCGGCGTCGGCACGCGACTACCACGCGCTGATCGAGGCCCTGGATCTGCCGGCACTGCGCCTGCACTGTGCCGCCGCGGCGGCGCCCGAGTACGCCGAGCTGTACGCGATCGCGCAAACGGCGGCCGCCCGCAGCGGGCTGCTGGCCTCGATCGCCGCCTATCTGTTTCCCACCGAGCGCGCGCTGCTCAGTCAGGCGCTCGCCCAGCTCGGCAGCGGCGGCGAGTCTGCCCGCGCGCATCTGTTGGTCGGCTGCCAGCTGGGCCGCGCCGAGCTGCTGCAGCTGATGGCGCAGTTCGGCAATGCCTGGGGCCGATTCGAGGTGACCCGCGAGCTGCTGCTGACGCTGGCGCGGCTGGGCGTCCCGGAGTCGCTGCCGTTGGCCTTCAAGCGCGCCAGGCTCGATCACTATGCCGAGCACCGACGCCCTTATCTGGAGATCGCCCGCGCCCATGACAGCGTGGACGCGCTGGCCGGTCTGCTCGAGCGTTTCGAGGACAAGGACGCGCGCGCGCTGCTCGACGGCTTTGCCCACAGCTGGCCGCAGCTGGCCATCCGGCTGGCCGCCGAGCGCCTGCAGCAAACCGAATCGGCGCCGCTGCGCGACTGGCTGCAGCGCTTCTGTGCGGCCGAACGCACGGCCCTGCAAGCAGCGCGGGCGCGCGCCGAGGCGGCCATACAGCCGCTGCTCGACGACATCGCTACCCGTCTGCCGCCGCTGCGTCCGCTGGCGACGCTGGCCGAGATGCCGGCCTGGCTGCAGCAACCGCTCTGGCGCGCACGCAAGCGCCCGGCACCGATCCGCTATCCCACGCTGACACCGCTGACCCCGCCCGCGCAGATGCGCTGGCAGCCGGGCGAGCAGGCGCGCTGGCAGAACGGGCTGACTCCGGAGCAGATGCGCGAGCAGGTCTGGATCCCGGCACTGCGCGGGCTGAGCGGCGAGGACTATCTGCGCGCCACGCTGCGCCTGTTCGGCGTGCCCGAGGACTGCCATGCGTCCACGCTGGCCGGCGCGCGTCCGCCGCGTGAGCGGCTGCAGCGGCGGCACACACCCGCCTCCGGGCTGTTGCTGTTGCTGCCACGCGAGGCCGCGCGCGCCGTGCTGAGCGCCTGGGGCCCGGACGGCTGGTACCAGATGGAGACCTCGCAGCTGGAGCAGGTGATCGCCTGGCTGGACGCGCTGGCGCCGCCAGTGCTGGAGGAATTCCTCGATCTGAACCTGGAACGCGCGCTGCAGCTGGCGCAGCCGCTGGCCAGCGTGCGCGTCGCCAGCGCCGCAGCCAGCGCGCTGCGCCAGGGCCAGCGGGTGCGCCGTCTGGCGCAGACCTGGCTGCTGCGCCACAGCGAGGTGGCGGCGCTTGCGCTGCTGCCCGCGCTCGGCGATCGCAAACGCGCCAGCGATGCCCAGTTCGCGCTGCACTGGCTGCTCGGTTGCGGTCAACAACCGGCGCTGGCAGCGGCCGCGCAAGCCTATGGCGAGGACGGCGCGCGCACGCTGCAGGCGCTGCAGAGTTTCGATCCGCTGCAGCTGCTGCCGGCGCGGGTGCCGGCGCTGCCCGATTTCTGGCAGCCGCGCAGCTACACGCGTCCGCTGCTGGCCGATGGCCGCGGCCTGCCGGACGAAGTGCTCGATGCGATCGGCGAGATGCTCGCCTTCACGCCGCTGGAACCGCGCTACGCCGGCCTCGATCTGCTGCGCACGCTGTGCACGCCCGCCAGTCTGGGCGCCTTCGCCTGGGATCTGTTCCAGGCCTGGCTGAGCGCCGGCGCGCCCTCGAAGGAGCACTGGGCGTACGCGGCACTGGCACATCTGGGCGACGATGCCTGCGCGCGCCAGCTGGCGCGCCTGATCCGTGCCTGGCCCACCGAGGGCGCCAGCGCGCGCGCCGCCAGCGGCCTCGACATCCTCGCCGGCATCGGCTCCGATGTCGCGCTGATGCTGCTGCACGGCATCGCCCAGCGGGTCAAGAGCAAGCCGCTGCAGGCCAAGGCACAGGCGCGACTGGAACAGCTGGCGCTGACGCTGGGGCTCAGCGCCGAGGAGCTGGCGGATCGACTGGTGCCGGATCTGGGCCTGGACGAGCACGGCACGCTCAGGCTGGACTACGGCCCGCGTCAGTTCGTGGTCGGCTTCGACGAGCACCTGAAGCCGCGCGTCCACGACGCCAGCGGCACGCCGCTCAAAGATCTGCCCGGCATCCAGAAGAGCGACGATCCGCTGCTGGCCGAAGCCGCCAGCGCGCGTTACAAGGCGCTGAAAAAGGATGTGCGCACGCTGGCCAGTCAGCAGCTGCATCGACTGGAGCTGGCGATGGTGAACGGGCGCCGCTGGAACGCCGGCGCTTTCCGCCGCTGTCTGGTCGAACACCCGCTGCTGCGCCACCTGAGCCGCCGTCTGCTGTGGGGGCGCTTTGAAGACGAGCGCCTGCTGGAGGGCTTCCGGGTGGCCGAGGATCTGAGCTACGCCGACGCCGACGACGCCCTGTACACGCTCGCCGAGAACGCCGAGGTTGGCCTCGTGCATCCGCTGTTGCTGAGCGCGGACGCCGCCGCTGCCTTCGGCCAGATCTACGCCGACTACGCCATCCTGCAGCCCTTTCCGCAGCTGGGTCGCGAGGTCTGCCGGCTGAGCGCGGAACAGCTCGCCAGCGATGGCTACGCGGCCTGCGCGGGCCGCAAGGTGCGCACCGTCAGCGTGTATGCGCTGGAAGCACGCGGCTGGACCCGCGATGGCGACGACAGCGGCGGCATGGTAGGCAGTCTGCAGCGCGCGCTGAACGGCGACATCGTCGCCGAACTCGGCTTCGAGCCCGGCTACATCGTCGGCAACCCGCGCAGCGAAGCGCGCCAGAGCCTGCAAGCCCTGCAGCTGCGCCGCGCCGGCCGCTGGGGCCCCGAGGCCCGCGTACACTGGTCCGAGGTCCCACCGATCCTGATCAGCGAAGTGCTGCGCGATATCGAACGACTGGAGCCGGCGTGAAGGCCACCGACGTGTGCGTCGCCGTGCCACGCAAGCGCCGCGATTTGCCCTACGTGCCCTCGTTCCGGCTTTTCGCTCTTCGTGCCCTCGTTCCGGCCCGGCGGCACAGCCGCCGGGCGCTCAGCGCAGCGCGCGGCAATGCCGCGCAAGCGCTGCGCTTCGCCCCTCTCGCTGTCATGCCATGCATTTGACCTGTGAGCCATCCCGATGACTGCATCCGCCCTGCAGCGCCCTGCCGCTGAGTCACTCCATGCCGAGGAACTGGCACGTTTGCGCGCGGCGGAGCGTGGGCCGCGGCCGCCTGGCTGGCAGCTCGGCATGCACGCGGTGCGCAGCTTTGTGCTGGGCGATGCCGCCCTCGGCATTTCCGCCAAGCTGGTGCTGCCGACTGCGCTGGTCGAACGCGCGCTGGTGACACTGGCCAGCAACCGCGCACTGCTGCTGGTCGGCGAACCCGGCACCGCCAAGTCGCTGTTCGGCGAGCTGCTGGCGGCGGCGATCAGCGGTGATTCCACGCTGACCATCCAGGGCGGCGCGGCGACCACCGAGGACCAGATCAAGTACGGCTGGAACTACGCGCTGTTGCTCAACGAGGGCCCGAGCGAGCGCGCGCTGGTGCCGGCGCCGCTGCTGCTGGGCCTGCGCAGCGGCAAGCTGGTGCGCTTCGAGGAGATCACGCGCTGCCCGGCGGAGGTGCAGGACGGACTGCTCAGCGTGCTCAGCGAGCGCGTGCTGATGATCCCGGAGCTTGGCGATGGCGCCGCCGTGTACGCGCACGAGGGCTTCAATCTGATCGCCACCGCCAATATCCGCGACCGCGGCGTCAACGAGATGAGCGCCGCGCTGAAGCGCCGCTTCGCCTTCGAGACCGTGTTCCCGATCACCGACCTGGACGCCGAGCTGGCGCTGGTCGAACGCGAGGCCACCCGATTGCTGGCGCAATCCGGCGTCCCCGCCGCGCCGCCGCGCGAGGTGCTGGAGGTGCTGGTGGCCAGCTTCCGCGAACTGCGCCAGGGCGTCGATCTCGACGGCGCCGGCATGGAGCGCCTGTCCACCGTGCTGTCCACCGCTGAGGCCGTCAGCGTGGCCTGCAGCATTGGCCTGCGCGGCCACTATCTGCGCGGCGACCGCGGCGAAGCCGGCGACCTCGTCGAAGCGCTGGCCAGCAGCGCCCTCAAGGACGACCCCGACGACCTGAAGCGCCTGCGCCGCTACCTGGAACAACGCGTCGCCCGCCGCCAGGGCGCCGTCTGGCGCGCCCTGTACGAAGCGCGGCACCGCTTGCCGGGGGCTTGATGCCAGCCGCGACCCGTAGGCCGGGTCCTTCGCGTCCGTGAGCTTTGGTCGGGCGAGCGGTCGGTAACGCGAGGCGGCCGGCGCTTTCTGGCCCCGGCGCCCGCGGCCGCCGGCGCGAAGTGGCGGATCGCCCAAGCCACCCGCTCGCGCGCACGGAGCCGCGCTACGGCCTCGGCGCAGCACGACCCGTAGGCCGGGTCCTTCGCGTCCGTGAGGTTTGGTCGGGCGAGCGGCCGGTAACGCGAGGCGCCCGGCGCTTTCTGTCCCCGGCGCCCGCGGCCGCCGGCGCGAAGTGGCGGATCGCCCAACCCACCCGATCGCGCGCACGGAGCCGCGCTACGACGCCCTTGCAACACCGGCACATGGCGCCGCCCGCCACCCACTCCCTATCCTCGCCCCGGTCCGCCCCCCATTTCCCCTTTCCCTTTTCCCCTTTTCCTCCCACCAATGGCCGAAATCCTCGGTGTCCGCCACTACTCGCCGGCCTGCGCCCGTCTGGTGCGGGCGCGGGTGCGGGCGTTGCGGCCGCATACGGTGCTGATCGAGGGGCCCAGTGATTTCAATGCGCGGCTGGCGGAGCTCGATCTGCCGCATCAGCTGCCGATCGCCCTGTACAGCTACTACGGGACGGCCGAGCACACGCGCAGCTGTTTTGCGCCCTTTGCCGAATTTGCGCCGGAGTGGGCGGCGCTGCAGGCGGCGCGCGAGGTCGGCGCGCGCGTGCGCTTCATCGATCTGCCCTACTGGCACCCCGGCGCGCAGGCCTTGCCGCAGCGCTACACGCTGGACACGCTGCCGGGGCGCGAGCGCTATGCGCGCGTGCAGGCCGTGCTGCAGCGTCAGTGCGGCATCGACGGCGAGGACGCGCTGTGGGATCACCTGTACGAGCGCGAGGCCGATGCGATCGGCGTCGACGCGGCGCGCACCGAGGCGCTGCGGCAGGCGCTGGCCACCTATTTCGACGAACTGCGCGCCGATGAGCCGGGCCATCCCAGCGATCAGGCGCGCGAGGCGCATATGCGCGAGTGGATTGCCTGGGCGCGGGCGACGCCGGGGCCGGTGCTGGTGGTCTGCGGCGGCTGGCATCAGCGCGCGCTGCAGGGCGTGGCGGCGGCTGCCGACGACGCCAACGAGCCGCTGCTGCAGGCGCCGGCCGAGTACACGCGCCACGGCAGTTATCTGGTGCCCTACAGCGAGGTCGAGCTCGATGCCTACGCCGGCTACGGCGCCGGCATGCCCTCGCCGCTGTGGTATCGCTGGCAGTGGCAGCAGGGCACCGCGCACGCTGGCGCGCAGGCGCTGCGCGCGCTGCTGCGGCGGATGCGCGCGCTGCGCCAGCCGCTCAGCACCGCGCAGCTGATCCAGGCGCGGGCGCGGGTGCTCGCGCTGGCGGCGCTGCGCGGTCACCCGCTGCCACTGCGCTGCGATGTGCTCGACGGCATGCTCGACGCGCTGGTCGACGGCGCGCTGGAAACGCCGCCGCCGTGGACCACGCGACAGCCGGGCCGGATGGACGCGCGGCTGCGCGAACTGCTGCGCGCGCTCAGTGGCGAGCAGCGCGGCGCGCTGGCGGCCGGTACACCGCAACCGCCACTGGTGTTGGAAGTCCAGCAGACGCTGGCTGCGTTGGATCTGACGCCGCCGCAATCGGTGCGGGCGCTGACGCTGGATCGGCGCCGCCCGGAGGATGGCGCGCGCGCCGAGGTGCTGTGGCGCCTGGCCACGCTCGGCATCAGCGGCTTCCAGCTGGAGGGGCTGAGCGCCGGCAACGCGCCGCGGCAACTGGCGGCCGATCAGCATGCGCTGGAGCGCTGGAGCCTGCGGCAGACGCCGGCGCAGATCGCCGAGCTGATCCAGGCCGGCGCCTGGGGCGCGACGCTGGCGGAAGCGGCGGCGCGACGATTGCAGCAGCGCGCCCGCGACGAGGCCACGCCGGCCGCCTGGGTGGATGCAGTGGTGGCAGCGTTGCGCTGCGGCTTTCTGGATCTGGGTCCGGCGCTGGCGCACGCCACCCATGAGGCACTGGCCGACTGCGCGCACTACGCGGCGCTGAGCACCGCCGCGCGCCGGTTGGCGGCGCTGGCCGACGCCGGATTCTGGGGCCGCGCGCTGGGCAGCTTGCTCGATCCGCTGCTGGCGCTGTGCCTGCAGCGGCTGTCCTGGTTGATCGAGGGTCGCAGTGGCGGCGGCGCCGCCGATCCGGCCGATCTGGACGCCGTGCGCTTCCTGGCCTGGAGCCGCGCGCGCTCGGCGGATCCGGCCGCCGCCGCGGCGCTGGCCGATCTGTTGCTGCGGCGGGCGCTGGATGACTCGGCGCCGCCGGCGCTGCGCGGCGCCGCCACCGGCGCCCTGTGGCAGGCGGAAACTCATGTCGACGCCGCTGCGGTGATTGCTGCGGCACGCCGCTTTGCCGCGGCCGAGGCGCTGGGGGATTGGCTGATCGGCCTGTTTGCGCTGGCGCGCGAGGTGGTGACGCGCTCGCCGGCGCTGATCGTGGCGCTGGATCCGCTGATCGCCGGCTACAGCGATCAGGCCTTTCTGACTGCGCTACCCGCGCTCAAACAGGCCTTCGGCTGGTTTCCGCCGCGCGAGCGCGCCGCCATCGCCGAGCGCGTGGCGGAACTGCACGGCCACGGCAGCGCGTTGGCGGCCCTGTTGTTGACGCTGCCAGAGGACGCCGCCCAGGCGGCGCGCGGCAGCGCGCTGCAGCAGCGCGTGCGCGAGCAGATGCTGCACTGGGGACTGGCCTGATGGACCGCGCGCTGACCCGCTGGCGTCTGCTGCTTGGCCAGGCCGCCGAGCACGCCTGTGGCGGACTGTCCGGCGATGCGCTGGCCAGCGAACAGGCGCTCGACTGGCTGTATGGCCGCGAGCAGGCCGGGGACGCCGTGCGCGAAGCGATGCCGCGCCAGGCCGGCAGCGAGCCGAGCGCGCTCAGCGTGCCGGAGTGGATCAACGAGGTGCACCGGCTGTTCCCGAAAGAGACCATCGAGCGCCTGGAGCGCGATGCGGTGGAGCGCTACGGCGTGCAGGAACTGGTCACCGACCCGCGCGTGCTCGAACGCATCGAACCGAATCCGGCGCTGCTGGAGGCGGTGCTGCGCACGCGCCATTTGATGAATCCCGAGGTGCTGGTGCTGGCGCGACAGCTGGTCGCGCGTGTGGTGCGCGAGCTGATGGACAAGCTGGCGCAACGGCTGGAACGCGCGGTCGCCGGCAGCCTGAACCGACGTCGGCGCACGCGCATCGCCAACGCGCGCAACTTCGATGCCGTCGCCACGCTGCGCGCCAACCTCAAGCATTACGACCCGGCGCGGCGCCGCCTCGGCATCGAACGCGTGCTCTACGCCACCCGTCAGCGCCGCCATCTGCAGCGCTGGCAGTTGCTGATCGTGGTCGACCAGAGCGGCAGCATGCTGAGCAGCGTCATCCACGCCGCCGTCACTGCCGCCTGCCTGCACGGGCTGCCGGGCGTGCAAAGCCATCTGATCGCCTTCGACACCCAGGTGGTCGATTTCACCCAGCGCGTCGACGATCCGGTGGAATGTCTGATGAAGGTGCAACTGGGCGGCGGCACCGATATCGCCGGCGCGCTGGCCTACACGGCGCAGCAGATCGAGGTGCCGCGGCGGGCGATCGTGGTGCTGATCACCGACTTCTACGAGGGCGGCTCGCCGCAACGTCTGGTGGCGCTGACGCGCGAGCTGGTCGCCCAGGGCACGCGCGTGCTCGGCCTCGCGGCATTGGACGAGCAGGCGCAGCCGGCCTACGACCGCGCCCTGGCGCAGCGCCTGGTGGAGGTCGGTGCCGAGGTCGGCGCGATGACGCCCGGCCAGCTGGCAGGCTGGATCGCGGAGCAGCTGAAGGGATGAGCGCCGACGACCCCTTGCTGCGCCTGAGCGTGGAGGCGCTGACTCAGCTCAGCAATGCCGGCCTGGTCAAACGCGCGCAGCGCGAGCTCGACACGCTGCCGCCGCCAGCGCTGGCGCGCGTCGATGGCACGCTGGAGGCGCGCTTTGCCGACGGCGTGCTGACGCGCTTTCCGCCGGCGGCCGGCGTGCGCGAGTCGCACTGCAGCTGCGGCGCGGCGCTGTGCCGGCACCGGCTGATCGCCGTGCTGGCCTGGCAGCGCCAGCAGGGAGAACAGCCGCGCGCACCGCTGCGCTCACCCGGCGCGATCAGTCCGGCGGCGCTGCAGCAGTGGGCCGGGCCGCTGGCCTGGGCGCAGGCCGAGCGCCTGCAGGCCGGCGGGCTGCTGGTCGAGGTGCGGCGCGCCGGCGCGCAGGATCCGGTGCCCACCGCGCTGCTGCCGCAGGCCAGCGTGCGCTTCCACGGTGGCGACGATCCTGCCGCGGCGCAATCGGATGCCGCCGAGAGCGAGCATCGCTGTCAGGTGGTGCTGGCGGTCTGGGCCTTTCAACGCGCCGACGCCGAGGCGCCGCAGGCGGCCGCGGTGCAGGTGCAGCTGGGCGCGCGCAGCGTGGCACACGCGGCGCTGCGGCCGGCGCTGGTCGAGCTGTGCGTGGGACTGTGGCGCCATGGCCTGGTCGATGGCGGCGCCCGCCACGGCCCGGCGCTGGCGCTGGCTTTGCAGGTGGCCGAGCAGATCGGCGCCACCTGGATGCAGCTGGCGCTGCAGGCGCTGGAGCAGTGGCTGGCCGGCTATGCGGCACGCAGTGCGCTGGTCGAGCTCAAGGATGGACTGGCGCTGGTGGCCGAGCTCATCGCCCGCGAGCGCGCCGCCGCCGGCCGTGGCGCGCTGGCGGCGCAGCATGCGCTGGGCGTCGGCGAACGCCTGTCGACGCCGCTGGCGCGGGTGCGCCTGCGCGCGCTCGGGCTGCGCATCCGCGCCGACGGCGAGCAGCGCAGCGCCTGCGTAGCGCTGGCCGATCCCGATACCAGCACGCGCATCGCCTGGCGCTGCGCCTGGGACAATGCCGGCAGCAGCGGTGCCGCCAGCGTGCAGCGCGCCACCGAGGTGCGCGTCAGCAACAGCGGGCGCCTGCAGGCGCTGGCGCACGGCCAGTTGGTGAGCGTCAGCGTACAGCGCCGTGCCGATGGCGAACTGCGCCTGGGCAGCGGCCACGGCGGCCGCAGCTCGCTGCTGGGGCAGTCACCCGATTGGTCGGATCTGCCCGCCGCGCTGCTGCACCGCCGGCTGGCCGACTGGCGCGCCGCGCGCAGCCATCTGCCACCGCCGCTGCTGCGTCCGCGGCAGGCGCTGGCCGACCATGCGGTGCTGCGCGGGCTGCACGTGGACGACCTCGGCTTCGACCCCGCCACCCAATGCCTGCACGCGCTGCTGCGCGATAGCGACGACGCGCCGCTGCTGTTGCTGCGTCCGTGGGAACGCGCGGCGCCCGGCGCGCTCGACGCACTGGCGCGCATGCTGCAGGCGGAGGCGCCACTGACCATCGCCGGCAGCCTGCGCGATGGCGCGCTGCCGCAGATCGATCCCTGGGCGCTGACCGACGACCACACGCTGTGCGTGCCCGATCTCGCCCTGCCCGACGGCAGCGTGCGCCAGCTGGCGATCGCCACGCTGCCGCAGATCGACGATCCGCTGCACACGCTGCTCGGCCGCGCCGAGGACTGGCTGGCCAGCTGTCTGGTGCAGGGCGGCGACCGCGGTCAGGCGCAGACGCTGGTGCCCGCCCTGCGCCGCGCCGGCCTCGGCGAGCTGGCCGACGAGGTGCATTGGCTGGCCAGCGAATTCGCCCACGGCGACCCGGCCAGCGCGTACGCGCGACTGGGTGATCTGCTGATCCGGCTGGCGCTGAGCGCGGACGCCCTCAGCGCATCGTGAGCGAGGCTGCGCTCAGGGATGGGCGCGCAGCCACTCCAACACTTCGGCGCCGTGCCCCTCGGCCTTGACCTTCGGCCACACCTGCTCGATGCGGCCATCCTTGCCGATCACGAAGGTGGCGCGCTGGATGCCAAAGTAGGTCTTGCCATACATGCTCTTTTCCACCCACACGCCATAAGCCTGCAGCAGCGTGTGCTCGGGATCCGACAGCAGCGGGAAGTTCAGACTGTACTTCTTGACGAACTTCGCGTGTGCGGCGGTGCTGTCGGCGCTGACACCAAACACCGGCACGCCGAGATCGTCGAACTGCGGCCGGTGATCGCGGAAGGAGCAGGCTTCCTTGGTGCAGCCCGGGGTGTCGTCCTTGGGATAGAAGTACAGCACGTAGCGCTGACCTTTGAGCGCCGCAGCGCTGACCGTGTTGCCGCTATCGGTCTGCGCGGTGAAATCGGGGGCCTGATCGCCTGCCTGCAGCATGGAAGGTGCTCCTGGATGGGGTACGACTAGACCGCGGTCGCGCGCTGCGCTCACAGATTCTGATAGTTGGGACCGCTACCGCCCTCGGGCGTCACCCAGTTGATGATCTGGTACGGGTCCTTGATATCGCAGGTCTTGCAGTGCACGCAGTTCGACGCATTGATCTGCAGGCGCTTGCCGGCCGCTTCTTCGACCATTTCATACACCCCGGCCGGACAAAAGCGCGTGCACGGGTTCTGATATTCCTCAGCGCACTGGCTGACGCAGATCGAGGTGTCGGCCACGCGCAGGTGGATCGGCTGATCCTCCTCATGCGCGGTCGAGGCGTAGTAGACGCCCTGCAGCCGATCGCGCGGCGGCAGATCGCGCTCCACCCAGTCGCGCTTCGGGCTCTCGTACTCGCTGACCTTGCGCAGCTGCGCGTAATCCGGGGCGGTGCGCAGCGTCCACGGCGTGGCGCCGCCGGTGATCGTCTCCAGGCCGGCATTGGCCAGACCCACCCACAAGCCCTTCTTGAAAGCCGGCTTGATGTTGCGCACGCGGCGCAGCTCGTCCATCACCACCGAGCCGCGCAGCTTGGAATCCCAGCCCTCGGCGCGACCGGTCTCGGCGTAGTGCTCGGCCGCCAACATGCCGGAGCGCAGCGCCTGATGGGTGCCCTTGATCTTCGGCACATTGAGCAGACCGGCGGTATCGCCGATCAGCATCGCGCCCGGCATGTCCACCTTCGGCAGCGCCTGATAGCCGCCGGTGACGATGGCGCGCGCGCCGGCCGACATGATCGAGCCGCCTTCCAGCAACGGCTTGATGTACGGATGGTGCTTCCACTGCTGGAAAGCTTCGTAGGGCTGGTAGCGCGGGTCGCGGTAGTCGAGTCCGCTGACGAAACCGAGCGCCACGCGATCCTGATCCAGGTGGTACAGGAAGGCGCCGGCATAGGTGGCGTTGTCGGCCGGCCAGCCGATGGTGTGCACGATCAGACCGGGTTCGGTGCTGCCGGGCTTGACCTGCCACAGCTCCTTGATGCCGATCGACCAGGTCTGCGGATCGCTGTTGGCATCCAGCTCGAAGCGCTTGATCAGCTGCTTGGTCAGATGCCCGCGCGCGCCCTCGGCGAGGATGGTGACGCCGGCATGGATGTCGATGCCCTGCGTGTAGCTGTCCTTGTGGCTGCCGTCCTTGGCGACGCCCATGTCGCCGATGCGCACGCCGATCACCCGGCCGCTGTCGTCGATCAGCGTCTCGGCGGCGGCGAAGCCGGGGAAGATGGCCACGCCCAGCGCCTCGGCCTGCGGCGCCATCCAGGCGCACATGGCCGACAGCGAGACGATGACATTGCCCTCATTGTGCATCTGCGGCGGCGTCGGCAAGGACCACGCCCGCGTCTTTGTCAGCAGGCGGAAATCATCGCGCTTGGCCGGCACGCAGATCGGCGGCGGCGCCTCGCGCCAGCCCGGCAACAGCGCATCCAGCGGCTGCGGCTCGATCACCGCGCCCGACAGGATCTGCGCGCCCACCACCGAGGCCTTCTCGATGACACAGACCTCCAGTTCCGGTTTGAGCTGTTTGAGGCGGATCGCGCAGGCCAGACCCGAGGGGCCGGCCCCGACGATCACCACGTCGTACTGCATCACATCGCGCTCGCTCATGGCGGAACCCCGAAACGGAACTGAACGCGAGTATAGGCACGCGTGAACTGAGCGCCGTGTCGACGCCCGCCGCCGGCGCCGATCAGCGGATCAGCACCGCGCGCAGGCGCGCTGGCGCCTTGGCCGGCGGCCGCGCCGGGCCGGTGATTTCGGTCCACACCAGCACCGCCTCGGTGCCGCGACTGGCCAGCCGCGGGATGCCGACATCGCGCCCGGCCGGCAGCTCGGTCACCGTCAGCCGCGCGCGCTCGTCGAGCTTGGCGTCCCAGTGCGCCAGCGTCAGCGCGCTGCCGCCGGCCGAGCCGGCGCCCAGCCAGGACAACAAGAAGCCCGCCGAACCCCACGCCACCGCATCGACGCGCCCGACCACCGCGGCGCCGGCATCGACGACCACCGCCGGCCCCTCGCGGTCTAGTCGACGCGCTTTCAGCACCAGCTGCTCGGCGTCCGGCATGGTCGGCCACAGCGCCAGCTCGCCGGCCGCACCCACCGCCAGCGCCGGCCCGTTGACCGGGCAGGCCGAGATCTGCCAGCCATCGGCATGCGCCAGACCGTCCTGCCGCCAGCCGCGGCGATCGCGCCGGGCGACGCCGATGTCGCGGATCTCCTGCGCGCTGCGGTCGCGGTAAAGCGCCAGATGCGTGCCGTCGGCGCGCCGTGCCAGATCGGTGCTACAGCACGAACACACGCTGTCATCGACCAGCGTCTCGGCCTCGATGCGATTGCCGCGCCGCAGGATCGCGCTGCGCAGCGTCATCGGCCCGCCGTGTTCGTGCTCGGCATGGCGCATGCCGGCGCTGGCGCGGCCATCCAGCCACAGCAGCAGCACGCGATCGCCGCCAGCCGGCGCCATCGACACGAAACCGTGCTCGCTCGCCGTGCCGTCGCGATGCGGCACCAGCGCGGCCGACCAGCTGCGCCCGCGATCGCTGGAGCGCCGCGTGCGGATCTCGTAGGCATCGCCGCCGCTGCCGATTTTGTGCAGCCAGAAGCTCAGCCAGTCGCCGTTGTCGGCCACGACCAGCGCCGGAAAATCGGCCCAGTTGACGAACCAGTCGCAGCCGCGCTCGATCTCGCGCACCGGCCCCAACTGGCCGTCGGCGCTGAGCTCGGCGGCTTGCAGCGCGGCGCAGCCATCGTCCAGCCGCGCCTGCCAGGACAGCACATAGCCACCGTGCCCGGCATCCACCGTGATATTGGGCTGCGCCGCACTGCCGAGCGCGTCCAGATCCACTGGCGTCAACGACAGCGCCGGGACGGCAGCGGGTGCCGCCAACCACAGCAGCGCGAGCGCCCGCAGGCTTGAGATTCTCATCAGGGTCCCCGCGCCGTGTCCGCAGGCGGCCGATGGTAGCGGCGTCAGCGCCCGTCTGCAGGCGGTTGGCAGCCAGCGGCGCCGAATCTCGTTCCAGCCTGCAAGCCACGGGGTGCGTGGCAATCTGGAGTCGCTGATGAACATGATGCGTACGATGGGTGTACTGCTGGCACTCGCCGCCGGCAGCGGACCGCTGGCCGCCGCCAGTTACAACGGCACGATCAATCTGGTGCAGGCCAGCGAGATCAACGGCGTCGAGACGGCGCGCTTCTACATCGCGGCCGGCACGCTCAGTCTGTACGCCAAGGGCATCGAGCAGGAGCTGCTGCGCGAGGCGCTGGTGCACAAGGCCTATGTCAGCGTCGGCTACACGCCGATCAGCTGCCCGCCCGGCATTCTGGGCAGTTGTGGCGACGTGACTCTGGTGACCCTGAGCGCCGTCAACGTGCCTTGAGTCCATCGACCCGCGGCCTTTGACCATCGATCAATACCGCCGCGCGGCAGATCCGCCAGCATGCAGCGAGTCCCCCGAGGGAATCGCCATGTCCGCGGACGCCGTGCAGGTTGAGCTCGATACCAGTCAGTCGCCCTTCGATCTGCTGCCGGAGGCGGCGCGCACCGAACTGCGCGCCGCCGTCGATCTGCACTATCTGCGCAAGGGCGAGCGACTGCTGGAAGCGGGCGAGCCCTCGACGCGCGTCTACGTCATCCTCAAGGGTCGCGTCCAGGCGATCGAGCCGCGCGGCGGCAGCGAGCAGCAGTTCGCCGACTACGGGCCCGGCGATGTGCTGGGCGGCTTTGCCGTGATCATGGGCAAGGCGCGCTATCGCTACGTGGCGCTGGAGGACACGCTCTGTCATGTGATCAGCGCCGAGCGTTTTCAGGCGCTGGTGCAGGCGCACCCGCGCTTTGCCGCCTGGTTCCACGCCGGACTCTCGGCCAAGCGCAAGCTGCTGGCCGAGAACGACTCGCCGGAGGAGCTCGGCCGGCTGATGCTGACCCGCGCCGGCGAGGCGCAGCTGGCGCCGGCCTGGTTCGTCGATCCCGCCACCAGCCTGGCCGAGTGCGTGCGCCTGATGCAGTCGCGTCACGTCAGCTGCCTGCTGGTCGGTGACCGCAGCGATCCGGCCATCGTCACCCGCACCGACATCCTCTACGCGCTGGCGCTGTCCGGGCTGTCGCCAGAGGCCGACGTTGGGCCGCTGGTGCGGCGCCCGCTGATCGCAGTGGAGGCGCATGCGGTGCTGTTTCAGGCGCTGATCCGCATGACCCGCCACCGCGTCGAGCGCGTGGTGGTGCGCCAGGACGGACGCGTCATAGGCACGCTCGGGCTGGCCGAGGTGCTCAGCCATTACTCCAGCCAGTCGCATCTGATCGGCCTGCGGCTGGAGCGCGCCGAGAGCATCGAGGAAGTCGCCGACGCTGCCCGCGGACTGACCGATCTGGTTGCCACGCTGCACGCGCAGGGCGCCAAGATGAGCTATCTGATGGAGCTCGTTAGCGCGCTCAACTCGCGGCTGATGGGCAAGGTGTTCGAGGCGCTGGTGCCGCGGCCGATCCAGTCCGGCCTGTGCCTGCTGGTGCTGGGCAGCGAGGGGCGCAGCGAGCAGATCCTGAAAACCGATCAGGACAACGCGCTGATCCTGGCCGACGACCTCGATTGGCCCGAGGCCGAAGCGGTGTGCGAGCGCTTCTCGGCGGCGCTGGCACAACTCGGGTATCCGCCCTGCCCGGGCCGGGTGATGGTCAACAACCCGGCCTGGCGCCTGCGTCAGCACGAGTGGCGCGAGCGGCTGCTGCACTGGGGCCAGCGCTACGACCCCGAAGCCATGCTGGAACTGGCGATCGCCGTCGACGCGCGCCCGATCGCCGGCAATCTGGCCTTGTTCGAGCCGATCGAACGCAGCATCGCCGCGCTCGGCGGCAACGACGGCCTGATGCGCCAGTTCGCCGCGCCGGCGCTGGCCTTCCACACGCCGCTGACCTTGTTCGGCAACGTGCGCACCGACGAGCACGGCACCGACATCAAGAAAGGCGGGGTGTTTCCGATCGTCCAGGGGCTGCGCGCGCTGGCGCTGAAACACGGCATCAGCGAGACCAACAGTTTTCGCCGCGCCGATCTGCTGGCCGAAGCCGGCGCCCTGCATCCCAACGACGCCCGCGACGTGCAGCAAGCGCTGGCGGTGTTCCTGCGCCTGCGGTTGTCCGATCAACTGCGCAAGCTCAAGGCCGGCCAGCCGATCGACAACCACATCGACGTCAAAGCGCTGCGCCGTCTGGACCGCGAACTGCTGCGCGATGCCCTGCGCGTGGTCAACCAGTTCAAGGACATCGTCGCTGAGCGCTTTCATCTGCGTTAGGTGTGGGCACGAGGGCACGAGGGCACGCAGAAACGGCGCTGCGGTGCCAGCCCGCAGCCGCTCGCCCACTTCTGCAGCTGCCGAAAGTGCCGCGCCGTTGCCTCGGTGCCAGCCCCCCGCCCGCTTCTGCATGCCCTCGTGCCCTCGTGTCTTTCGCTCCCCGCGACAGCGCCGCGCAAAAGCCGCACGGCTGGTCCCCCGCCCCCTTGCCCCCCCCGCCCCGCTTCGGCTTTTGCGTGCCCTCGTGCCCTCGTGCCCTCATGCCCTCGTGCCCTCGTGCCCTCGTACGCCGCCCCGAATGCGTGCATCCATCCGCCATCTTGCGAATCCGTGGCCTTCTCCTCGTTTTCACCGGCGCAATCTTCCGCTACACTCAGGAAGCCCTCGGGAATCAGGCAGATG
Source organism: Lysobacterales bacterium (assembly GCA_046346965.1). Classification (GTDB taxonomy): domain Bacteria; phylum Pseudomonadota; class Gammaproteobacteria; order Xanthomonadales; family SZUA-5; genus JAXMHB01. Next base: position 42,851 of record JAXMHB010000012.1, read on the forward strand.
GCTGCCATGCTTAAAAAAGCACTTTCAGTTGTTGCAGCAACGTTGTTTGCCACTTCGGTTCTGGCTGCGGACCCGGAACTGCGGCCTGATCATCCCGACACCTATGTGGTGAAGCGGGGCGACACGCTGTGGGACATCTCCGGCAAGTTCCTGAAGAGTCCCTGGTACTGGCCGGAAATCTGGCAGGCCAATCCGCAGATCGAAAACCCGCACCTGATCTATCCGGGCGATGTCATCAGCCTGATCTACATCGACGGCAAGCCGCAGTTGGTGGTCAATCAGGAACCCGCCACCGAGCCGGCGCCGGATGTCGGCCCGCGCGTGCGGGAAGAAGCCGCCGAATCCGCCGTGCCGCCGCTGCCTTACAGCGCCGTGCGCGAGTTCCTGTCCAAGCCGCGGATGCTGAGCAAGGACGAGATCGAGGCCGCGCCGTACATCGTCGGCAACGAAGAAAACCACATCCTGGCGGCCGATCGTCAGCTGACCTACGTGCGCCGCCTGCCGGCCGAGGCACGGACGGGTGATCGCTTCGTCATCGCGCGGCCGACCTTGCGCTACACCGACGTGCCGAAGGGCTGGCTGTGGGGCAAGGACGAGCGTCAGGTCAAGTCCAAGCCGTGGACGCTGGCCGAGGTCTGGCACTGGAGCTTCACCAACTGGATCGCCGATGACCGCGGCGAAGTGCTGGGCTACGAGGCGCTGGAGATCGGCACCGCCACGGTATCGAGCAATGGCGACCCGGCCACCGTCTACATCACCACTGCCGATATCGAGATTCGCAAGGGCGATCTGCTGCTCCCGGTCGAGGAATCGCCCTACGAGCTGAACTTCTACCCGCGTCCGCCGAAGTCGGTGCCCGACGGCACCCACGTGATCGCCTTCACTGGCGGCTTCGATACTGCGGGCCCGTCTGACGTCGTGGTGCTCTCCAAGGGTGCGCAGGATGGCCTGGAAGCGGGCGAGGTGTACTCGATCTATCAGCCGGGCGACACCGTGACCGATGACATCGCCTACCCCAAGGGCAGCTTCCGCGCGCTGTTCAATCCGCGCGACAAGAAGGTCACCTTGCCGGAAGAGTTCGTCGGCCATGTGATGGTGTTCCGCGCCTTCGATCGCGTCAGCTACGGATTGGTGATGAACTCGGTGCGCCCGGTCAACCTCGGTGCCGTGCTGCACGAGCCGACGGATCGCTGATCCCTCCGCACCGGATGTCCACAAAGCCCCGCTCCGGCGGGGCTTTGTTTTTTCGGCGACAGGCGGAACAATGCGGGCGCCATCAGGGACTGGGAGTGTCCGTGTCGCGCGATCGTGAACTCGACTGGTTGACGCTGTACCGCGGCTGCGGCACCGGCAGCGCGGCCTGCGCGCGTGTGCTGGAGGCCGCGGGCGGCGAGGTGTCGCTGGCGGTGTCGCACGCGCTGGCGGCCAGCATCGGCGCCGCGGCGCTGGCGCGCGCGCGGCGCGAGGCCGAGCTCGATCTGGATTGGCTGCAGGCCAGCGGCAGCGCGCTGCTCAGCCTCGACGATCCGCGCTACCCACCCTTGCTCAAGCGCATCGCCGGCGCGCCGGCGCTGCTGTTCGTGCGCGGCGACCTGGATGCGCTGTGGGCGCCGCAACTGGCGATCGTCGGCAGCCGTCAGGCCACCGCCGGCGGGCTGGCGACCGCGCGTGACTTTGCCGCCGCCTTCGTCGAACGCGGCTTTGCCGTCACCAGCGGGCTGGCGGCGGGCATCGATGCCGCCGCGCACGCGGGCGCGCTGGACGCCGGCGGACAAACGATCGCCGTCCTCGGCACCGGCCTGGATCGCGTCTATCCGGCGCGCCATGGCCCCCTGTTCGAGCGCGTCGCCGCCCAGGGCGCCTGCGTCAGCGAGTTCCCGCCGCGCACGCCGGCCCGGCGCGAGAACTTTCCGCGCCGCAACCGCATCATCAGCGGCATGGCGCTGGGCACGCTGGTGGTCGAGGCCAGCCTCGGCAGCGGCTCGCTGATCACCGCGCGGGTGGCGGCCGATCAAGGGCGCGAGGTGTTTGCGATTCCGGGCTCCATCCACAACCCGATGGCCAAGGGTTGCCATCAGCTGATCCGCGAAGGCGCCAAGCTGGTGGAAACCGCGCAGGAAATCGTCGATGAGCTGATGCCGCTGGTGCGCGAACTGCAGGCGGCGCTGCAACCTGCGACACCCGCGCCCGGCACGCGGCCGCGGGTGGTCACGGCGACGCCCCACAGCGCAGCGCTCGACGACGCCGACTACCGGCAACTGCGTCAGGCCATGGGGCATGACCCGGTGGGAATGGATGCGCTGGTGGAACGCACTGGTTTGACCGTCCCGGTGCTTTCCAGCATGCTGCTGCGCATGCAGTTGGAAGGGGAAGTGGTGAGCAATCCCGGCGGCACCTACAGCCGCAGCGGCGGATCAGGGTGAGATGAAAGAAAACATACTCGACGTACTGCTCTACCTCTTCGAACATCTGATGATCGACGATCCTGACCAGGATCGTGACACGCTCCAGGACTCCCTGCTGGAGGTCGGCTTCACTCCCCAGGAAATCGGCAAGGCCTTCGAATGGCTCGATGGTCTGGCCGAACTGCGCCCCAGCTACACGGCGCGCACGCCTGCCGCCGGCGGGCCAGTGCGCGTGCTGGCGCCGCAGGAGCTGGAGCGACTCGACACCGAAGCCCAGGGCTTTCTGCTCTATCTGGAACAGCAGGGTGTGCTGTCACCGGCGCAGCGCGAGCTGGTGCTCGACCGGGTGATGGCGCTCGAGATCGACGAGGTCGATGAGCACGAGCTCAAATGGGTGATCCTGATGGTGCTGTTCAACCAGCCCGACCAGGAAGCCGCCTACTCCTGGCTGGAAAACCTGATGTTCGACCACGGCGAAGCGGTGCATTAGGGGCAGAAGCGGGGCGGGGGTTGAGGGGCGGGGGGACCGGCACTGTGGCGCTGGCGTGGGTCTGTCGTCGATGGACTGGGTGAGGGCCAAAGCGCGGCGAGGTCAAAGGCGCGGGGGACCGGCACTGCGGCGCTGGCGTGGCACTGGCGCCGATAGACTGGGTGAGGGCCAAAGCGCGGCGAGGTCAAAGGCGCGAGGGACCGCACTGTGGCGCTGGCGTGGCACTGGTGCCGATAGGCTGGGTGAGGGCCAAAGCGCGGCGAGGTCAAAGGCGCGGGGGGCCGGCACTGTGGCGCTGGCGTGGGTCTGTCGCCGATAGACTGGGTGAGGGCCAAAGCGCGGCGAGGTCAAAGGCGCGAGGGACCGGCACTGCGGCGCTGGCGTGGCACTGGCGCCGATAGACTGGGTGAGGGCCAAAGCGCGGCGAGGTCAAAGGCGCGAGGGACCGGGACTGCGGCGCTGGCGTGGTACTGTCGCCCATAGACTGGGTGAGGGCCAAAGCGCGGCGAGGTCAAAGGCGCGGGGGACCGGGACTGCGGCGCTGGCGTGGTACTGTCGCCCATAGACTGGGTGAGGGCCAAAGCGCGGCGAGGTCAAAGGCGCGGGGGACCGCACTGCGGCGCTGGCGCGGGTCTGGCGCGCGACCGCTCACGCGCCGCATCGACGCGCCCTGGCTCTCCTATCGCCTCGACAGGGTCGACGCTGAACGCGCCGAGCTTTTTCACTGACGCGGCATGGTTGAAGCTGAACGAGCCGAGCTTTTTCCTTGCCGCGTCGAGCTTTTTCACTCACGCGTCGAGCTTTTTTGCTGCCGCGTCGAGCTTTTTCATTGCCGCGGCATGGTTGAAGCTGAACGCGCCGAGCTTTTTCACTGACGCGGCATGGTTGAAGCTGAACGCGCCGAGCTTTTTCACTGACGCGGCATGGTTGAAGCTGAACGAGCCGAGCTTTTCCATTGCCGCGTCGAGCTTTTTCACTCACGCGCCGAGCTTTTTTGCTGCCGCGTCGAGCTTTTTCATTGCCGCAGCATCACTGGCCCGCAACGCGGGCCAGATCCGAGCCGTCGAAGGGCAGCGTCCGAGGCGACGCAGCTCACGGAATCCGGCAAGCGCTTGCTCACGCAGTCATCGCAACCAACGCCGGTGCCACACCAGCCCCGCAGTCTGCGTCCCCTGACCCGCGCCTCGCTTTGGCTCCCACGCAATCCGCCGGCGACACTGCCACGCCAGCGCCGCAGTGCTGGTCCCCCGCCCCTCGCCCCTCGCCCCTCGCCCCTCGCCCCGCTTTAGCCACCGCCATCGGCCACTGCCCTGCGCACCCCATCCTCAGGCGTAATCCAGCGGCCGCGCCTTGCCCCAGAACACGCGGTAGGCGTAGACGGTGTAGCCGAGGATGGCCGGCAGCGTGATCAGCGTTCCGATCAGGATCACCCAGAGCGATTCCGGCGCGCTGGCGGCCTCGAAGGCGGTCAGCCGGTCGACCACCAGATAGGGATAGAGGCTGTAAGCCAGACCGAAGAAGGCCAGCACGTAGATGCCCACGGCGCAGGCGAACGGCGCCCAGGCCCAGCGTGCCAGACCGCGCCGATTGGCGCTCTCGGCGTCCTGTCCGAGTCGGCGCAGGAACACGAAGGCGAGCATGAACAGACCGGCGGTGGCCAGTGGTATCGGCAACAGGGCGATCAGCTCGGGCAGCGCGAACCACTTGGCGTAGATGCGCTCACTGACGATCGGCGTGGCCAGTGAGACCGCCGCCACGCCCAGCGCGGTCAGGCCCAGCGCGCCGCGCGCCCAGCGGATCGCGCGCCGCTGCAGCTCGCCCTCGGTCTTCAGAATCAGCCAGCTGGCGCCGAGCAAGGCATAGCCAGCCGCCAGACAGGGCGCGATCAGCAGCGCAAAGCCATAGCCCGCCCAGCTGCTTTCGAAGCCGACGATGTAATGGCCCAGCATGTAGCCCTGCGCCAGCGCTGCGGTCAGCGAGCCGAGGTAAAACAGGCGATCCCAGCGCGGCTTGTGCTCGGGGCCGGCCTTGGCGCGCAGTTCAAAGGCAACCCCGCGCAGCATCAGCCCGATCAGCATCAGCGCAACCGGCAGATACAGCGCGCCGAGGATGATCCCGTGCGCTTTCGGGAAGGCCACCAGCAGCAGACCGACACCGAGCACCAGCCAGGTCTCGTTGGCATCCCAGAACGGTCCGATGGAGGCAATCATCCAGTCCTTCTGCGCCGGATCGGCGCGTCGCAGCAGCACACCGACGCCTAGGTCGTAGCCATCCAGAATCACGTACGCCAGCATGGCGACGCCCATCAGCGCCAGGAAGATCAGCGGCAGCAGCTCGTTCATGACAGGGCTCCGGCGGGGACGGTCACGCTGTCGGCGGTCTGGCGCTTGCCCGCCTTCGCCGCCAGCAGGAACAACACACGCACATAGGCTGCGAGAAGCGCGGCATAGACGATCAGATACGCCAGCAGGCTGAGGCCGATCATCGGCGCCGGAACCGCCGAGGCGGCGTCGGCGGTTTTCAGCACGCCGTAGACCAGATAAGGCTGGCGACCGATCTCGGTGACGTACCAGCCGGCCAATGTGGCTACCCAGCCGGAAAAGCTCATCGCCACCAGCACCTGCAGCCAGCGTCGCGGCAACTCGCCGCGATGACGCCGCCACAGCCAGACCGTCGTCCACGACACCAGCAGCATCAACACGCCGACGCCGACCATCAGCCGGAAGCCGTAGAACAGCGGCGCCACCGGCGGATGGGCGTCGGCAAAGCTGTTCAGGCCTTTCACCGTGCCATCCAGCGAGTGCGTCAGGATCAGGCTGCCGAGCTTGGGAATGGCGATCTCGGCGTGATTGCTGCGCGCCTGCGCGTCCGGGATCGCGAACAGCCGCAGCGCCGCGCCGGACTCGTCCTCCCAGATGCCTTCCATCGCCGCGATTTTGGCCGGCTGGTGCTCCAGCGTGTTCAGACCGTGCAGATCGCCGGCGAGGATCTGCAGCGGAATCAGCACGGCACCGAGCACGCTGCCGGTACGCAATCCGATGCGCACATCGGCGCCCAGATCGCCGCGCAACCAGCGCCAGGCCGACACGCCGGCCACCAGAAAAGCCACCGTCAAACCGGAGGCCAGCAGCATGTGCGTCAGCCGATAGGGGAAGGAGGGATTGAACACGATCGCCATCCAGTCGGTGGCATGCGCCACGCCCTCGCGCAGTTCGAAACCGGCCGGCGTGTGCATCCACGAGTTCAGCGACAGGATCCAGAAGGCCGACAGCGTGGTGCCGCCCGCCACCAGCAACGTCGCCAGCGTATGCACCCGCTCCGACACGCGTCCGGCACCGAACAGCATGATGCCGAGGAAGGAAGCCTCCAGGAAAAAGGCCGTCAGCACCTCATAGGCCAGCAGCGGCCCGGCGATATTGCCGACGCGCTCCATGAAACCGGGCCAGTTGGTGCCGAACTGGAAGCTCATCACGATGCCACTGACCACACCCATCGCAAAGCTGAGCGCAAACACCTTCACCCACAGCCGGTAGGCGTCCATGTAGGCCGCGTCGCCGCTGCGCCGGTAGCGCCATTTGAAATAGACCAGCAACCAGCCGAGCGCGATCGTCAGCGTCGGGAACAGGATGTGGAAACTGATGTTGGCGGCAAACTGGATACGCGCGAGGATCAGGGCGTCCATGGGGGACTCGGGATTGAGGGTTTGTGGGTTTGCTGGTGCAGAGTGAGTGGTGAAGGGTTAAAAGTGAAAAGTGAAAGGTGAAAAGTGAAAGGTGAAAAGTGAAGGCTTTGCTCCTGGGCTCTCCGCTTTTACGTGCCCTCGATCCGGCCCGTCGGCATAGCCGCCGGGCGCTCAGGGCAGCGCGCGGCGGTGCCGCGCAAGCGCTACCCTTCGCCCCTCGCGCCCTCATGGGGCTGTACCTTCGCTTTCAGGCTCTGCGCGTCCGGTGAAGCGATCTTTGAGCTCCAGCAGGCGGACCACGGCGCCGCCCATCTTCAGCAGTTGCTGCAGCGTGGACGGCGACAGCTTGCGGACGTCGGCGAACCAGGTCGTCAGCAGTTCGATGAGGTCGTGCATCTGGCGCATGCGCGCCTGGGCGTGGCGTTCTTCCGGGCTGCTCGGGGTGTCCAGGATGGCGTCGCGCAACAGCGTCAGCGTGGGCTCCACCTCGCGGCGCTGGCGTTCTTCCGCCAGCGTGCGGAAGATCGCCCAGACATCCTCGGGCGCCGAAAAGTACTCGCGCCGATCACCCGGCAGATGCGACAGCCGCACCAGCCGCCAGGACTCCAGCTCCTTCAGCCCCATCGACACATTGGAGCGCGAGATGCCGAGGCGCTCGACGATGTCATCGGCATGCAGCGGGCGATCGGAAACGAACAGCAGCGCGTAGATCTGACCGACGGTCCGGTTGATCCCCCAGCGACTCCCCATCGCGCCAAAGTGCAGCACGAAGCGTTGGATCAGCGGCGCCAGTTCCATGTTCTGAACTTTCAGGTTTTTCTGAAATGTCAGTATTGATCCGCCATCGTGACGCAGATGTGAATGGTTTGCGTTCCTTGCCGGTGCCGGGCGCCTGGCCGGCTCGCGTGCGCGCCGTCCCGGTCTCAAGCGCGCGCCGCCTCGGCTTTGCGCTAACGCGCTAGCACATTGCTGCAAAGCATCTTGACGGACTGTGCACAGAGGGCGATAAACAGCGCGCCGCAACGAGGGCACGCGCCGGATGGGGATCCGGACGGGCCAGGGGGTTCGGGCTGCGGCTCACACATCATTGGGGATCACCACATGCGTACGTTTACGAACGGCCGGCGCCTGGCGCTGGCAATGAGTCTTTCCATGGCCTCTCTGGGCGCGCTGGCCTCGCCCTTGCTGCAGCCTTCGCGCGCGCCGCTGGCGGAGACCAATGCAGTCGTGGCCGGCCTGCGCGCCGACCGCGCCGTTGCCCAGCTGAGCGCGATGCAGGTCGATGCCGCGCAGCTGGCCTATGACACCGAGCGCTTCGAGCTGCAGCTGGATGCCAAGCGCAGCGTGAGCGTGCAGCGCATCAACGCCAGCTACGCCGATGACGGCAGTCTGCTGTGGAATGGCGGCGTGGTCGGCAAATACACCGTGGGCGATGGCCCGATCACCGATCCGGCCGAGCTCTTGAACACCGTCGCGCTGGTCAAGAGCGGCAATCAGATCACCGGCACGCTGCGTATCGATGGTCAGATGTACAAGCTGATGCCGGCCGCCGCCGGTCATGTGCTGGCGCGCATCGACGAGAGCAAGATGCCGCCCGATCACCCGGAGGCCGAGTACAAGGCGCTGCTGGTCAACGACATCGGCGGCGAGATGGGCAAGCCGGCGCCGGGCACGCGTCCTGAAGCCGCCACCAAGGCCATTTCGACGATCCGCGTGATGATCGTGGTCACCAACGCGGCCGCAGCCAAGATCGGCAATCTGACCAATTTCGCCAATCTGGCGATCAGCGAGACCAACACCGGCTACACCAATTCGGGCGTCGAAATCACCGCGCAACTGGCCGGCGTGTACACCACCAGCTACGTGGAGTCCGGCAGTTTCTCGACCGATCTGGCGCGCATCCGTGGCACCACCGACGGCTACATGGACAACGTCCATTCGCTGCGCAACACCAATGCCGCTGACGTGGTCGTGCTGATCATCGACAACGCCTCCTCCTGCGGACTGGCCTCGGGTATCGGTTCGACCGCCACCACCGCCTTCGCGGCAGCGCATTACAGCTGCGCCACCGGCTACTACTCCTTCGGTCACGAGATCGGACACCTGCAGAGCGCGCGCCACGACCCGGCCAACGACCCGACCACCACGCCCTATGCCTACGGCCATGGCTACCAGTACCCGGCCGGCGGCTGGCGCACCATCATGGCCTATGCCTGCTCCACCGGCACCTGCAACCGCATCAACTACTGGTCCAACCCGGCCAAGCTGCGCAGCGGCGTGCCGATGGGCACCACTACCACGCATCACAATCAGCGCGTGCTGAACAACACCAAGGCGACCATCGCCGCCTTCCGCTAAGACCAGCCGCGGGGCTGGCCGCCGCGCCAGCCCCGCATCTGACTGGCCCTCTGCACCACCAGCGTGCAGACTTGCGCCCTGCAGCCCAGCGGAGCGTGTCCATGTTGGAATCCCAGTCCAGTCTGTGGCCGCGCGCGCCCATCGACGATGGCGACAGCCTGCGTTTTTGCAGCACCTGCGTATTCGGCCAGCTATGCCTGCCGGACGGCTACAGCAAACAGGCGCTGGCTGATCTGCATTGCCTGATCGAGCATGTCGGCCCGTTTCGCGCTGGCGATGAGATCTTCCGCACCGGCGATGCCTTCAGCGCCATCTACTCGGTACGCGCCGGCCTGGTGAAAACCTCGGTGCTGGACGACAAAGGCCGCGAGCAGGTGCTGGGTTTCTACACGCCGGGCGAACTGGTGGGGCTGAATGCCATCTATCCGGCGCGCTATCCGTGCACCGCGGTGGCCGTCGATACGGTGATGCTGTGCCGTTTCTCCTTCGGCGCCATGGCCACGTTGGCGATGCGCATCCCCACCATCCAGGAGACGCTGTTCCGGCTGATCTCCAAGGACATCGGCACCGCCACGCTGGGCAAGGGCGACTACAGCGCCGAGGAACGCCTCGCTGCCTTTCTGCTGAATTGGTCGGATCGTCTCGGCGCACGCGGCTTTTCCTCGCGCCGCTTCGTGCTGCCGATGCAGCGCACCGACATCGCCAACTATCTGAGCATTGCGCCGGAGACCGTCAGTCGCGTGATCCGCCGGCTCAGCGACGATGGCCTGATCGCGATCGACAAGCGCGAGGTGGAACTGCTCAACCGCCCGGCGCTGCAAACGCTGGCGAAGTCGATCCTGGAACGCGGTCACACGCCGCGCTGAAGGCGCGTGCCAGCGCGTTGAACTCGGCCGCTGGCGCCGTATGGTCGACGCGGCCCAGCAGCGGCGCACCGATGCGCTGGGCGATGGCCTGCAGACTGGCCTCGGCTTCGGCCATCGCCGGGTCGACCCGATTGGCCACCCAGCCCAGCAAGGACAGACCGGCCGCGCGGATAGACGCGGCGCTCAGCAAGGCGTGATTGATGCAGCCCAAGCGCAGGCCGACCACCAGCAGCACCGGCAACTGCAGCGCGCGCACCAGATCCGCCAGCATCAGCGTGGGCGACAGCGGGACGGCGAAGCCGCCGACGCCCTCCACCAGCACCGCAGGATGTCGCGCCGCCACCTGTGCGTAGGCGGACACGACCGGCGCCAGATCGATGGTCAGCCCGGCCAACTCGGCGGCGCGGTGCGGCGCGATCGGCGGATCAAAGGCGTATTGGTTCAGCAAAGCGGGCGCCAAGGCATGCGCGTGCGCGGCCGCCAGCGTGTCCAGGTCCTCGTTGCAGCGCTGGCCGTTGACCCAGTCGAAGCCAGAGGCGATCGGCTTCATCGCCACCGCGTCGATCCCCGCGGCGCGCAGCGCGCGGACCAGACCGGCGCTGATGTAGGTCTTGCCGATGCCGGTATCGGTACCGGTGACGAAGGCGCGCATCAGCACGCCGGCTCAGGCACGAGCGCGCACCGGACAGCGACGCAGCAGTGAGTCATCTTCAGCATCTCGGCCCTGCCGATACACGGGAGGCGCAGTCTATCCGGCCGCGCGCCCGGCGCGATCAAGCGCCGCGCTGCACCCGCTGGAAGCCAAACTGGCGGCCCAGACCGCGCTGATAAGCCAGATCGATCCACAACATTGCAAAGGGCTCGGTGTAACGCGCGCCGCGCAGCGGGCCGGCATCCACCGCATCAAAGCCCATCGCCGTCGCCAGCGCCAGCACCTCGGCGCGCGCCTCGGCATCATCGGATGCCACCGGCAGGAACAAGGGCCCGGCGGAATAGCGCGGCGCGGCCAGGTTCTCGAATCCGGTGGTGTTGAACGCCTTGACCACGCGCGCGCCGCGGGCAATCGCGGCGATCTGTTCGGCGCCGGAACTCTGGGTGCCCACCAACAAACCCGACAGACCGGGCGCGATCGGATTGGTGGCATCGATCAGTACCCTGCCCTGCCAATCCTCGACGCTGCCGGCGATCTCCAGCGCTGCCGCATAGGGCACGGCCAGAATCACCAGATGGGCAGTGTCAAGCGCTGCCGGCACGGTCTCGCAGCGAGCCCCCAGGCGCGCCGCCAAATCCTGGTACTTGGCCGGATCCGGCACCCCAAACACCAGGCTATGTCCGAGGGCGCGCAGGCCCTGTGCGAGCGCCTGACCGACGTGCCCGGCCCCGAGGATGGCGATTTCCATGGTTCACTCCGCTGGCTGCTGATGAGCGAGAGTCTGACCAGGGCCTCGAAGCCCATCAATCAAGGCACTGCCAAAAGTCTGTAGCCGCCGATGGCAACAAAAACGCCCCGGCGAACCGGGGCGTCGTTTGCATCATCCGCTGTGGCGCGCTGCGCTCAGTAGTAGAAGCCGTACAGCACGTCCACCACCTCGCCAGTTTCCAAATCGACCAGCAGCACATCGCCATCGACGCGCACCCACTGGCAACCCCAGGGCGGCGCACTCAGACCGTAGTAGCGGTAATCCACATACCAGGTCGGCGCGTAGTAGGCGCGCGGGATGCGGATGCCGATGCTCCAGTGGCGGGCACTGTAGCCGCGCGGATAGTAGTAGCGCACCGGCGCGCGATAGCGATGCCCGGACCAGCCATGGCTCCAGCTCAGGCGCCAGCCGCGGTCACGCCAGTTGCTGTGGCGGTCATGGCCGTAGCCATTGCCGTAGCGGTACTCGCTGGGACGCCGACCGTAGTCGTAGCCGTAGTACTGGCGATCATCGCGGCGATCGTAGCGGCTCTCGCCGCGGCCGTAGTTGGCGCTGGCATTCGGCAGGCCCCAGTTGCGACCGCCGTCATCCTGACGCCCGTAGTACTGCCCGCCGCGCGCCTGGTCACCGGCGCTGTAGGCCGGCGGCTGCGGGCGGTTGTAGCGCTGGTCGTTGCCATGGGTATCGCCGTAAACGCGCGGATTGTCGGCGCGCTCGCTGACGCCGAAGCCATAGCGATTGCCATCCGCCAAACCGGCGCCACCGCCTTGGTCGTAACGATGGTTGTCCTCGCGACCACCGCCGCGACCGCCGTCGCCCCAGGCACGCTCATTGCCTGAACGTTCCGGCGCGCTGCGCTCCTGACCGCCACCGTCGCCCCAGCCCTCATCGCGATCGCGGCCACCGGCAAAACCCGCGACCGGCGCCAACACCAGCGTTGCACCCAGCAAGCAGACGAACGACGCCACTTTGAACCGCTTCATGACTGACATCCCCGTGACTAGACCCGACGAGCCATCTCGTGGTGGATACAGCTTGCGCGGACGATTCTGAACGGCAAGCCAGTTTTTGCCATCCCCCCACGCGCGATTCAGCCAGCAGCAGCGCAGTGGCGACGCGCGGGCTAGCATTCCGGCCTTGCCCGATCCGGATGCCCCCATGGCCCTGCCCAGTCTCGATGCCGATGCCCCGTCCTTCGTCCACCAGTACGTCAACCTGGCGGATGCCCGCCTGGGCGCCGAAGCGCTCTCGGCCTCTGACGACTTTTTCGCCGACAAGGCGCGCATGCTGAATCCGGAGCCGGCGGTGTTCATCCCCGGCAAGTACGATCAGAACGGCAAATGGATGGATGGCTGGGAAAGTCGCCGCAAGCGCGGTCCCGGTCACGACTGGTGCATCGTGCGACTGGCGCGTCCGGGCCAGATCCACGGCGTCGACCTCGACACCAGCCATTTCACCGGCAATTTCCCGCCCGCGGCCGCGATCGAGGCCTGCGATCTGACGACCGGCGATCCGGACGCCGACACCGTGTGGTTCCCCTTGCTGGCGCCGGTCAATCTGCAGGGCAACCGCCATCACTATCACCCGCTGCCCGGTGATCGACGCTGTACCCATGTGCGTGTCCATCTGTATCCCGACGGCGGTCTGGCGCGGCTGCGTCTGTACGGGCTGCCGGATTTCCAGTTGGCGCGCGCCGATGATGAAGAAGGCCTGATCGATCTCTGCGCCGCGTTGAACGGCGGCACCGTGGTGGCCGCCAACAACCAGCATTTCGGGCTCGCCAGTCGCTTGCTGCTGCCGGGGCGCGGCGTCAACATGGGCGATGGCTGGGAGACCCGTCGGCGCCGCGAGCCGGGGCACGACTGGTGCGTGATCGCGCTGGCGCGTCCCGGGGTGATCGAGGCGATCGAGGTCGACACCTGCCACTTCAAAGGCAACTATCCGGACCGCTGCTCGATCCAGGCCGCGCGCGTCAGTGGCGGCACGCCGGAATCGCTGGTGACGCAATCGATGTTCTGGCCGCCGCTGTTGCCCGAGCAGCCCTTGCGGATGGACGCGCAGCACCACTATCGCAGCGAGATCCTGGCGCACGCGCCGGTCAGCCATGTGCGTTTCAACATCCACCCGGACGGCGGCGTCTCTCGCCTGCGTCTGCGCGGGCGGGCGCAGGCGTGAACACGCTGCTGCTGCAGCCGCTCACCGCCGAGCGCTTTGCGCCCTATGGCGCGGTGATCGATTTCGCCAGCGCCTGCCGGCGCTTTCCGATCAATGCCGGCAGCGCGCTGCGCCATCACGCGCTGGCGCGAGTGGAGGCCAGCGCGGGCGCGGCGGTGATCAGCCTGCTGCGTGCGACGGCCTTTGCGCTGCCGCTGACGGTGCGCATGCTCGAACGCCATCCGCTCGGCACCCAGGCCTTCATCCCGCTCAGCCCGCTGCGCTACGTGGTGGTGGTCGCCACCGATGTGGCCGCACCGGTCGCCTTTCTGGCCGAGCCGGGTCAGGGCATCCAGTACCACCGCGGCGCCTGGCACCACCCCTTGCTGCCCTTGGCCGACGGCGATTTCCTGATTGTCGATCGCGATGGCGACGGCCACAACTGCGAGGAAATCACGCTGCCGCAACCCTGGCAGATTCTGGGCTGAACGCCGCCTACTGCTCCATTCCGTGCACCGGGCCGGTGCGACTCATGATCCGGTCGATGCCGGCAATGGCCAGCGCCGAGACCACGAAAGCCAGATGGATGATGGTCTGCCAGAGCACCGCTTCCTCGGTGACTTTGGACCCGGCCTGACCCAGCGTGCCGGCCTCGATGAAGGTCTTCAGCAGGTGGATGGAGGAAATGCCGATGATCGCCGTCGCCAGTTTGACCTTGAGCACGGCGGCGTTGACGTGCGACAGCCATTCCGGCTGATCCGGGTGGCCTTCCAGCCGCAGCCGGGAGACAAAGGTCTCGTAGCCGCCGACGATCACCATCACCAAGAGGTTGCTGATCATGACCACATCGATCAGCCCCAGCACGGTCAGCATGATCAGCGTTTCCGGCGAGTGCACCAGCGCATCGCTGGCAGGCGTGTGCGCAAAGCCGAAGGTGGTGCCGAGCAAGTGCCAGAGCTCGCGGACGAACTGCACCACGTAGATGCCCTGCGCCACGATCAAGCCCAGATACAGCGGCAGCTGCAGCCAGCGCGAGGAAAAGATCAGCGCAGACAGCGCGTTCAGGCCGGGGCGGTGGGGATCGGACATGGATCTGCATGACAGTGGCGAGAGCCCGCGAGTTTAGCCCGGCTGCCCCCGCAGGCGCAGGCGCAACCATGACGATTGTCAGGGACGCAGGCGCGGGAATGCTTGCTACGATGCCGTTCACACCCCGTGTACGCAGGAGCGCAGGCCGTGGATCCGTTTTCGATGGTGGTGACGATCGTGCTGATCTCGGTGGCCGGGAAGCTGATCGGCAATTACCTCAAGCTGCGCCAGCAGGAACTGGCCGCCCGCGGCGCGCCGGGTATGGACGCCGCGACCGAGCGTGAACTGGCGGCACTGCGCGAGCGCGTGGCCACGCTGGAGCGCATCGTCACCGATCCCGCCTACGACCTGAAGCGGCAGTTCCACGAGCTCGAGCGCGAGCAGCGTCGCGCTGCCTGAGGCCTTGCATCGGGGCCGCGCGCGCGGCCCCTGTGTGCCTTATCGGATCACCAGCTCAGTGGCCGGGCCAGACCACTCGGTGCGTATCCACAGCTGCCCGCGCTCGGCGTCGCGCCAGACGCTGCCCGGCCGCAGCTGATCGCGACTGTTCACCGACGCCAGCGGCTGCCCAGCGACGCTGACCGCACCCGCCGGTGCCTGATGAATGACCAGCGTCAGCTCGCGGCTGGCAGGCTTGCCGTTGTAGTCGCCGCCGTGGCGGCTCAGCGTCAGCGTCAACGCCCCGCCCTGCTGCGACGCGCCGAAATCGAGCAGCTCGTAGGCGCCGTCCGCCAGCGCGGTGCGCGTGCTGTCGTCGTCGTCGTACATCTGCCCGTGGGCGGCACTGACGCTGGCGTCGGCGTAGTAGTGCAGCTCCAGCTGGCGCGTCGAGTACTCGCGCGTGCTGCGGATCGGCGCGATCATCGGCACGAAAGCGCCCGCGCGCACCAGCACCGGAATGGTGGCCTCGTCGATGCGGATGCTGCGCCGCGTGCCGCCCTCGATGCGCGTGTCTTTCCAGTAGTCGAACCAGACGCCGGCCGGTACGTCGAGGCGCACCTCGCTGACCTTGGGCGCGGTTACCGGGGCCACCAGGAAGGCATCGCCCCACAGATAGGCGTCCTTGCGATCCATCAGCGCCGGGTCGGACTCATCGAGGAAGAACAGCGGCCGCATCAGCGGCATACCGGTGCTGCTGTTCTCATAGGCCAGCGTGTACAGATAGGGCAGCAGTCGATAGCGCAGCTCGGCAGCGCGGCGCGCCAGATCGCGCGTGCGCTGGTCGTGGAACACCGGTTCCGAGGCGATATGGTCTTGCGCATGCGGGCGGAACACCGGCTGGAACACGCCGTACTGCAACCAGCGCGTGTACAGATCGCGGTCGAAACGCTTGCCGCCGGCAAAGCCGCCCAAATCCGAATGCGTGTAAGCAAAGCCGAGCAGACCCATGGTCAGTGACAGCTCCACCTGCGGCTTCAGCCCGCCCCAGCTGCGATCGACATCGCCGGTCCACGGGATCATGCCGTAGCGCTGCGAGCCCGGCGCACCGGCGCGCATCATGATGAAAGGCCGCCGCGTCGGCGCCTCGGCCGTCTGCTTGCGGTACAGCATCTCGGCCCAGGTGTGGCCATAGGCGTTGTGCACCTCATCGGCAATGCCGGCGCTGTGCACGGCGTCCTTGGGATGCACCTCGGGTTCGCCAAGATCGCCCCACCAGCCGGCCACGCCCTGCTGCATCAGGCCGCGGTAAATGCCCCAGAACCAGTCCTGCGCGGCCGGCTTGAACACATCGATCAGCCCGGTGTTGCCGAAGTAGAAGTCGAAGGTCTTCGGCCGTCCGGCCAGATCCAGCGCCAGCACGCCCGCATCGACGGCTTCTTTCCAGCGCGTCGAGGTGGTCAGGATGAAGGGTTCGGTCACCAGGATCGTGTGCACGCCCTGGCTGGCCAATTTGGCGATCATCTGCTCCGGTTGCGGGAAGGCCACGCGATCCCAATCGAGCTTGCCCATATGCCCCTTGATGTCGGGGCCGAACCAGTACAGATCGAGCACGATGGCATCCAGCGGGAAACCTTCGCTGGCAAAGCGCGCCGCCGTCTCCAGCACTTCCTGCTGCGTGCGGTAGCCAAAGCGCGAGGCATACAGGCCGAGCGCCCAGCGCGGTGGCAAGGGCTGCTTGCCGGTGACATTGACGTACTGCTCAATCAGCTGCGGATAGCTGGGGCCGGTGACCACCACATAACTGCTGCGCCCGCCCACCGCCTGGAACTCCATGACATCCGGCTCGGTCTTGCCGATATCGAGCGTGCCCTTGGCCGAATTGTCGAACAGCAGCAGGTACTTGCGACTCGACAACACAGCCGGCACGCTGAAGTACATCTGCTTGGCGTGGGTGGTGTAGCCGTAGGACGCGCGGTTGTAGAGCGGCAGGCGCTGGCCGCGGCGATCCATGCCGAGCACGCGCTGACCGCCGCCCAGGATCTTCTCGCCCGCGCTCAGCGCAAAGCGGAAGCCGCGGCGCGTGGCATGCGTGTAGTGGCCCGATTCCTCTGCCAGCAGCAGTTCCCATTGCGGCTCGCCCTGGCTCAACCAGACGCTGGCCGTGCTGGCACTCTCGTAACCTGACGCGCCCAGGCTGGCGCTGGCGGCGCGCGCTGCATGCACATTACGGTAGTAGCTGATGCGCAGCGGATGCTTCTGGATGCGTGCCTGCAGCAGCGGCGTGGCGTAGACCAGCGCGTCGGCGGACTCGCTGACGGTGGCGCCCTGCGGCTGCGCCGGCCCGGCGATGCTGAAGGAATCGAGCTGACGGTAGCCTTCCTTCTGGTAATGCACTTCCACCGCGCCGGGCTGATGAAAGCGCAGCTGCACCTGGCCTTCGTCGGTGCGCAGTGTCAGCGTGGTGGCGTCGAGCGTGTGGCTCAGGTATTCGGCGGCCAGCAGCGCCGAGGCAGGCGTGAGCAAGCACAGCGCCAGCAGCAGGCGCACCGACATCCGATGGATCAAGGCAGAGCAGGCCCGCATCTCAGCGCTCCAGTTCGAACAAATAGGCCGCCAGCGGCGGCAGATTCAGCGTGACCAGCGCGCCGCCGGGATGCACCACCAGCGGCACGCGCAAGCCGCTGCCTAGCTGCTCGACCAGCGTGTACTGCCCCGCTTCCAGATGCCAGTTGGCGCTCACCTCCAGCGGTATCTCCAGGTCCACACTGCGCCCGCGGGCCTCGTCGAAGTTGGCGACCACCAACACCTGCTGCCCAGGCGTCCAGCGCGCAAAAGCGTACAGGCGGTCGTCGTAGCCCGGCGTCTGCGCGCGGTTGTGCCGATGGATCTCGGCATAGGCCCCGCGCATCGCCGGCTGCGTCGCCGTGTAGTTCAGCAGCGCCTTGTAGTAGTCGCGCAGCGCGCGTTCCTCGGCAGTCGAGGCGCCGCCATCGAAGCGCCCGCCATTCATGTGGCGCTGGTGCGCCGGCACACCCCAGTAGTCGAAGATGGTGGTGCGCGTCGCCCGGCCGAAGCCGGCATCGCCGGCGCCCGGCTCGCCCACGTCCTGGCCGAAATACAGCATGGTCGGCGAGCGCGAGATGGTGGCGGAGACCAGCATCGCCGGGATGCCTTTGCGGGCATCACCGGCAAAGGCCGGACTGGCGATGCGCTGCTCGTCGTGGTTTTCCAGGAAGTGCAGCAAATGCGACTCGATGTCGGCATAGCGATCCTGGATGTCCGCCAGCGCATCGGTGCTGCCCTTGCACTGCATGACGAGCTTCAGACTGTCGTAGAAGTCCACCTTGTCGTACAGATAGTCCATCCGCCCCAGCTGCAGATAGTTGCGGTATTCCTTGGGGTTGTAGACCTCGGCGATCAGCGTGGCATCCGGCCGGCGCTGTTTGATCGAGGAATTCAAGTAACTCCAGAACTCCACCGGCACCATCTCGGCCATGTCGTAGCGAAAGCCGTCGACGCCCTGATCCAGCCAGAAGGCGGCGATCTCGCGAAAGCGCAGCCAGGTGGCCGGCACGTCGCGGCCCTCCCAGTAAGCGTAGTGAGCGGCGGTGTCGCGCTGCGCGTAGTCGGCCGGCAGACGCTCGAAGTCGTAGCTGCCGTCCGGACGCACGCCGAAGTTCAGCTTGACCGTCTCGTACCAGTCGTCGAACTTGGGCTGCGCCGCGCGCGAGCCATTGCCGGTCCACTTGGCCGGGGATTCGGCGTAATGGCCATCGACCAGCGGATGCGCCTCGCCCCCGAGCGGGCGGTAATCGGCCGGCCAGACCGGCACCTGAAAGTCCTGCCCGGGGATGTAGTAAAACTGGTTGTCGCGCGCGTACTCGACGCTGCGATCGTCGTTCGCCCCCAGGCTGGGCGCGCCGCCATAGGCGCTGCGATAGCCGCGCGCAACGTGGTTGGGGACGATGTCGATGATCACCCGCAGGCCGTGCGCATGACTGCGCGCGATCAGCGCACGAAACTCATCGAGCCGCTGCGCCGGATCGGTCGCCAGATCGGGATCGACGTTGTAGTAGTCGCGGATCGCATACGGCGAGCCGGCGCGGCCCTTGACCACATCGGGATCGTCGCCCGTGATGCCGTAGGCGCTGTAATCGGTCACGCTGGCGTGGTGCAGCACGCCGGTGTACCAGATGTGGCTGACGCCCATCTCGCGGATGCTGGCCAGCGCGCTGTCGCTGAAGTCGGCAAACTTGCCGACGCCATTCTCCGCCAGCGTGCCCCAGGGTCGGTTGCGCGTCTGCTGATTGCCATACAGGCGCGTGAACACCTGATAGATCACCGGCTTGCCGGCCGCCGTACTGACCGCTGCGCCGATCGTGGCGATCGCTGCGGGCGCTGGCGCCGCCGGCGCCACCGCGATCGTGTCACTGGGTGTGGTGGCGCACCCAAACATGCTGGTGAGCGCCACTGCCAGTAGCGCGCTCGTCCTGGTCTGCATGAGCCCCTCCGCTCCGATCCCGGGAGGCCGATGCTAGGCCAGCCGGCGCCAGTCCGCGGCGACTGCAATCGAATGCAGCGAGGACGTCGGGCGTCAGAGCCAGCCGTACAGACGCAACCAGCCGTAGGGATGGTGCGCCAGCGCGATGCCGATCATCGCCCCATACACCGTCAGCGCCGCCAACAGGCACAGGCCACGCCCGCGCGGCGTGCGCGCGCGCCGCAGCGCGTAGACCCCTAGCAGCACATAGACCACCAACAGACTGAGTTTGCAGACCAGCCAGGGCTGGCTGAAGGGATTCAGGTGCAGCATGGTCAGCAGCATCAGCGCCAGCGTGAGCAGCAGGCTGTCGATGCTGTAGCTGAGATAGCGCAGAACCGGGTGATTGCCGAGCGGGCGACCGGCCAGCACCAGCACACCGCGCAGCAGGAACACGGCACCGCTGCTCAGGGCCAGCAGCAGGTGCCAGTGCTTGATGACAGGATAGAACTCGATCATGGGACGGCTGCTGTAGCCCGGCGCACCGAAGTATCGCTGCGCCGGGCCACCGCGGTTCAGGCGATCGCCGGACGGCTGGCCGCTTCCCGCTTGGGCGCGAGCCACAGCGAGGCCACGAACCAGGCGATGCACAGCGCGCCGACCGAGAAGATCACGTCACCGGGGACGCGCAGCCACACCAGCGTCTCGACGATCGGGCTGTGCACGAACTCCGCCGAACGCGCATACCAATAGCCGTTCTGGATCGCCGAGGACACCTGCAGGATGCCCATCGGCAGCAGGCACAGCAACGCCATGCCCAGCAGGCCGAGGTTGAGCGCCCAGAAGCCGCGCGCCAGCACGGCGCCATTCCACTGCGCCTCCGGCTTGAGCAGGCGCAGGCAGAACAGCATCAGCCCGATGCCGAGCATGCCGTAAACGCCGAACAGCGCGGTGTGGCCATGCAGCGGGGTCAGGTTGAGACCCTGCATGTAGTACAGCGCCAGCGGCGGGTTGATCAGGAAGCCGAACAGACCGGCGCCGACCAGATTCCAGAAAGCCACCGCGACGAAGAACAGGATCGGCCAGCGATAGCGCGCCATCCACGGCGTGGCTGCACTCTTGCGATAGGTGTCGAAGGCCTCAAAGCCGATCAGCGCCAGCGGCACCACTTCCAGCGCCGAGAAGCTGGCACCCACCGCGATGATCGAGGTCGGCGTGCCGGCCCAATACCAGTGATGCGCGGTGCCGAGCACGCCGCCGGTGAGGAAGATCACCGTGGCGAACAGCACGCCGGCCGTGGCGGTGCGTCCGCGCACCAGACCCAGCTTGACGAACAGGAAGGCGATCACGGCGGTGGCGAACACTTCGAAGAAGCCCTCGACCCACAGATGCACCACCCACCAACGCCAGTACTCGACCATCGAGATATGCGTGTGGCGCCCCCACAGCAGGCCGGCGCCGTAGAACAGACCGATGGCGACGGTGGACAGGAACAGCAGCGTGACGATCGAGCGGGTGTCATCCTGGCGACGCATGGCCGGCCACAGCGCACGGCCCATCAGCAGCAGCCAGAGGATCAGGCCCACCCACAGGAAGGCCTGCCAGAAGCGACCGATGTCGACGTATTCCCAACCCTGGTGACCGAACCAGAAGTTCTCGGCCAGACCCATCTTCTGCATCACGGCGAACCACTGCCCGGTGAAAGCGCCGACGACGATGATCAGCAGACAGACGAACAGGAAGTTGACGCCGAGGCGCTGGAACTTGGGCTCCGCGCCGCCGATCGCCGGGGCAATGAACAAACCGGTGCCCAGCCAGGCAGTGGCGATCCACAGCACGCCGAGCTGGGTGTGCCAGGAGCGCGTCAGCGAGTACGGCAGGATCTCGCTGATGTTGTAGCCGTAGAACTGCTGGCCTTCCACCTGATAGTGCGCGGTGAAGGCGCCGAGCAGGATCTGCACCAGGAACAGCGCCGCCACCACCCAGAAGTACTTGGCGGTCGCTTTCATCGATGGCGTAGCAGTGAGCCCAGCCAGCGGATCGGAGGCCGGCGGCACCAGCGTGTCCTTGTGACCGTCGGTGGCCGCGTGGTACCAGACCAGCGCCGCGATGCCGGCGATCAGGAACAGCACGCTGAACACGCTCCACAGGAAGATGCCCGAGGTCGGCTCATTGCCCACCAGCGGTTCCGACGGCCAGTTGCTGGTATAGGTGATGTTCGCGCCGGGCCGTTCGGTGGTCGCCGCCCAGGCGCTCCAGTGGATGAAGGCGCCCAACTGCGCGCGCCGCGCGGGATCGGGCACGGTGCCTTCCTTCATCGCGTACTGCTCGCGCAACTTGGAAAACTCGATGGCATCGCCGAACAGGCTGTCGTAATGGGCAGCCACCACGCGCGCGGCGGCGAGGCGGTCCTCGCTCAGCGTGACGGTCTCGGTGGCGGCGTCATAGCGATTGCTGCGCATCTCGCGGCGCAAACGATCATCCAGCGCCGCGCGCTCGCCCACGCCCAGTTGCTCATAGGCGCGAGCGTAGTCGCGCTGCGCCCAGATCTCGCGCAGCGCCACCGCTTCGCGATGCAACCAGTCGGCGCTCCAATCCGGTGCCACATAGGCGCCGTGGCCCCAGATCGAGCCCAACTGCATGCCACCGATCGACTGCCAGACTTCGCGGCCGGTGTCGATGTCGGCACGCGTGTACAGCACTGCGCCGCTCTCCGACACGAAACGCGCCGGCACTGGCGGCGCCTGCCGATAGATTTCGCCGCCCATCCACAGCAGCACCGAGAAAGAACTGAGCAACAACAGGCTCAGCATGATCCATAGCTTACGGGTACTCGACATAGCCGCCTCCGCGGAGATTTCCATTGCGGGAGGCATGGTCGGACGCGAGGCCCGCGCCGACCAATGACCTGGGTCAAGCGGGCCGCAGTTCGGCGGTGTTTCGGCGAGCGCGGGGCCACAGGGGAGAAGCGCGGCAAGGGGCGGGGACCCGGACTGCGGCATGTGCGTGGCGCAGTCGCTGCGGACCGGCTGCTGCTTCGGCGACTGGCGGCATCAAAGCTGCGGGAGAATCTGCTCAGTCAGCAGTTTGGCGGTGAGACGATGCGGCTGCTGCACGTTGAAGTTGGTCGTGGTGATGACCACCACCGCCTGCTGCTCGCGGAACACCTGCACCGTATTGCCGCCAGCGCCATTCATGGCAAAGGACTGGTAGCGGCGCTCGCCCACCGGGAACTGCATCAGCCACCACAAGTAGCCGTACTCGATGCCCTCATCGACACGCGCATGCGCGGTTGTGGAGGCGCGCACCCAGCGGCGCGGGATCAGCTGACGATCACCGACCTTGCCCTCGTCCAAATACAGCTGACCCAGCAAGTACAGGTCGCGCGTGCGCAGGCCGAGGCCGCCGCCAGCCTGCGCCAAGCCCAGCGGCGAGTGCTGCCACTCGGCGCCCTCGATGCCGAGTGGCGCGAACAAGCGGCGCTGCGCGTACTCGGGCAGCGTTTCACCGAGCGCGCCCTCCAGCGCCGCCCCCAGCGTGGTGACGCCCGCCGTGCAGTAGCGGAAGCTGCGGCCGTAAGGCGAGTCCGCCGGTTTGGGCATCCACGCCGGAAAGCCCTGGATCGGCAGGTCGACGTAGAACTGCACCCAGTCCTCGACCAGATACATGCGCTCCTCGTTGCCGCGCGAGTAACTGTTCTCGTCATGGCATTCGAGCAGCGAGGACATGGTCAGCAGGTCCTCGACGGTGATCGCGTTCTTGCGCGGATCAGGATTCGCCGGCGGTTGACGCAGCTTCAATAGCGGCAACACGGGCGCGTCCACGCCCGCCAGCTTGCCGTCCTCGATGGCCAGGCCCACCAGCATGCTGGCGATGGTTTTGGTCGCCGAGCGCGTGTTCCGCCGGGCTTGCGCGCCGCCCTCGTCAAAATAGTGCTCGTAGACCACGTGGCCGCGCTGCGCGATCAGCACGCTGCTGATCTGCTGGTACTCGCCAGCCTCCACCGCCCGGGTCAGCGCCGAATAGTCGGCCGCCGCGGCGTGCGCGCACAGCATGGAGATCGAAAATCCCAACCACAGTGTCTGCATGGCAGCCGCTCCAGACGTTGATGGCTGCACGCTAGCGTGCACACTGCACGGCGTCTTGTACGCAGGCAACCCCTGCGCCGGGCTCAATCCAGTCGGTGTCGATACGCCGATGGCGTGCAGCCAAAGCGCAGGGTGAAGGCACGCGTCAGATGGCTGTGATCGACGAAACCGCAGTCGGCGGCGATCGCCGCGATGCTGCGGCGGCGGTCGCTCAACATCAGAGCAGCGCGTTGCAGGCGACAGCGGCGCAGATAGTCGGCTGGCGTGCAGCCGTACTGCCGGCGGAAGGCGCGCGCCAGGTACACCGGGTGCACGCCAGCAGTGTGCGCCAGCTCGGCGATGCCGGGCTGCGTGCGCCATTGGTCCTCCAGCTGCTCGCGCACGCGCTGCAGCCAGGGTGGCGCGTGGTCGCCGTCCAGCCGCACATCGATGGCGGCCTCGTCGAGCAGCGCATGCAATCGACATTCCACCGCCAGCGGCGACTGCGCGTCCCAGTGCTGCAGCTCGCTCCGCAGGCCCAGCGCCTGCGCCATCGCCCCGCTTCCCAGACGCCGCGCGCCGGCGTCCAGCCGGCGCTCCTGTGCCATCGCCCGCCAACAGTCCGCGCTGAGCGAGAGCGTGAAAAAGCGACCGTCCAACCCGGCAAAACGGTCGCGATGCTCGGTGCCCGGCGGATTCAAGATCAACAAAGGCCCGCGCGCCCGCGCCGGCATGCCCGCTGCCGTGCTCAAGTACTCGCCCGCGAGCAGCAGCAGACAGTGCGCGTCGGCATGCACGTGCGGCGCCACCTCGGACTCCGGGACGGTCGGCGCCAGTTCGGCCAGGGCAATGTCACCCAGACGCCGCTGGCGCTGGTAATCCCCATAGAAATGGCCATGAGCAAAGTGCATGCGCACACGCTACGCCGGCCGACCGCGCCCGCGCTGCGTGACTGATGGCATGCAGAACAGCTGTCAGGCGCAGCGGCAGGCTGCTCAAACGCGAAACACGGTGCGGGAGCGGGCTCAGCTCCCGCCGATGGCCTCGCGCGCGCCTTCCAGCGAGCGTACGCGCACGCGCGAGTCGGCCAGCTCCCACTGGTCCTGTGCGCGGCGGCTGACGTTGAGACTGCCGCCGTCCTGGAAGCGCAGCACGCCCGAGCCGGATTTCTCCGGCGCCTCGTCGGCGATGGTGAAGAGCACCGGGATGATCGCCGTTCCGGCTACCCCGATGCCGGCGACGCGCTGGGGTTCCAACTGCCAGCGGCTCGCGGCGCGCAGCGCGGCGATCATGAAAGCATCCCGGCGCGCACCCGGATCGGCTGGCGTCGCTTCGATCACCCGACCGTCGGCGTCATAGGCCACGCGCAGCGTTACCATGCCGGACTCTCCGCGTTCGAGTTCGCGCATCGGATAGCGCGGCGGCGTGGCTTTGCGCGTGCCGACGGTGATGGCGATATCGTCGATCACCACTTGCAGCGCATCCGGCAACTCGTTGACACCGAGCACCACCGATATCGTCACGGCTGCCGGCGCCGGCTGTCCATCGACCACCGCGGGCTCGAATTCCACCGCGCGGATGCGCTCGATCAGCGTGGCCCGCATGGCCTTGCTCAGACGGTTGTGCAGCAGTTTGACTGTGCTGGCGCGGCCCTGCGCATCAATCTCGACCTCGGCCTGGATAAAGCCCATCCAGCGCTCACCCGCCTGGGCGGCAAACGCGACTAGGGCCAACACCATTCCCAGCAACAGTCTGCGCATACGGCACCTTGTGTACGAATGTGACGCCAGAGCATAGCCGGATGTCACAGTTGCTCACAAGGACGCTTGGACTCACCCATTCAACCGCCACAATTCCGCATTCAGCGCGGTGGCAAAACTGACCCAGGCCAGATAGGGCAGCAACAGCGCGGCGGCGAGTCGGTGCAGCGGCCAGAAGTGCTTGATCGTCAGTGCAATGGCGAGCCACAGCAGCAGGATTACCCCGAGCGCCGCGCCGAGTGCGCGGGCGCCGAAAAACACCGGTGTCCACAGCGCATTGAGGACGAGTTGCACGGCAAACACCGTCAGCGCCAGCCGCACGGCCGTCGACGGACCGCGCAACCAGACCAGCCCGGCGGCGACGCCCATCATCAGATACAGCGCCGTCCACACCGGACCGAACAGCCAGTTGGGCGGCTGCCAGCTGGGCTTGGCCAGCGCGGCGAACCAGGCATCCGGCGGAAACGCCGCGCCGCCGAAGGCCGCGAGGAAAGGCAGCAGTGCCCAGGGCAGCAAATACCAGCGCGAGCGGTGCATGGAAGGCCCTCAAAAGCGGCTATCGCAACATGTGCCGCGTGAGGCAGGTGTGCAGTGGCGGGCTGGATTGCGGCGTGGGACCAACAGCAGCGCCGCGGGAGCGGCGCCCTCCGGATCAAAAGCAGGGCTGCGGAGCGGCGCCGTCCAGATCAACGGCGACGTACTTCGAAGTGCGGCCGATGGCGGCTGCGAGGAGGGCGCCGGTCCTCCGGCGCCTGGGCGGGCGTTCGACGGCCTGGACCCAAGAGCAGCGCCGCGGGAGCGGCGCCCTCCAGATCTACCGCGGCACCGCGGGAGCGGCGCCCTCCAGATCTACCGCAGCGCCGCGGGAGCGGCGCCCGCCGAATCAAGCGCGGCACCCTCCGGGACGCCACCCCTTTTCCTTTTTCCCTTTCCCTTTTACCGGCTGAGCGGCTTGTACTTCAGTCGATGCGGCTTGGCGCCTTCCTCACCCAGGCGACGCTTCTTGTCGGCTTCGTACTCGGTGTAGTTGCCCTGGAAGAACTCGACGTGCGAGTCGCCTTCAAAGGCCAGGATGTGGGTGGCGATGCGGTCGAGGAACCAGCGGTCATGCGAGATCACCATCACGCAGCCGGGGAACTCCAGGATGGCGTCTTCCAGCGCGCGCAGGGTTTCGATGTCGAGGTCGTTGGAGGGCTCGTCGAGGAGCAGCAGGTTGCCGCCCTGCAACAGCGTGGCCGCCAGATGCAGTCGACCGCGCTCACCGCCCGACAGCGAACCCACCAGTTTCTGCTGGTCCTGCCCGCGGAAGTTGAAGCGGCCGATGTAGGCGCGTGACTGGATTTCGATCTTGCCGATGGTCAGGATGTCGCTGCCGCCGCTGATCGCCTGCCAGACGTTCTTGTCGGCATCGAGCGAATCGCGTGACTGGTCGACATAGGCCAGTTTGACGGTCGGGCCGATCACCACTTCACCCGAATCCGGCTTTTCGGCGCCGGTCAGCATTTTGAACAGCGTTGATTTACCGGCGCCATTCGGACCGATGATGCCGACGATCGCGCCGGGCTGTACGCGGAAACTCAGATTATCGATCAGCAGGCGATCACCAAAGGCTTTGGAGACATTGCGGAAATCCACCACCAGATCGCCCAAACGCTCGCCGGGCGGGATATAGATCTCGTTGGTCTCATTGCGCTGCTGGTATTCGACCGAGTTCAGTTCCTCGAACTTGGCCAGACGCGATTTGCTCTTGGCCTGACGGCCCTTGGCATTCTGACGCACCCATTCCAATTCGCGCGCCAGCGCCTTTTGCCGGGCTTTTTCGCTCTGCGCTTCCTGGCGCAGGCGTTCTTCCTTCTGCGTCAGCCAGGACGAGTAATTGCCTTTCCACGGTATGCCGCGGCCGCGGTCGAGTTCCAGAATCCATTCGGCGGCGTTGTCGAGGAAGTAGCGGTCATGGGTGACCGCCACCACGGTGCCGGGGAAGCGCGCCAGGAACTGCTCCAGCCACTCGACCGACTCGGCGTCCAGGTGGTTGGTGGGCTCGTCGAGCAGCAGCATGTCCGGGCGCTGCAGCAGCAGCCGGCACAGCGCGACGCGGCGCTTTTCGCCACCGGAGAGGTTCTTCACCAGCGCGTCCCAGGGCGGCAGGCGCAGGGCGTCGGCGGCCTGCTCGAGCTGCTGCTCCATGGTGTGGGCGTCGCCAGCGGCAAGGATGGCTTCCAGGCGCGCCTGTTTCTCGGCCAGCGCGTCGAAATCGGCATCCGGCTCGGCGTAGGCGGCGTAGACCTTTTCGAGTTCGGCCTGCGCGGTGAAGATCTCGCCCAGACCTTCCTCGACGCACTCGCGCACGGTCTTGGCCGGATCGAGTTTGGGCTCCTGCTCGAGGAAGCCGACCTTGATGCCCGGCTGCGGACGCGCCTCACCGACGAAGTCCTTGTCCACACCGGCCATGATGCGCAGCACGGTGGACTTGCCGGCGCCGTTCAGACCGAGCAGGCCGATCTTGGCGCCGGGGAAGAAGGACAGCGAGATGTCCTTGATGATCTCGCGCTTCGGCGGCACCGTCTTGCTGACGCCGTTCATCGTGTAGATGTAGTTCATCGCTGCTCCTGGCGCCGGCCAGCGCCGGCTGATGCATGGGCTCCGCGCGCAGGCGTCAGCGACACTGACGGCCACGCTCGGGACACCTCGGGGGACCGCGTATGCTGCCAGCAGCGGCCAGAGGCGGCAATGCGGACGGCGCGGCAGCGGGCTTCGCTTTGCGCACGGCGAGCGCGCTATCGTTCGCGGTCCTTCGCGGTCTGCACCCTGCTATGCCTGAAACTCACCCGCTGTACCGGCGCGGTATCGCGCTGACGCTGCTGCTGGCCCTGGTGCTGGCGCTGAGTTTCCAGGGTGGGCGCGGCCTGTGGGGGCCGGACGAAGGCCGCTACAGCAATATCGCGCTGCAGATGGTCGATTCCGGCGACTGGCTGACGCCGCGGCGCCACCCGGCCTACGAGCACTGGGCGAAGCCGCCGCTGACCTACTGGGCGATTGCGGCGAGCGTGCAGACTTTCGGGCGCAGCGAGGCCGCGCTGCGGCTGCCGAACGCGCTGTCCTATGTCGCCACCGCCTTTCTGCTGGTGCTGCTGGGGCTGCGGCTGCTGCCGGCGGCGCCGTGGCTGCCGGCGCTGATCTTCGTCACCAGTCCGGTGCCCTTCGGCGCCGGCAACTGGATCAACACCGACTATTTGCTCACTGCCTTCGAAACCCTGGCGATGCTCGGCTATGTGCATCTGCTGCAGGCCACGGATGCGCGCGCTGCAGGACGCGCTCGGGCGCTGCTGTGGACTGGCCTGGGGCTGGCCTTCATGACCAAGGGGCCGCCCGGTCTGCTGCCGCTGCTGCCAATGCTGGTGTACGCGCGTCTGCAGCCGGCGCCGCGGCCGCGCGTGTTCAGCCTCACCGCGCTGTTGCTGTTCCTGGCGATCGCGCTGCCCTGGTACGCGCTGGTGATTTACAAGCACGAAGGCTTGCTCGGCTATTTCCTCGGCTACGAGGTCTACGGCCGCGTGTTCACCGACATCCACGATCGCAATTCCGGCTGGACCGGGCCGATCGAGGTCTACGGGCCGACGCTGCTGATCGGCTTGTTGCCGTGGTCGCTGCTGCTGATGCGGCGCCTGCCGGCGCTGCTGCGCGTGCGCGGCTGGCCGGCGTGGTGGCGAACGCGGACGCGCGAGGACCAGTTGCTGATCCTGTGGTTCCTGTTGCCCTTCCTGGTGTTCTGCTTCGCTCGCTCGCGCCTGTATCTGTATCTGCTGCCGCTGCTGGTGCCCTTGGCGATTTTGATCGGCCGCCGCCTGCACCCGTTCAATCGGCATCGGCTGCGGCAAATCACCTGGACCGCGCTGATCAGCGCCGCCGTGCTGCTGGCCGGCAAGGCGCTGGGGCCGGACTGGGCGCCGCACGCCAAGGATGCGCGCGAACTGGCCGGCACCATCGATGCCCACTGGACGCAGCGCCCGCGCGAGATCGTGTTCGTCGAGGAATCGGCCTTCTACGGTCTGTATTTCTATCTGGGCGCGCCAGTAACCCGCGTCAGCCTCGCCGCCCGCGACGATCCCGCCTACGACGCGCCGCTGGCGCGCGTCGTCGATTCCGATGCCACGCGCGTGTGGGTCACCACCGCCAATCGCATCGAGCGCCTGCAGGCGGCGCTGGCGCCGCAAGGCCTGCGCTTTGAACAGCGCGCCAGCCTGGAGCGCTATGTGTTCGGCAGCGTGGTGGCGGCGCCGGCGGGCTCCTGAACTCAGCGCGGCGCGAGTCGGCGGATCCAGTAG
This sequence comes from Lysobacterales bacterium, assembly GCA_046346965.1. Lineage (GTDB taxonomy): Bacteria > Pseudomonadota > Gammaproteobacteria > Xanthomonadales > SZUA-5 > JAXMHB01. The sequence goes on from JAXMHB010000012.1 coordinate 72,329, forward strand.
CTGCCACCGCCGAAAGCCGCGCCATTGGGCAGCGCCAGCGCCGTGCGTACCGCGTCCGGGAAGCGCGTGTAGGCGTAATCGCAGCCGAACACGGTTTCGAAAGCGGTCGAGTACATCAGCAGCGCGCGCAGCAGGTAGAGCTCGTTCCAGCTGCGGTTTTCCTGGATTGCCCACTCCGGCTTGTACTCATTGGGCAGCGGAATGTCGTGGATGTGGATCAGCACGCCGGGCGCCAACCGCGGCAACACCTCGAAAAACAGGTGGTTGACGTCGCTGCCGGTCTTGCAGACGTGCGAGGAGTCGATGAACAGAAAATCCCCGGCCTGCAGGCGCTCGTAGACGGTCATCGGCACGCGCTGGACCGGCTGCACGATCACCTCGCGGATGCCGGGCACGCCGCGCTGCAGAAAGGCGCGCGGATAGGGCTCGATGCAGCGGATCTCGCAGGCGCCGTCGAGGAAGCGCTGATTCACATCGGCCATCAGCATCGAGGAATAGCCCGAACCCACCTCGACGATGCGCCGCGGCCTGAGCTCGCGCATGAACACGAACAGCGCGCGCGAATCCAGCCAGCCAAACTGCGAGTTGGCCGTGTAGTAGTGGGTCAGCGCCTCGTCCGCCGAGCCGTGCTCGGGGTAGTCATAGGCCGGCAGCTGGCGCGGAAACCATTCGCGCAGGATGGTCAGGTGCATCGCATCGTTGAAGTCGACGCCGAGCACCGGCGCCAGTGGCTGCCGCCAGATTTCGTCCTGGCGCTGCCACAGCTCGTGCGGATTGCACACGGGCGAGTAGAAGTGGCCGTTGGGGTGGGCCGAGTGCACCTCGTCCCTCAGCCCGAGCAGGATCGCGATCGAACGCCGGAGTCCCATTAGTCCCACACCATGCTGATCGGGCGCCAGGCCAGCGCGCGGTCGTCCGGCTGCCCGTGCTCGCTGGGTTTGAAGGTGTGACTGCTGTGCACATGGACCGTGGCCTGCGCCTCGGGTTCCAGCGGCGCGTCGAGGGCGATCTCGCAGACCTCGCCCGGGATCAGGGCGGCCTCGGCCAGCGCCTCGCCCACCTGCAGGCGCACGCGGGCGTCAGCCGCCAGTTGCGGCGGCGCCCACAACCGCAGCGTCAGCCGTTGCAAGGGGCGTGAGGCGGTGCAGACGAAGCGCAGCTCAGCGCCGGCCCAGCCATCCGGGTGGTAGCCGTCGACCGCGCCGGACTGGCGCACAAAGCCCTCCAGCGGCAGCGCCACCTGCGCGCGCGCCTCGGCCAGCGCCCGGATCACCACCTCGTAATCGCGGCTCTGTTCCAGCTCGCGCTGGTACAGGAACTTGAGCTGACCTTTGAGCCGCCCGAAGCGTCGGCGCAGTTCCAGCCAGTCGGCCTCGCTGAGCACGTGGCCTGGGCGGAGCTGCGCCGGCAGCCCCGCCGGCACATAGATGGTGCCGTGCGAGGGCGCCGTCTCCTGCGGCGGCCGCTCGCGCGTGTACAGGTAGATCGCCAGCGATTTGCGCGACAGCCCGCGGCGCTCGGCCGGCAGATCGATGGCCCGAAAACCGTGCCAGGAGATCTCGTTGGTTTCGAAGATCACGCAGCGGTTGTACAGCGGCAGCACGGTCTGGATCTCGTCGTGCTCGGCGCTCCAGGGATCCTTGTGCAGATCCAGGCAGCCGCCCCAGGACGCGTCCCACTCGTGGTTCAAATAGACGATCAGATTGAGCCGGCGATGCCAACCGCGCGTCGGCAGGATGTTGAAGTCCACATGCGGGTCCAGGCCCTGGCCATGGACGTTCTCATGGGTGCCGCCGCCCACGTAGTCGGGATCGTAGAGCAGATCGGGAATGCCGGTGATCGCCGAGATCGTGGCCAGGAAGGCCGGGCTTTGGATGGCTTGATCCAGTTCGGCATAGGCCGGCGAGATCGTCGGCATGTCCATGCGCACGGCCTTGCCGCCCACCAATCCACTTTCGTTGCGCGCGTAGCGCTCTTCGAAATTCGGGAAGTCCGCCAGCAGGCGCGCGATCAGCGCGGGGTCCAGAAACTGGTCGATCACCACATGCCGAAACGGCTGCGCCTCGGCAAAGGCGCGGGCAATCTGCGGAAGGGCAGCGGGGAGCTCAGGATGCAGGGCGCTCATCGGCGGGCTACGCAATGAAAGCGCCGCAGTATAGGCAGTCGCGGCACTCAGGGTCGGCGCGCCAGCACCACCGCCTCCACCCACTGCACGCCGGCCGCCTTCAGCGCCCGCGCGGCAGCATCCAGCGTGGCGCCGGTGGTCATCACATCGTCGATCAGCGCGATGCGTGCGGGCAGCGGCGCCTCGGCGCGAAAGGCCCCGCGCACATTGCGCCAGCGCGCTTCGCGATCCAGCCCCGGCTGCGCCGCGGTGGCGCGTGTGCGCTGCAGCGCGTGATCGAGCACCGGCAGCGCCAGATCCGCCGCCAAAGCGCGCGCCAGTTCCAGCGCCTGGTTGTAGCCGCGCTGGCGCAGCCGGCTGGCATGCAGCGGGATCGGCACCAGCGCCTCGGGCGGCGGCGACGCACGCTGCGTCAGCGCCGAGCGGTAGGCCTGCGACCACTGCGGGCGCAGTGCCGGGATCGCCGCCAGCCCTTCGGCAAACTTGAGGCGCTGGATCAAGCCATCGAGCGGCGCCTCGTAGCGCAAGGCGGCCCAACTGGCGTCGAAAGCCGGCGTCTTCTGCAGGCAATGGCCGCACAGCGGCGCTGGCTGCGGCAGCGGCTGGGCGCAGCGTGCGCAGGCACTGCCGTTGGCGCCCAGATGGCGCGCGCAGTCCGCACACAGCCGCACGCCCGCCTCGCGGCGGCACAGCAGGCAGGCGGCCGGCAACAACGCATCGACAGCGCGCGCGAACCAGAACGTCAGTGCTTTGGGCATACCCTGCTCCCCAGCGCGCTCAGAGCGGGAAACGTACCCGGAAGCGCGCGCCGCCGTCGCTCATGGTGTCGGCACGGATATGGCCGGCGTGCTCCTCGACAATCTTCTTGACGATCGCCAGCCCAAGGCCGGTGCCTTTGGTTTTGGTGGTGGTGTAGGGCTCGAACAGGCGTTCCAGCAGCGCCTCCGGGATGCCAGGGCCGTGGTCGCGCACTTCCAGCTCCAGCAGCGAGCGGCTGCCCTCGGTGGCGCCGTGCAGCGAGACCTCGACGCGCGCGCGGCCCTCCGGCTGCGCCTCCTCGGCATTGCGCAGCAGATTGTGCAGCAGCTGGCGGATGCGACCGGCGTCCGCGCGCACCGGCGGCTCCTCCTCCGGGATGCGCAACTGGATGTCCAGGCGCGAGGTTTCGCCCACGTACAGATCGACCACCTCGCGAATGATCTTGGACAGCCGGATCGGCTTCAGCTCCAGCTTCGGCGGACGCGCGTAGTCACTGAAGGCATTCACCATTGCCTTCAGCGCCTCCACCTGGGCAACGATGGTGTGGGTGGAGCGATCCAGCACCTCGCGATCGGCTTCCGGCAAACGATCCAGGAACTTGCGGCGCAGGCGCTCGGCAGCCAATTGGATCGGCGTCAGCGGATTCTTGATCTCGTGCGCCAGTCGGCGCGCCACTTCCGACCACGCCGAGTCGCGCGTAGCCTTGGCGTATTCGGACTCGTCATCGAACACCAGCACCAGCCCGCCGACCTCGCCGTCGCCGCCCGGCAGGCGCGCGCCGCGCAGCAGCAGGCGCTGCTCCTGGCCGCCGCGTAGGATGCGCACTTCCTCGCGCCAGTCGCCGGGCTGGCGCGCCAGCACCTCGACCAGATGCTGCGTCAGCGGCAGCAGCGGCGGATCGGCCTTGCCCAGGCGCTCGATCGGCAGGCCGTTCCAGGGCGTCAGATCCACGCCCAGGATGTCGTGCGCCGAGCCGTTCGAGGTGCGCAGGCGGCCGGCGCCGTCCAGGCTGAGCACGCCGGAGGAAATGCGGTCGAGCACGCCCTCGAAGTAGCGGCGACCGGATTCGGCATCGCCCGCCGCTCGCAGCAGACGCTGGTTGGCCTGATCGAGTTCGCGCGCCATCTGGTTGAAGGCGCGCGCCAGGCCGCCGAGTTCGTCGTCGGTGATCTCCGGCACCGAGATCCGATAGTCACCCTGCGCCACCGCGCGCGTGGCTTCCACCAGCCGGCGCAGTGGCTCGACCAAACCACGCGCCAGCGCAAACGCCAGATACAGCGCGAACAAAATCGCCGCGATCAGCACCACGCTGAGCACCACGCTGAGCGTGAACTTGAGCGCGTTGCGCAGGAATGCCAGCTGCCGATAGTCGTAGTAGTGGCGCTCGATGGTCTGCGCCAGCGTCGCGATCTCGTTGTCGACCTCGAAACGCGCCAGCAGCACCTCGCCACGCAGCGGCAGCTCGACCATCGACAAAACCGTCAGGCCCTCGCTGCTGCGATCGACGCTGGAGGCGCTGCCGGTGGCGCGCAGCGATTGCCACAAGGCGTCGGCCGGCACGCTGGGCGCCAGATAGCGCGGATCGGCGGCGACGCGCTCGATCACCCGGCGCGAGGGATCGTAAAGCGCCAGTTCCAGCGCGCCGAGTTCATCGAGCGCGGCGGTCAGGCTCTCGCTGTCACTGCCGGCCTCGCCGTCGTCGATGCGCTGGGCATGCAGGCGCACCCGCGCCAGACCCTGCTCCTCGCTGAGCTCGATGGCACGACGGGCGACCGTCAGGCTGTCGTCCAGCGCGGCATTGACGTCGACCTGGAACCAGCTGTCGACCGCGCCATGGACGAAACGCAGCGCAAAAAAGAACAACATGCCGAGCGGCGGCAGCACCAGCAGTGCCAGTCGCTTCAGCAGCCGCCAGGACAGCCGCGCGCCGGGCGCGCGTCGGCGCACATCGCGGAACAGGCGCCAGGCTTCCAGGCCCAGCGCACCGAGCAGCAGCGTCAGTGCCAGTCCCATCGCAGTGAGCACGGCGCTCCACTCGCTGCCCATGCGCGGTCCGACATCGGCATCGTGACCGGACAGGTACACCGCCCCGAACGCCAGGACGGTCAGCGCCAGCAGCGGCAGCGCGCGCTTCCAGACGCTCATCGCTGGACCTCGTGCCAGCCGCTGTCGAAGGCCCAGTCCGGCTGCAGCAGCGCGGGCAGGCGCAAGGAGGCTGGCAGCCGCGCGCGATCGAGCGCCACGCGCACCCGGCCGCCGCACGCACTGGCGCAGGCAGCCGCCTCGTCAAAACGCAGCCGCGCCTGCTCGAACGCCGCCAGCATGGCGTTGCGCAACGCGTAGGTCTGCGCCGGCGCATTGCCCAGCGACAGCGCGTAGGCGCGCAGCAGCGGGCTGTAGCGCAAGGTCACGCCCTGACTGAGTTCGCGCCCATCAGCCAGTTGCCAGCGCACCTGATAGCCCAGCGCCAGTCCGGATTCGAGCGCTTCGGTGGCCTGCGTGCCGAGGTCCAGGCGCATCGAGATCTCCAGCGCCGGCACCCGATCAGCGCTCTCGCGCGCCTGCAGCAGGCTGAGCTGCTGCGCCGGCAGCAGCGCGGGGACCATCAGGGCGAGCGCAGCAACGAGGCGTAGTAGAAGCCGTCGCCGGCGTCCTGACCGGTCAGATTCTGGCGTCCCGGCGTCGCCGGCACGCCCCAGTCGCAGTCGCGCTCGACCACGCGCGCGGTCGGCGTGCGCTGCAGGAAGGCCGCGATCTGGGCTTGATTTTCGAGGGCGAGGACTGAGCACGTGGCGTAGGTTAGACGTCCGCCGGGGGCGAGCAAAGGCCACAGAGCATCCAGCAGACGCGCCTGCGTGGCTACCAGCGCCGCCAGATCCGAGGGACGGCGCAGATGCTTGATGTCGGGATGGCGCCGGATCACGCCGGTGCCACTGCAAGGCGCATCGATCAGGATGCGATCGAAGGGGCGACCGTCCCACCAGCGTCCCGGTTCGGCGGCGTCGGCGATGTGCAATCGGGCCTGGACGCGACAGCGTTCCACCGTCTGCTGCAGACGCGGCACACGGGCCGGATCGGACTCCACCGCCACGATGTCCAGATCGGCGACGCGCTCGGCAATCGCCGCCGTCTTGCCACCCGGCGCCGCGCAGGCGTCCAGCACGCGCATGCCGGGCGCGAGAGCCAGCTCGTCGACCACACGCTGAGCGACGACGTCCTGCACCGAGACGCGACCGCTGGCAAAGCCGGGCAGCCGGTCCACCGCGACCGCCTCGCTCAGGCATACCGCCAGCGGCGGCGTCGCCGGCACTTGCACCGCCAGACCCGCGGCCTGCAGCGCCTCGACGTAGGCCGCGCGCGTGCCCGAGCGGGCATCCACCCGCAGCCACATCGGCGCTGCCTGATTGCCGGCGGCGCACAGCGCCTCCCAGTGCAAAGGCCAGTCGCGCTGATAGTGCTCGATCAGCCAGCGCGGATGCTCGAAGCGCGCCTCCAGCTCGCTGCCGAGCGCCGCCTCCAGCGCCTCGCGTTCACGCAGATAGCGCCGCAGCACCGCATTGACGTAACCGGCGGCGCCGGCCTCCAACTGCTGCGCCGCCGTGACCGTCTCGGCGACGGCAGCATGGGCGGGCGTCGCCAGATGGCGCAGCTCGGTGAGCCCGGCGCGCAACAGCGCCGCGATCAGCGGCTTGGGCGGACGCGCGCTCAACCGGCGCAGCAAGGCCTCGGCCGACCACGCGTAGCGCAGGCTGGCGTAACACAGGGCGCGCGCAAAGCCTGCCTGCGGATGCTCGGCAGCAATCTGCAGCAAGGCGCCATCCAGCGAGGCCCCGCGCGCCACCGCCAGCAGCGCGCGCGCCACCTGGGCACGGATGGGCACGGCGCCGGCGGCCTTGCGCTCGCGCATCAGCGCTTCAGGTCCGGGCGGGCGTTGACGTAGTCGGCGGCATCGATCACGCGCCCGCCGGCGCGCTGCAGCTTGAGCACTGCCAGCGCCTGATCGCCACAGGCGATGACCAGACGACTGCGCGTGCCGCGGATCGGCTCGCCGGGCGTGCCCTGCCCCGACACAACCTCGGCGGCATGGATGCGCACGCGCTCGCCGGCGATCTCGGCCTCGGCCACCGGCCAGGGCTGGTAGCCACGCACCTTGCGCGCCAGTTCGTCGGCGCCAAGGCGCCAGTCCAGCCAGGCTTCCGCTTTGTCCAGCTTGTGTGCATAGACCACGCCTTCGGCCGGCTGCGGCTGCGCCGGCGGCAACTCGCCGCGCAGCAGGCGCGCCAGACCGTCGGCCAGTACCTCGGCACCGAGCAGCGCCAGACGGTCGTGCAGCGTGGCGGAGGTATCGGTCGGCTGGATCGGCGTGCGCCGTTCCAGCAGGATCGGACCGGTATCGAGGCCCGCTTCCATCTGCATCAGATCAACACCGGTTTCTGCATCCCCGGCGAGCAGCGCGCGCTGGATCGGCGCGGCGCCGCGCCAGCGCGGCAGCAGGCTGCCATGCACGTTCCAGCAGCCGTGGGTCGGGATCGCAAGCACTGCGCGCGGCAGGATCAGGCCGTAGGCGACGACGATCAGCAGATCAGGGCGCAGCTCGGCCAGCGCGGCCTGCACCTCCGGTGTCTTCAGCGTCTCCGGCTGTAGCACCGGCAATCCGGCCTCGAGCGCGCGCAGCTTGACCGGCGAGGCCTGCAGCTGACGACCGCGCCCGGCTGGGCGATCCGGCTGCGTGTACACCGCAACGCACTGCGCCGCCGACGCGAGCACGGCGTCCAGGCACGGCACCGCAAAGGCCGGCGTGCCGGCGAACACGATCCGCATCAGACTCAACCGGCGGCGCGGGCGGGCGCCTGCTGGCGGCGCCGCTTTTCCATCTTGCTGCGCACCATCTGGCGTTTCAGCGGCGACAGGTAGTCGACGAACACCTTGCCGGCCAGATGATCCATCTCATGCTGGATGCACACGGCAAGCAGACCGCTGGCATCGATGCGCTGCAACTGGCCGTGGCGGTCCAGTGCTTCCACCACGACGCGCTCGGCGCGCTCGACATCGGCAAACACGCCCGGCACCGACAAGCAGCCTTCCTGGCAGTTCTGTGCGCCCTCTTTCTCGACGATGCGCGGATTGATCAGCACCAGCGGCCGATCCTTCTCCTCACTCACATCGATCACGATCAGTTGCCGGTGATAGTCGATCTGGGTCGCGGCGAGCCCGACGCCGGGAGCGGCGTACATGGTCTCGAACATGTCGTCGATCAGCGTCTGCAGCTCGGGTTCGAAGCGCTCGATGGGCTTGGCGACCGTGCGCAGACGCTCGTCGGGAAACTCCAAAATGGGCAGCAGGGCCATGGCTAAGGGTCCAGGCTAAGCACGATCTGCATAGGTTCCCACGCGCAGCGCGCAGGGGGAAGCCTGCGCGCGCGCAGCCGTTCAGTGCCCGGCCTATTTGCGGCAGATCCGGGTGCCGGTCAGATAGCGGCAGATTTCCTCGACCTCGGCATCACCGAGCCTGAAGGCAAAGCGCTGACTGAGGCGCTGGCCGGCCTGCAGACGCGCCGCCTCCGGGCTGTAGCGCCAGTCGACCAGCGCGCGCTTGGCCTCGGCCACAAAAGCGTAGGCGCGCGCTGGCGGATCCTCCGCCAGCATGTCGACGACGCGACCGTTGGCGTCGAGCAGATAACTGACTTCCACCGTCACCCGCCGTCCACGCATGCGCTCGGATTCCGGATACACCGGCGCGCGTTGAAACAGCGGCGTCATCGGATCACGGGCCGATTCGACCGTCTCCAGCAGCCGCGGCGCCGGCAAATTGAGCGCAGGCGTCAGCGCGCCGACCGACATCGTCGCCACGCGCCGTTCACCCACCGACGGCAGTGGCGCCAGCGGCAGCGGCGCCGGGGCGTCGACCGCGATCGTCGGCCGCGCGAGCGCCGGCGCCAGCCGCAGCTCGGCGGCGGCCAGTTGCGCGTCCGTTTGCGGCGCGTAGAAACTGACCAGCGAGTCGCGCGGCACCGACACCTCGGCACGTCCGCCCGGGACCGACACCTGGCCCGAGGCCAGCAGGATGACGGCCAGTGAGACCACCGCCAGCGGCGTCAGCAGACGCTGCGCCATCACCCGCGAGGGCGGCGTGCGCCCAGCGATGCGCTGCACGCGCCAGAGCAGCGCGCCTGCGGCTGCACTGGGCGCCAGCCGCGGGGCTTCCTGGCGAAACTCCTCCAAACTCAGCAGCGCGCGCGCGTAGTCGGCGCGGCCACCGGCGATATGGATCACCAGATCGTCGCAGCAATCCTCGCGCACCCGACGCAGATCCTCACTGAGCCAGCGCACCACCGGATGGAAGAACAACAGCACTTCGAGCGCCAGCTGCAGCCAGTTCACCAGATAGTCGGCGCGCCGCAGATGGGCAATCTCATGCGCCAGGATCAGCCGCAGCTGCGGCCAGGGCATGCCGGTAGCGATGCTCAGCGGCAGCACGATGACCGGCGCGAAGTGGCCGATCACAAAGGGCACCTTGGCGCAGGCCGAGGACACCACGGCGATGCCGCGTCGCACGCCAAACTGCTGCGCCAGTGCCAGCACCGGCTGCGCCAGCTCCGGTAGCGCGACGCCAGCGGTCACCAGACGCCGCAAGGCCAGATGCGAGCGCGCCACGCTGCCGGCGAGCAGCAGCACCGCCAACGCCCAACCAGCGACCAGCCAGGGCAGCGCGGCGTCCACCAGCGCGGCCCACGTAGGCACGCCGATGGCCTCGGTCGCGACGCTGTGTATCACCCCAGGCTGCGGCAAGGCGAGCGCAGCCTGAGCGACGGCGGCGGCGTAAGCGGACTCGCTCGCCAGCGACCATTCGCGCACAAAGACGGCGATCAGGCTGAGCGCCAGAACGCCAAGGCCGACGATGCCGAAGTCGTAGACGCGATGCGGCGCGCGTGCGCGCCAGCCAGCCACCGCCACGGCGTAGACGGCACCAATGACAGCGCCGATCCAAAGCGAGTGGATCAGCGTCCAGCCGACCGCGCGGACCAGGGTATCGAGCGTATCCATCAGCCGCGCTCCTGCTCGATGTGGCTGAGCAACTCGCGGATCTCCTTGAGCTCGCTGGTCTTGGCCGGCGGATCGCTGCCAAGCGCCTGCATCACCAGTCGCGTCGCCGAGCCGTCGAAAAGTTTGGAGATCAGGGCGCCGACGAAGGCGCGCTCGGTGGCTTCCCGCGAAACCGTGGGCGCGAAGCGGTGGGCGCGCTGCGACTCGTCGCGGATCACCAGCCCTTTGCTGTGCATCACCTGCATGAGCTTCAGCGTCGTGGTGTAGCCGGTCTGGCGATCACGCCCCTGCAAGCCCTCGTGCACCTCGCGCACCGTGCATGGGCCGCGATCCCACAGGATCTTGAGCAACTCGATCTCGGCCTCGGTCGGACGCGGCGCGTCGTGCTTGTTCACCATGACATTCTCGGTAGCGCGATCAACGACGCATATCGTAGCCCCGATCCGCTCCTCCGACAATCCGCCTCGATGGAAGCCGTTGACAGCCTACGAAATGCGTCGTAGTTTGAAATCGCACCCCCACCGTGAATGGAGCACGCGATGAGTCGAATCCTGATCCTGGTGCTGGCGTTCGCCGCCAGCGTGTACACCCAGACGGCCTGCGCCGACAGCCAGGTGCGCGTGCGCTCGGGCCTGTCAGTCTCTGAGATCCAGCAGTACGTGGACTCGGTGGACCGCCGACTGCAGAAGGGCCGTTACGACAGCATCGACCCCAAGCAGCGCGCCTGGATGATCGAGCGCATCGCCGGCTTGCGTGAGGCCTTGACCGGCGCCGATCAGAGTGCGCCGCCAGCGCCGGAGCTGGCCCTGCAGGCGGATGATTTCACCACCGGCATGATCGAGATCGAGGAAGGCGGCATCGTCTGTCGCAAGGAGTCGCGGGTCGGCTCGCACCAGCGCAACTTGCGCTGCACCAGCCGCAAGCAGCTGGTCGAAGAGCGTGAGCGCTCGCGCGAGTCGCTTCGAGATCTGCGCCGACCGCAGTCTCTGCCCGATCTCGAACCGGCCGGCTGAGCATGTGTCGGGGCCAGCTGCTTCGCCTCGGCGCGAATCAGGCAATCTCGGTCAGCCCGCAGCTCCACGATGCACATCGTACGCAACTGTCAATTGCACGGCGATTTGATAGTCAGTAGAAGGTTGACACACTACGACAGTGATCGTAGTTTTGCGCTTCGACGTTCAATTCCTGGAGATGCCGATGTTTCGTTCGATTGCCTGCGCACTGGTCCTGAGCTTTGTCGGACTGGCCTACCAGACGCCCGCCCTGGCCGATGACAAGGTCGTGGTGAGTACGAGCGATCTCAGCGTCACCGAGATTCAGGAGTACGTGGACGATGTGGATCGCCGTCTGCAGAAGGGCCGCTACGACGTGATCGACCAGAAGGAGCGCCAGTGGATCATCGATCAGATCGCGGCACTGCGCGACGGTCTGCAGAAGGCGGATCTGGCGGCGCCGCCGGCACCGGAACTGGCGCTGCAGGCGGGCGAGTTCGAGGCCGGCATGATCAAGATCGAGGAAGGCGGCATCGTCTGTCGCAGCGAGGCGCGCGTGGGCTCGCATCGCACCACCAAGCGCTGCTACAGCCGCAAGAAGCTGGAAGAAGACAGCCGCAATTCCCAGGACGTGCTGCGCTCGCTGCGTCGTCCCAACAGCCTGCCCTCGGGCGGCTGATCGCCGGTTCCCCCGGGCGCGACACATGACATCCCTTCCGATGGCTCCCCAGCGTCGGCTACATGTGTTCGCGCCTTTCTTTTTCGGCCCGCGTCCAGTGACCGGGCACTGAGTCGTCGAGGTCATCATGAAGCGTCTGCTGCTGGGCTTGGTCTGCACGCTGATCGCCGCCACCGCGCTGGCCGACACCGACGCCAGCACCGACCGCGTGCTGCTGCGCAGCGACAAGTCGGTGGCCGAACTGCGCGAATATGTGGACGCTGTAGATCGTAGACTGCAGAAGGGCCGTTACGACGCCATCCCGGAACGGGATCGCCGCTGGATCATCGAACAAATCGGCGCACTGCGTGAGGCGCTGCCCGACGCCGATGCGGCGGCGCCACCGTCGGGTGATTTGCTGCTGCTGGCCAGCGATTTCGAGACCGGCATGATTCGCATCGAGGAAGGCGGCATCGTCTGCCGGCGCGAACGCAAGACCGGCACGCGCATGGTCACGCTGACTTGCGCCAGTCGCGAACGCCTGCGGGAGGAGCGCGAGGCCTCGCAGAGCTCGCTGCGCGAACTCAAGCGCCCGCAGTCACTGCCTTCCGGCGGCTGAGGCTTCAGCGCCGCAATTGCGTGGCCGCCAGCGCGGCCAGAGCCAGCGCCAGCACGATCAGACCGAGTGAGGTGCTCGCGGGCACCGGCAGGATGGTTTCGTCACCGAAGAAGCGCGGCGTGTTGCCGCGATCGATGCTGTTGTAGCTGGCCGGCGCATTCGGGGCGAGGAACTGCGCGCTCGGTGGCGCGCCGACGTCGATCGCATCCACGCTGTCGACCAACTGGGTGCCGGTGTTCGCCAGCGCCAGGAAGCTGACCGCACCGAAGGCGCTGCTCTGCAGCACCATGCGCGGCACCCCGCCGAGCAGTTCCAGACCGGCCGCGATCATCTGCGTGCCGCCGGCCGGCAAGGTCAGCGTATGCGCATCGGAACTCTGGATGCTCAGGCGGTTGAATTGATGGTCGCCAATCACGCGCGATTCTGTGCTGCCGCAGCCGTCAGCGATCCGGACCGTGCCGGTCTGCGGAGCCAGACGGCCCGCAGCGGACAGATCACCGCTCAATTGGACGGTACCGCTGCCGCCGTTCAACTGGCCCGTGACGGTGAGATTGCGCGCGCCGATCAAGGTGCCGCCGCCGATATCCAGCGCCCCAGCCACCTGCAAATCGCGGCAGCCCGCGTTCACCTGCGCATTGCCGAGCACCATGCGCGCGCCTGCGCCCACGACCAGTTCGGCAGCAGCGGCCGATCCGGCCAGTCCGCATGCGATCAAACCCGCCAGCCCCACAGTGCATCGGCGCATGGTGTCCCCGTCAGTCACCCTCTACCGTCCGCAGCATCGCATGGCGCGGGCGCGCTGTCAGCCCGATCCATCGACGCCGTAGCGCTCGCGATAGGCCTGCAGCCTCGGCAGTTGCGCAGCGAGGTCTGGTCGTTGGGCCACATAGGACAGCAGTTCACCCAGATTGGCGATGGCGAGCACCGGCAGCGCGTAGTCGGCGGCGACTTCCTGCGCCGCCGAGCGCTCGCCCTGACCGCGCTCCTGGCGGTCGAGCGCAATCAGCACTGCCGCCGGCGTGGCGCCGTGGGCGCGAATCATCTGCACCGATTCGCGCACGCTGGTGCCGGCGCTGATGACGTCATCGATGATCACCACGCGCCCCTGCAGCGGCGCGCCGATCAGCAGCCCGCCCTCGCCGTGGTCCTTGGCTTCCTTGCGATTGAAGGCAAAAGGCACGTCGCGCGCGTGCGTCTGCGCCAGCGCGATCGCGCAGGCACTGGCCAGCGCAATGCCCTTGTAGGCGGGACCGTACAGCATGTCGTAGGGCAATCCGCTGGCTTGCAGCGTATGCGCATAAGCGCTGCCGAGTTCGGCCAGCGCGGCGCCGGTATTGATCAGGCCCGCATTGAAGAAATACGGACTCTGACGGCCGCTCTTGAGCGTGTAATCGCCAAAGCGCAGCACGTTCAGGCGCAGCGCCAAGTCCAGGAATCGATGTCGGAAGCTGCTCATGACGCACCTCGGCCGGGTCGCGCTGCAGTATTGGTGGGCTGGCACGGCAAGTCCATGCGGTCGCGACCCCGCTTGCACGCCGGTTGAACTAAGCTTGCGGTTCTCGCAGCAGGAGGCAGCGATGCGACTGGACGTGTTTGCGCTGGTGCTCGGCGGGCTGAGTTTTCTCGGCTTCGGCGCGCTGATGCTGGTGGCGCCGCAAGCGGTAATGGCGAGCCTAGGGCTGATCCTGCCGGACGGCGTCCCGACCACGGAAATCCGCGCCTTTTACGGCGGCCTGGAGTTGGGGTTGGGCGCACTGCTGCTGGCCGCGGTGGCGGTGCCGGCGCATCGACCGTACGCGCTGGTGCTGGGCGCCGTCAGTTATGGCGCGATTGGGCTGACGCGGGCGCTGGCGATGTGGGTGGACAGCAGCAGCAGCCAGTTCCTGTGGATTGCGCTGGCTACCGAGCTTGGTCTGTCGGCAATCTGCGTACTGGCGCGCCTGCGCCGCTATCGGAACACCACGTAGGCGATCACCGCCAGCGCCAAGGCTGCCAGCAGCGTGGGCCCGAGCAGTCCCCAGCGCTCCTGGGCGACGTGCTCGGGCAGATAACTGCCGCGATAGCGGCGCTTGCGTTGCTGCTCGTCCATGTCCGCTCCTGGCCCGACCGCCGGGCTCGTGGTCGTCGATGTTACGGCATCATCTGCGCGCCCCGGATCGAAGGAGTACGCGCGATGACTCGTCTGCAGCGTCGATGGCTGTACGCTTGCCTGTGGCCGATCGCCGCCGGCGCGCAAACCCCTGACTGGTGGACCGTGGACGGCTTCGAGCTCGCCTCGCCCGCCAGCGTATTCCGCTTCAGTGACCTCGATTTGCGCGATCCCCATGTGTACCTGCCAATCGCGCTGCCGCCGCCGCTGGGAACGCTGTGCGCCGACTTCACCGACAACCCGATCCCAACGACGACGACCTCGTTCAACGGCGAAATCCAGCGCAGCTACACCAGCGACACCAATCCGCTCGATGGCGTGCTGGATGCCAGTTCCCTGCTGTGGTTCCGGCCCTTGCGCCAGGACGGCGTGATCGCCCGCGTCGACAATGGTAGCGCCGACTGCCTGGCGCCAGCGCCGCCAGCGAGTTGCGCGCCCTCGGCGACGGCCACGCCGATGGCCTACAACTACGCCGTGGCTGCGGCCGGCGTGTGCCTGAGCGCGGTGAGCGGCACGCTCGGTGCGCCTCCGTACAACCCCGCTGTCAGCACGCCTTCGGCGCCCTGCTTCACCACCTCGCCGCGGACCTTCGTGTTCGATCTGCAGGGCACGCCGGTGACGCTGATCGACGCCCAGCTCGCCGGGACGCTGAGCGGCAATCCGGCCAACGCCATCAGCAACGGCTTGCTGCGCGGCTTCCTGCGCGAGAGCGATGCCAATCTGATCCTGATCACCAATCCCAACGACCCCACGCAGAGTGTGCCCTTGTCCAGCCTGCTGGCCGGCGGCACTGGC
This sequence comes from Lysobacterales bacterium, assembly GCA_046346965.1. Lineage (GTDB taxonomy): Bacteria > Pseudomonadota > Gammaproteobacteria > Xanthomonadales > SZUA-5 > JAXMHB01. The sequence continues at coordinate 87,469 of JAXMHB010000012.1, forward strand.
AGTTGTGCCAGCCGCAACGACAAGGATTCCTATCAAGGCGTGGCCGGCTGGTGGTTCTATTTCAACTACTCGGCGGCGCCGGTGGCCTACACGGGCCCTTGAGTGCGTTGCCTGCAGTCTGCAAGCGCGCGTGGGCGCGCTCTGGAGGCGGCATGAACGGTCGATGGCTGCTGCTGATGGCAATGCTGCAACCCCTGGCTTTGTGCGCGAACACGCTCGGCCCGACGCGCAGCTACGCCAGCTATGACGGCACGGCGTATGACCCCGACGAGGCGCGCGTGCTGTACCGCGAATCGCACTATCTGGTACTGGAGAATGAACGCGTCCGCGAGCGGCTGGTCTTGTATCGCTGCGCCGACGGCACGCCGTTCGCGCGCAAGACCGTCAGCAACGGCTTTGGTTCGCTCTGGCTGCCGGAGTTCGAGTTGGACGACGCGCGCCAAGGCTATCAGGAGGGCTTCCGTGCTGACGGGCAGACCTTGACGGTCTACTACCGAGAGAACGCGGAGAGCGAACTGGAACGCGAAGCGTTGTCCGACGCGCCGGTCGATCTGGTCGGCGACGCCGGCTTCGATGGCTTCGTCCAGGATCACTGGGACCAACTGGTGGCCGGCGACACCGTGCGCTTTCACTTTCTGGTGCCGAGTCGCCTGGATTACATGGGCTTCAAGGTGCGTCAGGTCGAACAGACGACCGTCGCCGGACGCCCGGCACGCGTATTCCGGCTGGCGCTGGGCGGCCTGCTCGGGCTGATCGTATCCGGCATCGATGTCGCCTATGACGCCGAATCGCGCATCCTGCTGCGCTTCGAGGGCTTGTCCAATGTGCGCGACGAGGACGGCGACAATTACGTGGCGCGCATCGAGTTTCCGCTCGATCACCGTCGCGTCGAACTCAACAGCGCCGCACTCGACGCCGCACGCGAGACGCCGCTGGCCGCCAGTTGCGCGCGTGCCGGCTGACTGCAGCCCACCTCAGCCGGCGGCCGTCGGCTGACCCAGCAACTGGCGCACCAAAGTGCCGATCTCTTCCTTGGTGCCGGTGATCATCATCTGGTGATCGCGGTGCAGATTGGTCCCGATCGCCACCGCGTAATCGGTGCCGGCGGCATGGCCCTCATCGTCGATGCGGGGAAAGGACTCGACCTTGCCGATGTACATGATCTGGGTGGCGTCCAGAAAGCCGCCTTGCGGCAATCGTATCCAACGCTGCATAGACCTGCTCCGCCCTGGGCTTGGAGCTCCAGCATAGCGCCGGAGCGACGCCCGCATCGCACGGTGAGCGGCGCCAGCGGTCGCGCGATTGCTTGTGGTGCCCCGGTTTTGCCTTGAGCACTTCAGGCTTTGCGGGGTACGCTGACGGCCCGCCTCACGAAAATCTCACTATCGTGCTTCGCCCGATCCCGCACAACGAGCGTCTGGCCGATGTCCGTTACGACATCCGCGGGCCGCTGCATGCCCGCGCGCTCGACCTTGAGCAGCAGGGTAAACCGATCATCCGCCTTAATATCGGCAATCCGGGCCGCTTTGGTTTCGAGGCTCCCGAGCATGTGCGCGAGGCGATCGCCCGCCATTTGCGCGATAGCGAGGCCTACTGTCATCAGCAGGGCTTGACCGAGGCGCGCGAGGCCATCGTTCAGGTCATGCAGGCGCGCGGCATCGAAGGCGTGGACATCAACCACGTGTTCATCGGCAATGGCGTCAGCGAATTGATCGACCTTTCGCTGCGTGGCTTGCTGAATCCGGGTGACGAGGTGCTGGTCCCGGCGCCGGACTATCCGCTGTGGACCGCGGCGGTCATCCTGAATGACGGTCAGCCGGTGCATTACCCCTGCCCGCCGGAGCGCCAGGGCCTGCCGGATCCGGTTGAGATCGAACGCATGATCACGCCGCGGACGCGCGCGATCGTCGTCATCAATCCCAACAATCCCAACGGCGCGGTCTACCCGAAGGCGCTGCTGCAGGCGATCGCGGCATTGGCAGAGAAGCATCGGCTGGTGGTGTTCAGCGACGAGATTTACGAAGGCCTGCTGTACGACGGCGCCGAGTTTCATCCGATGGCGCCGCTGGTGCAGAACTCGCTGTGCATCACGATGAGCGGTTTGTCGAAGATGCATCGCGCCTGCGGTTACCGCGTTGGTTGGATGGTCACCAGTGGCCGCGTGCAGGCCGCGCGCGATTACCTGCGCAGTCTGGACCTGCTGGCGGCGCTGCGGCTGTGCAGCAATGTGCAGGGCCAGTGGGCCATTCCGGCTGCGTTGCAGGGGCCGGATACGCATACCGCGCTGTGTCAGCCGGGCGGGCGTTTGTATGAGACGCGCGCGGCGCTGCTGCGGGCAGTCGGTCGCAGCCGGCATTTACAGGTCGCCGCCCCGATGGGCGCGATGTACGGCTTTGTCGGCGTGCGCGTGCCGGAGTTGCCGGGTTTCGACGACCAGCAGTTCGCACTGGATCTCCTGGACCAGCGCCAGGTACTGATCGTGCCGGGCTCGTCCTTCAACGTGCCCTATCGCAACCACTTCCGCATCACGCTGCTGCCCGAGGCGGCGCTGATGGAGCGGGTGATCGACACCATCGACCAGTACGTCAGCGAACTGGCCGAACGTGCGCGCCCGCGGGTGGCGCAGGTCGCCTGACGCAGATCGCGCGCCCGCGACTCAGGCGCGCTGATAGATCGAGATCGCCTCGGTGTCACCGGGGCGGAAAGGCTGGCGCCGCCAGGTGCGCCAGCGCTGCAGCAGCCGCAAACTAGCCAGTTCCGTCATTTGATCCAGGCGCGCGAGCGTGAGCGGCAGATAGCGCACCCGATAGCGCAGTGCCGGTGCGAACTGCGGCAGCGCGCAGTCGACGCTCAGCGTATCCGTGCTAGTCGCCACCAGCGTGGATTCATCGACGTAGATCCCGCCGGGGTCGAGCGCGGCAGCGATGCCGGCAAGGCAGCGCTGCTGGGCCTCGGCCGTGGTCAGCAGACTCAAGGTACTGACGAGCGAGTAGGCCAGTCCGAAGCCGCCACGGATCGGCAGCATGGCGAGGTCAGCCCGAATCAGCGGCAGGCCCGGCAGGCGTCGCCGGCAGCGCTGCAGCATCGCCGCCGAGCCATCCACCCCGCAGACCTTCACGCCGCGCGCCAGCAGGCCAGCAGCGCAGCGCCCGGTTCCGACACCCAGCGCCAGTACCGGGCGACCGGCGGCCAGCACCGTCAGGCAGTCGATCACCTGCGGATCGATGCGTGGGTAGAGCTGGTCATAAACGGCGGCGTTGCTGTCGCCGTACGCGGCCGCACCATGCAGGCGCCGCGGCATGCCTTCGGCGCCCCGCTCAGGGTGCGACAGGTCGGAGGCCGGGGCGCCGACCAAGGAACTGGTAGACGCCGCGATCCTCCCAATGCTCGAAACCAAGGCGCTGGTACAAGCGGTTGGCGGGGTTCTCGGCCTCCACATGCAGGGAGATCGGCACGCCCGTGTGCTCAGACTCCTCGATCAGTTCCGCGAACAGCGCGGAACCCAAGCCACGTCCGCGATAGGCCGGCATCAGCGCAATATCCATGACGCGGATGTCGCTGGGCGATCGATGCACGTACACCCGACCGACAGCGTGGCCGTCGAACTCGATCACCAGAAAGTCGGCGCCGACGTAGTGCTTCTGGTAGTGCGCATGCTGCAGATCGAACTGATCCTGCAGGAAGGCGCGCTTGGCTTCCTCCGGCCATGGCACGGGCGCCAGTTCCTCGCGGCGCACCTCGGCATAGAGATCACTGAGGAAAGGCAGGTCAGCCGCTGTGATCGGACGCAAACTCAGCCCGACCGGACGGCGCGGGTGGGCTGAGGTCAATGCTCGCAGAGCGGTGACTGCCGCCATGTCGCTCAGGCGGTTTGCAGGATCAGCGCATCGAAGTCGCGCGGACTGCCGTCTGCCAAGGTCAGCAGCGATTTCGCGGGCTGATAGCGCAAATCGAGCAGCGCCGGCGGCGCGTTGGTGCTGCGACGGGCGGTGGTCAACACCATCAGGCTGCCGTTCGGCAGGCTGGCGTCGAAAACCCGTGTCCCCGTGGCCGTGCGCACGGTGGCGGTCAGTGCCAGCGGCGTGCCCAGCGGAAAGCGCATGCGCACCTGATTGCTGGCGCTGGGGGCGGAGCTGCCACTGCGGCGCAACTGCCAGGCGTAGATGCTGCGCGGCAGATTCGACGCATCGGCGACGGTCAAGTCGATATCCATGTGCTGAACGCCGGTGGCGACCTCGCCGGGGAGGAACTTCAGGATGCGGATCTCGCTGATCGGCGCCCCGGTGACACGCTGATTGACCTCAATCGGCAACAGCGCGCAATTGCCCGGCGTACCGCCCAGCGGCACCAGACCGCGCCCAGTGGTGATCTCGCTCCCGGCAAAGGCCGGACTACCGGCAGCCAAGCCCGCAGCGATGAGTAGCTGTCTACGCTTCATGATTCCCCCGTCCGCGCCGCTCGGATCGACGCTGCCGCTATTGTGAAACATCTAAGTTCCGCGACCGCGCCTTCGGTCGGCGAAATCCGCCCCTGGTACCAGGATGCGCGCGGAATCAGCTTCCGCCGCGAGATCCAGGTGCCCGCCAAAAACTGTCCCCGCGGCAGCTGCCTACGATAGCCGCTCGCACCCGGCTTGGGTACGCGCGGCCAAGGAAGCTCTTGCCAGACATGGGTGCATGGAGCCAGGAGCGGGGCAGGGGTCAGGGGTCGGGGGACCAACACTGCCCCCCGACCCGCTTCTGTCCCTACGCATCCATGTTTGGCAAGAGTCCCTGTCTCGCCTTCGGCGCGCTTACTCGGCTCTGCAAACTGGCGACAGTGCAATGCAGCCGCCACATGGCTGATCCCCCGCCCCCTGCCCCCCGCCCCGCTTTCGCTCCTACGCACTCATGTTTGGCAAGAGCCCGTGTCTCGCCTTCGGCGCGCTTACTCGCTTCGCAAACTGGCGGTCCCGGCTCCTGGCTCTCGGGTCCCGGGTCCCGGGTCCCGGGTCCCGAGCTCCGAGTTCCGAGTTCCGAGTTCCGAGTTCCGAGTTCCGAGTCCCGCGTCCCGCGTCCCGAGTCCCGAGTCCCGACGCATCCATGTTAGGCAAGAGCTTCCTCAGTTGAAGATCACCTCGAACAGCGCGCCTTGGGCGTCCGGCTGGATCGGCACCATCATGACCTCCAGCGCCCCGTGCGTGGGGTGTACCAGCGCGTACACGCCTTGCGGCAGGCGGTAGCGCTCGGGCGAGCGAAAGATCAGTCGGAAGGCCGGCGCCGGGCGCGGCGAGGGCTGATTCAACAGGGCCGCTTCGACCAGCGTCAGCGCAAACTCGGCATTGGCTGCGCGGAACTGGACGGAGGCGTTGAGCAAGGGCGTGAAGTCGGTAACGGCAAGCGTTTCCAGCATGGCGGAGGGTCGGCAGAAGGGGAATCGATCGCGCCGTCGGCGCGGTGCACAGCGACCGCGCCAGACTGATCCGGTCGGGCGCGATCCATGGGGCCGGCAAAGGCACCCGTTACCTCGCAACGGGCTGGAACCCCAGCCCGTCGAAAGGTCGCCGGCTCAGGTACGCGGCGGGTAAACGCCCTGCAGGGCAATGCAGAAATACACGGTGAGGTAGGGCTGCATATTGTTGTGCGGTGCGTCGCCGCCTGCCGGCGTCAGGGCGTTGGGACTCATCGCTACCAACGATGTGGCCGCGCCGTACAACAAACCGCCGGTCGAGCGCGCCATCGCCTCGGTGTTGTTCGGGACACGGTCCTCGCCGATCTGGTTGGTGGTGTTCACCGCGTGCGAGTGCGAGGGAATCTCCGATTCCAGCAGACTCACGGTCTCGGTGCCGCCCATCTCGCCCAAGTCGTGCAAGGACAGACCCGGCCCCTGCCCGGGATGCATGGGCGCGCGTCCCTGCAAATCCGGCAGTGCGAAGTTGGACTTCCCGTTTCCGCCGTAGGTAGTCCCGAGCAGCGAGAACAGCGCCGTGTTCTGGGAGAGCGGCAGCAACTGCCCGTCACACCACGCCCAACCTCGGGGTGCGAAGTTGAACGGGAACATACGAATCTCAGCAACAAAAGGATCCATGATTGCTCCTCAGGTCTGGCTCGGGAAGATGCCGAACATCGAAATAATGAAATCCACGCACAGGTAGGGCTGCATATTGGTATGCGGCTGACTACCGCCGACCGAACCCATGGACTGCGGGCTCAGCGGTGCATTCGGCGGCTGGGCAAAAAACGGCGTTGCGGTCAGCGGCGCGCCGATCACGTTGTTCGACGGATTCAGAGTGTTGGTCTGATCGCCCGACGCCAGAAACACATGAGAGTGCGCGGGAATCTGACTCACCGTCAACGTGACTTCCTCGGCGCCGCCAGTTTCCGCCAGCGTAAATCCGTTGCCGAAATGCACAGGAAGCCGGCCGCGCAGATCGGGGAGCGCAAATGTGCTCTGACCGTCGCCACCGTAGGTGGTCCCGATCAGGTTGAACAGGGTTTCATATTCGGAAATGGGCAGCAGTTGGCCCTCGCAAAACATCCATCCGGCCGGCGCGAAATTTCCGGCAAACATGCGGATCTCACCTACGTACGGTTGTGCCATGGCCAGGTCCTCAGGTCGCGCTCGGGAAGATGCCCTGCAGGGCGATGCTGAAATTGATCACCAGGAAGGGCTGCATGTTGAGGTGGGCCTGGCTGCCGCCGACATTGGAGACAGTTCCGGCCGCCAGCGCGACCAGATTGCTCGGCTGCCGATAGGCCTCATAGTTCTGCGATGACGCCAATACCGTCGTGTTGCTCGGAACGGCCGCAGTCGCGTTGGCAGACGACGCGTTCAGGACGTGCAAATGGGTAGGAATCTCGTTGATCGACAGCGTGTGGCCCTGCTCGCCACCACGCTCGCCCAGCGTATGACCGCTGCCCACGTGAATCGGTGTGCGCCCGCGGAAATCCGGCAGCCCGAAGTTGACGCGCCCATCGCCACCGAAGGTGGTGCCCAACAGTGAAAACAATGCCTGGTTCTGGTTGATCGGGAGCAACTGGCCATTACAGAGCGCCCAACCCTTGGGCGCAAAGCCAAAGCTCATCAAGCGTATCTCGCTCAAGAACGGTTCCGCCATTTCCTGTCTCCCCTTGTCAGAGTCGCCACGGTTTGTTTGCGTAGGCCGTTTGCTGCCTCGGCAGACCCGGCTCTGGATGGTGTCGCTGCCGCTGCCCCCACCGATCGTCCATCGGCCCCCTGGGGCGGATACCGCGCGGCCGCTGTGGGCCGCGCGGTGGATGCTGCTGCTCAGGTCGGCGGATTCAGGCAGGTGGCGTTGCCTACCACACTGATCGTACCCAGGGCGGTGGTCAGCGTCGCCGGCGGGTGGTTGTCGTCCAGCACGGTGGCCGGTGTCGGCGAGCCCGAGATGCCCTGCTCCAACTGGACCGTGGCCGGCGCCGCCTGACGCACACGCAGACCGAAGGCCCCGTTGACCGTGTTGTTGCGGACATCAAAGCAGGCGGTGCCGCGGCGCGCGGTGACGTCGGCGGTGGCGCCAAAGGTTGGATCCACGCCGGTGACCACGTTGTTGATCACGGTGGTGGTCCAGTCGGGCGTGGTGTTGATGTCGGGCGTATCCACCAGGAAGGGCCGGGTGGTGCCGCCGTTGGCCGGGTGATCGATCGAGTTGCCGTCGATCGAGATATTGGCGCGACTGACCTGACCGATGGTGCTGGTCAGGAAGGCAATGATCGAATGGTTGGTCGCCGTGATCGGCGAGTTGACCACGTTGTTCTGGATCAAGGCCGTCAGACCGATGGCGCCACCAGCCAGCGCGTTGGCATTGCCCGGCGTCTGGCCGACGAAGATGCCGACGCCACCGAAGCTATTGATGCGGTTATTGGTGACGCGCGCGGTCAGACGACCATTGTTGCCGTTGGACAGCACGAAGCCTTCATTGCCCTGGGTGAGTCGGCGGGCGAAGGACTCGTCGATGGTCGCATTGATCACCGAGCTGTCATTGGCGGCAATCTGGATCGCCTGCGAGCGATTGTCGCGGAAGATGCAGCGGTCGATGACCAGCGTCGCGTTGGCAGTGCCCTGCATCTCAAACAGGATGCCGTCGGAACCGCCGGTGGTCGAGTTGGAGTCCACCGAGCAATCGGCGGTGTCGTCGCCAGCGCTGTTCGGATTGGCGCCCTCGCTGACCGGATTCACGCCCTCAATGTTCAAGGTCAGCGTGCCGGACTGGTTATAGAACTCCAGGTTGTGCTCGATGCTGCCGCTGACCTTGGTGTTGCGAATCAAGCCGGTGCCCGTGAGGCCATTGATGCCACCCGGATTGCTGACGCCGAAATTGATCGCACCCTCGGTCTGCCCGGTGTTGTTGCCGATCACACCGTTAATGACGCTGTCGGTCAACTGGAAGTTATTGACGTTGCGGCCGGTGATCGCGGAATTGTCGAAGGTATTGAGCTGCAGACGCGCCAGCGAGACATTGCTGGTGCTGTTCAGGTAGATGCCAATGCCGCTGGTGGTGGAACCGTCGGCGCCGGTCTTGCCGCTGATGGTGCCGCCGCTGGCCGCAGCGCCGGTGCCGGTGACGGTCAATCCGCCCAGGTTGCCGGTGGTGTCGAGCGAGATACCGACATTGGCGCCAGCGCCCGAATTGATGCGCTGGAAGGTCAGCCCGGCCGCCGCGATCGTGGTGGCGTTGACGTTGAGGCCGATGCCGCTGGTCGTGTCGATGAAGTTGCCGGTGCCGGTGACCGAGATTCCCGTCGCGCCGCCGGTGGCATTGAAGCCAGTACCACTGGTGGTCGTGATCGCCAGACCGCCGCCCGTGAAGTTGATCGTGCTGCCGGCGTTGTTGGTCAGCGAGATGGCTGCATTCGCGCCGGTGCTCGAGAAGGTCTTCGTCGCGTTCGAGAAGTTGACCGTGCCACCCGTTCGGTTGGTGACGCGCAGGCCTTCGACACCGGCGCCGGTGCCGCAGCTGGTGAGGCAGCTCAGCGTGCCGCTGAAGTCGACGTTGCCGGTGCCACCGGAGATGTCGATCAGACGTCCGGCCGTGACCTTGGCCACCGACCCACCAAAGCTGAAGGTCCCTGCGTTGCCGCTGAGCAGGACACCCGGGAAGCCCGCGTTCGAATTGGTGATGCTGCCGCTGGCAATGGTGATGAAGCCGGTGTAGTTGGTGGCGCTGAGACCAGGACCGGCGCCGCCGGTCGAGGTCATCGTCCCCAACGTGATGGCCAGCGCCGAATTGCTGACCAGCAGCGAGTTGAACGGCGTGGTAATCGAACCACCGGTCACCGTGGTGAGGCCGGTGCTGCCCGACACGGTCATGGAGCCGGTGGTGTTCAGCAGGATGTTGCCCAGGTTCACCGGGCTGGCGTTGTTGCTCAGGCTGATCGAGCCGTTGCCCAAGGAGCTGTTCAAACCACCCGTCAAAGTCACGCCGCCGCCCGCTGGCATGTTGGCGATGGAGAAGGCGGCCGTGGTGCCGGTCAAATCGACCTGGTTGGTCACCGACCAAGTGCCACCCACCGTGTTCAGCGTCAGCGAACCGGCGCCCGCGTTGACATTGATGTCGAGCAGGTTGCCGTTGAGCGTGCCGGTGGTGAGGTTCATCGCGGTGCCGCTGCCGGTCAACGTCAGCTCGGCCACCGTCAGGGTGCCGAAGGCGTTGCCGAAGATGTCGTTGCCGGCCGCACCCGAATCGCCGATGGTGAAGCCGCGCAGCGTGTTGCCGGTGCCGAGCGTGATGCAGTTGCCGGTGCAGCTGAGCGTCGGTGCCGTGCCGCCGAAGGCCGGGAAGCTGGAGCCGGTGACCGGAGCGATGCCGGTGATCGCGCCGAGCGTCGAGGAGGAACCGTCACCCACCACGCGTTCACCGTTCTCCAGCGTGTGCGTGCCGGTGTAAGCGCCCTGGATCAGGTAGATGGTGTCGTTGGTGGTATCAGCCGCCGTTACCGCCGCCAACGTGGTTGCCGGGCAAGCCTGGGTGCCGACGTTGTCGCCGGTGCAGACAGTACCCGCGGCGTTGTCGTCGACGAACCACACCAGTTCGAGCTCTGCTGCCGGGGTCGTGGCATAGGTAAAGGTGATCTGCGCGGTATCGCCGCCCGTGACTGTGTAGAAGAAGTCTGTGCTGGCGGCGGCCGGGTTGGCCGGCGGATAGAAGGTAAAGGTGCCATTGGCATTCAGGCGGAGTGTGCCATTGGTGCCGTCATCCAACAGGCTGCCTGGCGCATTGGCGTTGGCGTTCGCCAGCGTTTCGCCAAAGCCGGTGATCGTACCGGTGCCCAGGGAGTCGTTGGCATCCAACTCCGCCGCTACGGGGGCAGTCAGAGTCAGCTGACGCGTCACCGGATAAGTGTCGTCGACCGCTTCCGGGCGCACATCAAAGGTGTAGACCTGATTCGCCGCCAGCGCATTGGGCGGATCGATTGCATCGTTATCGGTGATGTTCGATGCGACTACGGTCAGCGTGCATTGGGTGCCGCCTGGAAGGTTGGCAGTCGGATCGATGGTCAGGCTCGTGGCGTTGGTGGCCGGGAGTCCAGCAAATGCCCGCGGGGATCCGACCGGACACTCCAGCGTGACTGCAGCCGCAGTTGCATCAATGGCCTCGGAGAAGTTGATGACGAGGTTGCTGTCGCCATCGACCAACTGACCCACGCCGAGCGGTAGGGTCGTCGGCACATTGGCCACCTCGGCAGTTGCCGAGGTTATGGCAGGTTGGGCGTCCACCGTGAAACTGCGTACGAAGTTGGCTGCCAGATTGTTCGGCGGATCGTTGGCATCGCTGTCGCTAATCTCGGCTGCGACGCCTGTGAGCGTGCACGAACTACCTTGCGGCAGTCCGCCCGTGGGCGTCAGCGTGATGGTGTTGGTAGCCGTGGCCGGCAGCGCCGGGACGCTGGTGAAGGGCACCGCAGCACCACAATTCAGCGTGAAGGCGTTGCTGGTCAGATCGACGTTCTCGCTGAAATTGACCGTGATCGTCTGCGTCGTCGGCACCACGGCGGCGGCAGCAGGCGTAGCCGTCGTCACCGTCGGTGCGGCGTCGGTCGTGAAGCTCCAGTTGAAGTTCGCCAGCATCTGATCGGGCGGGTCGCCGGCATCGACGTCGGTCACCAGGGTGGCGACCACACTGCCGTTGCAGGTGGCGCCTTCGGGCAGCGCCGCGGTCGGCGTCAACACCAAAGAGCTCACGTTGGTGGCCGGCAAGCCGGCGCCAAAGCTCACGGCGGCACCGCAATTCAGCGTGACGCCACCGGCAGCGACATTCACGGGCTCGGAGAAGTTCACCGTGATCGTGCTGTTATTGGCAAGGTTCGTCGCGCCGTTGCCGGGCAGCACCGAACTGACGCTCGGCGCGGCGTCGACGTTGAAGGTCGCGACGAAGTTGGCGGTCATATTGTCGGGCGGGTCGATGGCGTCGTCGTCGACCACCTGCGCGGCAAACACCGTCAGCGTGCAGCTGTCACCCTGGGTGTAGTTGACGGACGGCGACAGCACAAACACCGGGTCGAGGACGGTCACGCCCAGCCCGGAACCCACGGTACGGCTGCCGGAAATCGTGCACAGCACCTGCGCCCACACGCCGGTCGGATTGACCGCTTCGCTGAAGGTCAGACGGATCTGCGTGTTGGAGTTGGCCCCTACACCGCCAGCCAGCGGCAATGCCGTGAAGCTGCCGCCAACCTGTACTTCGGCCGTGGCCACCGACGGCGGATTGTCGTTCACCGAGGTGAAGCTGATCGCGACATTCGCCGCCATGTTGTCGGGCGGATCGCCGGCGTCGGTATCGGTGATGCCGGCGGCCAGTGCGGTCACCGTGCACAGCGTGTTGATCGGCAGCAAGCCGGTCGGAGTCAGCGTCGCCGTGTTGGTACCGCTGCCGGCGACGTTGAAGGGCACGGCGGCGCCGCAGCTGTAGGTAAAGCTGGCCGCGGTGAAGTTCACGTTCTCGCTGAAGGTGTAGGTCACCACGCCGGTCAGCGGCACATTGACCGCCCCATTGGCCGGGTTGGTCGCGGTCACGCTGGGCGCGGCATCGGTGTTGAAGGTGCGCACCACGTTCGCCGCCAGATTGTTCGGCGGATCAAAGGCGTCAACGTCGGTGATCTCGGTCGCGACGGCGGTGGCGGTACACGCGGTGTTGGCCGGCAGCGCGGCGCTCGGCGTGAAGGTCAGCGTGTTCGTGCCGCTGCCGCTGACCACACCGGTGATCGAGCCGGCGCAGTTCAGCGTGATCGCGTTCGCCGTTGCATTGACCGCTTCGTCAAAGGTGTAGCTGACCGTGGTGCCGGTACCCAGGCCCGAGGCGCCGTTGGCCGGTGCTCCGCCGGTGACGCTGGGAGCGGCGTCCACGGTGAAATTGACGACGGTGTTGGCGACCGGATTCTGCGGCGGATCGGCCAGATCGCTGTCGTTGATGGCGGCGGCGAGTACCGTCAGCACGCAGGCGCCGGACGGCAGGCTGCCAGCGTAGGTCGGATTGAGCACGCTGACGGCAGTACCACTGGCGCCGCCGGTGATCAGATTCGGGCCACCGCCGCAGCTCAGCGTCACCGCATTGGTGGCGTCCACCGGCTCGCTGAAATTGATCTGCAAGGCGACGTTGTTGGCGGTCGTGCTGCCGTTGGTCGGCGTGGTAGTGGTCACGGCCGGCGCGGCATCGACGGTGAAGGTCGCGCTGTAGTTGGCTGCCGGATTGTTCGGCGGGTCGATGGTGTCGACATCGCTGACGCTGGCGGCCGGCACCGTCAGGGTGCAGCTGCCGGCGGGCAGCGGGGCGGTGTAGGTCAGATTCAAGGTGGTCACGCCGGCGCCGGTGCTGCCACCGGTGATCAGGTTGGGGCCGCCACCGCAGCTCAGCGTGGTGCCGGCGATGACGTTGACCGATTCGCTGAAGTTGACGCTGATCGCGGCGTTGTTGGCGATGGTGGCGCCATTGGCCGGCGTGCTGCTCACCACCGGCGGAGCGTCGACGTTGACGCTGATCAGGTCGGTGTCGATCTGCGCGCCGCCGCTGCCGGTGTTGCCCTGGTCATTGGTGATCACGGTGATCGTGCGCGTCGCGGTGGTGCCGGCGACCGGCGTGTAGGTCAGGCTGCCGGAGGGGCCGTTCAGCGCCGTGTTCAGCGCCGTCAGCGTACCGGTGGCGATCACCAGCTCGGTGCCGTTGCCGGTCAGGCTGCTCAGCACGCCACCCGGATTGGCCAGCGTCAGCGTGCCATTGGCCGGCGCGCCGGTGCCAAAGCTCATCTGCACGATGCCGGCTGCGGCGTCGACGTCGGCCACGCTGATCGCGTTGGTGTTGGCGGTGCTGAAGACCAGCGGCACGGTGTCGCCAGTGTTCTGCGCGCCCGGCACGGTGTTCACCGGCGCGTCGTTGACGGCGTTGACGGTGATGACGAAGGTCTGCGCGGCGCTGGTGTTGACGTTCGGGGGAGTGCCCGAGCCGCTGTCGACCGCGACCAGCGTGATGGTAGCGCTGCCGCTGGTATTGGCGGCGGGCGTGTAGGTCAGCACGCCGGTCGGGCTGATCGCCGGGGCGGTGCTGAACAATCCGGCATTGGTGTTGCCGGTGACGTTGAAGCTGACCGTCTGCGCGGCCTCATCGGCCGGACCCGGGCTGATCGCAGTCGCCCACGGATTGACCGTCTGCGGACCCGCGTCTTCATTCACGCTCTGATCGGCGCCCTTGGTGAAGCTGGGCGCGTCGTTCACTGCAGTGACGGTGATCGTGAAGTTCTGCGGCGCACTGGTGTCGACGCCGCCGTTCGCGGTGCCGCCGTTGTCGCTCAGCGTCAGCGTGATCGTGGCGGTGCCGTTGGCGTTGGGCGCCGGCGTGTAGGTCAGCACACCCGTCGGGCTGATCGCTGGCGCAACGCTGAACAGGGCCGCGTTGGTGTTGTTGGTGACATTGAAGGTCAGCGTCTGCGTGACTTCCGGATCGCCATCGTTGATCGCCGTGGCCCACGGGTTGACCGTCTGCGCGCCGGCATCTTCGAGCACGGTCTGGTTCGGCCCCGCAGTGAAGCTGGGCGCGTCGTTGACGCCGGTGACGGTGACCGTGAAGGTCTGCGTGGGGCTCAAGTCGACACCGCCGTTGGCGGTACCGCCGGAATCCTGCACGCGCACCGTGAAGGTGCTGCTGCCGTTCTGGTTGGCCGCCAGCGTGTAGCTCAGCGTGCCATTGTTGGCCACCGCCGGCGCGACCGCGAACAGCGCCGGGTTGCTGACCGCGCTGACGGTGTAGCCGAGCACGGTCTGACCGGATTCGTCGGCCGGGCCCGGATTGAACGTGGCCCAGGCCGGAATGCTGACGGCCGCCGCGTCTTCGTTCACCGTCGGCGGATTGCTGGCGGTGAAGCTCGGCGCGTCATTGACCGCAGTGACGGTGATCGTGAAGTTTTGCGGCGCGCTGGTGTCGACGCCGCCGTTCGCGGTGCCGCCGTTGTCGCTGAGCGTCAGCGTGATCGTGGCGCTGCCGTTGGCATTGGGCGCCGGCGTGTAGGTCAGCACGCCCGTCGGGCTGATCGCCGGCGCAACGCTGAACAGGGCCGCGTTGGTGTTGTTGGTGACATTGAAGGTCAGCGTCTGCGTCACCTCCGGATCGCCATCGTCGATGCCGGTCGCCCACGGATTCACCGTTTGCGCACCGGCGTCTTCCAGCACGGTCTGGTTCGGACCCGCGGTGAACACCGGCGCATCGTTGATGCCGGTGACCGTGATCGTGAAGGTCTGCGGTGTACTGGTGTCGATGCCGCCGTTGGCGGTGCCGCCGTTGTCGCTCAGCGTCAGCGTGATCGTGGCGCTGCCGACCGCATTCGCGGCGGGCGTGTAGGTCAGCGTGCCGGTCGGGCTGACCGCCGGCGCAGCACTGAACAGCGCCGGATTGGTATTGCCGGTGATGTTGAAGCTGAGCGTCTGACCGGACTCATCGGCCGGGCCGGCGCTGATCGCCGTCGCCCACGGCGTGACCGTCTGCGCGCCCGCGTCCTCGTTCACGGTCTGGTTGGCGCCTGCGGTGAAGCTCGGCGCGTCGTTGACCGCGGTGACGGTGATCGTGAAGCTCTGCGGCGCACTGGTGTCGACGCCGCCGTTGGCGGTGCCGCCATCGTCGCTCAGCGTGAGCGTGATGGTCGCCGTGCCATTGGCGTTGGCCGCCGGCGTATAGGTCAGCGCGCCGGTCGGGCTGATCGCCGGGCCAGCGCTGAACAGTGCGGGATTGGTGTTGCCGGTGACATTGAAAGTCAGCGTCTGCGTGACTTCCGGATCGCCATCGCTGACGCCCGTAGCCCACGGATTCACCGTCTGCGCGCCGGCATCCTCGAGCACGGTCTGATTCGGGCCCGCGGTGAACACCGGCACATCGTTCACCGGCGTGATCGTGATGGTCACCGTGGCCGGCGTCTGGCTCGGAACCTGACCATCGAAGGCGTTGTAGGTGAAGGTGTCTGTGCCGTTGGCATTGGCATTCGGCGTGTAGGTGAAGCCGCCGTTGGCATTCAGCGTCAGCGTGCCGCGCGTCGGGCCGGTGACCAGTTGCGCCGTGATCGGATTGCCCTCGGGATCGCTGTCATTGGCGAGCACGCCCGGCGCCGGCACGGTCAGCGCCGTGTCTTCCAGCGTCGTGTAGGCGTCATTGACGGCGACCGGCGGCCGGTTTTCCACGTCCACCACGTCCAGGCGGAAAAACAGCGTCGAGGCCTCGTCGGCACCGAAGGCAGCGACGATGTCGGTGGCTGCCAGATTGGGTACCGGATCGCCGGTGGGATCGTTTCCGATCGGCGAGCTGTTCGACCAGTCGCCCACCTGACCGTCGGCGATGAAGTTGGCCGCCCACGCCGCCAGGCCGGCGGAGAAGAAGGCGCCCAGCAGCAGCATCTGCGCCAGCGCGCGATTGCGCTTGAGCGTGCGCAGCGCCACGCCGACCAGCACCAGCGCCAGCAACAGCGCGCCAACGAAACCCAGCGTCGGGATCAGCTGCGGCGTGCCGACGGTCATCGGCGGACCGCCGACCTGACCGTTGCTGGTGTAGAGGATGTCGATCGACCCCGAGGCGCTCTCGGCGGCGAAGCCGACGCGCACTTGCGGCTGTACGCCCGGCAGCAGGCTGCGGCCCACCGCCATTTCGATCACATCAGCGAAAGCGCCGGCGCCTAGCGGCAGACCGTTGTTGAGGCCGACGGGGTAGCCCGCGCTCAGCGTGGCTGGTGCGCTGAAGCTGCCGCCAGAGCAGGCTGCCAGCGTCCGTGCCGACACCACCGGTGGCGTACCGGTGACGGTAACCGTGAGTCGGAAGTCCGCGCCGGCGAAGGTCTGCCCGCCTCCGCTGACGGTACAGCCCGTGGTGTCACGCAGATCGGCGTCGAGGTACACGTGGTAGGTGTACGACTGCGCCTGCGCGCCAGCGGCGAACAGGAGCAATGCCAGGACGGAAAAAGCTCGGCGGAACAGGTGCATGGACGACCCCGAAACAAAAAAGCGCACTTGGCCGCGGAGAATGCGCTGCAATTGGTGTCAATTCAACGAAAAGTCGGCAACCATCGCGTCAGGGCGCGATCGGCGCGGCTCCTCTGTACGCAGAGTGCCAAATGTCTCAGCCGCTGGTCGGAAAGTTTGCGCGACGGCACGCACGCCGCGGCTTACACCGATGGTCGAGACCGGCATCGGGAGCCGGCGCGTTATAGTCGGCGTTTTCCCCGCTGCTGAGGCTGTGCCATGAGTCAATCCCTGCCCGACTACATCTGGTTCAACGGCAAACTGGTGCCCTGGGCCGAGGCCACTGTGCACGTGATGTCGCACGCCCTGCACTATGGCTCGTCGGTATTCGAGGGCATCCGCAGCTATCAGACGCCCAAGGGTCCGGCGATCTTCCGTTACACCGATCACATGAAGCGGCTGTACGCCTCGGCCAGCATCTACGATCTGGAGATCCAGCACGACATCGCCAGCCTGATGGAAGCGGGCCGCGAGGTGTTGCGCGCCAATCAGCTCACCAATGCGTATCTGCGCCCGCTGGCCTGGCGCGGCGCCGGCGGTTTTGGCCTGGGCGCCGACAACCCCACCGGCACCATGATTGCGGCCTGGGTGTGGGGCCCATACCTCGGTGCGCAGGCAATTCATGACGGCATCGACGCCTGCATCTCCAGCTGGCGCCGGGTCGCGCCGGCGACGCTGCCGGCGACCGCCAAGGCCGGCGGCAATTATCTGTCCAGCATTCTGGTGTCGCGCGAGGCCAAGCGCCTCGGCTTCCACGAAGGCATCGCGCTGACCGTCGACGGCTATCTGGCCGAAGGCGCCGGCGAGAATCTGTTCCTGGTGTTCGGCAAAACCATCTACACGCCGCCGATCGCCGCCTCGATCCTGCACGGCATCACCCGCGATACCGCGATCACGCTGGCGCAGGAACTGGGCTACGAGATCAAGGAACAGAATCTGCCGCGCGAGATGATCTATCTGGCGGACGAGGTGTTCATGACCGGCACCGCAGCGGAGATCACGCCGATCCGCAGCGTAGACGGCAAGAAGATCGGCGCCGGCCAGCCGGGTCCCACCACCCGTGCCATCCAGCAGCGCTTCTTCGGTCTGTTCGACGGCAGCGTCGAGGATCAGCACGGCTGGCTGGAATACGTGGGCTAAGCAGCATCGCCGATCCGCGGGCCGGCGCACGGCCCGCGGTGCGCGCTGACCGCTCAGCCGAGCAAACGCGAGAGCAGTGAGCGCAGCGCCAGCGGCTTGACCGGTTTGTGCAGCAATTGCACCTCGCGCGCGCCGGCCTCGGCGCGCAGGCCAGGGCCGTGGTCGGCGCTGATCAGCACGCTCGGCCGCTCGCCGTAGCGCACGATCAGGCGCTCGCGCAGATCGAGGCCGGTGTCGCCGGCATCGAGGTGGTAGTCGAAAATCCACGCATGCACCGCATGGGCGTCGAGGATGGCCTCGGCCTCGGCGCCATTGCGCGCTTCGTGGACGGTCAAACCCCAGCCGCGCAACAGCGTGCTGAGCGCGCGCAGGCCGTCGGCGTCGTTGTCGACCAGCAGCACGGCGCGATCGGCGGCCATCGCACTTGGGGCGGTGGCGGCCACGGGCGCCCGGGTCGTCACCGGCTGCGCCAGCGGCACGCTGACGCCGATCAGCGTGCCGCGTCCCGGCTCGCTGCGCAGCGTGATCGGCAGCCCCAGCAGGCGCGTGATCCGGGTGACGATCGCCAGCCCCAGTCCTAAACCTTCGGGGACGGCCGCGCGCGCCGCCGGCAGGCGCTGGAACTCCTCGAAGATGCGTTCGCGGTCGGCCGCCTCGATGCCGCTGCCGGTATCGCCGACCTGCAGCTCGGCCAGGCCGGCGCGGCGACGAACGCCGATCAGCACGCGTCCGCTGCGGGTGTAACGCAGCGCATTGGCGACAAAATTCTGCAGCACCCGACGCAGCAGCTGCGGGTCGCTGTGCAGCCACAGCCGCGAGGGCACGGTCACCAGCGTCAGGCCGCGCTCGCGCGCCATCACGCCGAACTCGGTGGTCAGGGTATCGAGCAGCTCGCGTGCCGGGAAGGCGCGCGGCCGCGGCGTCAGGCCACCGGCGTCCAGCCGTGACAGATCCAGCAGCCCGGACAGCAGCGCCTCGGTCGATCCGAGGGCGCTGGCGATGTTCTGCACCGAGGGCCGGTACTCCGGATGCTTGAGCTGCTGCGCCAGCGCGTGGGTGAACAGATGCGCGGCGTTCAAGGGTTGCAGCAGATCGTGGCTGATCGCCGCCAGAAAGCGCGTCTTCGCCTGATTGGCGCGCTCGGCTTCCTCGGTGGCGGCGAGCAACTCCTGCGTGCGCGAGGCAACCCGCGCCTCCAGCGTTTCGTTGGCTTCCTTGAGCTCGCTCTCGGCGCGCCGGAAGGCGGTGATGTCGGTGTAGGTGGTGACGAAGCCGCCGCCGGCGATCGGATTGCCGCGGATTTCGATCACCGTCCCGTCCGGCCAGCTGCGCTCAAACACATAGGCCGAGCCCTGGCGCAGATAGGCGAGGCGCCGGCGCACCAGCTCTTCCACCGCACCGGCGCCGAGCAGACCGCGTTCGGCGTTGTAGCGGAACAGATCGGACACCGGCCGGCCGACGCGCAGATAGCCGGGCGGATAGCCGATCAGCTGCTCGTAGCGCTGATTCCAGGCGACCAGACGCAATTCGCCGTCGCAGACGCTGATGCCCTGGCTCAGATTGGCGAAAGCGGTGTCGAGGATGGCATGGCTGAAGGACACCGCCTCGCGCGCCTCGCCGACCACCTGGGTCATCGCCTGCAGCTCGCCGCGCGCGCCGCGGCGGGCGGCGTCGAGCAACAGCCGTGCGCTGGCGGCTCCCACCAGCGCCGAGAGTTCGTGCTCGACGCGATTCAGACTGGCGTCGTCGGCGCCGAGCGCAGGATCGGCGCTCTCGGCCCGGCCGAGCAGCGCGTCGACGCGCTCACGGTCGAGCAAGCGGCTGGCGACCTCGCGCAGCTCGGCGCGCGTCAGCGGGCGGCTGGGATCGGCCGCCGGCACGCGCAGACTCTCGTGCCGCGACACCCAGACGATCACCAGCGTATTGACCGCCAGACTCCACAGCACGCCGTGGGTGAGCGCGTCCAGCCCGGTGGTGCCGAACAAGCCGTGCGGCGACAGGAAGCCGATGCCCCAGGGGCCCTGGTCGATCCAGTCGGCGCCGCCCAGGCCCGCCGCCAGCACCGGCAGCAGCAGCGTGTAGGCCCACAGCAGCAGGCCGGCCGCCATGCCGGCCAACACGCCACGGCGGCGCGCGCGTGGCCAGTACAGCGCAACCAGCACAGCCGGGGCGAGTTGCGCCAGCGCCGCAAAGGCGATCGCACCGACGTCGGCGAGCGATTCGCTGGCGCCGATGAAGCGGCTGTAGGCGTAGGCCGCGGCCATCACCACGACGATCACGCTGCGGCGCTGCCACAGCACCCGCGCGCGCAGATCACCACCGCTGCCGGGCAGCAGCAGCGGCGTCAGCCAGTGATTGCCGACCATGATGCCGAGCGTCAGCGTCGCCACCACGACCATGCTGGTGGCAGCACTGATTCCGCCCAGAAACACCAGCACCGCCAGCGGCCCGGCGCCCGTGCTCAGCGGCAGGCCGAGCACATACAGATCGCTGGGCACGGCGCTGCCGCCCAGCAACAGCTGACCGGCGCGCGCCAGCGGCAGCACGAACAGGCTGACCGCCAGCAGGTACAGCGGGAACAGCCAGCGCGCGGTGCGCACATGACTGACGTCGCGGCACTCGACCACGCCCAGATGGAACTGATGCGGGAGCGAGAACATCGCCAGTGCGCCGAGCAGCACCAGGGTCAGGAAATTGGTGCCGGGCGGCGTCGGTGCCGGCAGCGCGCGACTCGCCTCCGCCAGCGCCAGCGGGCCGTCGAACAAGCCATACAGCACATACAGGCCGACGGCGCACAGCGCGACCAGCTTGATCAGCGACTCGAAAGCCATCGCCAGCACCACGCCATGCGCGGACACACCGGCACGCCGGGTGCCGAACAGCATCGCGAAACACGCCATCAGCAGCGCCGCCGGCGCCGCGCTGTCGCGCCAGCCGTTGCCGGCGGCGCCGCCCAACCACTGGGTGGCGAGCAGATCGAAGCTCTGCGCCACCGCCTTCAGCTGCAGCGCGATATAGGGCACCAGGCCGATCAGCGCGATCGCGGTGGCCAGCGCGGCAATTCCGGCGCTTTTGTCGAAGCGCGAGGCCAGCAGATCGGCAATCGAGGTGCTGTTGCGCGCGCGCGCCTCCGCCACCAGCCGTGCCATCAGCGGCCAGGCCAGCGCAAACAGCAGAATGGTGCCGACGAAAGTGGGCGTCACCCACCAGCCATGGCGCAGCGCCTGGGTGACGGTGCCGTAGAAGGTCCAGGAGGTGCAGTAGACCGCCAGCGACAGCGCGTACACCCAGTGCCAGTGCGCCGCCAGCGCGCGCGGTCGGCGCTCGCCATAGAGCGCGGCCGCGAACAGCAGGCCGATCCAGATCAGCGCACCCAGCGTCAGCAGCGTGGCGGCGTTCATGGCTCGCGCGACTCGGCAGCGCCCGCGCAGCTAGGGCGCCAGCTCACACCGCCTCGACCTGACGCGCCGGATCGCTGAGTTCCAGTTGCCGCAGGAACACGCCGGCCTGGGTGCGATTGCGCGCGCCGAGCTTCTCGAAGATCGCCTGCAGATGCGCCTTGACCGTGCGCTCCTGGATGCCGAGCACATCGGCGATCTGTTTGTTGAGTTTGCCCTGGGCGACGAGTTCCAGCACGCGAAACTGCTGCGGCGTCAGCGTGCCGAGGCGACGCGCGAGATCGCGGTCCTGCACCGAGGGCGGCGGCGCGCGCTCGCGGGCCGGCGCCGGCAGCCAGGTCTGACAGGCAAACACCGCGTTCAAGGCGGCGCGGATGTCCTCGGGCGCGGCGCTCTTGGGGATGAAGGCCTGGGCGCCAAACTCGATCGCACGCGCCATCACCTCGGGATCATCGTTGGCCGACACCATCGCCACCGCCACCGCCGGGTGGCGACAGCGCACCGCGGTCAGCCCGGCCAGCCCGTGACTGCCGGGCATGTGCAGATCGAGCAGACAGAGATCGGTATCGGGATTGGCTTCCAGCCAGGCATGCACCGCGTCCAGCGAGCCCGCCTCCACCAGACTGGCGCCGGGCACCAGCTCACGCAGCGCCTGCGTCAGCGCTGCCCGGAACAGCGGGTGATCGTCGGCGATCAAAATGCGGGTCATCGCAGTTTCCATGGCGCGGAGCTTACACCGGGCGCCACGCCGGCTGGGATCGCCAGCGCCGCGTCAGTCGCCCGCGTGATGGCCCCGAAAAGCACCAGCCCCGCACTGGGCGGGGCTGGTTGGAGCACAGCTTAGAACTCGTAGGATGCCGTCAGCGACACCGTGCGCGGAGCGCCGTAGAAGCCGGTGAGAATGCCGAGCGCGGCGATGTTGTAGCCGGTCGTGCGGTATTCCTCGTCGGCGAGGTTGTTGCCTTCCAGCGCCACCTTCCAGGCATCGTTGACCTGCCAGATCACGCTGGCATTCCACAGACCGTAGTCGTCCTGGGCGATCGCCTCGGACAGATCCGTGGTCGGGTAGACCTTGGTCTGATAGGTGTAGCCCACGCGGGTGCGGATCTCGCCGCCCGAGGCCATCGGGTGGATGTACTGCAGCGACAGCGCGCCCGAGAAGTTCGGCGCATTGGTGAACTTCTGCGCGCCGGCGACGTTGACACCCGCCGAGATGTACTCGTCGTACTCGGCATCCAGATAACCCAGGTTGCCCTGCAGCACCCAGTTCTCGTTGAACTGGCCGAAGACTTCCAGTTCCACGCCCTGCACCGTCGCCGCGCCGGCGTTGGTGAAGTCGCCGAAGAAGGCCGGCGGGTTGCTGTTCGGAATCGTCGTGAAGATCGACAGCTGGATGTCTTTGTAATCGCTGTAGAAGTAGGCGGCGTTGACGAACCAGGTCTGGTCGGCGAAGGAGGCCTTGGCGCCGAACTCGTAGGTGGTGACCTGCTCATCGTCGAAGGGACGGCCGGAGGCCGGCACCGCCGAGATGTTGGCGCGGATGTTGAAGCCACCGCTCTTGAAGCCGCGCGAGGCCAGGCCGTAGAGCAGGAGGTCGTCGGTGAACTGGTAATCGACCGAGAGCTTGGGCGAGAAGTTGTTGAACTTCACCGAGTCATTGAGATCGGACACCGTGGCCAGCGGGATCGAGAAGTTCGGATCGCGGAAGGTCTGGTTGAAGATGTCGACCGTCTTCTCCTCGCTGGTCCAGCGACCGCCGAGGGTCATCGACCACTGGTCGTCGAAGCGGTAGGTGCCCTCGCCGTAGACCGCGATCGAGTCGGTGTCGACCTGGCCGTTGGTGTTGCCGAAGGACAGGTTGAAGAAGTTGTTCAGCACGGTGCCACCGGCCTCGCCCTGGAACCAGTAGACGCCGCCCACCGCGGTGAAGGCGCCGCCAGCGTCGTAGTTGAGCTGGAATTCCTGGCTTAGCTGGTTGTCGCTGTACAGGGCTTTGACGTCGGCGATGATGTTCGGCAGCGTGTCGAAGTCGATGTTGGTCTCGGTGTCCGACTCGCGATAGGCGCTGACCGACTTCAGCGACCAGTCCTCGCTCAGCTTGAAGTCGAAGGTCAGGCCGTAGCCGTTCATCGTGGTGTCGTTAACGTTCGGCATGCCGTTGCGCACGTCGTAGCGATCATCGAGCGGCGGCACCGTCGGCGCGAAGCGATTGACCGCCAGCATCTGCGCGCCACGCACGGCCGAGGCGTCGTCGATGCGATCGGCGGTGAAGCGCATCGACCAGCTGTCGCTGCCGATGTAGCCCAGCGTGAAGCGGCCGGCGACGATTTCCTTGTCGCTGACGTCCTGGCCGGTGCGGATGTTCTCGCCGTAGCCATCACGCGTCAGATTGGCGGCGGCGAAGCGCGCCACCCAGCCCGACTCGCTGATCGGCACATTGACGCTGGCTTTGACGTCCTGCTGGTTGTAGGTGCCGAGCGTCACGCTGGCCTTGCCGCCAAAATCCGGATCGAGCGCGCGCGAGACGTACTTGATGGCGCCGCCGATGGTGTTCTTGCCGTACAGCGTGCCCTGCGGGCCGCGCAGCACTTCGATGCGCTCGACGTCGAACACGTCCAGCAGAGCGCCCTGCGGGCGCGCGACATAGACATCGTCGAGATAAATGCCGACACCGGGATCGACGCCCCACAGCGGATCGGACTGACCGACGCCGCGGATGTAGGCGGTGATCGTGCTGGAGGAGCCGCGCGCCGAATACACGGTCAGATTGGGCACCTGCGCATCCAGATCCGACAGATCCTCGACATTGAAGTCCTCCAGCTTCTGCTCGCTGAAGGCGGTCACGGCAATCGGCACTTCCTGCAGCGTTTCCTCGCGCTTGCGGGCGGTGACGGTGATGGTGCCGAGTTCGGCCGCCTCGGTCTTCGCCTCGTCTTCGGTCTTGTCCGCATCCTGCGCATAGATCGCTCCCGCCGGCAGGGCCGACAGAGCCAGAGTCAGCGCAAGCGCAAGGCGATTCGGTTTGAGCAGCATGACGTTTCTCCCCTTGAAAACACGGTGTACCCAGGATGGTGGCAAGCCTAGGCGCGGGCCTGCAGATGAACACTTGTCCATAAGTACAGGGCGACGGCCGCGCGCCGCTGCCTGCACCGATGGGGGACGCAAAGAGCGCCAGATCCATGCTGCGCGGCGCTGCACCACGCCCGCGGCTCGGCCCTTGCGCAGAAGGGGTACGCAAAGGACGCAAAGTCTGCAAAGTACGCAAAACAGCCCAATGCAGTCGTGGCTTCTGCTGTCCTTTGCGTCCTTGGCGCCCCTTTGCGTCCTTTGCGTTCAAAACACAGCGCTGCCCGGAGCGCAGTGCCTCGGGTATGGGCGCGGCGCTACAACAGGCTCGCGGCCAGGTCCTTGCATTGATCGGGGTACGCAAAGGACGCGAAGTTTGCAAAGTACGCAAAGACAGCCCAATGCAGTCGTGGCTTCTGCCGCCCTTTGCGTCCTTGGCGCCCCTTTGCGTCCTTTGCGTTCAAAAAACACAGCGCTGCCCGGAGCGCAGTGCCTCGGGTACGGGCGCGGCGCTAAATCGCTAGACGAGGCCAGTCGCGTAGTACACGGCGATCACGACGAACACGGCGAGCGTCTTGATCAGCGTGATGGCGAAGATGTCCTTGTAGGACTGTCGGTGCGTCAGGCCGGTGACCGCCAGCAGCGTGATCACGGCGCCGTTGTGGGGCAGCGTGTCCATGCCGCCCGAGGCCATTGCGGCGACCCGATGCAGCACGTCCATCGGAATGCCGGCGGCGTGCGCGTTGGCGATGAAGGTGTCGGCCATCGCTGCCAGCGCAATGCTCATGCCGCCCGAGGCCGAGCCGGTGATGCCGGCCAGCGAGGTCACCGTGATCGCCTGATTGACCAGGGGATCGGGAATGCCGCGCAGAGCGTCGGCAATGATCAGAAAGCCCGGCAGCGCCGCGATCACGGCGCCAAACCCGTACTCGCTGGCGGTGTTCATCGAGGCCAGCAAAGCGCCCGAGATCGCCGGCTTGGTGCTCTCGGCGAAATGCTCGCGGATCGCGCGCCAGGACAGCAACGCCACCGCGGCGATGCCCACCAGCAACGCGCCCTCGACCGCCCACACCGCTGCCACCGACGAGATCTTCTGCACCACCGGCGGCGGATTGCCGATCACGCTGGGGACAAAGGAGTGCTCGGCGCCGTAGAGCGTCGGAATCAGCAGGGTGAACACCTTGTTGGAAACGCCCACCAGTACCAGGGGCAGCAGCGCGACCAGCGGATGCGCCAGCGTCTCGCCGTGAAAAGGCGCCGGCTCGTTCAGCAGATTCTCGCCGTAGCCCTCCCCCGCCGCGAGCGCGCGCCGGCGCTGGCGACCGAGATAGAGCATGCCCAGCGTCAGGATCACCACCGCGCCGGTGCAGCCAAGGATCGGCGCCGCCCAGGTGTTGGTGCCGAAGAAGGTGCTGGGGATGATGTTCTGGATCTGCGGCGTGCCCGGCAGCGCGTCCATCGTGAAGGTAAACGCGCCCAGCGCAATGGTCGCCGGCAGCAGGCGCTTGGGGATGTTGCTCTGGCGGAACAACTCGGCGCCGAAGGGATAGACGGCAAATACGACCACGAACAGCGACACGCCACCGTAGGTCAGCAGCGCCGACACCACCACGATCGACAGCATCGCGCGCTCGCGTCCGATCAAGCGGATCGTGGCCGCCACGATCGACTTGGAAAAGCCCGAAATTTCAATCAGTTTCCCGAAGATGGCGCCGAGCAGGAACACCGGGAAATAGAGCTTCAGAAAGGCGACCATCTTGTCCATGAACAGGCCCGTGAACATGGGCGCGACCAGGGCAGGATCGGTCAGCAGCACCGCCCCGAGGGCGGCGATCGGCGCAAACAGGATGACGCTGTAGCCGCGATAAGCGACCAGCATCAGGAAGACGAGCGCAGCGAGGACGATGAGAAAGGCCATGCCGGCAGTGTCACTGAGGCCGCCGGCGCGGCCCACTGTACGAAAGTGTATGTGGTCAGCGCCGACAGCCGATGCTAGGCGGACTAAGGCGGGACTCGGGACCCGGGATGCGGGATGCGAGACGCGGGCGACGCTGGCCGCAAGCCTGCGAGACAGTGCGGCCGGTCGCCGCAGAGCAAGGCCTGCGCACACCGCCGCCATGAAAAAAGCTCGACGCGGCAATGAAAAAGCTCGACGCACGAGTGAAAAAGCTCGACGCGTGAGTGAAAAAGCTCGGCTCGTTCAGCTTCAACCATGCCGCGGCAAGGAAAAAGCTCGACGCGTCGATGAAAAAGCTCGCTGTGTGCCGCCGCGGCGGGCGGCGTCCAGATCGAGGCACGGCGTCTGCGTGCCGCGTCGCGTCTGCGCCGTGCGTCAGACCCCGGCTCGCTGCGCGGCTTGCCGGGCCGCCCTGCGTGGGCCGGCGGAGCCGGTCGCCCAACCTGGCCTGCCCGCAGGCAGACCAGGCCCGGTCCAGCGACTCCCGCTGCCTCAGGCGGGGACAGTGATCGGTTCGGCTGGCAGCGGCAGCCGGCAGAACCAATGGAAGGTCAGCACTTTCAGATTCGAGGTGCTGGCGCTGCCGCTGACTGCGTAGCCCGACAGGCCCACCAGCTTGCCATCCACCGAGCCCACCGGCGCGGATGAGCTGAAGAAGCCGGTGGAGCCGTTGGTGCCATTCAGAGAACCGGCCAAGAAGCTCTCGCCGGTGCTGGAAGTGAAGCCCAACTGGTTGATCAGGCCGCTGGAATAGCCATTCGCCGCGACAAAGGTCTGGTCGCCCGACACGCTGAGGGCATAGGGCTCACCGCCGGTACCGCCGTTCACGCCGGTGGAGACGCCATCGATGTAGACCTCCAGACTGTCGATCAGCGAACCGGCCTTGACCACGATGCGCGTGATCGCGCTGCCCGCATCAGCGACCTCACTGAAGGCGGTGGCGTCCTGATAGTGGCCGAAGGGGCCGTGCAGGTAGATCAACCAGGGCGCTTCGATCGGCGTTGTGTTGTCTGGATTGGTCCACGCCCACAACTGGGTTTGCGCAATGTTCTGATCGAGGTTGATCGCCAGCAGATTGCACTCGTATTCCTTGTGCTGGTCGGCCGCATACTGCGCCCGGGAACGCGAGCCGCCGCCAAACTCCTGAGCGCCGCGCCAGCCGCTGTAGGTATCGATCGGCACCCAGACATCCGAGGTGATCGAGCCTTCGTCGAGGATGGTCACCATCGCCGCACGCTGGGTCAGCAGGGCATTGCGGGCATCATTGACCGCCGTCTGATAGAGCTCGATCTTCGCCTGCAATTCGCCCACCAATCTGGCGCGTTCATCGGGTTGCAGCGGCGCGCCGTAGATGTCCTCGTAGAACAAAATCTGTTCGCGCAGGGTGATCAGCATCAGCGAGCCGAAGGGCAGGAAGAAGCTCAGCGTGTTCTTCGGCGACTTCAGGTCAATGAAAAACGGCTCCTGCACCTGCAGATCCGCCAGCAGCGCGGCAAAGGTGGATTCGCGCCGCTCTTGCGGGGCGTCCGCGTAGGCCTTGGTCAGGTTGTACAGCCCGCTGAGTTTGTCGCTGAGCCCGGTGCTGATGATCTGCTGATAGATGTTGCCGACGACCTGGCTGATGTAGTTCTGGAACGAGGCCCAGGCCTGCTCCTTGTTGTTGTGCGGGTCTGGCCAGAGCCCATACAACAAGGTTTTCAACGCACCGCCGACCTTGGGAATCAGCATCAGCGCCGATCCCAGCGCGGTGCGGAAAAAGTTGTTGATGTCCTGCGAGGACACCGGACCATCGTTGCTCTCGGTGACCCAGTTCACCGTGCTCGGCGGCGGGAACCAGTCCGGCTGCGCGTCAAACAGCTTGAAGCTGTCGATCTTGCCGCCCACGCCGTAATCATCGAGGGAGTCGATCTTTTGGTTCGGGTAAAAATAGGCCGAACTGCCGCCGTAGTCATCGTCCTTGAACACCTCAATCCAGGCTCTGGAACCCAGCACCAGGGAGTCCGGTTCGTCACCGCCCTTCTCACCGGTGCTGAACACGTAGTCATTCATGTCCGTCACGTTGATCGGACCATCAAAGCGCAGGGTGCCACCTGTTTGGTTTTCGCCATCGTAAAACTGAACCCAGCATCCGTCAGTAGCCATCTCTATCTCCAGGCAATGAAGTGGGTCGGCATCGGCCGACAAGAGTGCAACAATGGGAACCAATGATTCCCGGACGCATGCCCGGCCCCGTCTCCGGCCAGCGCGGCCGACAATAACGGCGCGCATCCGCTATTCCAAGCGAATATTCGAAGTCGCCGCCGCAGATTCCGTTGCATCAGTTTCGCGGCAAAAAATCCGACGCAGCGGTCTGCCGCAGAATTGCCGTCTGTTGCGGCGCCGCTGGCGCGGCGCCATGCAGGCCACACTCACAGCGCATCGCACAGGTAATCCACCTGGTGCGCCTCGCTCGGCAGCGGCGGCTCCCAACGCAGCAACATGCGCAGCAGATCGGCGTTGCGCAGGCTGCTGTTGCGTTGCTGGTTGCGGCTGAGCAAGCAGGCTTCCGGCTGCTCCAGGTACACGATGCGCACCTCGGCGTGGTAGGCATGCAGCAGATCCAGCGTCTTGCGCCGCATTTGCGTGGACAGATGCGTGGCATTCCAGACGAAGGGCGCCTGGGCGCGCAGCAATGCGCGCGCTTTGTCGATGGCGTGGTGGGCTGCTGCGCCTTCGTTCTCGCCATGTTTGAGCCCGAGTTCCTGGCGCGCATCGTCGAAGCTGACCACCGGCAGATCGGCGTGCTGGCGGGCCACGTAAGTGTCCTTGCCGCTGGCCGGCAGACCGCTCATGACGATCACGGACGATCCGGGCTCACGGTGGTAGGCGTAATCCGGATGCACGTCCTCGCCGCGGCAGTAGCGCAGGCGCGTGTGCGCGTCGGCAAATACCCGTGGCTGATCGAGGCAACCCTCCTCACGCGCCAGTTCGCGGAACAACTCGATGTCGTCCAGCACCGCAGCCATATCGACACACACGCGGCCGCGCATATCGGCCTCGGCCAGATCTGCCAGCAGATCCAGGCGCAGTGCCTGCGACAGCGTGCGCACCAGAAACTCGGGCGTACGCCCGGCGCGCTGCGCGCGCAGCGCGTGGAAGGGCAACTGGTGCACGCTGATCAGTCGGCAGATGGCCTCGCGTTCGGCGAACGGTACGCCGGCGCGCCACAGCAGGATGCGCGCATCGAGAGCGCCGCGCGCCGAATGGCCTGGCTGGCCGATGCGGCCGCTGTCCGGGTCGATCACGGTGGTTTGCGGCTTCGCAATGTCGTGCAGCAGCGCGGCCAGAAAGCGCACCCGCCGCTCGCTGGCATCGGCGCTGCGATAGCCGGGTTGATCGACGGCGTACTCCACCACGTGGCAAGTGTGCGTCCACACATCGCCCTCGCCGTGATAGCGCGGTTCCTGCGGGGTGCGGAT
Organism: Lysobacterales bacterium; assembly: GCA_046346965.1. Lineage (GTDB taxonomy): Bacteria > Pseudomonadota > Gammaproteobacteria > Xanthomonadales > SZUA-5 > JAXMHB01. The sequence continues at coordinate 116,973 of JAXMHB010000012.1, forward strand.
CAGCGGCAGCAAAGGCGGAAAGGCCGCCAGCAGCGCGTCCCAATCGGGCGCCTGGCCGGGCGCCGGGATCAGCGCGTTCAGCGCGCGCAGCCCGATCGTAGGACGCAAGGCGGTAGACGCGCCGATGGCCTGCAGGTTCCCGGGCTGGCACAGTGCATTCAATGCGGCCGCGTCCATCGCCTTCGGCAGGCGTGGGAATATCGGGCTCACGGCGCCACCTCCGGCCATCCTTGCGTCAGCGTCGGCGCGTACAAATCCACGCCGGCCGCCAGTCCGTTCGGAATGAAGGGCTGCTCGGCGTGATGTTGTGCCGAGTCCAGAATGGCTTGCACGAAATCGGCGCGCACCCACTTGTAGCGGGCCAGCGTGCGCTCATCGTCTTCGACCTTGATGTACAGGCCCTCGGCGAGATCGGAGCGGTCGCACTGACGCCAGGCGCGTGCCAGGTCCAGCCCCTCGCGCGCTACCGCGCGCTCGAAAGCGTCGCGCCAGTCCGCGCTGCGCGCCAAGGAGGGTCGCAACAGGCACAGCAGATCCTCGATCCGCCGCGGTGCTGTGCCCGCATACAACACCGGCACCGAGAGCACCGGCAGCGAGCCGAGCAGCGCCCGCCGGGCCGCCGTCGACAAAAAGCAGCCGCGACTGCGGTCGTAGACGTCGAACTCGCAGTAGTAATGCGGCAACTGGTCGTAGTAGAGCGAGTGCTTCTTGTGCAGCCACTCGCCGTACATCAGATAACGATCATCGAGGCGCTGCAGCAGGCGGTCGGCGTGCGCCTGCGCCCAGCGCTTGTACAGATTGAACTGGCGTTCGCGGCCACCGCCGACCAGATAGTGGCCGCGCGATTGCAGCAGCAGTTCACCCGCCGCGTCGAAGGACAGGCCGGCGTTGCCGCCATCGAGTTTCTCTTCCACGACGATGTGACGGCCGATCAGCTCCCGATAGGGCGCTTGCTCGGCATCTTCATCGCCGGCTTGCAGACGCGAGCCCTGCAAATGCGGGGTGCGCGGGTACTTCAGAATCTCCAGATTGTGGATGGTGGACATGTCGGTCTCCTCAAGCAGCGGGGAACCGACGAATGCGCGGCAGCGCGATCAACGCGGGAGATGATGGACAGTGCCCAGCCCCGGACGCGCGCCGCGCATCCCTGGGGCTGGCCGGGATCAAGGGTGACTGGACGTCCCTGATCCATGCTCAGCGCACAAGAATTCGTCGGCGTATCAGCGAATGACGATGGCGTTGAGCATGGGAATCTCCGGCGCCCGCAGGCAGTGTTGAACGTTGGAACGGAAACGGGATTGTCCAAGGGCCGCGAAACCCGGATCAAGCCGCACAGCAAAGGCCGCCGCCGGACGGTAGCGTTGCCGCGACCAGCGCGGAAGCCGCAGTCAGTGGCTTCCGCGCCCGCCCGCACGCCGCTGACTTACTGGTAGCCGTCCGCAAACACCGGGTCCGACACCAGGCGCAGGGTGTAATCGGTCGCCCCCGTGGTGCTGGTGCGCGTGGGCACGATGACCATCGCACTCTCGGGCGGGATCAGCAGGCTGAAACGCTGATTGGTGCTGTTCGCGCCGGAATCGCCGTAGTAGTTGATCTGATGATCGCGCGTGTACAGGTTCAGGAATGCTTCCGCGAAAACGGCGCCGGAGGTGGGTGCGAACTCGACCGACAGGCATTGCGGGACGGTCAATCCGTTGAACACCGCATGCTCGTGGACCTGGAAGGTGCCGGACGGATTGAAAATGCCCGGGAAGGCTTTGGGGCCGGTGCAGTCGGACTTGATCCCGGTGCGCTGCATGATGCCGGTGACCGTGCCGTGATCGGGCGCGGTGGCAAAGTCGACGCTATGGACTTCATCGATCAATCCGGCGGTCTTTGCCGTCATCACGTAGTCGGCTTGAAAGCTGCCTGGAGAAATCCGGTGCAGGGCGAGCACCGTGGAACTGTGCGCCGGCACCTGGACTGCATAGACGCGCTCGGGACCGACGCCGCCAGCATCGGCGCGATAGTTGCTGGCCACACCGGGCTGCAGCGTGACCCCGCTGTACGCCACGCCAAAGATCGGCTCTTGCGGGCGATTGTTGTGCAGCGTCACCACCACACACTGGGGCGTCGCCAGCCCATTGAAGATGGCGTGCTGCGCGGCCTCGAAGCTGGTGGCGGCATCCAGCGTGTTCGGCGTCGGCTTCTGCGATGAACACACCGAGCGGACGCCATTGCGATCGAGGCGCCCCAGCACCGTGTTCTGAAAGTTTGCGGTAGTCCCCACGAAAGTCTCGTCGATCAGGCCGGCGGCGCGCACGCGCATCTGATAGCGGAGATTGCCGTTGCCGGTGGTCACGCGCATCGCGGCGGGATAGAAATCGGATTCAGGCGGAATGCTGACGGCGTAGTGGCGCTCATTGGTGCCGGCAAAACCGGCGTCGGCCAGATAGTTCGCCGCCGGATCCGCGGGCGTGATCGGCGCGCTGTAGCCCACCGCCAGCGCCGGGCTGGCGGAGGCCTGATCGGTTTGCATGCGCACCACCACGCATTGAGACACCGGCAGTTCGTTGTAGACGCTGTGCTGCAGATACTGGAACTGGGTACCGATATCGGTGACGCCCGGATTGGGCTTGAGTGCGGCGCAGGTGGACGTCGTGCCGTTGCGGTTGAGTCTGCCGTTGGTCGTCGGTGGCGTACCCACGGTAAAATCGCCATTGAACGTCACATCCAAAGGCTTGGGTTCCTCCACGATCACGTTGTAGATGCACTGAATCACCGAGCTGGCGCGCTGACTCAAGACCAGTTTGACGGTATTGCCACCGGCAACATTGATCGCAAACTGGGAATTGGCGGTGGTCACACCGGGGTCGCCCAGATAATTGGCGCGCGGATTGGCTGGATCGAAACTGCCGAGATAGGCGGCCGGCAAGAGATCGAAATTGCCGCAGTTGGATTGCAAGCGCACGACCAGACACACATTCGGTCCCGGCGGCAGCGTGAAGCTGTGTTCGGCGTAGCGCGAGCTGATCGCCTGGGTAGTGGGCGCCGCCTTCGGCGCGGTGCACTTGGCATCGACGCCGTTGGCCGTCAGTCGGGTCGCCATGCTGGCGCTGGGCGTGGTGTTGGTGAAGATGCCGGTGAAGGTGATCGGCGCCATGCGGTTCAGTTGGCTCTGCGTCTTCACGTGCCCGGCCTGCGCCATCGCGGCCTTCATGCTGGCGGCGTCGCAAGCGGTGTAGCCAGGCAGGGTGGGCAGACTGGAGGTCTGTGCGAGCACGCTGGCGCCGTACAGTCCCAGCGCGAGAGCCAGCCATTGCGGAGCGTACATGTAGCGGCGCCTGTACCGAGGAGGTGAGCCCAAGCTAGCCCCGCACCGACGACCCCGCTTGGCGCCAGCGTGCGCGCTTTTGCCGCGGCGTTGCGCGCTCACCCGCACCGGGCACGGCTGGTCTATCCTCCGCCGCCTCTGCCCGTCTGCCCGCGTCCATGACCGCCACCGCCGCGCCGCGCAAGGCTGCGCTGATCTTCATCTTCATCACTGTCGCGCTCGACATCCTGGCCCTGGGGCTGATCATTCCGGTATTGCCACCGCTGATTGCCGGCTTTTTTGCCGATGCCGCCGAAGGCGCGGCCATGTATGGCTGGTTTGTCACGCTGTTCGCGGTGATGCAGTTTCTGGCCTCACCGATGCTCGGCGCGCTATCCGACCGATTTGGCCGGCGGCCGGTGATTCTGGCCAGCAATTTGGGTTTGGGTTTGGATTATGTGTTGATGGCGGTGGCGCAGAGTTTGCCGCTGTTGCTGCTGGGCCGCATGATCAGCGGCGTCACCTCGGCCAGTATTACCAGCGCCTATGCCTATATTGCCGATGTAACCCCGGCCGAGCGCCGCGCCGCCGGTTACGGCATGTTGGGCGCGGCTTTTAGTCTGGGTTTCGTGGTGGGCCCGGCGCTGGGCGGCATTCTGGGCAGCATCGATCACCGTTTGCCCTTCTGGGTGGCGGCGACGCTCAGCCTGAGCAACTTCCTGTATGGCTTGCTGGTGTTGCCGGAATCGCTGCCGGCGGAGCGCCGCCACGCCTTTGACTGGCGCCGCGCCAATCCGCTGGGCTCGCTACAGTGGCTGCGGCAAACGCCGCAGGTGCTGGGTCTGGCAGTCGTCGCCTTCTTGTCGACACTGGCGCACGTGGTGTTTCCGGCCACCTTTGTGCTGTATGCGGCGCATCGCTATGCCTGGGATATGCGCACCATCGGCTTTACGCTGGCGGCGGTGGGTGTGCTCGGCGCCATCGTTCAGGGCGGCCTGATCCGGCGCATCGTGCCGGCGCTGGGCGAGCGCCGCTCGCTGCTGCTGGGGCTGTGCTGCGGGCTGGTCGGCTTTCTGGGCTACGGCTATGCGCCCACCGGCGTGTGGCTGTGGGCCACCATGCCGATCATGGCGTTCTGGGGGCTGACCACGCCCTCGGTGCAGGCGCTGATGACGCGCCAGATCGGCGCCAGCGACCAGGGCCGCCTGCAGGGCGCCGTCAGCAGCATCGGCTCGGTCGCCGGCATCATCGGGCCGTATGCCTTCACCCATTTGTACGCGGCAGCGATCGATCCCAAGCTCGGCATTGATCTGCCTGGCGCCGCCTTCTTTGCCGGCGCGGCGCTGCTGCTGCTCGCGGTGCTGCTGGCGAATGCGCTGACCGCGCGGTCCGCCCGATGAGGGCAGAACCGCGCAGCCTGCTGCGCCAGGTCTTCGGTTTCGACGGTTTCCGCGGCCCGCAGCAGGCGATCGTCGAGCACGTCTGCGCCGGCGGCGATGCGCTGGTGCTGATGCCCACCGGCGGCGGCAAGTCGCTGTGCTACCAGATTCCGGCGCTGATCCGGCCCGGCACCGGCATCGTCGTGTCGCCCTTGATTGCCTTGATGCAGGACCAGGTCGCCGCGCTGACCCAGCTGGGCGTGCGCGCCGCCTTTCTGAACTCCACGCTGGATGCCGCCAGCGCGCTGGAGATCGAGCGTCAGCTGGTCGAGGGCGAACTCGATTTGTTGTACGTGGCGCCCGAGCGGCTGCTGACCGGGCGCTTCCTGGCGCTGCTGGATCGCGCCTCGCTGGCCTTGTTCGCGATCGACGAGGCGCACTGCGTCTCGCAATGGGGGCACGATTTCCGCCCGGAGTACCGCGAGCTGACGGTGCTGCACACGCGCTTCCCGACGGTGCCGCGGATCGCCCTGACCGCCACCGCTGACGCGCCCACGCGCAGCGAGATCATCGAGCGCCTGGCGCTGGACCAGGCGCGCCAGTTCGTGTCCTCCTTCGACCGCCCGAACATCCGCTATCGGGTCGAGGAAAAGCGCGACTCGCGCAAGCAGCTGCTGAACTTTCTGCGCGCGCGGCCGGGTCAAGCCGGCATCGTCTATGCGCTGTCGCGGCGCAAGGTCGACGAAACCGCCGAGTTCCTGCGCAGCGAGGGTGTGCACGCGCTGGCCTACCACGCCGGCATGGACGCCAGCGCCCGCGCCCATCACCAGACGCGCTTTCTGCGCGAGGATGGCGTGGTGATGGTGGCGACGATTGCCTTCGGCATGGGCATCGACAAACCCGATGTGCGCTTCGTCGCGCATCTGGATCTGCCGAAGTCGATGGAGGGCTACTACCAGGAAACCGGACGCGCCGGCCGCGATGGCGATCCGGCCGAGGCCTGGATGAGCTATGGCCTCGGCGATGTGGTGATGCTGCGGCAGATGATCGACGGCTCCGAGGCCGGCGAGGAGCGCAAGCAGCTGGAGCGGCGCAAGCTAGACGCGCTGCTGGCCTACTGCGAGAGCCCGCAGTGCCGGCGCCAATCACTGCTGCACTACTTCGGCGAGAACTATCCGCAGCCCTGCGGCAACTGCGACAACTGTCTGGAGCCGCCGCAGACCTGGGATGCCACGCTGGCGGCGCAGAAGGCGCTGTCCTGCGTCTGGCGCACCGGGCAACGCTTCGGCGCCGGCCATCTGATCGATGTGCTGCTGGGCCAGGAGACCGAGCGCGTGATCCAGTACAACCACCAGAAGATCAGCACCTTCGGCGTCGGCTGCGAACACGACGAACGCGCCTGGAAGAGCGTGTTCCGGCAACTGGTGGCCGGTGGCTATCTGGACGTGGAGATCGGCAGCTACGGCGCGCTGCGGCTGGCCGAACGCGCGCGCGCCGTGCTGCGCGGGCAGGAAACGATCGAACTGCGGCGCGAGGCGCCGCGTCGCAAGGCCGCCGCCACGCGCTACGCGCTGTCGGCGCACCCGGCCGACGACAGCCTGTACGAGCGCCTGCGCGAGCTGCGTGCGCGGCTGGCGCGGGAACAAAATGTGCCCGCCTACGTCATTTTTCACGATGCCACACTACGCAGCATCGCCGAGCAGCGCCCGCACACCGAGGCGCAGCTGGCCGAGGTGCAGGGCGTGGGCGTGAAGAAGATCGAACGTTATGGCGCCGCCTTCCTGGAGCTGGTGCGCGCCGCCGATTGAGGACGGGTGATGAGCGACTCCCAGGTCGACCAATGGAAACGCGCGGCGCAGGTGTTTTACGCGGTGGTCGATCTGGACCCGGCGCAGCGCGCGCATGCGCTGGCGCAGGCCTGCGGCGAGGACGCCAGCCTGCGCGCCGCGGTCGAGAAGCTGCTCGCCGCCGACGAGCGCGAGCGCGGACATACCGGCGCCGGCGCGGTGCAGCTGGTGGCGGATGCGCTGCAGGCCTGGTCGGGCGGCGGTGAGCTGGCCGCCGGCACCGCGATCGGCGCCTATCGCTGCGTGCGCTTGCTCGGCAGCGGCGGCATGGGCCAGGTCTATCTGGCCGAGCGCAGCATCGATGGGCGCACCCAGCAGGTCGCGCTGAAGCTGCCGCAGCTGCGGCCCGGCAGCGAGTTCCTGACGCGCTTCCGGCGCGAGCGCGCAATCCTGGTGCAGTTGCAGCATCCGGCAATCGCTCGGCTGATCGACGCCGGGGAACTGGCCGACGGCCGCCCGTACCTGGCGATGGAGTACGTCGACGGCGTGCCGATCACCGAGTACTGCCGGACGCGCCAACTGAGCCTGGCCGGCCGCATCCGCCTGGTGCTCGGCGTGCTGCAGGCCTTGCAGCATGCGCACGAACGACTGGTGCTGCATCGCGACATCAAGTCCGCCAACATCCTGGTGGATGCCAGCGGCCAGCCCCGCGTGCTCGACTTCGGCATCGGCAAGCAGCTCGATGATGGTCCGCAGGTGACCGCCGACAGCCAGCGTTATTTCTCGCTGGCCAGCGCGGCGCCAGAGCAGATCCGCGGCGAGCCCAACAGCGCCGCCACCGATGTCTACGCGGTCGGCGTGCTGCTCTACCAGCTGCTGTGCGGGCGCTCGCCGCTGACGCTGGACGAGCAGAACATGCACGAAGCGCTGCGCTGCGCGGTCGAGCAGGTGCCGCCGCTGGCGAGCGTGGCGGTGCAAGCGATGGCGGCCGCCGAGCGTGCGCCGCTGGCGCTCGAGCGCGGGCTGCGCGAGAGCCAGTGGGCAGCCGCGCTGCGCGGTGACCTCGACCAGATCCTGGCGCGCGCGCTGCGCAAGGAAGCCGCGCAACGCTATCCCACCGCCGCCGCCTTTGCTGCCGATCTGGACGCCGTGCTGGCGCTGCGGCCGATTGCCGCGCGCCAGAGCGAGCGCTGGTACCGGCTAAACCGCTTCGTACGCCGGCATGCGCTGGCGGTCTCGCTGACTGCGCTGCTGGTGGCCTCGGTGGGTGGCTTCCTGACGCTGACGCTAATGCAATCGGCCGCCCTGCGCGTCGCTCGCGATCAGGCCGAAAAGCGCCGCGCGCAGGCCGAGCAGGTCACGGAGTTCTTGAAGAACCTGTTCCGCCAGGCCGACCCCACCGTCGCCCGCGGCCGCGAACTGACGGCGCAGGATCTGTTGAACCAGGGCATCGACAAGCTGCGCAACTCGCTGCAGGACCAGCCCGCCACCAAGGCCGAGTTGCTGAGCGTGATGGCGGATATCGAGCTGTCCCTGGGCAGGTCCGATCAGGCCTTGGCGCTGGCCCAGGAGGCGGCGGCAACTGGCCTCGAACCCACGGCCAGCCTGGCACTGCTCGCGCGCATCCGCATCGTCCGCGGTGAGTACCAGCAAGTCATCGAGGCCATCGATGCCGCATACCCGAAGCTGCAGGTGGCGCCCGCACTGAGCAATCCGGTGTTTTTTCTGGCGGCGCTGCGCCTGATCGCGGTCACCAACGTGGAAGGGGCCGCTGACCATATGGGCGCCTGGCGCGCGCTGGTCGATGAAGCGATCCGGCGCCACGGCACGAACGACCCGCGCACCGTCGATCTGCGTATGCGTTTTGCTTTTCAACTGGGCGCCGTGGGAGACGGCGATGGCGAGCGGGCGATACTGGCCGAACTCACCCGCGGCCTGGACCTGAGCAGCGCCACCGATGATCCAGCGACTGCAACGCTGGCACGAAGGGCCGCGGCGCTGGCGCGCGACCGCGGTGACTATGCGCAGGCCGAGCAACTGGCACGCTATGTATTCGGCATGCAGACGCGCATCTACGGGCCGCGCCACGCCGAGGTGGTCAAGGCCACGAACCTGCTGGGCACGATCAAGCACGCGTCGGGCGACTACCAGACCGCGCGACTGCACTATGAGGCGGCGCTACTGCTGGCCAAGGATGCATTTGAACCCACCAGCCTGGCGCACGCGGTAATCCGTATCAGCCTGGGCACGTTGTTGCTGTACGCGCTGAACGAGCCTGCTGCCGCGCTACCGCATCTGCAGGAGGCCGTCGCGCTATTGACAGAACAAGCGGCCGGAAGCGCCAATCTGCATCTGGCAGAGCAGTACCTGGGTGACGCGCATGCCGATTTGGGCCATACCGGGCAAGCGCGCCTCTACCTCGACCGAGCGCTCCAGGGCTTTCTCCCAAGCGCAGCCGAACACCCTGCGACGGTTGCCAACTTGCGTGCGGCACTGGTGTGTATCGACCCACCGGCACAGCGTGAGATGGACTGGCAGGCAGGTGTACGTGATGCGATCGCTCAATTGACCAAGGTCGACTCGGACAGTGATCAGATTCCGCGCCTGCAGCGTTGTCTCGCGCAACGCTGACGTCGATTGGGCAGCACCGTGACGTTCAGCGTCCCGGTCTCGCCTTTGGCGCGCTTACTCGCTTCGCAAACTGGCGGTCCTGAGTCCCGGGTCCCGGGTTCCGGGTCCCGGGTCCCTACGCACCCATGTTTGGCTAGAGGCTCAGGACTGGCGTGCGCCGCGCGCACGCCAGCACCTGATTGCCGGGCCACTCCCTGGCCGCGAGCACAGACTCAGTTGGGGAACCAGAGCGTGCGGATCACACTGAAGTCGGCGAAGTCGTAGATCAGCGGTTTGATGGTCAACTTGGTGGGTGCGACCTGCAGGTTGCTGCCCAGCCTGGCCTTGACCTTGATTGGCGCGTAGCTACCGACCCTCACCTCGATCTCATTGGTCGAGACAGCTTTCACTGTCACCTCGGTACCAATGTTCCAGTAGGGGTCGGTCAGGATCGGCGTGCAGGCGCTGATCGGCAGCACGGCGACCGGCACCGAGGAGGCAAGCACGCCGGAGGCCGTTGCGGTCGACGACGTCGGCGATATCCAGTCGATCACCAGGTACTGGGCACCGGCGGATTGGCGCGCGCTGAACACCAGCAGCGCCTTGCTCGTCGGCTTGTCCGGTGCGCGAACGTCGAGTTCGGCAAAGCTCATGGAGCGGTTCGGCGCCGACGGCGTCGCCGCCCAGTCGGAGCAGACCTGAAAGTGGACAGCGTTGGGATTGTCCCAAGCTCGCTCTCTGGAGTACTCCAGGCCGAGACCGTCAGTCGGGGCGGACACGTCGACGCGGCAGTTCAACTCTCCCTGTCCAGGGGCCGTAGTACCGGATTGGCGATCCATATCACAGAAGCTGCCGCGAGCGACATCCAGCGTGGCGGCTTGGCTGCTCGAGGCAATCGCCAGCGCGCACACGCCGGCCCAGGTGCGTAGTTTCATCATGAACTCCAGGAAAGGATGGGCGACACGGGTGGTCGCAGAAAAGGATGCGGGGCCGCGGCGATTCGACTGACCGGGCGTGGTGTTTACATTAGGGGACACAAGATGAACTTTCACTTTAACTTCTCTTAGGGTCTGGCGCGGGGTAGACCAAGACCTCAGCGGCAAAGTCGTTTTCAGGCGGCACTTCCCCCAACTGATCGATGATTTGCCTGGGAATTTGGCGGTGCGATTGGCGCGTCCCGCGCTGTACGAGCGCGTGCAGCAGTTACTTGAGACAGCTGATCCGGAGGCATCTGGAGGCCATTGCTGCGCAGCCTGAGCGCCTCGCCAGCGCAGCCGCGGTGGCGGGCGCGCGGACCGACTGCCGCATCCGGCGCACTCGGCGGCACACAGCAGCCCAATGCTTGGGCCGCGCACGGTACGGTGGAGTTACTGAAGCTTCACTTGAAGTCCACAAACTCCTGCATTTCGCGCGCTGTAACGGCGCGGCGCCGTGGGCTGGACCGGGGCAGCGGGCGGCTGCTTGGTTCCTCCACGCTCCTTGGCTACCATCGGCGGCCTCTGTGACGGTAGAGGCGGCAGCAGCGCCATGAAGATCCTGGTGGGTTTGAAGCGGGTGGTGGACTACACCGTGCGCGTGCAGGTCAAGCCGGACGGTTCCGGCGTGGCCATCGACGGTGTCAAGATGAGCGTGAATCCCTTTGACGAGATCGCGCTCGAAGAAGCGCTGCGCCTGCGCGAAGCCGGCAAGGCGACCGAGGTGGTGGTGGTGTCGATCGGTCAGCAGACCTCGATGCAGCAGATCGACTCGGGCCTCGCCATGGGCGCCAATCGCGGCATCCTGGTCAAGACCGATCAGGCGATCCAGCCGCTGACGGCGGCGCGCGTGCTCGCCAAGATCGTCGAGAAAGAGCAGCCGGGCCTGGTGATCCTCGGCAAGCAGGCGATCGACGACGACGCCAACCAGACCGCGCAGATGCTGGCGGCGCTGCTGGATCGGCCGCAAGCCACCTTTGCCAGCAAGGTCGAGGTGGACGGCAATGTCGCCCGTGTGACCCGCGAAGTCGACGTCGGCCTGGAAACGCTGGAAGTGGACCTGCCGGCGGTGATCAGCGTCGATCTGCGCCTGAACACGCCGCGCTTCATCAAGCTGCCGGACATCATGAAGGCCAAGAGCAAGCCGCGCGAGACGCTGGAACTGGCCAGCCTGGGCGTGGAATCCGGGGATCATCTCAGCACGACGCACTACGCGCCGCCGGCCAAGCGCCAGAAAGGCGTGATGGTCAAGGACGTGCCGGAGCTGATCGCGGCACTGAAGGCGAAGGGGCTGCTTTGACAGCAGTGAAAAGTGAAAAGTGAAAAGTAAAGAGTGGGTGGAACGGAGCGCGGGCCGCTTTCTTTCACCTTTCACCTTTAACTTTTCACTCCGAATCCGCAGCAAGCGTCGCTGATCGACGCTGCCCAACGAACACGAGCAACCTCCATGTCCAAGATCCTGATCATCGCGGAACATTTGAACGGCCAGCTCAATCAGAGCACGGCTAAGTGCGTCAGCTGCGCCAGCAAGATTGCCGGTGCCACCATCGATATCGTCGTGCTGGCGGCTGATCCGGCGCCGATCGCGGCACAGGCGGCGGCGATTGCGGGCGTGGCGCGCGTGCGCACGATCGCGCACGCGGCCAACGCGGAGGCGCTGGCGGCGGTGTACGCGCCGCAGGTGCTGGCGATTGCCGGCGAGTACACGCACGTCTTTGGTCCTTCGACCACCTTCGGCAAGGATTTGATGCCGCGCATCGCCGCCAAGCTGGGCGTCAGCCAGTTGAGTGACGTCATGGCCGTCGACGGCGCCTACACCTACAAGCGTCCGATTTACGCTGGCAATGCCATCGTCACGGTGCAGGCACCGGCCGGGCAGATCGTGGTGGCGACGGTGCGCACGGCCTCCTTCCCGGCGGCGCCGGCGGGCGGCGCGGCGAGCATCGAAGCCGCCAGTGTCGACGTCGCCCTGCCCGCGCACACGCGCTTCGTCAGCCTGCAGCAGGGTGGCGGTGACCGCCCAGACCTGCAGACCGCGCGCATCGTCGTGTCCGGCGGCCGCGCGCTCGGCAGCGCCGATGCCTTCAAGCTGATCTATGACTGCGCCGACAAGCTCAAGGCCGGCGTCGGCGCCTCGCGCGCCGCGGTGGACTCGGGCTATGCGCCCAACGACATGCAGGTCGGCCAGACCGGCAAGATCATCGCGCCGGAGCTGTATGTGGCGGTGGGCATTTCGGGCGCCATCCAGCACCTGACCGGCATCAAGGACGCCGGCACCATCGTCGCGATCAACAAGGACGCCGAGGCGCCGATCTTTGAAGTGGCCGACATCGGCCTGGTGGCCGATCTGTTCAAGGCCGTGCCGGAGCTGATGGCCGCGCTGTAAAGCCGTGCGCCGGACCCGCCACGGGTCCGGCGCCTGGCCGCCGGGCGCGCTGCCCGGCGGCCGTTTCGATCACGTCCCGATGATGCCGCCGTCCACCTTGCGGATCACCACGGTGGCCGAGCGCGGGCGCTGACCATAAGGCCAAGTCGAGATCGCCGTCGGCTGATCGGGATCGTTGCGCTCGCTGGCCGGCTCGCCCGGGTGCTGGATGTTGACGAACAGCGTGCGCATGTCCGGCGTGCTGCTGATGCCGGTGATTTCGCAGCCACGCGGGCCGGTCAGGAAGCGCTTGAAGGTGGCCGAGACCGGATCGTAGGCCAGCATCTGGTTGTTGCCGACATTGCGGTAGTCACCGCGATCCGCCGCTGGACGCGAGATGATCGAGGTCGAAATGTCGGTCTGCACCCAGAGGATGCCGCGGTCGTCGAACCAAAGGCCGTCCGGGCTGCCAAAGACATCGCCGGCGATGTTGCCGCGGCGCGCCTCGTTGCTCAGCGTCGGGTCGCCGCACTGGACGAACAACTGCCAGCGGAAGCGCTTGGCGGCGGCATCCTGACGCTCCTCGGCCCAGCGGATGATGTGGCCGAACACGTTCTGCGCGCGCGGATTGGCGGTGTCCACCGCCGGGTTGCCGCTGGTGCCGCGGCGATCGTTGTTGGTCAGCGTGCAATACACATCCTGGCTGTGCGGATTGACCGCGATCCACTCCGGGCGATCCATCTTGGTGGCGCCGACGCGGTCGGCGGCTTGGCGCGTCTTGATCAGCACCTCGCCCTGGTCGGCAAAACCGTTTTCCGGCGTCAGCCCGTTGCTGCCCCATTCGAGCGCAAGCCACTCGCCCGACAGATCCTCGTTGTAGCGCGCCACGTACAGCGTGCCCTCGTCCAGCAGCGTGCGGTTGTTGGCTACGTCGCCCTCGATGTAGGGGCGGCGTGACACGTACTTGTAGATGTACTCGAAGCGCTCGTCGTCGCCCATGTAGACCACCACGCGGTTGTCCAGGCTCAGCGTCACCCAGGCGCCCTCGTGCTTGATGCGGCCGAGTGCGGTGCGCTTGATCGGTGCCGCCGTCGGATCGAAAGGATCGATCTCGACCACCCAGCCGAAACGATTGACTTCATTGGGATGCAGCGCGGCGTTGAAGCGCTCGTCGTGCTCGTGCCAGCGATAGCCGCCGCCAGTGGCGCTGATGCCGTATCGACGCTGTTCGGCGCTGATGGTGCCCGAATGGGCGAAGTAACCGTTGAAGTTCTCTTCGCAGGTCAGATAGGTGCCCCACGGCGTGTAACCGTTGGCACAGTTGTTCAAGGTGCCGAGCACGCGCGTGCCGGTGGGGTCGGCGGCGGTGCGCAGCAGCGGGTGACCGGCGGCCGGTCCGGACACCCGCGTCGGCGTGTAGGCGGTGATGCGACGGGCGTAGCGCGAGGGCCGCACAACGCGCCAGTTGGAGCCGTCGTACAGCAACTCGATCACGCTGACGCCGTGCGCGGCCTGCGACTTCTTCACCTTGTCGGCGGTCCAGGTGCGCATGCCGTCGGTGTGCAGCAAACCGTCGTCGGTGTACTCGTGATTGCTGACCAGCAGGCCGCGGCGCGAGGACGGCACCGGGGCGCCGCCGAAGATCGGCCGCGTCGGCTCGTTGAAGGGGAAATAGTGCATGCCGTCGTTGTGCATGCCCCACTGCACTTCCTGGTCGGCGGCCGTGTTGCTGGCGTCGAAGCGGAAGTAGCGGGTCGGATCGTTGATCGGATCACCCCAGGCGATCAGCACATCGGCGCGATAGCCCTCCGGCACCACCAGAGTGTCGGCATCCGACACCGGCACCGGCCGGAAACCGAGGCCCGGCGTGGCGGTGTAGGTCTGGGCCTGGGCGGTCGAACGCGCCGCCAGCAGCGGCACCCCGGCCAGCGTGGCGCTGGCGGCGGCCAGCGAGCCCTTGAGGAACTCGCGGCGGCGCTGGCTGTGTTCCAGCACCTCGGCAAAGCTCAGATTGGTGGAGTCGTTGGATACGCCGTCGTCGTGGAAGGTGCTCATGCGGGCCTCGTCGCGATTGCAGAGGCGGCGACCTTAGGCGCCCAGTGTTGCAGTCCCTTGCGCACGAGGTTGCGTTTGTGTGGCAGGCGCTGTCCGGATGACTGCCTTTTGTGCGTTTTTGCGTAATGAGGCGTTCAAGCAGACACGGAGATCGGCAGACACTGATCCAAAGGTCTGTATCCAACCATGACCTGTTTCGGCGCGTTTTCCGTTTTAGCAGATGCACGCCTTCGCGGCGCTGCAAAGGGCTGCGACGACGGTACGACGGCGTACGACGCAGCCGCTTTGTACTTCCCCCTGGATGAGGACACACAGATGACGCACCGCATGACACAACTCCCGCTGGCCGCCGCGCTGCTGCTCGCGCTGTCGAGCGCCCACGCGACGCAGGAATGCGACACCACGACGTTGCCGAACACCGCCAATGCCACCGGCGTCGATGCCTTCGCCTGCGGCACCGGCTCGCTGGCCAGCGGCGCGCGCGCCACGGCGATCGGCACGCGCGCCAGCGCCACCGACGAGGAAGCCACCGCGCTCGGCGCCGACTCGCTGGCCTCGGGCTTCCACTCCTCGGCGCTGGGTGCGCTGTCGCAGGCCACTGGCCGCGGCGCCACCGCCACCGGCTGGCAGGCGCGCGCGACCGGCGACTTCTCCACCGCCACCGGCAACAGCGCCACCGCCAGCGGCACCAACAGCACCGCCAACGGCCGTGCGGCGCAGGCCACCGGCAGCAATAGCACCGCCGTCGGTCAGGACGCGCAGGCCACTGGCGTCAACAGCACGGCGGTGGGCCAGGGCTCGCGCGCCAGCGGCGAAGACGCCACCGCGCTCGGCCAGGGCGCCAATGCCAGCGGCTTCCATGCCAGCGCCCTCGGCGCGCAGGCGGTTGCTTCCGGCCGCGGCGCCACTGCCACCGGCTGGCAGGCCCAGGCCACCGGCAATCTGTCGACCGCCACCGGCAACAGCGCGGTCGCCAGCGGCGAGAACAGCACGGCGACCGGCCGCGCCGCGCAGGCCACCAATGTGAACACCACCGCCACCGGCCAGGGTGCCGTCGCCTCGGGTGAAGACGCCACCGCCACCGGTCAGGGCGCGCAGGCCGCCGGCTTCCACGCCACCGCCACCGGCGCACTGGCGAATGCCTCCGGCCGCGGCGCCACCGCCACCGGCTGGCAGTCGGTCGCCAGCGGCGAGCTGTCCACCGCCACCGGCAACGCCGCCGTCGCCAGCGGCGCCAACAGCACCGCCACCGGCCGTGCGGCGCAAGCCACCGGCGCCAATTCGACCGCCGCCGGTCAGGGCGCCGTCGCCAGCAGCGTCAACACCACCGCCACCGGCCAGGGCGCCGTCGCCAGCGACGAGGACGCGCTCGCCAACGGCCAGGGCGCGCAGGCCACCGGCTTCCACTCCACCGCGGTCGGTACCCAGGCCGTCGCCTCCGGCCGCGGCGCCACCGCGAATGGCTGGCAGGCGCGCGCCAGCGGCAGTCTGTCCACCGCCAACGGCAACAGCGCTGTCGCCAGCGGCGAGAACAGCACCGCGGTCGGCCGTGCAGCCACCGCCAGCGGCGCCAACAGCGTGGCGCTCGGCGCCAACGCCACGGCCAGCGGCAGCAACAGCGTGGCGCTCGGCAACAACTCGACCAACGACCGCGCCAACACGGTGTCGGTGGGTTCGGTGGGCAGCGAGCGTCAGATCACCAACGTCGCCGCCGCCACGGCGCGCACCGATGCGGTGAACTTCGGCCAGTTCACCGATGGCCTCAGCGATCTGCGCGCCTACGTCGATCGCCGCTTCGGCGAGCAGGATGTGCGCATCGACAAGCTCGGCGCGATGAACTCGGCGATGAGCACGATGCTGGCGAGCGCGGCCGGGATCCGCACCGAGAACCGCATCGCGGTGGGCGCCGGCTTCTCCGGCGGCGAATCGGCGCTGGCGATCGGCTATCAGCGCGCCATCGGCGAGCGCGCTTCGTTCACGCTGGGCGGCGCCTTTACCGACGACGAGAGCAGCGCCGGCATCGGCTTCGGCTACGGCTGGTAAGCAGTACCCCGGACCCGGCGGCGCACGCCGCCGGGTCTGCCGCGCGGAAGCCGCTCAGTTCCACTGTCCCAACTTGCGATACAGCGTCGAGGGCGCCACTTCCAGCCGACGCGCCGCTTCCGGGATGTTGCCCTTGCACAATGCAATGGCGTGTTCGATCACGCGACGCTCGACCACCGCAAGCGGCTCGATGGTATTGCCGAGCGCCACGCCGGCGACGCTGGCTTCGGGCGCGCCATTTGCGGCCTTGGGCGCCGCCTGCAGTCGCGCCGCCTGACGCGATTCCAGCGCCAGCTGGGTGGGCTGAATCTCGCCGCCGGCATTCATCACCACCGCATGCCGCACCACGTTTTCCAGCTCGCGCACATTGCCGGGCCACGGGTGGCGCAGCAGCAAGGCCCGCGCCTCCTCGCTGTAGCCGCGAAAGCGCTTGCTTTCCTCGCTGGCGTAACGCTGCAGGAACTGCTCCGCCAGCAGCAGCACATCGTCCTCGCGCTCGCGCAGCGGTGGCAGATGCAGCGGAATCACGTGCAGGCGGAAATACAAATCCTCGCGAAAACGCCCGGCCTGAACCTCCGCCCAGGGGTCGCGGTTGGTGGCGCACAGAAAGCGCACGTCGACCTGACGCTCCTGATTGGCGCCCAGACGCTTGACCACACCGGTCTGCAGGAAGCGCAGCAATTTGCTCTGCAGGTCGAGGTTCATCTCGCCGATTTCGTCCAGGAACAAGGTGCCGCCGTGGGCCTGCTCCGCGGCGCCCTCGCGCGCCTGCTGCGCGCCGGTGAAGGCGCCTTTCTGATGGCCGAACAGCTCGCTCTCGATCAGCTCGCGCGGGATCGCGGCGCAATTCAGCGCAACAAAAGGGCCGTCGCGGCGCGGACTCTCGGCGTGAATGGCCCGCGCGCACACTTCCTTGCCGGTGCCGCTCTCGCCGGTGATGAACACGGTGGCCTTGCTGGGCGCCGCCGCCGCCACCGTGCGGTACACCGCCTGCATCGCCAGACTCTTGCCGATGAAGCCATGGAAGCGCTCGCGCGTTTCGGTCTGCAGCAGCGTCTGCACCTGCTGCTCCAGCACCAGGCGCTCGAGCGCGATGCGCAGCGTCTGGATCAGGCGATCCTTGCTGAGCGGCTTTTCCAGAAAGTCGATGGCCCCCAGGCGCAGCGCTTCCACGGCCAGATCGACGCTGCCGTGGCCGGTGGCCACCACCACGCCGATCTCCGGTGCCTGCTCGCGCAGAGCGGTCAGCAACTCCAGCTCGTCGGCATCGGGCAGCTGCAGATCGAGCAGCACCAGCGTCGGCGGCGACTCCTCGATGCTGGCGATGGCGTCGGCGGCGCTGCCGACACCGCGCGTGCGCCAGGGCTGATCGCGCAGATACGCCAGATACAGTGCGCGCAGGCTCTCGCTGTCCTCCACCACCAGCACCGAGGCCTGCGCCAGCCGGCTGGCCATGCGTGCACTCATGTCGATCTCTCCTGCTGCTGCATCCAGTGCTGGATGGCTTCATGGGTGCGCCGGCCCAGCGTCAGCAGTTCGCGCGTGCAAATGCGCGCCTCCTGCACCTCGCCCTGTCGCGCCAAGCGCTCCAACTCGCGCGCGGTTTGCCCGAGTTTCTCGGCGCCGAAGGCGAGTGCGGCCGATTTCAGCGCATGCGCCTCGCGGCCGATCTTTTCCAGCACCGTCTCACTCTCGATACGCTGCAGGCGCTGCCCGAGCTCGCGTTCGAAAGCGGCCAGCAGCTCGATCGCCCGATCGCGGCCGAGGTCAGCGCCCATGCGCTCGATCTCGGCGGGCTCCCACACCGAGTCCTGCGCCAATCGACGCGGCAGGAAGCGCTCCAGCACACGATTGAGATCGCGCTGCTCCAGCGGCTTGCTCAAGTAGTCGTTCATGCCGGCGGCGAGGCAGCGCTCGCGATCGCGCGGGTGGGTGCCGCCGGTCACGGCGACGATCGGCACCTTGCCGGGCTCGCCGCCCAGCTGGCGGATCGCCGTCGCCACATCCAGCCCGCTCATGTCCGGCAGCGACAGATCCACCAACACCAGCCCGTAGCGGCGCTGGCTGACCAGCCGCACCGCCTCCGAACCCGTCGCCACCGCATCGACGGTGCAGCCCATGCGCTCCAGCCGCGCCGTCATCACCATCCGATTGGCATCGCTGTCTTCGACCACCAGCACCCGCGCGCGCTCGGTGGTGGCGGACTGCTGCGGCATTTCCGACAAATCCACCGAGGGCACCACGTGACCGAGCAGCGCATCGATGAAAGTGCGCCGGCGCATCGGCGCCGACAGCCACAGCAGGCGTTCGGGCTCACTGCACAGACCCAGTCGCGGCTGCATGCCGGTCGGCACCAGCACCGCGGCGCGGGTGGCGCCGGCGGCCGCCAGCGCACGATCGGCATCCGGTGCATCCTGGTGCACCAGCAGCAGGTCGTAGACATTGCGTTGTTTCAGCAGCGGCAAGGCAGCGGCGCCATCGGCCACGACGCGTACCTTGATCCCCCAGCCCTGGACCTGCTCGCCGAAGCTGGCGCGCCGCACGGGATCGCCATCCACCATCAGCACGCTGCGGTCGCGCGCCTCGGCCACCACATCGGCGAGCCGTTCGAACTCGGCATCGCGCCGGAAGCGCACGTCGAAGCGAAAAATGCTGCCGCCGCCGCGGCGTGCTGCGTACTCGATGCGTCCGCCCATCATCTCAACCAGACGCCGGCACAGGGCGAGGCCAATGCCCAGGCTGGTGTAGCGCCAGTCGGCGCGTCCGCCGGCCGGAACGAAGGGTTCGAACAGGCGCTCGCGCAAGGCCTCGGCTACGCCGCGGCCGGTATCGCTGATCTCGAACAGCAGGCGTTCGCCGCTGGTATCGCCGGGCAATGGCCGCACGCTGAGCAGCACGCTGCCGTGCTCGGTGGCTTTGCGCGCGTTGTCGAGCAGATTGACCAGCACCTGACGCAGGCGCGGACCATCGCCGCGCAGCGCTACCGGCGTTTCCGGATCGATCATGCTGGCCACCGCAATGCCGCGCTCGTGCAGGCGCGCAGCGACGGTGCCGAGCGCGCCCTCGGCGATCGCCACCGGATCTACCGGCGCATCTTCCAGGCGCAGGTCGGCGGCGTCGATGCGCGCCAGATCGAGGGCGTCGTTGACCAACTGCAAGAGCGCGCGGCCCTCGTCCACCGCGGTGGCGGCAAAGCGCGTCTGATCGGCGTTGAGTTCGGTCTGGCTGACCAGCTCCAGGCTGCCCAGCACCGCATTCAGGCGACTGCGAAAAGCATGCGTCAGTGCCGCCATGAAGCGCGCGGTGCGGCGTCCTTCTTCGCTCCCCGGCATAGCCTTCCCCTGTGTCCCACTTGCCGGACTGACGATAACCGAAGCCACCGCGCGGCGTTTGATCCTGGCCCGGGCGCGTGCTCTCGCCGCCGGCCTCCACTACACTGCCGCTTCCATCCGGGCATCAGGGGGCGCCATGAGCGATGCAAGCCGTTATCGACTGGTCACGCGCAGTGACTTCGACGGTCTGGTGTGCGCCGTGCTGCTGAAGCAGCTGGGCATGATCGACGACATCAGCTTCGTGCACCCCAAGGACATGCAGGACGGCAAGGTGGCGATCGGTCCGCGCGACATCACCACCAACCTGCCCTATGTACCGGGCTGCCATCTGGCCTTCGACCACCACGCCAGCGAGCTGACGCGGGTGGGCGCGGCACCGGCCAATCTGATCATCGACGCCGATGCGCCCTCGGCGGCGCGTGTGGTTTGGCGCCACTACGGCGGCGCGGCGGCGTTTCCGCAGATCTCGGCCGACATGATGGACGCCGTCGACAAGGCCGACTCGGCGCAGTTCAGCGTCGATGAAATCCTGCGCCCCAGCGGCTGGGTGCTGCTGAACTATCTGATGGACGCGCGTACCGGGCTCGGACGCTTCCGCGAGTTTCGCGTGTCCAATTACCAGCTGATGATGCAGCTGATCGATTACTGCAGCGATCACGGCATCGACGCCATCCTGGCGCTGCCGGACGTCAAGGAACGCGCCGATCTGTACTTCGCGCACCAGGGGCCGGCGCAGGAGCAGATCCGGCGCTGCTCGCGCGTGCACGACAAGCTGGTGGTGCTCGATCTGCGCGACGAGGACGTCATTTTCGCCACCAATCGCTTCACCATTTATGCGCTGTTCCCGGACTGCAACATCTCGATCCACGTGCTGTGGGGCCTGAAGCGGCAGAACACCGCCTTCGCCATCGGCAAGTCGATCATCGACCGCAGTTCGCGCACCCATGTCGGCGAACTGTGCTTGAAGTACGGCGGCGGCGGACACCAGAACGCCGGCACCTGCCAGGTCGACACCGCCGACACCGGACGCGTGCTGGCAGAACTGGTGGCGGCGATCAACGCGGACGGCTGACGATGCAAGCGAATGGAATGATTGCGGCGCGCGCCGGCGCGCTGCTGGTGGCGCTCACGCTGGCGACTGCCGCGCGCGCCGAACGCGATCACCACGCGCTCGAGGCCACGCTGTATGCGCGCAGCACGGCAGACTCGCTGCGCATGGAGGTGGCCGCCGAGTTTCCGGGTGCGCCGGCCGGGATGCGCAGCTACTGGGAAGTGCTGCTGCGCGCGCCTGACGGGCACATCGCCGGGCAGTGGCATGGCGAGCAGTTGCTGGCGGAGGCCGGCCGCGTCCGCGCCAGCATCGAGCAGCCGCAGGACGGGCTGGCGCCGGGTTGGTACAGCGCCGAGCTGCGGGCAACCGCCATCGAGCCGTGGATGCAGGGTCAGCTGCGCGCCGGCGAGCTGGCGGCGCGGGTGACGCGCGCACTGCGCTTCGCGCCGAACGGCGTGGTCGAGCAGCGCTGGGAGCTGCCGGTGGGCACGCTGCCCAAGCCGGCGATGCCGGCCTTCGCCGGCCTGCCCTACGCCCACGCCCCGCGCGCACTGGATCCGCCGGGCGGACTGCCGTACCGGATCTACCTCGCCAATCTGCACAGCCAGACCAATCATTCCGATGGCGGTGGCGAGGTCAGCACCTGCAGCAGCTCGCAGGGCGCGCAGAACGGCGCCTACGGCCCGGCCGACGCCTACGCCTACGCGATGAGTCGCGGGCTGGATGTGTTGATGACCAGCGAGCACAACCACTATTTCGACGGCAGCTCCGGCACCAACAGCAGCGCCACGCCGGCAGCGGCGATCGGGCTGTATCAGTCCGGCGTTCAGGCGGCGCTGAGCCACAATCAGGCCAACCCGAACTTCCTGGCGCTTTACGGCATGGAATGGGGCGTCATCAGCAGCGGCGGCCACCTGAACATCTTCGGCGGCAATCAGCTCTACGGCTGGGAATACAACGCCAGCAATCAGCTGCTGGCCGAGGTGTACACGGCGAAATCCGACTACGCGCCGCTGTACACGCTGATGCAGCAGAACGGCCTGATCGGGCAGTTCAATCATCCCGACACCAGCGGCCAGTTCCTGATCGGCGGCACCGCGCTTGGCTATCACCCGGCCGGCGATGAAGTGATGGTGCTGTCGGAGATCCTCAACACCTCCGCCTTCAGCAATGACACCACCGAAACCGAGACCGGCCGTTCCAGCTACGAGTCGGCCTACAACCGCCTGCTGGAGCGCGGCTATCACGTCGCCCCGGCCACCAATCAGGACAACCACTGCGCCAACTGGGGCATGTCCTACACCAACCGCACCGGCGTGTTGATTCCCACCGGCACCGCCTTGACGGCGCAGAGTTTTCTCGACGCGCTGCGCG
>JAXMHB010000013.1:0-129508 GCA_046346965.1 Lysobacterales bacterium
TCAATAGGCTATGTCCTACGGCGAAATTCTCGCTTCAGACCAAGTCACTTCCCGTCGCGAATACGTTTCTCAATGAGCATCACGACATCGACACCGCAACGGACATCCGCGGTCAGTCTGCCCAATTTGCCAGACTTAACCCCGGTACGCGGCTGAACTCCCGAAGGTTATTGCTCACCAGGGTGCAGCCCAGAGACAGCGCATGTGCGGCGATAAGCGTGTCGAGCGCCCCGATCGGCGTTCCGGCACGCTCCAATTGCGCTCTTAGCGGTCCGTAGGCGCGGAATGCTGACTCTCCGAATGCCAAGATCTCCAACGGGGCGAGAAACTTCTCTAGCGCCTCCCGATTCCGCGCCGACCCGCTCTTGGCGACGCCGAAGCTGAGTTCAGCGCCGGTGATGCTCGACACACCGACATCACCCATTTGCAGTCCGGCAAAGCGTTCAAATACGGCGGCTGGACGCCTGTTGATGATGTAGATGCAGATGTTGGTGTCGAGCAGGAAGCGCGGCGACGTCATTGCGGCAAGTCGTCGCGTGGCGCTTGCTCGGGCTGTTCCCGAACGATCTCAAAGCCGGGCTCGAACTCTGCGAGGGCCTCCTGCATCAGCGCCCATGGCGCATCGACGGGCAGAAGCAACACGCCATTGCCGAAGCGCTTGGCGATCACGTTTTCACCGACAAAACGCAGGGACTTGGGAAGCCGGACCGCTTGGCTCCGCCCTGTCATGAAAAGCTTTGCGATGGCAGTCATTCATCCCCCGACGAACAGATACCTATCTATGGTATGTATCTCAGCATGACGCGTCAATCCAGAGCGCGTTGTGATCATGGCAACGCTGCAGCAGCGCAAGCGGTCGCTTGCATCAACCTTCGAATGAACTGCGCAAGCTTGCGAGGCTTGGCGCGAATCGCCGCCACCCCCTCCACGCCCGCCCCCGCCCTTCCCTTGCATCGCCGCCGCGCGACCGCAAGACTGCGCGCACTCTCTTTGCGGGTCTGGAGCTGTCGATGAAACTTGCAACGCTCAAGCGCGGTGGGCGGGATGGGACGTTGGTGGTGGTGTCGCGGGATCTGAGCCGGGCGGTGGAAGTGCGGCCGATCGCAGCCACACTGCAGCAGGCGCTGGATGGCTGGTCGGATATCGCGCCGCGGCTGAACGCGGTGGCCGAGGCACTGGAAGCCGGCACGGCGCACGGCGTGTTTGCGCTGGACCCTGAGGACCTGGCGGCGCCGCTGCCGCGCTGCTACGAGTTCGTCGATGGCAGCGCCTATCTGCCGCATGTCGAGCGCGTGCGCCGGGCGCGCAACGCCGAGGTGCCGCAGAGTTTCTACGTCGATCCGCTGATGTATCAGGCCACCAGCGCGCAGTTCCTGGGGCCGCACGATCCGGTGCAGGTGATCAGCGAGGACTACGGCATCGATCTGGAAGCCGAGGTCGTCGTCGTCACCGACGATGTGCCGATGGGCGTCAGCGCCGAGGAGGCCGGCGGGCATATCCAGCTGATCGGTCTGGTCAACGATGTGTCGCTGCGCAACCTGATCCCGGATGAACTGGCCAAGGGCTTTGGTTTTCTGCAGAGCAAGCCGCGCTCGGCGCTGTCGCCGGTGCTGCTCACGCCGGACGAGCTGGACGGCTATTGGGAGGATTCGACGCTGCATCGCAAGCTGATCACGCACATCGACGATCAGCTGTTCGGTCAGCCCGACGCCGGCACCGATATGCAGTTCAATTTCGCGCAACTGGTCGCCCACGCGGCCAAGACCCGTAATCTGACCGCCGGCACGGTGGTCGGCTCCGGCACCGTGGCCAATCAGGACGAGTCGGTCGGCGCCTCCTGTCTGGCCGAGAAGCGCATGCTGGAAGTGATCGCCACCGGCAAGGCGAGCACGCCTTTCTTGCGCTTCGGTCAGCGCGTGCGCATCGAGATGTTCGACGATGCCGGGCACAGTCTGTTCGGCGCCATCGACCAGGAAATCGTGGCCTACCGGCGCTGATGCGCAAGCCGGCGCTCTGGCGCGCGCTACTGGCCGCCGCGCTGTGGCTGGCGGGCGGCGCCATGGCGGCGCCGCGCACGCTGGAGCGCGGCAACGGGCCGGAACCGGACTCGCTGGATCCGCAGCGCGCGCAAGGCCTGTCGGCGCAGCAGGTGTTGCGTGACCTGTTTGAGGGGCTGATGCGCGATGACGCCGAGGGCCATCTGGTCCCCGGCGCCGCCGAGTCCTACACCGTCAGTGCCGATGGCTTGCGCTATCGCTTTACGCTGCGCGAGCAGGCGCGCTACGCCGATGGCAGCGCGCTGATGGCGGAGGATTTTGTCTACAGCCTGGGCCGCGCGCTCGACCCGGCGACGGCGGCGCCCTACGCGGCGATGCTGCTGCCGATCCGCGGCGCCGGGGCGCGCCTGCAGGGCCGCGCCGACGCCGCGCTCGGCGTGCAGGCCGTCGATGCGCGTACGCTGGAGATTGAACTCACTGCACCACGCAGCGATTTTCTGCGCCGTCTCGCGATGCCGGTGGCGATGCCGGTGCAGCGCCGCGCGATCGAGCAGTACGGCAGTGCCTACACGCGCGCCGGTCGGCTGTACGGCAACGGCGCCTACCGGCTGGCGGACTGGACGCCGCAAGCGCAGCTGACGCTCGAGCGCAATCCGCACTATCGCAACGCGGCGGCGGTGCCGATCGAGCGCGTGCGCTACCACGTCACCGACGATGCCAGTCAGGAGCAGAAGCGCTTCGAGGCCGGCGAGCTGCATCTCACCGAAACCCTGGTGCCGGGCCAGCTGGAGCGCTTGCGCGAGCGCTTCGGCACGCAAGTGGTGATTGCGCCGGCCTACGCCAACTTCTATCTGGGCCTCAATACGCGACGCGCGCCGCTTGATCAGCCGGCGCTGCGCGAGGCGCTGTCGCTGGCGATCGATCGCGACATCCTGGTGCGCTACATCACCGGCAACGGAGAGCGCGCCGCCTACGAACTGATCCCGCCGCTCGACGACCGCGTCGGCGCACGCATCGCCTGGGCAAGTTGGCCGCCCGAGCGGCGCCACGCGCGCGCGCGGGCGCTGCTGCGCGAGGCCGGCATCGACGCGTCCACGCTGAGCCTGGAACTGCGCTACAACACCAGTCTGGTCAACCGTCGACTGGCGCTGGCGGTGGCCTCGATGTGGCAACAGGTGCTCGGCATCGAGGTGCGGCTGCGCAACGAGGAGTGGAAGGTGTTCGTGCAGAACCGGCGTGCCGGCCTGATCACCCAGGTGTTTCGCGGCGGCTGGTTCGCCGACTATGCCGAGCCGCTCAACTTCCTGGAGCCCTTCAGCAGCGGTCACGCGCTGAATGCCACCGGCTACGCCGACGCCGGCTTCGATGCCTTGCTCGCGCAGGCCGCCCGCGGCGAGGATGCCGCCACGGCGCTGCAGAAAGCCGAGCAGCGCTTGCTCGATCAGCATGTGCTGATCCCGCTGTACCACTACAGCAGCAAGCATCTGGTCAGCCCGGCGCTATGCGGCTACCGGCCACACCCGCTCGATCATCATCCCAGCGAGTTTCTGTGGTTCTGCGACCAGAAGGCGGCGCCATGATCTGGCTGCTGCGCCGGCTTGCCAGCACCGCGCTGACGCTGTTGCTGCTGACCGTGGTCTGTCTGGCGCTGCTGCGCGCCGCGCCCGGCGGCCCTTTCGACCAGGAGAAACTGGCGCCGCCGGAGGTGCAGGCGGCGCTGGCGGCGCGCTACCGCCTCGACCAGCCCTTCCTCGTTCAGGTCAGCGACTACCTGCTCGCCGCCGCGCGCGGCGACCTCGGACCGTCTTTTCAGTACGTCGACTATCAGGTGCAGGAGCTGATTGGCCAATCCGCGCCGATCACGCTGTGGCTGGGCGCGCTGGCGGCGCTGCTGGCCGGGTTGGCAGCGGTACTCAGCGCGGCGTGGCTGGCGCGCAGCCGCCATGCGGCGCGCCTGGGCTCGCTGCTCGGTCTGCTGGCGCAGGCGCTGCCCAAGTTCGTGCTGGCGCCGCTGCTGGTGCTGCTGTTTGCGCTGACGCTGCAGTGGCTGCCAGCCGGCGGCTTTGCCTGGGAATCGCCGTCCACCTGGGTACTGCCGGTGCTCAGTCTGGCGCTGCCGCAGTACGCGCTGCTGCTGCGCGCGCTGCTGGAGAATCTGCGCGCTGCGCTGGCCAGTGCGCCGGTGCTGGCCGCGCGTGCGCGTGGCTATGGCGAGTCGCGCGTGATCTGGCGCCATGCGCTGCCGCTGGCGCTGACGCAGACGCTGGGTTTCCTCGGGCCGGTACTGGTGGCGCTGCTGACCGGCTCGGCAGTGGTTGAACAGGTGTATGCCATCCCCGGACTCGGTCGCATGCTGGTCGCGGCGGCGCTCAATCGCGACTACACCCTCTTGCTCGGCGCAGTGCTGACGGTGGCGCTGGTGGTGGCGCTGGTGAATCTGCTGATCGAACTGCTGCAGCTGCTGCTGGACCCGCGCGTGCGTCTGGGTTGAGCTGGCAAGATCCGCGCATGTTTACGGGAAATGCGGGCTAGAGTGCCCGGCAGTCCACATCAATGCAGGCGGCGATGAATCCGGCAGCGCAATTGCAGGTGTACCTGGTCGGCGGTGCGGTGCGCGATGCGCTGCTCGGGCGCGCGCAAAGCGATCAGGACTACGTGGTCGTCGGCAGTACGCCCGAGCAGATGCTGGCGCTCGGTTTCCGCCCGGTGGGCGCGGATTTCCCGGTGTTTCTGCATCCTGAGACGCAGGCCGAGTACGCGCTGGCGCGCACCGAGCGCAAAAGCGGTCGCGGCTATGCCGGCTTCGTGTTCCACACCGGTGCCGAAGTCAGCCTGGAAGACGATTTGCGCCGGCGCGATTTCACCATCAACGCGATGGCGCAGGCGCGCGACGGGCGTCTGATCGACCCCTATGGCGGCTTGCAGGATCTGCAGGCGCGCGTGCTGCGGCATGTCTCCGAAGCCTTCGCCGAGGACCCGCTGCGAGTGCTGCGCGCGGCGCGCTTCATGGCGCGCTGGGCGCCGCTCGGCTTTCGCGTCGCCGATGACACGCTGGAACTGATGCGCCAGATGGTGCGGGCCGGCGAGGTCGATCATCTGGTGCCAGAGCGCGTCTGGCAGGAGACCCGGCGCGCACTGACCGAGGCGCAACCGAGCGCCTTTCTGCAGACCCTGCGCACCTGCGGCGCGCTGGCGCGGCTGTACCCGGAAATCGACGCGCTCTACGGCGTGCCGCAGCGCGCCGAGTACCACCCGGAGGTGGACACCGGCATCCACATGGAACTGGTGCTCGACCAATGCCCGCGGGTGGCGCCGGGCGATGACCAGGTCGCCTTCGCGGCGCTGGTGCACGATCTCGGCAAGGCGCTGACGCCGGCCGACACGTTGCCGCGCCATGTCGGCCATGAACAGCGCGGCATCGAGCCGGCGCGTGGCCTGGCCGAGCGCCTCAAGGTGCCGGCCGAACACCGCGAACTCGGGGTGCTGGTGTGCGCGCACCATCTGGTGATGCATCAACTCGTCACGCTGCGCGCGAGCACTTTGATGCGCCTGCTGGAGCGCCTGGATGGCCTGCGCCGTCCGGACCGCGTGCGCCGCTTCGCGCTCGCCTGCGAAGCCGATCACCGCGGCCGCCTGGGACGCGAGCACGTCGACTACCCGCAGCGCGAACTGCTGCTGCGCGCGCTGGAGGCCGCCCGCGGCGTTCAGGCCAGCGCCTTGCTCAATCAGGGGCTCAGCGGACCTGCGCTCGGCGCCGCCCTGCGCCAGGCGCGCATCCGGGCGATTGCGGCCACGCTGCGCGGGCCCGACTAGCGTGGCAAGCGCTCGAGCGCGCGGATGGCTTCGGCGAAGGCACCGGCCTCGTCCGCATTCCAACTGCCGCCGAGCATGCGCACTTCGGACTCAACCGCAGCCGCGCGCGGGCCGCCAGTCAGCGCGACGTGCGCAGCGCGGGATTCCAGGCCGGCCGCGATCAACTCCAGCACGGCGTCGTTCAAGGTGACGGCGCGGTCGCGCGCATAGTCCTTGATGCGCACCGCCAGCTTTTCGTCGATGTTTCGGACCAGATAATCCGGCATGCCCGCCCCCGTCACCGGGCGGTAATGCTGCGGCGCGCCAGACGGCTTGTCTAGGAACGAGACCGCAGAAAAGCGGCCATTCGGCGCCGCCGGTCGCATGCGCACGCCGATCCGCCGACGCTGCTAGTCTGTTTCGATGAGCGACGATTCCCTTGCGATCACTGACTGGCGCCGCCACCTGCCCGCGGCGGTGAGGCCCTACACCGAGCGCGCGCCGCTGGGCGCCTTGCTGCTGGGCCTGTCCTCGGGCTTTCCCTACGCCATGATCGGCGCCACGCTGACCACCCGGCTGGCGCAGGACGGCATCGACAAGAAGAGCGTGACTGCGTTCACGCTGGCCTTCCTGGTGTACAACCTGAAGTTTCTCTGGGCCTGGGTGGTCGATGGCGTGCGCCTGCCGCTGATCGGCCATCTGGGGCAGCGGGTGTCCTGGATGCTGCTGGCGGGCACGCTGGTGATCGCGGCGGTGGTCAATCTGGCGCTAGTCGATCCCAAAGCCAGTTTGATGGCCACTGCCTGGGCTGCGGTGCTGGTGGGCATTGCCGGCGCCACCTTCGACATCGTCATCGACGCCTACCGGATCGAGCAGCTAAAACCGGCGCAACTCGGCGTCGGCGCCGGCATGTCGCAATACGGCTGGCGCATCGGTTCGGCCTCGGCTGGCGCGCTGGCCTTGGTGGTGGCGGCGCGCAGCGACTGGCAGATGGCCTATCTGGCTTGCGCATCCTTCGCACTGCCGGCGATGGCGACCGCGCTGTGGCTGGGCGAGCCCGAGCGCCATCGCGCGCCCACCGGCGCCGCCGGCGGCCGCCTGCTGCAGTCGGTGATTGGCCCCTTCATCGAGTTCTTCGCCCGCCCCGGCGCCGCGCTGGTGCTGCTGTTCATCCTGCTGCACAAGATCGGCGACACCCTGGCGAATCTGACTTTTCGCCTGCTGTTCAATGATTTGGGCTTCAGCAACGACGAGATCGCCGTGTACGACGTTGGCCTCGGTTTCTGGGCCTATTTAATCGGCATCTTCCTCGGCGGATGGATGTACACGCGCCTGGGCCTGAATCGCTCGGTGTTGATCAGTCTGGTGCTGATGATGGTGTCGAATTTGAGCTTCGCCGGGCTCGCCGCTGCCGGGCATTCCAACGCGCTGTTGGCGGCATCGATCGGCTTCGAGAACATCGCCAGCGGTATCGGCGGGGTCACCGTGGTGGCCTACTTCTCGGCGCTCTGCGATCTACGCTACACCGCCGCCCAGTACGCGCTGATCTCGGCCGCCGCCAGCGTGGTTGGTCGCTTCGTCACCGGCACCTCGGCCGGCGCGCTGATCGAGGCGCTCGGCTATGTGCAGTTCTATCTGCTGACCACGCTGCTGGCGCTGCCGGGCGTGTTGCTCTACACCTGGATGTGGAAGAGCGGCCTGGCCGAGCGCTCGGTGGGCGACGCCGGCGGCCGTCGCTGACCCGGGCCGGGCGGCCCGGGTCGGCTGGCTGCTCAGTAGTAGAAGGCCTCTTCGACGATCTTGCCGTCTGCCACGGTGTACAGGCCGATCTCTTCCATCTGCATGCGCTGGCCGTTCTCCTTGGCGGTGACGTCGATCAGAAAGCGCACGGCGAACTGATTGCCGTTGACGAAGGGACCGAAGGACTCGGCCGAGTGCACCTCGTGATTGGCATACCACCAGTCGGACTTCTGCTTGACCGCAGCGGCGCCTTCCACGCGCGCCATCGGCCCGTCCATGGCCTCCCGGCTGACGATGTGATCGGCGTTGAACTGACGGGCGGCTTCCTCGTGCTGACCGGCTTTCAACAGGGCAATGAAGGCGGCGGCGACTTCCTGGGTGTTCATCGGTAGGCTCCTGGGGCTGGGACCGTGGGTGGACGGTGCGTGCACATTAGGCCCCGCAGATGACGCTTGCACCTGCCGCAAGTCCGAGGCCGTGACAGCGTGCTGTCAGGGCCCAACCGTGCACCGACGCCGTCCGCGAGCACGTCAGGCGCGGTCCGCAGGCCTAGCCCAGCTCTCTGGCCAAGGACCGGTTTGAGGCGGCGGATGATGCTGGCCGCAACCCTTCGGGACTGGCGACAATACTTGTCAGAGTCCCTGTATCGGCCTCGGCGCTTACTCGTTCTGCAAACTGGCGATAGCACAACGCAGGCGCCGCATCGCTGGTCCCCCGCCGCCTGACCCCTGCCCCGCTTCTGGCCCTACGCATCCACGTTTGGCAGACCTTCCCTAGAATCGCCAGCGAGTCTGGATCGAGGAGAGGACCGGCATGCGCCGCACGCGCACTACCCGCGCAGGCCCGGACGCAGCGGCGCGACCGCTGCTGCTGTCGACCCGCGCGCCGCGCGAGACGCGCGCGCTGAGCGCGTTGCTGGCGCCGGTGGCTGATTGTCTGGCGATGCCCCTGCAGGCGACGAAGTTGGCGCCGCGCTCGGCGCTTGCGCAGGCGGCGGGCTGGGCCAGTCAGGCCGAAGTGCATGTCTATGTCAGCCGCAGCGCCGTCGCTGGCGCGCAGCGCCTCGGCGTCGAACGCCGCGGTCTGCAGGTGGCGGTGGGCCGCGCCACCGCGCTGGCGCTGGCCGCGGGCGGCCCGCTGCCGCTGCACGCGGGCGCCGGGCAGGAGGACAGCGAGGGCATCCTGGCACTGCCGGCACTGCAGCAGATGGCCGGGCTGCGGGTAGCGATCTACGCGGCGCCGGGCGGGCGTACGCGCATCGCCGAGGAACTCGGCGCACGCGGCGCCATGGTGCGCACGCTGATGGTCTATCGCCGCTATCCGCTGCGCGCCCGACCAGCGGCACTGCGCCAACTGCAGGCGGCCAGCGCGCGGGCGGTGCTGTCGGCGACCAGCGTCAGCCTGCTGCAGGGCCTGGATCGCACGCTGCTGCGGCACCGGCTGCAGGTGCTGCGCCAGCGACCCCTGATCGTGGCCAGCGCACGCATCGCCGCCGCCGCGCGCGCGCTCGGCTGGTCCGAGGTATGCGTAGCCGACGGCGCCTCCGCCAGCGCCTACGCTCTTGCGCTACGGGCGCTGCTCGCCGACCGCAGCGGCGGCGCGCCCTCGGCAGCCGAGTCGACGCCGTGCGCACTCGGTAACGATCCGCTACCATCGCCGCGAACGAATACTTAACAAGCGCACGGCGCCCCACCCATGAGCGAGACCGAAGTCCCTGTCGCAGCGCCTGCACCGCGACGCATCCTGCCCAAAGCCGCACTGGCGCTGACGCTGGTGGCGGCCTGCGCAGCGGCGGGCTGGTGGTGGCTGACGCGCGCGCCGGACGCCGTGCTGGCGCCAGCACCGCCCAGCGCAAGCGTTGCGCCGGCTGCCGAGACCGAGCTCGATGCCCTGCGCAGTCGGCTGGACGATGCCGCCCAGGTCAACCGCGCCCTGCGCGAACAAGTGCTGGGGCTGACCCAGCGCGTCGGTCTGGTGGAAGACGGCCTGTCCGGCATGGAGCGCGGCGCCGCACCCGGCGTCGATGCGCTGCGCCTGGCACAGGCGGACTTCCTGCTGCAACTGGGCGAGGAGCGCCTGCGTCTGCTGCAGGACGTGGCCGGCGCGCGCGTGGCCTATGCCCTCGCCGATGCGCAACTGGTGGAGGTCAGCGATCCGCGCGCGACCACGGTGCGACAAACGCTGGCGCTGGAGCGCGATGCGCTGGCGGCGGTGGCCAGCGCCGATCTACCGGTGATTCTGGGGCGCCTGGACGGGCTCGCCGATGGCGTCGCGCACTGGCCGCTGCCCGGCATCGCCGGACCGGCGGCCCGCTCCAGCGCGCCCGATATCGCCTGGAGCGCGCGGCTGCTGAACACGCTGGACCGTTACTTC
This sequence comes from Lysobacterales bacterium, assembly GCA_046346965.1. Classification (GTDB taxonomy): domain Bacteria; phylum Pseudomonadota; class Gammaproteobacteria; order Xanthomonadales; family SZUA-5; genus JAXMHB01. The sequence goes on from JAXMHB010000013.1 coordinate 9,903, forward strand.
CGCGTGCGCCGAGTCGATCCGCAGGAGCGCAGCGAGGGCGGTCCGCTGCTGCGCGAGCGCCTTGCGCTGGACCTGAGCCGCACGCGAATGTTGCTGCTGCGCGGCGAACCCGAGTTGGCCCTCGGCACGCTGCAATCGGTGCGCAACACGGTGGCCACACGCTTCGATGGCAGCGACAGCGCCGTCGCACAGGCCTTGGGCGTGCTCGATGAGCTGATCCGGGCGCCGCTGGTGCCGAAACTCCCGGGCCTGGGCGAGGCGCGGCGCGAGTTGGCGCGCCTGCGCGGGGTCCCGGAAACCCGGCTGGCGCCTGATCCGGCACCGCTGCCGGCGGCGCCGGCGACACCAGACGCGGCCAGCGCAACGCCCGATGCCGCCGATGCAATGCCGGATGCCGCCAGCGCACCAGCGCCTAGCGCGGACGCGCCGGTTGCCGCGCCACCAGAGACGACCGCCCCGGTCGAGGCCGTGCCAGAGCCTGCGCCCGAGGCGGCGCCGGCCGAGGACGCCGATAGCGCCGCACCCGCGGGTGGGAACTGAGCGATGCGCTTCATCCTCCGCTATGGCTGGTATCTGCTGCTGGCGCTGTTGGCGGCGCTGGTCGGCTTCTATCTGCGCCGCGACGCTGGCTTGGTCTACGTGCGCTTCCAGGGCTGGGAAGTCGAGACCAGCGTGGTGTTTCTCGGCGCCGCGCTGGCGGTGCTGGCGCTCACCGGCTACGGGCTCTATGTGGCGCTGGTGCGCTGGCCGCGCCATTACGGCTGGCGTCGGCGCGGTCGCGCCACCGCGCGGCTGGACGAGGGTCTGGTGCTGGCGATGGAAGGCAAGCTGCACTCGGCCCAGCGCGCGCTGCTCGCGGCGAGCACCGAGCCGGCGCAGCGACTGTCCGCCCTGTTGAGCGCCGCCGCCGTCGCCCATCGCCGCGGCGAGGCCGGTCTGGTCGATGAAATCCTGCGCAATGCCGTCGAACTCGACCGCGGCCAGCAGATCGGACCGCTGCTGGTCGATGCCTGGCGCGCCGAACGCGGCGATGAAGCCGCCTTCGCGGCGATCACCGAGCGGGCCAACGATCCGACGGCACCGCCGCTGGTGCTGCGCACGCTGATCGAGGGCCTGCTGAGCCGCGGACGCGCCGGCGAAGCGCTGGCCGCATTGACCCGACTCGGCGAGGCTCGCCAGATCGGCGACCGCGAGTACGCCGCGCTGGAGCTGCGCGTGCTGGCCGGGGCGCTGGAGCAGGCGCCTGATCTGGCCACGTTGGACGGCCTGTGGAAGCGTTTTGGCAAGCAGGAACGCCGCGATCTGCTGGTGCTGCAGGCGCTGATCCGCGCGGAAACGCGGCTCGGCAGCCGCGGTCTGGCGGCAGACGCGCTGGAAGCGGCGCTGACGCGCGAATGGTCCGAAACCCTGGCTGATCTGTACGCGCAGGCGCCGGTCGAGTCGGCCAGCGGACGCCTGAGGCGCGCCGAGCAACTGCTGTCGCGGCATCCGCAAAGCGCCGGATTGCTGCTGGCGCTGGCGCGCTACTGCCGGCTCGAACAGCTCTACGGCAAGGCGCAGGAGTACGGGCGCATGGCGCTGGCCCTGCGGGCCGATGCCGAAGCGCTGGCCGAGGCCGCGCGGCTGGCCGAGAGCCTGGGTGATCGCGAGCGCGCGCGGCTGGCCTGGCGTCTCACCGCCGACGCCGCGCTGGGCCGCCCGGCAAGCGCCGACGAACTGAACACGCTGTTGCGCTGAGCGGCCCGTGCGCCCACCCGAGCTGCCCCTGCCGGACGCCGACGCCAGCGCCAGCACGCAGGCACTGTGCGAGCTGATTGCGGCGGAGATAGGCGCGCACGGGCCGATGCCCTTCCGTCGCTACATGGAACTGGCGCTGTATGCGCCGGGCCTCGGTTACTACGCGGCCGGCGCGCGCAAATTCGGCGCCGCCGGCGACTTCATCACGGCACCGGAACTGGGCAGCCTGCTGGCTGAGGCCTGGGCCGAGGCGCTGCTGCCGGTGCTGCAAGCATTGGCAGCGCCCGAGATCCTCGAACTCGGCGCCGGCAGCGGCGCGCTGGCGGCCGATCTGCTGGCCGCACTGGCGCGACGCGGGGTCGAACTGCAGCGCTACGCCATCCTCGACCGCAGCGCCGATCTGCGCGCGCGCCAGGCCGAACGGCTGGCGACCTCGCCTTGGCGCGAGCGCGTGGTCTGGCTGGATGCGCCGCCGACGCAGGCCTTCGATGGCGCCATCATCGGCAATGAAGTGGTCGATGCGCTGGCGTGCACGCGCTTCGCGATCACCGCTGACGGCCCACGGGAAATGGCGGTCGATGTCCGCGACGGACGCTTCGTCGACGCCACCTTGCCGGCCAACGACAGGCTCCGCGCGGCCATCGCCCATCTGCAGGCCAGCGGCGTCGAGCTGGCACCCGGCTACTGCAGCGAGGTGTTGCCCGAGTTGCCGGCCTGGCTGCAGGCGGTCAGCGCCAGCCTGCGCGAGGGCGTCGTGCTGCTGGCCGACTATGGCTACGGCCGGCCCGAGTACTACCACCCGGATCGCCGTCAGGGCACGTTGATCTGCCACTACCGCCACCGCGCCCACGCCGATCCCTACCACTGGCCCGGGCTGACTGACATCAGCGCCTTCGTCGACTACACGGCGCTGGCGGAGGCCGGCGCGGCGAGCGCACTCGATCTGCTCAGCTATCACAGCCAGGCCGGCTTTCTGCTCGAACTCGGCCTCGACCGGCTGGTCGCGGATCTCGCCGCGCTGCCCGATCGCGCGCGGCTGGCGCTGACGCAGCAGATCAAGCGGCTGATGCTGCCGGGCGATATGGGCGAACGCTTCAAGATCATGGCGCTGGGTCGCGGCCCGGCCGCCGAGCGCTGGCCTCTGCAAGGCGCCGGCCAGCGCGGATTGCTCTGAGGAAAGGCGCGGTGTGCCGCGCCTTTGGCCGGATATGGCCAAAAAAGAGGCGCGGTTGCCCGCGCCTCAAGGGAGTACCGATCGAACCCGATCAGTCTTTGGATCAGCGGAAGTCGTAGGTCCAGCCAGCCGCCCAGTTGTCGTCGGCGCTGCTGAAGGCACCGATGTAGTCGGTGGCTTCGAAGTACAGGTCCGGCGCGTAGGGCGTGGTCAGATTCAGCGTGGTGCCGGTCGGGAAAGGCGTGCTGCCCGACAGCGGATTGGCACCGACGCGGTTGTTGTTGCCGGCGCTGTACCACTGACTCACGAGGTAGGGCTCGGCGCTGCTGTCCTCGAAGTTGGTGGTGTTGCTGAGATACATGTCACGCATGGTCAGTTCGGTGCCCAGCGCCTGCGGCGTGCCGGCCACGGTGAAGGTTGCGTTGTCGTTGAAGTTCAGACCTTCGGCGGCGAAGCCGACCACCAGCCCCTTGAAGTAGGTCGCGCCCGAGCCGCGGCGCAGACGAATGCCTTCATTGCCACCGGCGCCGCCGATCAGCGTGAAGTTGGAGATCGCCGGACGCGTGCGCGGCAGCAGATCAAAGGAGTTCGGGTGGTTATCGGACTCGATGCCGTTGGAATCGGTGCCGATGACGCCGATCGAGGGCACCTGGCGCACATAGGCGTACTGGATGCGGCCCTGGTAGCCGAGGTCGAAGTCGAGCGAGTCGTCTTCCACGCCCAGCATCACCAGATTCTTCAGGTTGACGGTGCCACCGAAGAACTCGATGCCGTCATCCTTGCCGCCGTAGATCTGCACATTGCTGACGATGGTGCCAGAGCCCACGCCGAGCATGGTGATCGAGTTCAGTTCCTCGTTCGGGCGCACTTCCTGGCCGGCGTAGCGCACCTGCACATACTCCAGGATGCCGCTCGACTCGGTGTTGGCGCTGCCGCCGAACTGCTGGCTGGCCACCGCCTCGAAGGTGCACGGGGTGCCGTCCTGCGAAGCATTGCACTGGGCGTTACCGGCGATCACGAGGCCAGCCCAGGAACCGTTGGTCGGGGTCGGGCCTGTGAACACCACCGGCGCAAAGGACTGACCCTGCGCATAGATCTTGGAGCCCGGCTGCACCGCCAGATAGCTCAGCGTGGTGCCGCTGCCGCTGATCAAGGTGCCCGGCTCGATGAACAAGCGACCCGGTCCGGTGTTGCGGCCCTGACCGACGCGCGTCGGCCCGTCGATCAGATAGGTGGCGGCATTGCTCAAGCGCACATCGCCGGTCACCGGCGAGTTGATCTTGCAGGTGCGCGCGGCGCCGGCGACAGCGGTGGTGCCGGTCGGGCAGGCGGTGAAGGGCTGGCGGTACACGCAGGTGTTCGGCACCGCCGCCGGGCGATCAAAGGTGTAGCTGGTGGCCGGCAGCGTGGTGCCGGCGGCCGGTGTGAAGTTGATGCGCAAATCCGAGCAGGAGTTGAAGCTAACCGAGGCCGTGCCCAGCGCCGCATTGCTGGGGGCGGTGAACGGGCTGCCGAAGGTGCCGCCGTTGAAGCGCAGCACCGGCATGTTGGTCCAGCTGAATTCACCCTCGTTGACCACGGTCTGCGTGGTCAGCCACAGCGGATTGCCCTGGGCGTCGTAGGTGAAGATGGCGATGAACAGCGTGCCCGCGCCCGGACCGGAGGGGATGTAGTCGACCAGCGCGCCGCGACCGGCCTCGGCAGCGTTGTACCAGGCACCTTCGAGGGCGTCGTTGACGATCAGGGCGGCGTGCGCGTGCGCACCCAGGGCCAGCGCCAGGGCGCCGGACAAAAGATGGCCGGAAAGGCGGGATGCAGACATGGAAACCTCGCGAGGTGACGGAACGGGCGCACCGATGGGTGCGTGCGTCGGCATGCTGCGAGGGGGAAATGACAGCGCGGTGACCATGACACTGCGCTTTTTTGAAGGCCCGCGCGAGCGCGCGGGCCTTCCTCAACGATGGCTCAGCCCTGCTTGTCGAGGCCGCGACGCTTCAGCAGCGGCGCGATCGCCGGCTCGCGACCGGCAAAATCGACGAACTGCTGCATCTGCGGCTTGGTGTCGCCACGCGAGAGCACCAGATCGCGGAAGCGGGCGCCGTTCTCGGCAGTCAGACCGCCGTGCTCCTCGAACCAGGCATTGGCGTCGGCATCCAGCACTTCGGCCCACAGATAGCTGTAGTAGCCGGCCCCGTAACCGCCCGGCCAGATGTGCGCGAAGTAGGTGCTGCGATAGCGCGGCGGCACCGGCGCGTAATCGATGCCGTACTTGGCCAGCGTCGCTTTTTCGAAGTCCTGCGCGTTGGCGATGACCGCATCCTTGCCCTGCAGATGCCATTCCAGATCGAGCAACGAGGCGCCGAGGTACTCGACGGTGGCATAGCCCTGGTTGAACTGGCTGGCCTTCTGGATCTTGGCGATCAGCTCCTCCGGAATCGGCGCGCCGGTGTCGTGGTGCTTGGCGTAGTTGCGCAGCACGATCGGATTGAGCGTCCAGTTCTCGTTGAACTGCGAGGGGAACTCGACGAAATCGCGCGGCGTGTTGGTGCCGGACAGCAGCGGATAGCGCACATTCGACAGCAGGCCGTGCAGCGCGTGGCCAAACTCGTGGAACATGGTGTTGGTGTCATCGAAGCTGAGCAGCGTGGGCTGGCCCTCGGGCGGCTTCGGCACGTTCAACACGTTGACGACCACCGGCTTGGTGCCGAGCAGCCCGCTCTGATCGACGAAGCTGTCCATCCAGGCGCCACCGCGCTTGCTGGCGCGGGCGTAGTAGTCCGCATAGAACAGGCCGATGGTGGAGCCGTCGGCGGCGTAGATCTCGAACACGCGCACGTCCGGATGGTAAACCGGCAGATCCTTGCGCTCCTTCGCCGTGATCCCGTACAGCTGGTTGGCGGCGAAAAACACGCCGTCTTTCAGCACCCGATCGAGCTCGAAGTAGGGACGCACGGCGGCGTCGTCGAGGTCGTACTCGGCCTTGCGCACCTTCTCCGAGTAGTACGCCCAATCCCAAGGTTCGAGCTTGAAGCCGCCCTGCTCGGAATCGATCATCGCCTGCAGTTTGAGCGCTTCTGCTTCGGCATTGGCGCGCGCCGCCGGTACCAGTCCGGTCAGCATGTCGAGCGCACGCTGCGGCGTGCCGGCCATCTGCGCGTCCAGCGTGTAGGCGGCATGGTTGTCGAAGCCGAACAGCGCCGCGCGCTCGGCGCGCAGCTTGGCGATCTCGACGATCAGGGTGTTGTTGTCATTGGCATTGCCGCGATTGCCGCGTTCCAGCGAGGCCTTGAACAGACGTTCGCGCACGCTGCGGTTCTGCAGGCTGGACAGCGCCGGCTGCCCGGTCGGCAACTGCAGCGCGATCACCCACTTGCCGTCCAGACCGCGCTCTTTGGCAGTCTGCGCGGCCGAGGCGATATCGCCCGGCGACAGTCCGGCGAGCTCGGCCTCGCTGTCTACCACCAGCGCGGCGTCGTTGGTGTCCTTCAGCAACTGCTCCTGGAAACGCGTTTGCAGCGAGGACAGCTGCTCATTGAGCTGACGCAGTCGCGTCTTCTGCTCCTCACCCAGCAACGCGCCGCCGCGGACGAAGTTCTGGTAGTAGCGCTCGACCAGTCGCAGCGTCTCGGCATCCAGACCCAGCGTCTCGCGGGCGTCGTAGATCGTCTTGACGCGCGCAAACAGCTTGGCGTCGAGGAAGATGGCGTCCTGATGCTGCGCCAGCTTCGGCGCGATCTCCGCCTGTACCTTTTGGATGGTCTCGTTGGTGGTCGATTCGGTCAGGTTGAAGAACACCTTGCTGACCCGGAACAACAGCGCGCCGGAACGCTCCATCGCCTCGATCGTATTCGCCACCGTCGGCGGCTCTGCCTGCGCCGCAATCGCGTCGATCTCGGCGCGATGCTGCTTCATGCCTTCCTCGAAGGCCGGCAGGTAGTGCTCGTCCTTGATGCGATCAAACGGCGGCGCCTGGAAGTCCAGCGTGCTCGGTGCAAAGAAGGGATTGGCGGCGCTCTGATCGGCCGGCGCTGCAGCGGTGCTCGCGGTTTCTTGGGGGGCCATGGTCTGGGGCGTGGTAGCGGGGTCGGAACAAGCGGCCAGCGCCGCCAGGATCAGCGTGGCCAACAGGGTCTTGCGCATCGGGCAACTCGATAAGACAGGCGGGGCCGGCATGCTAACGCCGGAGCGCAGTCGGTGGAGAGTGCCGATAGGCTGGCACGAGGGGAGAGCTGCGGCGCTTGCGCGGCACCGCCGCGCGCCGCAGCGAGCGCCCGGCGGCTGTGCCGACGGGCCGGATCGAGGGCACGAGGGCACGAGGGCACGAGGGCACGAGGGCACGAGGGCACGAGGGCACGAGGGCACGAGGGCACGAAAAGGCTCGCAGGCCGTGAGTTCTTGTCAACGCCCAACCACGCTATTCGCTTGTGGCTCTTTGCTTCAGGTTTTTGCGTGCCCTCGTGCCCTCCGCCTTGCTTGCGCGTGCCCTCGTGCTCTTGCGTGCCCTCGCGCTGTTCCGGGCTACCGCCCCACCCGCAGATGCTGGAAATAGGCGAGCGAGGCCCAGTAGTAGGGGTGGCGAAAGCTGCGTGAATCTTTGAGCGCGAGCTGGGCGCTGCGCAGGGCGTCCATGGCGTGGGCGGCGGGTTGGGCGCGCATGGCGCTGTAGAAGGCCGGGATCCAGGTGGCGCTGGCGCTGTCGCTGATCGGCCAATAGGCGGCGACGACGTGGTCCACGCCAGCCGCGCTGACCGCCGAGGCGAAGCTCAAGCTGCTCTGGCTGGTGGCGCTCGGGCCGGCCGCCAGCTGGCAGGCATTCAGCACCGCCAGCGGGGCGCGCAGCGGCGTGTTGATCACATCGAGCCAGCTCAGCATCACGCTGCCCTGGGGATTGTTGGGATCGGCGAGCCAGGCGCCGGCATAGCCCAGCAGTTGCGTCTGCGCGTAGCCGTGCGCCGCCAGGTGCACCCAGGCGTCGGGATCGCCGAGCGCCTGCACCAGGGCCGCGGGGGTGGCCTCGCCGTCCAGCGCGCGTTGTTGCGACAGCTCAGGCACGGTGCGCGCGATCAGGTCGGGCTCGGCCGCGGCGTAGCGCAGCGGCGCCAGTCCCACCTGACTGGTTTGCTGGCTACCCGGTGCGACGACCACGCGCAAACCGGCCCCGCTACCCGCACCCGGCGACCCCGCGTCTACCCGAGTGATCCAGCCGGTGGCGGTGGTGTCGATCAAGGCACGCTCGCTGCCAGGCCAGCGCAGCAGCGCGAAGGGAATAGTGCCGATCAGATCGTCGCCGAGCACATGCAGGCGCGCCGGCGCCTCGCTCAAGGGTGCGCCGCTGAGCAGCGAGGCCGACAGTGCGGAGACGCTGCGCTGCAGGCGGGCCATGGGAACGTCCGGGCTCGCCAGATCGGTGCTGAGCTGCGCGATCTCTTCGCGCAGCACGCTGCGTGAGGGCAAGGGCACGATGACGGTGCGCTCGGGCCCCATCCACAGCGCGGCGCTGCTGGGCTCTGCCGGCACCACCAGCAGCAGCCAATCCTCGCCCAGGCCGGCGCGCACGGCTGCCAGCGCCGGCAGTTCGGATGGTCCGCGCACGGCCGGCGCGGATTCCGCCGGCGCCAGCGCATCGACCAGCGCGCGATCCGCGTTGGCCTTGCCATCGCCCAGCAACTCGCGCGCCAAGGCGGCGCCAAAATCCGTACCCTGCACACTGCGCCCTGGCCGCACCGCCTGCATCGGCGCGCTCTGCACCAGCACCTGCCACCAGCGGTCGGGCGCCGGCTGCGGATGCGCCGTCAGCGCAATCCGCACCCAGTCCTCGCGCAGCTCACGGGCAGCGCGCACGGTCAGATAACTGATGGCCGCATTACCGGCACGATTCGCCAGCGCGCCGACCTCAGCCAACTGCTGCTCGATGGTGCGCAACGCCGCCGCGTCGGCGCCCTGCTGGTGCTGCAACTCGGCGCGGATGCGCGCCGCCAGCAGCCGCTGCGGCAGTGGCGCCGGTTGCGCTTCGATCGTCTTTAGCGCGGCCTCGGCGCCGGCACGATCGCCGGCGGCGATCTGCCAGCGCACGGTCAGCAGGGCGCGCCGGCTGTTCAGTGTGGCCGACAGCCGCGACCAGTCGCGCACCTGGGCCAGCTCACGACGCGCATCCTCGGCGTTGTCCGGTGGTCGACTTTCGAGCGCACCCAAGGCCGCTTCGGAGCGCTCGACCGGCATATTGAGCAATGCATAGATGCGTTCAGCACTCGCGTACCACTGCGCCGCGCGCTGCAGATTGCCGCTATTGCGATCGATCAGGCCCATCTTCATCAGCCCCGCCGCCACCCGCGCTGGCGCCGAGGCCGGGTCGTACAGCGCGAAGGACTCAGCGAGAAGCCGATAAGCCTGGTCGGTCACCCCGAGCTGCGCGTAAATATCGGCGATCTGGGTGATGGCATGGGCTTGCCAGGAGGAGCCGTCGGTTGCCGATTCCGCCAGTCGCAGCGCCTCAGCGAAGCCCGCCAGGGCACCCACCAAGTCGCCGCGGTCTCGGCGCAAGTACGCGCGACTGGTACTCAAGCGGGTCAGCACGTATGGAGCAACGCGGCTCGTCGATTTGTCGTTCATCAGCGCGTCGATGGTCGCCAGACCGAGCTCCGGCCGGCCTAGATCCCGCAGCGCGTACGACATACTGATTGCGGAATTGACGGCCTCAGTATGGTCGCCAATGGCGAGCCAATCCTTGATGATGTCCTGATGGCACCGTATGGACGCCTCCAGATTGCCCAGATACTGCGTCTTCACGCACAGCATGCCACGCGCCCGGATCAGCAGATACGCTGGATGACGGGGATCCAGCGATTGCTGTGCCTGCGCCAGCACCTCATCCACCAGCGCAAAATTGCCGGTATTCATCTGCACATCGGCGACGCCAATCAAGGCGCCCGCCACTTGCATGGGGCGATTCAACCGACGCCATTGCTTCTCGGCATCCCGGTACGCTTGCGTTGCCTGCCGACTCTTCCCTTCGAGCGAATATCGATCTGCCAACATGTGCGTAGCAGCAGCCGCATCCTCGGCCGTCGGAGCGGTCTTCAGGAGGTCCTCGAATGCGGGGCTCAGCTGGGGACGTTGGTCGCCGCGTCGCTGCTGTTGCGCCAACTCGTCGGCGCGCTGCAACCATTTCAGCCGGCTTTCGGGAATGCGGTCACAGTGCGCTGCGATCGATACCTGGCCGAAGGCGGCCGCATACAAGCCGACCGTCAATTCGAGCGATCGATCCGCCTCCAAGGGCAGTGTCAGCCATGCATGTCGGGTCATCGGGTAGGCAATCTCGCGGGGTGTCGTCGTAGGCCCGTTTAGGACCACGTCCACGCCCAGTTCGGTCACCCGCAGATAACGATCCTGGTCGCTCGGCGCGATCGAAACCATTGACGGCTCGTCAGCCACCAGATCGACGACGACCGAGCGCCCGCATGCAAGGTCTGCAGTCATTGCGGCTGCCGGGTGTGCCGGCATTGCCATCACGGCACCGGCACACCCCAAAGTGGCCACCCGCAGCTTAGGGGTGTGGCGGTATGTACCCGCCGCTACCACCCGCCTGCTGCCCAGCCGTCGGACAGGCAGCATGGGTCCAAGCCGCGTTGCTGCTATCCGGGCGATGGCTCTCATCCATTCCAACCGGGAACACCTCGTACTGGTAATAGCGGCACAGCGCACCGGCGGGATGGTCGAAGCCGGAGTCCGTGCAATGGCGCATGCCCTGATAGTACAGCGCCACCTGTTGACCGAGTCCACCGCCGGCGCCAGCCGAGTAGCCGGTGAGGAAGCGACCCTGCGGGTCGGCGTGGACGTAGGCCAGATCGCGCAGCGGCAGATCGGCATCCAGTCGCAGGCGCTGCAATGCCAGCTGGCCGTCCGCCGTTGGCACGACCTGCACCAGATCGCCAAACTCGGAATTGCAGTCGGCATCCTGGCTCTGGCATTCCGGCCAGGCGCTGCCACGCAGCAGCACGATCGGCGCGTCGGTCAGCCACTCCTTGCTCTGGCTGACCGTCTCCACGCGGGTGTAGGTGTCGTAGCCGGCCTGGCTGCGGGTCAGACACCAGGTGTCGGCGGCATGCACGGGGGCGGAGGCGGCGATCACCAGCGCGAAACCGAGGGACTGGGCGTAGCGGGACATTTGGACCTTGGACATGACTGGAACTCCTGCGATTGGGGCGTCAGCGACGCCGGTTAGGAACTCCGTGCGACCCGGCGGGTATCGTCACGGGGTTTGCGTATGCGCGCCCGGATGGGCGTGCGGAAATCGAAGGGGGAACCCATGACGGCGCCTGCGCAGCGCTTTGGATTCGCGTATCGGCTGGCGCTAGCGCCGAGCACGCTGGCGACGCTGCAGAGCACGCGCCGTCGTGGGCGCGAGGACTGCGTCGGCTGGCGGCTCGGCCGGGGCGACAGCGATCCGCTGCTGGTGCCCGAGCTGCACGCGCTGTATGCGCACCAACTCGACGTCGGCCGCGCCAGCGTGCTCGGGCGCCTGCGCGCACAGGCGCTGCGGGTCGACCGGCCGGAGGCCATCGGCGGCGTGCAAGGCTGTGTGGAAAAAGCGCCGGGCCCACGCGTGCTGGCGCCGCAGTGGCTGGGACTGGCCGAGTCGGCCGTAGCCGGCGCGGGCGTGCGCATCGCCGTGCTCGACAGCGGCATCGACCTGGCCCACCCGGACTTCCGCGGTGGCCGCATCGCCGCGCAAGCGGCCTTCGCCGGGCAAGGCGGCGTGCAGGACGGCAGCGCCGACAGCCATGGCACTGCCTGTGCCGGCATTGCCGCCGGACCGCGCCGTCCCTACGACGGCGGTTGTCGCTACGGCGTGGCCAGCGACGCCCGTTTGCTGATCGCCAAGGTGATGGAGGACAACGGTCGCTGCAACAGCTTTGCGCTGGAGATCGCGAGCGCCTGGGCGGTCCGCGCGGGTGCCGACATCCTGTCGATCAGCCTCGGCTTCGAGCGCGCCCGCGACGCCCAGCCGGGTGTGCTGGCGCGCTCGCTGTCGCGCCTGGCGCGCCGTTTCCGGGTATTGATCGTGGCCGCCGCGGGCAATGGCGATCCGACGCGCGAGGGCATCAAGCAACCGGCGAATGGTCGGCAGGTGCTGGCCGTCGGCGCGCTCGATCTGGCCGACCAGCCGCGTCAGGACTCCTTGCAGTCGGATCGGCTGGCGCGCATCTGGTGTGCGGCGATCGGCAGCAATGTGGTGGCGCCGGTACGCGAGCGTGATCCGGCGCAGCCGGTCGGTGCGCGCCACTTCTTTCTGGGCACCTCGGCCGCGACGCCCGTGGTCGCCGGACTGGCGGCCGTCCTCAAATCCGCAAGCGGTGCCTGCTGCGGCGACGCGCTGGCGGCCGAGATCGCCCGCCGCTGCTGGCCGCCCGGCGCCGGGCTCGAGGCCGCCATGGGGCACGGCCGCGTCCACCTGTGAGCACGCCAGCGCGGCGCCGTCACGCAGATCGTTGCAGCGCTCGAGCGCCGCGATCAGGCCGCCATGGGTGAGCAGCAGCGCCTCGAACCAGGCGTGCGCCTCGGCGTCCAATTCCCCGCGCAGATAGCGCTGCAACCAAAGCCACTCCTCGCGCGTCGGCTCTCGCTCCAGCGTCCTCATCCGGGCCTCCGGCTGTCGTTGATGTGTACCTAGAGGAGGCTGCAGAGCGAGCGATGTCTCACCGGGGCGCGCTGCGCTTGACCTGTCACAAGGCGTGGCTGACGGCGTCCTGCTATCACCGCCTGCACTGGCCTCGTCTGGGAGGGACTCGCCATGTGTCTGGCCGTACCGGCGCGGGTGGTGGCTTTGCTGGATGCGGATCGCGCCCGCATCGACCTCGGCGGTGTGGGCAAGGAGATCTCGCTGGCTTTGGTCGATGGCGTCAGCGTCGGCGACTACGTGCTCGTGCACGTCGGCTTCGCGCTGGGCCGCATCGATGCCGATGAGGCCGAACGCACGCTGGCCGCGATGGCCGCCAGCGGCAGCCTGGCGGAGGAGTTCGGCGCATGAAGTTCATCGACGAATTTCGCGATGGCGCACTGGCGCGCAAGATCGCCGACGACATCCGCCGCGAGGCCGATCCGGCCCGCATCTACCGGCTGATGGAGTTTTGCGGCGGCCACACCCACGCCATTTTTCGCTACGGCATCCCAGACCTGCTGCCGCCCAATGTGCGCATGATCCACGGCCCCGGTTGCCCGGTTTGCGTGCTGCCGATCGGCCGGCTGGATCTGGCCATCCGCATCGCCAGCCAACCGGGCACCATCCTGTGCAGCTACGGCGACATGCTGCGCGTGCCGGGCTCGCGCAAGATGAGCCTGATGCGCGCCAAGGCGGAGGGCGCCGATGTGCGCATGGTGTATTCCGCCACCGATGCGCTGGCGGTGGCGCGCGCCCATCCCGATCGCCAGGTGGTGTTCTTCGCGATCGGCTTTGAGACGACCACGCCGCCGACCGCGGTGGCCGTGCTGCAGGCGCAGGCCGAGGGGCTGAAGAACTTCTCGGTGTACTGCAACCACGTGCTGACGCCGCCGGCGCTGATCCACCTGCTGGAGTCGGCGCCGGAGAGCGAGGAGCACGTCGAGATCGATGGCTTCGTCGGGCCGGCGCACGTCAGCGTGGTGATCGGGACCGGCGCCTATCAGGCCTTTGCCGAGCACTATCGCAAGCCGGTGGTGATCGCCGGCTTCGAGCCGCTCGATGTGCTGCAATCGATCCTGATGCTGATCCGACAACTGAACGCCGGCCGCGCCGAGATCGAGAACCAGTACAGCCGCGCCGTCACCGGCGTGGGCAATTTGAAGGCGCAGCAGATCGTCGGCCAGGTGCTCGAAGTGCGCGAGCAGTTCGAGTGGCGTGGCTTGGGCGAGGTGCCCTACTCGGCCTTGCGCGTGCGCCCGGCATACGCCGCTTTTGACGCCGAAGTGCGCTTTGGCCTGAAGGTGATCGCGGCGCGCGAGAACGCTGCCTGCGAGTGCCCGGCGATCCTGCGCGGCGCCAAGCGGCCGACCGACTGCAAGGTCTTCGGCACCGTGTGCACGCCGGAAAATCCGATCGGCTCGTGCATGGTCTCGGCCGAAGGCGCCTGCGCCGCCTACTACACCTACGGCCGCCACCATGCGCCGGAGGCGGCATGAGCGCGCGCATCGAACTGGCGCACGGCGGCGGCGGTCGCGCCATGCAGCAATTGATCGAGGACGTGTTCAAGCCGGCGCTGACCAACCCGCTGCTCTGCGGCAATGACCAGGCGGTGTTTGCGCTCGGCGCCGGGCGCTACGCCTTCAGTACCGACACCTACGTGATCTCGCCGCTGTTTTTTCCGGGCGGCGACATCGGCAGCCTGGCCGTGCACGGCACCGTCAACGATCTGGCGATGGCCGGCGCGCGACCGCTGCATCTGTCGGCCGGCTTCATCATCGAAGAAGGCTATCCGATTGCCGATCTGCGGCGCATCGCGCAATCGATGGGCGCGGCCGCGCGCGCGGCCGGCGTTGCCATTGTCACCGGCGACACCAAGGTGGTCGAGCGCGGCAAGGGCGACGGCGTGTTCATCAACACCGCCGGCATCGGCTGGGTGCCCGCTGGCGTCGAACTCGGCGGTGATCGCGCACGCCCGGGCGATGCCATTTTGGTGTCGGGCACGCTGGGCGATCACGGCATCGCCATCATGGCCAGTCGCAGCGGCCTCGAGTTCGACACCACCATCCAGTCCGACTCGGCGGCACTGCACACGCTGGTGGCGGACCTGCTGGCGGCGGCGCCGGGTCTGCGCGTGCTGCGCGATCCCACCCGCGGCGGCCTGGCCGCCACGCTGAACGAGATCGCCCAGCAGTCCGGCGTCGGCATGTCGCTGGACGAGGCCGCGCTGCCGATACGCAGCGAGGTGCGCGGTGCCTGTGAGTTGCTCGGCCTCGATCCGCTCAATGTCGCCAACGAGGGCAAGCTGATCGCGATTTGCCCGCCCGAGCAAGCCAGTGCCGCACTGGCGGCGATGCGCGCGCATCCGCTGGGTAGCGACGCCGCGCTGATCGGCCAGGTAATTGCCGATGCCCACCACTTCATCGACATGCGCACCGTGTTCGGCGGTCGGCGCATGGTCGATTGGTTGAGCGGCGAGCAGCTTCCGCGCATCTGCTGACGCCAGCGGCGCGCGAGTGGCCTACACTGCAGCCATTCCGGGCTGCGGAGCGGCATATGAGCGCACAACGCAAGGCACTGGCGGCGGTGGTGGGCGGTTTGCGCTTGCCCTTCTGTCGGCAGAACACGGCCTACACCGATCTCGGCAATCTGGCGCTCGGCACCGAAGTCGTGCAAAAGCTGGTCGAACGCTATGCGCTCAAAGGCAGCGAGCTCGGCGAACTGGCTTTCGGCGCGGTGCTCAAGCATTCGCGCGACTGGAATCTGGCGCGCGAGATCGCGCTCGGCTCGGGACTGGCGCGCACCACGCCGGGACTGACGCTGCAGCGCGCCTGCGGCACCGGTTTCGAGTCGGCGATCCTGATCGCCAACAAGATTGCGCTGGGGCAGATCCGTCACGGCATCGGCGGTGGCAGCGACAGTGCCAGCGAGGTGCCGCTGGTGCTCAATCAGTCGCTCAACGCGCGCTTCCTGGCGCTGGCCCGCGCGCGCAGCCTGGGCGAGCGCTGGCGCGCGCTCAAGGGCTTCCGCTTGCGCGAATTGAAGCCGGTGGCGCCCGCAGTGGGCGAACCGCGCACCGGCAAGAGCATGGGCGAGCACTGCGAGATGATGGCGAAAACCTGGGCGATCAGCCGGCGTGACCAGGATCAGCTCGCCTACGACAGCCATCAGAAGGCGCATGCGGCCTTCGAACGCGGTTTCTACGACGAACTCGTCGCGCCCTTCCGCGGCGTCAAGCGCGATAACGTGCTGCGCCCGGACACCACGCTGGAGAAGCTCGGCACGCTGAAGCCGGCCTTCGACCGCAGTTCCGGCCTCGGCACGCTGACCGCCGGCAATTCGACGCCGCTGACCGATGGCGCCAGCGCCGTGCTGCTCGCCGATCCGGAGTGGGCGCGCGCGCTCGGCCACGAGGTGCTGGCCGAGATCGTCGACGCCGAGGTCGCCGCGGTGGATTTCGTCGGTGGCGAGGGCTTGCTGATGGCGCCGACGCTGGCGGTGTCGCGCCTGCTGACGCGCAATCGGATGGGCTTTGGCGATATCGATCTGTTCGAGATCCACGAAGCCTTCGCCGCGCAGGTCCTGTGCACGCTGGCGGCCTTCGAATCCGACGGCTACTGCCGCGAGCGCCTGGGACTGCCGGCCGCGCTGGGCGCGATCGAGCGCAGCAAGCTCAATATCGCCGGCGGCAGTCTGGCCATCGGCCATCCCTTCGCGGCTACCGGCGCGCGCATGGTGGCCGGCGGCGCGCGTCTGCTGAAGGATCTGGGCGGCGGCCATCTGTTGATCACCGCCTGCGCCGCCGGCGGCATGGGCGTCGCGCTGCTGCTGCGCCGCGCCTAAGCGGCGCAGCGGCGTGCCATACTGAAGCGGTCGCGCCTCAATCGGCGCGCACTCCGAAGCCCGGATGCCTGCGGTTCGCGATGCGAATACGGCAGCCGGGCCGTGATCGCTGGATCACCGGGTTCGCGCGGAAACGCGCGGGCCTCCCGATGGAAAGGAGCCACCATGCAGTCCCTCGTCGACTCTCTGGGTCGGCGCTTTCCGTATTTGCGTCTGTCGCTGACGGAGGCGTGCAATTTTCGCTGCAGCTACTGCCTGCCGAACGGCTATCAGGCGGAGGGCAGTACGCAGTTCCTTCACCTCGACGAGGTGCGCCGGCTGGTACGCGCCTTTGCCGCGCTCGGCATGCACAAGATACGCCTCACTGGCGGCGAGCCCAGTCTGCGCAAGGACCTGAGCGCCGTGATTCAGGCGGTCGCCAGCGTCGACGGCATCCGCACGGTGGCGATGACCACCAATGGCGTCAGCCTGCAACGCAAGGTGGCCGAGTGGCGCGCGGCCGGGCTGACGGCGCTGAATGTCAGCGTGGACAGCCTGGACCCAGCGATCTTTCACGCCATCACCGGCCATGACCGTTTGCCGGACATCCTGGACGGCGTGGAGACGGCGCTGACGCTGGGCTTCGATGCGCTCAAGCTGAATGCAGTGCTGCTGCGCGGCGTCAACGAGCATGATCTGCCGCAGTGGTTTGCCTATCTGCGCACACGCCGGGTGTCCTTGCGCTACATCGAACTGATGCGCACCGGCGACAACGGCGCGTACTTCGACCGCCACCACCTGAGCGCCGACACCATCGTGGCCGCGCTGCTCGCGGCCGGCTGGCGCGAGCGACCGCGCGCCGCCGACGCCGGCCCGGCGCGCGAGTACGCGCATCCCGAATACCAGGGCCGGATCGGCATCATCGCCCCCTACGCCCGCGATTTTTGCGCCAGCTGCAATCGCCTGCGCGTGACCGCACGCGGCGATCTGCGGCTGTGCCTGTACGGCAGCACCGGCATCCCGCTGCGTCCGCTGCTGCAGGAGGACGGCCAGCACGTGGCCCTGTGCGCCCGCATCGCCACCCAACTGGGCCTGAAAGCCGCCGGCCACCGGCTGCACGAAGGCGACACCGGCCTGACCCGCCACTTCGCCAGCATCGGCGGCTAGTCCCTTTCCCTTTCCCTTTCCCTTTTCCCTTTCTTCGACGCCCATGCCCTACGAAATGGCCGATATCCGCCAAAAACGCCGCACCCGCCGCCGCGCCGTGGCGGTGGGTGAGCTATATGCCAACGCCGACACCTACGCGCAGATCGTGGAGCGGCGGCTGCCCAAGGGCGATGCGCTGGCGATGGCCGACATGGCCGGGCTGCAGGGCGCCAAGCAGGCCTCGATGCTGATGCCCTTGTGCCATCCGCTGCCATTGGAGCGGGTGCGCTTGCGCTGTCTGCCGGTCGCCGAGCGTCTGGCCATCCGCGTCTACTGTGAGGTGGCGACGGAGGCGCGCACCGGCGTCGAGATGGAGGCGCTGGCCGGCGTCAACGCCGCGCTGCTGACGATCTACGATCTCAGCAAGCCGGTGCAGCCGGATCTCGCGCTCGGCGGCATCCACCTGCTGTTCAAGGAAGGCGGCAAGCGCGGGCTGTGGATTTGCCCCACGGGGCTCAGCGAGGAAGAACGCGCGCACTATCGGCCGCAGGCGCCGGCGGATCTGGGTGGCGCGATGTGTGCGGTGCTGACCTTGAGCGACCGCGCGCACGACGGCGGTTACAGTGATCGCTCGGGCCCGCTGCTGGTGGAGGCGCTGAGCGGCCTCGGTGGCGCGCTGGCGTGTAGCGAGGTGCTGCCCGATGGCATCGAGCCGCTGGCGACCCGGCTGCGGCAACTGGCCGGTGCCGGCGTGCGTCTGTGCCTGTGCAGCGGCGGCACCGGGCTGTCGCCGCGCGATCTGACGCCGGAAGCGCTGGCCAGCGTGGCGGATCGCCAGATCCCTGGACTGGCCGAGATGTTCCGCGTCGAGAGCAGCCAGCACACCGTGCTGGCCTGGCTCAGCCGCGCCTGCGCGGTGCAGGTGGGCGCGATGCTGGTGATCGCCCTGCCCGGTAGCCCCAAGGCGGTGGCGCAGGGCATGGCGATTCTGGCGCCGGTGCTGGCCCATGCCCTGGCGATGATCGACGGAGGCAGCCACGCATGAAGGTCACGCTGAAGGTCTTTGGCTATCTGCGCGAGTACGTGCCGGAGGGCGCGCTCGTGCTGGAGCTCGCCGAGGACGCCCGCGTCGGCGCCCTGCGCCAGCAGTTGGCCGAACACGCGCGTGCGCACTGGCCGGGCTTTGCGGTCGAGGGCTTGCGCGCCTGCGCCTTCGCCAGCGAGCACGCGCTGCTGCGCGAGGACGAGGCACTGCCGGCCGATGGCCAGCTCGCCATCCTGCCGCCCGTGAGCGGAGGCTGACGATGACGCCGATACTCGCAGTGCTGGATGTCGCGCAGGCGCCGCTGGATCCGGCGGCGGCGCTGGCGCAGGTCAGCGATCCCGGCTTTGGCGGCCTGACGATGTTCGTCGGCCGGGTGCGCGATTGGAACCATGGCCGCCAGGTCACCGGCGTCAGCTACGATCTGTACGAGCCGCTGGCGCTGCGACGCTTTGCCGAGATCGCGGCCGAGGTCGAACAGACAGTCGGCCCGCGCCTGAAGCTCTACATCGCGCATGCCCGCGGCCGGCTGGCGGTGGGCGATCTGGCGGTGGTCATTGCCGCCGGCACACCGCATCGCGACGAGGCCTTCCGCGCCTGCCGGCTGGCGATCGAGCGGGTCAAACATACGGCGCCGATCTGGAAACAGGAGCATTACGTGGACGGCAGCAGCGTGTGGAGCGAGGGCTGCACGCTGTGCGGCGCCGAGCCCGCGCCCGCCACCCACGCGCACACGGACGACCACCCATGAAGGTGCAGATCGAGGGCCAGCACCTGCGTTGGCGCGTCAGCGCCGAGGAATGCGCAGAGCTGCTCGCCGGCGCCCGGCTGAGCGACCGTACGCTGCTCGGCGGCGAGGCACTGGAGCGCACGCTGGCACTGCACGCAGGCGAGGCCGTGCTGGAACTTGAATCTGGCGCGCTGCATGTGCGCCTGCCGCAGTCCGATGTGGCGGCCTTGTCCGAGCGACTGCCGAGTCGTGATGGCCTCAGCTACCGCATTGAGGGCGTGGCGCTGACCTTCGATGTCGACCTGCGCGACAGCCCTCGCCGGCGGCGCGGCGCCTGAACCGTTCCGTGCTGCCGTCATTCCAATGGGAGATGTGATCATGTTCACGCGCCTGCGCCCGCTGCTCGCACTGTGCCTGGCGTTCCTGATCCGGCCCGCGCAGGCCGAGACGCTGCTGGTGGCAGCCGCGGCCGATCTGCGCGGCGTGCTGGAACCACTGGCGCAACAACTGGAACAGCAGCACAGCGGACTGCGGGTTTCGATCAGCTTTGGCTCCTCCGGCAAACTGGCGACGCAGATCGAACAGGGCGCGCCCTTCGCCGTGTATTTCGCTGCCGACGAGCGCTATCCAGCGCGTCTGCATGCCGCCGGGCTGACGCTGGGCGCGCCGCAGCGCTATGCGCGCGGTCGGCTGGTGCTGTGGTTGCCGCAGCAGGAGTCGGGCAGTGCGCAGCTTGAAGACCTGCGCGACGCACGCTATCGGCATTTCGCCATCGCCAATCCCGCGCATGCGCCCTACGGCCAGCGCGCGCAGCAGGCGCTGCAGGCCGCGGGCCTGTGGGAGGCGCTGGATGGTCGTTTGGTGCTGGCGGAGAACGTCGCGCAGGCGGTGCAGTTGATCGACAGCGGTGCCGCCGATGGCGGCATCGTCGCGTGGTCGCTGCTCTACGGCACGCCGCTGGCGCAGCGCGGGCGCTGGGTGCTTATTGATCCGGCCCTGCACGATCCGCTCTGGCAGGCAGCCGTGGTCACGCGCGCTGGCGCCGATCAGCCGGCGGCTGCGGCGCTGCTCGCGCTGGTGCTGTCGCCCGACGGTCGGGCACAGCTGCAGTCGCGTGGTTTCGAGCTGCCCTGAATGGCTGCGGCGGACTGGCAGGCCGCGTGGGTCACGCTGCAATTGTGCACGGCGACCACGCTGATTCTGCTGCTGTTGGCGCTGCCGCTGGCGTGGTGGCTGGCGCATACGCGCAGCCGCTGGCGGCCGGCGGTGGAAGCGCTGGTGGCGATGCCGCTGGTGTTGCCGCCCACCGTGCTCGGCTTTTACCTGCTGATCGCGCTCGGCCCACGCGGGTGGATCGGCGGCACGCTGGAAGCGCTGGGCGGGCACCATCTGGCCTTCAGCTTCAGCGGCATTCTGATCGGATCGCTGCTGTACTCGCTACCCTTTGCCGTGCAGCCCTTGCAGGACGGCTTTCGCGCCATCGGACGCGGGCCGCTGGACGTCGCCGCAACGCTGGGCGCCGGCCCCTGGGATCGTTTTGTCACCGTCGCGCTGCCGCTGGCGCGTGGCAGCGTGCTGACCGCGGCGAGCTTGAGCTTTGCCCACACGCTGGGCGAGTTCGGGGTGGTGCTGATGATCGGCGGCAACCTCGAAGGGCACACGCGGGTGCTGTCGATTGCCATTTTTGACGCTGCCGAAGCGCTCGACTATCCGCGCGCACATCGCTTGTCGGCGCTGATGTTGCTGGCCTCCTTCCTGATTCTGTACGCGGTCTATCGCTGGCGTGGCCGCACGCCGGGCTGGCCGCGATGAGTTTGCGTTTGGCCATCGACCATCAGCTCGGCAACTTCGCGCTGCAGGTGCATGGCGAGTTGCCGGGCGCCGGGATCAGCGCGCTGTACGGCCCTTCCGGCAGCGGCAAAACGCTGACGCTGCGCTGCATCGCCGGACTGGAGCGCCCGCGGCAGGCGCGCATCGCGTTTGCCGGCGAGACCTGGGACGACGAGCGCGTGCACCTGCCCGCGCATCGGCGTCGGGTGGCCTATGTCCCGCAGGATGCCGGGCTGTTCCCGCATCTGACCGTGCGCGGCAATCTGGCCTACGCCGAGCGACGCAACCCGGCGCCACGGCTGCCGCTGGCGGAGCTTGCCCGACGGCTGCAGATCCATGACTGGCTGGATCGGCCGGTGACCGGATTGTCGGGCGGCGAGCGACAGCGCGTGGCGCTGGCGCGTGCCTTGCTGGCCGGCGCGCGGCTGCTGCTGCTGGACGAACCGCTGGCGGCGCTGGATCGCGCGGCGCGGCGGCAAATCGCGCCGCTGTTGCGGCAGATCTGCATGGAGGAAGGCTTGCCGATGCTGCTGGTCAGTCACTCCGCCGAGGAAATCGAGCGCCTCGCCGATCGCGTTTGGCCTATCCACGCCGGGCAAACCGGCGCCTGCGTGGCACTGGCCGACGCCTTGGCGGATCCGCGCTCGCCGCTGCATGCCGTCGATGGGCCGGCCAGCGTATGGGATGCCGAAGTGCTCGCCGCCACCGACGGCGATGGTCTGCAGGCGCTGGGCGTCGGCAGCGAGCGGCTGTGGATTGCCGGCGGCGCGCATTCCCCCGGCGCAAGGCTGCGGGTGCGCGTACTCGCGCGCGACGTGGTGTTGAGTCTGGACGCGCCGACGCGCGTCAGCACCTTGAACATCTGGCGCGTGCAGCTCAGCGCGCTCGACGAGATCGCCCCGGCCAGCGCGTTGCTGCGCTGCACGCTGGCGAGCGGTCACTGCGTGCTGGCGCTGGTGACGCGGCGCTCGGTGCGGCAACTCGGGCTGCACTGCGGCATGACGGCGTGGGTGCAGATGAAGGCGGTGGCGCTGGACTGAGCCTGACGTCAGCGCAAGCCGCTCGGCGCCAACGCCCGCCACTGTCCGGGCGCCAGACCGTCGAGTGCGTAGGGTCCGATGCGCGCCCGGATCAGCCGCAGCGTCGGATGGCCGACCGCAGCGGTCATCCGTCGCACCTGGCGATTGCGGCCCTCGCGCAGGCCGAGTTCGATCCACGTAGTCGGAATTTGCGCGCGATAGCGGATCGGCGGATCGCGCGGCCACAGGCCAGCCGGCTCGGTCTCCATCCGGCGCACCTCGGCGGGTAGCGTCGGCCCGTCGTTGAGCACCACACCACGCCGCAGCGCCGCCAGCGCAGCCTCATCGGGCTGACCCTCGACCTGCGCCCAGTAGATCTTGCGCATCCGGTGGCGCGGGTCACTGATACGCGCGATCAGCGGCCCCTCGTCGCTGAGCAACAGCAGGCCCTCGCTATCGCGATCCAGGCGCCCGGCCGGGTACACGCCAGGCACCGGCACGTAGTCGGCCAGCGTGCGCCGCCCGGTCTCGTCGGTGAACTGACACAACACGTCAAAGGGCTTGTTCAGCGCGATCAGCATGGTGCGGCTAGTGTGGTGTTCTGTAGTTACGTTGTGGAAATTTCCGATGGATTTTGCGTTGAGGCAAGGCGCGAGTAGGAGCCATTGCAGGACTATGGCGACGACGAGCAACGCCGCATCGGCGCAAAAGACGCGGAAATCACGCGAGCTAACTGCGGAACACCACACTACAGCGGCGCGTCGAAGCGCAGTCCCCAGCGCGCCACCTGGCGCTCGGCATAGGCCAGAAAGCCGGCGGCGACCACGATCCACACGCAGCCAGTGGCGATGCCTGCCGGCAGCGAGTGCATTGCCGCCAGCGCGGTGCTGCTGGTCGGCGGCGCCGCCAGCAGGCCCAGCGCGAACAGACCGGCAAACACACGCGGCTTCTCGGCATCGAGCAGCAGCAGGACGACGCCCAGCCCGAACAGGCTGGCGGCGGCCGCGCCCAGCAGGCCACCGACCAGCAGCGGCAGACGCAATTCGGCCGGGTACATCAGCACGCCCACCAGGATCAGCAGCAGCGCGGCCGAGATCAGCGCCGAGACCAGCGACCCGCGCAGTGCGCGCGCAACCTCGAGCGCAAAGGCGCGGTGCGAGGGCGGCGTCAGCGCCAGATAGACATCGGTCAGGCTGGGACGCAGGATCAGCGTGACGCGATGCAACTGCTGGAAGCGCATCGCCGTGATCACGCCGATATAGCTGGCCGCCATGCCCATCGGGGGCGGACCATTGCGCTGCGCGCCCAGGGCCCACAGGACCACGCCGCCGAAGGCCGCGGTCACCAGCAGTTCGAGCAGCACGCCGCGCCAATGCAGCGCCGGCATCAGCACCATCTGCAGCGCCCGCTGGCGCGCGCCGGGGCGGCCGCGAGACAGGCGGGCAAGCACTGCGTCAAAGGCACTGGCAGACAGGCTATAGCCCAGATCGATGAGCTTGCGCGACAAGCCGGTGGCGTTGGCGCGCATCGCTTCGGGTCCATGTCGCAGGTCCGAGGCACTGATATCCGCCGGTGACAGCGTCAGCGTCTGGTCGGTGATCACCGTCAGGCGGCGCCACACCGCCAACAGGATCAACGCCGCGCCGGCGGCGATCGGCAAGGGCGCCAGGGGGTATTCGAGCAGCGCGTTCCACAACTCGCGCGCGACGCTGGGCCAAATTCCGAGCAGCATCGGCACAAACCACACCAGCGTGGCCCACTTCATGCCGCTGCCGGTGGCGGTCGCGGTGGCGGCAATCAGCAGCAAGCCGGAGCCGACCAGCGTGCCGTGGGCGCCCAGCCAGATCTGGGTGACCAGCGCCGGCATCAGGATGAGAAACGCGCCGTAGACCGCCCACAGCCGCAGCAGCTGCGTGCGAAAGCGCGGCAGCGTCTGCGTTTCCGGGCGGCACACCGAGGACCACACCATCGCGCTGAACATCGACACAAACATCAGCGCGTAGGCGTGGATGCCGAGCGAGGCATACAGAACCTTGGGCTTGCCGACGAAGAAGGGCAGCGCCCAGGCGCCCACCAGCAGCAGCGACATGATCGTCATGCCCGGCAGATAACGCTGCCAGGGCAGACGCAGCAGCACCCAGAACGGTCGTGTAGCGCTCATCGCGATCCCTCAACCGAGCTCGATGAAAATGTCTTCCAGCGACAGCGGGGCGGCTTCGATGCGCGCGCCAAAGCGGCCAGCCAGCGCGGCGATGGCAGCATCATCGAGGCCATCGACGATCCAACTGCTGCCCTGCGCCTCGCGCGTCTGCCGCAGGATGCCGGGATGGCGAAAGTCCTCCGGCGGCGAGACATCCAGATGCACTCGGCGCACGCGCTGCTTCAATGTCGGCAGATCGCAGGCGAACTGGATGCGGCCCGATTTCAGCAGCGCGATCTCGGCGTCGGCGCGCTCCAGATCGGTGGTGATGTGGGTCGAAAACACCACGGTCTTGCCCGGCTTGCGGGTGAGCTTCAACAGCTCATCCAGGAACAGTCGGCGCGTCTGCGGATCGAGGCTGGCGACCGGCTCGTCCAGCAACAGCAGATCCGGATCGGGTGCAATCGCCCGAATGATCGCGAGCTTCTGCCGCTGGCCTTGGGAGAGTTCACCGATCTTCTTGGCGCTGTCGACCTCCCAGCGTCCGAGCAGCCCATCGACCATGCCCTGATCCCAGCGCTGGTAGAAGGCAGCGTGGAAGCGCAGGTACTGGGAGACTTTCATCCACGGAAACAGATCGAAGGACTGCGGCACATAGCCGACGCGCGCCAGCGTGTCGGGGCTGAGCACACCCACCGCCTCGCCGTACAAGTGAAGAGCGCCCTCGTCGATCGGCGTCAGCCCCAAGGCGCAGCGTATCAGCGTGGACTTGCCGGCGCCGTTGCGACCCAGCAGACCGATCACCCGCCCGCTGCCGACGCGCCAGTCCAGGTGATCCAGCACCGTTTGCGTGCCGAAGCGCTTGCGCAGTCCCTGAATCTCGATGGCGATCGCCTCGCTCATGCGCTGCTCCTCTGCGTCCAGCCGCAACGTTCAAGCGCGGCCGTTATGCCCACAAACGACAACGCCGGGACATGCCCGGCGTCGTCTCCAAACTCTGCAAAGCCGGTTCAGCCACCGGGCGCCGGCGGCGCCGCTGTGCCGCCGGTCGGCGTCGCCAGATTGTCGAAGCCGATGCGCTCCACCTTGGAGCGCTTCGCCGCGGCAAGGATGCTGGCAATCGCGCTGTACGGCACAGTCTCGTCGGCTTCCAGCTTGTACTCCGGCTGGTCGTCTTTGACCTTCTTGCCGACTTCGCGGAACTCGGTGAACAGCATTTCCTGGCTGACCGGATCATTGTTCAGCCGGATTTCGACCGCGCCGCCCAGATCACGCAACTCCAGGCGCTTCTGTTCGATCTTGCTCTTGTCGGCCGGATCGGACGACTGCTGCGGCAGATTGATGCGCACTTTGTGCGACAACAGCGGCGCCGTGATCATGAAAATGATCAACAGCACCAACATCACGTCTACCAGCGGCGTGGTGTTGATATCCACCATCGGCGAACCACCGGCGCCACCACTGCTCGGACCTGCACTCATTCCCATGATCTTGCTCCTGGCTACGCGGCTTATTCGCCGGGGGCCGTGACGAAACCAATCTTGCTGATGCCCTTGCGCTTGGCCAGATCGAGCGCGGTGCGGATGTGCTTGTACTGCACGCTGCGATCGCCGCGGATCTTGATCTCAGGCTGCGGCTTCTTCTGCGCTTCGATACCGAGACGCGCCTCCAGACCGCCGAGGTCCACCGGGTCATCGGCCCAATAGAACTGCACCATGCCGCCGCCCTTGTCCTGGACGTTGACCGTGATCGCGCGTTCTTCCGTCGAGTCGGGCTCGTTCGGCGCCTCCGGCACCGAGATCGGCACCTTGTTCTGCATCAGGGGGGCCGTGATCATGAAGATGATCAGCAGCACCAACATCACGTCGACCAGCGGGGTCGTGTTGATGTCGGTCATCGGATTGGCGTTCTGCTGGCCGCCACCGCCGGTACTCATTCCCATCGCTCAAACTCCTGTCGATCAGCCGGCACTGGGCACGTGCTGCTTGGTGCCGTAGCGCTGACCGCGCACACGGGTACCGGTGGCGAAATAGTCCAACAGATCGTGCGCGAAGGCGTTGAAACGCGCCGTCAGCGACTTGTTGCTGCGCACGAAGTAGTTGTACGCCAGCACGCTGGGAATGGCGACGCCGAGGCCGATGCAGGTCATGATCAGTGCTTCACCGACCGGACCGGCGACCACATCCAGCGTGGCCTCACCCGAGGCGCCGATGCGGATCAGCGCGTGGTAAATGCCCCACACCGTTCCGAACAGACCCACGAAGGGCGCCGTCGAACCCACGGACGCGAGCAGCGTCAGGCCCGACTCGAAGCGAGCCACCTCGCGCGACACACCGCCGCGCAGCGCGCGATCGATGAATTCGTGCCGGCTCAGCGCTTCTGCCATGCGGCCACCCAGGGCATCGGAGTGATGCTCGGCAGCGAAGGCGGCGTCCAGCGCGATCTTGCTGAAGGGCTCGTAGTCCGGCTGACCGCGCAGGACTTCGATCGCCTCGCGCGGCGAGTTGGCATCCCAGAACGAGGCGATGACCTTCTCGGCCCGGGCGCGTACCGCCCACAAGCGCAGGAAGTTCAACAGGATGTAGTACCACACCAGCATCGACATCGCGAACATGACGACGAAGGCGACCAGACCGACCAGATCGGCGTTGTCGACCAGATGCGAGAAGCCCATCTTGGTCAGCGCCAGCGAGTCGGTGTTGCCCATCATCATGTCGAGACGATCCATGCCGGGCGGCAGGGTCGACGACACATCCAGACTGCCACCGCTCGGGTCCATGGCGGCCGCGGCCGCATTCGGATCCATGGTGGCGGCAGCAGCGGCCGGATCAACCATCGCCGGATCGGGCGTGGTCGCGGGTGTTGCGGGGATCTGATCCTGCATCGCTGTGTGCCTCAATCAGAAAGCGTGAAGCGAACCGGGACCAGCGCCCAGCCCGAGTAAGCGGCGCCATCGCGCACGCCGGCGTTGAAGCGCCAGTTGCGCGCTGCCTGCATCGCCGAACGGTCGAATTCGCGATGACCGCTGGACTTCTCGACCTCGATCTTGTCGGGACGTCCGTCCGGCAGCACCAGAATGCGCAACATCACCTCACCCTGGATGCCACGACGCAGCATGGCCGGCGGGTAACGTGGCGGACGCGCACGCATGATCGACATGTCGACCGACGGCGCGACCTCGCGCGGACCGTTGTTCTCAGGCGCTGGCGGCGCCGGCGGCTGGATGGCCACACCCTCGGCCTCGTCGGTGATGACGTCGGCCAACTGCTCGGGCGGTTCCGGCGGCGGCGTCTCCGGCTTGGGCTCTTCCTTCTTGATCTCGAGCTTGATGATCTTCGGAGGCTCCGGCGGCGGCGGCGGCGGCGGCGGCGGTGGCGGCGGCGGTGGCGGCGGCGGCTCCATGAACACCACGTCTATGACGTTCTCCTGAGGCTTCTGGATGCCCTCAGGCGCCTTCGCCGGCAGCAACAGCAGGCCGACCATGACGGAATGGAAGGTGAGCGTGACGGCCACAGCGGCCACGCGGCGGAAGTTGAGACCTTGAGATCTCTGGGAGTGATCGTTCGCAGCCATCAGAGTGCTGTCTAGATAG
Source organism: Lysobacterales bacterium (assembly GCA_046346965.1). Taxonomy (GTDB): domain Bacteria; phylum Pseudomonadota; class Gammaproteobacteria; order Xanthomonadales; family SZUA-5; genus JAXMHB01. Next base: position 37,790 of record JAXMHB010000013.1, read on the forward strand.
AGTCCGATTTGTGGTCGTTCACTGAGATCTGCACGCGCAGGTTCAGACTACCTGGGCCGGTGGCGGAAGCCTCGCCCGAAGCCGGGCGAAGCTACACCAAAAGAAATCCGGCCCACAAGGCAAGCTGGCCCGCGCGCCGACTCAGCGTCCCAGAGACTTGAGCGCTTGGGTGGCGTTCTTCTGCGACTCAGGGAAGCCTTGAGCCTTTTGGAACGCCGCCACCGCTGCCGCCTCGTTTTCACTGTCCAGTTCGGCGATGCCGAGCTGATAGTACGCGTTACCGAGCTGCTTGAGGTTGCCTTTCTGAATCGCGGCGGCAAACGCAGTGCGCGCTTCCTTCGGATTCTCCTGGTCCAGCAGCACCTGTCCGGCATACAGATCCGCGGTGCCGTCGCTGGGCGACATCTCGGCAGACTTGCGGAAGTAGGTCAGCGCGTTCGGCAGATCCTCGGCGTCGTAGTAGGCCTCGCCGATCTGCAGATAGCGGTCGCGGCTGGGCTTGACGATGCCCTTCTCGATGCCTTCCGACAGCAGCTTGGCACCGTCCACCGGCTTGTCCAGATCGCGGTAGCCGGCGTACAGATTGACGTACAGGTTCTCCTTGTCGAGCTTGCCCTGCGTGCGCAGGTTCTCGAGGATGGTGACGGCTTCCTGCGGCTGTTCGGCGTCGAGCAGCAGCGCGGTCAGGAAGTTGACGAACTCGGCGTCGTCCGGCGTCTTCGCCAGCACTTCACGACCGAAGGCGATGGCTTCCGGCGTACGCTCCAGCGACAGCAACGCATTCGCCTTCATCTGCGCCCAGGCGCGCTCCGGCGGGTCGTTGGTGGCGTAGGCCTTGTCGATGTATTCCAGCGCCTTCTCGTAGTCGTCCTGGTCGTAGTAGTTCTTGGCCTGCAGCGCCCAGTTGCGACCGGTGATGGTCTCGGCGTCTTTCAGCCAGTCGTCGAAGGCAGCGGCCGATTCCGGCAACTGGTCGTTCATGTGGTAGAGCTCGGCCAGCGTCAGCTTCAGCTGGAAGTGCTCGGTGTTGATCAGGGCGTCGGTTTCGAGTGCGCGCTTGAAGGCGGCGATCGCGGTTTCCAGGTCGTCCTGGTTGTAGGCGATGTACCCACGCATCTGCTCGATCTTGGCGCGCTCATAGGGCGTGGCCTTGGGAGTGTCGAGCTTCTGCAGACCTGCGAGTGCTTCCTCGTACTGCTCGGCCTCGTAGAGATCCGCCACCTTGCCATAGGCCTTGGCGAACTTCTGACTGGACGTGGCCGGCTTGTCCTTGCGGCCCGTCTTGCTGACCGAAACCGTTTCTTCCTTCTTGCGTGCGGCTTCCACCGGCGCCACGCTGAGCGCCAAAGCGCCGCCCAGCAACATGGCAGCCATCAGACGAAACTTGATCATATGCCCCTCCCTGCAAGCAGCCCCGGCAACGGCGACTAGGATGCACCAGCCCCGTACCCTCGACGATAAAACTCTTTGAACACTCAGCGTGATTTTCCGCCACGCTCCAGCGGCAACTGATCCTGCAGCCACGCGGCGACGCCGCCCTTCAGCGCATAGACGCGGGTGTAGCCGGCCTTGAGCAGGCGCTCCACCACCTCGCCGGAACTGATGCCGCTCTGGCAGTACACCAGCACGGTGCCGTCCTTGTGCTTGCTCAGTTCCTTCGCGTCGGGGTCGATCTGCGAGGGAATCAGATGGCGCGCGCCGCGGATGTGGCCGCGATCGTAATCCGCGCTCGGGCGCAGGTCGATCAGCAGCGCGTCACCAGCGTTCAGCTGCCGGGTGAACTCGAAGCTGGCGAGGTTGTAGCTGCCGCGTGCGCGCGTGCGCAACTCGACGACGATCCACACCACCAGCAGGGCCACGAACAGCGACCACAGCACTGGATGGTTGCCGACGAATTCGATGAAGCGCTGCATCAGAGGCTCGCGTCCGAGGCGGCAAAGGGGCGCGGATTATGGCGTGCGGATTGCAAGGCGCCAAGGCGCCGTGCATGTTGATTTACGCTCCGATGTCGGGAATCAGCCGGCTTTCGAGGTGCGCGATCATGTCCTTCAGCCGGAGCTTACGTTTCTTCATGCGTTTGAGCGCCAATTCGTCGGCCGCGCGGTCATGCGCGGCGCGCGCGATCAGCGCGTCGAGGTCACGGTGTTCGAGTCGCAGTTCCGACAGCTGCTGCGCGATCCCGGCGGTGTCCTGCATGGTGCGGGTCTCAGGGAGTGACCCTGCAAGTGTAGTGCGCCGTCGGGCAGGCCGCACCAGGGTAGCGCGCTCGTCTACAATGCGCGCCCCGCTGCTCCGGCCCGCTCGCGATGACGACCACGCTCTCGGTGAATCAACAGAAGCTGATCAAGCGCATGCGCCGCCAGATCGGTCAGGCGATCGCCGACTACAACATGATCGAACACGGCGATCGCGTGATGGTCTGTCTGTCCGGCGGCAAGGACTCCTACGCCCTGCTCGACATGCTGATCGAGCTGCGTCGACGCGCACCGGTGGATTTCGAACTGGTGGCCGTGCACCTGGATCAGAAGCAGCCTGACTATCCGCCCGAGGTGTTGCCGAACTATCTGGCGACCCTCGACATTCCTTACGTGATCCTGGAGCAGGACACCTACAGCGTGGTCAAGCGCGTGGTGCCGGAAGGCAAAACGCTGTGCGGGCTGTGTTCGCGGCTGCGCCGCGGCGCGCTGTATCGCTATGCCGAGGATCACGGCATGACCAAGATCGCGCTCGGTCACCATCGCGACGACATCGTCGAGACGCTGTTCCTCAACATGTTCCACGGCAGCAAGATCTCGGCGATGCCGCCCAAGCTGCTCAGCGACGATGGCAAGCATGTGGTGATCCGTCCGCTCGCCTACGTGGCCGAGGACGATCTCGTCGACTATGCCGCGCTGAAGGGTTTTCCGATCATTCCGTGCAATCTGTGCGGCTCGCAGGAGACGCTGCAGCGCAAGGTGATCAAGCAGATGCTGAGCGACTGGGAACGGCAACATCCCGGGCGCACCGAGAACATCTTCCGCAGCCTGATGAACGTCCGGCCCTCGCAGCTCGCTGATCGCCAGCTGTTCGATTTCGTCAGTCTGGGCGCGCGCGCCGAGGCGGCGCCGGACGCGCACGCCTGGCTGGCTGGCGAGCCGGCTGCCGAGCCCACTTCCAAACCCGTTTTTCCGATGAGCGCACAACCGCATGTGGTTTAAGAATCTGAGTTTGTTGCGTCTGCCGGCCGACTTCAGTCTGGCTGCAGAATCTTTCGAATCGGCGCTGGCAGAGCATCCGCTGCGCAGCCCGGGTCCGCTGGAGATGGAAACGCGCGGCTTTGTCTCGCCCTTCCATCGCGACGACGCGGCGCTGTCGCACGGCAGCGAGGGCGCCCTGCTGTTCTGCATGGGCCAGGAGGCGCGTCTGCTGCCGTCCTCGGTGTTGAACGATGCGGTGTCCGAGCGCGTGGCCGAACACGAGGCCAAGACCGGGCGCAAGCCGGGCAAGCGCTTGCGCAACGAGTTCAAGGAAGCGGCGCTCGGCGAATTGCTGCCACGCGCCTTCATCAAGCGCTCGCGCGTGTCCGCTTACTGGGACGGTCCATCGCGCCTGCTCGCGGTCGATTCGAGCAGCGACAAATCGGTCGAAACCGTGGCCAGCGCGGTGCGCGAGGCAATCGGCAGCTTCCCGGCGCGGCCGCTGGCAACCGAGGCCTCGATTGCGCTGCTGATGAGCGAATGGCTGATCTCCGGTCAGTTGCCCGATGGCTTTGAGCTGGGCGACGAGTGCGAACTCAAGGACCCGAGCGATCAGGCCTCGGTGGTGCGCTGCCGCAATCACGATCTCAGCGCCGACGAGGTGCGCGAGCACGCGCGCCGCGGCAAACAGGTTTCGCAGCTGGGCTTGATCTACAACCAGCGCATCGGTTTCGTGCTCGATGCCAAAGCCAAGCTGCGCAAGCTCGAGTTCCTCGATGTCATCGCCGATCAGCTGGATGCGCAGGACGGCGCCGATCCGGACACGCTGCTGGATGCCGAGTTCGTGCTGATGACGCTGGAACTGCGTCAGCTGTACAAACGCCTCGATGAAATCCTGACCTTCGTCGACTGAGCGGATGACTGCCAAACTCCTGATCCGACGCGAACGCGCCGCGCGCTCGCTGAGCGAGCTGCCGAGCGTGGTGTCTGGCTGGCCGTTGGTGGTCGAGCGGCCGCCGCAAGGGCAGCGCCTGAAGATCTCGGTCGAGGCCGGATTCGCCCGCCTGATCTGGCCGCAGCGCGTCAGCGCCGCGGCGGCGGTGGCCTTTTTCGAGCAGCATCGCAGCTGGCTGGAACAGACCGTGCGCGTCTATCGACAGGCCGAGGACCGCGCCACCGCCGATCTGGCGCTGGATCCGCGCTGGCCGGGCCGGGTGCCCTGGTTTGGGCAGCTGCTGCCGATCCACTTCGAGACCGGGCCGGCGCGGCTGGATGTGGACGTGGACAACCAACTGGTACGCTGCCGCGTGCCGAAGACCTCGCCGGCACGGGTGGCGCAGCGGCTGATCATCGCCGGCCTCGGCGACGCGCTGGCGATGCGCTCGCGCGTGTGGCTGCGCGAGTACGAGCCGCTGGTCGGCGAACGCTGCCAGGCTTTGCGCATCCGGCCGATGCGCACGCTGTGGGGCAGTCTGTCGCCGCAGGGCGCGATTGCGCTGAATCTGGCACTGGCCTTTGCCGACGACTCGCTGGCGGAGTACGTGCTGGTGCACGAGATGGCGCATTTCGTCGAGCGCGACCACAGCCCGCGCTTCTGGCAGGTGGTGGCGCAGCTGTATCCGGACTACGGTTTGCGGCGGCGCGAGCTTAATCGCGAACATCGCTATCTGCAGGCTTTGCTGCGACGACTGTATGCACCGATCGGAGACACCGATGGCTGAGACGCGCAGCGGTCTGTGGTTGATCGCCGTGGCGCTGGCGGCGGCGCTGGCGATCAGCAGTCAGATGCTCGGCTGGCCCTGGGCGCATTACCTGAGCAAGCCGCTGGCAACGCTGCTGCTGGCGGCGATGGTGTGGACCACCGTGAGCCAGGAGCCGGCCTACCGGCGCTGGGTGCTGATCGGACTGCTGTGGTCGGCGCTGGGCGATGCCTTCCTGATGCTGCCGGGCGACTGGTTCGTCTACGGGCTGCTGAGTTTCTTGGCCGCGCACCTGGCCTATCTGTGGGCCTTCCGCCAGCGCGCGCCCTGGCTGGCGCGCCTGTTGCCCTTCGCGCTGTACGGGCTGATTGCCGCGGGCGTGCTGTCGGCGCTATGGCCTGGCGTACCGCCGGCCTTGCGGGTGCCGGTGATCGTGTACGTGGCCGCGCTGGCTGCGATGGCCGCGCAGGCAGCGGCAATTGCGATGGTGCGGCGTGATCGAGCCAGCGTGCTGGCAGCCGTCGGCGGCGCCAGCTTTTTGCTCTCGGATGCGCTGCTGGCCTGGAATCGATTCGCCGGGCCGATCGAGGCGGCGCGGCTTTGGGTGCTCAGCAGTTACTGGCTGGCGCAGTGGCTGATCGCGCGCTCGGTGGCGCGGCGCTAGCGCCGCCGCCACCAGCCCAGGCTGAGCACCAGCAGCATCGTGAAAAATCCCGCCAGCGCCGCGTACACATGCGGCCAGATCGGGCCGCGCGCCGGCGGCGCCCACGCGTAGCCCAGCCAGGTCGCCAGCAGGGTTGCAACGACGGCCACGGCCATCACCCACTGGTCGTAAGGCCGCCAGCCACCGCTCGCGATGCGCGCGGCATAGCCGTAGATGCCAAGCAGCACGCTCAGCAAGGGCAGCAGCAGCAGGATGCCAATCATCGCGTCCATGGCTCAGCCCTTGGCCTGTTCCGCGGCCAGCAGTTCGACCAGCGCGGCGCGCAGCGCCTCCAGCGTGGCGCCCTCGGCCAGCGCTCCCACCACCGCCCCGCCAGCGAGCAAGCGGGTGGTATCGGCGCCGAGGTCCGCCGCCGACTTGAGCGCTGCGATGGCCATCGCACAGGCGCGTGCATCGGCGTAGCCGGCGCCGATCGACAGCAACGCGCCCTCAGCGTTCTGGAACTTGTAGTTGAAGCGGCCGTCGCCGTCCTTGTACTGCACGAAGCGCGGCAGCTTGGCTTTTTTCGCCGTCTTGCCGGCCTCGGCGACCGGCTGCGCCAGACGCGCCAGCGAGCGCAATCCGACCGCCGCGCGCAGCTGCGCGAGCAGCTCGCGCACGCGCGGACGCAGGCGTTCGGCGCCATCGAGCAGGATCTGCTCGATGCGTTCGGGGTGGGCGACCAGCGCCTCGTAGCGCGCGCGCGCCGGCGCCAGTTCGGCGTCGATGCGCTCGTACACGATGCGCTTGGCCTCGCCCCAGGCGATGCCCTCGGCATAGGCCTGACGCAGCGCGGCGGTTTCGTCGGCGCTGGCGAAGGCCTGGTAGAGCTGGAACAGCGAGGACTGCGCCGGGTCCTTGGGCTCGCCGGGCAGCTGCGAGTTGGTGACGATCGAATACACTGCCTCACGCAGCTGCTTGCTGCTGCCCCACAGCGGGATCACGTTGTCGTAGCTCTTGCTCATTTTGCGGCCGTCGAGCCCCGGCAACACCGCCGTGTGTTCCTCGATCGCCGCTTCGGGCAGCGTGAAATAGTCGCCGCCGTAGACGTGATTGAAGCGCTGCGCCAGATCGCGCGCGATCTCGATGTGCTGGATCTGGTCGCGCCCGACCGGCACCCGATGCGCGTTGAACAGCAGGATGTCGGCCGCCATCAGCACCGGGTACAGGTACAAGCCCATGCCGACGCCGTGATCCGGATCCAAACCGGCCGCGGTGTTGGCATCCACCGCCGCCTTGTAGGCATGGGCGCGGTTCAACAGGCCTTTGCCGGTGACGCAGGACAGCAGCCAGGTCAGCTCGGCGACTTCGGGGAGATCGGACTGGCGGTAGAAGTGCACGCGCGCGGGATCCAGGCCCAGGGCCAGCCAGGAGGCGGCCACTTCCAGCGTGGAACGGTGCACGCGCTCCGGATCAGCCGAGCCGGCAAGGGCGTGGTAGTCCGCCAGAAAATAGAAGGATTCGACGCCGGGCTGCACGCTGGCTTGGATTGCCGGGCGTATGGCGCCGACGTAATTGCCGAGGTGCGGGGTGCCGGTGGGCTTGATGCCCGTGAGTACGCGGATCGTGGTCATCTGCAGGGCTCGCTGGACGAGGACCGCGCAGACGCGCCGCTGGTGGGTCGTGTAGGGATCGAACCTACGACCAAGAGATTAAAAGTCTCCTGCTCTACCTCTGAGCTAACGACCCGGCGCTACGCGGGGGCGGAAGTGTAGGCAAGGCGGCCACTTCGAGCAAGCTGCCGACCGGCCTGCGCGGAACTCGAAATCGCTGGCGTTCAGCCGCGCGGCAGCGCGCCGAGCTCCGCCGCGGACTTGGGCTCGCGCGCATGGATCTGCGCGTCCACCTCATTCGGCGTGATCGGATTGCGCCAATCGGCGTCGACGTTGTCGCGATACACGCGCGTGCGCAAGGTCAGCGTCACCTGGTTCAAGCTCTGCCCGGGCCAGTCGATCTGGGCGCCATCGACCAGGTAGTTGAAGGAGAGCGAGGTGGCGTTATGCCATTCGTAGTTGGGCGGATCGGCGATCCGCAGGTTCTGCGGCGGCCCGCTCAGATTGACCGGCATGTAGTTCAGCGGCGCAGCGCTGACCAGCTCGATCAGCGCGTCCGCATCGGGCTCGGGGATGCCTTCGTAGCGGTTCCAGGTCACCAGATCGCGCTGGTAGCGCCAGCCGCTGCCATCGTAGACATACAGACTGAGCCCGCCGACTTCGAGGACGGCGTCGTCGAATCCCTGCAGCTGCGCCGGGCGCTTCACGATGTAGCCGCGCTGGTAGTACCAGGTCAGATCGCGTCCGGACCAGACGATCTCGCCGTTGCCAGCATCCGACAGCGCCACCGAGATCGCGCCCTGCATGCGCGCACGCATCGCCTCCAGCAGTTCGTCGTCGGTGGGCACGCCCGCGGTGGTCGGCGCCGGCGTCGCCTTGGGATCGCTGGCGGGCTGGACTTCGACTGCATCGCCACAGGCGCCGAGCAACATCGCCGCCAACCACAGGACCATTGCGCGCATAACACCTCCCGATTGCGTGTGCGCAGATGAACGCATGTGCCCGGAATCGGTTGACGCTGAACCCGGCGACGCGACACCTTAGTCGCTGACGCGATGGTCGTAGCTGAAGACGCGGCGCAGCTGCCAGTGTCCATCTGCCTGCTGCTGCCAAAGATTGGCGAAACGGCCCACCTCCACCAGTTTCTCAGCCTCGCCATCTTTGAGCATGTAGAAGCGATGGACGCCGACATGCAGCGCGCCGATGGCGTTCATCGGATAGACCTCGGAACTCTCGGCGACCAACTCGCGGCGCGCTCGATAGTCCTCGCCGGTGCGCTGGCGCTCGCACATGCCGGCGATGCCGTCCAGAAAGACCTTTTTGCCGGCGGTCAGTCCGTGCTTGTCATGGAAGAACTCCAGGTCCTCAGCGATGAGTGGCGCCAGCGCATCGACATCGCAGCGATTGAACAGTGCATCGAACAAGGCCAGATCCAGCGCTTCGATGGTGCGCGTCAACTCGGCGTTCTGCGCCGGACCGGGCGTGGCGGCGTCGGCGCTGGGAGCGGCCCACGTGAGGGTGGATACACAGCAGAAAAACAGCAAGATCAGGCGCGTCATGGGCGGGCTCAATGGGGACGGAAGCCGCGTACACGCAATCCCTGTGCCAGGGCGCCGAGTCCCGAGTCCCGAGTCCCGCCGCCCTCATGTCGGCAGAAGCTTCCCCAGCGTCGCCTTACCAAGTCCCCGGCTGCACATAGGGCAAGGCCGCGTACAGGCGGCGCTCGCGGCCGCGCGGGTCATGCTGCACCTGCGGCCGGGCGTCGACGATCAGGGCCGGGCGCGCTGGCAGCGTGTACCGCGGCCAAGCTGGCAGTCCGGCATGGTTGGGATCGCCGGTGCGCGCGAAGGCCAGCAGCGCATCCATCAGGGTTGCCGAGACCGCTGCTGCCGCCTCGATGCCGTCGGTGTAGCGACTGTGCTGCAGCGTGCCGAACACCAGCGGAATGTCCAGCGTGTGCGGCGCGCCCCAGCGTCCGCCGTCGACCGGCGTACGCCAGTGCAGGTAGTACACCCAGGTCGGCGCGCCTTGCTCGGCGCGCCGCTTCGCCTCGATCAGCAAGCCGCGCCAGGATCGCGCCGCCGTACTGATCGCGAAGAACACCTGGCTGGCGCTGGCCTTCGGATACCAGCGCCGGTAGCGGGCGATCACGTCGGCCGTGTCCAGCGGTCCGAGAAAATTGCGCACATGCTGATCCAGTTTGGCCGCGAGCCGAGGCCAGTCGAGCTCGAAGGTCTCTGGATCACTCGGGCCGATCAAACTGGTGGTTTCGTCCAGCGTATTGCCGAGCACCATCGGGAGCGCGCGCGATTGCGCCGGCGCCGTGGGCTCGAAAGGGTCGCGCGGCAACTGCACGCCGTCCAGCACCGGGGCCCAGGTGGCATCGGCGAAGGCGGCGCGCAGGCGCGCCAGCGGCAGCGTGTCCAGCGCATCCAGCTGCTCGGGTGACAGCTGCAGCCGCGCCAGCACTTCGCTGGCCGTGGCAGTGGCGGCGCTGCGCCGGCGTGCCGTCACCTGCTGGCCGCTCATGGTCCAGACACGCTGGAACAAACCGGCGGCGGCCGGCATCGCCATCAGCGTCGCGCATTTGGCGCCACCGCCGGATTGACCGAATACGGTGACGCGATCCGGGTCTCCGCCGATCCGGCGGGCGTGGGCGCGCACCCAGCGCAGCGCGAGGATCAGATCCAGCATGCCGGCATTGCCGGAGTCCGCCCAGCGCGGATCGTCACTCAGATCCGCCAAATGCAAATAGCCAAAGCCGTTGATGCGATGGTTGACGGTAATCACCACCACATCGCCGCGGGCGCTCAGCGCGGCGCCGTCGTACAGCGATTCGCTGACCGAGCCATAGCGGTAGCCGCCGCCGTGGAAGTACACCAGCACCGGCCGCGCGCGCTGATCCAGCGCCGGCGTCCAGACGTTGAGCTGCAGGCAGTCCTCGCTCATCGCCACGCCTGCAGGCGGCGACACCTCCGGCGGCTGCGGGCAGACCGTCGGCACGCCCACTCGCGGCTCGGTCCAGGGCGCGGGTGGCTGCGGCGCCTGAAAGCGATGCGGCCGGGTATCAGCAGCGTAGGGGACGGCGGGAAAATGCAGCCCAGCCGCGGTCTGCAGCCCCGCCACCGGGCCGTAGTCGGTGTGCAACACCGGCGCCGCCGGCGCGCAGACGGCGTACAACAATGCGATGCACGCCAGCCGCGCGCTCAACGGCGCACCGCGTAGTCGCCCAGCGCACAGGCACGCAGGTCCTCGGCGCTGGCCAGCGGCAGATCGCCCGGCACCGAGTGCTTGAGACAGGCCGAGGCCAGGCCCCAGTCGAGCGCCTGCTGATCGTCCACGCCACTCAGCACGCCGTGCAGCACGCCGGCGGCAAAGGCATCGCCGGTGCCGATGCGATCGACGATCGGCAGGATGTCGATGCTGGGGGTCTGCAGCACGCGGCCATCGGCACACGCCATCACGGCCGCCAGCTGGTGGTGATCGACGCTCAGCGTGCGTCGAATCGTGCAGGCCATGCGGCCGATGCGCGGATAGGCGCCAAAGGCACGTTCGGCGGCGCGCTGGATCGCTGCCACCGGATCGCGCTCGGCGGTGTCTGCGCCGAGCAGCAGATCGATGTCGCGCGGGCCGGCAAACAGCAGCTCGGCATGCGCGATCAACGCCGACAGCCGCTCGGCCGGTCGGCCGTCCCAGCGCTCCCACAGCGTGGCGCGATAGTTGCCGTCGAAGGACACGCGCACGCCGAGCGCTGTGGCGAGCTCGACGGCGCGCTGAGCCGCCGCTGCGGCGGCGGGCCCGAGTGCCGGCGTCACGCCGGACAGATGCAGCCATTCGACGCCCGCCAGCGCGCTGGCAAAGTCCCAGCGGTCTTCCGACTGCAGCGCAAAAGTGGATTCCGCGCGATCGTAGAGCACGCTGCCGGGCCTTTGGCCGGCGCCGCTTTCCAGGAAATACAGGCCCATGCGACCGTGATCGACACTGCGCAGCGCGCGCGTGTCGACGCCATGCCGCCGCAACTCGCCCACCGCGGCGGCGCCGAGGGCATTGGCCGGCACCGCGCTCAGCATGGCGCTGGCATGTCCGAGCCGCGCCAGCGCCACGGCGACATTCGCCTCGGCGCCGCCGACGTGTACCGTCAGCTGCGGCGACTGCAGCAGCAACTCGCGACCGGGCGCGCCCAGACGCAGCAACAACTCTCCAAAACACAGCACCCGCGCGCTCATGCCCTCTCCTTGCACAATCCTGGGTCGCGCCGACCGCCGAGCCGGCGCACTTGCAATTCTTTCACGCTCTGCTAGGCTTTTGGCTACCGGTGTCATTGTATCCAATTCCAAATGCCACCGGTGTCATCTACCAGACTGACCCAACCCGGGGCCAGCAGATCGGAGGGGATCGCATGAACAGGGTCAAGCGCGCGCCGCAGCGGCCGCATCACGCCATTCTGGCCGTCGCCATCGCTGGCGCTTTGTACGGCGCACCGATGTCGGTCTACGCGCAGCAGGCTGCCGCGGCCGCGCCGGAGGCCGACAAGGACGAGGCCACCCAGCTCGACAGTATCGAGGTCGTCAGCTATCGCCAGAGCCTGCAGAAGGCAATCGACATCAAGCGCGACACCACCGGTCAGGTCGATGCGATCGTGGCCGAGGACATCGGCAAGTTCCCCGACCTCAATCTGGCCGAATCGCTGCAGCGCATTCCCGGCGTCAGCATCGCGCGCGACGCCGGCGAGGGGCGCAACATCTCGGTGCGCGGCCTCGACTCGCAGTTCACGCGGGTGCGCATCAACGGCATGGAGGCGCTGACCACCACCGGTGGCACCGACAGCTCCGGCGGCGCCAATCGCGGCCGTGGTTTTGACTTCAACGTATTCGCCTCCGAGTTGTTCAACAGCATCACGGTGCGCAAGACCGCCGCGGCGGAGACCGAGGAAGGCTCGCTCGGCGCCACCGTCGATCTGCAGCCGGCGCGCCCCTTCGACTACGACGGCTTTACCTTTGCCGCATCGAGCCAGCTGGGCTACAACGATCTCAACGACAGCACCGATCCGCGTGGCGCGGCGCTGATCAGCAATACCTGGGCCGATGGCACCTTCGGCGCCCTGTTGTCGGTGGCGTACACCAGCCGCGAACTGGTCGAAGAAGGCCACAGCACGGTGCGCTGGGACCGCGGCAACTCCAGCGGCGGCTTCAATCCGGCCTCGCCGTATACGCCGGCGCTGTCGGCCGATGTGTTTCACCCGCGCATTCCGCGCTACGGCGTGCTGCAGCATGAGCAGGAACGCCTGGGCATGACCGGCTCGCTGCAATTCAAGCCTAGCGATGCCACGCTGTTCTCGCTGGATGCGCTGTACGCCGACTTCGACGCCAAGCGCAGCGAGGACTTCCTCGAAGCGATCTCCTTCAGCCGCACCGGCACCGGCAAGCCGCGCACGCTGGTCCGCGAGGGCGCCATCGATGCGCGCAACAACCTGGTCTACGGCGTGTTCGACGATGTCGACGTCCGCTCGGAATCGCGCTACGACGAGCTCAGCACGAAGTTCACCCAGATCACGCTGAGCGGCGAGCACGAGATCAGCGACCGCTTCCGCATCGACGGCCGCGTCGGTCGCGCCGAATCCCGTTTCGACAACCCGATCCAGACTACGATCACGCTGGACCGCGTGGATGCCGATGGCGTGGTCTGGGACTACCGCAACAACGACCGTCTGCCGCTGATCGACTACGGCTTCGACGTCAGCAATCCGGCCAACTGGACCTTCGCCAACGGCCTGTCTGAAATCCGCCTGCGTCCGCAGGAAGCCGACAACACCTTCGACAGCGCCGAACTCAACTTTGCCTTCGACGTCAACGACATCCTGACGGTTCGCGGCGGCCTGTTGTGGAAGCAGTACGAGTTCGAGACCAGCGAACTGCGGCGCGCCTCGGAGACCGTCGTCCCCGCCCTGCCCGCCGGCACGACGCTGGCCGAGCTGACCCGCATCCTGCGCCTCAACGATCTGAACGTGCCGAACGGCACCGACGTCAGCTGGGTGACCCCGGATGCAGCGGCCTTCGCGCGGCTGTTCGACATCTACAGCAACAGCGGCACCTTCGCGCTGACCAACACCGTCGCCAGCGCCCGCGGCAACAACCGCAGCGTCTCGGAAGAGGATTTTGGCAGCTGGATACAGGCCGATTTCGTCACCGATGTCGGCGGCATCCCGCTCTCCGGCAACGTCGGCGCGCGCTGGGTCAAGACCGATCAGGAATCCTCCGGCTTTGCCGTGGTCAACAACAACCCGGTGCTGGTTACGGTCAAGCGCGATTACGACGACGTGCTGCCCTCGCTGAATCTGGTGGCAGAAGTGCATCCCGATGTGCTGATCCGCTTCGGCGCCGCCAAGGTGATGGCGCGCCCTGGCCTCGGCAATCTGACGCCCGGCGTGACCGTCAGCGTGAGCGGCGGCAACCGCACCGTGACCGGCGGCGATCCGCTGCTCGATCCCTTCCGCGCGACCACCGTCGACCTGGCGTTCGAGTGGTACTTTGCCGAGGAATCGCTGCTGTCGGCGGCGCTGTTCTACAAGGACATCGACACCTTCGTGCAGACCTCGCGCGAAACCCGCCCGTACAGCAGCTCCGGCCTGCCGGCGAGCCTGCTGGAGGGCACCGGCGCCACCGTGGATGACGACTTCCAGTTCAACATCCCGGTCAACACCCCGGGTGGCGAACTCACCGGCGTGGAACTGAGCTGGCAGCAACCCTTCAGCTTCCTGCCGGCGCCGTTCAACGACATGGGCGCGATCCTCAACTACACCTACGTTGACTCGCAGATCCAGTACGTCACCTCGACCGGCGTCAACTCGCTGGAAACCGATCTGACCGGGCTGTCGAAGAACGCCTACAACGCCACGCTGTACTACGAAACCGACCGCTTAGGCTTCCGCGTGTCGGCCGCCTACCGCGACGACTACCTGACCACCGTCCCCGGTCGCAACGGCAACGATGTCGAAGGCACCAAGGGCACGCTGAACATCGATGCCTCGGCCTCCTATCGCATCAACGATCAGTGGGAACTGAGCTTCGAGGGCCTCAATCTGACCGACGAGTACAACGATCAGTGGGTGGACTCGATCGGCGATCGCGCCTCCGTGTACCACCACACCGGCCGCCAGTACATGCTGGGCGTGCGCTTCAAGATGTGAGCCGCGACCCGCGCACTGTTTGAGCCTGCTGCAGACCAGGGCCGCCGCGAGGCGGCCCTGGCGCATGTGCGACTTACATCGGCAGCTGCAGGCCCTGCTCGCGGGCGCAGTCGGTGGCGATACGGTAGCCGGCGTCGTGGTGGCGATAGACGCCCATCGCCGGATCGTTCCAGAGCACGCGCGCGAGGCGCCGATCGGCATCGGCGCTGCCATCGCAGACGATGACGATGCCGGAATGCTGCGAATAGCCCATGCCGACGCCGCCGCCGTGGTGCAGCGAGACCCAGGTGGCGCCACCGGCGACCGCGCCCATCGCGTTCAGCAAGGGCCAGTCGGACACCGCGTCGGAACCATCGAGCATGGCCTCGGTCTCGCGGTTCGGCGAGGCGACCGAGCCCGAATCCAGATGATCGCGGCCGATCACAATGGGCGCCTTCAGTTCGCCCGTGCGTACCATCTCGTTGAAGGCGAGGCCGAGGCGGTGGCGCTGTCCCAGGCCCACCCAGCAAATGCGCGCCGGCAGGCCCTGGAAGGCGATGCGCTGGTGCGCCATGTCCAGCCAGTTGTGCAGATGGGCGTCATCCGGAATCAGTTCCTTGACCTTGGCATCGGTCTTCGCGATGTCCTCGGGATCGCCTGACAGCGCGACCCAGCGGAAGGGGCCGATGCCGCGACAGAACAAGGGCCGCACATAGGCCGGCACGAAGCCGGGGAAGTCAAACGCGGTCGCCAGCCCCTCGTCGCGTGCCATCTGCCGGATGTTGTTGCCGTAATCGAAGGTCGGAATGCCCTGCGCGTGGAAGGCCAGCATCGCCTCGACGTGATCGCGCATCGAGGCCTTGGCGGCGCGCGCGGTGCCCGCCGGATCGGCCAGTCGCCGCTGCAGCCACTGCTCCACCGTCCAACCTGCGGGCAGGTAGCCGTTGACCGGATCGTGGGCGCTGGTCTGATCGGTCACCGCATCCGGACGCACGCCGCGGCGCACCAGTTCCGGCAGCAGTTCGGCAGCATTGCCGAGCAGACCGACGCTGACCGCGCGGCCCGCCGCGGTGTGCGCGGCGATGCGCGCCAGCGCGTCATCGAGATCGCTGGCCTGCTCGTCCAGGTAGCGCGTGCGCAGACGCATGTCGATGCGGCTCTGCTGGCACTCGATGTTCAGCGAGCAGGCGCCCGCCATCGCCGCCGCCAGCGGCTGCGCGCCGCCCATGCCGCCCAGGCCCGCGGTCAGGATCCACTTGCCGCGCAGATTGCCGGCGTAATGCTGACGACCCATCTCGACGAAGGTCTCGTACGTCCCCTGCACGATGCCCTGCGAACCGATGTAGATCCACGAGCCGGCCGTCATCTGGCCATACATCATCAGTCCCTTGCGATCGAGCTCGTGGAAGTGCTCCCAGCTCGCCCAGCGCGGCACCAGATTCGAGTTCGCCAGCAGCACGCGCGGCGCATCGGCGTGGGTGCGCAGCACGCCGACCGGCTTGCCCGACTGGATCAGCAGTGTCTCGTCGTCCGCCAGCGTCGTCAGCGCCCGCACGATGGCGTCGAAGCACTCCCAGTTGCGCGCGGCGCGGCCGATGCCGCCGTAGACCACCAGCTCGGCCGGGTTCTCGGCCACCTCCGGGTCCAGATTGTTCATCAGCATCCGCAGTGCGGCTTCGGTCAGCCAGCTCTTGCAGGTGATCGCCGTCCCGCGCGCAGCGCGCAGTACGCGGGTGGAGTCGATGCGGGTGGGCGCAGTCATGGTGCCTCCTCAAGGTCGAGGCGCGGATGATAGGGACATTGCGGCGCGTCGCCGCAGGGGGCACACTGGCTGCGCCCGGACGGGGCGGGCGCAGGTCGGCGCGGCGATGGCGGAACTGACGGAACTGATCAATCAGGCGCGTCGTGGCGACGCTGCTGCCGCCGAAGGCGCCTTTGCGGTGGTCTATCAGGAGTTGCGTGCGCTGGCGCGGCGCGAAATCGGTCGCCAGTACGCGGCCACGCTGTCGGCGACCGGTCTGGTTCACGAGGCCTATCTCAAGCTCTTCAACGATGCCGGCTCGGCGATCGACGACCGCCAGCATTTCTTCCGCCTGTGCGCGCGCGCCATGCGCCAGATCCTGGTCGACGAAGCACGCCGACGCAGTGCCGACAAGCGCGGCGGCGATCTGGTGCGCACCGAGATCACCGAGAACCTCGCTGCCGAGGGCAATCTGCCGGATCTGATCGCCATCGACAGCGCGCTCTGCAAGCTGGAGCAGCGCGACCCGGAACTGGGCCTGATCGTCGAGAGCTACTACTTCGCCGGCCTCACCTTCGACGAGATCGCCGCGCAACTCGGCACCAGCGACCGCTCGGTGCGGCGCGACTTCGAGCTGGCCCGGGCCTTCCTGGCGCGCGAGCTGGCCTGAGCCGGCCGGCGCCCATGCCGGGCGCTGCGCAGTTGCTACAATCGCCGCCTTTTTCGCCCTCAGGCTGCCGCCATGCGCATCTCTCGCTTTCATCTCACCACGGTCAAGGAAACGCCCGCCGACGCCGACGTCGTCAGCCAGCAGCTGATGCTGCGCGCCGGCATGTTGCGCAAGCTCGCCGCCGGCATTTACACCTGGACCCCGCTGGGACTGCGCGCGCTGCGCAAGGTGGAAGCCATCGTGCGCGAGGAAATGAACCGCGCCGGCGCGCTGGAGCTGCTGATGCCCTCAATTCAGCCGCGCGAGCTGTGGGAAGAAACCGAGCGCTGGGCCAAGTTCGGCGGCCAGCTGCTGAAGATCAAGGACCGCAAGGACGGCGAGTTCTGCTACGGCCCCACGCACGAGGAAGTGATCACCGACTTCGCGCGCGGCGAATTGCGCTCCTACAAGCAGTTGCCAATCAACTTCTACCAGATCCAAACCAAGTTCCGCGACGAGATCCGGCCGCGCTTTGGCGTCATGCGTGCGCGCGAGTTTCTGATGAAGGACGCCTACTCCTTCCATCTGACCGCCGAATGCATGCAGCGCGAGTACCAGAACATGTACGACGCGTACACGCGCATCTTCACGCGCCTGGGGCTCAAGTTCCGCGCGGTGGCAGCGGACACCGGCGCGATCGGCGGCTCGGGCTCGCACGAGTTCCACGTGCTGGCGGATTCGGGTGAGGACGCCATCGCCTTCACCAGCGTCGGCAACTACGCGGCCAATGTGGAGCTGGCCGAAGCGGCGGCACCTGCCACGCCGCGCGCGGCGCCGACCGAAGCCCTGGAGCAAGTGGCCACGCCAACGCAGAAGACCTGCGAGGACGTCGCCGCGCTGCTCGGCCTGCCGCTCACGCGCACGGTCAAGTCCTTTGCGGTCGTCGGCGAGCAAGGCTTCGTGCTGGTGCTGGTCCGTGGCGACCACATGGTCAATGAAATCAAGCTGCAGAAGGTCGCCGGCCTCGGCGATTTCCGTCTCGCCACCGAGGCCGAGATCGTGGAACACCTGGGCTCGGTGCCGGGATTCATTGGCCCGGTCGCCCCGGCCAAGGCGATCACCGTGGTCGCCGACCGCAGCGTCGCGGCGATGTCGGACTTTGTCGTCGGCGCCAATCAGGCGGGTTTCCACACCCGCGGCGTCAACTGGGGCCGCGATCTGCCCGAGCCCGATGTGGTCGCTGACGTGCGCAATGTGGTCGAAGGCGAGCCGGCACCGAACGATGCGGGTACGTGGTCGATTGCACGCGGCATCGAAGTCGGCCATGTGTTCCAGCTGGGCCAGAAGTACGCCGAGGCGATGGGCGCGCAGGTGCTCGACGAGAACGGCAAGGCGCGCACCATGTACATGGGCTGCTACGGCATTGGCGTCAGCCGCATCGTGGCGGCAGCGATCGAGCAGAACCACGATGCCAGCGGCATCCGGTGGCCCGAAGCCATCGCGCCCTTCCACATCGCCGTGCTGCCGCTCGGCATGGATCGCAGCGAGCGCGTGCGCGAGGCAGCGGAAAAGCTGTACGCGGAACTCAGCGCCGCCGGCCTCGATGTGCTGTTCGACGACCGCAAAGGCGTGCGCCCGGGTGCGATGTTCGCCGACCAGGAATTGATCGGTATCCCGCACCGCGTGGTGGTGTCTGAGCGCGGCCTGGACGCCGGTCAATACGAGTACCGCAGCCGCCGCGCGGCGGCGAACGAGATGCGTCCGATCGAGGGCTTCGTCGCCGAGATCGTGCAGACCATCCGCAACGCGATCAGCCACTGAGGCGCGCAGTCATGATCGATCTCTACTACTGGCCCACGCCCAACGGGCACAAGATCACGCTGTTCCTCGAAGAGGCCGGCCTGCCGTTCACGATCAAGCGCGTCGATATCGGCAAGGGCGAGCAGTTCCAGCCGGATTTTCTGAAGATCGCGCCGAACAACCGCATGCCGGCGATCGTCGATCACGCGCCGGTCGACGGCGGCGCGCCGATCTCGCTGTTCGAGTCGGGCGCCATCCTGCTGTACCTGGCCGACAAGACCGGGCACTTCATCCCCGCCGACCTGCGCGGTCGCAACCAGGTGCTGCAGTGGCTGTTCTGGCAAATGGCGGGCTTGGGTCCGATGCTCGGCCAGAACCATCATTTCAACGTCTATGCGCCGGAGAAGATTCCCTACGCGATCGAGCGCTATGTGCGCGAAACCGCGCGGCTGTACGGCGTGCTGAACCGCCAACTGGAAGGCCGCGAGTACATCGCCGGTGAGTACAGCATTGCCGACATGGCCTGCTATCCGTGGATCGTGCCGCACCAGCGCCAGCAGATGGTGCTGACCGACTACCCGCACCTGCACGCCTGGTTCGAGCGCATCCGCGCCCGCCCCGGCACCCAGCGCGCCTACGCGCACGGCGACTTCCACACGCCGCCCGCGGCGATGACCGAGGAAATGCGGCGCAATCTGTTTGCGCGTCCGGCGTAGGCACGAGGGCACGAGGGCACGAGGGCACGCAAAGCCCAAGGCAGCGGCGCGGGAGCGCCGCCCTCCGAGGTGCCATCCCGCGGCTAGGACGGGGCGCGCCGAAGCCGGGCAGCATCAAGGAGGGCGCCGGTCCTCCGGCGCCTGCGCGGTCCAGGCAAGCAAGAGCAGCGGCGCGGGAGCGCCGCCCTCCGAGGTGCCATCCCGCGGCTTGGACGGGGCGCGCCGAAGCCGGGCAGCATCAAGGAGGGCGCCGGTCCTCCGGCGCCTGCGCGGTCCAGGCAAGCAAGAGCAGCGGCGCGGGAGCGCCTCCCTCCGAGGCTGACGGTCTGGATTCCCGCTTGCGCGGGAATGACGGCGTAGCTGACGGCCTGGATTCCCGCTTGCGCGAGAATGACGGCGTAGCTGGCGGCTTGGATTCCCGCTTGCGCGGGCCTGACGGCCTGGTCGCCGTCAGGCCCCACGCGCATAGCGCTCAGCGCTGCGAGGCGAGAAAAGCCTCGACCGCTTTGACCGTCTGCGCCGGGTCTTCCTCCTGCGGGACGTGCCCGAGCTCTGGAAACTCAAGCAGCGTGCTGCCGGGGATGTCGCGCTGGAAGTGCGCGGCGTTCTCGGGCGGGATCAGGCGGTCGCGGCCGCCCCACAGGATCAGCGTCGGCGCGCGGATGCGGGCGATGTCCTCGGCACCGGCGCCGTGGACGTTCTGGCGGAAGCGCTGGATCAGCGCCTCGCGATTGCCGGCGCGCAGCGTCAGCTCGAAATAGCGCTCGACCAGCGCGTCGTCCACGCGTTCCGGCTGACCGTAGGTATTGCGGATGCTGGCCGCCACCAGCGCGCGCGGCAGCAAATGGCGCACGATCGGCGCCGTCCACTCGCTGCGCGCCAGCTGAAAGCCGATCGGGATCGAGCTCGGCACGAAGGGATAGCCGGCGGCATCCACCAGCACCAGTGCGGCCACGCGCTCGGGCGCACGCACGGCGGTGGACCACGCCACCTGGCCACCGAGCGAGTTGCCGGCCAGCACCGCGCGCTCGATGCCAAGTTGGTCCATCAGCGCCAGCAAATCATCCACATAGCGTTCGATGCGGTAGTCGCCATCGGGCGCCGGGCCGGTCAGACCGAAGCCGCGCAGGTCCATGCGGATCACGCGTTCACGATCTTTAAGCGCTACGGTCCAGCCATCCCAGGTGTGCAGACTGGCCGAGGTGCCGTGGATCAGGATCAGTGGCAGCGGATCCTCGCGCAGTCCTTCGTCGCGCATGTGCACCTGCATGCCGTGGACGCCGAGGAACACCGAGGGCGGCGGCGCCCAGCGTGCAGTGAGCGTTTCCAGCGGCCGATCCGGCTGCCAGGCCCAAAGCAGCACCAGGCCCAACGCGAGCAGCGTCGTCGCACCGATGCGCAGCAGTACTCGGCGGGCGCGGCTCATGCGGCGAAGCGCTGCGGCGCGTAGGGTGCGGGATCCACCTCGGGCTGGCGACCGGCGATCAGATCGGCGATCAGCAAGCCGGTGGCGGCCGACATGCTCATGCCGAGCATGCCGTGGCCCGTGGCGATCCAGGTATTTGCCAGGCCCGGTGCCGCGCCGATGATGGGCAGATCGTCGGCGGTCATCGGGCGCCAGCCGCACCATTCTTCTTCGACGCTGGCGCCGATCGGATCGACCAGATACTCGGCGGCGCCGCGCACCAGCGCATCCAGGCGCGTGCGGTTCAGGCTGGCATCAAAGCCGGAGAACTCCATGGTGCTGCCGACGCGATAGCTGTGGCGCCAGGGCGTGATCGCCACGCTGCGCTCGCGGCAGACGATCGGCACCTGCGGCGCACGTCGCGGCACGCTGGTGGTGATCGAGTAACCCTTGCCCGGCTGCATCGGCAGGCGCAGGCCCAGCTGCCGCGCCCACAGCGGCGACCACGCACCCAGCGCCAGCACGATGCGCTCGCCACGCCAGTCGCCGGCGCTGGTATGCACCTGGGCGATGCCGGACGCGCTGCGCGCGAAGCCGGTGATGCGCGTCTGCGGCACGATGCGCACGCCGCGCGCCTGCACCACGCGAGCGAGCTCGGCGACATAGCGATCCGGCTTGAACTCGGCGTCGACCGGCGTATCGAAGCCGCCGATCACCTCGGGTCGCAGACAGGGCTCGCGCGCACGCAGCGCCTCGCCGTCGAGGGCGTCCACCTGCATGCCGACCGCAGCCAAGGCCTTCGGCCACCAGGCGAAGTCCGCCAACGCGCGCCGATCGCGGAACACGGTCAGATGGCCGCGCGCCTGGAACTCGCAGTCGAGCGCCTCGGCGCGGATCAGCGTCTCCAGCAGCTGCCGCGAGCGCAGCAGCAAGCGCGCCTTGCCAGCCAGACCGGCCTCGAAATCCTGCCAGTTGCAGCGGCGGGCAAACTGCAGCAACCAGCCCCAGAGCACCGGATCAAAGCGCGGACGCACGTAGAAGGGCGCGTCCTGCTGCAGCATCCAGCGCAGCGCCTGCATCACCATGCCGGGCTTGGCCAGCGGCGGCGCGTGGCTGGGGGTGATCGTGCCGCAGTTGCCGTGCGAGGCGCCGCTGCCGGGCGTGGCCTGATCGAGCAGCGTCACCGAGCGGCCGTCGCGCGCCAGAAAGTAGGCGCAGGACAGACCAATGACGCCGGCGCCGAGGATCAGGACTTCACTGTCGCCACCCGCCTGTGTCACTGCGCGCCCGCCTCCCAGCCGTTGCGGAATATGGTCTCGCCCAGCCAGGCCTCGCTGCTGGTGCCCAGCCGGAACTGCGGATCCGGGCCCGGCGGCGGCGGCACGTCGGGGGCGATCAAGGTGTAGATGCCGCCGCTGACGCTGCTGTTGCCGGCATTGTAGACGCCGCCCTGCGCATCCACCGTGACCCCCGCCTGCAGCTGCGCAAAAAACTGGCTCTGGCTAAGCGCGTTGCCGGTGTAACCGACGAAACTGCCGCCGGTGGTATCCAGGCGCAGGCCGTAGACGGTGAGATTGGGCGACTGGATGGTACTGACCGGTCCGCGCACGCGCACCGAGTTGGCGTTGGCCGTGCCGCGATCGCGGATGCGCGTCGAGTACAGCCGCCCGGCGGTATCAACATAGCCACGCACTTCCACCTGGCGCGGCGCGGCCAGCCCATTCGTCTGGATCAAGTCGTCATCGCGCAATTGCGCGCTGCGCCGCACGCTGCGCCCGAGGATGGTGATCGACTGCCCGGGCAGCACATCGGCCGGGCTCACCGGCCCCTGGAAGCGCAGCACCGGCCGGACGAAGGACACCGCGGTGGCGTTGAACTCGGTGGGTATGCCGAAACTGCCCTCGACGTCCACCCGCACCCCATCGGCCAGCTCATCGGGATTGCCGAAGGCGAACACCGTGCTGGCGTTGTAGAACACGTCGATGGCATCGAGCCTAAACACGCCGGCTGCCGGCACCGCGGTGACCAGACCTTCGAGGGCGCCCACTGCGCCAAAGGTGCCCAGCGGCACCGCCGTCGAGCAGTCAAAGCGCGTCAGCGTGGTCAGCACGCTGCTGGCGGTGAAGCCAGGCACCGCCTGCGCGCGGAGGTCGATGAAATCGCCCAGCGCTGGCGCCGGGTTGCAGTTGTTGGTGTTGACCAGCCCGTAGTTGACGCGCTGGGCGCCGACACGAATTTCGCCGGCCGGTGGCCCCACCTGGGTCACGTAGCCACTCAGCCGCCAGCCGGTGGCGGGATCGGTTTCGCGCACCAGCAGCGTCGCCAGCATGCTGCCGTTGGTGTCGATATGGCCGGACACCGACACCACATCACCCAGTGCCAGCGAGCCCAGGCCCGGCGTGTTCAGCACCACGGTGTTGGCGTTGCTGGTGATTTCCTGGCCGAGGATGCGCAAGGGCGCCGTGCTGGTCACCGGTCCGATGATGCCGAAGTCAAAGCGCAGCGTTGCCGCCTCCAGCGGCACCAGTCCGCGGCGCGTCGGCGGGATCACCGTGGCGTACACCACCGAGCCGCGCAACCACGGTGCCTGGGCCGGATCGATCAGATCGCCGTTGAGATAGACCTCGGTCTGCGGCACCAGGAAGATCTCGGTGCCATTGAGGATCACGCTGTCGGCGCGGGCGGTGGGGGCCAGCAGCACCAGCAGGCTGAGTCCCAGGCCGAGTAGCAGGTGTCGGATCGTGAGCATCGCCAGCCTCCATCACAACGGGCGCTCGCAGGTCGCCGTGATCGGCGACAATAAACCAACTTCACCGCCACCGATTGCGCATGCCCTACACCCCCATCCTGGCCACGCTCGGCTATGTGCTGTCCCCGGATCGCCGCCGGGTGCTGATGGTGCATCGCAATGCGCGCCCCGATGACGCCCATCTGGGCAAGTACAACGGACTGGGCGGCAAGCTGGAGCCCGGCGAGGACGTGGTCAGCGGCATGCGCCGCGAGATCGCCGAGGAAGCGGGCCTCGACTGCCACGAGCTGACGCTGCGCGGCACCATTTCCTGGCCTGGCTTCGGCAAACACGGCGAAGACTGGTTCGGTTTCGTGTTCCTGATCACCGCCTACAGCGGCACAGCGCCGGCACGCAATGCCGAAGGCACGCTCGAATGGATACCCTGCGAGCAGGTGCTCGATCTGCCTTTGTGGGAGGGCGATCGCCAGTTCCTGCCGCTGGTCTTCGATGCCGACCCGCGCGCCTTTCACGGCGTCATGCCCTATCGCGACGGCCGCATGCTGTCCTGGTCCTGCACGCGCGTCGGGTGAAGCGCCCGCTGCCACCGCCGACACTGACCGCACTGTATCCGCCGGTGCCGGGCTACCGCTATTTCGATGCGCCGGCCGCGTCACGATTCGACCCGGCGGCCGCGCCGGGCGAGGCGCGCACCGCCTGGTGGCTGGCGGAACACGCGCTGCTCGCCTACGAGCACCCGGCGCGGGTGCGCGAGGTGCTGGCACCAACGCGCATCGAGACGATCGAGCACGCTGCCAGCAGCAGCTTTGCCTATGCCTTGATCGAGCCGGATCACGCCATCCTGGCCTTCCGCGGCACTGAAGCGATGCGTCCCGGCGACACCTGGCGCAAGCTCGGTCAGGTCGCCCGTGACTGGCTGGTGGATGCACAGATCGCGCGCCGGCCGTGGCCGGGCGGCGCGCAGGTGCATGCGGGCTTCGCGCAGGCGCTGGACGCGCTGTGGCCCGCCATCGAGGCGCTGCTGCCGGCCAGCACGCGCTGGTGGTGCTGCGGCCACAGCCTCGGCGGCGCCCTGGCGGCGCTTGCCGCGCTGCGCGTGCAGGAAGCGCAGCGACTTGCCGGTGTGCTGACCTACGGGCAGCCCGCCGCCGGCGACGAGCGACTCGCCAGTGCGCTCGATGCGCTGCCGCTGCTGCGCATCGTCAATGCCTGCGATGTGGTGCCCGAGTTGCCACCCGCGTTGCTCGGCTACCGCCACGGCGGCCATCTGCGGCACCTCGATGCCGACCGACGCCAGCAGTACGCCAGCACGCTGCGGCGCCATCTGCAGCGCCTGCCGGCCAACCTGCGCCACGGCCTTGGCGCGCTGACGCCGATCGAACTGATCGACCACGCGCCGCTGCATTACGCCATCAAGTGCTACAACGCTGCCTTCGGTTGATCGGCGCAGTGCGCTCAGGGAAGCGCCTGGTGGCGGGGCAAAAAGCGGGGCGGGGGTCAGGGGGCGGGGGACCAGCACTGCTGCGCTTCCGAGCACTGTCGCAGGTTCCTGTTTGCCGCTCCCGGGTCCCGGGTCCCGGGTCCCGGGTCCCGGGTCCCGAGTCCCGAGTCCCGAGTCCCGAGTCCCGAGTCCCGAGTCCCGAGTCCCGAGGCCCGAGTCCCGAGTCCCGGGTCCCGAGTCCCGAGTCCCGAGTCCCGTCTTGGCCCCTCCGCACCTACGTGGGCGCGGAGACGCTGCAGAGCTGGCTGCAGACCGCGCTGGTGGAGGTGCCGGCCGGCACCCCGCACACCCCGTCGCAGTACGGCTGAGCCTGCGTCCATGCCGGGGCCGCGTGGCCCCGGCATGGCCTGCCTCATTCGCCCTGCTGATAGCGATCGAGAATCTGCTGCCGTTCGGCGAAGTACGCGTCGACGCGGTAGCGCTGGTCCAGCTGTTCCAGCGCCTGCGTCAGCTCACCCAACACTGCGTCCGCATCGCCGGCGTCACCATGGCGGATGATGGCGGCGCCGTAGTAGCCGCTCCAGACGCAGGTCTGCGTCGACACGACGACCAGATTCTGCGCCGCCGCCGTCGCGGCGGACTGGCTGATGACCTTGTTCATGCAGTCGGCATAGCCCAGCGTGCTCGTGTACACGTGCGATTGCGGGTTCTGATACGGCGTCGAATAGCTCGATGCCAACACCGCGCCGCCGACCCACACCGGATACGGCAGGTTGAAAGAGGGACCGCCTATGGGCGCCGCCGTCGCCGACACGGCTGCGAGAGCCAGGAGTACCGCGCCTGTGCACCGGGTGATGGTCATGATCTGCCTTCCAGGATGCGAACCAATCGTCGCGGCTGCAGTCGGCCTCGGACGCGCTTTGGATGCCAGTGCGTGAACGGGAAGAAATCCCGCGACCGGAGCGAGAGTCTCGTTCGATCAATGCCTTGGCGCGGATTCGCCCACTGGCACGCGGCGATTTCTTCCCGCCTTGTTCCCAGCGAGCGCTTGCCAGTCGAGCGTAGCGGGGACAGAGTCGGCCGTCTCTCAGCGACGGGATGGGGCGATGCGGACATGGATTTGGATGGGTTGGGTGGCGCTCAGTGGCGCCGCGGCGGCGCATGAGCCGGTTGCGGACCCCAGCTGGTGCGCGGACGGGACGATTCAGGTGCTGCAACAGGTGGAGATCAGCGCCGACGAGGTCGGCGGCTACGCCGACTGCCTGGAGACGGGCGAGTGCGTGGACTATGTGGCGGCCCAGTTTCGCGGTCCCAGCGGCGATCCGCCCTGCACCATCGTGCGCTGTGGCGATGCGCACAGCGACTGGGGACGCGCGATGCGGCTGGCAGGCCTGCGCTGTGCCGCCTACGGCCCCGAGTCCGACCCGCGCCGGCCGGCGCCAGTCGTGCCCTTTGTGGTCGAACCCACGGACTTCTACGACAGCGGCCACCACGAGTCCTTTGTCGCCGGCGAGAGCCGGCTGGTGGTCAATTGCGCGCGCTGCAACGCCCCGCCGAAAGTGCATTAGGCGGGGCGGGGGACGAGCACTGCAGCGCATGCATGGCACTTGCGCCGGCGCACTGCGTGGGCGCGAGGGGACAGGCACGGCAGCGTTGGCGCGAGTCGGGCGCGCGACCGTCCAGACACGCCATCGACGCGCCGAGCTTTTTCATCGCCGCGGCATGGTTGAAGCTGAACGCGTCGAGCTTTTTCACTGACGCGGCATGGTTGAAGCTGAACGAGCCGAGCTTTTTCACTGCCGCGGCATGGTTGAAGCTGAACGAGCCGAGCTTTTTCACTCACGCGGCATGGTTGAAGCTGAACGAGTCGAGCTTTTTCACTGCCGCGTCGAGCTTTTTCACTGCCGCGTCGAGCTTTTTTGCTCACGCGCCGAGCTTTTTCATTGCCGCGGCGTCCATGGCCGGCGACCCGGGACGCCGACGTCCTGCCGCCCCGGCGAGGGCGCCGGGCATGTGCTGCGCTGCTGGCGCTGATCCTGGCGACGCTCTTGCCACTAGGGAACCTCTTGCCAAACATGGGTGCGTCGGGACTCGGGACCCGGGACCCGGGACCCGGGATTCAGGACGCGGAACTCGCCAGTTTGCGAGGCGAGTAAGCGCGGCAGTGCTGGTCCCCCGCCCCCTGACCCCCGCCCCGCTTTTGTCCCGCCACACTCATGTTTGGCAAGAGGTTCCCTAGGTATCGGTGCTTGGCACGCGCGTCCCCACGCTGTCCTGAGGCGGCTCCTCCAGCTCCGAATCACCACCGAGCGCGTCGATCTGCGCACGCAGGGCGTCAGCCTTGGTCGCCAGCTCGACGCGCCGCGCTGCCTCCAGATCACACTCGGACAGGACGTAGTAGGCGGTGCGCAATACCTCCCGCCAGCGCGGCTGCTGCGGCAATCGCGCGAGGCTGAGATAACGTTCCATCGCGCGCACCCGCAGCCGACCGTCATCCACGGTGACCCGCCAGATGCGGCTGCGTTCGGCCAGATCGATGCGGGTCTTGCCGGTTGCGGTTTCGAACAGCGCCAGGGCCAGGCGCATGAGTTCGACCAGCGCGCGCCGGTGCGTCTCGTTGGACCAGAAGGGCTCGGAATCGTGTGCGGGCTGCGGCGCGGCGGCCGCGGGCCGCAGGAGCAGCACCGAACCCGCCTCGCCGGCCAGCGTGTGCAGCTGCAATTGCCAATTGCGCTGTTCGGGATCGGCCCGCCAGCGCATCTGCAGTCCACCCAGATCGGCCACGTCAGTGACCGCCCCGTCGCCGTCGATCACGACACAATCGAGCAAGCGCTGGCCGGCGAGCGTCGGAACGCCACTGGCTGCCACCGCGGCAGCGTTGGCGCTGATCACGCCGCCAGCTTCGTCCAACAGCAGCGCCGGCGCCTGCACCACCTGCAGCAGCAACAGCTGCTGTGCGCTCTGCAGCTGCAAACGTTGCTCCAGCCAGCGGTAATGCGCGCGGCTCTCGCGCACGGCCAAAGCGGCCTCCTCGCGCAGGCGCCGGCGCCGATGGCGACCGTAGGCAGCCAGCGCCAGCAGGGCGATCAGGGCCAGCGCCACACCGCCCCACAGCCACTGCTGCGCGAGGCGCAGTTGCTGCACCTGCAATTGCACCTGGGCCTCGCGTTCCGCCGCCTGCGCCAGCGCGCGTTCTTTCTCCACGACCTCATAGCGCACCCGCGATACCGCAAGGCTGTCGGCGGCACGCTGGCGCGTCTGTTGCTGTTGCAAGGACAGCGCATCGGCGTAGTAGCGCGCGGCGTCCTCGGGGCGGCGGGCGGCGCTGGCGAGCAAGGCGCGCTCACGCAGCCATTCCAGGCGCTCGACGTCCTGCTGGTCGATCAGATCGGTCGCTCGATCCAGCCAGCCGTCGGCAGCATCGAGGCGTCCGGCCTGGCGCTCGGCGCGCGCCAGCAGCAAAGCCGCGTGCGCAGTGAGCGGCGCCTGCGTGTACGCACGCAGATCGGCAACGCGTGCCGAGATCTGGTCGGGATCCGCGGCAGTCAGCGCCACTTCCAGGCGCGAGGCCAGCACGCTGGCCGCCAGCGTATGGGCGCTCTCGGCACTCAGGGTCTGGAATGCCGCCAGCAGGCGCTGATCCGCCGCGCTGAGGTCGCCGCGTGCCGCCGCCACCAAGGCGCGACGCTCCTGCGTGTGCGCCACATCCACGCGCTGGTCGCGCGCCTGGTACAAAGCCTCCGCCTCGGCGTAATGGCGATCCGCCTCCGCCCAGGCTTCCTGCTCGCGATAGATATCGCCGATGTTGTTCAGGATCGGCGCGAGATCCGGCTCCGGGGTTTGTCGCTGCAGCGAGAGGCTGCGCATCAGCGCATCTAGCGCGCCAGCCAGATCACCGGTCTGCCGCAACACCAGGCTCTCGTCATTGGCGCTGATCGCCTGAAAGCGCAGATGGGCGTGACGCGCCGCCAATCGCGACGCGGACAAGAACCAGGGCATCGCGGCGCCGAACTGGCGCTGGCGGAAAGCCAGCAATCCGCGGCGTCGCTGCAAGCGGTAGTCGGCCTCCCACGCGCCCACCGGCAGGGTTTGCGCGGCGGCCTCATCGAGCCGCGTTTGCGCCTGGGCATACTCACCGCGCAGTACATGCAAGTCGGACAGCCGCGCCAGCACTTCAAAGCGCGTCAGTGCGTCCTCGACTTCGCTCAGCGCCTGCGTGCAGGCAGCCAGCCCGCGGCCGGTGTCGTCATGCTCGTGCGCCCGGCAATCGGCCAAGGCTTCGGCGACGGCCGTCGACGACACCAGCCAGAGCACGCCGAACACCAGCCATTGCCGCCGCTGCGGAAAGCGCCCGCGTACCCGTCGCGGCGCGCGGAAGGCGGTAAGGGAATCCGTATACGGAGTGCCTGCATGGTCGGCCATCGCCGATGCACCACGGACGATCAGCGCGCTGGAGGTCGCCGGCCTCAGGCGTAGATCGCCCCGAGCACGCGCGGGCCGCGCGCGCCGGTGACGGCGACGCAGTTGCCGGGCTGAGCGGCGAGGGTCTGCCGCGCCAGCCAGGCGAAGGCGGTGGCCTCGACGAAATCCGGGGCCAGGCCATGCTGCGCGGTGCTTTCCAGCGCGCAGGGATGCTGCAGGCGCTGCGGCAGCGTCTGCGCCAATTGCTGCATCAAGGCGCCGTTGTGCACGCCACCGCCGCAGGCGATGACCCGCGTGGTGTCCGGCGCATGCTGCGCCAGCGCATCGGCGATGCTGTGCGCCGACAGCGCCAGCAGCGTGGCCTGCACATCGGCGGCCGAAGCCGCCGCGCCAGCCGCCTGCCAGTGCGCCAGTTGCGCGTCCAGCCAGGCCAGATGGAAGTGCTCGCGCCCGGTGCTCTTCGGGATGGGGCGAGTGAAATAGGGGTCGCTCAGCAGTTGCTGCAGCAGACCGTCGATCACGCGCCCGCTGGCAGCAAAGGCGCCGCCCTCATCGCGCGCCTGCCCCAGATGGCGCTGCGCCCAGGCGTCCAGCAGACAATTGGCCGGGCCGGTGTCAAAGCCCCGCACCGGGGCGTCGGGCGCCAGCAGGGTGTAATTGGCGATCCCGCCCAGATTGAGAATGGCGCGCGCCTCGCTGCCGCCGAACAGCGCCGCATGCAAAGCACACACCAGCGGCGCGCCTTGGCCGCCGGCGGCGATGTCGCGACGGCGAAAGTCCGCCACGGTGCGGATGCCGGTGCGCTCGGCGATGCGATTGGGATCGCCGATCTGCAGCGTGAAGGGATGCTCGATCCACGGCCGGTGGCGCACGGTCTGACCATGCGAGCCCAGCGCGCGCACCTCGGCCGGGCGCACCTGCGCTTGCGCCAGCAGCGCCAGCGCGGCGCTGGCAAAGGCTTCGCCAACTTCGGCGTCGAGGCTGCCGTAGTCGTCGACATTGAGCTGCTCGGCCGTCATCAGCGCCAGCACGCGCGCCCGCAGTGACTCGGCGTAGGGATAGGTGGCCGCCGCCAGCAGCGCGGGCGTGGGGTCGAAACGCACCAGCGCCACGTCGATGCCATCGGCGCTGGTGCCCGAGATCAGCCCCAGGTACAGCTCAGACGATTCCTTCATGGACACCCGTTCCCGCCCGGCATCAGCGCCGACCGCGAGCAAAGCCTATCGCGGCGATGGCGGCAAGTCCCGGTGCCCGGCTCTGCGCCCTTGCCCTATTGTCCGCCCCCGACTGCTTGCGAGGGAAAGGCGATGGCGCGTTGGATGGGAGTCTTGGCACTGGAGCCGGTGGCGGGCGCGACGCTGCCGCGGCAGATGCTGTCGCGCGCGGCGGCCGAGCAGTTGGTGCAACCAATGGCGCAGCAGCTGGGGCGCTTTCTGTCGGCCGATCACGAATACGGCCTCGCCTGGGCGGCGGCGGCGTACGACCCGGCGCAGCTGTTGCGGCGCGGATTTCCGCTGCATCACGAGTTGGCCGAGCTGTTCCACGCCGGCCAGCGCCAGGGTTTGGCGCCGGGGCAGACGCTGACGTTGGCCGAGCGCGACGGCCGCATGCCGACGGCGCTGCTGGTGCCGGAGCTGGCGCTGGGCAATGCCTCGCTGCTGGCGATTCCGGTGGTGCTCTCGGGCAGCGAGGAAGCGATTGCCCTGGCGCAGACACGCCTGGAGTCGGAGCTGTTCGAGGCCGGACTGGCTGACCCCGCGATCACGCTGGGGCTGGCGGCCGACTACGGCATCGCCTTCGAGCACGTGCGCTGGCTGTCGATCATGGATCTGGTCGCGATGATGGCGGCGCAGCTCGACAACATCGGCTTCGGGCCGGCCTGGCAGCTGATCGAAGAGCATCTGCTAGGGCAGCCGGCGCAGGTGCTGGAGGTGCAGACGGCGCTGGGGCAGCGCCTGCGGCTGGACGAGGATGCGGTGTGGATGGAGGTGCTGAGCTATTCGCTGTACGCGCGCCTGCCGGGCGTCAGCGACGAGCCCGAGGAGCGCATCGAGGCCTACGTGGCGCGCGTGCTGGAGCAGCGTCAGATCCAGGCCCTGCTGCAGGCGCACGGGCTGCCGTTGCGCTTCCGCCTGCCGCAGGGCGACGTCGGCCACGCCTGCTCGCGTCAACTCGACGATGCGCTGGTGGAGCAACTGGCCGAGGGCGAGGCCGCGCAGCTGTTACTGCACGAACATCCGGCGCTGGGCGTGCTGGCCTGCACGCTGCTCGATGCCGGTGGCGAGGTGCTGGAGCACCGCTATCCGCTGGCCGCCGACGCCATCCGTCGGCAGCTGCGTGCGATCAGCGACAGCGGTCTGCCGGTGCGGCGCCCGCGGCAGATCGTGCTCAGCGCCGACGGCCTGGATCTGGGTGCGGCGGCTCAGGAGACTTGAGGAGGCTCTTGCCGAACATGGGTGCGGAGGGGCAAAAGCGGGGCGGGGGTCAGGGGGCGCGGGACCAGCACTGCCGCGCTTCCGTGCACCGTCGCGGGTACCTGTTTGCCGCCCGAGTAAGTGCGCCGAAGGCGAGTCCCGGGTCCCGGGTCCCGGGTCCCGGGTCCCGACGCACTCATGTTTGGCAAGAGTCCCTATCTCGCCTTTGGCGCGCCTACTCGCTCTGCAAACTGGCGACAGCACAACGCAGGCGCCGCATGGCTGGTCCCCCGCCCCTTGACCCCCGCCCCGCTTTCCGCTTTCCGCTTTCCGCTTTCCCCTATCGCCCAGACCCGGCAAGCACTACCCCAGCCTACTTCAGCGTTGCCGGCAGCCACAGCGAGAGCGCCGGCACGAAGGTCACCAGCAGCAGCACCGACAGCGCGGCCAGGTAGAAGGGCCAGATCGTGCGCAGCGCGGTGCCGACCGAAATGCGCCCGATGGCGGCCCCGACGAACAGCACCGAGCCTACGGGAGGGGTGATAAGCCCGATGCCGGCCGTCAGGATCAGGATGGTGCCAAAGTGCACCGGACTGATGCCGTAGGCCTTGGCCACCGGCAAAAAGATCGGTGTGCAGATGATGATCATCGGCGCCATGTCCATGAAGGTGCCGAGCACCAGCAGGACCGCCACGATCAGCAGCAGCACCACCACCGGACTGTCGGCGACCGACTGCAGCGCAGCCACGGCGCTGGCCGGCACCTGCAGATAAGCCAGCAGCCAGCCGAAGGCGGCGGCCGCGGCGATCACGAACAGGATGGCGCCGGTGGTGCGCGCCGCGCCGGTGCACAGATGCACGAACACTGGCCAGGACAGGCGGCGATACAGCAGCGCGGCAATGGTCAGCGCGTAGAGCACGGCAATCGCGGCGCTCTCCACCGCGGTAAAAATGCCGGCGCGGATGCCGCCCAGGATCAGCCCGATCAACAGCAGCCCGGGCAGCGCCGCCACCAGACAACGCAGCACCGTGCGCAGGCCGGGGAAAGCTTCCACGGCGTAGCCGCGGCGACGCGCGATCAGCCAGGTGGTGCTCATCAGCGCCAGCACCAGCAGCAGCGCCGGCACGATGCCGGCGGCGAACAGATCGGCAATCGAGATGCCGCCACCGGCGGCGGCCGAGTACAGGATCAGATTGTGCGAGGGCGGCACCAGCAGCGCGACCAGCGCCGCCGTGATCGAGACGTTGACGGCAAAATCGCGGTCGAAGCCGCGCTGCGTCATCTGCGGAATCATGGTGCCGCCGATCGCCGAGACATCGGCGATGGCCGAGCCCGACACGCCGCCGAACAGCAGCGAGGCCAGCACGCTGACCTGGCCCAGGCCACCGCGCAGATGGCCGACCAGACTGGCAGCAAAAGCGATGATGCGGTCGGACAAGCCGCCCTTCAGCATGATCTCGCCGGTAAAGATGAACAGCGGGATGGCGATCAGCGTGCTGGCATTGGCGCCGGAGGCGATGCCGATCACCGAGACCATGTCCGGCAACCCTATCCACGTGGCGGTGACGAAGGAGGCGGCCGCGAGCGCGAAGGCCACCGGCACGCCGATCAGCAGCAGTGCCGCCAGTGACAGGAACAGCAAGGCGACGGCCATGTCAGCCTTCCTCCCGATACAGCCGCCAGCCGCGCTCCAGTGCGAACAGCGCCATCAGCAGGCCGCCGGCACACAGCGGCAGGTAGCGCAGGCCCTCGGGCAGCGGCGCGCCGGCCATCGCCACATCCCAGTCATCGCGCAACAGCTGCAGACCGCCATGGGCGAGCAGCGCGCCGATCGCCGCCATGATCAGCGTGGACAACAGGCGCATGCGTCGCCGCCAGGCGGGCGACAGCGCGTCGATCAGCAGGGTGAAGCCGAAATGTTGATCGCCGCGTATCGCTACCGCAGCGCCGCACATCATCGCGGTGTTCATCAGCAGCAGCGCCACCGGCTCGGTCCAGCCGGGCGAGTCATTCAGCACATAGCGCGCCCAGACCTGCCAGGCCTGCACGCCCGCCATGGCGAGCAGGGCGCAGGCGGCCAGCCCCAACGTGAGTGCACTGAGGCGGTCCAGCCAGCCGGTCGAGGGCGTGTCGCTCATTGGACCTCCGCGCTGACGCGTATGCGGGCATGCAGGTCGGCCAGCAGCGGATCCTGCAGATAGCGCTCGATCACCGGGCGCGCAGCGTCACGAAAGGCCGCGTGGTCGACGGCATTGACCACCACGCCACCGGCGCGCGCAGCGCGCTCAGCCTCCTGCACACGCGCATCCCACAGCGGCCGCATCTGCGCCACCGACTGGCGTGCCAGTGCGCGCACCAGCGTCTGCTGCGGCGCCGGTAGCGCCGCGTACACGCGCGCCGACATCAGCAGCACATCCGGCGTGTAGGCATGCTCGGTCTGCGACCAATAGCGCGCCACTTCGAACTGGCGCGAGGAATGGAAGCTCGGCCAGTTGTTCTCGGCGCCATCGATCAAGTGCGTTTGCAGCGCCGAATAGACCTCGCCATAGGGCAGCGGCGTGGCGTTGACGCCATAGGCCCGCAGCAGCTCCATGAACATGTCCGAGGGCGGCACGCGCAGCTTCAGCCCCTTGAGATCCGTCGGCGTATGCACCGGACGCGTGCGGTTGTAGATGCTGCGGACACCGGCATCGTAGAAGCACAAGCCGATCAGACCGCGCGCGGCGAAGCTGTCGAGAATCTGCTGACCGGCCTCGCCATCGAGCGCCCGCCGCATGTGCGCAACATCGTCGAACACATAGGGCAGCGAGAGGATGCGCGTGGCCGGAAAGGCGTTGTTGACCGAGGCCACGGTAACGCGGGTCATTGCCAGCGCGCCGTGGCGCACCAGCGCCAGCGTATCGGCCTCGCGGCCCAGCTGGCCCGAGTGGTATTGCCGCAGCGTCAGCGCGCCCGCCGTCTGCGCCGCCAGCTGATCGCCCAGCCAACGCACGGCGGCCACCGTCGGGTAGTCGGCCACGTGCACATCCGCGGCATCCAGCGCCAGCGCCTGCGCGCGCGCCGCCCGCGGCAGCAGCGTCGCGGCCGCTGCGCCCAGCAGCCAGGCTCGACGACTCAACATGGCGGCTCTCCCACCGGTGTGCAGGGACGTGGCAGCGCGCGCACGGCGCGACAGTGCAGCACCACGCCGCCGGCAAAGACCACGCGCGCAGTTTGCCCGATGCGGATGTCGTGGATGCCGGTGCTGGCGCCGGTCGAGACCAGGTCGCCGGCGCGCAGCGGGCGTCCGCGTCGCGCGTTGCGCCCGAGCGCGAAGGCCAGTGCCGCCAGCGGGCCGCCGCTCAAAAAAGCGGCGCCGCCAGCGCCTACGTGCTGCTCGGCCACATAGGTATCGCAGTGCAGCGAGTCCCAGGAGCGCAGACGCCAATCGGGCACCGACGGACCCAGCAGCAAGCCGGCGTTGTTGCCAAAATCGGAGACCACCACGGCCGGACCGAGTTCGTTGATGGTGGCGAGCGGACTGCCGGCGAACTCGATGCCGAGGCGCAATTCGGCCACGTACTCGGCGGCCTCGTCAGCGTCCCACTGCAGGCGATCGGGCGGCGCATCGCGTCCGATCACGAACACGTACTCGGCCTCGACCGCGGCAAAGCCGCCCTCGATCACGGCGATATCAGCGCTCTCATCGTGCGCGATCGCCTGCACGTGCTGGGCGAAGATCGGGCCGACCAGGCGCTCCTCGCCCATCTGCGCCAGCCAGGCATCGGGAATCTTGCCGACTTTCCAGCCGGCCACGTGGTCCGGCCACAGCGCGATCGCCCGCGACTGGCGCGCATAGGCCTCGTCCAGCGACTGCGGCAGCGCGCCGGGGTAGCCGGGCAGCGCCTCGGCGCGCAGACGCGCACAGACAAAACGCCTGGCGATGACGGCTGGATCAGCGTTGGCGGATAGTTCGGACTCGGTATTCAAGCGGCGTTCCCGACGACCGGCGCGCGGCCGATGCGGCCATGCGGATGGAAATGTTGTATAGAGGAAACCGGTGTCATTTTCAATGAAAGGCGTGCCCGGGAGGGGCGTAAACGTATGCATGAGCGTAGTTCACCTGGTCGCCAGCCCCTCGCGCACGCGCGCCGCCTCGGCCTGGCGGCCGCCACTTGGCTGATGCTGAGCGGCCTGCTTGGCACCGGTCCCGCGGCCGCCGCAGACCGCGCGCCAGCCTTTCCGGGCGCGCTCGGCTGGGCCGCCGACACGCCGGGCGGACGCGGCGGACGCATCCTCCGCGTCAGCAATCTCAACGCCAGCGGACCGGGCAGTTTCGCCGATGCCGTGCAGCAGCGCGGCCCGCGCATCGTGGTGTTCGAGGTCGGTGGCGTCATCGACCTCGGCGCGCAGACGCTGACGATCACCGAACCGTTTTTGACCATCGCTGGACAAACCGGTCCCTACCCCGGCATTACACTGATCCGCGGCGGCATCGACATCGCCACGCATGATGTGGTCGTGCGGCATCTGCGCGTGCGACCAGGCTCGGCGGGCGCCGCGCCGATGAGCGGCAAGGACTTCGACGCCATCTCCACCGTGGCCGCACACGACGTAATCGTCGATCACTGCTCGCTGACCTGGGCCAGCGACGAGAACCTGTCGGCCTCCGGGCCGCGCTTCGCCGAGGGTGGCAAGACGCTCGCTGATTTCCGCGCCGCCACCTCGCACCGGATCACCTTCAGCCACAACCTGATCGCTGAAGGGCTGGCGCACTCCACCCACGCCAAGGGCGAGCACAGCAAAGGCTCGCTGATCCACGACCACGTGCAGCAGATCCTGATCGTCGGCAATCTGTACGCGCACAACTACGAGCGCAGTCCGATGTTCAAGGCCGATGTCAGCGGCCAGATCATCAACAACCTGATCTACGATCCCGGCCAGCGCGCCGTGCACTACAACCTGATTCCGGAGGAATGGGCCGGCCACGAGTACGCTGTCGGGCGCATGGTGCTGATTGGCAATGTGCTGCGCGCCGGCCCGTCGACGCCCACACCGCTGGCGCTGTTGATGCTGGGGGGCTCGGGCGATCTGGAAGTCCACGCGCGCGACAACCTCGCGGTGGATCGCATCGGCGAGCCGCTGCCGCAGCGCGGTCGCTACACCACCTCCAGCGCACGCTTCATCGACATCGAGGCCCCGCCGCTGGCGCCCGGCGTGCAGCCGCAGCCGGCGACAGACGTGCAGGACTGGGTGATCTCCAACGCCGGCGCGCGCCCCTGGGACCGCGATGACGTCGACCGTCGCATCGTCGCCAACGTGATCGAAGGCCGCGGCAAGATCATCGATCACGAGGACGAGGTCGGCGGCTACCCGCACTACGAGCCCACTGCGCAGCCCTTCGTCGAAGCCGATTGGGATCTCGTCACGATGGAACCGCGCCGGCCGCTGTGGCGGCGGCCACCGCCGAAGTAAGCGCGCATCGAGGCGGGCCGCGCGTCGCAGCCAAGGGCTTCACGCGGCATCCGCCATTGTCGTCGCATCCACTGCTGGAGCCGGCCATGCACGATATGCGCGACCCCACCCTCGACTTCGACCCCGGCGTCTGGCCGCTGTTTGATCGCTACGTCCACGGCGATATCGACCGCCGCACCTTTCTGCGCGAGGCGGCGAAGTTCACGACCGGCGCACTGACGGCGACGGCGCTGCTCGGCCTGCTGTCGCCGCGCTTTGCCGAGGCGCAGAAGATCGCGCCCGACGACGCACGCGTGCGGACGCAGCGACTGCTGATCGACTCGCCCGCCGGCTACGGGCAGATCGGCGCCTATGAAGCGCGTCCGGCCGATGCCACCGGCGCCTTGCCGCGCGTGCTGGTGATCCACGAGAACCGCGGCTTGAACCCGCATATCGAGGACGTCACCCGACGTTTTGCGCTGGCTGGCTATTGCGCGCTGGCGCCCGATGCCCTGCATCCGCTCGGCGGCTATCCCGGCAACGAGGACGAGGCGCGCGCCCGGTTTCAGACGCTGGATCAGGCCAAAACGCGCGCGGACTTCCTCGCCGCCGCGCGCCATTTGCTGAGCCTGGACGGCGGCAGCGCGCGTATCGGCGTCGTCGGCTTCTGCTGGGGCGGCGGCATGAGCAACTGGCTGGCCACGCAGCTCCCCGAGGTCGCCGCCGCCGCGCCCTTCTACGGCATGGCGCCACCCGCTGACAGCGTCGCCGCCATCCGCGCCGAGCTGCTGGTGGTGCTGGCCGAGAACGATGAGCGCATCAACGCCAGCTGGCCAGCCTTCGAGCAGGCGCTCAAGGCCGCCGGCACCCGCTATCAGTTGCTGCAGCCTGCCGGCACCCAACACGGCTTCCACAACGACACCACGCCGCGCCACCACCCGCAGGCGGCGGCGCAAGCCTGGGAGGCGACGCTGGCCTTGTTCGGGCGAACATTGGACGTTTAGAGCACGAGGGTACGCTCAAGCAAGGCGGAGGGCACGAGGGCACGCAAAGCACGGGGACACGCTCAAGCAAAGCGGAGGGCACGAGGGCACGTAAGAGCACGAGGGCACGCTTAAGCAAGGCGGAGGGCACGAGGGCACGTAAGGGCTAAAGCCAAGAGCCAAGCGCTACCGTGGTGGATTGGCTCTTGACTCACGCTCTTGGTCTGCGAGCCTTTTCGTGCCCTCGTGCCCTCGTGCCCTCGTGCACTCGATCCGGCGCGGCGGTGCCGCGCAAGCGCTGCCCTTTGCCCCTCGTGCTTCTGCGCGCCTCTCCGCGTCAGCGCCCCCAGATTTCGACGCGGGCCTGGTCGCGCGACAGTTCGGTATCGCCGATGACGCCAATCGCCTTGACGCAGCGTTCGCCGCCGCGCAGATCGATCCAGCGTGACTGGCCGTGCTCGGGGATGCGTTCGCGCAGCGGCAGCGTGTCGACGGCGCCGTTCTTGTAGCGCACCCACAGGCGCTCGATCTCGACCTGGCCGCGATCGATGCGGATCTGCACGGCGTTGATGCCCTTGCGGCATTTGGCAAAGGCCAACACGTCCTTGTCGTTCTCCACCCGCGTGAGATAGGTCACGCCGAGCAGACGTGGATCATCCGCCTGCGCCGCGCGCGGCAGCGCGCTGGCGCCCAGCGTCAGCAACATGGCAGCCAGCACCGTCATCGTTCGCATATCGAGCCTCCGCACTCTGTGGGTCGGTGCCTGCCGCAAACGCGCCAGCGCCGCAGGCGTTGACAGTCTGCACCCGCCGCCCCGCCGCCGCGTGCTACTCGTCGAAACGCAGATGCTTGACGCTCTTGCCGTCACGGCGGATCAGTTTGAGCGCTTCGACGCCGATCTCGATGTGGTTGTGCACGAAGTTCTCGGTGACCTTGCGATCGGAGGCCTCGGTCTTGACGCCTTCCGGCACCATCGGCTGATCGCTGACCAGCAGCAGCGCGCCGGTCGGGATGCCGTTGGCGAAGCCGGCGGCGAAGATCGTCGCGGTTTCCATGTCGATGGCCATGCAGCGCGTCTTGCGCAGATAGGACTTGAAGTCCGCATCGTGTTCCCAGACCCGGCGGTTGGTGGTGTACACCGTGCCGGTCCAATAGTCGTGACCGAGATCGCGGATCATCGTCGACACCGCGCGCTGCAGCCTGAAGGCCGGCAGCGCCGGGACTTCCGGCAGCAGATAGTCGTTCGAGGTGCCCTCGCCGCGGATCGCCGCGATCGGCAGGATCAGATCGCCGAGCTGGTTTTTGCGCTTCAAACCACCGCACTTGCCCAGGAACAGCACGGCGCGCGGCTTGGCGGCACTGAGCAGGTCCATCATCGTCGCCGCGTTCGCGCTGCCCATGCCGAAGTTGATCATGGTGATGCCGTCCACCGTGGCGTTCGGCATCGCGCGGTCGCGACCGCGCACTTCCACGCCGCCGTGGCGGGCGAACACATCGACGTAATGCTGGAAGTTCGTCAGCAGGACATGGGCGCCAATCTCGGCGACCTCGGAACCGGTGTAGCGAGGCAACCAGTTGGCGACGATCTCAGCTTTGCTGCGCATGCAATGACCCTCAGTGCGGGGCCCGTATTCTGCGCGCAAGCCCGCCGCTTGCGTGAGGCAGGCGGCGGGCGATCCCCTCAGCGCGCTTGCAGCGCCGCGGTCGTCGTGGCACCGCCCGCGCGCAAGGCTTCGATGGTACGTGCGTGCACCTCGATCTCGGCCATCTTGATGAAGTCGTCCACCACGCGTCCCTCGATGCGCACCACCTGACCGTCGCTGAGACGGCTGCGCTGTGCGCTGGTGCCGTACACCAGCACGCGCTCGCCAGCGACGTCCAGCCAGAAGCTGCTGCCGGACTGGAAGCCCACCACCGTGCCCTGCATCTGCACCGGCGCGCCCGGGGTGTAATCCGCGGCGGTGGCGGACAGTGAAACCAGCGTGAGCGCGGCGAGGGCGATGCGGCGTGCGTACATGGGACTCTCCTGCAGGACGACCACGAGGTCGGTCGACGTGCAGCGATGCTGCGCCCGGCCACGCGCCGCAGAGTGCGAACCATGCCGCAATTGCAGCGAAAGGTGACCGCTGCGATGCAGACTTCTGTCGAGCGCTCGTCAAATCAAAAACTTGGCGCACAGCGGGTGGCCCCGCGCGACGCCGATTCCGTTGCGCGGCCCTTGCGCTGAGGTCGTTCGCCCCAACCTCGTGGCCCTTTCCAGGCAGGCGCCGGCATGTCCGCAACTCCCTCCGCGACCCCCTCGACGAGCGCGCGCGTCGCCCGCGAACTGTGGCCCTACATCGTCCAGCACCGCGCCCGCATCGCGCTGGTGCTCAGCCTGCTGGCGCTGGCCAAGATCGCCAATCTCGGTGTGCCGATCAGCTTCAAGGCGATCGTCGATGCGCTCTCGCCCACCGAGCAGGCGCTGGCGATCCCGGCGCTGATGCTGCTGGGCTACGGTCTGCTGCGGCTGTCGGCGGCGATCTGCGGCGAGATGCGCACCATTCTGTTCGCGCGCGTCCACATCGGCGCCAAGCGCAAGGCGGCGCTGGATACCTTTCGCCACGTGCACAACCTCGGCCTGCGCTTCCACCTGGAGCGCCGGACCGGCGGCCTGTCGCGCGTGATCGAGCGCGGCACCGGGGCGATCGAGGACTTTCTGTACTACTGCGTGATCACGATTGCGCCCACGGTGTTCGAGATCACCATCGCCACCGCCTGGCTGCTGTACGCCTACCCCAATCTGTTCGCGTTCACCACGCTGCTGACGCTGGCGGCCTATGTGGTGGTCACCATCGTCGTCACCGAATGGCGCACGCGCTACTACCGGCGCATGGTGGAGGCCGACAACGAGTCCTCGGCGCGCGCGGTCGACAGCCTGCTGAACTACGAGACGGTCAAGTACTTCGCCAACGAGGAGCACGAGGCGCGCAAATTCGATGAGCAACTGGACCACTGGCAGCGCGCGGCCGAGAAAAGCTGGTTCACGCTGGGCGTGCTGAATGCCGCGCAGGCCACGGTGATTGCCATCGGCCTGACCGTGCTGATGATTCTGGCCGCGCGCGAGGTCAGCGCCGGACGCATGACGGTGGGCGATCTGGTGCTGGTCAACACCCTGCTGATCCAGCTGTTCGTGCCGCTCAACATCCTCGGCATGATGTACCGCGACATCAAGCAGGCGCTGACCGACATGGGGCGCATGTTCGATCTGCTGGCCGAGAGCCGCGAGATCGTCGATGTGCCCGGCGCGTCGGCGCTGACGGTCAGCGGCGGCCACATCGCCTTCGACGCCGTCGCCTTTGCCTACGATGCGCGCCGGCCGATCCTGAAGGGCGTCAGCTTCGAGGTGCCCGCCGGCCAGAAGGTCGCCGTGGTCGGCGCCAGCGGCGCCGGCAAGAGCACGCTGGCGCGCTTGCTGTATCGCTTCTACGACGTCGGCGCCGGCAGCATCCGCATCGACGGCCAGGAACTGCGCGCCGTCACCCAGCACTCCTTGCGTCAGGCGATCGGCATCGTGCCGCAGGACACCGTGCTGTTCAACGACACGCTGTACTCGAACATCGCCTACGGCCGCCCTTCGGCCAGCCGCGAAGAAGTGATCGCCGCCGCGCGCGCGGCGCAGATCCACGAGTTCATCGAGCGCCTGCCGGATGGCTATGACACCATCGTGGGCGAGCGCGGGCTGAAACTCTCGGGCGGCGAGAAGCAGCGCGTCGCCATCGCCCGCACGCTGCTGAAAAATCCGCCGATCTTGTTGTTCGACGAGGCCACCAGCGCGCTCGACACCGCCACTGAGCGCGAGATCCAGGCGCAACTCGATGCCATCGCACGCAATCGCACCACGCTGGTGATCGCGCATCGCTTGTCCACCGTGGTCGGCGCCGATCAGATCCTGGTGATGGACGAGGGCCAGGTGGTCGAGCGCGGTACCCACGAGGAGCTACTGGCGCGCGGCGGCGCCTACGCGCGCCTGTGGGAGTTGCAACAGGCCGAAGCGGCGGCCGACTGAGCCCGCGGGCGGCATGCGGCCTTATGATCGGGCGACTGCCCGGATTCCGACGCCGCCCATGACCGATGTGTTTGCCCTGCCCGACGCCGCGCTGGCCCAGTACCTGGAGCAGCAGGTCCCCGGCTTTCGCGGCCCGCTGCGCTCGACCAAGTTCAAGGGCGGTCAGTCCAATCCCACCTATCTGATCGAGGCCGACTCCGGCCTCTACGTGCTGCGGCGCAAACCGCCGGGTCAGCTGCTGGCCTCGGCGCACGCGGTCGACCGCGAGTTCCGCGTGCTCAGCGCGCTGGCCGACAGCGCCGTGCCGGTCGCGCGTCCGCTGCATCTGTGCCGCGACGACAGCGTGATCGGCTCGATGTTCTATCTGATGAGCCATGTCAGCGGAACGATCTACTGGGATCCGTCGCTGCCGGAGCTCGCCCCGCTGCAACGCGCCGGCTATTACGACGAGATCATCCGCGTGCTGGCGGCGCTGCATGCGCTCGACGTCCAGGCGCTGGGGCTCGGCGACTACGGCAAGCCCGGCAGTTACTTCGAGCGCCAGCTAAAGCGCTGGACCGAGCAATACCGCGCCAGCGAACTGGAGACGATTGCGCCGATGGAGGCGCTGATCGCGTGGCTGGGCGCGCATGTGCCGCCGGACGACGGCGCGGTCGCGCTGGCGCACGGCGATTGGCGCATCGACAACCTGATCTTCGCCGCCGACGCCCCCAGAATTCTCGCGGTGGTCGATTGGGAGCTGTCGACGCTGGGCCACCCGCTCGCCGATCTCGGCTACTTCTGCATGGCCCTGCGGCTGCCGCGCAATCCGGTGATTCCCGGCCTGCTCGGCATGGACCGCGCCGCCCTCGGCATTCCCTCCGAGGAGGCGCTGGTGGCGCGCTACGCTGAACTCAGCGGACGCGATCCCGGCGCCCACTGGCCCTTCATCCTGGCCTTCAACTTCTTCCGCCTCGCCGCCATCGCGCAAGGCGTTGCCAAGCGCGCGCGCCAGGGCAATGCCTCGAACGCACGCGCGGAAGACACCGGTCGGATGGTGGCGGTAGTGGCCGGTCTCGGCGTCGACGTTGCGCA
The DNA here is from genome assembly GCA_046346965.1 of Lysobacterales bacterium. Taxonomy (GTDB): domain Bacteria; phylum Pseudomonadota; class Gammaproteobacteria; order Xanthomonadales; family SZUA-5; genus JAXMHB01. The sequence continues at coordinate 80,962 of JAXMHB010000013.1, forward strand.
CGCCGGCTGACGCCAGACCCGCACGCGCCGGGACTCTGGCAGCCAGCGTTTTCTTCTGGCAGAATTCGCGGCCCTCGCGATCGTGGCTATGTAGCTCAGACGGTTAGAGCGCGGCACTCATAATGCTGAGGTCGGTGGTTCGATTCCACCCATAGCCACCACGATTCCCGCCGATGGATATCTACAAGATCTTCTCGATCGAAGCTGCGCACCGGCTGCCCAACCTGCCGGCCACGCACAAGTGCTCGCGCCTGCACGGGCATTCTTTCCGCATCGAACTGCACGTCAGCGGCGACATCCAGGAGCCGGAAGGCTGGGTGATGGATTTTGCCGACGTCAAGCGCGCCTTCCAGCCGCTCTACGACCAGCTCGATCACCACTACTTGAACGACATTCCGGGCCTCGAAAACCCGACCAGCGAGCGTCTGGCGCAGTGGATCTGGGAGCAGCTCAAGCCCCGCCTTCCGCTGTTGTCGCTGGTGGTGGTGCACGAGACCTGCACCGCTGGCGCGCGTTACGCCGGCCCTGGGCGCTGACGGCACGCAAACTGTGCGCCAGTTGGCAGTCCGCGGCGCCACCTGCCTGACCTCGTTCATCGTGATCCAGCGGGCGACGGCGCTATGCTCCGGGCTCATCTGCTACAGGGGCGGATCATGCGTGTAAGTCGCTGGACACTGGCCTTGCTGCTTTGCGCCAGTGTAGAAGGATCGGCGGTCAGTCTCGCCGGCGTGGACATTCCGCCGCTGGTGCGGGTGGAAAGCGGCTCGCGCCCGTGGCCACTGCTAGGCACCGCCATGGTGCACCGCAGCTTCATTCCCTTCTACGGCTTGGCTATGCACGGCCCCGCCGATGCCGGCCAACGCGAGGACATCGGCCTCGGCCTGACGCCGGTGCAGATCACGCTGGTGTGGTACGCCAACGCGCTGCCAAAGGCGCAGGTGCAGGAGCACTTCCGCAAGATGTTCGAGCAAGTCGCCGACGCCGAGACCATGGCGCGCATCGGCTCACGGCTGGACAAATTTCTCGCCATATTGCCCGAAGCCGAGCGCGGCAAGCGCATCACGCTGTACTACACGCCGGACGCGGGTACGCTGGTGAGCGTGGAAGGCGGCGAGACCGCGCAGTTTGCCGGCATCGAATTCAATCGCACCTTGCTGGCCATCTGGCTGGGCCCGAAGGCCGATCCGGAAGTCAGCCGCGGCCTGCTCACGGCCCCCGACGCCGCTGCCGCACCCGCCTCCTGAATCGACTTTGGTCGCGCTGGCGATCAATGCATACGCATACACATTCAGATCGGCTTGACAGCTCTGCGGCGGCGCGTGCACTCTCGCACCCATGAACTTCTTGCCGCACCGCAGCAATCACGCAAGCCTGGCGCTTCTGGCGCTTCGACTTCTTGCGCGCTCTCGCGAGGTGTGCGGCTGCCAACGGGTGTAAGCACCCAAGGCGTCAGGAAGCAGGAAACCTGAAAGCCCCGCACCTCGGCAACGAGGGCGGGGCTTTCGCTTTATGGAGTCTGGAGCGGACCATGACATCGCACGACAGCAATCGCGTCATCGTATTCGACACCAGCCTGCGCGACGGCGAGCAGGCGCCCGGTTTCTCGATGGATCCTCGCGGCAAACGTCGACTTGCGCATGCGCTCGCGGAGCTGGGCGTGGATGTGATCGAGGCCGGCTTCCCCTCGGCCAGTCCGGACGATTTCGCTGCCGTGGCCGGCATTGCCCGCGAGGTGCGCGGCGCCTCGATCGCCGGTCTGGCGCGCGCCACCCGCGGCGACATCGAGGCCTGCGCGCGGGCGGTCGAGCACGCCGAACGTCCGCGCATCCACACCTTCATTTCGACCAGCCCGCTCCACCGGCTGCACAAGTTGAACATGGACAAGGCGCAGGTGCTGGACGCGGCGGTGGCTGCCGTCGAACTGGCGCGCCGATACACCGATGACGTCGAGTTCTCGGCCGAGGACGCCATCCGCACCGAACCCGAGTATCTGGTCGAGATCTTCAGCGCCGTCATTGCGGCCGGCGCGCGCACGCTGAACGTGCCGGACACGGTGGGCTACAGTACGCCGGAAGAAGTGCGCACGCTGTTCGCACGACTGAAGCGCGAGGTGCGCGGCGCCGAGGGCGTGATCTTCAGCTGCCATTGCCACAACGATCTGGGGCTGGCCGTGGCCAATTCGCTGGCCGCGCTGGAAGGCGGCGCGCGTCAGGTCGAGTGCACGATCAACGGCGTCGGCGAGCGCGCCGGCAACGCCGCGCTGGAAGAGTTGGTGATGGCGCTGCGCACCCGTCACGAACGCTACGGCCTGGTCACCGGCATCGACACCCGCAAGCTGTATCCGACCTCGCGGCTGCTGCAATCGATCACTGGCCAGCAGGTGCAGCGCAACAAGGCCATCGTCGGCGACAACGCCTTTGCGCACGAGTCGGGCATTCATCAGCACGGCATGCTGAAACACCGCCAGACCTACGAAATCATGCATCCCGAGGACGTCGGCATCAGCAAGTCCGAACTGGTGCTCGGCAAGCACAGCGGTCGCCACGCGCTGAAGGACCGGCTGACGCGCATGGGCTACGCGCTCGATGAGGCCGAGACCGACAAGGTCTTCGCCGCCTTCAAGGCGCTGGCCGACAAGAAGAAAGAGGTCTACGACGCCGACCTCGAAGCGATCGTGCTGGCGATCACCGGCGGCAGCGGCTCCAGCTTCATCCTGAAGAGCCTGTCGATCCAGAGTGCTACCGGCGAGTCGCGCATGCCCACCGCGAGCGTGCGCCTGCAGACGCCGGACGGCCAGGAAGTTTGCGAGGCTGCGGTGGGCGACGGTCCGGTCGATGCGCTGTTCCGCGCGCTGTCGCGCGCCATCGGCGCCGAGATCACGCTGCGCAGCTTCCACATCCGCAGCATTTCCTTCGGCAGCGATGCCCAGGGTCAGGCCACCGTCGAAGCCGAGTGGAATGGGCAGGAGCACGTCGGCCGCGGCACCAGCACCGACATCCTGGAAGCCAGCGCGCTGGCCTGGCTGGACGTGGCCAACCGGCTGCTCAAGGCACGCGCCCGCGCCGCCGCCGCGGCAGTGGAAGAGGCGGGTGTGTGAGTGCCGGGACTCGGGACTCGGGACTCGGGACTCGGGACTCGGGACTCGGGACAAGGCTGAGACTCGGACACATGGTCGTCAATGGATCAACCATCAATAGCTTGAGTACACCGCATGAGCGCTGAGAGCACGCATACGCCGAAAGACCGAGTCCCGACTGCCGAGTCTCAAGCCCCGGCTTCGGAGCAACCCCGCACCCTCTTCGACAAGCTTTGGGACGCCCACGTGGTGGTACCCGAAAGCGACGAAGCGCCGGCGGTGCTCTACATCGATCTGCACCTGGTGCACGAGGTGACCTCGCCGCAGGCCTTCTCCGAACTGAAGGCGCGCGGGCTGCCGGTGCGCCGCACCGATCGCACGCTGGCGACGCTCGATCATTCGACGCCGACGCTGCCAGCCGGCGCCGACGGCGAGCTGCCCTACTACACCGCGGACGCCAAGGCGCAGGTGGAGACGCTGCGACGCAACGCGGCCGAGTTCGGCGTGCGCCTGTATGACTTCGATTCCGGGCAGCGCGGCATCGTCCACGTGATCGGCCCCGAGCTCGGCGCCACCCAGCCCGGCATGACCATCGTCTGCGGCGACAGCCACACCAGCACCCACGGCGCCTTCGGCGCGATCGCCTTCGGCATCGGCACCAGCGAGGTCGGCCACGTGCTGGCCAGCCAGTGCCTGCTGCAGCGCAAGCCCAAGCGCATGGCCATCGAGGTCGACGGCACCCTCGCCGCGGGCGTCAGCGCCAAGGACGTGATCCTGCACATCATCCGCCGCATCGGCGTCGAGGGCGGCACCGGCTACGCCATCGAGTACCGCGGCAGCGCGATCCGCGGCCTCGACATGGAAGGCCGCATGACGCTGTGCAATATGTCGATCGAGGCCGGCGCGCGCTGCGGCATGGTGGCGCCGGACGAGCTCACCTTCGAGTACTTGCGCGGCCGCCCGCTGGCGCCGCAAGGGGCGGACTTCGAGGCCGCCGTGGCGCGCTGGCGCGAGTTGCACACTGACGTAGGCGCCAGTTTCGACCGTGTCGTGCAGATCGATGCCGCCGATATCCGCCCGACCATCACCTGGGGCACGCATCCGGGCATGGGCGCAGCGATCGATGAGGCGGTGCCGACCGGCAGCGATCCGCAGCTGGCCAAAGCACGTCAGTACATGGGTTTCGAGGCCGGCGAAGCGCTGCTCGGCCATCCGGTCGATGTGGTCTTCGTCGGCAGCTGCACCAACGGCCGACTGTCCGATCTGCGTGTCACCGCCGAGTTGCTGCGCGGCCGCCGCGTGCATCCGCGCGTGCGCATGCTGGTGGTGCCGGGCTCCGACGCGGTCAAGCGTGATGCCGAGGCCGAAGGCCTGCACGAGATCTTCCTGGCCGCCGGCGCCGAGTGGCGCCAGCCCGGTTGCTCGATGTGCATCGCGATGAACGGCGATCTGGTGGGCGCCGGCCAGACGGCGGTCAGCACCAGCAATCGCAATTTCGAAGGCCGTCAGGGCAAGGGCGCGCGCACGGTGCTGGCAAGTCCGGCCACCGCCGCGGCCAGCGCCATCGCCGGCGCGATTGCCGATCCGCGCGCCTTGCTGGCGGATGCGTGAGTGGGGAGTGGGGAGTGGGGAGTAGAAGCTGACGATGACGCGTGAGTGGTGAGTGGTGAGTGGTGAGTGGTGAGTAGAAGCTGGCGATGACCTCCCTTGCTGCCATCCCCGACCTTTCCGATGCCCTCGGCCCCGGCTACTACTCACTACTCACTACTCACTACTCACTACTCACTACTCACTACTCACTACTCACTACTCACCCCACTCACCCCACTCACCACTGACGGCACCTCGATGAACCCCATCACCCGCATCCAGAGCACCACGCTGGTCCTGCCGCAGGAAAACATCGACACCGACCAGATCATCCCGGCGCGCTTTCTCACCACCACGGTGCGCACCGGCCTCGGCAAGGCGGCCTTTTACGACTGGCGTTATCGCGAGGACGGCAGCCTGCGCGAAGACAGTCTGCTGAACCGGCCGGAGGCGCGTCAGCACGCGATCCTGGTGGCCGGCCGCAATTTCGGCTGTGGCTCCTCGCGTGAGCACGCGCCCTGGGCGCTGCTCGATTACGGCTTCCAGGCGGTGATTTCCAGCGAGATTGCCGACATCTTCCGCTCCAATGCGCTGAAGAACGGACTGGTGGCGATCGTGCTGGCACCCGAGCGCCATGCCGAACTGCTGGCGCAGCCCGGCATCGCGCTACAGATCGACCTCGACAGCATGCGCATCAGCGGCCCCGAGGGCTGGAGCGCGAGCTTCACGCTGGACGCTTTTGCCCGACGTTGCCTGATGATGGGCGTCGATCAACTCGGCTATCTGCTGGCACAACGGCCGGCGATCGAAGCCTACGAGGCGCGCTGAGCGCGCCACCCTTCCCTCCCATCCAGATTGCTCATGCACTTTCACATCACCCTGCTTCCTGGCGATGGCATCGGTCCCGAGGTCGTGGCCGCCGGCCAGGCCGTGCTGAGCGCCATCGGCGCCCGTTACGGCCACCAGTTCGATTTTCATGAGGCGCTGATTGGCGGCGCCGCCATCGATGCCACCGGCGATCCGCTACCGGAGGCCACGCTGGCGCAGTGCCAGCGCAGCGACGCCATCCTGCTCGGCGCCGTCGGCGGCCCGAAGTGGAGCGACCCGAACGCGCCGGTGCGGCCGGAACAAGGTCTGCTCAAGCTGCGCAAGGCGCTCGGCCTGTACGCCAATCTGCGCCCGGTGCGCGTGCAGCCCACGCTGGCGCATCTGGCGCCGGTGAAGAGCGAGCGCCTGGTCGGCGTCGACCTGCTGGTAGTGCGCGAGCTCACCGGCGGCATCTACTTCGGCGAGAAGCGTCGCGACGGCGATGTCGCGTTCGATGGCTGCAGCTACAGCGTGGCCGAGATCGAACGCGTCGTCCGCCTTGCCGCGCGGCTGGCCGCCAAGCGCCTCGGGCGCCTGACCCAGGTCGACAAGGCCAATGTGCTGGAAACCTCCAGGCTGTGGCGCCAGGTGAGCACGCGCGTGATCGCCGAGGAGTTCCCGCAGATCGCGCTGGAGCATCAGTTGGTCGACTCGATGGCGATGCATCTGATCGCCAAGCCGGCCGCCTACGATGTGATCGTCACCGAGAACCTGTTCGGCGACATCCTGACCGACGAGGCGGCGCTGCTGGCCGGCTCGCTCGGCCTGCTGCCCTCGGCCTCGCTGGGCGATGCCGGCCCCGGGCTGTACGAGCCCATCCACGGCAGCGCGCCCGATATTGCCGGCCAGGACAAGGCCAATCCGATCGGCACCATCCTGAGCGCCGCCATGCTGCTGCGGTGGAGCCTGCATCTGGAAGCCGAGGCCAGCGCCATCGAGTCCGCGGTCAGTGCCGTACTGGATGCCGGTGCGCGCACCGCCGACATCGCCGCTGGCGATCCGGCGCTGGGCACGCGCGCGATGACCGACGCCGTGCTCGGCTTGCTGCGCTAAGCCGGCGACTGCGGAGCGCTGCCAGCTGCAGCGCTCCGCGCGGCGCAAGGATCTCAGACCACCCGATAGACCTGACCGGTGTCGGCGCCGTCGACGCTACGGGCAAAGCCGAGCGCTGCACGCGCTGCCGGTACCGGCTCAAAGCCGCGGAAGTACGGGCCGTAGCCGGGCAGCGACTCGGTCAGCACGCCGGGGCTGACGGCATTGATGCGCAGTCCGCGCGGCAGTTCAATCGCAGCAGCACGCACGAAGCCCTCGATACCCGCATTCGCCAGCGTGGCGGCGGCGCCGTAGCGGATCGGCTGCTGCGCCAGTACGCCGGTGGTCAGCGTGATCGAACCGCCATCGCTCAGGTAGCGCGCCGCGATCAAAGCCAGCTGCACCTGCCCCATCAGCTTGTCCTGGACGCTGAGCGCCCATTGCTCGGGGCTGAGGTCCAGCAAGGGGCCAAAGGCCACGTTGCCGGCGGCCGAGACCACCGCGTCCAAGGGGCCCGCCTGCCGCAACGCGGCCTCGATACTGGCCGGCTGCGTCAGATCGATCTGCACGCTGCCGCTCTGGCGGCCGGCGCTGATGAAGGTGTGGCGGCTGCCGAGCTCGGCGGCGACGGCGCGGCCCAGGGTGCCATTGGCACCGATCAGCAGGATGTTCATCGTCTACTCCTATTTTGGCGCGAATGAGCAACAATCGCTCGGTGAGGAGTACGCTACGCGCCCCATTCACCGCGATAAATCGTCTCCATGCGGAAAGATCGTTCGCCAGCGGAAACAATCCCGCAACGCTTTGAGCAGTCGATGGGTTTTCTGACGGTGCTGGAAGCGGGCAGCTACACGCGCGCGGCCGAGCGGCTGGGCTGTTCCAAGGCGTATCTGAGCACGCAAGTGGCGGAGCTGGAACGCGAGCTCGGCGTGCAGTTGCTGCATCGAACCACGCGGCGACTGACGCTGACCGCCGCCGGTGAGACCTGGCTGAGCTACGCGCGCCAGCTGCGCGAACTGGCGCAGGAAGCCGAGCGCGCGGTTTCAGCCACCCGTCTAGACATCAGCGGCACGCTGCGTATCACCGCGCCGACCACCTTCGGCGAGGCCTTTCTGCTGGATCTGGTGCTGGACTTTCGCTCGCACCACCCGGCCTTGCAGGTCGAGCTCGATATGTCGATCGCGCGGCGGGATCTGATCGCCGATGGCTACGATTTCGCCTTCCGCAGCACGCGTACACTGGACGAATCGCTGGTGGCGCGCGCGATCGGCGTGATTCGCGACATTCCGGTGGCAGCGCCGGCGCTGCTCGCACGCCATGCGCCGGTGCAGGTCCCGGCGGATCTGGCCGCCCTGCCCTGCATCCGCAATCTGCATTTTCGCGATGACAGCGAGTGGGTGTTGCTGCATGGCGACACCAGCGCCGCGATTCCGCTCGCCGGCAGCATCGCGGTGAACCACTTTGGCGTGATCAAGCGTGCCGCACTGGCCGGCGCCGGCATGGCGCGCTTGCCGATTTATTTGGTCGAGGCCGAACTGCGCGCCGGCACGCTGGTGCACCTGCTGCCCGACTGGCGCATCACGCCGACGCCGCTGTACCTGGTGTGGCCGCAGCGGCGCCATATGCCGCTGCGGGATCGCGCCTTCCTGGACTACGCACTGGCTTGCTTTGCCGAACCGGCGCGGCGCGCGATGCTGAGTTGAGGCAGGCGGCCGACGTCAGTCCTGCGGGCAGCGCTGGATGTACTCGGCACGACGCGACAGCGGCTGCCAGTGGCCGTCCTCACCCAGTTCCCAGCGATTCTCGGTGTAGCGCCGCTCGCTCAGGCTGCAGGCGCTGATGCTCAGCTGATCGCCGGCAACAAAGGCGCGGAGCCGCGGCCCCTCGGCAGCACAGGCGGCGCCGTTGCAGTCCGCCACGAAGGGGCGCGCCGGCGCATCGCAGCGCTGACGTTCGTAGCGGACCACCAGATAGTCGAGCGTCTCCGCCGACAGCGTCCAATCGCCCTCCGGCTGCAGGCGCGCATCGGGTCCGGTCTTCATCACGCGATCGTTGTGGAACTGGACGGCGTCCTTGAAGCCGGCGTCGGACGGCTGATAGCGCACGCTGCGCGACTCCGCGCACTGCGCCTGGGCAGCACACTCGTTGCCGAGGGCGAGCAGCAGGGCGAGCACTGGTAGGGCGATGCGGGTGACTGACATGGGCGGATCCTGCGGGGATGACAGTGGATCAATGTCCGCCGCGCGGCCGATGTCTCAGCGCGGCGGACAAACGGCATGCCGTGACCGACGAGCGGCAGCTTCAGGCCCGCGCGCGCAGTCGGAAGCGCTCGCGGTAGTCGGCCGGCGTCAGTGCGGTGGCGCGCTTGAACAGCTTGCGGAAGCTCGATACGTCCCGATACCCGCAGCGCTCGACCACTTCGTCGAAGCTGAGGTGCGTGGTTTCCAGCAGCGCCTTGGCGCGTTCGATGCGCAGCCGCTGGATGTGTTCCAGCGGCGACATGCCGTAGTGCGCCTTGAAATGGCGCAGCAGGCTGCGCTCGCTGGTGCCGCAGTGCTGCGCCAGCGCGGTCACGCTGATCTCGCTGTCGATGGCTTTGCGCAGGAAGCGCTCGGCTTTCTCGGCCAGCGAGGTGCGCGGGCGCTCCTGCATGGCCATGCTGACGAAGGGCGCCTGACTCTGGCGTTCGGCGTCGATCGCGAGCATGCGCCCCACCTGCTGGGCCAGATCCTCGCCGGCGCTCTCGCCGATCAGCTTGATCACGAGGTTGAGCACCGCGGTGGCCGCCCCGGTGGTGATGACGCCCTCGTCCTCGACCACCATCTGGTCAATGTCCAGATGCACGCGCGGGTACAGCCGGCGAAAGGACGCGCCCAGCCACCAGCTGGTGGTGGCGCGGCGACCATCCAGCAAGCCGGTCTTGGCCAGCAGAAAGGTGCCGCTGCAGGAGGCCGCCACGCGGATGCCTTGGGCGCGCACGCGGCGCAGCAGCTCGACCTCGGCGTCGAGCTCGGTCACGCGACCGCACAAGGCCTGCGGGTCCTCGGCCATCACACCCGGCACCAGCAGCACATCCAGCGGCGGCAGATCGGTGCGCACACCGTCGAGGATCAGGCCGTTGCTGGTCAGCACGCGCGTCTGCCCACGCGCATTCAGCACGTGGGCAACGAAGCGCGGTGCCAGCGCCGGCTGCTTGAGCTGGGCGATGCGCTCGGCGATCCGCAGCGCATCGATGGGTCCGGCCACACTCGACAGCAGACAGCCGTCGATGGCGAGGATGCCGAGCTTCAACAGCGGTGCTTCAGCGCGTCCCATGGCGGATTACTCGTCTACCCAGATGGCGCCAGTATGCTCGGTCAGCCAGTCCACCAGCGCCGCCGGCGCCCGCAGCGCCTGCGGCTGCTTGCCCGCCGCCTCGCAGGCGACCAGCGCGACGCGCTCGCGATGCCCCGGCGGCAGCGCGGTACCCGAGGGCGCCACCAGCTCGGCACGGCCGTGGGCGTCGCGATTGACCAGCCAGACGCCGCTCGGCAGATACAGCTGCTGCGCACAGCCATTGGCCACATCCTGATCCGCCGCGTCCAGCGGCAGCAACTGCCAGCGCCCCGCGCTCTGGTCCAGCACGGCCCCGTACTGTCCACCCGGCAGATACACCGGCCCGGTCTCCTCGATGCCCTCATCCGCGCGCGCCGTGGCGCTAAAGGCGACCAGACCAGCGGCGATCAATGCGAGCGTTTTCATGGTGCAACTCCTTGCCTGTCTCCCGGCGGCTGCCGGTGTGTGCGTAGATTGCGCCGCTGACCGATCGGTCGGGAGTGGCGGAAACGCAAGGCTTGAGGCGGAATCGGACACGAGCACGAGGGCACGCGCAGGCAGAGCGGAGGGCACGAGGGCACGCAAAAGCTGGAAGCCCAAAGCGACGCGCTGCCTTGGTGTGTTGGTGCTTGAAAAATGCTTGTGGCTTGCGCGCCTTTGCGTGCCCTCGATCCGGCCCGTCGGCATAGCCGCCGGGCGCTCAGGGCCGCGCGCGGCAGTGCCGCGCAGGCGCTGCCCTTCGCCCCTCCGCCTTGCTTGAGCGTGCCCTCGTGCTCTTGCGTGCCCTCGTGGCCCTCACCCCGGCCTCACCTACATGAAACTCGATTGCACGCCATCGGCACGCGCTCAGCATGTCGTGATCGGGAGACTGCGCTGGCGCTGATCGATGCGCTTCCCCTACTTTCGATGAGGCATTCCCGATGAAACTGCTCCCGATTTTGGGTACCTGTGCGGCCCTGTTGTTCGCGCCGATGGCTTTCGCTGGCGACCATGACGGTCACGGCAGCGCGCAACAGCAGACGGTGGTCGACATCGCCGCCGGCAATCCCGATTTCTCCACGCTGGTGACCGCGCTGAAGGCCGCGGGTCTGGTCGACACGTTGAATGGCGCCGGCCCCTTTACCGTGTTCGCCCCCACCAACGCGGCCTTCGCCAAGCTGCCGGCCGGCACCGTCGACAACCTGCTGAAGCCCGAGAACAAGGCGCAGCTCACCGCCGTGCTGACTTACCACGTGGTCGCCGGCAAGGTGCTCGCCGCCGATGTGGTCAAGCTCAGCAGCGCCAAGACCGTGCAGGGTGGCGAGGTGGCGATCGCGGTGAACGGCGGCAAGGTGACGGTGGACGGCGCCAACGTTGTGCAGACCGACATCGTCGGCAGCAATGGCGTCATCCACGTGATCGACAGCGTGATCCTGCCCAAATAAGGCCGGGCCGATCAGGGCACCCGCCGTTCGTAATAGACGTGCGGACGCAGCGGGTGCTCTGCCGGCAAGCGAGGATGGTCGAAGTCCCGCGCCGGATCGGCGACGAAGCCGAGCCGATGCATCAGGGCTTGGGAGCGCAGATTGGTTCTGGCGGTGTAGCTGCATATCGCCCCGAGCCCTAGCCGCTCGTCAGCATCGGCAAGCACCCTACGCATTGCCTCACAGGCATAACCCTGCCCCTGGGCGCTCTGCCGCAGACGCCAGCTGGCTTCGATCCCTTGGAAAGGCATGCCGGGACGTACGCGCTGCAATCCGGCCGCTCCGACAATCGCGCCGTCGGGCATACATAGCGCGTAGAGGCCGTACCCCAGGGTGTACTCGTTGCAGATCGCTGCCAAGGCAGTTTGCGCCTGCGTCTCTGTCAGCGCGCCGCCTAGCCAGGCAGCCACATACGGGTCGGCGTGCAGCGCGTGCAGCGCCGGCCATTCATCAGGCTGCCATGGCCGCAGCAACAATCGATCGGTTCTCAGCGAGTCCATACACGCACTCCGGGGGATCGGATTAGCCCTTCCCAAACGCCGTGGCGCCGCGAAACGCACGGCCAGCCCATCGGCGGGCTGGCCGTCTGTCGGACCTCAGCCGCCCAGCTTGCGCGACTGCTCGCGCAGGCTCTGAATGGTGGAACTGAAATCGGCGATGCGCTGCTGCTCCTGGGCGACCACGGCGGGCGGCGCGTTGGCGATGAAGTTGGCGTTGCCGAGTTTGGCTTCGCACTTCTGGATCTCGCCGGCCAGACGCGCGATTTCCTTGGCGAGACGCTTCAGTTCAGCCTCGACGTCGATCAGCCCGGCCAGCGGAATCAGCAACTTGAGCTCACCGACGACGGCGACCGCGGCAGCCGGGGCGTCTTCGTTCGGGCTCAGCCAGCGCATGGCGTCGGCGTCGATGCGCGCCAGGAAAGCGATCGCCGTGGCAAAGCGCGCCTGGCGTTCGCGGTCCTGCGCGCTGCCGCCCTCTAGCAGCAGCGGCACTAGCTTGGCCGGATTGATGTTCATCTCGCTGCGGATGCGGCGCAGGCCGGACAGCACCGCCTTCAGCCACTCGATATCCGCGCTGGCCTCGGCGTCTTCCTCGAAGTCCGCCACCTGCGGCAGCGGCTGCGTGGCGATCGAGCCGGATTTGCCCAGGCGCGGCGCGAACTGCTGCCAGATCTCCTCGGTGATGAAGGGAATGACCGGGTGCAGCAGACGCAGCACGGCATCGAGCACGCGCAGCAGCGTCGCCAGCGCCTGCGCGCGCGCGACCGGATCGCTGCCTTGCAGCGCCGGCTTGGACAGTTCGACGAACCAGTCGCAGTACTCGTTCCAGACGAAGTCATACAGCGCCTGCGCAGCCAGATCGAAGCGATAGGCGGCGATCTGGGCGTGGTACTCCGCGGTGGCCTGACGCAGCGCGGAGAGGATCCAGCGGTTGGCTGGGGAGGCGGAAGTCAGCCGGGACTCGGGACTCGGGACTCGGGACTCGGGACTGAGGCCAGCTTCCAGTGCGCGATGTTCGATGGCATGGATGCGCGATTCGATCTGATCGAGGGCCGAAGTGATCGAGGACTCGATTCCGCGAGCCGACTCGCTGCCGAGTCCCGAGTCCCGAGTCCCGAGTCCCGATCCTTCCGAGGCATTCATCCACACAAAGCGCGCCGCATTCCACAGCTTGTTGCAGAAGTTCTTGTAGCCCTCGCAGCGCTTCAGATCGAAGTTGATCGTGCGCCCGTGGGTGGCGAGCGCGGCGAAGGTGAAGCGCAGCGCGTCGGCGCCCACCGGGGAAATGCCCTGCGGATACTCTTTGCGGATGCGCTTTTCGACCTTCTCACGCACCTGCGGGATCAGCAGCGAGGCGGTGGATTTGCGCACCAGTTCGTCCAGCGTCACGCCGTCGATCAGGTCCAGCGGATCGATGGTGTTGCCTTTGGACTTGCTCATCTTCTGACCTTCCGCATCGCGCACGATGGCGTTGATGTAGACGGTCTTGAAGGGCACACGGTCCTTGAGCGCGGCAAAGCGCGGCTCGTAGCTGCCATCGGGCTGGCGGCCAACGAAATAGGTGGTCGCCATCACCATGCGCGCCACCCAGAAGAAAATGATGTCGAAGCCGGTGACCAGCACCGAGGACGGCAGGAAGATCTGGTCGACTTGCCAGTTCGACTGAGCAGTGGCGGGGCTGGCAGAAGCGGGGCAAGGGTCAGGGGGCAGGGGCCCGGCCATGTCGCCCGAGTTGACCGCAACGTCGTTCGTCACTCCGTGTAGCGGCTCCGCTTGGGCGCCAAGGCTGTCGCCCTGCCCCCTGCCCCCTGCCCCCGCGTCTCCCGGCCAACCCAGCGTCGAAAACGGCCACAGCGCGGAGCTGAACCAGGTGTCGAGCACATCGGCGTCGCGGCGCAGCGCGCCCACCGGCGACACGCTGGCGTGGGCGATGGCATCGGCCTCGTCCTCGCCGACAAAGATCTGGCCGGCCTCGTCGTACCAGGCCGGAATCTGGTGGCCCCACCAGAGCTGACGCGAGACGCACCAGTCCTGGATGTTGGTCAGCCACTGCACATAGGTGGTCTTCCAGTTGTCCGGCACGAACTCGATGTACCCCTCGGTCACCGCCGCCAGCGCCGGCTCGGTGATCGCGCGCTTGCCGCCGGGACGACCGTCGGGCAGCGTCTCGCGGGTCAGATCGAGGAACCATTGATCGGTCAGCATCGGCTCGGTGATCGCATCGCTGCGCTGGCTGATCGGCAGCGACAGCTTGTGCGGCCTGGTCTCGACCAGCAGGCCCTGCGCTTCCAGATCCGCTAGCACGCGCTTGCGTGCCTCGACGCGATCCAGGCCCTGGTAGGCGGCCGGCGCGTGCTCGTTGACGCGCGCATCCAGCGTGAAGATGTTGATCGGCGCCAGCCCGTGCCGCTGGCCCATCTGCCAGTCGTTGAAATCGTGCGCCGGCGTGATCTTGACGCAGCCAGTGCCGAACTCGCGATCCACCCAGGCATCGGCGATCACCGGGATCAGGCGGCCGGTCAGCGGCAGCTGCAGCGATTGACCGATCAAATGCTGATAGCGCTCGTCCTCCGGATGCACCGCCACGGCGACGTCGCCGAGCAGGGTTTCCGGCCGCGTGGTCGCCACAACGACGCCGGGACCGCCGTCGGCGGCGGGATAGCGGATCGACCACAGATGGCCGTCGCGCTCGACATTCTCGACTTCGAGGTCGGACACCGCCGTGCCGAGCACCGGATCCCAGTGCACCAGACGCTTGCCGCGATACAGCAGGCCGTCGCGATACCACTGGATGAACACGCGGCGCACCGCGGCCGACAGGCCCTCGTCCATGGTGAAGCGCTCGCGCGTCCAGTCGCAGGAAGCGCCCAGGCGACGCATCTGGCGGGTGATGGTCGAGCCGGATTCCTCTTTCCACGCCCAGACGCGCTCGATGAAGGCCTCGCGGCCGAGGTCATGCTTGCTCTGGCCCTGCGCAGCGAGCTGGTTTTCGACGATCTTCTGCGTCGCGATGCCGGCGTGGTCTGTGCCGCACTGCCACAGCGTGCGTTTGCCGCGCATGCGCTGGTAGCGGATCAACAGATCCATGATGGTCTGCTGGAAAGCGTGGCCCATGTGCAGCGTGCCGGTGACATTGGGCGGCGGCAGCTGGATGCAGTAGGGCGCGCCCTCGCCGCTCGGGGCGAAATAACCGGATTGCTCCCAGCTCGGGTACCAGCGGCCCTCGATGGCCTTGGGGTCGAAGCTCTTGTCCATGTCCATCACGCGCGCAAAAGTGAGCCCGTGAGGATAGCCGCGCGCGCAAGTCAGGACACACTAATCGGTGGTCGCACGGGCTGCCCGGCCGTGCCGGGCAGCCCGCTCGGCGCTGGCTTACTCGTTGCCCGGCGCCGGCGTCGCGGCGGGGGCAGCCGGCGCGGTTTGCGCAGCGCGGCGCAGCGGCTTCCAGCCGCCGCCGTGGGTCAGCGCCTGCCAGGCCAGTTTGATCCAGCGCAGCAGTGCATAGGCCAGCCACAGTGCGAACAGCAGCATGGCCGCCTTGTAAGCCCACATCGGCAGGCTGATCGCCTGCGCCTGCGGCAGCATGCCGGAGGCACGATCGGCCAACCAGCCAGGGCTGCTGTAGGCGCCGGTGCCGCCGGCGATGTGCATATCGGGTGAGCCCAGCAGACCGGCCGGAATGGCGGCGACCAGCGCCAGGAAGGCTGCAACCGTCAGGCCCGCCACCAGCAGCTGGATCAGATCGAAGGACCACTTGCCGAGCGCGCCCGGCAGGTAGCGCTGACGCGCGTCGAGCGCCAGGAATCCGATCGCGACGACGAACAGCGGGATGTAGCTGAAGGTGGAAAAACCCAGCACCAGCAGCATCCAGTGGCCGGCCGGCAGCAGCGCGCGACCACTGCGCCCGAGGCCGTAGCCGATGGCCAGCAGCACGATCAGCCCGGACCAGTACAGCACCGCCGGCCCGATCGCCGGACCACTGAGGCGCAGCAGCCAGCGATCGCTGGGCAGACTGAGATTGAGGCGGATATTGGCGGCATCCAGGCCCAGGTCCACCAGCGGCGTGCGGTTGATCAGGCCAACGCCAGCGCTTTCGCGCCAGCTCAGCTCCAGCGTTTGCGCGCCGGGGCGCACCGGCAACGTCAGCTTGCCGGCCTCGAGCTTCAGATTCAGCGCGCTGCCGTTGATCGCGACGCTGAGCAACTCGGCGCCCTCCGGCAGCGTCAGTGCATGGCTGCCGCCCTGGGTCGCGCGCAGCTGCAGGCTCAGCGTGTGCGTGCTGCTGCGCGTACCAATGTCGCTCGACAGCGTGACCGAATCGGCTACCAGCGTCGCGCCCGGCACTGCCGCCGGCCGGGTGATCGTCAGCGTCAGCTGCTCGCCCGGCAGCGGATTGAACTCGTGCACCCACAGCTCGTCGCCGATGCCGTCCTGCGGCTCGCTGACCGGCACACCGCTGGCCTGCATCGACAGACTAGGCCCCACCAGCACGCGCCAGACCTCGGCGCGCTCGCCGATCTCGGGCGCGGTCAGTGTCAGCGTTTCGCTGCGCGGCAGCCGCGAGCTGATCGTGGTCTCCCACACGCCCGGCTGCAGCGTCACCTCGGCACGGCCGTCCTCGACCTTGAGCCCGGCATCACCGGGTTGCTCACCGGCCAGCAGCGGCACGCGCACGCTGAAGCCGCCATCCTGCGGCGCCAGCCGGATCACCCGCGTGCTCACCGTCCAATCGAGGTCCAGCGAGATCTCGCGTTCGATGCGCACATAGGGCTTGATCGGCACGCGCGCGGTCGGGCTGCCGGCGGCCGCTTCGCTGGCCGCCTCGCGCACCAGCTCCAGCCGTTCGGACAGCAGATGGCCATCGCGCAGGCCGGTCACCGTCCATCCCGGCACATCGGCCTGTACCGCGGCCGGCGTCAGGCTGAAATCGAGCGCCACGCGATCGCCGCGCACCTCGGCCACGAGATCGATACGATGCACGCCGCGCGTCACCGCCACCCAACCGGCGGTGCTGCCCTCCGCGCGACCGAGCACCGCGGCCGGCTGACCATCGAGGCGCACCGCCACGTCCAGCAGTGCGGCATCGTCGATCGGCACCGGCACCAGCAGGCTGGCCTCGGCGTGCACCTCAGCGCTCAGCTGCAAACGGTTGCCGTCCAGACGCACGGTCGTTTCCGCCAGCCGCACACACTGCGGCGCGCACGCGGGCGCCTCGGTCAGGCGCTGCTTCAGCGCCTCCAGCCAGCTGGCGTCGGGCAGTTCCGCTGCCGAGGCACCGCCGCCCAGCAGCAACAGCAGGGCGGCGGCCAGCGGCGCCGGGCGCACGCGCCGCACGCTGAAGGTCAGCAGCAGTGCGATGCCGGCCAGCGCCGCCACCAGCAGCAGGCGCCACAGCGCGGTCAGCCACGGCGGCAGCAGCCACAGCGACACCATTTGTGCGCTGTCGACCGGGCCATCGAAGCCCAGCGACACCTGTTCCCAGCTCCAGGTCGGCCGGCCGATACCGGCCTGCACCACGGCGTCCTTGGCATAGCGTTCCAGGTTGCCGGCGCGCTTGGCGCGCAGATTGCTGGCCGAGTTCTGCACATTGCTCAGATAGTTCTGCTGGATCTGTTCCTGCGCCATCGGCGCTGCCGGCGCCGGGGGTGCCGGCGGCGGTGGCGGCGCCGGCTCGGCGACGACGATGCCCTCGGCCTCGTCAGTGATGACGGCCTCAGAACGGGCGGCGTAGCCGAAATCCAGTCCGCCCGACACGCTGTATCCGCCGGCCAGCTGCGGATGCAGCGCCCAGCGCGCCTGATCGATGGCGAAGGGCAAGGCCGCCAGCGCAAAGGCACCGGCGCACAGCAGTGTTGCCACAGCGACGAACATCCGCAGACGCCCGACCGGCAGCATGCGCCAGGCAATCGCCAGCAGCAGCAGCGCGATCAGGCTGTAGCGCGGCACCTCTGGCTCATGCACGCCGAGTACCACCAGCACGGCCACCACGCCCGCCAGCCGCAGGCCGCCGAAGCGCCAGGCCAGCACCACGGTAAACGCCGCGATGAACACCTCGTAGATGTCCCAGCGCTCGATCCACGCCTCCGGCGCACGATCAACGCCGCTGGCCTGCAGCAAGCGATAGCCCGGCGGCAGGTGCAGGCTGACGCTCACGCCATCCAGGCGCTCGTTCCAGCCGTGCGCGGGCAGCTGCAGCAGCGCCGGCAGCCGCGCCGTGGTTTCCAGGTTGAGATTGGGATAGCGCAGCTCGACGCCGCGCAGACCGGCGCCGGCACCCTCGGTGACCAGCAGCGACTCGCCGCGCTCGCTGGCCGCCAGCAGTTCGTAGGGCGCTGCCAGATCCAGCCGGAAGCCCTGACGCATGCGGCCGCTCAGCTGATCCTGCACGGTGTAGCCGCCGCCGTCGAAATCCAGCCACAGCTGGCGCTGCAGCTGCACGCGATTGGCGTCGTCACCGAGGCCGCGGCTGCGCTCGCTCAGGCTCAGCGCATCGCCCTCGGTCATCGCATAGGCCGGATAGCTGCGCCAGTCCGACGGCACATCGCCCTGCGCCGGATCGATCGGCGCGTTGCCGCTGACGTCCACCACGCGCAAGCGGTGATCGGCGGCAAAACTCCACACTTCCTGCGCCGGCCAGTTGTCGCCCGGCAAACTGGCGGTCAGCGTGTCGGCCAGCGCGGTGGCGCGGGCATTGAGCTCCAGCTGGTAACTGCCGGCCGTGGCCTGCACGCGCAGCATGCGTCCGGGCTCGACGACCGCCGGCAGGCTGCCGCTCACCGAGACCAGCTCATAACCCTCCGGCCACGCCGGTCCCAGCCGTATTTCGCGCGCCTTGCCGGCCACGTGCAGCGCAATCCGCGTCGTCAGCCGTTGCGGAATGCCGTCGCTCCACAGTCGATGCACGGTGGTGTCGAGCGCATCGGCCTCGGTGGTGCTCACCTGCCGCTCCAGCCACAGCTGCGTGCCCTCGCGCGCCAACGGGAAGATGCGGCGTCCATCCACGCTCAGATCCAGCAGACGCATCGCCACCGGCACCTGCAGCGCATCTGGCGCGCTGCGCAAATCCAGCTGGTAACTGAGCGCATGCTCGCCCGGTTCCAGCCACAGGCGCGGGCCCTGATAGCCGGGCATCACGGCGGCCGTCTTGCCATCCACGCTGAGATCGCGCGGCCAGACCTTGTCGGCGTACACCAGGTCCGTGTAGCCGGCGGCATACACCCGCTGCGTGTAGCGCACCTGCGCCTGCCCGGCCGCGATCTCGATGCGCACCGTATCCGGCAGGCTGCAGGCATAACCATCCGCACTGTCGAGGGTGTTGAGGTCCTGAATCGGGCACTGGCGAAAGTCCTCGCCGTGCAGCACCCAGGCCTCCCAGCCGCGCAAGGGCTCCGGCACCTCCGTCGCGGCGCCCGCCGCCGTCAGCCACAACCCCAACAACACACCGCCCCAGCGCGCGTATCGGCCCATGTGGAGACTCCGTGATGGCTGCCCCGACTATAGACGGGAAGCCACGGCGCCGGACGGCGGGCGGCCGCGTGCAGGTCTACTGGGCTGGCGGGGCGACCTGACACGGCGCGACCGTGAGTTTCAGCTCCATCGACGGCTTGCTGTCCGCCTGCGCGCTGCGTGCGTACACCGAAAAGTCGCGCACGCAGACGCCGCCCGACGCGCCCTCGAGCGCCGACACCAGGCGCGAAACTCCGCGCAGATCGGTCGGGCAGCGCCAGCGATACATCGACGCCTCGGCCGGGATCTGCAGCTCGGAGACCAGCGCGCATCCGCTTTGCACCGCGATCGCCTTGGCATTGGCATCGAGTGCGGCCAGTTCGGTCGGCGTGGCATGCACACGGTGAGCGGACGGATCGGGCCAGCCCACGATGTCCGCCGTGAGCGTGAAATCACGCGGCCCGCGGCTGTCGGCCTCGGCCGCCGTGAACTCCGTCCGTTGCGCATGACTCAGCAGCGGCAGCTGCGACAGTGCGCGCGAGCTGGCGTCGGGATCGGCGGCGCTGGCGATCAGACTGAGCTTGCCATCGCGGATGTCCAGGCGATTCCAAGTCATTGCATCGAGCGGCTGGACCAGCGCCTCGAGTACGTCCGAGCTACGCGTCGGCGCGGGCTCATTGGCTGTGGCCTGTGTCGCCAGCAGTAGCGTCAGCATGGCGACCATCCACGACGATCGGCAGAGATTCATGGCACTTCCCGGTGGCTGCGAACCCCGGTTTCGAGCTGGGCGGCGGTCGGAAGTTCCGATCACTCCGATCTTTGCGGACATAGACCGGTGCGATCGTGCACCGGTCTGATTCCCCGGCCTATGCGCGAACCCACACGCCTATTTGCCCGCGCGCTCGGCCTCCAGTTTCGCCAGGCGCTCGCCGAATTCGGCGAGTTGCGCTTTCAGCGCCGCGTTCTCGGCTTCCAGTTTGGCGTTGAGGCCCTGGATCGCGGCGAGCGCGACGCCGTCGGCGTCGACGGTGGCGATCGAGCGGCCGTCGCCGGCCAAGCCAAAGGCGGCCTTGAAGTCCTCGGCGGTCGGTCCCAGGTGGCGGCCCTCGCTGGACTGCTTGTACTCCCAGAAGCTGAGCGGCAGTGCCAACAGGCGTTCGAGCACATCGCTGGGGTCGGCGCTCTCGAAGGCGTGCTTGTAGCTGCGCGAGGACGCGTTGGTCCAGGCGCCGCCGCTCGACAGCGTAGCGGTGCTGCTGTTGGCGGTGATGCGCAAGCGGTCGGAGCCTGCCGTCAGGCCGATCAGATTGGTATTCAGGGTGCCGGTGCTGTCCGACACAAAACTCAGGGCGGCCTTGCCGGTGCGCGTGACCATGCGCAGATCGGCGTCAGCGTCGGCCGGCGCGGGACGCGGCGACACCACCAGATCATCGCCGCCAGCGAAGGCGTTGGTATTGATACCGACGCCGCCGCCGGCGCGCACGATGAACTGGTTGGGGCCGGTGGTGACCAGCGCCGCGCCAGTCGCATCGCCCCAGATGAAACTGCCCTCGTCGCCATCACTGTCGCCGGAATTGCCGCCGTTGGGACATTGCTCGCCGCCGCTCGGTGGCCGCACCGACACCCGGAATCCGCTGGCCCAGGAATTGGCGCCGCCGGCGCAGGCCTCTGATCCGCCGGTCACGGTCGCGAAGTTGCCGATCGCCTTGTTGCCGGAGCCACCCGCGACCGTCGTGGCGCTGCCCTGGGCGATATTGCTGTTGCCACCGGCGACGGTGGCATAACTGCCGCGCGCCAGATTGCCGATGCCGCCGCCGACGGTGGGCCCCAATTGCACGTCGGGAAAGGCGGAGGCGTTGCCGGCGACATTGTTGGCGCCGCCGGCGATGGTGCTGCCGTTGGCCCAGGCGCGCTGCACCGAGCCGCCACCGATGCTCACGGCGGATGATCCCGAGGCCGCCTGGGCGTCGTAGCCGGCGGTCCAGTTAATGCTCAGCGCATTGGCCTGCAGGCGCGCGCCGGTGAGGTTGTTGACGCGCAGCACCAGCGGCTGGGCATCGGTGGTGCCGAGAAAATCCGTCGCCGGATTGGTTCCGGCATTGCCCTGGGTGTCCCAGCAGACGCCGGCCAGCGCGGCCTTGGCGTCGAAGGGCTGGGGCGATCCCAGCGCCACGAAGCCGCTGCCGCCCTGTCCGACCTCGGTGCGCAGGCTGACGGCGCCGAGCTCGGCGAGGTCGACGCCGAAGTCCACATCGACCGCGAAGGCGCCCTCGCGGACCTCGACACCGTAGAGCGTGAGCGGCGGCAGCAATGCCTGGCGGCCGCCGGCATCGAGCACGCTCAAACGCAGGTCATAGCGCCCGTGGGCGGGTTTGCCGCCGTCACTCAGGCTGCCGCGATAGGTCCACGGCGCGGCCTGCGCCGACACTGCCAGCGCGGCACCGATGACGATGGCACATAGCTTGTTCATGCTTCCCCCTGCTCACTCAAAGCCGTTACGGAATAGATCGCCGCCCACAGTGCAGACCGCGAGGCTGGACTTGGCGGCATCGCTGACCGTCAACCGCGCGTCCAGCCCAAAGCGCCCGCCCTGCACGTCTCCGTCGCCGGGGCGCAGCGCCGCCTGCAGCGCATTGCGACCGTCCTCGCTGCGGGCGACCGGCGCGCTCAATTCGCCCTCGCCGGCAAAGCGCGGCGCCTCCGCGGCACCGAGCCCGACGGCCCACAGCCAGCCGCACAGGGCCAGTCCGGGTCGACAGGCCAGTCGAGTTGATCGATCCATCGCGCACTCCGGGCAAGGCAAGACCACGCGACAACGAGCCGCAGCATGTGGTCTACCACAGACGCAATCGGGCGCGTAGAGCGGCGACAGGCGCTTAGAGGTCCCGCTGAAGGTGGCGGCATCACGCATTTGGACAAGAAGCAAAACAGCGATGCCTGCGCGTGACCACACATCCGCACAGCCTCCGCTTCGCGCTGCGGCAAAGGTATGCAGCAGGTGTCGCCTTCTCTGACTCACTTCGTCCGGGCACCCTTTGACCTGTTTCGCCGTAATTGGCCTTGCGTCGCGCTGCTTAGGTGCGACGATCTCGCGACTGGCCACTGGACTGACTATGATTGGCGCCATGAGCGCCATTGCCGACGACTGGGAAACGCTGACCGAACTGTTCAATGACGGCTCGGACCACGCGCTGCGCGAAGCGTTGGTGCGACTTTGGGTTATGTCCCTCGACAGCGTTCGGCTGAATCACTGGGAGCAGAGCGAAAACGAAAAGACTGTTTCAGAGAACAAGCGCGCGTTCGAGAAAGCGCATTCCCGTGAGCAGAGAATGGCCCTATCCCAACTGCGCGCGGCGCCGCTGGCCTTGATCCGCGCATTGGATGACATCTTGGCCGTCCACGCGCCGCAAGCTCGAGGCTTTAGTAACACCGACGCTGTGTTTGCGTACGATCTGATGGGAACCGAGTATTGGTTGGTCCCGGTACCCTTGGCTGCCAGACACAAGGCACACACGGCTCAACAGGCTATGCGCCAGAGCCGGTGGTTTCACCACCACGCGGTCTTTCCGCGCAGGACGGCACACGGGTACGAGGTTCGCCTCCAGGCGTCACGATCCGAACTGGATGAGCGCCTCACCTCCATCCTCGGCCAGCCATCCCCAGGCCTGGGCGTCTGGATCGCGCACTTCTGCGATGGTGCGGATGTCGTCTGGGATCAGAACTCCAGTCCGGTGGGAAACTGGCGGACGGTTCGCGTAAGCGACCATGCGATACGGGCCCGTTCTATCTGCGCCACGCTAAAAAAGTGCATGGAGCAGTCCGCACAGGTGGTGGTGTTCCCGGAATTCACAATAGATCTGGAACAGCGCAAAACCGTGCGCGAGTTCCTTCAGAGCCAGGCAACAGGATCAGGTCCCTTGATCGTCGTGGCCGGGAGCTTTCATGCGCCCGTGACAGACGCCGCGTCCGGCAACACCTATTTCAATACTGCTCCCGTCTACGGTCCGGGCGGTCGCGAGCTCTTCGCCCACCGTAAGCTTCGCTTGTTTGGAGAGGCGAGGGTTGGCTCCGAGCATGCGGAGGTCGGAAATCAACTGGATATTCTGCTGACGCCGATAGGTTGCATGACCGTGCTGATCTGCAAGGATTTCTGCGACGATGCACCCTGCGTCTCTGGCTTGTTGACGGAGGTGCCGGTCGATTGGGTGTTCGTGCCCAGCTATGGCAATCGCGCGACGCTCTCGCTGCACAAGAAAAAGGCCAGCCAGTTGGCACGGGTCACGCCGGGAACCTCGGTGGCAGTCGCGCAGACCAGGAACACGGCAATGGACCCCAAAGGGCGCGCGCTGACGGGCTTCGCGCACCCTGCTGGTCAGGAAAAGTGCGTCAGGGTCACAAGGAAGGGCGGCATGGTGACTCTTCCACTTGCCGTGCAGCAGCGGCCACGCCTCAGCGTGGTGCGGTAGCAAGTCGCCGACGGATGGGACTTGCGCTCGTCTAAAGTGTCCTAAATTATTGGCGGACTGCGGTCGAAGGTTTAGTACGCTTATGTCCTTGCTGGATCGACACCCGGACTCCCTGATCGCACACCATGAGCCTGCTGAGATCTTGGCAGCGCTGCGCGAGTCCAAATCCCTGACGGCCGCACAAGCGCATCGCTTGGATACCTATCTGCTGCACTGGTCGAACCTGATCCTGCATCGCCCCGCTGATCGAGAGGGCGTCCTTGAGCTGCTCAGCGTCAGCGAGCGGGCTCGCGACCAGTTGCCTGCTGGCGCAGCAGATGTGGATGGCCTGGGCATCCGATGGACAGCGTTCGAGGACTTGCTCGAGTTGCGCCGCCGCGTTCTGCAGCAGGCAAATCAAGCAGGCAAGCTCGGGCGGCAAGACGAGATACTCGCCTTGATCCGCGACCATCACGGCCCGATCCGTCAAGTCGAGCTGACCGAGCAGCTGAAGCTCAGCGCAGGCCGCGTGAGCCAGGTCCTGGGGCTCTTGGAGGAGCGTGGACTGATCACTCGGCGTCGCGAAGGCCGCGAGTGCTGGGTGTCAATCGCGGCATCTGGCTCTGCGTCCACCAGCCACAGGCCGCACAGCTCGCCGGTTGCGCTGTTCCGCCCGACTCAGGCCGCCTGATATGAACTTTGCCTACCTGACGACCTTCTACAGCTACAAGGGAGGCGTCGGGCGGACGCTGGCGCTGGCGAATGTCGGGGCCGCATTGGCCAAGCGTGGCTCCGGGCGCGTGCTGCTGATCGACTGCGACCTGGAAGCTCCCGGATTGCATCGCATTGAAGCACTGCGTCCTTCGAACCAGGCTGCTGAGGGCGGCGTACTGCCCTGGCTCGCACAACTAGACCCGCACTCGGCCGAGCCCGCAGACGACAGCCGGTTCTGGGATGCCATCTATCAGCCCAGGTCGGATCTGGCCCTGTACGTACTGCCCGCCTGCCATGGCGATGATGTGGCCGACTGGTATGCGCGCATCGATTGGCGTGCGTGGTTTACCAGTGATCCGGATACGATGATCTCGCCGCTGCTGCAGGCCTTTAGGCGCGTACTAGTAGAGGTCCAGCAGCGTGGATATGCCTATGTGCTGGTCGATTCGCGCACCGGACATTCGGATCTGGGCGGGCTGATGCTGTTTCAGTTGCCGCATATGGCTGTGATTGTCAGCAACTACAACGATCAGAATCTCGGCGGCCTGCGGCCGATCTTGCAGGCCATGCTGCCGTATACGGATCGCGACCGGCCGCCAGCCAACGGCATCATGCGCGGCTTCTTTCCGCCACCCGCAGGACACGGCGCGGATGCCCATCAGCTCGGTGTGTTGGAACGCTGGTTGGTGTTCTCGCCGGTGCCTGCGGACCGCGATCTGGATGAACTGCTGGATCAGCGCCGGGCCCGAGCCAAGGCGCTGTTGGCCGCGGATGTGGCGCTCGGTGGCTACAGCGAGATTCCCGCCGTCCTGCAGTTTCAGCTGCAGGAAACACTGGCGGTGCTGGATGCACCGGAGAGCAAGCTGGCAGAGCGCTATCTGGAGATCGCGCAGCAGATTGAAGCAAATCGGGCACAACGGCTGCGAGAACTCGGTGCTGATCTGACCGCAGTCACCAGCCCGCGCAGGGTTGATTTGTCTGGTCGCGGAGAGACGCGCGTCAGCGCCCAAGGTGCGATAGAGAAATCAACGACAGCGCAAGGCCGAACCTTTGAGCAGCGGGTCGCCGAACTGCTGCGCCTATTGGGTTATGAAGTCAGCGGCGAGACGATGGGCGACGGCAATCGCATCGACCTGATTGCCAAGAGCCGCAGCGGCCTGCGCGCCGAGCACTTTGTCATTGAGTGCAAGGATCAGAAGGCGGCCATCAGCAAGGATCAGGTTGAAAAGCTGTGGATCTGGCGCGACAGGGAACGCAGGTCGGTGCCCGGCGCCGATGGCATGTTCATCACCAGCGGCGACTATGCGCCGGCGGCACGCGCGAGCGCGGAGGTGCATGGTTTATTGCTGTCTACGCTGAAGGAGCTGGAACGCAAGCTCTTCGATCCAGAGCCCTATGTGCAGACCTGGCTGCAGAGCTACGAAGGCAAGCGCGAGGCGCAGGCCTATGTTGCGCAACAGCTGTACGCAGGCGATGGCGCGCCCGAGAAGAGCAGCGCGGGCGCTTCTGCAGATGCGGACGCTGCGGAGGGTCCCGACGAGACTGAAGCAGACGAAAGTGAGCGCGCGGACACTCGTATTGACCTGATCCCGTACGCGTTGGATTGGCTCGGCGGTAGAACGTCCGCGCAGCGCCTGCCGAATCGCTTCTGGGTGTTGATCGGCAACTACGGCACCGGCAAGAGCACCTTTACCCGGCGATTGACCTTCGAGCTGCTGCGCCGGCGACGGGCGGGGGAAGCCTGGCCCTTGCCGATCCTGATCAATTTGAAGGAACGCGCGGGCGCGCCCAGCCTCGACAATCTGCTGCAGGAGTTCCTCAGCGAGTACCGCCTGAACGCCAGTGTGCGCCAGCTGCGCTACGGGCTGGAGCAAGGCACGGCGGCGCTGCTGCTGGACAGCTTTGACGAAATGGCGCTGGCCCAGTACGGGCGTACGCTGGAGCAACAGCTGCGCGAGTTTGCCCGGCTGGTGCTCGAGTTTCCGGACGCCAAAGTGCTGTTGACGAGTCGCACGCATTTGTTTCGTAGCGAGCAGGAATTGGAACGCAGCGTGCTCGGACGCGATGGACTCGCCGAGGCAGGCTCGCCCCTCGCGGCTACAGCGCGCGAATTGGGCGCCAGCATCCAGACCTTGGCACCGTTTACGCCCGCGCAGATCGCCACCTTTATCCGCAACCAGGCCTCGCCGGAGCGTGCCGAGGCAATCCTTGAGTTCATCGAGCAGACGCACAAGCTCAGTGACCTCGCACCCACTGCGGTGCTGCTGGAAATGATCATCAGCGGCTATGACGCGTTGCGTACGCGCGCCCGCGCAGGCGGCGTGATCGCCGCTGAGCTGTATCAGGTCTTCGTCGATGAATGGCTGGGCAAGCGCGCCCATGCCAACGCTCAGCTCAGTCAGGCGCAGATGACCCAATGGCTGCAGGTACTGGCGCGCCAGCTCTGGGATGCGCCGGGGCAACGGCTGCACTATCGCCATTTGTCCGACCTGATCATGGCGCGCCGGGAACTGAGCGCCGCCATTGATCCCACGCGCGTGGACCTGGAACTGCGCACCGCGAGTTTTCTCACGCGTAACAGCGCTGGCGACTACGGCTTCTCGCACCGCAGCTTTCTGGAGTTCTTCCTGGCGCGCGCCTTGGTGCAGTGCCTGATGGACACGCGCGAGGCTGGCCTGGAGGCAGCCGCCGAGCAGCTGGTGGCGGCCCTGCCCGATGCGCGCTTGTCGCCGGAGTGCCTGCGCTTCTTCCAGGATCTGGCCCAGCTTGCCTGCGCCGACGTCACACCGTTCTGGCTGCACGCGAGCCGGGTGGTGCGGCAACTGCTGAGCAAAGTGCGCGCACCCGCGCGTAGCGCCAATGCCTTGCGGATGGCGCGCGAATGCGCTGCCGATCCACAGGAATGGATACCGGAAGGCGCCGAACTGGCGGGCGCCGATCTGAGCGATGAAGCGTGGCCCTTGCCCTTGCGCAAGGCCAATCTGCGTGGCGCGCGCTTGCAGCGCTGTCGCTTTTCCGCCGGAGGAAATGGGCCACGCGTGGCCGATCTGACCGCAGCCATCCTGGTCGAGGCCGAGGTTGATCATGCGAACTTCGGTGGGGCTCGGCTGCGGTCCGCGGACGCCACCGGAATCCGCGGTGAATGGACGACGTGGATCGGCGCTCATTGTCAGCAAGCACGCTTCGCGGGCGCGTATCTGCGCGAGGCGGATTTTCGTGCTGCCGCGCTGGACGGTGCCGACTTCAGTGCGGCAATGCTCGGCAATGCCCTTTTTCGGGGCGCCAGGCCTAAGGGCTGTGCCTGGACCGGCGCTGATTGTCAGCAAGCGCGCTTCGCGGGCGCGTATCTGTGCGGGGCGGATTTTCGTGCTGCCGCGCTGGACGGCGCTGACTTCAGTGCGGCAATGCTCGGCAATGCCCGATTTCGGGGTGCCAGGCTTAAGGGCTGCGCCTGGACCGGCGCGGATTTGTGCGCGGTGCAATACAGCGAACGCCCACAGCAAAAAGCGCCGCGCGCGACCGCGCCGCGCGCGGAACTGCGGTGGGCCGCAAGCTCCAACCCAACCGCGCTCCTGGCCGCCACGCCCCCGTTTCTGCTGGTCGCGCGAAACGCCGTGATCGAAGTCTGGGATTGCGCCGTCGGCACCCGCACCGCCGTCCTCGAAGGCCATCAACACTGGATCACAGCGGTCGCCGCCCTGCCAGACGGACGACTCGCCAGTGGCGCGGGCGACCACTCTATCCGCCTATGGGATGCACAAGGCAACTGCACCGCCGTCCTCGAAGGCCATCAAGGCTGGGTCCTAGCGCTCGCCGCCCTGCCAGACGGACGACTCGCCAGTGGCGCGGGCGACGGCTCCATCCGCGTATGGGACGCACTAGGCAACTGCACTGCCGTGCTCAAGGGCCATCAAGACTGGGTCCGAGCGCTCGCCGTCCTGCCCAACGGACGACTCGCCAGTGGCGCGGACGACGGCTCCATCCGCCTATGGGATGTACGCGGCAAACCCGTCCGTACCCACGTAGCGCTGGCGGGCGCCAAAGTGCTTGCGCTCACCGTCCTCGGCGATGTACTGGTGGCCGGGCTCGGCACCGGCGAGATCCTCTATTTCGACATCCGACCCGCTGCGTTGGCACATTCCAGCTCCTTGCGGCGCGTGCTGGCTGCGCGCTTCCAGGGCGAGGAACAGATGCTGCTGTATCCGGATGGCGCCTTCTGGTGGCCTGATCGCCACGACGGGCTGTTACCGGAGCTTGCGGATGAAACGTGGTATCGGCTGGTGGGTAGCGAGCTGTTTGATCCCGACGCGGCCTTTCCGGCCTCGGCCATACCCGAGCAGCGCCTGCCGCGCCCGAGGACAATAGAGGAGATTCTGGGGCCCTTGCCCGGCAGCGATGCAGGAAAGCGTCGGCGCGTCCGCAAGGCCTGACCCCTTAAGCCGCCAAACTGGGAAACGCTGCACACGGTGCGGGTCATCAGGCGGCTCGGTGCCGAGTCATCCGACACACAGCCCGTGACGCTCACGCTCAGGGTGCGTAGGTCCGCCGGTACCCACGCGGCCCTAGACCGGTGCGGCGTACCAGCTGGCGATGGAAGTGCCCCAGCGTCGGATAGCCGCAGCGAATGGCAATCTCGGCGATCGGGCGCTGCGACTGGCGCAGCAGCAGGCAGGCTTCGGCGATGCGGACATCGTTGAGGTACACCGAGAACGGCCGTCCGACGCGGCGCTGGAAAGCGCGACTGAAGGAGGCCGGGGCCACGCTGAGGCGCCGCGCGCCCTCCTCGACGCTGAGCGGCTGAGCGTATTCGCGGTGGATCCAGCCGAGCAATCGAGCGAGCCGCGCGTCCTCCTCCGGGCTGCCGTGGCTGCGCGGGCCAGGCGCCAGTCGTGCCAGTCCCTCGCCGGCGCCAGCAATGCGCGCGAGCACGCTGAGCGCGCGGCCCAGGCGCTCCAGTCCGCTGGCCGGGCCCAGGGCCTGCAAGTCCTGGATGACGGCCACACGCAGCTCGCCGCCCAGCACTGCCGGTCGCGCCGAGCTGTCCCACAGCCCGGCCAAGGCGCGAACCTCGGGCAGCGCTGCCAGTGCGGGCGACACCAGCAGATGCAGCACCAGCGCCGAGGCGTGCCCATCGTCGCCGCGGCTCCACCACACGTGCGGCACCTGCGGCGGCAGCAGCACCACATCGCCGGCCGCGAAGGGCTCGACTTGCCCGTCGATCACGCGCACGCCGGCACCCGCGCGGATCCAGGTGAGCTCGAGCGCGGCGTGGTGGTGGTAAGGCCCGTCGAAGCGGACGCGTTCGACATCCAGGACATGCGCGGTTGCCTGGTCGTGCGCAATGGGTTCCCGCAGTGGCCGCATCGTCACCCTTCGATGCCTGAATCGGCACAGTATCGGCCATCAGGCGCATCCCGTCGCGAATTCGCCAGCGCCATGCTGAGCCCGCCTCCGCAGTGCCGCCGCCGATGTCTCCTACGCCCGACGCCCCATCCCGTGCCGAGCCCGTCTGGTGGCGCGGCGCGGTCCTGTATCAGGTCTATCTGCGCAGCTATGCCGATGGCGATGGTGATGGCCTGGGGGATCTGAAAGGCCTGATCGCGCGGCTGGACCACATTGCCGACTTGGGCGTCGACGGCCTGTGGCTGGGGCCCTTCTACCCCACGCCCGACCGCGACTTCGGCTATGACGTCAGCGACTACCGCGCGGTCGACCCGCGCTTCGGCACGCTCGACGACTTCGACATATTGCTCCGCGCGGCGCACGCGCGCGGGCTGAAGGTGATCATCGACCAGGTGTGGAGCCATACCAGCGCCGAGCATGCGTGGTTTCAGGAGAGCCGCAGTTCGCGCGAGCACGCCAAAGCCGACTGGTACGTATGGGCTGACGCGCGTCCGGACGGCAGTCCACCCAACAACTGGCAAAGCTGGATGGGCGGGCCCGCGTGGCGCTGGGAGCCGCGCCGCGGCCAGTACCATTTGCACAACTTCCTGCCGACGATGCCGGACCTCAATCTGCACCATCCTGAGGTGCAGGCGGCCATCCTCGACATTGCCGACTTCTGGCTCGCGCGCGGCGTCGACGGTTTCCGGCTGGACACCGCCAATCTGTACTTCCACGACCGCCAGTTGCGCGACAACCCGGCGCTGCCGCCCGAGCGCCGCGGCGCCAGTCCGGTGCTGATGCAGGCGCATCAGTACAACGCCGATCAGCCCGAGACGCTGCCCTTTCTCGAAGCGCTGCGGGCGCGCATGGACGCCTACGGCGAGCGCATGGCCGTCGGCGAGATCGGCGGCGCGGCCTGGGACGCGCGCATGGCCGAGTACACCGAGGGCGATCGCCGCCTGCACACGGCCTACTCCTTCGCCTTCCTCGGGCCGCGCCCGTCGCCGCGCGAGATCGCCGAGCGTCTGCAGGCATGGACGACGCGCAGCGGCTGGCCCAGCTGGGCCTTCTCGAATCACGATGTGCCGCGGGTGGCGACGCGCTGGTCGCGCAGCCAGGGCCGGGCGTTCGACTTTGGGCTGGGCGGCGGCGATACCAGCGCGACCGGCGAGATCCCGCCGCAGATCTGGATGGCCCTGCTGATGGCGCTGCGCGGCACTGTCTTCGTCTACCAGGGCGAGGAGCTCGGGCTGGCGGAAGCGCAGGTGCCCTTCGAGCAGATGAAGGATCCGTTCGGACTGGCGCACTGGCCGCTGGTGACCGGCCGCGATGGCTGCCGAACGCCGATGCCGTGGACGGCCGATGCAGCGCATGCGGGCTTCAGCCCGGTCGAGCCTTGGCTGCCCGTCTGGCCGGCGCATCGGGCTCTGGCGGTCGATCGGCAATCGCAGGACGAGGCTTCCATGCTCGCCACTACCCGTCAGCTGATCGGCCTGCGCCGATCCCACGCTGCGCTGCGCGTCGGCGCGCTCGAGGTTGCCCAGGTCGACGACGGCCTGCTGCACCTCGTGCGTCGCGACGGCGGCTCGACCGTACACGCCGTGTTCAACCTCGGCAACACATCGCAGGCGCTGCCGATGGCCGACGCGGAGCCGCGCACCTTGTGGACCTTCGGCGCCCGCCCCGGCGCCCATTCCCTGCACGTGCCGCCGGGCAGCGCCTGGTACGGCTTTGGAGACCGCTGATGCATTGGCTGGACGACCCCCTGAATCTGCCCACCGACGCCCGCACGCGCTTCGAGCGCGATGGCCACCTGACGCTGCGCGGCCTGCTGCCGCCAGCCGAGCTCGCCGTGGTCGGGCGCGAGATCACGCGCCTCACCCTGTATCTCAACACCGAGCAGCGCGCGCTCGCCGAGCGCGACACCTACGGCCGCGCCTTCCTGCAGGTCATGAACCTGTGGGAAAAGAGCCCACTGGTCGGCCGCTTTGTGATGGGCGAGCGCCTCGCCCGCGTTGCCGCGCAACTGCTGGGCGTGCGCGGCGTGCGGCTCTATCACGACCAGTCGCTGTACAAAGAGCCGGGTGGCGGCCACACGCCGGCGCATGCCGATCAGTACTACTGGCCGCTGGCCAGCGATCGCACCATCACCGCCTGGATCCCGCTGCAGGATGTGCCGATGGCGATGGGGCCGCTCGGCTTCTACAGCGGCAGCCAGGTCGTGCCACAAGGCCGCGATCTGGGCATATCGGACGCCAGCGAGGACGACATCCCGGCGCGGATGGCCCAGCTCGGCCATCCCTACGTCTGCGATCCCTTTGCGCTCGGTGACGTGAGTTTTCACCTGGGCTGGACCTTCCATCGCGCCGAGCCCAACGTCTCGGACCGCCCGCGGTCGGTGATGACCGTGATCTACATGGCCGAGGACACGCGCCTGCTCGCGGCGCTGAACCCGATCCAGCAGAACGATCGCGATCAGTGGTGCCCGGGCGTGGCCGCAGGCGCTCTGGCGGATTCGCCCAAGAACCCGGTGATCTGGTCAGCCGCATGAGGCCAGTCCGGCTCATGGCGCTGGCCTGCTTGCAGGCCTTGCCGCCCGACTCGACGGGCGCGCGCGACACCCTGGACGCGCAGCTCGCCCTGTTGCCGGCGCACGGCATTCAGGGCGTGCTTGCCTGGTCGGACTGGCCGGCAATCCGCCGCGCGGGCCTCGCGGTGCACGCCATGGGTCGTCTGGACACGCCCGGCGGCGCCGATGCGCTGATCGCCGCACATGTGGACGCCGGTGTGGTCAGCAGCACGCTGCACCTGGGCAGCGCCTTCGACGACGACGACACGCTCAACCGCTATGCCGATGCCGTGCTCAGCGCGGCGTCGCGCCATCGCCACGTTGTGCTCGTGGAAACCCATCGCGCCACGGTGACGCAAGACCCGTGGCGCACGTTGCGCTGGCTGGAGCGCTTTCCCGATCTGCGTTTCTCGCTGGATGCCTCGCACTGGGTGGTCGGCGGCGAGCTCGATTACGGTGGCGGCTACGCTGCGCGACTGCCGCGCCTCGATCCGGTGCTGCGGCGCAGCCCGATGGTACAGGGGCGCGTCGCCAGCGGTGGTGCCATCCAGATCGCCGTGGAGGATCCGGGCCCGTGGCGTGCGCACGCCATCGCGCTGTGGACGCGGGCCTTCGCGCTGTGGACGCGGGCCTTCGCGCTGCGCCGCGAGGCGGCGCCGAATGCCGCGATCACGTTCTGCCCGGAACTGTTGCCGCATGTCTGCGGCGATGCCTGGTTTGGCTACGCCCCGGTCCGCCGCGCCCCAGAACACGCGCAGGGTGTGCTGGAGATCACCGACCGCTACGCCGAAGCGCTGCGCCTCTACGAGATCGCCGATACCTGTGCTGCCGACGCGTCCCGCCTGTTCCTGGAGCCCGCGCCATGAGAGCCATCCTCGCCCTGGGCTGCGCCCTGGCCACCGCCTTTGTGTCAGCCGCCACGCCGCGCCCCGGCCATGTCGACGAGGTCGATCCCTTCATCGGCACACAGGGCACGGGTCATGTGTTCCCTGGCGCGCTGCTGCCCTTCGGCATGGTGCAAGTCGGCCCCGACAACGCCGATTCGGGCTGGAGCTACAGCAGCGGCTACCAGTTTGACGCGCCGCGCATCCTGGGCTTTTCCAACACCCACATCAGCGGCGCCGGCATCCCGGAACTCGGCGATGTGCTGCTGATGCCCAACGGCGCCGCGCCGTGGACGGCGGCGACCAGCAGCTTTGACTCGGGCTACCGCAAGGCCAGCGAACGCGCGCATCCGGGCTACTACGGCGTGCGCCTCGACGACCGGGCAGTGACGGTGGAACTGACGGCGACCGAGCGCGTTGCGCTGCAGCGCTACACCTTTGATCGCCGCGGCCGCGTGCAGCTGCTGGTCGATCTGCAACACGGCCTGCGCTTCCAGACCACCCAGCGGGTCACCGAGGCGCGCTACGCGATGCGCCCCGACGGGCTGCGCGCCAGCGTGCATGCCAGCAATTGGGTCGAGCGCCAGACCAGCGTCGCGCTGCGCTTCGACCACCCGATCGCCGCCTGGGAGGCCTTGCCCGCGCGCGAGGGCGAGCGTGCGCCCCGCCTGCTGCTGAGCTTCGATCTGGGCAAGCAGCGGAACCTCGAGGCCCGCATCGCGCTATCGACCGTCGACGAGGACGGCGCCGCTCGCAATCTGGCCAGCGCCGATGCGCTCGACTTCGACGCCGCCCGCACGGCCGCGAGCGCAGCCTGGCAAGCCCTGCTGTCACGCGTGGCGATCGACGCGCCCGCCGAGCAGCGTCGGGTGTTCTACTCGGCCTTGTACCGCAGCCTGATACATCCCTCGCAGGTTGCCGACGTCGATGGCCGGGTGCGCGGACCCAAAGGCGCGGTGATCGCGGCGCCGGACGGCGTCTACTACTCCACGCTCAGCCTGTGGGACACCTTCCGCGCCGCGCATCCGCTGTACACGCTGCTGGTGCCGGAGCGCGTGCCGGGTTTCGTGAACACCCTGCTCGCGCACGAGGCGCAGATGGGTTACCTGCCGCTGTGGACGGCCTGGGGACGCGAGACGTACACGATGATCGGCAACCCGGCGCTGCCGGTGATCAGCGACGCCATCGCCAAAGGTTTCGCCGGTATCGACGCCGAGGCGGCCTATGCCGCCATGCTGCGCACCAGCACCGCCGAGCGGCCGGAGGCGCCGGTCTGGGCGCAGCGCAGCTGGGCGGTGCTCGACCAATACGGCTACTTGCCTTTTGATCGCGTGCCGGGCGAATCGGTCAGCAAGACCGCCGAGTACGGCTATGGCGATGCAGCGGTCGCGGCGCTCGCGCGCCACCTCGGCCGCCTGGATGAGGCCGAGCATTACCTGCACCGCGCCGCCAGCTGGAAGGCGCTGTTCGATCCCGAGACGCGCACCCTGCGCGGCCGCGACAGCCAGGGCGCCTGGCGTACGCCCTACGACCCGATTGCAGCGACCAGCCCGATGAAGAACCCGGGCGACTACACCGAGGCCAACGCCTGGCAATACACGGCGACGCCGGCGCTGCACGATCCGGAAGGCTTTCGCGATCAGTTGGGCGGGCGTGCGGAGCTTGAGGCCTGGCTGGACACCATCTTCAGCCTGCCCCTGCCCGCGCCTGACAAGCACCTCGGGCAGGAGGCGATGATCGGCCAGTACGCGCACGGCAACGAACCCAGCCACCACATCGCCTGGTTGTACGCGTGGACCGACGCGCCGACCAAGGGCGAGCGGCACATTGCCGACATCGCACGGCGCTTCTACCGCGCCACGCCCGACGGCATCGTCGGCAACGACGACGCCGGCCAGATGAGCGCTTGGTTTGTGCTGGCGACTCTCGGGCTGTATCCCAGCCGTCCCGGCCACGCGGAATGGACGCTGGGCGCGCCTTTGGTGTCGCGTGCGCGCATCGAGGCCGGCTGCGCTGGCCCGGCTTTCGACATCGATACGGCCGACGTCGACGCGCCCCGCATCGACGAGCAGGTGGTGCCGCGCACCGGCGTGCCCGACGCCCGACTGCGCCACGCACGCACGCTGACGCTGCCCGATCGCAACCTGGCCCGATGAGCCGCCGCCATGCGTGAGGCCCAGCGTCGACTGTCCCAGGGCTTCCTGATCCTGCTCAGCCTGCCGACGGCGGCGATTGGCTTCAGCCTGTCCTCCGCCGTCGCCTCGACCACCTGGCTGCTCAGCACGCGCTACGACCTGCACCTGGAGAGCATCGCCCTGATCTGGCTGATGGGCCCGTTGATGGGCCTGTTGGTGCAACCGCTCGTCGGCTGGCTGAGCGATCGGACCTGGTGGCTGGGCGGCTGCCGACGCCCCTATCTGATCGCTGGCGGCACGCTGGGGGCGCTGGCGACCTACGCGCTGCTGCATCTGGACAGCGTAGCCGCCGCGACTGGCCTCAGCCTGATGAGCGTCGCGGTAGTGGTGGTGCTGGTGAATGACCTCGCGACCAATGTCACTTTCAACCCGGCGCGCTCGCTGGTCGCCGATCTCACGCCGGAAGGGCCGCAGCGCGTGCGCGGATACACGTGGATGCAGCTGGTGTCTGGCGTACTCGGCATCAGCGCTTACCTGGTGTCCATCGTGTTCGGCAACGAGGCGCTGCTGCTCACCACGGTTGCGGTGACCTTCGTGCTGACGGTGGGGCCGGTTCTTTTCATCGAAGAGACGCGCCCCCCAGCGCCAGTCGCCAGCGCGCGCGCAGTCGCCGTCGACGCCGGCCCGTCACCCTTCCAAGCGCTGTGGGCGATGGTGGGTTTCGCCGTCTACGGCGCCAGCGTGGCGCTGGACCGCAGCCTGCTCGATGGCGCACTGGCGGCCTGGTCGATCCCGCTGTTCCTCGCCGCGCTGATGCTGGCGCTGGCCTGGGGTGCGGTCCGTGTCTGGCGCCAGCGGCGCCGCCCCTCGGCGCGCGATCGCCTGGGTACGCTGTTGCTCGCGCATGGACTCGCGTGGCTGGGCGTGCAAGCACTGTTCGTGATGAGCTTCTTCTATGTGCGCGATGTCGTCGTGGCCCACGCCGCCGGCCCGCTGCTGGCCGATGCCTTCTACGCGATCTGGAGCGAGACGCCAGCGGCCGCCGCCGACAGCGCCGGGCGCGTGCTCTCGGTCGGCTTTCTGTTGATGAATATCGTCGGCGCGCTGATGCCGGTGCTGGTGCTGAAGCCCTGGTGCGAGCGCTGGGGCAAAGTGCGCGTGCACCGCAGCGCGATGGGCGCCATGGCACTGGCCTTCGCCGCGATTGCGCTGGCACCGCCGACCGAGGGCTACTACTACCTGGGCATGCTGCTGTGCGGCATCGGCTGGTCCTCGCTGATCTCCATCGTCTTCGCGATCTTCTCGGAATCGGTCGACGGCCGGCAGATGGGCATGAGCATGGGCGCCTTCAACGCCAGCCTCGTCCTCCCCGCCCTCGCCGTCCCCGGACTGGTCAAAATCACCGAGAGTCTGGACCTGCACCGCGGCATCTTCCTGCTGCTCGCCGCCAGCCTGCTGCTGTCCTTCCTGTACTGGCTGTGCGTCAGCGAACAGCCGCCGCAGAGGGGGGCGGAGGTGGAGGGGTGAGGTGGGGTGTCTGGCGAGGCCGAGAAGGCAAAAGATGCCGTGCCGACCAGCCGCCCACTCGCATGCGTGAAGCCATCACCGGTCGGATGTCGCGGAAGCGCCCGAGCCGATCGTCATGCGCACGAGGCTCCGCTCCCGAGGCCAGCTGGCAGGATGCAGATCGGGTCCTCGTCTCAGTTCCACTTTCTAGCTTGCAATGCCGTCGCGCCTACAAGCGTACGCCTCGTAGCGCTCACCAAACTCAAGCTCAAGCGCAATGCGCACCAGCGCTTCCCAGCTGTACCAATAGTGTCGCCGCTGGAACTCTCGAACCACGTCCGCACCATAATCTTCTGCAAATAGCCGTTTCTCCATGGCGTTCAGCGGGGTTCTGTCGATTTCATTCAGTCGCTTTCGGTGCTTCAACATCAGCTTCCGGAACTCGCCCCTGGTTGTGACACCAAACTCCATCAACTCAAGCACCAACTCCTGTGTATTAATGAATCCATATCGATTCCGCTTCGGAAGTACACGCGCAAGCTCCGCCAGCACGCCAGAATCCGTCAGCATCATGGCCTGCTTGACCGAACGAGCACCTATGTTGCCATTCACGGCTCGCACCTCTCGGGCAGCAAGACTTGCGCCTTGATGCGCGCTTCCTTGGTCCGCCGATTAGCAGCGTGACCCAGGAAGCACAGGCAAATGGCATTGCCTTGCCGGGTACTCGCTCTGCTAATGAGCATACAGTTCCCGGCTGGATGATCCATCCAAGTTAAGTTGCTCCGCCAGCAGTGCCATTTGGAAGCACATCGGAACTTGCGAGCCGCGGCAGGCCTATATTCACGCTCTTATTGGGGGACACACGCGGAAAGCTCACCGCTTGACCTTTCCGACAAACCTGCAACAAAGGCGTCCACGATTTGCGTTGCCAGCGCACGTTTGCCAGCCTGAGGATGAGCGTTTGCTCGGTCCATGAATGACATATGCTCGGCCGACCAGAACCTTGCCGTCTCCGTGTACAGCTCACGGCTACTCTGTGAAATGACTATAGAGACCGTCGCCCAGAATTGATGTTGTGTGAATTCATAGTCCAGATCCTCAAACTTCATTTGTGCCTGACACAAATCTTGACCCGACTTTGCGTCAACAATACCAGCTAGCCGTGCGGCAATTTCGCGCTGCTCCGCCTCAGTAAGCAGCTGCTCCTCAGGTATCTCACCCGGTCCGACCGTAACGTATCCCGCCGATCCCACCGGCACCGTTGCTTGACCGGATTTTTCTGGCCCCGGCTTCTGTGTCTGAACTGACCAGTCAAGCGCCATCGTGCGACCGCTGTACTCTGGCGTATAAGTGAACGGCGCAAGCTCAATAGGGTTTCTTATGACTGGCCGGCAGCCGCTCAGGATCAGCAGGACCACCATTGCCGAGAAAGTCCTGATGTTCATCAATACACCTCTTGAGACCTCGATCAGGCCAAATCCAATCATGCGCATTTTGCGCGACCATGAAGCCGGAAGCTCTTTCAATCCTTCCAACAGGCTTGCTTGTAAATTCTTGCACGTCGCACAGAGACTTGCACGACATTTTTCTGACAACCCAGCATTGGAGCAGGACGCAAGCCAGCACCTCCAAACTGAACCGTCCGCCGCATGGGCCTCCAAGGTGCGGGAACGATGGTTAGTCACAGAACGAGCTGTCCGCCCCCCCTCAAACGCCGCCGACCGCCTTTGGTTTTCCCCCGCTTGCGAGTAGGCTGTAGTCGTCCCGGTTCGTGGAGCTCGCCATGCAACGACGTCAGGTGCTTGCCTCTGCTGCGCTGCTGTTGCCGGCGCTGGCGCCGGCCGCTGGTGTGGATGCGCAGCGCACTACGCATCAGCTTGCGCTCGCGGCCAGCAAGCGTGAGATCCAGCGACTCGGTGCGCTGCACAAGGCCGGGCGCTGGCAGGATGATGCGCTGAAGCAGCAACTGCGCACCCAGGCGCAGGTATACGCCGCGCATCACCGGGCGCTGGCGGCGCTGGGCTGAGGGCTCACGGCGACTACCTGCCGCAGGGCGCCTCGCTCTCGGCGTGTCAGAGCCTCACACGTGTCGAGGTCAAAGCTTGGCGCTCTGGCCGGCGCGGCGCACATGTCCGTTTTACAAGCCGTGGAATCCCGCTTTCGCGGGAATGACGGCGGGGTGGTGTGTTGGCCCGACGCACTTCCCAGCTCCAAGAGCCTGGATTCCCGCTTTCGCGGGAATGACGGTGTGGCGGGGTGCTGGCACAGAGCACGTCCCAGCTCCAGCAGCCTGGATGCCTGCTTTTGCGGTAATGACGGTGCTACAGACGCGCGCTGCGCTCAGGCCAGGCCTGTGCCCCTTCCGTTGCCGATCAGCTCACCGGGCTCGAAAACGCGAGGGGAAGTCGTTGGCCTCGACTTTCTGCCTCAATTCCTCATCGTCTGGATTGAGGCTCAGCGCGCGGGCGATCAGGTCCGCCTCGGTTTCGACGTTGTTGGGGTCTGGCTCGCAACAACTCACCGGGCAGACGGCCTGACAGGCTTCCTGGTCGTAACTCCCCACGCATTCCGTGCAGCGGGTGGGATCGATCACGTAGATCGTCGGCCCTTCGGAGATGGCCTCGTAGGGAC
Organism: Lysobacterales bacterium; assembly: GCA_046346965.1. Taxonomy (GTDB): domain Bacteria; phylum Pseudomonadota; class Gammaproteobacteria; order Xanthomonadales; family SZUA-5; genus JAXMHB01. Next base: position 120,520 of record JAXMHB010000013.1, read on the forward strand.
ACTCAGGTACGCAGGCAGTGCAATTGATGCACTCTTCAGTGATGTAAGTGGCCATGGGCCCTCCCCCCGGTCCAATGCATAGTCGCGATCGCCGCACGACTACCCGGCGCGGCCTGAGCACAGTAACGCCAAACTGCACGACGCGCCACCGCGGGGGTGCCGGGCATTCTCGCCCTGCGCCAGCAGCGTACGATTGCCCCCACCTGCCTCGATCGGTGTTTGCACCTGTGCCCACACGAACCGAAGACCGCCACGGCGACGACGCGGCGCGGGCCAAAGCAGCGCATCGAATCATTGCGGGCGCACGTGCGGCCATACTGGGCGGCGTGCTCGCGCTGTTGGGCACCTCGGCGCTGGCGGCGCCCGGGTCCCGCGCTGACACGGAGCGCTGGATGAACGAGCAGGCGCGGGCGTGGGCGGATCAGGCCTGCGGCGGGCGCTGGGTGGTCAGCGAGTTGTTCGCCGACGATTTCCACGGCACCGCGCCCAAAGGCGCCCGCTACGGCAAACCCGCGGAAGCGCCGGTCTTCGATGCCAGGACGCAATGGTCCAAAGACTGTCGGCTGGACGCCGCCGAGGTGCGCTTCTTCGCCGACGACGTCGCGGTGGTGTACGGCGCCGAGTCCAAAACGGTGCCCCTTCCGAACGGCGAAGAGGAACGCCGCTGCCTGGTCTGGACCGACACCTGGATGCGCCGCGCGGGGCGTTGGCAAATCATCGCCGCGCAGGACAACCGCGTGGACTGCCCGGCGCCGTGATCGCCCGCGGCGGGCGACTAGCGTGGCGGGCACTGTGTAGACCATCGCCAGATGCAGATCCCTGTACACCCACATCGCCAGACCATTGCGCAGCAGTGACCGGACCTGGGCGTAGCAGCAGGCGGACCTCTGCGAAGCAGTCGTCGCACGTATGCGGAGCAGTCGCTGCACGTATGCGGAGCAGTAGCCGGACCTCTCCGTACCCATAGCCGAACGCTTCCGCACCAGTAGCCGGATGTGTCCGTACCGGTCATCGGACCTCTCCATAGCAACGGCCGGACGTCTCCATACCAGTACCAGGACTGCTCCGTAGCAGTCGCCCGACGTTTCCGCAGCAGTCGCCGCATGTTTGCGTACCAGTCGCCGGACCTGTGTGGAGTCGTACAGCGACTCTTCCGTAGACGTGCGGCAATTGCTCCGCACAGGTCCGCCTACTGCTCCGCAGCGGTCCGCCTACTGCTCCGCAGCGGTGCGCCTACTACTCGGCAGCGGTCCGCCTACTGCTCCGCAGAGGTGCGACGACTGCTCCGCATAGGTCCGACTACTGCTACGCAAACGTGCGGCGACTGCTCCGCAGCGGTGCGCCTATTGCTCCGCATAGGTCCGCCTACCGCTCCGCAGAGGTGCGACGACTGCTCCGCAGCGGTCCGCCTACTGCTCCGCATAGGTGCGGCGACTGCTCCGCATAGGTCCGAATACTGCTCCGCATAGGTGCGGCGACTGCTCCGCATAGGTCCGAATACTGCTCCGCATATGTGCGACGACCACTACGCAGAGGTCCGCGGTAGTTCATGACCCCGTGCTCGGGTCTCTCATGCTGGCTTTGACATGCGCTCGCGCCGCCGAGCAAGCCAGAAACGAGTCGCCGCGGCGAGCGTCAAGCAAATTCCAGCAGGGATGCCAATGACGCCACCCAGAAGCTCAGGATAGCTCTCGCTCGGGCTCCCTGAGAGGATCCAAAGCATGGGCGTGAATGTAAAGACGATCATCAATGCAGAGAAGACCAGCGCGAAAGCCAAGAGGCCGCTCCCAGCCTTGCGCCCGGCAAAAAGAACTGCTGCGAGAACGACCAGAATGGCGGCGACCATCAAGAAAACCGAACTCATGTACAGCTCCTTTATTGCACCTTTCCGCGGTATCAATCGGCGCCGACTTCACTTTGGCGCAATCGTCGAGTTGCACTCGACATTGATTCGATTGACGGTAGTAGCTTGGAACACAATGCTCTGTGAAAAGTTCCGAGTAGTCCGGACTTCCCTGACATACGGCTGCCTGGCGCACGCATCCATCCGTACTTCGGCGGCATAGTCGGGCGAGCCAACAACAGCGCCTAGGCTGCAAGTCACTACGTAGGACCATTGATCGTGGGAATAGGCGAAGCCGCGGCCGCCGGCGCGAATGGGCTTGTCGACTGCGCATGTTCATCCGCGCGCACGGAGCCGCGCTACGACGTTGAGCCGGGTTTCCACGCATCATCCCCAGCCGAAGCCCACCGCTCTTCCCTTTCCCTTTTCCCCTTTCCCTTTTCCCCTTTCCCTTTTTCCTCCCACCACACTCCCCCCACCGGCTCACACGCCAACCAGGAACGCCTCCTGCAACGCCGTTTCAATGGCGCGCGGGGAGCGGGTGGCGCGGATGGTGTGGATGGCGTCGGCGGTGGACAGGCCGCGGCGTTTGAGCCAGGCGGCGGCGACGGTGCCGGCGCGGCCGAGGCCGCCGACGCAGTGGATCAGCACGGCGCGTCCGGCGTGGACGTGGTGGTCGATGTGGGCCAGCGCGCGGTCGAGTTCGGCGGGAGCCGGGACGCGGCCGTCGACGATAGGTTGGTGCAGGGCATCGAAGCCGGCCTGCGCGTAGGCCTGCATCAAGGTTTCGACGCCGTAATGGGCGAATTCGTCGTCGGCGAGCAGGCAGAGCACTGCGTCGACGCCCTGGCTGCGCAGCGCGGCGAGGTCGGTGTCGAGTTCGCGGCCGAGGTCGCGGCGGCCGGGCAGCAGCGTCAGGCCGACGCGACCGGGGGCGCAGTGGGCGGCGGGCAGCCAGTCCACGCGCAGCGGTCCGGCGCGTTCGGCGAGGTCGCTGTAACGCTCGATGGCCGCGGCGGCGGTGTACAGCGCCCACTGCTTCTGCACCGGCGTGCACTCGTCGAAGCCCAGCGTGTGCACGGCGTAGCGGATCTGGCCGATCAGCAGTTGCTGCACGTCGCGGTCGGCCTGGATCAGCGGCGGGTAGTAGCTCCGCAACCGGCACAGCGTGCGCCAGGCGCGCTGCAGTGCCGGCAGCGCAAACAGGCGCGCGTCCTCGGCGGCGGGCGGGCGGCCGAGGTCGGCTTCTTGCAGCAGGCGATCGGTGAAGGCCAGCGCCTGCGGCAGTTGCTCTTCGGTCAGCGGCGTCCAGATGTACAGCAAATCGTTTTCCAGCTTGATCAGATCGCGCAGCACATGGCCGCGATGGGCATGGAAGAAATCGATCATCCAGACGTTGCCGGGCGCGTCGACCAGGATGTTGGCGCCGTTCAAATCGCCGTGCACCCAGGCAAAGTAATGGGCGCGCGCCAGCCGCGGCAGGCGCTCCAATTCGCGCTCATAAAACAGGCCGATGTGCGGCAGCGATTTGCCGTTGGCGAAGCGAAGTTCCTCGGCCTCGGCGGGCGTGCCGCTGATCGCGGCGACGCGTTTGCGCACGCCGGCGGCCCATTTGGGCTGGAAGTCGTAGTAGTCGAGCAGATCGGTGCGCTCGGCGCTGGCGGCGGCGTACAGGCGCCCCAGTTGTTCGGTAAAGACCTGATCGAGCACGCGCCCGATCTCGCCCTCGGCGGTGCCGCTCTGATAGAGCTTCTGCAGCGAGCGCGAGCCGCCGCGGCCCATCGCCGCATAGCGGTATTTGATGCCGCCGCGGTCGCCGAAATCGGCAAAGTCCGCGATACGCGGCGCGCTGTTGCCGAGCACCGCCTCGATGCGCTCGAAGGAACTGCGCTCCTGGCCCATCGGCCCGAGCGGACCGATCTTGACCACGTGCGGCACTTCCTCGTGGCCGTGCAGATCGGTGCTCTCGGTGGCGAGCACGCGATTGCCGGAAAAGCCGCCGTCGAGCGCGCGATAGCGCACCTGTCGGCAGCCGCGGAACAGATAGCGCAGCAGCTGGGCATCGGTGGGGTCGAGCGTCGCGCCCTCGGCACCGACGAGGCGTGGCTGCTCGGCGTCGAAGCCGATCAGCGGCAGATCGCTGCGCGCGCCGCCGAGGAACTCGATGAACTCGCCCACCGAGTCGAGCACGCGCACGCCGAGAATGCGGCTCAGCTGCGTCAGCGCCAGGAAGTGATTGGCGCGCGAGGAACTGGCGGTGAGCGCCGAGCACACGGCAATCTCAAACTGCGGGAAACGCGAGCTCAGGTCGTAAGCCAAAAAGCTGATCTTGGCCTCGGTCCACACGCCGGCCAGCCCGACGCGCAGCGGCTGCCCGCGCCAGCGCTCCAGCAACTCGGGCAAGCGCGTGTCGATGAAGTTGCTGAGCACGGTGGCATCGACGATTTCGACCGGGGCCGCGTCGAGAGCAAACACGAACTCGGCGCCTGGCGTGCCGGCGACGCAGTGGCTGCCGAAGCGCGCCAGATGCTCGCGCTGCACCGGGTCCTCGGGATTGTGCCAATCGCGGATATGGATGACCTGCAACGCCGCGGGCGGCTGCTGTTGCGCCCAGGCGATCAGCCGCGCCACCGGGCCCTGCGCCGGGTCCGGCCCGAGCAGGCGGCGCGATTCTTCGTGGCCGACGTGCAGCGCATTCGGCAGGCTCTGGAAACGGCCGATCGGGCCGACGAAATCGCGCTGCAGACAATCGGTGATCAGCAGATTCGGCATGGCGCACCGCGGCAGTGACGGAATCGGATCAGTATGACGTCGACCCGTGCGGCTTGGGCATACTCGGGGTAAGCGGCCTGGACCTGCAGGCGCCGGGGACCGGCGCCCTCCTCACCGCGCTGCTGGCGGGGATTGGCGGCCTCGTCGGAACGCAGGCGCCGGGGACCGGCGCCCTCCTGATAGCCGCCACGTTTGCGATTCGGAGTACTCGATGATTGCTTTGATCCAGCGTGTCAGCAGTGCCCGAGTCGAGGTCGAGGACCGCGTGGTCGGCGCCATCGACGGCGGGCTGCTGGCGCTGGTGGCGGTGGAGCGCGGCGATGGGCAGGCGCAGGCGGATCGGCTGCTCGATCGGCTGCTCGGCTATCGCATTTTCGACGATGGCCAGGGGCGCATGAACCGCTCGCTGGTGGATGCGGGTGGCGGCCTGCTGCTGGTTTCGCAGTTCACGCTGGCGGCCGATACGCAGAAGGGCATGCGCCCCAGCTTCACGCCAGCCGCGAGTCCGGACGAGGGGCGGCGCTGGTTCGACTATTTGCTGCAGCAGGCGCAGTCGCGGCATTCAATCGTCGCCACCGGCGAGTTCGGCGCCCACATGCGCGTGTCTCTGGTCAACGACGGGCCAGTGACCTTCTGGTTGAGGGCGCGCTGACTGCGGGAGACCGCGAAAGCGCCGGACGCCTCGCGTGTGCGGGACTGTCGCTCGCGTGGGCATTCAGGACGCGAAGGATCCGGCCTACGGGGACGCAATTGGCGGTGCGGGGGACGCTGGCGTAGCGCGGCTCCGTGCGCGCGCACAGGTGGGCGTGGCAGCGACGCTCCATCGCGCCGGCGGCCGCGTCTTTACCCGGCAGCGAAAGCGCCGGACGCCTCGCGTGTGCGGGACTGTCGCTCGCGTGGGTACTTCGGACGCGAAGGATCCGGCCTACGACAGGCAACAGCAGCGCCGCGGGAGCGGCGCCCTCCACGGCGCGGCGTCCTCCGGATTGCGACGGATGCCCGCACCAGCCGTTCAGCTCTCGCGCAGCTTTTCCAGATCAGCGATGCGGGCGCGGCCGGCGTCGGCGCGGGCGCGGCTGACGCCGGCCAGCAAGGCTTCGGCGATCGCCATCAGCGCGGCGTTGGAGTCCCACATCGAGGGCACGGCGACGCGCGCGGGCAATACGTGGCGGGCGACGCGCGAGATCGGTGACAGCCACTGGTCGGTGATCAGTACCACGCGCGTCTGGCGCGCGGCGGCGCGCTCGGCCAGTCGCAGCAAACTGGCTTGATAGCGGCGGATATCGAACACCACCAGCACGTCGCGCGCGCCCATGTCGAGCAGCTGGTCTTGCCAGTTGGCTTCCTGATCCTGCAGGTGATTGACGCCGGGGCGCAGGATGCGCAGCTGCACCGAGAGGTAACGCGCCAGCGCATCGGTGAAACGGCCGCCGACCAGATGCACGCGCAGTCGCGTGTCCGCCAGCACGCGCGTCAGCTGATCGAGATCGGTGGCCGACAGATGCTCGAAGGTCTCGCGCACATTGGTCACCACCGCCTCGGCAAAGCTGCGCCAGGGCTGATCGCCCTCTGCGGCGGCGGCCTTGCTGAGCGGTGGGCTGAGCTGCGCCGCCAGTTCCTCGCGCAAGCGCGCCTGGAAATCGGGATACGAGGCATAACCCAGCCGCGCCACCAGCCGCAGCACAGTGGGCGCGCTGACGCCGACGCTGCGCGCCAGCTCGCTGGCGCTCGACAGACCAGCCATCGGGTAGTCGGCGAGCAGGCGCATGGCCACCCGACGCAGCGTGGCCGGCAAATCGGACAGGCTGGCGCGCAACTGATCGACCACGGTTTCGCTCACGGTGCCTCCGGGCAGTCACGATGAAAGACGATGGTTGACAAATGCCCCCATCCTGTACAGATCATAACCAACAGGTTCCACACACCCTTTGATGTAACGCTCATAACACACGGGAGCGCGACTGCGGATGGGCCACCCTGCGCCGGAGGACCTCGCCAGCGAGCTGCGGATCCAGGATCCCGCCGTGGCGCTGTACCGCGAGCATGGCGACGGCCCGCTGCTGCTGGTCTGCGAGCACGCCAGCGCCTCGATTCCCGCGCGCTATGCCGATCTCGGGCTTAGCGTGGCGGAGCGCACCGCGCACATCGGCTGGGACCCGGGCGCGCTGGTGCTGGCCCAGGCACTGGCCGACCGGCTGGAGTCGCCGCTGGTGCACGCGCGCCACTCGCGACTGCTGATGGATCTGAACCGCGATCCGGCGGCGCCGGATGCAATCGTCAGCACCAGCGACGGCATCCGCATTCCCGGCAATCAGGCGCTCGATGAAGCCGAGCGCTCACTGCGCCGGCGCTGGCTGTACGAGCCCTTTCACGCCGCCATCGAGGCGCTCGCAGCAGCGCGCGCCGAGCGCGGGCGGCCCTCGGTGCTGGTGTCCATCCATTCCTTCACGCCGGTGCTGCAAGGCCATGCGCGGCCCTGGCAGATCGGCGTGCTGTCGGATCGTGATCGCCGCCTGGCCGATGCGCTGCTGGCGGATCTGCGCCGCGATCCGGCGCTGACGGTGGGCGACAACCAGCCCTATGCGCCGAGCGATGGCGTGTACCACTCGATGGATCGCCACGGACAACGGCAGGGGCGTCCCTGCGTGATGCTGGAGATACGCAACGATCAACTGATTGCGCCGGCGGGTCCGGCGCACTGGGCAGAGCGTCTGGCGCAGGCTTTCGAGCGCGCGCTCGGTCGGGTTTGAACGCGGCGCCCGGGGGAGGCGCGGCGGCTGAGCAACAGGGGGTTTCACTTGGGCCCGGCAACGCCGGTGTACGCAGGATCGGACGAGCACAATCGGGGAACGGCATGGCAGAGCAGGCAGGCGTCACTTACACCAAGGTAGACAGCAGTTACTTCGAGAAGCGCGGTCTGCGCCGCTACGCCGGCGTGTGGTCGCTGTGGGCGCTCGGCGTCGGCGCGGTGATCTCGGGACATTTCTCCGGCTGGAACTTCGGTCTGGCGCAGGGCTGGGGCAGTCTGTTCCTGGCTACCGGCATCATCGCCGTGATGTATCTGGGACTGACCTTCTCGCTGGCCGAGATGTCGCCCGCGCTGCCGCACACCGGTGGCGCCTACTCCTTCGCGCGCACCGCGATGGGCCCCTGGGGCGGCTTTCTGACCGGCCTCGCCGAGAACGTCGAGTACGTGCTGACACCGGCGGTGATCGTGTTCTTCATCGGCTCGTACATGGGCGCAATCTTCGAGACGCCGGCCGAATGGCAACCGGCCTGGTGGATAGGCTTCTATGTGATGTTCGTGCTGCTCAACGTGATCGGCGTCGAGTTGTCCTTCCGGGTGACGCTGGTGGTGACGCTGCTGGCGCTGGCCTGCCTGGTGGCTTTCTGGGTGTCGGCGATCCCGCACATCAACTTCTCCACCTGGGCGATGGACGTGCCGGCTGGCGGCGTGGCCGAGGGCAGCCAGCGTCTGGCCGAGGGCAACGGCCCCTTCCTGGCGAATGGCTTCATGGGTGTGCTGGCGGCGATGCCCTTTGCCGTCTGGCTGTTTCTCGCCATCGAGCAACTGCCGCTGGCGGCGGAGGAATCGGTGGACCCGAAGCGCGATATGCCGCGCGGCATCATCGCCGGCATTTTCACGCTGATCCTGTCGGCCTTCATGATTCTGTGGCTGAATTCGTCGGTGGTCGGCATCGGCTCCTACAAGCTGGCAACCTCCGCCGAGCCGCTGCTGGATGGCTTCAAGGCGATTTACGGCGAAGGCATCGCCAAGACGCTGTCGCTGGTGGCGGTGATTGGCCTCGTCGCCAGCTTCCACACCATCATTTTTGCCAAAGGCCGGCAGATCTACTCGCTCAGCCGCGCCGGCTATTTCCCCTCCGGCCTGTCGGTCACCCACGGCAGTCGCAAGACGCCGCATGTGGCGATGGTGCTGGGTTCAGTGGTCGCGCTGGCGGTGATGTTCGTCCTGTGGTTCTCGTTCGACTCGACCAAGAGTTCGGCGCTGATCGGCGGCACGCTGCTGAACATGGCGGTGTTCGGCGCGATGTTCTCCTACATCATGCAGGGCCTGTCCTTTATCCGGCTGCGCCAGAAGCTGCCGAATCTGCATCGCCCCTATCGCAGTCCGCTCGGCGTGCCGGGTGCGGCGCTGACCGTGGTGATCGCGCTGGTGACCGTGTACTTCCAGGCCATTGATCCGGTCTATCGCCAAGGAATCATATGGGTCGCGGTGTGGTTTGCCATTGGCATCACCTACTTCGCGATCGCCGGCCGGCACAAGCTGATCCTGTCGCCGGAAGAGGAGTTCGCGATGAACGCCGCTGCCGGCAAAGTCAATCACCCGCACTGAGCCCAGGCGTCGGCGGC
>JAXMHB010000014.1:0-109368 GCA_046346965.1 Lysobacterales bacterium
GTCCTCGACCAGCCGAACGATGCGCGCCAGCGTGCTGTCGGCGCCGACTCGCAGCACGCGCAGACGCTGCACGCCCTCGCCATTGATGGCGCCGCCGGTGACCGCGTCGCCCGGGCCACGCGCCACCGGCAGCGCCTCGCCGGTCAACAGCGACTCATCGTGCAGGCTGTCACCCTCCAGGACCACGCTGTCGGCGGGCACGCGGGCGCCCGGCAGCAACCGCAGTTCGTCGCCAGGCTGCAGCGACTGGATCGGCAGCGTCTGCCAGTGGCCGTCGCGCCAGACCTCGGCGATCTCCGGCTGCAGCGCCTGCAGTGCGCGGATGGCGGCGCTGGTCTGGCGCTTGGCGCGCGCCTCCAGCGCCTTGCCCAGCAGCACCAGCGTGATCACCACCGCCGAGGCCTCGAAGTACAGCGTGTGGGTCTGGCCGCGCAGCAGATGGTAGACGCTGAGCCCATAGGCGGCGCTGGTCCCGAGCGCCACCAGCTGATCCATGTTGCCGGCGCGATCGCGCAGCGCCTGCCAGCCGGCGCGATAGAAACGCGCCCCCAGCCAGCACTGCACCGGCGTCGCCAGCAGCCATTGCAGCCAGCCGGGCAGCATCGCGTGCACGCCGAAGGGCAGCGCGAGCATCGGCAGCGCCAGCGGTGCGGACAGCAGCGCCGCCCACAGCCAGTCACGCGAGGGCGGCGCGGGCGCGGAGGCGGTGTGCTCAACCAGCGGCGCCGCGCGATAGCCCGCTGCGGCGACCGCCTGCACCAACGCCTCGGTGGCGGTGCCGGGCGCCACGTCGACGCTGGCGATCTCGGTGGCCAGGTTGACGCTGGCCGCCTGCACGCCGGGCACCCGCAACAAGGCGCGTTCCACCCGCGCCACGCAGGCAGCGCAGCTCATCTCGGCGATCTGCAATCGCAGCGTGTCCTCGCTCATCGGCGCAGCATCGCACGGCCCGCAGTGATCTGGATCAGTCGGTACGCCACCGGCGTCGGCGATCATGGGCTTTTCCAGGATCAGGAGCCGGAGCATGGAACTGCAGGTCGAACAGATGAGTTGCCAGCACTGCGTGCGCGCCGTCACTGCGGCCTTGAAGGCGCTGGATGCGGCTGCCGAGGTGCAGGTCGATCTGGCAGCCGGGCGCGTGCAGGTGCGCGGTGCGCTGGACCCGGCGGCTGCCGCCGCGGCACTGACGGCAGAAGGTTACCCGGCGCGGCCGCTCTGAGGCGCGGGCACTACAGCGGGCGAGGCTCGCGGCGCATGCTTGAAGTCCCCGATCTTTGCTCAGGAGCTTGCCATGTGGACGCTGCCCGCCTGGACTTTGGCCTTGCTGCTCGGCAATACCGCGCCCGAGGCCCCGCCCGCGCCCGCCTATGACGCTGCGCTGGCCGAGCGCCTGGGCGCCGACGAGCGCGGCATGCGCTCATACGTCCTTGTCATTCTCAAAACCGGACCGACACCGGTGCCCGAAGGCGCCGAGCGCGACGCCATGTTCGCCGGGCACTTTGCCAACATCCAGCGTTTGGCCGATGCCGGGCAGCTGGCCGCCGCTGGCCCACTCGACAAGGTCGATGGCTGGCGCGGGATGTTCATCCTGGCGGTCGACAGTATCGAGGCGGCCCAGGCGCTGGTCGCCACTGATCCGGTGATCCAGCACGGCGAGATGGTCGCCGAGTACCACACGCTCTACAGCAGCGCAGCGCTGATGCTGATCCCGGAAACCCACCGACAGCTCGTCAAGCCGGCCGAGTAGGGCAATCCAGCCCTCGCGCCGCGCCGGCCGGCTACCAGTCGGTGCGGCCGGGGATCAGCAGTTTCAGCTCGGCATCCGTGAGGTTGCGCCAGGTGCCGAGCTTCAACGTGCCGAGCTTGATGTTGTCAATGCGCACGCGGCGCAGCTGCGTCACCCGATAACCGAAAGCCGCCGACATCAGTCGGATCTGCCGGTTCAGGCCCTGGGTCAGCACGATGCGGAAGCCAAACTTGGCGATGCGCGCGGTCTTGCACGGCAGGGTCATGCGGCCGTGGATGCGCACGCCGTTGGCCATGCCGGCCAGGAACTCCGGCGTGACCGGCTTGTTGACGCCGACCAGATACTCCTTCTCGTGGCGATTCTCGGCGCGCAGGATCTCGTTGACGATATCGCCGTTGCTGGTCAGCAGGATCAGGCCTTCGGAATCCTTGTCGAGGCGTCCGATCGGAAAGATGCGCTGCTCATGGCCGACAAACTCGACGATATTCCCCGACACCGAGTCCTCGGTGGTGCAGGTCACGCCCACCGGCTTGTTCAGCGCGATGTACACATGCCGTCGCCCGCGCTTCTTCGGCCGCACCTTCAGCGTCGCGCCGTCAACGCGCACCTCGTCGCCCTCCAGGATCTCCATGCCCAGATCCGCGACCTCACCATTGACCGTCACCCGACCCTGCTCGATGAGCTCATCCGCCTCGCGCCGCGAGCAGTAGCCGGTTTCGCTGATGTGCTTGTTGAGACGCATGGGGACTGACCAGTAGACGGCTGCGGATTGTAGGGGAGAACCGCCAGCCCGGCACGCAGCTAAGGAGGGCGCCGGTCCCCGGCGCCGGGGGCGGTGCTGCGGCTGGATGGACGGCGCAGTGCCCAGGTGGGCGCCGGTTCTCCGGCGCTGGACTGGCCTTGGGATCCAAGATTCGCCGCAAGCGCATCGCTTCGCGGCTGGACGTGACCGGTCCGAGCGCTGAAGCCGCCCACACCGCCGAGGAGGGCGCCGGTACTTGCCGCGCGCCTGACAGTCACCCGCATGAGTTTCCGAGGGAGTGCTTGGGAAGCTCTGATCAAGTCTCGTGAGCCGCGTTGCGAGTCAGAATCGTCTGCCGCTAGGCGCGGTCCGCAGGGCATAGCCGGGCTCTCTGGCCGAGGACCGGAACGACGCGGCGGACGATTCTGGCCGCAACCCTTCGGGACGGGGCTGAATCGGCCTCCAGCGTCGTCAGTCGCCTCGGCCAGAGAGCTGGCTATGCCCTTCGGCGACTTCCTTGCCGGAGACCGATTCAGCCGCCGTCGCGGCCACGATACTTGATCAGAGCTTCCCTTGGGCGCTGATCTGGGCTCGGTGAGGCGCTCGGCCCGCAATGCTCAGCGCGTGACAGTCGGCGGCATCACTTTCCGAGGGAGTGATTGCGCGTCGATCTGGACACACCGAGCGCACGACTTGCGCACGGGTACGTCCCCTTTTTGCGGTACTGAAATGGACTCGGTCCTCCTTGAATATGCACCCAAAGGGTGCGCTTTTTTATTGAACCCCTGTTCGGAGATGATGATGAAACACGGAATGAAAATGGTGGCAAGCGGTGTATTGGCTGTACTGATGGCCGCCACGGCCAGCGCGGACGTCGGCGAGGTGCGTGATGTCGCGGTGTTGTGGCAGACGCGCCAAAATGCCGTGACCGACAATTTCTACACCACCCAGGTGTGGCAGCGCGATGCCTCGCTGACCTGCTGCGGTTATGTCACGGTAGGCCCGGCGGCCTACGTGTTCGCCTCTGAAACCCCGTGGCGCAACAATCTGGAGCCGCTGCGGCGCTTTTACAAGGGCGCGCCCACCACCGAGCACTTCTATTCGATCGAAGGTTTCGAGATCAATTTCGTCCTCGCCAACGGCTACATTGAAGAGAACAAGGAAGGCGCGGTATTTCGCCAGCCGACCAATGGCTTGGTGCCTTTCCATCGCCTGAACCGATATGATCCGGCGACGCGGGACTTGCAGCATTTCTACACGACCAGCAGCTCGTTGAAGTCCTCCTACGAGCAGCAGGGATGGAGTTATGACGGCCCGACCGGGTACGTGTTCAACTATCGCTCGCCGATCACGAGTGGAAAAGCCGGTCTGGACGTCGTTGGGCGCCTGTACGTGGTGGCGCCTGCCGCCGTCGACAGCCAGCTTCCAGTGCAGATCCAGGGCAAGTGCGGTGGCACCATGGAAGTCCAGGTGGGCACGCAGAAGCGGACGCTGACGGCTGCCAACTTCTCCTACAGCGCCATGCCGCCGGGCTTCTTCAGCTATGGCTGCTGGAGCTACGTCGATATCAATCTGCCGACCGGTTCGAGCACCATCAACATGACCCACACCGGCTTCGCGGCGGAGATCCGCCAGGCCACGAGCAGCTATTGGACGCTGATCCCGGCGGGTTCGAGCAGCGTGACGCTGTGGAAGACGGTCGGCGCTGCGGCCAAGGAAGCGAGCTTCGATTACGTTAGCGATCCGGTGCCGCCGGTGGCCACCCCTGGCCAGCAATACGATGCAATGGATAAGTTCACCCGCGCGCTGCAAGACTGATACGCGCATGTCCAGTCCGGCGTGGCCGGACTGGACGATTGGCCGAGGGGTTATGCGCTTCGCTTGGTCGATACGATCGGGCGCATAGAACGCAATCGGACACGCTTTGGGCGGCAGTGGACGCGCGGCCTGATCATGGACCGCGCCAGTCTGGCGCTGATCAGAAGCTGTCCGGTCCATGGCGTCGCGCGGGGCGCCAGCGATCAGAGTTTGGGCGACGCCGAGAGCCAGCAGTGAGCTCCACAGTTCCTCAACGGTCCTGGCGCGGCCGCTGGTGTGTCCGTCGAGTCGCGATGCAAACGACCGCGCGCAGCTGCCCGCTGACTGCCCGAACGCCGCCAAACGCTGTCAGGTGCTGGTCCCGGTCCGCCCGCATTCGCCCCTAGATTGCACATACCGTCATCATGGATCACTGGCATGCGCATCGTCCTCCTGCTTCTGCTGATGTCCCTGCATGGACTCGGCTATGCCGACACCTGGGTCGAGGTGCGGGGAGACGCCCGCCTGTGTGCGCACGAGGCAAGCACCACGGGTGCCTACTGCTACCAGTGGCAACTGCGCGCCGACCCGAGCTTGAGCTTCGTGGCCACCGGACATGAAGACGGCGGCGAGATGGCGCTGTATCAACGTGCGCCCGATGGCCGCATGGTGATGCTCGCGGCGGTGTATCCGGCGATGGACGATAGCAGTCGACCGGGTCAGCAGTATTGGGGATACGCCTGGGACCTGGATGGCGTGGTTACGGACGAAAATGGCGAGCTGTTGGTGGCGCTCGATCATGACGACGTCAGCGACAGTCCGGTCACAGCGCCGGCGTGGCAAAAGCGCGTACCCTTCGTACGTTTCAGCGGCCACGTCACGCAAGTCGATATGAAGGTGCAGCCGCTCAAGTACACGCGCATGTCGGCGACCGAGCTGGCGGCAGCCGTGCGGAAGTCGTCGGGACCGTAGTTCAGTTGGCCCGAGATCCATATCAACAGGTACTTGTCCGCCTCAACGGCCTTCAGATAGCGCTGAGCCAGATGACTGTTGTCTCAGATGCGATCGCATCATGGCGCCATCGCTCCTGGGCAGCTAGCGGTCTTGAAGTACCATTCACCGCCACGAGCTTCAGCGATGACTTCGCGGGGCGGAGTCCGGTCGCATTTGCCGCAGGTGGTACAAGCGCGCCGAATCGCTGGAATCTTCAGAAACACTTCACGCGGCCGACGTTTTGCTGCGCGATCGCTTCGCACCCAGAGGACGTTCTGGTTCGCGCCCATTGCGTCAATAGCTGCGTACGCGCCGGCGTTCTTCTCAGATCCGTGATGCGGAGCCGTCGCCAATAGTGCGCCGGTGCCAAGAGGCAGTTTCGTTATGCCAGCCAAATCCGAGTCTGAACAAAAAAGAACTCTGGCTCCACATTTTGACTCTCCGGCAAACACCAGCGCCTCGCGGTTTACTCTAGTAAGACGTAGCCATGCCAGATTGGCCTTGGACTTCGCCACTTTCGCTGTTTCCGCCGAATTCACCGGCTTCAGCCGGTCCAGACCTCCGTTCGGAGGCTTGCCGTATTCGAACCACCTAAGCTCGGCGCCAGCCTCAAGTGCCGCTCGCACAAGCCCCCAGATTCGGGACAGCGTAAATTGAGAATCCAGCCAAAGGGGCGGCCAGCGCTTAACGAACCACGTTTCCATGATCAGCCCCTCAATGACCCTGCCAAGATCAGGGCTCTCCATTATTGCTTCTTCAAGCGCACTGGTGTCGACCAGGTCAGTAGTCCCAGAGTTTGGGCGGTCGAGTTCGGATTCTTGTTCAAGATTCGTCAGGTTGGATTCTATGCATTCTCTCGCCAGATTATGAAGCGCCGTAATTGGATCCTGAATGAGGTCATGCAATCCATTTCCCCAGCGCGAGGGGACCCAAACGGTTCCGATTCGGATTCGTGGATTCCTAAGTATTGCTAAGAGACCATCCACGTGATCGGCATCTGCATGGGTGCAGATTGCGACGTCAATCTTCTGGATACTTCGCGCTTCTATTTCGTGGTTCGCTTGGAGTTTATTTTGCCCGCCGTCAACAAGGGTGGTCCTCCCCCCGTCCTGCCAGAGAAAGGCATCGCCAGTGCCGACGGGCAACGCAGTGAGTCGACTTGGTTGTCGCTCCATTTGGCTATCTGTCCTTCCGACGACTTAATCTGATGAGAGCGTCGTCCGAGCGGTGCTACCGCGTGCCCTCGTGTCCTCGTCCCCCTTGCTTCACCCCTCCCAAGCCCTCCGCTTCTCCTCCCATCCCGCCCATCCCAGCTGCCGCAGCACGTCGATATTGCGCTGGTAGATGGCATCCGGGTCGTCGAGTTGGGCGACGGCGCGTTCGATGCTGGCTTCGCGGATTAAGTGCAGTGTGGGATAGGGCGAGCGGTTGGTGCAGTTTTCCACGGCGTTTTCGTCGGCGTCGCCGAATTCGAAGTCGGGGTGGAAGCTGGCGACCTGGAGTTCGCCGGTGAGGCCCAGCGCTTCGACGGTGGCTTCGGCAATCTCCTGGAAATCGTTGAAGGCGTAGAAATCCGCCAGCACCTGCGGATGGATCAATAGCGTGGTTTCGATCTCTTCGGGCGGGGCGGCGGCGAGCAGTCCGAGTTCCTCGGCGAGATCGGCGACGAGTTCGTCTTCCGTGCTGGCCGCGCTGACGCGGTAGCGGATGCGCTGCTTGATCGCCGGGGCGCGGGCGAAGGGGCAGAGATTGAGGCCGATGACGGCGTGTTCCAGCCAGGCGCGGGTGCGCCGCTCGACGAGTTCGGGGTCCATCGACAGGGTTTCATGGCGCGGGGTCTGCAGTATCGCCGATGCGCACGCTGCGGGTGACTGGCATGATGGCGCCACCCTGGCTCGGGGACTTCCCATGCCGACTGGTCATCCGAATGACGCCACCGAACGGCTGCAGACGTCGCCGGAGGGCGCTGCGGAGCTGAGCGTCAGCGGCGATTTTGCCGGTTTCCGCATCCTCAAGCAGTTGGGCAGCGGCGGCATGGGCCAAGTGTTTCTGGCCGAGCAAACGGTGCCACTGACGCGCCGCGTGGCGCTCAAGTTGATGCGGGCGGCGGTGGTGACGCCGGAGATGGCGACGCGCTTTGCCATCGAGCAGCAGGCGCTGGCGCGGCTGGAGCATCCGACCATCGCCCATTTGTACGAGGCCGGCACCACGCAGGCGGGCTTCCCGTGGTTTGCGATGGAGCTGATCGAGGGCCAGCGGCTGACCGACTATGCCGATGCGGCGCGGCTGTCGGTGCCCGAGCGTGTGCGCCTGTTTCTGGCGATCTGCGAGGGCGTGCGCCACGCGCATCGGCGCGGCATCCTGCATCGCGATCTGAAGCCGGACAATATTCTGGTGGTGGAGATTGATGGCCGGCCGCATCCCAAGATCATCGATTTCGGTATCGCCAAGGCGCTGGATCAGCCCGGTGGCGCCTCGCTGACCGGGGCGGAGGTGATTGGCACGCCGGCCTATCTGGCGCCGGAGGCGCTGGACGTGGCGCAGGGCGTGGATCTGGATACGCGCGCCGATGTGTATGCGCTCGGCGTGATTCTGTATGAGCTGCTGACCGGCGTGCGGCCACTGGCGCTCACCGGCAACTCGCTGCTGCAAGTGATGCGCGAGGTGGCCGAACACGATGCGCCGGCGCCGCTGCAGCGCTATCTGAGCCTGCCGACGGCAGAGCAGGCCGCGATCGCCGGAGCGCGGCAGTGCACGCCGCTGCGCCTGCGCCAGTTGTTGGCGGCAGAGCCGGCCTGGATCGCGCTGCATGCGGTGGCGCGGGTGCGCGAGGAGCGCTATGGCTCAGTAGAGGCGCTGGCGCTGGATTTGCAGCGCTGGCTGGCGCAGGAGCCAGTGAGCGTGGCGCCGCCTTCGGCCTGGTATCGGCTGAAGAAGCTGTTGCAGCGACGCCGCGGGCCGGCACTGGCGCTGGCGGCGGTGTTTCTGAGTCTGGTCGGCGGTATCGTGGCCTTCAGTCTGGCGGCGGCGCGGGCCGACCGCGAGGCCGCGGCGGCGCAGCTGGCGCGCGCGGAAGCCGAGCGCGTGTCGGCCTTCATGCTCGGGCTGTTCGAACAGGCCGACCCCTCGCGCTCGCGCGGCAACACGTTGACCGCGCGCGAGATTTTGGACAGCGGCGCCGAGCGCGTGCGCACCGAACTGGCTGATCAGCCGCAGTTGCGCGGCGTGCTGCTGCGCACGCTGGGCGCAGTGTACGAGAGCCTGGGCCTGTACCCGCAGGCGGAGCCCTTGCTGACCGAGGCGCTGGCGCAGGCGCGCAGCCCGCGCGAACGCGCCCTGGCGCTGCTGAGCGTCGGTCGACTGCGCTCGATGCAGGGACAGTATGTCGAGGCCAGCGCACGCATGCAGGAAGCGCTGACGCTGGCCGATGCCGGCGAGGGCGTGCTGAGTGGTTCGGAGATGGCCGAGCTGCTCAATCGCTACGGCATCAGCGAGCGCCTGCAGCGGCACCTGGACGCGTCCGAGGCCCTGCATCGACGCGAGCTGGCCTTGCGCGTGCGCCTGAACGGTGCCGCCGATCCATCCACCGCACGCGCCTACTACGCGCTGGCCTACATCGCTTATCAGCGCGACCAGCTGCTGTCGGCCGAGTTGCTGCTCAAGCGCACCATCGAGATTTATCGCCGCCTCGGACCGAACCACTCTTCATTGGCTGGGCCGATGCGTACGCTCGCGGATTTGTACGATGAACACGGCCGCCAGGCCGAATCCGAGCCGCTGTATCTGAGTTCGCTGGCAA
The DNA here is from genome assembly GCA_046346965.1 of Lysobacterales bacterium. Classification (GTDB taxonomy): domain Bacteria; phylum Pseudomonadota; class Gammaproteobacteria; order Xanthomonadales; family SZUA-5; genus JAXMHB01. The sequence goes on from JAXMHB010000014.1 coordinate 9,079, forward strand.
TTACCGAGCGTATTTATGGTCCGGACCACCCCAATGTGGCGTTACAGGCCAATAATCTGGGCGTTTCCTATTATCTGCAGGATCGCCTGGACGAGGCGCTGGTTTATCTGAACCGCGCGCTGGCGATCAACGAGAAACGCCTGCCGCCGGACCATCCGGAGCTCGGTAATCCCAATCTCAATCTGGGCTTGGTGCATTTGAAGCGCGCCGAGTACACCGAGGCCGAGGCGCGCTTTCGCAAAGTGCTGAGCCTGTGGACCGGCCGCGCCCCCGCCGACGACCCCAACTGGGGCTGGGTCTGGTGGGGCCTGGGCGAGGTATGCCTGCACACCGGCCGCAAGCAAGAAGCCGCGGAATGGCTGCACCAAGCGCAGCAACAGTGGACGCAGACGCTACCGGCCGGGCGCGAGGAACTCAGCCGGGTGCAGGCCTCGCTTGAGGCGTTGAGCGCGGCGCCCTGAGCCCTTGGGCTGCAACTCCGTCAACGCTGCAGACGATGAGGCGCTGACGCTCGTCGTGGCTCGGGTATTCTGAAGTGCAGGACGGCAGCCCCAAAGCTCCGCGGATGATCTCTGTGGGCTGACTACGTCCTGCCACCAACCCTCCAGTCGATACCGCGCATGAAGCTTTTGGCTGTGTTGTTGCTGCTAACCGGCGTCCCCATTTGCGCACAGCCAGCCGGCGGCGCGTTGACGCACCAAGAGCGTAATCGAGACGCTTTTGCGCAACCGGCACCGGGTTTGACTGGACCCGAACTGCGGGCGTTCACCTTCGGCAACCGGATCTTCAATACCCAGTGGCTGACAGCGCCGGCCTCTGTGGATGCATTTGATGGCCTTGGACCCACCTTCAATCGCTCCTCGTGTTCCGGATGCCATTTGCGCGATGGTCGAGGGCAAGCTCCCGCGACGGGCGCAGCGCCCGAATCAATGTTGGTGCGTTGGAGCATTCCGGGCCGCGCCAACCATGGTCAGCCGAAACCAGTCCCGGCTTATGGGGAGCAGTTGAACGACCGGGCAATCGAGGGTGTGGCTCCGGAAGCGCGCTTGGAGATTGAATGGAGAGAGACCGAGGGGCGCTATGCCGACGGCACGCCGTACCGGTTGCGGCGCCCCGTTTTGGGTTTCCGCGAGGCCGCCTATGGGCCTCTGCCGAAGCGGCTTCTGGTATCCGCGCGAGTCGCTCCGGCGATGATAGGGATGGGACTGCTGGATGCGATTCCGGCGTCGGATCTGCAGGCGGCCGCGGATCCTCACGATCGCAACGGCGACGGAATTTCTGGTCGCTTGAACTGGGTGTACGACCCGGTCAGCGGTGAGCGCATGCTCGGACGATTTGGCTGGAAGGCTGGGGTCGCGCGCTTGATGATCCAAGCGGCCGCGGCAGCCCATGGGGATATCGGCCTCAGCAGCCCTTGGTTTCCCGAGCAGAATTGTCCCAGGGAGCAACGCGCTTGCAGGCGCAGAGTCGCCGGTGGGGAGCCCGAGTTGAGTGACGCTCAGCTGCAGAAACTGACGCTGTACCTCAAGTTGCTCGGGGTGCCCGGGCAGCGCAACCAGGATCAAGCCGACGTACGTGCCGGCGCGAGCCAGTTTCGACGCATGGGCTGCACCGCCTGTCATCAGCCGGCGCAGACCACAGCAGCGTCCGCAGAGCCGCCGTTGTTGGCAGCGCAGACTTTCCTGCCGTACACCGATCTGCTCCTTCACGATATGGGTAGCGGACTGGCTGACGGTCGACCCGAATTCGAAGCGGGTGGTCGAGAATGGCGCACGGCGCCGTTGTGGGGTATTGGTTTGATCCCGACCGTGAATGGGCATCAGTACCTGTTGCACGATGGTCGCGCGCGTGGCGTGGCGGAAGCGATCTTGTGGCACGGTGGTGAGGCGCAAAAAGCCCGCGACGCCTTTGTCCGCGCCAACGGCACTGATCGGGCGGCGCTGATTGCTTTTGTGAACTCTCTGTAGCTATACGCCCGGTACGACGATTTCCAGACTCAAGGCCTCCGCAGCAGCCTTCAGCGCGACAGCGACGAGGCGGACGTCCTCCGCCGCAGCTTCCGCCAGCGTCCGCGCAGGGGCATCGCCGGGACTCAGCAGAATCTGGTCGAAGGGCTCGGGGACTGCGGCGAGCGAGGCCATTGCTTGTTTGAGTGCCTGATCCAATCGATCCGCGAGTCGGGGATCCTTCCATCGCAACAGATCGATCAGGCTGGCTCCCAGTTCGGTATCGCCATATCGCGCTCGCACAAAGCCGTCTATGCCCTGCAGGTTGGCCCGGAGATCGGCGAGCGTGTGGTCGCTGAAACAGGAATGCTCATCCTCCTGTGAGCCGGAATCCAGCGGTGCGGTCAGACGCTGACCGTAGATCTCGATCGCCGCAAGTGAAGCGGCGCCGTGGATGCCGCGGCCCAGGATTTCCCCCGCGGGCTGTTGCAGGAGCCAGTGAGCGTAGCTGTCCGCATGTTCGGCATCCCAGGCTTGCTCCTGTTGCGCAAGATCGGCGTTCAGACGCTCGACCAAGAGCTGCAGGTAGCGCCGACGACGCTCGCGATAAGGGTCACCCGGTAGAAAATCGGTGTACGGCCGCTGACCCGGTCCGGTCGCGTTGAAGTCCTGACCCCACAGCAGAAACTCGATAGCGTGCCAGCCCGTGGTAACGTCGGCCTCGTCGCTTGTTTGATCCGCTCGAAGGATGTCGTCCTCGGTCAGTACACCTTGACTCGTGTAAACCAGGCCGCTTCGGGGCGCACCCCGCACCGCATCGATTGCCGCCTCGTTCAGGGGCCAGGCATTGATGCGCGGCTCTGGCCCCGCGTCAATCCCCGGGCCGGCCGGGTGATCGATAGGGCCGTTGAAGAATCGCAGCATTTCGGTGCGCTGGTAGTACGGGCGGGCGTCGCGCCATGCCTGGCGAACCTGGTCGAGGGATTGCGCGTTCGGTTCGGCGAGAAACTTGTTGATGGCCTTCTGCAACCGCGTAACCGCCTGTGCCGATTGCTCCACGGCGTAATGCGCGTAGCGCACGAAGCCCTCAGCCTGCGGCCGCAGGTCCAAGCCCGGCCCTGCACCGGAGCGTTGGAACTGTCGCGGCGCGTCAAACACGGCATGCGCCGGGACACTGTCGGCCAAGGTCAGTGTCAGTCCGAAGAGGAGTAGGCGATCAAGGTGCATGCGGGCTCCCGGTAGTCGGGCAACACCTAGCAGAAGCGATCATCGACAGCAAGGGTAAATGGCATTCACAGATCCTCCGCATTGGATTGACAGTTCCCACACGAAGTGTCAATGATTTGCAAACGAGCGTATCGCTCGTGACGGTTGTTCACCCCGGATCGAGGAGTAACTGATGCGCTTCGGCCATCGGCTCGGGCTCTTGTGCGCCCTATTGTTTTTGTCGTCACTGGTATCTGCGCAGGCGCTCCCGCCGGAGGTGATCCAGGGTCGAAACTGGTTGGTGGCCCAGGTGCGCAGCGATGGTTCGGTGATCGGCGAGGACGCCGCCATCGCAACGCCCCTGCAGACGCGGGCTGAGGTGCTTGAGTCCTTGCGTCGACTCAACGCGGCGCCTGTCGCCTTGGGCACCTTGCTGTCGTCGCAGCCGCCAGAATCCGTCGTCGAGCATTTGTCCAGACAGATCATGGCCCAGGCGGCCAGCGGCGTTCCGCCGACCATGCTGAACAAGCTCAAGAGCTGGCAGAACGCCGACGGCGGCTTTGGTGGGGGCGGCAAACACCAGAGTGAGCTACTCGACACCAGCTTTGCGCTCCTGGCCCTGCGCGCTGCGGGCGAGCTCTCGGGGCAGCCGGTTGCCCGCGCAGTTGCCTACCTGGCGGCGAACGTCGGCGAACTCGACTCACCCGGCCTGGGTATGGAGGCGGGTTCGCGTCCTTACGTGGCCGCCTATCTGCTGCTGGCATTGCATTCCTATTCGACTCAGTACTCGATTGCTCAGGCCATCGATGCTGCACGCGCCCAATTGCTGGCGCAGCAGGGACAGTCAGCCTATGCCGAAACGCTGTTGAATGCGGTCGGCGCCATTGCACTCGGCTTCAGCTCGACCAGCGGAACCGGACTTGACGCCTTGAGGGCAGCGCTGCGCAGCAGTCAGTTGGCAAACGGCAGCTGGGAGAATGATCCATTCCTCACCGCCCTTGCCTTGCGGGGCTTGATTGGCGACTTGACGCCGCCGCCACCAACCACCGGACGCGTAGTGGCGGTGCTGCGCGATGCGCAGGGCCTGGCGCCTCTGGCCGGCGGTACGCTCAGTTTGACGGGAAACACGACCTTGACCGCCAACTCGGCGGGCGATGGCCGAGTGCTCGTTGCCGATGTGCCGCCGGGTAGTTACAGCGTGCGCGCCGAGAAGGCGGGGTTCCATTCGTCAACACCGTTTCAGGTCACGGTCAACGCAGGTGCCACGCTTGATGTCGGAACGATCGATCTGCAGCGCCTGCCCAATGTGGCGGTACTGCGCGGCGTGGTCACCGATGTGCGTGACAACAGCCCATTGGCAGGGGTGTCGATTGCGGTCCAGGGCGCCACCAGCACCCAGGCGCAATCCGGGCCCGATGGTCGCTACGAAATCCAGTCTGTCGCGGCCGGCGCGATCACTATCCTGGTCAGCCGCAGCGGCTATCAGAGTGCGCAGGCCAGCGGCAACTTGGTTTCGGGGCAGATTTTGGAGTTTTCTCCGGCGTTGTACCCCGCTGGCCTGGAACCGCCGACGACAGCCGTCCTGATCGGGCGTGTGGTGTCCGCCGAGGGGGAGAGCCCGATTGCCGGCGCCGTTGTCCAAGTCGGCACCCGGCAGACGCAGAGCGCCAGCGACGGACAGTTCCAATTGGCCGATCTGGCGACCGGCATCGCCCAGGTGCAAATCAGCGCCAATGGCTATTTGTCGGCACAGCTCAACGGCACGCTGGCCGCGGGCGTCAACAATGCGGGCCTGATTCGTCTGGTGCCGAATCTACCGGCCACGACCAGCACTGTGTCGGGTTTGGTGCGGGACGCAGCCAACGGAACGCCGATGGCGGGCGCGCTGGTGGAAGTCATGGGCACTGCCTTGCGTGCCTCCAGCGGCAGCGACGGTCGCTATCGGATTGAAGGGATTTCCGCGCTGCCATTCACGCTGAACGTCTCGGCGGCGGGATTTGCTTCGCGCAGCGCCCAAGTGAGCGCGCAGACGCACGGCAGCTACACGGTTGACGTGGACATGGACCGCTTGGCCGGGGGCGACTTCGCGCTGGAAAGCGTGGTGATGTCGGCGCCCGAGTACGACCCGTACAGCGAAATCGGCGTGGTCGGCAGCGTGCGCAATCTCGGTAGTGCCGAAGCCGGTTTGATCTTCAACGCCGTCGTGATCGATGCCAACCAGCAGGTGGTCCGCGATGTGCCGGCCGTCCGGATGGTCTACAACTCGCGCCCGGGAGACAACATCCAGGCCATTGCGCCGGGTGCCACGCGAGCGATCACGATCACCTGGGGCAATCTGGACGACCTGCCGGGCAACTACACCGTGCTCTTCCGTGGCCTGCAGCCGGACGGTCGCGTCGCGGTCGAGGGCAGCACCGGCTATCGCGTGCGCGCGCTGCGGCGATTGTCGGGCAGCGTGGTGCCGGACCCGCCTTTGCTCCAGGCCGGATTGGGTCAATCGGTGCAGATCAGCGCCGAACTGGCGAACTTGGGCAATCTGCCGATCAGCGCCGGCACGGCTGAACTGCAAGTCAAACTGGTCAACGGCGACAACCGCCCGCCGGCACCACCGCCACCGGTGATCGGTGCCGATCTGATCAACGGCGCGCCATTGGATCGCCCTTGGCGCACCGCCCGCGACAACGCCGGCAATGTGTACACGGTCAACTACAACACCCGTGAACTGCTGAAAATCGCACCCGACGCCAGCACAACGGTGCTGCGTACGCTCAATCCTTACGTCAACGGTGGCACATCGGGCCCTTCGATGGGCACCCCCTATGGTCTGGCCATGCACCCGGACGGCAAGCTGCGCGTCGCCTGGAGCGCCAAGTACGTGAGCGCGGTGACCCTGACGGCACCGTTCGATCAGACCAACGCCACTGGCGTCACTGACAGCACGCTCGCGTACACCGTGGACGCAGCCGGCAACGAGTACTTCGCCGGGGCCTATCAGGGGCGGACCCGCTTGCTGAAGCGCGCGGTGGGTGGGCTCGTCAGCATTCTGGCCGAGGCAGGCGTGGGTGCACCAAGCGCCGCTGCGGTGGGTGACGACGGTCATTTGTACACGGCCAATGCCGGCACTGGTCAGGTCTTCAAGATTGACGGCAATACGGGGCTGGTGACGTTGCGCGCTTCCGGATTGGCACAGCCTTATGCGCTGCTGCCCGAATCGGGCGGATCGTTGCTCGTCGCCGAGCTCACCAGTGGTCGCATCCGCCGCATAGCGGGCGACGGCACGCTCAGCGACTTTGCGATCGGAATTCCAGGCATCCGCGACCTGCAACGGGGTCTCGACGGCGCGATTTACGCCTTCAATCCGCAAACCGGCCAGATCCGCAAGATTGCGGCCGACGGCAGCCATCAGTTATTCGCAAGCGCGCTGGTGAACTCGCCCACGGCGGTGACGATCGACAGCCAGGGGCAACTGGTGGCAGCGGGTGACGGCGAGATACGCCGCCAGAAGGCGGATGGCAGTCAGGAAACGATAGCCAGCGGCCTGTCAACCATTAATGACGTGGTGGAGGAAGCGCCGGATCAGTTCTTGGCGACGGTAGGAAGCAGCGTGATTCGGGCGATCCGAGTGCAAGCCACCAGCACGGTTGCAAGTCTCACCGGCCACATCCTGAGCAGCATCCATCAGGCCTCCGACGGCAGTACGGTCGTGTTGGCCGTTGGTCCAGGCAGTCGAAGCCAGAGCGTACGAACATTGAGCGCTGGCAACCTGGCGGTCCGGACAGAGATCCCGGTGGGCGGCGTCGGACTGCTTCGTACTGCAAGTGGTACCGCGTTGTGGACGAGAAGCGACATTTTTGAATTGGACACGACGGGACGCGTGATTAAGCGCGCTGGACCTTTTCAATACCTTAATGATGCCTTCACCGCCGCCAATGGCGATGTTTATGTCTACGATATCTCGGCTACGCCGGTCGGTTTGTTCAAGGTCAATCTCGCCACCGGGAACAGTGTGCGCGTCACCAGCGCACTCAACGGACTGGTTGGAGGCATTGCGACAGATTCGCTCGGGCGCGTTATATTTGGAAAATCAGATCGCACCATCGTCCGTCTAGATCCTCAAACTACCCAGATTGAGGTGCTCACCACCGTACCATCGACTGACTCCGTACAGGATGTCATTATTGACGCGCAGGATAACCTGTATTGGCGTTCGAACACCGCACTGTACCGTCTGGAGCAGGGTGGGTCGGTCCAGATCGCTAGCGGCGTCAATGAAATTCAACCTGGGATTGATGGCAAGCCGTGGTGGAAATCGGGGTTACGCATCTACTCGCTGAACGACGCGGGCGCGGCAGTTCAGCGCTTTACACTTGCCGGCGCGAAGACTGCATTTGCGGTAGTCGGCGCGGATGGGCTCGCAACCTGGGACAGCGGCTCCGGCTATGTGGACTTCTACGCGGCGGCCGGTAATGTGGTGCAAAGGACACCGATCCCGGAACAGGCACGGTCCATGGCCCTTACCGAAGATGGCCGAACGCTGTTGGTGGATTCGCGCGGACGCATGACTGCGATCAGTACGCAAGGCATCTACACTCGCATCGGTGGGGATAATCCGAGTTTCCGTGCGGTGCGCGTGGAGGGTCCGAAGAGCTACGTGAGCGGCGCATCGGGCGTCTATGAATTGTTGCCCGATGACAGCACGGCGGTACGCTGGACATATCCGAGCTGGGCGGCGGGCAGCTACGGCGCGTTTGACATCGGAGGGCCTCGGCTTGCAGCGATTTCCGCCAGCGGCGAGGTCGTGCTGGCTGACGGCAACATCGTGATCGCCGCCTCCGCTCCTTTCCGCAACGCCAATGCAATGGCGCAACGCCGCGACGGTGTTTGGTTGCTCCAGCGCGGCGGGACCATCGTCGAGATCAATGCGACTGGCAAGAACAGTCGTATCTTGGCCGCTTGGTCCCTAGGCTTTGTCGACCTCGCGCGAACAGCAGATGAGATGGTCTTGTTGAGCGCAGATCATTCACTCTACCGCCTTGCGGATGACGGCACGGTCGCCACCATCGCAACGCCAAGGATGGTGCTCAGCGGAGCGCAGAATCTGGCGGTCGGCGCGCAAGCGCTTTACTCGGTTAATAACCTGGGCATCGTAACGCGGCTGCGCGACGGTTTCATGCAGCCCTTCACGGGTGGCTTCTACAACATAGTAGATATCGAGGCGGACAACGACGGAAACGTCTATGTCGTGGATGCCAGCACCCGCGCGCTGGGCGTTGCCAGTTCCGACGGCTATCGCCAAGTAGCGATTGGCTTCGACATACCGTTCTCGGTTACCGTGTTGTCTGGTCAAAGCATCTTGGTTGGTACCTCAAGTTCGGTGGTTGTCAGTACGCCGAGTGGTCGCTGGTCGCAGACACCATGGGTGGGCTTGGGGAACAGCAGCCTGGAGCGGATCGACGATCAGACGGCGTGGATACTTGGCTACAACAACGCGCGATTGCGCCCCGTCAGCATTGCCGAGCCACTGCCGGTGATTTCAGTTGGCACGGTGGTGTACCAGGCGCAGCGACCCTATTTGTCAATGGCTCCAGGCGAGAAGCGCCGTATGGATTTCGGCAGCTGGCAGCCGGCGGTCGGTGGCGACTATGAACTGACGGTGCGCTCATTGGACGCGGCGGTCAGTGGCTCCTTTACCTCTGGACTTCATGTTGGCTCGCTGGCAACGGCTCAGATGAGCGCGACGCCCAGTATCGCTCGCAGCTCGGCGCAGACTGTTAAGGTGTCCACCTATATCGAGGGCGGCGACTTCTCCTCACTTTCGCGCGTGGAGGCGAGCCAACTGCAGCTCTTGCTGGCGAGTTCGGTCTATCCATCAGCGATGGCACGTGATACGAGCGGGGCATTGTGGTATGCCCAAGGCTCGTTGTTCCGCTCGAACTCTGGTGGATCGGGCGTACGCATGGGAACAGAAAACGGCTATTACTTCCGCGGAGAGGTGCCAATCGACAGCCAGCAGCGCGCCTACGCCGTGCGACCAATAAACGGGAGTCCCGCCTCCGAAGTCCGCCGATATGAGGTCAACGGAACCTCGATAGTGGTGGGCAGTGTTCCCGAAGCCGTGCAGTCGATGACTATTGACCCGCTAGACCAGTTGTACCTGCTGGCGACCGGCAAGATCTACCGAATGTCGCCGTCAGGCACAGTCAATGTTTATGCCACGCTGCCGGCGGGCACGCCTTACGGTTTGACGCGGGACGGCGCTGGGAATCTGTACGCGCAGATGCAGGGCAATGTGATCTACCGCGTCGATCCCGTGCGCAACGTGACCACGGTCCTATCCGACGCAGGTTTTGAGTATGAAGGTGTCAATATCGCCGGTACCTGCGGTGCGGGATTGTTCTTCACTCCGGCCAGCTACCCGCTCGTAGGGCAGAGCGGCGAGGAGTACACGATCGCGCAAGTCCTCGGCTCCACCGGCGAGATCGGTCCGATCCTCAACGGTCGCACCGTCGGTAACGATCTGCTCGACATGGATTTCATCGTCTATGACCGCTTTTCCAGCGCTTTGTTGGTGATGAGTGAATCCAACAGTGCCAAATTGTTCGCGCTTCCGGTCACCTGCGGCGCCATTGACGTGGATCTTCATGTGGTGTTGCCGCCCGCACAGTCGGCCGCCGCGGTAGTTCCGCCGGCGACGCAGACCTTGAACCGCGCCGACGGCAGTACTGAGTTGATCTGGTCCTTGCGTGACGTCAATCGGCAGGGCGTGGAGCTGAGCTTCCTGACGGATCTGACTGAGCTGCGACGTGGTGAAGATCGCCCGGTGGCGGCGGATGCCTGGATGGAGTTCCGCAATACCTTCACCAATGGGAGCTTGCGCCAGCCGGTGGCAGTGCCGAGGGTGCATGTGGACGATCTGGTTGAGATAGACGTGGTGACCGACCGCGCCAGCTACGCGCAGAACACCGAGGTGCAAATTCAGAGTTTCCTGCGCAATCCGGATTCGGTGACCAAGCGAGGCCGGCTGTGGTTGCGGATAGAAGACGCCGCTGGCGCACTGGTTGAAACCCTGATCGATCGCGCGGAGATCTTTGGCGCGCTCGAATCGCGTGAACTCAATCCGCCGTTCTCTACCGGTAATCGTCGGGCCGGCGACTATCGCGTCGTCGCGGAGATTCTGGATGAGGAGAACCGCGTGCTGGCAGCAGACTCGGCGGCGTTTGCCATCACCGCCGGTGGGATCACGCCGACGCTGACATCCACCGTGCGCACGGACAAGCCGCAGTACCGCCCACAAGAGCTTGTGGTGATCAGCGCCGAGCTGACCAATACCAGCAGCAATCAGTCGCTGCGGGATCTGCGCGTTATCGAGACAATTCTGGCACCGAACGGCCAGACCTTCGCCACGCTGGAACGCACCGTCAGCAATCTGGAACCAGGCGCCGTGACGCGTGTGAGCTTCGATGCGCCCTTGGGCGCGGCCGCCGCCGGCAGCTATGAGCTGCGACAAGAGGCCCGCAACGCGCAATCAGCGCTGTTGAGCACGGCCAACACACGCTTCGATGTGCTGACTGCGCAGGGCAATCAGGCACTGTCGGGCACGCTCACCTTGACGCCCGCCGAGGTACGCCGCGGCCAGACGGTGCGCTTGAGCAGCGACGTACGCAATCGCGGCAATGTGGCGCTGAGCAATGTGCCGGTGTTGGTGCGCATCGTCGATCCGGCGCGTGCCAACGCGACGGTGCGTGAATGGACTCACAGCATTAGCCTGGAACCGGGCGCGTCGGTCACCCTGAGCGACGACTGGGCCAGCGCTGGCGCCGCCGTCGGCGACTACGTGGCGGTGTTGATCGGCGCCATCGATGGCCAGAATCAAGTGCTCGATCAGAAGCCGCTGCGCGTGGTGTCGGTGGTGCTGAGTGGCACCGTCACCGGCACGCCGGCCGACGCCCGACCGGGCGATACCATTGCGCTCGCCGCCAGTGTGCGCAATACGGGCAATCTGGCCGCAACCGGACTGCCGCTGCGCCTGGCGGTGCTGCGTGCAGATAGTGGCGCCGTGGTGCGCGAATGGACGTACACCACCGATCTGGCCATCGGCGCGCAACTGCAGCGCAGCGAGTCGCTTGCGGCCAGTGTCGCTGGTATCGGCGACTTCCAGCTGCAGTGGAGTGCAACCCTGGACGGGCAGACCGTGTCGCTGGCGCAGTCCTCTTTCGCAGTGCGCGACATCGCGATCAGCGGAAACATCGATGCGACGCCAGCCAGCGTCCCGCCGTCCACGCCAGTGCAGATCAGCGGACAGGTACGCAACCTCGGCAATCTCGCCGCCACCGCGCTGCCGGTGCGCATCGAAGTCCGCCGCCGCGATACCGGCGTTGTCGTTGATAGCTGGAACGAGAGCGCGAACATCGCCGTGAGCGGCACCTGGCAGATCGCCCGGCAGTGGCAAGGTCAGACCGCTGCGAACTACCAGGCGGTGCTGCTGGCCCAAATCAACGGCGCTTGGGCGACGCTGGCCAGTGATGACGTCGAGGTCACCGCACCGGCCGTGAATGTCGATCTGAGTTTGGCCATTCAACGCGACGCGCGACTATTGGTGCTGGTCAGCTGCGCGCCCGGTCAGATCAATGCGCCGGCAAACGGCAACGCCGGGGATGCGCCCGCGGCAAGTGCTTGTGAGTTGAGTCGCCAGAGCTTCCTGGAGCAGTTCCTCAGTCAGCGCGCCATCGATCGCAAGGTGGTCACCAGCAGCGCGGAGTTCATGCGCGAGCTGCGGTGCGGTCGCTACAACACCTATTGGTTGAGTGGTGGCACGGAGAAGTTGGCGGTGGCCGAGGCCAAGGAGTTGCGCGAGACCATCTATCGCGGCGACGGCCTGCTGTTGGACGGTACCCATGATCAGCGCACGGCCTACATCGACGAGCTGGCGGGCTACAGTTTCAACGGCCGTTTGCCGCAGCAGAACCTGGTGTTGCGCGGTGCCGGCACGCTCTTCCCGCAGGTCGATGTGCCGACCTACGGCGCTGCGCTGCGACTGACGCCGAGCACCGGTCAGGTCCAGGCCAGTTTCACCGCGGCGAGCAGTGCGGCTTCGATCAGCAACGTTTACGGACAAGGCCATGCGCTGACCTTTGCCTTCGATCTGGTCGAGGTGCTCCAACGCGACGGCGTCCAGCCGGCCGCGAGTGGCCTGTTCGACAACGGCTTGTTGTACGTGGCACCCACCGTGGTGAATCCTGACCATGCGCGCGGCAGCTATGTGCCGGTGAGCTCGCGGGTCGAAAACCGCGGGCAGGCAGTGGATCTTCGGCTGCGGTCGTCGGTGAATATGCCGGCCAAGGTCGAGAGCACCCTGCCCCAGCCCACGCAGGGTGACACCCAATCGGCGACCTGGGACTTCAATCTGTTGGGCGGCCAGGCGCGCAACTTCGATCTGGGGATTCGGCTGCCAGCCAGCGGGAACACGCTGATTACCGCCGCCAGCGAGCTGTCGCGTCGCAATGGCGCTTTGCTGGAACCGCTGTCCAACCGCAGCAGCGCACTGCCGCTGCGTGATCCCGCGCAAACCAGCGCCGCGCTGATCGCCCAGTTGAATGCGGCAACACTGCAGGGCGGCGAGGCGCAGGCGCGCAACCGGGCGGTCACGGCGATCCAAGCGGCGTTGACTTTGCAAAACGGCAACGATCCCTACGCAGCGATCGGCAAGTGGATCGACGCCGCTGAGGAGATCGTACGCATCAGCAGCGTGCCGCATGCGAGCTGGCGGCTCGCGAACGCGCGTTTGCTCGAAGTGAGTCAGCGCGCGACCTGCGGTGTCGCGCCGCCAGCGCCCTGTGATGTGCTCGGCGTCGCCAGCAGCTACAACGGCTTTTTCTTCGGCAACTACAGTGCAGCGTCCTCGGATGTGCAAGGTCGCCTCGCGGCCGGCGGCCATATCAGCCTCAACAACTACAGTATCGGCGACCAACTCCCGGCCGGATTTACCGGACCCTCGCTAGTGGCCGGTGGCAATCTGACCTTCCCCTCCGGTCGCGCTTATCGCGGCGATATTGTTGTCGGTGGCAGCGCTGCCGGTGTCGGATCGGCTGTCACCAATGGCCTGGGGCCGGATCAGCATCTGTACCAGAACGCCGCGGTGCCAATCGATTTCGCCGCCGAACGTACCCGACTGCTTGCCGAAAGCGCGCGTCTGGCCACGCTCACGGCGAACACCAGCTACGAGTACCAGTGGGGCGGCCTGTATTTGCATGGCGACAATCAAAGCGCGCTGCAGGTCTTCAATCTGCCGGGCACCGAGGTATTGGACGCGCATACCTTCCAGGTGGATCGCATCCCGGCGGGCGCCACCGTGCTGTTCAACATCGCCGGCAGCAACACCGGCCTGACCAATATGAGTTTGAGCACGCTGATTCCCTATCGGAACAAGGTGCTGTTCAATTTCTACCAGGCCACCACGCTGCAGCTGGCGGGTGTATCGGTGGAGGGCAGCATTCTCGCGCCGCTGGCAGCCATCGAGCAGCCGCAGGGCGTGGTCTGGGGCACAGTCGTTGCACAGTCCTGGAATGGCATGATGCAAATCAACCTGGCCGCGTACTCGGGCTGTACGGTGGCGGCGCCGCCGGCGGCGAGCCTGTGCACCAGCAACCCCTCGGCACCGGTCACGGTAGCGGCGGGGCAGGGCACTTTCACCGCCTTTGAAGCGCGCGAGCGACTGGAGGTGCGCGGTGGGAAAACCGGCAACGCCGATTGGGAATGGGGCCTCGGCACCAACACTCAGGCGGCCGGACAATTCAGCCAGGCGCAACTGAACTGGGTATCGGGCAAGAGCTACCGTTACATCCTGAACTACGACGGACAGGGCAGCGGCAGTTTCCAGGTGCTGGACGGCACCACCTCCTTGTTCACCAATCAGTTCACCGGCAGCACTGGGCGCGCACTGCGTGCGGGCAATGCACTCGAGCTTTACGTCAAGAGCAGTGCTGGCAACGGCGCGGCCAAGATCGCGACCACGGTCACTCGCTTGGAGGGTGCCGCGCAGACCGGCAGCCTGACCACGTTGGGCGACAACCTGCTCAACGAGGCGCGTCTGACTTACTTCAGTCCGGCATTGGCCGACGGCTTCACGCTGGAGGGCACGGTGCGGCTGGACTTCAGCGGCAGCGCTCCACCCACCGGATCGCGTTTGAACTTCTTTGTCACCGCCGGCAACCTGACCTGCACCGGAGCTGCGCCATGAGTCGTGTTTCTACGAATAAGCGCAGCTGGTCCATGTCCCGAGCCGGGCTGGCGGCCCTGGTGCTGTTCAGTGCCGGAATCGCCTCGGCTCAGAACGATCTGTCGCCCGAGAGCGATCGTGACACGGCGGCGCTAAACCAGGCCGTGCAGCGCCAGTCGCAAACCGCCGAAGCGCAGTTGCAACAAGGACGCGAACTGCTCGGCAAACTGGGCGGACGCTATCCAGCGCTGGCGGCTCGCCAGCGCGAGGTCGAACAGGCGCTCGATCGGGCACGCGGTGAGGCCTTGGCCGCGCTGAATACCCTGAACTCGCCATCGTCGAATGCGAGCCAACGCAGCGCTGCGCGCGATCAGCTGACGCAACTGACCGCCGCCCGCGATCGCCGCAATGACGAAGCCGCCCTGCAGCCGGCCGCCCAGCGCGCGCTGCCTGCTATCCCAAGCACCCGTGCGCCGCGTCTGCCGCCCGGCGCCGCCGATCTGGCGGCCACGCTGGATGCGCCGATCACGCCAGCCATCCAGGCCCAGGCAGACGCGCTGGGGCGTCAGCCGGTCGCGATCTTCGAGTGGGTGCGCAAGCAGATCGCCTTTGTGCCCTCGGCTGGCTCCCTGCAGGGCGCTGCCGGCACGCTGGAAACCCGCCGCGGCAATGCCGCCGATCAGGCCAGCCTGCTGATCGCGCTGTTGCGCGCCTCGGGCGTGCACAGTCGCTATGTGATCGGCAACATCGAGATGGACGCGGCGCGCATGCAGCGCTGGCTCGGCGTCGACAGCATTGCCGCGGTCACCGAGCTCTACACCGAAGGCGGCATTCCCTTCGAAACCGTGCTGAGCGGCGGCGCCGTCAGCGCGTTGCGGTTTCAGCATGTCTGGGTGGAGGCCTGGATCGACTACGCACCCTCGCGCGGTGCGCGCCATCGCAGCGGCGACGCCTGGGTGGCCCTCGATCCCAGCTACAAGGACCTGGATGCGCTGGCTGGCGTCGATCTCGCCACGCTGATGGCCCTGGATGCCGGCGGCATCCGCAGCGCCCTCAACGCCGCTGCCGTGGTGAACGAGAGCGGCCACTACCTGAGCGCGCTCGGCGCCAGCGTGCTCGGCACCCAGCTGACGCAGGCGAGCACTCGATTGGCGGAGGTGCTGCAGAGCCGGGGTTTGCAGAACGCGCGGGTGTCGGAACTGTTCCCCGGCGCACGCGATGCGACGCCGGACTATCCGTACTTCCTCGGCAATCTGGCCTACCAGGTATTGGGCAGTGACGCGCCGACGCCTGCATTGCCCGATAGCCAGCGCTTGCGCGTGCAGTGGAGCTGGCGCGTCGACGACAACGGCTTGCCGGGCGCGAATCTGCTGAGTCTCGATCAGCCCACCGTGGCGCTGGCCGGCAAGACGCTGAGCCTGCGCTTTGTGCCGGCCGAGGCGGCGGATCGCGAGGCGCTGCTGGCAGCCATTCCGGCCACACTGGGTGGTTTTGGCGATCTGCCGGAGGCACTGCCGGCCTATCTGATCCAGGTGAAGGCCGAGCTCTGGCTCGATGACACCCGGCTTGCGCAGAGTAGCGCGGTGGGACTGGGGCGCGTGTTGCACGGCAGCCTGAGTCTGTTGCGCAGCGACGGCAGCCGCGTGGACCAGAGCCAAAGCGCCTTCGCGGGCGAGTCGCGCTCGCTCAACCTGAGCTGGCACGGTGGCTTGGGCGCGCAATTGGGGCGCAGTGCCAACGCCCTGCGCTCTGCGCAGCAGGCGCTGGTGGCGGGCAATGCCACCTCCGGCGCGTCACTCGGCAGCGCGTTGCTGCAACTCACCGGCAGCGGCCACTTGGCTATTTCGGATGCCTATCAGTCCTGGCTGGCTGGGGCGAGTCGCGTAGCCTTCCATCGCGCCGCGGGCACCACTAGCGCTTTCGTCGCGCTAGAAGTGGCCGCGCCGCTCGGCATCATCACCAGTGCGTGGCCGGCGGGCTTCGGTCTGTCCGATGTGTCGCCGCCGCACCTGGGGGCGCCGCTCAATCGCGGCGACGAAGCGCGCTTCGTGCACCAGAGCCTGTACTCGCAGGCGGCCTTCGGTCATCTGCTGCTGGAGCAACTGTACGCCGGCAGCGGGCGCTCGGCGCCGCGGGTGTTCCGCGATGCGCTCGGCGCGCAGCAGGCGGTGTATCACTTCCAGCCCGCGCAGCTGGCGGAACTTGCGCCATTGGCGCTGCCGGCAGGCGTGCAAGAACCGCTGGCGGCGGCCCTGACGCGCGGCGATCGCGCTAGCTTCATCGCGCTGCCGCGCACACTGGGCAGCTGGCAGGGGTATGCCGCAGAGATCGAGTATCCGGCGGCGCTCGGCGGCACCAGCTTCGTCTACGGCGTATCGCGCCCCGACACCGGCACGCTGCGCACCGGCGCCAGCGTGTCGTCCACCCTCGCGCGCGGAGCGCTGTACACCGGCTTGCTGGGCGATGACACGCCGCCGCGCGTACTCGGCCTTTGGACCGGCGAGCTGGAGCGCGTGATCGGCACCGCCGATGGCGTCATCGGCATCGTCCGCGACCCCGGCGCGCTCGGCATCTCCGAACTGCTGCGCAACGTGATCGCCAGCTCGATCCTCGACCAGGTCGTCGGCAATGGCCTCAATCCGCTGATCGACGCGCAGCTGTGGCCCAGTCTGGTGACACCGGTGCTCAGCATCAGCACGCTGCTCGATCCGATCAAGCCCACGGTCACTCTGGGCGTCAACCCGCGCACGATAGACCTCGGGCAGAGCACGGAGATCAGCGCCAGCGCCACCGACAACCGCGGCGTCAGCAGCTTGATCGTCACCGCCGCCGGGCAAGCGCTCGCGCTGAATCAGGGCCGCGTCAACTACACACCGACCCGCGCCGGCGTCATCCCGATCATTGCCCGTGCCCGCGACGAGGCTGGCAACATCGATGAGAAACAGGAAGACCTGCTGGTACGTACGCCGGGCGACAACGCGCCGCCGGTGGTCGAGATCGCAAGTCCAGTCGACAACGCCGCGGTCACCCAGCCGGTGGATGTGATCGGCTCGGTCAGCGATGCCAGTCTGCGCAAGTGGATGTTGGCGCTGCGGCCCGGCAACTCGCCGAACGTGGAACCGATCATCCTGGGGCAGGGCGACCAGAACGTCGCGAATGCAGTGCTGGGCAAGCTCGATCCCACCCAGATGTACAACGGCGTCTACGTGCTGATCCTGCAAGCCGAGGACGCCAGCGGCCTGGTATCGACGGCTTCGGCCCAGGTACGCATCGATGGCGATATGAAGATCGGCCACTTCAGCATTTCCTTCGAGGAAATCGAGATTCCGCTGCAGGGCATTCCGATCCGCATCACCCGCACCTATGACACCCGCCAGTCCAAGGAGTCGCTGGACTTTGGCTACGGCTGGAGCATCGACTACCAGAACGTGCGCATTCGCGAGAGCCGCAAGCTCGGCTTCTCGTGGAAGCTGGCGCAGAACGGCGGCGGTTTTGCGCCCTTCTGCGTCAAACCCTCCGGCACGCCGATGGTGACGATTACCTTGCCCGACGGCGAGACCGAGCAGTTCAACGCCAAGTGGTCGCCCGAGTGCCAGCAGTGGTTGCCGCCGGTCTATGGCACGTTGGTTTTTGAGCCGGCCAATAGCAAGACGCATTCCAAGCTGGAACAGCTCAGCTACGGCACGCTGCGCGTCGCCAATTTGGCCGGTGGCGGCGCCAATTTGATTGATCTCGACAGCCCCGACCAGCCAGCCGATCCGCGCTTCTACAAGCTGACCACCGAAGACGGCATGACCTACTACCTGGACCAGGAGTTTGGCGTGCAGCGCATTGTGGATGAGGCTGGCAATTCAGTCACTTACACGCGCGATGGCATCACCCATTCCTCGGGCACCAGCGTGCAGTTCCTGCGCGACAGCGCCGGTCGGATTACCGACATCGTGCTGCCGGACGGCCGCCGCCTGAAATACCGCTACAACGCGGCGGGCGATCTGATCGAGGCGGCCGATCCCATCGGCCAGAAGATGACGCTGGGCTATCTCAACAATGTGCGCTATCCGCACTACCTGGAAACCATTGCCGACGCCCGCGGTGTGCAGGCAGTGCGCCACGAGTACGGCGAGGACGGTCGGCTGATCGCCACCACCGACGCTGCCGGCAAACGCATCGAATACGTGCACAACATCGCCGGCAAGACCGAGACCATCAAGAACCGTCGCGGCTTTGCCACCACCTATGTGTACGACGCCAACGGCTGGGTGCTGAGCGAGACCAATGCGCTCGGCGAGCAGACGCTGCACACCTACGACGCCAATGGCAACGAGTTGAGCCGCACCGATCCGCTCGGCCGCAAGACCGAGTGGACGGTGGACGCACGCGGCAATCAGCTGACCGAGAAAGATCCGCTGGGTCGGATCACCACGCGCACCTACGGATCCTACAACCAGCTGAAAACCGAGGTTGACGCCCTGGGCCGCGCCGTGAGCACCAATGAATATCGCCGCAACCCCCTGACCGGCGAAGAAACCGGCTACCTGACGCGCACCACCGACGCGCTCGGCAACGCCACCCAGTTCTTTGTCGACATCTGCGGCGACACCACCTGCGGCAATACCGGCAACATCACCGCGATGTTCGATGCGGCCGGCGGGCGCACCAGCTTCCAGTACGATCGCAGCGGCAATCTGGTCTCGGAAACCGATGCCGCCGGCCAGGTGACGACGCGCAGCTACGACGCCATGGGCCGGGTCACGCGCGAGACGCGCACGCGCAGCGTGGGCGGCACCGCAGAAACGCTGGTGACGCAATACAGCTACGACGCCAAAGGTCGGCTGACGCGCACCACGCACCCGGATGGCAGCGTGACCAGCAGCAGCTACAACGCAATCGACAAAGTCGAGACCGAGACCGATGCGCTGGGCCGCATCACCCGCCACGAGTACGACGAGCGCGGCAACGAGACGCGCGTGATCCACCCGGACGGGTCCTCGGAGTCGACCAGCTACGATGCCGAAGGCAATGTCATCGCGCAGACCGACCGCGCCGGCCGCACCACCAAGATGGTGTACGACGCCGCCAACCGGCTGGTCGAGACCATCCTGCCGGACGCCACGCCGGGCACCGATGCCGACAATCCGCGCACGCGCAGCGAGTACGATGCCGCTGGCCAGTTGCTGGCGTCGATCGACGAACTCGGCCAGCGCACCGAGTACCGCTATGACGCCGCCGGCCGCCAGATCCAGGTGATCGACGCGCTCGGCCAGACGATGAGCACCGAGTACGACGCTGCGGGCCAGCGCGTGGCGGTGACCGATGCGCTGGGCCGCACCACGCGCTTTGTCTACGATGCGGCCGGTCGCTTGACCGAGACGGTGCACCCCGACACTACGCCGGGGGATGCGGACAACCCGCGCACGCGCACTGTTTTCGATGCCGTAGGCCGCAAGGTGGCCGAAACCGACGAGATGGGCCGGATCACGCGCTACACCTACGACACGCTGGGCCGGCTGACCCAGGTGATCCTGCCGAACCCGGCCACCGGCGCCAATCCGGAGCTGGTCAACGGCCAGACGCCAACTGGCAGCGGCGCCCTGGTCACCCGCTACGACTATGACGAGCAAGGCAACAAGACCGCGCAGACCGATGCCGAAGGCCGAATCACGCGCTGGGCCTACGATCGCCAGGGCCGCCAGCTCAGTCGCACGCTGCCGCTGGGGCAGGTGGAATCCTTCGTCTACGACAGCGCCGGCCAGCGCACGCAGCACAGCACCTTCAACAGCGCGGTGATCACCACCCAGTACGACACCCTGGGCCGACCGACCCAAATCAGCTTCCCCGGCGGCAAGACGCGCAGCTTCCGTTACACCGCCAGCGGCCAGATCGCCGAGATCAACGACGGCGGCCCGGTGTACAGCTTCGCCTACGACGAACGCGATCGGCTGACCAGCGCCAGCGATCCCTACGCCCGCACCATCAGCTACGGCTACGACATCCGCGGCAACCGCACCGAACTCAGCACCGGTCGCCAGCAGATTCAATACCAGTACGACGCGCTGAGCCGCCTGCGGCAAGTGGTGGCCACGCTGGACAATGGCCGCAGCCAGACCACAAGCTACCGCTACGACGGCGTCGGCAACCGCGCCGGCATGGTGCATCCCAATGGCACGGTGGTCGAGTACCAATACGACGTGCGCAATCGCCTGACATCGCTGGTGCACAAAGCCAGCAGTGCCGCCGGCGCGGCGATCCTGCTGAGCCTGAGCTACGCGGTCGACGCCAGCGGCCTGCGCACGCAGATCGCCGAAACCCGCCCCGGCAGCAGCACGGCGATCACGCGCGTCACCGACTACCAGTACGACGCCGTCAAACGACTGACGCGGGAAACCGTCAGCGGCAGCAACGCGCAAACGCGCACCAGTATTTGGACCTACGACAAGGTCGGCAATCGCAAAACCGAGTCCAGCAGCGGCACCATCAACCGCAGCCAGACCTACACCTACGACGCCAACGACCGCCTGCTCAGCGAAACCGGCACGCAGCCCTACACCTACAGTTACGACCAAGCCGGCAATCTGATCGAGAAGAAGCAGGGCGCCACAGTCGTCGCCGCCTACGAGTGGGACAGCGAAAACCGCCTGACCCGCGCCACGCTGGGCACCGGTGCCAGCCAGAAAATCACCAGTTACAGCTACGACCCCAACGGCATCCGCCGCGCCCAGGAACTGCAGGACGCCAGCGTCCACACGCGCAGCGAATACCTGATCGACCCGAACCAGCCCTACGCCCAAGTATTGGAAGACTGGGAAGCCAGCGCCGCCGCCGGCAATCCCACCGGCATCGAGAGCCTGAGCAATGTCTACGTCTACGGCGACGATTTGATCAGCCAAACGCTGCTGATCAACAACGCCGCCAGCAGCACGCAGATCTACCACTACGACGGCCTCGGGACCACGCGGGCCCTGAGCGCTTACAACCTCGACGCCGCCGGCAACCCGGTCACCACCGGCCCCACCGCACACGGCGCCATCACCGACCGCTACGCCTACACCGCCTTCGGCGAAAGCGACCCGGCGGGGAGCAGCGGGAATACGTCAGGCAGCACCGAAAACAACTATCGCTACACCGGCGAGCAACTCGATCCGAACCTTGGCTTCTATTACCTCCGGGCGCGGTATATGGATCCGCGGGTGGGAAGGTTTTTGGGGATGGATGAGTGGGAGGGAAGTGTCTTGGGGCCGGGAACTCTGCACGACTATGTTTATGCAGAGCTGAATCCAATCTTGAATTTTGATTATTCTGGCCATCTTTCGCTGTCGGAAAAAGCCATAGAGTCTAAGGTTCAGGCCCAGTTGGAGAGGATCCAGCTTGCCAACGTCTCGTCAAGTGCAACTTATGTGAGAAATGCAAAGATCGCGGCATCAATTATGGCGGTTGCTGTTCCGGTTTTGGTGATCACTACTCGCCCTGACCCAAGTGATCTGCCAATCTTGATTATAGGAAATAATCACGCGGAAGTGCGTGACCATGTGCGAGATGCTCAGAGTACGATCGCGCCTTCATTCTTGCATCGATCAAACTCGCATTCTCGCGATTGGATATACAACGACACGCGATGCAGGAATCTCACTGGTCGCGGTACAGGGAAGGATTGTGACGAGTACCCATTTTCAAAGACGCACGAAGGTGGTTTTGAAAACAGGCCGCGAGTATCGCTTAGAGCCGTCAACTCGACCCAGAATCAAGCTGCTGGTGGAATCTATGGGGTGATGGTGACCACGTGCGGGATCAAGAAAATTAGCGAGGATCCGAAAAAGAGTCTCTTTAAGGTCGCAGTCTCGGACAATTTGGTAACGTCGTTTGTTTGCAAGCCTCGGAGGCCCGTGTGAGAAATATTCAACTACTCCTCGATGAATGGTCCAATTCGCTTTATACGACCTACCTTGCGAATCGCTTGCGATGGGATGAAATCGGTCTGCCGACACCCGATGGGCCCAGATTTCTCTTCGAGGATCCCGCCGGCTTGAGCGAGCTGCGCGAGTTCCAAGAGAAATTCTCAGTCTCCCTGCCGAGAGAAATTGTAGATTTTTACCTACTGTCCAACGGCTGGACTTTCTCCATTGCCCGAGGCGCTTCAGGCGCGTTCCTCCCGATATCTGCAGTAAATAGGATCGAAAATGTAGATCCTGCCGCAAGCAAGACGCTGGGAGACACGTTGTCGCTTCTTGGAAAAAAATCGAGCGGATTCTTCTTGCTCACAGACAATCCTATGGGGTCGGAAATGGTTATCGCATCATGTGACTTTTCGTTCTTTCTCGTGGATCCTTTTCTTGGCGATCTCGAGCCGCGAAGCTCCTTTGAGTCTGTTCTCCTTGAGTACCGCCACATATTCTTCGCAGGACTCAAAGAGCTGCTGAGGAACCATTGATTTTAATTTCAAGAACAGCAGAACGGGGACACGCAGGATCTGCCAACGAGCCGAGCTTAGGGCCGTTCTTTGCCGGCGCCTCGCTGAGGAAACAAACGCGGACACGCGGGAAACAAACGCGGACACGCAGGATTTGCTTGAGCACGGCGCCAGAGGCCGATCATTGCTCGCGTCTCTGGAGGTTCCGGCCGACTGAGTCGCGTTCTGAGAACAAACGTATGGAACAGAACGTGGTGGAACAGAACGTGGACACGTGAAGAACGCTGAAGAACGCGGACACGCATAAATTGCTGTTTGCCGGCTGGTGGCGCTGAAGAACGCGGTCGAAGAACGCGGACACGCATAAATTGCTGTTTGCCGGCTGGTGGAATGACGTGCGGGGCCATTGCTGGATGTTTGCCGGCTGTTTTTGGCAGTGGCGACGGAGTTGAGCCAACGCCCCCAGGCGCCCGCGGCGCCTGAGATTCCTGGCTGAGCCGCTCAGCTCAGTTTTTCGAGCCAGCGGGCGTAGCCGATGCCTTTCATCCACGCCTGTCCGATGGCGTGGGCTTTCTCCATGATCGCCTCGGCACTGCCGACGATGCGCCAGTAGGCCGAGCCGACGCCCTTCACCTGTCCAGTCCAGTGGCTGGCATCGAGTCCGAGCCGACGAAGGGCGGGCGGTTCGGTCGGTTGGATGACGCCGCGCTTGTCGGTTCGGATCTGCCGTCCTGTGTAATCCACCAGTTGGATGTACTCGGCTTCCGTCATCGGTAGCCGAAACACTGACAGACCGACGATAGGTCGCAGCGTTTCACTTGCTCTCTTGGGCTGCTCCCGCAAAGTCTCTGCGCGCGCCTGCACGCTGGTGTGATCGGAGCGCTCGAGGTTCTTGGCGATACCGGCGCGCACCGGGTTCAAGTCTACGTAGGCCATCGCCGCCGCCAGCGCGCGTTCGTCAGTCAACAGCTGGCACTTGAAGCGACTCTCCCAGAATCGACCCTTGACGCCGTCTTCCGCGTTCGCTCGCCGAGCCACATACTCGTCCAAGCACTTCATGAACCAGGAGAGATCGCAGAGCCGCTTTCGATACGTCTCGGCCATCGCCACCAGCCGCTCACGCCGCGCGGCCTGGCGCTCTGGGTCGCTGAGCGGGACTGCAAACGCGGACAGACTGCAAACGCGGACACGCAGGATTTGCATGAGCAAGGCGCCAGAGGCCGATCATTGCTCGCGTCTCTGCAGGTTCCGGCCGTCTGAGTCGCGTTCTGCGCACGAAGATCCAACGCCGTCAGGCGCCCGCGGCGCCTAAAATGCTTGGCTGAACTGCTCAGCTCAGTTTTTCGAGCCAGCGGGCATAGCCGATGCCTTTCATCCACGCCTGACCGATGGCGTGGGCTTTCTCCATGATCGCCTCGGCGATGCCGACAATGCGCCAGTAGGCCGAGCCGACGCCCTTCACTTGCCCGGTCCAGTGGCTGGCATCGAGTCCGAGCCGACGCAGGGCGGGCGGTTCCGCTGGGTGTATAGCGCCGCGCTTGTCGGGGCGGAATTGTCGGCCTGTGTAATCCACCAGTTGGAGGTATTCCGCCTCGGTCATCGGCAGCCGAAACACGGACAAGCCAACGATCGGCCGCAGCGTTTCGCTTGCTCTCTTGGGCTGCTCCCGCAAGGTCTCTGCGCGCGCCTGCACGCTGGTGTGATCGGAGCGCTCGACGTTCTTGGCGATGCCAGCACGCACTGGGTTCAAGTCCACGTAGGCCATTGCCGCCGCCAAGGCGCGTTCGTCCGCGAGCAGCTGACACTTGAAACGGCCCTCCCAAAACCGTCCATTCACGCCGTCCTCCGCATTGGCCCTGCGGGCGACGTACTCGTCCAAGCACTTCATGAACCAAGAGAGATCGCACAGCCGCTTGCGGTACATCTCGGCCATCGCCACCAACCGCTCACGCCGCGCGGCCTGGCGCTCTGGGTCGCTGAGCGGGAATAGTCGCCCCCAGCGGTCGGCGACCTCGTCGTTTGTCCAGGCTCGCGCCAGTTCGGGTTCTACTGAGAGGACGACGTGCAGATGGTTGCTCATCACCGCATAGGCATACACGGCGACCGCGAAAATCTCGCCCAACTCCCTGATTCGATTGACGATCATCGGCTTGCGCGCGTCGTGATCTTCGCCGGTGAGCGGATCGACGCCGCACAGCCACGCCCGCCGCACGCAGCGCGTGACGCAGTGGTACATGCCGTGCTGGTCGGTGCTGACGGTGTGGGCGCGGGCTTGTGTCATGGCGGGCATGATGGCTAGCCGCGACGGCGCTGTCTGTCGGATTTCTTCGCGTCCTTGTGTAAGAATTTTCGTACCGATTGCTGCGTGTCCTTGATCCGCGCCTTGATCCGCGCCGCGTGTCCTTGATCCGCGCCGACGACCCCAACTGGGGCTGGGTCTGGTGGGGCCTGGGCGAGGTATGCCTGCACACCGGCCGCAAGCAAGAAGCCGCGGAATGGCTGCACCAAGCGCAGCAACAGTGGACGCAGACGCTACCCGCCGGGCGCGAAGAACTCAGCCGGGTGCAGGCCTCGCTGGAGGCGTTGAGCGTGGCGCCCTGAGCGCGTGATCCGAATGCACCCGCGCTTACGTGTAGCGGGACCGAGGGGGCAAAGGCCCCGTATCTCGGAATTGACGAATGAATCGCTGGATGCGCTGCTGCGCGCTGTTGTTGCTGTCCGCCATGCCTGCTTATGCCGTAGAAACCGGTGTCGCCGACGACGCCTATGGCTCGGGCAATGGCTATGTGGTGAGTGCCCCCGGTGAGAGCGCGGAGCTGCGCGCGCTGGCGCGCTCCGGCAATCGGATCATCGCCGGAGGACGGATCGGCACACGGGGTCTGTTGCTGCAGCGCTACGCCAGCGGCCGGCCCGATTTCACCTTCTCGAGCACGGGCATCAAGGCGCTGGACGAGCTGGCCGAGGTCACGGCGATCGCGGTGATGCCGAACTTCGACTACGTGGTCGCCGGCTGGCGCGAGGTCGCTGGCGGGGCGCGGCAGGCGGTGGTGGCGCGCTACAACTCAAGCGGCGATCTGGTCACCAGCTTCGGCGCAGGCGGCGTCGCCGCGCTGCCCTTTGGCGCGCAGTCGCAGTACCACGCGCTGGTCTATGCCAACGGCGCGCTGAGCGCGGTGGGTCAGGTCGATGGCAGCTTGCTGGCGGCGCGTTACAGCGCCAGCGGCAGTCCGGACACCAGCTTCGCGCTGGTGGGCTATCGCGCCGATCGCGATGGCAGCCTCGGCGGCGAGTTGAAGGCCCTGCACGTGGCCGCCGATGGCTCGATGATCGCGGTCGGCATGGCCGCCAATTTTGCTGCGCTCGCGATTCGCTACACCGCCAGTGGCGATCTGGACAGCAGTTTCGACGGCAATGGTATTGCGCTGTGGTCCACCGGGACCGGTCTGACCGATTTGTACGGTGTGCAGCCGGGGCCGGGCGGCAGCTGGTGGCTGGGTGGCGTGGCCTACAATCCGGTCGAGACCACCGGCGATCAGGTGATCGCGCGATTGAGCAGCACTGGCGCGCTGGATCCCGGCTTTGCCGCCGGCGCCGGTTTCGTGATGCTGACCTCCGCCGATCAGCGCGACGACCGCGGCTACGCGCTGGCGCTGTCGCCGGACGGCAAGCCGACGCTGGCCGGCACCACGCAGAACGCCGACGGGCGCTATGTGGTGAGTCTGTTGCGCGTCAACGCCAGTTCCGGTGCGCTCGATCCCGGCTTTGGCGACGGCGGTCGGCTGGAGCTGCCGGGGCTGGCGCCGGCCGAGACAGCCAGCGATGCGCGGGCGCTGAGCATCGCTGCCGACGGCCGGCTGCTGGCCGCCGGTCGCCTGGAGCTGACGCCGGGCTATCTGCTGCCGCAGTTGTACCAGCGGCTGGGCAACGGTCTGCCGGATCTCGATTTCTACGGCGACGCCGGCCACGGCCTGGTCGCCGCCGAAGACGTGCAGGCGGCGCGCTCGATGCGCGTACGGGCGCTGCCCGACGGCGGTGCGGTGGTCGCCGGTTTCTCGACCGGCGTGCTGCCGGAGCTGCTGCTGGCGCGCTTTGATGCGAGCGGTCACCCCGACCTCAACTTCGCCGCGGGCACTGGCCAGCTGCGGCGCATCTATCCGGGCGGCGGACGCCCGCTGATCCCGCGCGATCTGCTGCTGCGACCGGACAACCGCATTCTGGTGCTGGCGGATGCCGAGACCGGTGGCGTCGACGGCGATGTGATCCTGTATCAGTTCCTTCCCAGCGGCGCGGCCGACAGCAGCTTCGGCAGCAACGGGCGATTGCAGCTGACGGTGAGCGCCGACAACGATGTCGGCATCGGGTTGGCGCTGGATGCCAGTGGCCGCGTGCTGGTCTACGGGCGCTCGTTGGGTGTGGCGAACTGGCGCTACTGGCTGGCGCGGCTGCAAAGCAATGGCACGCTGGACGGCAGCTTCTTCCCCGGCGCGGCGACGCCCGGGCTTGGCAGTATCCACGCCAGCTCGGCCGGCGCCGGCGGCGCGATGGCCTTGAGCGCCAGCGGCGCCATCCTGCTCTGCGATGGCAACGGCGCACTGCAGCGGCGACTGGCGGATGGCAGCCCCGACACGGGTTTCGACGGTGATGGCAGTGCCACGCTGCCCGGCGATGGCAGCTACGCCCCGGCTGCGATGGCCGTCGACGCGCAGGGCCGCATCGTCATCGGTGGCGCCGTCAGTCGCAATGGTCAGGTGGACGACCGCCTGATGCGCCTGCTCCCCGGCGGCGCGCCGGATCTGGCCTTCGGCACGGCCGGCGTGGTCACGCGCAGCGAGGACGACACCGACGGCATCAACGCGCTGCTGGTCCAGCGTAACGGGCGCATCCTCACCGCGGGAAAGAACTACATCGCGAACGTCTCGCGCTACACGCCGACCGGCGCCCCGGATCTCACGTTCGCGGGCGGCCGGCTGGCGCTCGGCGGGCGCGGCGTGCAGCACCTGGCGCTCGATCCGGACGGCGGCATCCTGGCCACGCGCGTGGTCGAGGGCGCCGGCGGATCCTTCCTCGGGCTGATGCGTATCGGCGGCGATGTGCCGCTGACGGTGGAACGCAGCGGCGATGGCGGCGGCAGTGTGCTCGCCAATCCGGCGCTGCTGAGCTGCGGCGCCGCCAGCTGCGTGGGCGATTACGCCACCGGCGAGCCGATCATGCTGCAGGCACAGCCGACAGCGGGCTCGGTCTTCGTGCGCTGGACCGGTAACGCCGGCTGCGACAGCCAACCCAGCTGCACGCTGCAGATCTACGGGCCGACCATGCTGAGCGCCGAGTTCCGGCTCGACCGCTTGTTCGCCAACTCCTTCGAGTGATCAGGCCTTCGGCTGCCAGCCCAGTCGCTCGGCGATGAAGACCCGTGCAAAGCGCGCATCGCGCTTGACCGTGGGCGCCGACACGCCGAGGGCGGCGGCGACCTCGTCGATGTCCAGGCCGGCGAAAAAGCGCAGCTCGAACACCTGGCTGGCGCGTCCATCGAGGCGCGCCAGCTCGGTCAGCGCCGCGTCGATGGCGACCAGCTGCAGCGCATCGGCATCCAGATCGATCTCGCCCTCGTCCAGCGTGGGCGTGGCGAAGAGCTGGCCGGCGCCGCGTTTGTCGGCCAGCCGGGCCCGCGCGTGGTCGACCAGGATCTGCCGCATCGCGGTGGCGGCAATGGCCTGGAAGTGCCCGCGATCGCGAAACTGCTGGCGACCCTGGCCGAACAGCTTCAGATAGGCCTCGTTGACCACGGCGCCGGTCTGCAGCGTCACGCCGCGCTCGCTGCGCCGCAGCGCTTGCCGCGCCAGCCGCTGCATCTCGGCGTACACATAGGCCATCAGCGCGTGGTCGTCGCGTTCGGCGGCATTCAGGCGCTCGGTCAGAGGCGTATCCGGGTCGATCACGGTCGTGGCCGCAAAGAAAGCCTACGGACTATAGTCAGCCATGCCCATGGATGCCGAGCGCTACGCGCGCGCCAGAGCGCTGTTCGAGGCCTTGGTCGATCAGCCTGCCGAGTCTCGCGTGGCGCCCTTGGACGCCTGCGACGCCGAGCTGCGCGCGCAGTTGGTGGCCTGGCTGAACGCGGCGGACGCCCCCTTGCCGGACACCGTGCGCCCGATCGCCGCGGCGCAGCGCGACTGGTATCAGGCGCTGGGACAGGGCAGCTGGAAGGGTCGGCGTCTCGGCGCTTTCGAGCTGGTGTCGCCCTTGGGGCAGGGCGGCATGGGCAGCGTCTGGCTGGCCGAGCGCCGCGATGGCGACTTCGACCAGCGCGTCGCGATCAAGCTGATCGCCGCCCACGCCAGTCAGAACCCGGCCCTGCTGCGGCGCTTCGCCACCGAGCGCGAGATCCTGGCCACGCTGGACCATCCCGGCATCGCGCGTCTGATCGACGGCGGCGAAACCGCCGAGGGCTGGCCCTATCTGGTCATGGAGTACGTCGATGGCGATCCCATCGACCGCTGGTGCCAGACTCGCCTGGTGCCCTTCGAGCGGCGTATCCGTCTGATCATTGAGGTGGCCGAGGCGCTGCAAGCTGCGCACGCGATGCTGATCGTGCATCGCGATCTGAAGCCCGCCAACATCCTGGTCGACAGTCGCGGTCGCACGCGCCTGCTCGACTTCGGCATCGCCAAGCCGATCGACCCCAGCGGCCTCAAGAACACCGTCATCGAGACGGCCGCCGAGCAGCGCCTGATGACGCTGCGCTACGCCAGCCCGGAGCAGGTGCGCGGCGAGCGCGTCGGCACCGCCAGCGACCTCTACGCGCTCGGTGTGGTGCTGTATGAGCTGCTGACCGGCGTCTCGCCCTACGCCGCCCAGGAGCGCTCCAGCCTGGACCTGATGCAGGCCATCACCCAGGCGGAGCCGCCGCCGCCGAGCCGCCGGCTGCTGGAACAGGGCGTGTCCGGGCCGCTGCCGGTGCGCCGCGGACTGCTCGGCGATCTGGATGCCATCGTGCTCAAGGCGCTGCGCAAATCACCCGCCGAACGCTACGCCAGCGCCTCGGCGCTGGCCGAGGACCTGACGCGGTTGATCGAGGGCATGCCGGTGTCCGCGCGCCAGGGCGACCGCCGCTATCGCGCCGCCAAGTTCCTGCGCCGGCATCGACTCGCGTGGTCGCTGGCCGGGCTGGCGGCCCTGGCCGGCGCCGGCATGGCCTTGAACTGGCGCTGGCAGCGCGACGCCATCGCCCATGAACGCGACAAGGCGGTGCAAACCACGCGCTTTCTCACCGAGCTGTTCCAGCAGGCCAATCCGGAACAGCATCAGGGCCAGGTGCCGGATGCCGTCACCATGGCCGAACGCGGCGCCGACGCGCTGCTCGCCAATCGCGCGCTGGATATGGACACCCGCGCGAGCCTGCTGCGCACCTCGTCCCATGTGCTGCTGGCGCTGGGCGCCTACCCGCGTGCGCTGGCGACCGCCGAGGCCGGCCTGCAGGCGGCGCCGCAGTGGCGCGCACGCGACCCGGCGCTGTGGGTGGATCTGCAACTTTTGCGCGCACAGGCGCTGGCCGAGGTGCGCCGCGACGAGGAGGCGGTGCGCGCGCTGACCGCCTTGCGCGATTCGGCCGAGGTGGCCGATCAGCCGGTGGCGGGCAACGCGCTGCGCGTGCTCCTGGAGACCCGGCTGGCGACGATCGCCTACCAGCAGAACCGCACCGACGAGGCGGCCCGCGCCGTGGCCGCCGCCGCCAGCGCCTGGCGCCAGGCTTATGGCAGCGAGCCGATGGAGGCCGCCCGGCGTGCCGATCTGCCGGCTGCCGCCGCGACCGCGCTGGCCGGCTATCTGCTGATCCGCTGTCAGGTCGACGTGCTGCACGCCAGCGCCGCCACCGCGCTCGCCAGTTGCACCGCCGCGCAGAGCTTCAGGCTGCAGCTCTACGGCCCCGGCCATCCCAACAGCCTGGCCGCCCTGATCGAGCTTGCCACGCTGGCCGGTTCGCGCGGGGACAGCGCCGAGGCGCTGCGACTGTCCGAGGAAATCGCCGAGCGCACGCGCACGATCTACGGCCCCGACCACCCGCGCAGCGCGGTGGCGGCGCTGAACCTCGGCGTCGAGTACCGTATGCGCCAGCGCTACGCCGAGGCCGAGGCGCAGTACGCCGAGGCCTATCGGGTGTTCGTCGCCGCCCGTGGCGCCGACCACCCGCATGCGCTGATGGCGCTCAACAACTGGGCCAACGTCGACTACGCCCGCGGCGACTACGCCAGCGCGCTGGCGCGCCATCGCGAGGTGCAGCAGCGCCGCCGCCGCAGCCTGCCCGCAAACGACCCGGATCTGGCGCAATCAGCGACTAACGTCGCCAAATGTCTGTGGCGCCTGGGACATCTAGACGCCGCCGCGGCCGAACTCGACGCCGCCCCCGCCCCCACCGAGGCCGCCGCCCAGCGCTCGCAGCGCTTGCTGCGCGCCCACCTGATGCTGGCCCACGGCGACGCTCAGGGCGCAGTCGCCGCTGCCCGCACGCTGCGCGCGGAAATTGAGGCCGCCGCCCCCGACGTCCGCGGCCTGGCCGCCAGCGCCTGGATCGAAACCCTGGCCCTGATCGCCCTCCACGCCCCAGTCAGCGACATCCGCACCGCCCTCGACCGCACCCGCACCGCCCTGACCCGCGACGACGGCCGCGAATACGTGCGCGAGGAGGAGGTGGCGGACGCTATGAAGCGGTATCCGGACGGACAGGGTGGCTAATGCGCTTGCGAGCCGCACCGCCAGCATCCCTACAAAAAGCCGCGTGTTCCCGATCCGCCGATCAGCTGCCTATTGTGAAACAGAATGCAACGTCGAATCCCGCCCACATACGCTACTTCCGTCCGCAAGCTGTAGTGCCACATACGCAGCGCGCCGCGGACCCGATCCAGCAACCTGGGTGGGAATCGACCAGCTACGACGCCGAAGGCAATGTCATCGCGCAGACCGACCGCGCCGGCCGCACCACCAAGATGGTGTACGACGCCGCCAACCGGCTGGTCGAGACCATCTTGCCGGACGCCACGCCGGGCACCGATGCCGACAACCCGCGCACGCGCAGCGAGTACGACGCCGCCGGCCAGTTGCTGGCGTCGATCGACGAGCTCGGCCAACGTACCGAGTACCGCTACGACGCCGCCGGCCGCCAGGTCCAGGTGATCGATGCGCTCGGCCAGACGATGAGCACCGAGTACGACGCTGCCGGCCAGCGCGTGGCGGTGACCGATGCGCTGGGCCGTACCACGCGCTTTGTCTACGACGCGGCCGGTCGATTGACCGAGACGGTGCACCCCGACACCACGCCGGGCGATGCCGACAACCCACGCACGCGCACTGTTTTCGATGCCGTAGGCCGCAAAGTGGCCGAAACCGACGAGATGGGCCGGATCACGCGCTACACCTACGACACGCTGGGTCGGCTGACCCAGGTGATCCTGCCGAACCCGGCCACCGGCGCCAATCCGGAGCTGGTCAACGGCCAGACGCCTGCCAATAGCGGCGCCCTGGTCACCCGCTACGACTATGACGAGCAAGGCAACAAGACCGCGCAGACCGATGCCGAAGGCCGCATCACGCGCTGGGCCTACGATCGCCAGGGCCGCCAGCTCAGTCGCACGCTGCCGCTGGGGCAGGTGGAATCCTTCGTCTACGACAGCGCCGGGCAGCGCACGCAGCACAGCACCTTCAACAGCGCGGTGATCACCACCCAGTACGACACCCTGGGCCGACCGACGCAGATCAACTTCCCCGGCGGCAAGACGCGCACCTTCCGTTACACCGCCAGCGGCCAGATCGCTGAGATCAACGACGGCGGCCCGGTGTACAGCTTCGCCTACGACGAACGCGATCGGCTGACCAGCGCCAGTGATCCCTACGGCCGCACCATCACTTATGGCTACGACATCCGCGGTAACCGCACCGAACTCAGCACCGGTCGCCAGCAGATCCAATACCAGTACGACGCGCTGAGCCGCCTGCGGCAGGTGGTGGCCACGCTGGACAATGGCCGCAGCCAGACCACAAGCTACAGCTACGATGGCGTGGGCAACCGCGCCGGCATGGTGCATCCCAACGGCACGGTGGTCGAGTACCAGTACGACGTGCGCAATCGTCTGAAATCGCTCGTGCACAAAGCCAGCAGCGCCGCCGGCGCGGCAATCCTGCTGAGCCTGAGCTACAGCGTCGACGCCAGCGGCCTGCGCACGCAGATCGCCGAAACCCGCCCCGGCACCAGCACGGCGATCACGCGCGTCACCGACTACCAGTACGACGCGGTGAAACGCCTGACGCGGGAAACCGTCAGCGGCAGCAACGCACAAACCCGCACCAGTATCTGGACCTACGACAAGGTCGGCAACCGCAAAACCGAGTCCAGCGGCGGCACGATCAACCGCAGCCAGACCTACACCTACGACGCCAACGACCGCCTGCTGAGCGAAACCGGCACGCAGCCCTACACCTACAGCTACGACGCCGCCGGCAACCTGATCGAGAAAAAGCAGGGCGCCACGGTGGTCGCCGCCTACGAGTGGGACAGCGAAAACCGCCTGACCCGCGCCACACTGGGCACCGGTGCCAGCCAGAAGATCACCAGCTACAGCTACGACCCCAACGGCATCCGCCGCGCCCAGGAACTGCAAGACGCCAGCGTCCACACGCGCAGCGAATACCTGATCGACCCCAATCAGCCCTACGCCCAGGTGCTGGAAGACTGGGAAGCCAGCGCCGCCGCCGGCAACCCCACCGGCATCGAGAGCCTGAGCAATGTCTACGTCTACGGCGACGATCTGATCAGCCAAACCCTGCTGATCAACAACGCCGCCAGCAGCACGCAGATCTACCACTACGACGGCCTCGGCACCACGCGTGCGCTGAGCGCCTACAACCTCGACGCCGCCGGCAACCCGGTCAGCACCGGACCCACCGCACACGGCGCCATCACCGACCGCTACGCCTACACCGCCTTCGGCGAAAGCGACCCGGCGGGGAGCAGCGGGAATACGTCAGGAGCGACCGAGAACAACTATCGCTACACCGGCGAGCAACTCGATCCGAACCTGGGGTTCTATTACCTCAGGGCGCGGTATATGGATCCGCGGGTGGGTAGGTTTTTGGGGATGGATGTGTGGGAGGGTGTCGGTTATGACCCGCCATCCCTGCATCGGTATGTTTATTCGCATCAAGAGCCAGTTGGCCGCGTAGACCCATCGGGCAATGTTT
Organism: Lysobacterales bacterium; assembly: GCA_046346965.1. GTDB lineage: Bacteria > Pseudomonadota > Gammaproteobacteria > Xanthomonadales > SZUA-5 > JAXMHB01. The sequence goes on from JAXMHB010000014.1 coordinate 43,079, forward strand.
CATTGGTGCAAGTTGGGGTCGCGCTGAATGCCCTAGGCACCGTCGTTAATGTGGCAACGTACGCGGTTTACATATACACGGGAAATGTCGCGGGATTGGCTCAAAACATCGTCGAGGACGCGGCATCTCTTCTGGTTCCTGGGGCGGCACTCACCAACGCGGGTCGTCGCCTTGCTGCGATATTCTTGCGTGGAAAACGGGCATTCAAATGGGGTGTCGCTCACAGTTCCGATATACTTCGACATAACATGGAGGTGTTTGGAGCACTTCCAAAAAACTGTCACCAGTGTCAAGCCCACCATATTATTCCAGGCGGGGAAATGTACGACGAAGCCATCTACGCTCGAGACATACTGCGTAGAAACGGTGTAGATATCAACTCATTTGCAAACGGAGCATGGTTAGACCTAGCATCTCACAATGGGCGTCACTTTAAGCGATACACAATATACGTCTATCAGAAGATTGCCGCAGCGGAAGCTGCCGGTGGAAAAGATGGCGTGTTGCAAGGGCTGCAGCAACTCCGTCAAGAGCTGATGAGTGGCCAACTGGATCATTTGCTATGAGTGTGTTTGTTTGCGGTGCAAATTCAGACCTAACGCACGTGGAACTTGTTCGATTTGATGTGCTTGAATGGGGGCGGTATATTCCAGATCAGAGGCGACTTTCTGCGGCCGAAGTTTGGGAGAAATGGCAGCCCATTACGCTGCAAGTGCAGGGGTTAAGGCGAAAGGGCGCGAGGACACAGGATGTCTATCAAATCGGGTACTTCGGCGGCATGAGCTTGGTTGTTTCAGAGAAATGTCGCACGGCAATAGACGTTAGATTTCCTGGGAGTTGCACCTTTTTGCCAGTGACGATCACAAATGTACGGACTAACTTCTTCGCGCTTTGGGCTAATTGCGTTCGCGACGAATCGCTTAACCTCGTTGAATCCGACATCTCGCATGGAATCGGAAGCCTGAAAAATGTGAATAGATATGCATTCCGGGAAGACGAGTTGATCGGGCAGGGCCTCTTTCGCCTGTCGCCATGCTTTTCCGGTGTGGATGACCTTGCAACGCAGGAGTTTGTCGATTTGGTCAATGCCAGTTCCCTTATTGGATTTTCTTTCTGGGATCGGGGCGCGACAAGTCGGGACAGCGGGAACTAAGTAAAAAACAACCAAGACAGCCAGGACAAGACAGCCGAAACACCAAAACGAGGACATACATGGACGCCCCCGAGATAGCAAGTGCTAAGCCTTTGATTTTTAGCCTCGATTGACCGTCTTTTCGCTTTTTCCGGACGAGTGCAGCTGTCGCTGGCCTTGCGCTGGGGTGGTTCCGGGTTGTTCGGTGGATGGTCTGCTGGTTCGTTGAGCGCCTGCAGCCTTGAAAGTAGAGAAGCGGTTCGCGGACATACATTCGGCGTCTGTGTGGGCGGTATCGCCCGCGCCATGGTGTGATCCGATACCCGACGGCCTCTACACTCAAACGAGCTGGTCGGCTCGTGTCCTCGGTTCAGGTTTCCGTCGGGTCGGATATCCGTTGTCTACGCCAAGCTGGAGGGGTTCTCGGTGGGCTCCCTTGCGGTGAGGGGTTTGTTGCAAGTCAGGCTTTGGCTGGACGGAAGGCCCGTCGCATGTCAAAGGGTTCGTCGGAAATCAGGGCTCGGTAGGCGAGCCGGGTGATCTTGTTGGCCAGGGCCACGATGGCGCGGTGGCGCCCCCGGCGTTGCAGAATGCCTTCGAGCCATTCGCGGAGCAGTGGATGCTGGTTGTCGAGCCAGCGGGTGACGGTACGTGCACCATGAATCAACTGTCGGCGCAAACTGCGGTCGCCGGCTTTGGTGATGTGCCCAAGCCCGGTATGACCGCCGCTGCCGTTCTGCCGCGGCACCAGTCCGATCCATGCGGCCATATTGCGACCGTTATCGAACTGCTGTGCGTTACCGGCTTTGGCGATCAGCGAGGCGGCAATCACCGGCCCGATGCCTGGAATGGCTTGCAGGCGATGGTTCGCCGCATGGGCGCGCGCTTGTTCGAGCAGCATCGCCTCGACCCTCGCCAGACGCTGGCAAAGGTCCGCAAGATCGCGCGCGAGTTGAGCCAGAACCAGGGTGGTGATCGGGGAATGTTCGGCGGATTCCACCGGTAACTGCGCCACTGCCGCCAGCAGGTCCGGGATACCCTTGGGAAAGGTGAGGCCGTATTCACGCGCGAAGCCGCGGATCTGATTGCCCATGGCGGTGCGCTGGGTGACCAGGTGATCACGTAACTGCACGAGCATCGCGAGATCCTGTTGCTCAATCGATTTGACCGGCACAGGATGTAATCCTGGGCGCTGTGCAGCCTCGACGATCGCAAGCGCATCGTGGCCATCGCTCTTGTGGATGCGCCGGAAGGCCTTGACGTGCTGAGGTGGGATTAACATCGCCTGATGCCCGTGGCGCTGTGCAAATCGTCCCCAATAGTGCGCAGACCCGCACGCTTCCATGGCAACCACGGTGGGCGGCGTATTGGCCAGCAGTTCCTTGGCCTTGGCAACGGACATCGCCCGGTTCCTGGTGATCTGCCCGCGGTCATCGCGTTGGCAGACTTGAATCGTGGACTTCGCCAAATCCAATCCGATGAGCGTAGTCTTCATGTTGGACGCCTCCTCAATTCCTGAACTGGTGGCCCCTGATGGTCTCCAGTGTGGCGCACACGACGCCGTAGGTGGGGAGGCGTCCATCACATCACGCAGGATTTGCCGAGGAAGCGATTTGCGGGCAGTTCTTTGCTGGCGCCTCGCCGAATTCCTTCCGTCTTGTCGGCCCTGTACGTGCAGAAGCCCAACGCCCCCAGGCGCCTGCGGCGCCTGAGATTACCGGCCGATCCACTCAGCTCAGTTTTTCGAGCCAGCGGGCGTAGCCGATGCCTTTCATCCACGCCTGACCGATGGCTTGTGCCTTTTCCATGATCGCCTCGGCGCCGCCGACAATGCGCCAGTAGGCCGAGCCGACGCCCTTCACTTGCCCGGTCCAGTGGCTGGCATCGAGTCCGAGCCGACGCAGGGCGGGCGGTTCCGCTGGGTGTATAGCGCCGCGCTTGTCGGGGCGGAATTGTCGGCCTGTGTAATCCACCAGTTGGAGGTATTCCGCCTCGGTCATCGGCAGCCGAAACACGGACAAGCCAACGATCGGCCGCAGCGTTTCGCTTGCTCTCTTGGGCTGCTCCCGCAAGGTCTCTGCGCGCGCCTGCACGCTGGTGTGATCGGAGCGCTCGACGTTCTTGGCGATGCCAGCACGCACTGGGTTCAAGTCCACGTAGGCCATTGCCGCCGCCAAGGCGCGTTCGTCCGCGAGCAGCTGACACTTGAAACGGCCCTCCCAAAACCGTCCATTCACGCCGTCCTCCGCATTGGCCCTGCGGGCGACGTACTCGTCCAAGCACTTCATGAACCAAGAGAGATCGCACAGCCGCTTGCGGTACATCTCGGCCATCGCCACCAACCGCTCACGCCGCGCGGCCTGGCGCTCTGGGTCGCTGAGCGGGAATAGTCGCCCCCAGCGGTCGGCGACCTCGTCGTTTGTCCAGGCTCGCGCCAGTTCGGGTTCTACTGAGAGGACGACGTGCAGATGGTTGCTCATCACCGCATAGGCATACACGGCGACCGCGAAAATCTCGCCCAACTCCCTGATTCGATTGACGATCATCGGCTTGCGCGGATCGTGGTCCTTGCAGGTGAGCGGATCGACGCCGCACAGCCACGCCCGCCGCACGCAGCGCGTGACGCAGTGGTACATGCCGTGCTGATCGGTGCTGACAGTGCGGGCGCGGGCTAGTGTCATGCGACCATGATCGCGAGCCGCGGCAGCGCTGTCTGTCGGATTTCTTCGCGTCCTTGTGTAGGAATTTTCCTACAGACTGCTGCGTGTCCTTGATCCCTTCAATCGGGGACGGAATCCTCGCGTTGCACACTTAATGGCCGCCAGGGGTTCTGCGTCGGAAAGCCATGACTTGACTGCTGAGGCAGATCCTGCCGTTGCGCGTGAAGATCCACAAAACCACCCGCGCCAGCCCCCGTTTTACCCGTTCGCGCCATTGCCCTCCCCTCACCGGGGGGGGGGGGATTTTATGCCATCACTTAACGGCATGAACGGCATTTGCAGCACTCTCCAACCGCTCACGTTGCATCCCCTCCATCTTCACCCACCCCTGCTCTGGAAGGTAAGCCTCGTATCCACCAGACGGGCAAACAAGATACGGAATTGCTCGAAACGTGTACCACGCCTGAGACTGGCTAAAACTCACATCCACCGTCTTCATCTGTTCCTTCGGCTGACACGCACTTTTCGGAGGGTTCGGCCATGGAACGCTATTCAAATAATCAATCGCAAACCCTATAACTGCCTCATTCCAGCTTGCATTGGACCCAATCAGCTTTCTGCTTGCGGCGAGAAGTGATGCTCTTACAATCCAAGAAGGGTCTGAAAGAGCCATCGCTCTCACATGAACGTCGGGATCTGCGACCAACTCACTTTGGCATTTTTCGGTAAGTACAGTCGCCTTTTTGGCGAGAATTGGTTCTCTTGCCAATGGGTCGACGTCGAAAAACGTGTCCTTCCTCAGAGCAACGAGTTCCTCCCGAGATGCTGAAGAAATAATACTGGCGGCCAATCCGTCAATTGTGCAATTCTCAACCGCAAATGCATGGGTCGTTGTGAGAAGCAAGGTGATTGGGAAGATCTTCATGTGTCACTACCGAGGTTCTTTCTGATGAGCAGGCAAACAAATTGCGCCATTTGGACAAAGACTTGTGCCTGCGGTGGCCCTGAATCCCTTAGAACTACTTGGATTGATGTACTGAACGCGTCCCTGCGGGGTTCTTAAAATGTACGGACGCCCTGGCGCGCCCTTCCATCCGACGACCCTCATGTCGCCGCCAGAAAATAATTCCTGATTCTCTCCAGTGGCCGGCGGATGCGTGTGCGAAAACGAAACAATCGACATGTTTCGAGGACCGACTGGATTGAACGAGAAACGAAACGTTGCATCAACAATAATCATTTCTGAATAGAAGAACCTAACTTTGCCTTTTATGTTGCGAGTTGCGATGTACCCAAATAGCTCTTCGCCACTGGACGTCGCTTGATAAGCAGCCTCATGCTCATTAAATTGGGCCAGCGCTGCGTCTTCAAGATTGGCATATCCATTCTTAGGATTGCTCTTTGACAAAGCGATCAGTGGCGACTGGTGCGCCAAACTGTTGAAGGCCCAAGAAAAAGCACTCGTCATCGCCCCGTTTGCAAACTTTCCTCCACTCAACTCTGCAGCAGCCCCGCCCACGATGGCTGCCATGAACACACTTCCTGCACGTGAGCCGATCTGCTCAATGCCAGGTGCCACGAGTTGCGTGAACCCCGCCGACACAAAGCCATGGCCAAACTGTCCGCCCTCCAAGCGGGACAACACGCCGCCGGCGACGGCGTGTGCCAGAGTCTTCTGTGTGTAGTATGCGCCAGCGGACAGGCCGGGACCTGCCGCTTGGAAATAGTTGCCGATGCCGAAGTACAGTGCGCCGCCGAATGCACCACTGACGCCACCTTGCAGTCCACCCGCTACTAATCCGGCCGTGAACCCACCAAAGACCGCGGAGGAGGCAGCGGCCGCGGCAGCTGCTGGGGAGAGACACATCGAGCTGAACAACATCTGCCCGGAATAGACCGTGATCGCAATTGCCGCGACCGTTCTGATCCCGGCGATGGCTTCGCGCCGACTCAGCATTCCGGTGGGGTCGGTCGCCGTCATCGGGTTGTTCAGCACGTAGCTATAGCGATTCCAACCTTGCGTGGCGTCCGGCTCAATCATCGGGTCCGGCTGGAGGAAGCGTCCCAACTGCGGGTCGTACATTCGAGCCCGCATGTGGATCAGGCCGGCACCGTCGATCTGCTCGTGTCCGGTGTAGCCACGCCGCGTAGTGGCGTCGGCACCATAGACCACCGCGCTGAGCCAATCCGCCTCGCTACGACGGCGACCGTGCACGTCGAAGCTCATGCGCTCGACCGCCGTACCGTTCTCATCAGCGATGACGTCGACCGATCCCAGCACGTCAGTGAACAGATAGCGATATCGCGTCACCGGCAGCTGGCCTTCTGTGTAGGCCTTGATCAGCACCAGGCCACCCGGCAGGCTCAGTCGCGCTTCCCGGTTGGCGGTGCCGCCCGGATTTCGGTCGGTCCACTCCAAGCCGCCGATGTAGTGGGTGCGCCGGATCACCTGCAGCGCACTGTTCCGTTCGATCTGCGCCACGAGCGACAGATCCGGGCCGTAGCGGTACTCCGCCTGGAATGACGAGGCGGTCAGACTACCGGCAACTACGCCGGTCATCCGGTGGTGCGCGTCGTACTCGGTGTAGCGATCACCCGCAGTACCTGGGCCGTCGGTCCTGGTTTGTAATCCGTTTTCGTCGTACGAATAGGCATTCCCAAAGGCCTGCGTAACGGCGTGCGCACTCTTGCTTGCATTGTTCAATGCACCAGGGCAACCCGCTCGACCTGCATACACATAGCTGTTTGAGTTCTTGCTACAGATATTGCCCAGCACGTCGTAGGTCAAACTCAGAATCACCTGATTATTCAGCCGAGACTCGACAATGCGATCGAGGGCATCGTAGCGGAAGTCCTCTGTCTTGAGGGTCCCGCGAAAGTCCTGTCGACGGATTAGGTTCCCCGCGAGGTCATAGTTGTACGACAGATTCTGCAGGCTGTTGCTGGTGCCCGACCGCAAGGTAGCGAGTCGCCCGGTTGACGGCTCGTACGTCCGAGTGGATTGCAGGGCGACGCTGTTATGACGTTCGTCGAGGACGACCTGACCGCGGGCGTCCTGCGAGTAAATTCGCCAGTACACAGGTGCCCCCGTAATACCTGACGGACACCCGCTCGGAATATTACTGGCATCAACCGCTTTGCACACACGCTCCAGGAATCCGCGAGCATTCCAAGCCTGCTCATACCCTTCCGAATAGGCAAAGGCGCCGCCTGGATTGTTGTAGCTTTCGGTGTACTGGACAAGCGTCTTCAGTACGCGGCCCAAACTATCGTAAACGGTCTGCTCGACATAGGTCTTGGCGTCAATCAGTGCATGTCGGGTGACTGGCCGTGCAAGAGTGTCGTATGTGTAGGTGTACGATATGGTGGGCGCACCGGCTTCCGTTCGCGAAGTCTGGGCAACCAAGCCTCGTCCATTGGTCGCAGTATCGTATTCCGTTATATCGACAATCAGGCTGCCGCTTTGGCTGCCTGGATTTTCGAATCCGTCTTTGTACAAACAGTCACCGCAAGCATTATTGGGCGACGATGACGCGCGTACCCGCCACACTCGGCCACGTGCGTCCACATCCATACGCACAACCTGACCCCGCGCATCTGTGCGCTGGATCAGTTCGCCGGCCGCGTTGTACTTGAACGAATGGCTACCCCCATCGGTGTCTGACTGCGATCGCTTGCGACCACGTGCATCATAGAACGCGCTATTGGCGAGCGGCAGTCCGTTCACAACACGACCGACGGTGATCAGATTGCCATCAGCGTCGCGCTCGTAGTTGACGTTGAACCCGTTGGCGTCCGTTGCGCGAACGATCTCACCCGCAGCATTCTCAAGCTTCTTGAACTGCCGGGCGCACAACTGATTCGCGCCGCTGTTATTGCATGGCGCAGTGGTTGTAGATTCCAGGTCCGCAAAGCTCATCGTCGCGGTAGCACCGTCGGGCCCTTGGGTGCTGATGGCGCGACCGAGTACGTCGTAGCTCGATGTGGACTTGTAGGGAGCGCTCGTACAGAAGGCAGCTTGGCCTGCAAAATCGGGTCCAGACGGTGACAGGATACCAGTGAGGAACCTGGGTTCGGTTGAAAGAAAGGCGCGACCATAGCTGTCAAAGCCCACACACTGGACCGTGACATCCGATCCCGCAACGCCAACGTTGAAACTGGCCGTGGCGCTCGCGATCTCCCGGCCCAGTCGATCAAAGTATGTCCAGACCAGCGACCCATCGTTTCCAGCCACCTGACGACGGAAAACGCCGCCACTGGGACATGAAGTGTTGCCACCGTTGCTTCCTGAGCACCATCGGTAGGTCGTCGTTGCACTAGCCCCAGACGCGTGCCAGACCCAGTACGGGCGACCCAGCGCACCACGAATAGAACGGGATTGGACCCCATTCGCATCGCTGACCAGGGTGGGTTCGCCCCAAACGTCGCGGGCATGTACGGTCGAGCTCGTTCAACGCATCGTCGCAGACCTCCAGCGCACAAAGTTTGCTCGTTCACCCACAAACTTTGTTCTTGAACGCGTCAGTTCAGACCTCCAGCCCGCAAATTTCGTACCTCAACGCGTCCGCGCAGACCTCCAGCCCACACATTTCATGCCTCAACGCGTCGGCGCGGACCTCCAGCGCACCAATGCGGTGCGTCAACGCGTCGGCGCGGACCTCGAGCCCAGAAGTCTCGTACACCAGCCCACACGCTGCGTGCGGCTAGCCCTGCGGCACGCCCGCCGCGGCTCTACGTCTGCCCCTCACCGCCGCCGGGTCGGCGGATGTGCAGACAGGCGGCGGCGTGGTGGCAGCGGCGATCGTAGTGGGGCAGTGCGCCAACGGCGATGTGCACGCACGGCGCACTACTCAGCGCCGGAAGCCTGGATTCCCGCTTTCGCGGGAATGACGGTGTGGCGGCGGGTCGGGGCTCGGTACTACTCAGCGCCGGAAGTCTGGATTCCCGCGTTCGCGGGAATGACGGCGTAGTGGCGGGTCGGCCCTCGGTACTACTCAGCGCCGGAAGTCTGGATTCCCGCGTTCGCGGGAATGACGGCGTAGTGGCGGGCCGGCGCTCGGTACTACTCAGCGCCGGAAGCCTGGATTCCCGCTTTCGCGGGAATGACGGTGTGGCGGCGGGTCGGGGCTCGGTACTACTCAGCGCTAGAAGCCTGGATTCCCGCTTTCGCGGGAATGACGATGTGGAGAGGGTCGGCGCTCGGCACTACTCGGCGCCAGAAGCCTGGATTCCCGCGTTCGCGGGAATGACGGTGTGGCGAGGGTCGGCGCTCGGTACTACTCGGCGCCAGAAGCCTGGATTCCCGCCTTCGCGGGAATGACGGTGTGGTGGCGGGTCGGGGCGCGGTACTACTCAGCGCCGTAAGCCTGGATTCCCGTTTTCGCGGGAATGACGGTGCGCATGTAGGCGCGGCGCAACATGTGTCCGCTTCGCCCTTGGGAGCGCGTTGATGTGCCTATGCAGCAAGGCCGGGGCAGATCCGATGCGAACACGGAATCGACGCGAGCGCCAGGCACTGGGTCGGGCTCGTGCGGGCGCGATGGCGCCGGGGCTCGTCGTCGGCGACAACCCGTCCGGCGCGCGTGGGGCGCGCGATCGGTACGCTTTTCTGGCGCGTTTCCCGCGGCCCTCGACCGCCAGCTCAGTGATCACGTTGGCGTCCATCGTCCTCGGCAATGCCTATCTGTACCATCAGCTGATTCAGGGCGCCCTGCCGGTGACCGGGCTGTTTCTGCTGGTGCTGGTGGAGACCGTGCTGCTTGGGCTGATGGCCTGGCTGCAGCTGGCGCGCATCCCGCCTGGCGATCGCCCCGAGCCTGCCCATCGCTACGATCACGCCGGACAGGCGATCGGGATGTGGACGGTGGCGATCGTCGCCTTCGGCGGCGCCTACCTGACGTGGATCTCGATCGTCGGCGAGATTCCGATCCTGCTCGGCTATTTGCACGGTCCGCAACCGTGGGTGGACTCGGGTATCCCGGTGGCGCTGGCGATCACCGTCGGGATGGGTGTAGCCGCGGCGCTCAGCGATGAGCGCCACTATCGGCGCTCAGGCGGGGCCTATGTCTCCTCGCTGGCCATCGAGTCGAGCGGCCGCCGGGTGTTGATGGGCTTCGGTGTCATGCAGGTGGCCTTGCCCTTGGTGGCACTGTGTTATGGCCTGGTGGCCGCAGCGCGGTGGCTGGCCAGGCAGCCTTGGGCGCAAGCGTTCGGCGAGCTGCGCTTTGCCTGGTTGGGCGGCGCTGCTCTGTTGGTGTTGTTTGGCAGCTTTACGCTGCTGGCGCAGGCGGTGGAGAGCGGGCGGCTCGGCTTGGCCGGCGTGTTTCTGCTGAACAAGGTGATTGCCGAGAGCTTGTTTGCGCTGTTGCCGATGCTTGCCCACCATCAGCAGGCGGTGACGGCGCCTGCGGGCGATCCTGACTGAAGGCGGACGGGGCCCAGGGACGGCGTAGTGGGGCGGGTTGCGCACGCGCGGGACGACGGCGCCGTCGGCAAGGGTTTCGGCGCTGATCAAGGCGCTGCCGCTGAAGCCGATCGGGACGTCGCATCGGTTGCGGCGTCCGCCCCGGCTCGCGCTCGGGTCAACCCGCCGTCTGGAAGTTGTAATCGAGCTGGGTGGTCCACGGGCGCAGCAGATCGCACTGGATGTAGTCCACGCCGAGTTCCCACAGGCGCGCGATGGCTGGGCGATCGGGCACTTCTTCGACTTCGATCGGAATGCCGTTGTCGCGCACCTGGGCGAGGATGGTGGCGAAGGCCATCGAGGGCTGCAGCGCGAGGTCGGTGTCGAGCTTGAGGACGTCGATATGAATCTGCTGCAGCAGCCGGGCGGCGTCTTTTTGCATGCCGAAGTCGCGCACACACAGTTGCACGCCGAGGCCGCGCAGGCGGTCGAGCACCGGGCGCACCACGGCCTGGTGCTCGATCAAGGCCTCGGTATCGAGTTCGAGCACCAGCGCGGCGTCCGGGCGCAGCGCCGGCGGCAGCGTCGATTCCAGGAAGCCGATGAAGCCGGGGTCGATGATGCTGGCGACGTCGACCTCGACCTGGATGCGCACGATGCGGCCGGCGGCGCGCTGGGCGCTGATGGCGGCCAGCGCGCGGGTGATGGAAATGCGATCGAGCGTGGCGAGCGTGCCGGCCCGACGCGCGGCGTCGGCGATATCGGCACGCAACTGACCCTGCGCTTGCTGCGCCGATTGCCGCAGCCGCAGGCGTTGCGCCCATTGGCCTGCGCGCAGGCCGCGTGCCGGGATCAGCGGCTGGTACTCGACCTGACACAGGGCCGGATCGATGTGCTGCACGCCCTGCCCGGCGGGCGCGGGCTCGGGTTCGGCGGCGCGGGCGACCGGCTTGCGCTGCGTCCAACTCGCCAGCGCGGTATCCAGCCAGCGCTGCGGATCGGACTCGGCCAAGGTCAGCTGCACGCGTGCCTGCACCTTGATCTGGCCGCGCGAGATCACCACCGGCCGGATGTCGATGCCGCTGCGGAAGCTCTGCATCAACTGGTGCAGCGAGGCCTCATCGGGGCGCGCGGCGAGCACCAGGAAATGCAGGTCATTCCATGGCGAAAAGACGTCGCCAGCCTGCACGCGGGCGGCGATACGGCCGGCCAGCGCCTGCTCGACCTCCAGCCGCAGCAGGCTGGGCAGCTTGTGCGCCAGCGCGTCGGCGTGCTCCAGACCCACGGAAATCAGCGCCGCCGGGCGATCGGGCAGGGCACGCAGTTTCTGCGCCAGCGCGCTGCGTGACAGCGGACCGCTCTGCGCCTCGTGCGGGCTGCTGAGCACCTGTCGGCGCAGCGCGCGGGCGCGCTTGGCGCGGCCGACGACCACGTCGATCAAATGCGCCGGGCGCACCGGTTTGGTGAGGAAATCATCGGCGCCGATGTTGATCGCGCAGACGCGCTTACCCACGTCCTGCTCGCCTGAGATGAACACGATCGGCAGCAACAGCGTGCCCGGCATCTCGCGGATGCGCGCCGTCAGCGCCATGCCGTCGATGTCGGGCATATAGAGATCGACCAGAATCAGATCGGGCCGGAAGCTCTGCACCAGCTCCAGTGCCTGCCGCGAGGACGTCGCCACCTGCGTGCTGAGGCCGCGTCGGCGCAGCACGGCGTCGCAAAACATGGTCTGGCTGCGGTCGTCGTCGACGATCAGCACGCGCAGCGGGTCGGTCGAACTCAGCGAGCGCTGCAGTTCCTCCAGCTTGCGCAGAACGCCGGCGGATTCGGCGCTGGCGAGGAAGGCATCGGCGCTGCCGGTCATGCCGAGCAGCTGGTCGGCGATGGTGCTTTCGCGCGTCACCACCAGCAGCGGCGGCGTCGGTCCGGGTTTGCGGTTCTGGTCGAGCGCATCGACCAAGTCGCCGAGTTGCGCCAGCCAGGCGGAGTCGACCAGCACGCCGACCACCGGGCGGCCCTTGATCGCGGCGCCCAGTGCCGGCGGATCCTCGACCAGCACCAGCTGCCAGCCGCGCTGGCGGGCGTCGGCCTCCAGGCTGGGCATGGCGTGTTCGCGGCTGCTGACGTACAGCAGCACCGGATGGTCGAGGGTTTCCTGCGCCAGCAGCTCGGCCAGCTGGATCGACGCCTGGGCGACGCGTTCCAGATAGTGCTGCAGCCGCGTACGCTGCACCGCGTTCGGCGCCTCGGCGCTGTCGAGCAGAAAGCTCAGATAGGCGGCGGCATCGCGCGTGGCCAGCGCCGGCGCCTGCACCTGGAACTTGCCAGCGGCGGCGCTCAGTTCATGCAGCGACTGCAGCACCGCGTTCATGCGCTCGGCGCTCCACGGCGCCGCCATGCCCGCGCGCCACTGCACCAGCACCTGATCGATGCGCTCGTGCAGCATGTGCCGTATCCACGGTGCTCCGCCCGAGCTGGTCATGCCTGGCCTCCAATGGCGCGGCTGTGAGGTGAGGGAAGGGTGAAACCCATCGGCGCGCACCATCCCACAGCCCGGCAGGCGCTGCAATCGACGGCGGCGGCAACGGTAGCACTGAGGGTTTGGGTGCCGCAGCGCTGTCGATACTGGTGCAGCGCCGACGCAGGCACTGCCGGACGCGTTGCAATCGGTTTCGATGCGGTTGCAGGCGCGCCTGCGCGTGCGCTGGCGCACATTCGCAGCCTGCAGACTGGGCCTCAGCAACCCAACTGGAGTCTGCCCATGGCCCTGGCCAGCGTCACACCCTCGATCGAACGTTTTGCCGACGCGCTCGAGCGTTTGCTGTGCGCGCGTCTGGGCGATCCGGATCTGACCGCGCGCAATCTGGCCGTGCGGCTCCGTACCGACAGCCATACGCTGGACCTGTGGATTCAGGCGGCGCAGGGCATGTCAGCGGCGGAGTATCTGCTGCAGCGGCGCCTGGATCAGGTGGTCGAGCTGATCCGCGAACGCCATCTGGATGTGGAAACGGCGGCGCTGCACTCGGGCTTCCGCACGCTGGACGAGTTCCTCAGCGCATTCGATCGCCGCTACGGCGTGCCGGTGCTGCGGGTGCCGGCCTCGGCCAGCAGCGCGGAAGGCGTCACCCCGTAGCGCTTGCGGAAGGCCTGCGAGAAGTAGGACAGATTGTCGAAGCCGACCGCGTAAGCGATCTCGGACACACTGCCGCGATGGTCGCGCAGCAGACGCTCGGCCAGCGTCAAACGACGCTCGCGCAACAGTTCGCTGGGGCTGGTCTGGTGGGCGGTGCGGATGCGCCGGAACAGCGTGGCGCGGTCTACGTGCAGCGCCTGCGCCATCTCTGCCACACCGAAGCTGGGATCGCTGATGCGCGTCTCCAGCAGTTGATGCAGACGCTGTTCGAACTTGCCCTGTGCCGACTCCACCGGCGGCAAGGACGGCGCTGGCGCGGCGCTGGCCAGTTCGGCCAGCAGGGTGCGACGCAGCCGCCGGCGCGCATCCAGCAGGGCGTCGATGCGCGCGATCAGCTCGCTGGTATCGAAGGGCTTGGTCAGATAGTCGTCGGCGCCGGCGTTAAGGCCGTCGACGATGTCGCGTTTGTGCGCCTTGGCCGACAGCAAGATCAGCGGCACGCCTGCGGTCTCCGGATTGCGGCGCAGCGCGCGCGCCAGACTGAGGCCGTCCAGGCCCGGCATCATCACATCGCTGACCACCACGTCTGGCAGCGCCTCGGCGATGCGCTCCAGTGCCTCGTCGCCGTCGCTGGCGCAGATCACCCGATAGGCATCACCCAGGCGATCGGCCAGATAGCGCCGCAGTTCGGCATGATCGTCGACCACCAGCACGGTGGGACGCAGCGGCTCGATCGAGGGCGCGGGCGTGGCATCGGCGGGCGCCTGGGCCGACCACACCAGAGCCGGGGCGGACTCGGTCAGCAGCGGCGGCGCCTGCTGCGGCAGATCGCCAAAATGCGCATGACCGCGGCGGAACCACAGCACGAAACAGGCGCCTTGGCCGGGCGCGCTGATCAGATCGACGCGGCCGTGATGCAGCTCCATCAACTCGCGCACCAGCGCCAGACCGATGCCGGTGCCGGGCGCGTCCGGCGGCGCCTGCGCGCTGCCCTGGTAGAAGCGCTCGAAGATGCGGACCTGCTCGGCCTCGGCGATGCCGGGGCCGTTGTCCTCGATTTCGATGCCGACCTCGCTGGCAGTGGGCACCAGCCGCAGCACGACGCGGCCGCCGGCCGGCGTGAACTTGAGCGCGTTGGCGAGCAGATTGCTGACCATGCGCTCCATCTGGTCGCGGTCGTACCAGAGCAGCAGCGGATCGGCGAGGCCCTCGCCGATGAGCTCGATCTGGCGCGAGCCGGCCTGCCCGGCGAAGGCGCCGAGTTCGCGCCGCAGCTGATCGCAGAGATCGTGCTCGCCCACGTGCAGATCGAAGCGTCCGGCCGCGAGCCGGCTGAGGTCGAGCAGCTCGCTGACCAGCTTGAGCAAGCGCTGCGAGCTCTGGCGGGCGGTGCCGAGCGCGCTGGCCAGCGCCGGCGCCAGCGCGCCGAAGCGACCGCCGAGCGCATCGGTGAGCGGGCCCAGGATCAGCGTCAGCGGGGTGCGGAACTCATGGCTGACGTGGGCGAAAAAGCGCGTGCGCGCCTCCGACAGCGCCTGGATCTCGGCCGCCTGACGTCGGATGTCCAGCGTGCGCTCGGCCACCAGCGCCTCCAGGCGCGCGCGCTCGGCCTGCAGCTTGCGCGTGCGCAGCCGCGCGTAGGCGATCGCGCTGCCGGCAATCAGCAAGGCCAGCGCCAGTAGCGCGGTCACTCGCAGCAGTGGCGTTTCGTGGGCGTAGTAGCCGATCTGCAGGGGCAGCGTCAGCCGCCCCAGCACGCGGCCATCGGGCGCCAGCGCCTCGGCGTCGATCTGCTGCGCGCCGGCGTGCAGGCCGCTGACGCTGAACTCGGCGCTGCCGGTGTGCTGGAACTCGCCGCCATCGACGCGATAGCGCCAGCTGGGCCGCCACTCGGACTGATAGTCGGGCAGGGCGACGCGGATTTGCAGCTCGCGCGCCGCCGCGGGCAGCGCCAGCTGCGCTGCGGCCGTCGCTGACCCGGCGTACAGCGTGCCGTCGATGCCGCGTACCTGCTGCAGCAGCGCTGCCGCGGCCGGCGCGTCCGGCCGCGGCGCGCCCTGCACGCGCATCAGACCGCTGTCGTCGCCCAGCCACAGCGTGCCATCGCTTTCCAGATACAGATGGCGTGCCGGATGGCGAAAGCGCTGCAAGGGGGTGTCCGCGATCTGCAAGCGCCCATCCTGCGCGCTGCTCAAGGCATACAGACGCTGCTCGTCCACCGCCCAGCTGCGGCCGCCCAGCGAGGCGGTGATGGCGGTCAGCGCCAGCCCCTCGGGGAAGCGCGGATCCAGCGTGAAGCGCTCGCCGCCCAGCCGACGCACGCCATCGGCCATCACGATCAACCCGGCGCCATCCCAGGCGAAGGTGGCGCGACCCGCCGGGATGCCCTCCTCATCGCCGTAGCGCGTGACCCGCGGTGAGGGCCACTGCGCCAGTCGGTCGATGCGATAAACGCCACCGCCATCGATGCTGGTGTACAGCGCCGCGCCATCGACCGCCAGATCGAACATCGGCAGCAGGCGCACGCTGGCAGGATCCACCTCGAAACGTCCGTCCACCTCGCGCAGCCGCCAGATCTCGTTGGCGACCACCGCGTAGATCCAGCCGTCGGCCGCGGCCAGCGCCGACACCCGCGCCTTGCGGAACAGCTCCTGTGCGGGCTGCGCCGGGTCGTCCGGAAGCAGCACCAGGCCATTGCCGGTGCCCACCAACAGCCCGGCACCGGTGGGCAGCAGCGACCAGGTGCTGTTGCGCTGGACGCGGTCGTCGACGAAGCGCGCCGGCTCGCCCGGCAGCGTGGCGGCCTGCAGGCGCTTCAGGCCCTGACGGGTAGCGGCATACAGTCGACCCTGATGGCGCAGCAGGCGCTCCACCTGGGACACGCCTTGGGCGCGGCCGTAGCGGGTGACGGCGTTGTCCGGCTCCAGTCGCGCGATGCCGCCGTCCAGCGTCAGCCACAGGCCGCCGGCACGGTCGAGCTGAATGTCGGTGATGCGCGTGCCGGGCAGATAGGCCGACGCCAGTCGCCGCCGCAGGCTGCCGTCGCTGCGCAGCTGATAGTAGCCACCGAAGCGCGTGCCGATCGCCAGATCGCCGTTATCCAGGCGCGCCAGACTTTCGATGCGATCCTCCCGTAGCGACTGCGCCAGCGCGGCTGCCAGCGCCAGTGGCTGCCAGCGGCCATCGACGCGCTGGTACAGCGCGGCGCGGTCGCTGGCGGTCCACGGCTCGGCGCCGCGACTGAACAGGGCGATGCCACTGTCGGGCAGGCCGTTGCTGGCGGCCGGGAGGAAGTCACCGCGCTCGCGGTCGTACTGCTTGAGGCCGGCGCCATTCTCGTACAGCCACAGCTGCCCGTCGCGCAACTGCAGCTCGCTGTAGCCCTGACTGCTGCCCAGCCAGCGCCAGACGCCCTGCGCTTCGATCAGCACATGACTGCGCGAGAGGAAAAACACCTGCCCGGCGAACTCGACGATACGGCCGATATCGCCGTAAGCCGGCGCATCCTTGGGCAGCGTGTAGGGATGCCACTGCCATTGGCGCTGGGCGTCGGCAGCGAGGTAGCCGAGCGCTTGTCCGGTACCCAGGTACAGGCGGCCGTCGGCGCCCTCGGCCAGATCGTAGACGGCGCCGCCCGGCCCGCCGAGGAACTCGAAGCGCTCACCGTCGTAGCGCAACAGGCCGGTGTGCGCGGCAAACACCAGCGTGCCATCGCGCAGTTGCAGCGCCCGCCACACCTGCGAGGACTCGGTGTACTCGGAGACCTCGAAGCGCTGCAGCACCGGCATGCCGTCCTCGGCCGGGTCGGCGGCCCACAGCTGCAACGGCAGCAACAGCAGTGCAAGGAGGACGAAGCGCATGCCGCAAGCATGCGGCGCGCTCGCGGGTCAGGCAACGCGCGGGCGCCGGCGGGATTGTCGATGCGGTGGCAGGGGGTATTGCTGAGGGTGCAGTCCGCGCTGCCGGCCAGAACGACCGGCAGCGCGTGCGAGAGTTTAGAAAGTCCAGTTGATGCGGCCGTAGTAGTAGCCGCCATTCAGACCGAAGGGCAGCGTCTCCCAGCCGTAGTTGAAACCCAGGCCCGGGAAGGGATTGTTGTCCGGGTTCTCGCCACCGGCCCACTTGCTCGGGTAGGTATCGAAGACGTTGTTGCCGCCGACGGTCAGATCCAGGTTGTCCGTGATCTGATAGTTCACCGCGAGATCGGTAAGCCACTTGCCGGCACCGCGATACTCAGGACCAAAGCCTACGCCACGCACCTTGCCGTAGTAGCTGTTGTTGACGCTGACGGTCCAGGCGCCGGTCTTGTAAGTGGCACCGATTCCGGCGCGATTGCGCGGCAGCGCTTCCTCCACCAGCGTGACTTGCGCTTCCGGGAAGATCACCGAGGCCGGCAGCAGGCTGGACTGCGAGTTGATGCGCTCCACCGACGTGCGGTTGTGGCTGAAGGAGGCGTCAAGAGTCAGCTCGGCATCGTCGGCGAGCTTCATCGTGTACTGGCCGACGATATCGATGCCGGTGGTCTGCGTATCGATGGCGTTGGTGAACAGATTGGCAAGGCCGACGCGCAGCGGATTCAGGATGGCGCCGACGGCGGCACTGTAGGAGGCGGAAATGTCGCCCGACAACACGATGCGGTCGTCAATGTCGATCCGATAGGCGTCAACCGTCAGACTGAAGCCGTTGTCCGGCCGGTAGGCAAAGCCAATGGTGTAGTTGGTCGAGGTCTCTTCCTGCAAGGGCTTGAAGCCGAGGCCGGCGGCCACGGCGCTGCCCTGGCGGGCCGTGATCGAGTCGATCAGCGTGCCGCCGCTCAGCGTGGTGGAGACCTGGCTGAAGTACTGCTGCTGGATGCCGGGCGCGCGGAAGCCGGTGGAGATCGCGCCACGCAGCGAGAAGGCCTCGGTAAAGTTGTAGCGCATCGCCAGCTTGCCGGTGCTGTTCTGGCCGGCGTCGCTGTAATCCTCGTAGCGGACCGCCGCGTTCAGCAGGAACTGCTCGGTCAGGTAGGACTCGCCTTCCAGGTAGACGCCAACGCTGCGTCGGTCCTTGTCCACCTCGGTGCTCGGCTGGAAGCCGGGAAAGCCCTGCAGCCCGGCAGCCGCGATGCCGCCGGCCTGATTGCGGATCACGATGGCCGGATTGTTGGTGCGGCCGTAGGACCAGGACACCGGATCGCCGGCCTCGATGCTGTAGCCGTCCTGGCGCCACTCGACGCCCGCCGCCAGTGACAGCGGCTCATAGCCCACGCCCCAGTCAACCGTTCCGCGGGTGTCGAAATTGACCGTGGTCTGGTCCATGCCGAGACGGCCGCTGCTGTCGGAGGAGGTCGGGCTCTCGCCGTAGATGCCCCCGGCGCGCGGCTCGTAGAACCAACTGACGTTGACCGTGTTGGCGCCGGCAAAATTGAAGGAGTTGTCGCCGTGGTTGACGCTGAAATCGTAGTCCCAGTTGTCGTTGAAGGCGCCGCGCAGGCCGACGGCAAAGGACCAGTCTTTGGTGGTGGTCAACAGCGTCGGCAGAAAGCCGTTGGGATACAGCGCCGGCACGGTGCGGCCGTCACCCGCGGTGCGGAAGAAACCGGAGGAGTTGGCGTCACGCTCGGAGGCGCCGCCAAAGGCATACAGCGTGGCCTCGCCCAGCGGCACTTCGGCATTCAGCCAGAGCAGTTTGGACTCGGTATCGGCATCGCCAATGCGCTGGGTGACCCGCGGCGGATTGACGCGCAGACGGTCAGGACCGGCGCGGTTGGTCTCGCCGCGATCCAGGTACTCCGCGGTCAGGTTCAGAAAACCGCTGTCGCCCAGCTTGAAGCCGGCATTGGCGCCGATGCGAGTGGTGTCGCCATCACCTTCATAGGTCTGGCCGACTTCGGCATTCACCGAGCCGCCGTGGTCCGCGCTCTTCAGAATGATGTTGATGACGCCGGCGATCGCGTCTGAACCATATTGCGCCGAAGCGCCATCACGCAGGATTTCGATGCGCTCGATCGCCGAGATCGGAATGGTGTTGATATCGGTGCCGGCCGAACCGCGGCCGATGCTCTGCTGCACATTGACCAGACCCTGCTGATGCCGGCGCTTGCCGTTGACCAGCACCAGCACCTGATCCGGCCCCATGCCGCGCAGCGACGCCGGCCAGATCAGATCGGTACCGTCAGACACGAAGCTCTGCGGAAAATTGAAGGACGGCGCGATCTTCTGCAGCAAGCGGCCCACTTCCGCGGCGCCGGTGCCTTCGATCATCTCGCGGGTGATGATGTCCACCGGCGCCACGGTCTCGGTGGCGCTGCGATTGCTGGCGCGACTGCCGACGACGCTAATGGTGTCGAGGGTGGCCGGTTTGTCGGCGGCGTCCTGAGCCACGACGGGCAGGGACAGCGCCGAGGCGATAGCGACACACAGCAGACGAACGCGCAAGGAATGCTTCGACATGAGGACCTCTCTGGGATGCCGGTTTTGGCAGCGAGGCGACAATGTCAAAAAGAAGTTAATTTTACAACGAGTCGCAAAGCCTCAACGCGTCTGACAGGCGGCGCGGATCGCCACGGCAGGATCGTCGCCTACCGAGCTCTGCGGCGGCGGCCGCAACTGCAGTTCCACGCGGTCCTGCTGCCAGCGCGCATGCAGGCGCGGATACGGAAAGGGCGACTGGGTACAGGGCGGCACCACCCAGCCGCCGGACACGCAGCGACTGCCGCGGGCGATGGCAAAGGGCGAGTACAGAAAGCCGAACTCCACTTGCTGCGGCTGGCGACCGGACTGCTGCAGCCAGCGCTCGCTGGCGCCCGGGCTCAGCCGTAGCGTCGTGCCGTCTGCCGACACTTCCTCGATGTCGCGTGGATCGGCGCGAAAGCGCAGATTCGGCATCAGGCGGTCGCGCAGGCGGTCGAAGTTCAGCTGCCGGCGGATCGGATCGAGCAAGCCGCGGCTGAGGCCATCGACCGCATACACGTACAGCCGAAAATCGGCGCACACCGGGCCCACGAGCGCCGTCGCCTCGATCACCGGCAGCCCGTGCTCCGGCGTCAGCCAGCGTCTCAGTCTGGCCACCAGCGTGTCATCCATGCGCCCTGTCTCCTGAAGTCTGATCGCGGGGTCTAAGCCTGGGATCGCGTTTGCCGCCGAATCCGGACATCGAGCGCCGGCGCGGCGATGTCAAAGCGGTGGCGGCCACGGCAGCCCGCGCCCGCCGCTGATACGCAGCCACGCCCGCGCGGATGCCAGCGGCGCAGAAATCGCGCGGCCGGCGCCGGTGTAAGGTCAGGCGCGGACAGACGCATCGCGGCGGCATACGGCACTCGCTATAGAACGCAAGACAGTAGCCAAAACGCTCGCAGCGGCGGATCTGCACGCGGGCGGCGACCGTAGACCGCCCGCATGGTTCAGGCGCGGGGCGCGCCGTCGCCGCGTGCCCGCCTCAGTCCCAGCCGTCCTGAAACAGGGCGTCCGTGTCCCGGGGCGTCAGCCTGAAGGTGATCCCGGCATTATCAATGCCTATCGCCACCGGCAACAGCACGCCCAGGTTGGCATCACACAATCCAAAGTACGCGGGCCCATAGGGACAAGGGATATTGTTGTACACCTCGTCTACAAAAGCCGAATTCGCCGAGGTCGAAACGCGCAGGTTGCCTTCATATCCGACGTAGGGGACCGTAAAACTGCCATCCGCCTGACTAAGTTGCGATTGTGCGTAGCGGGTTCCGCCAGAGCCGACTTCCCAGATGTCCACCAAGATCCCGGGCAGCGGGCCGCCGGTGCTGGCATTGGTGACCCGCCCCTTGACGCCGCGCGCCAAGCGCAGATTGAAATTGTAGTTTGTGAGCGCATCACCGTTGATGCTGATTGGCGTGCCGATCGTCGCCGAGCAGGAAACGCACGCTTGATCAGGCCAAACTGCGCCGTGGGCGAGGATGGTCGATGGCGCGACCAGGTAATACTGGCCCGCCGGGATGTCGGCGATAAGATAATTTGGTGGCGTAATGGACAGCCGACCCGAAAGCCTGGTGCCGTCGCTTACTCGCCGCAGTTCGAAGCTGGGCATATTGTAATTGGGGAAGTCCACGCCATCTATCTTGATGGTCCCTGACACACTGCCGGCGCGGCTCAGATGCAAGTCAAAGGTTTCTGCGGTTCCGATCGCGATTTCAACCGGCGTTGCGTTCGGGCAGATTGGCGGGCCGAAGCCGGCTGATTGACAGGGTGCGTTCGGGTAAGCGGCATCTTCGTGCGTCGGTGATATTGCAGCAATGATGTAACTGCCGGGTCTGCTATAGTTGAATGCATATTCCCCCATGGCATTGGTGTAGGTGTACCGGTAGCTTCCATCGCCAAGAGATATCAAATAGACGGTGTTGCTTTGCAGTGGTGCGCTGGTGGCTGAATCGAGGACCTTGCCGCGTACACTTGGGTAAGGCGTCGGCTCCAAATAATACTCGGGCAGCGTGGTTTCCGGGCGGACCTGAATGAGGGTTGCTTGCACCAAGAGACTGGCGCAATCGCTGGTACAGTCGAGATCGGGATACAGGCGCCATGGGCTCGCACTTTGATATGCGGCCCGCAGATAGTAGTTCCCCGCCTCGACATCTTCAAAGTACGCAGGCGTCCACATGGTGTTGTAGCTTGAGCTGACAGTAGCCGTGCGCGCAACTTGGCCGCTCGGGTACAGCAGTTCGACTCTTATGGTCTGATCCGAGAGGCTGCGCACATTCACCTGCAGGCGCTGGCGCGGTGTCAGTGCGATTGAAACAGTCCCGCTATAGGGACCGGATTCAGCAAATGTGATGGGCGTTCCGGCGCCCGTGGGGCAACCGGATGGTGGGCAGGGTATATTGTCGTAGGCCTCCGCGCGATAGCCGGTCGCGCCAGCAACTATGTAATAAGATATGCCCGAACGCAATCCTACAATGCGGGCGATGCCGGACGAATCCGTGTTGAGGTAGGCGAAGGACTGGGTTTGCGTGGTAACGTTTACAGCGGCGGCACGGATCGGCGCGCCAGTCAATTCATCGGTAACCGCAACGGTCAGCGCGCGACCACTTTCAAGTCTGAAGTCGATATCACCCATGTACTGACCATCGGCGACGCTGAGTATGGTCGGCGTACCCGGGCCGCATTGGCTCAAGGCATAGCCTTGTGCGTCCGAACAGGGAAT
The DNA here is from genome assembly GCA_046346965.1 of Lysobacterales bacterium. Lineage (GTDB taxonomy): Bacteria > Pseudomonadota > Gammaproteobacteria > Xanthomonadales > SZUA-5 > JAXMHB01. The sequence goes on from JAXMHB010000014.1 coordinate 65,563, forward strand.
ATTCGGATAGGCAACATGGAGCAGATTGGATACATTCGCATAGCTCGTCGCGCCAGTGCGGAGTTGATGATTCCCGGCGGAGTACACGGTGGCGACATAGGTGCCGTTGATGACGTTGGCGGAGGTCGTGGAGTAGTTGTCCGGGCTGCGAAAGACGTAGACGGTCGTGTCATTCGCCGGCACGTTGGCCGGCTGAGCCAGGACGCGGCCGGCGATGGCAGATTGCAGGATGACTTCCAACCGTGTGGTGACTGGAGCGTAGCGGTCGTTGCTGCTGATATGGGCGATCCAGCGTACATCAGGCACCGCAGCGAGTTCCTGCAGCCCATAGCTGTCGTCGATGGTCTGCGACGGATCTGCCCCGCAATCCCTGTACCAATCGATGCGGACATCGCCTCGGGAGCCCAATGACGAGAGCGCGTACTGACGTGCAGGGTCGGCGCTGACGCGTACCCACACACTGCCGTGGTGATCGGCCGTGGGCATCAGGTCTAGCTCAATGGCTTGTTTGAGTTCCAAGGGCAGCGGGTGTTGGCAGCTACTGCCGGCGGAGTTTGCATCCACCAGCATCTGGCGCCCGCGCGGCAGGTCGCTGTAGGGCAGAGGCGCCGTCTGACCGCGGGCCTGCAATTCGTTGTAGATATGCAGATTGCCGATGAGCGCCTGTACTTGCGCGAGCTTGCGCGCCGCGACGCTCTGTTCCGCCGGTTGCATGCTCAGAGCTTTCCTCAGTGCGTCCTCACGGGCGTCCAAGGCCAGGATCTGTTCTGAGCCAATCGCGCGGCGCTGACCATAGGCGCGCTCGGCGCTCATGTGGACCTCGCGCTCCAATTGTTGAATGGCCTGAATGGTGCCGTCTGCCTCAGTTGCAAGCGCCGGTGATGCAAACAGGGACAGGATCAGCATCCAGCGTACGGAATGGCGCATGGTTTTCCTTCAGCAGCTTGTGCCGGCGAATTCACGCCAGCCCGTGGCGATTCGGTTGGAGCACTGGAGTCTGCCGATTGCCGAGGTACTTGTCATGCCTGCGTGCGCTGACGGCAGGCGCGTCAGCTCGCCACTGAGCCGCGCACCGCCTCGAAACTGAGGCCGAATCGCGCCAGATATTTGCGCAGTCGGTCGGCGTCGTTGCTGGACTGTTTGCGCTCGCGTGAGGCTTGAAAGAGGGTGCGGCCGGCGTCGGACAGTGAGCGCGATTGTCGGCAGACGGTGATGACATCGGCCAGTTGGACCTGATCAAAGCGATCGATCTCGGCGGCGCGCTCGCCGAGCAGCGCGCGCAGATCGACGGCCTGATTGTCAGCGGCTGCGCCTCCCCACAAGCGCTGCAGCCGCGCGCACTCCTCGTGGACGCAATCGACATCGATGATGCCCTGCGGGGCCAGTGTGGCCATGCGGGTCAGCGAGGCCGAGAGGTCGCGGAAATTGCCGCGCCAGGCCGCATGGGGACTGGTGGCGAACTGCAGATAGCGGGTGCGCGCCTCGTGGTTGAAGCGCACGTGCTCGCCCTGTTGGCGGGCATAGCGCTCCAGTTCGTAGTCGAGATTGGGCTCGATGTCCTCCAGGCGCGCCTTCAAACCCGGCAAATCGAAGGTCCACAAATTGAGGCGCGCATAGAGATCGTCGCGAAAACGTCCCTCGCGCACCGCTTGTCCGAGATCGCGGTTGGTGCCGGCGATCAGCTGAAAATCGCTCTCGACTTCGCGATCGCTGCCCACCGGCGGAAAGCGCCGATCCTCGATGGCGCGCAGCAGCATGGCCTGTTCATCGAGGCCCAGTTCGCCGATCTCGTCCAGAAACAGCAAGCCGCCGTCGGCGCTCTTGAGCAAGCCGGCGCGCTCGTGCTGGGCGCCGGTGTAGGCGCCTTTGACGTGACCGAACAGGGCGCTGGCGGCGCCATCGCCGCGCAAGGTGGCGCAGTTGACCTCGACGAAGCGACCGCTCAGCGCGTGGCGTTGCTTCTTCAGCGCGTACAGATTGCGCGCCAGCATGCTCTTGCCGGCGCCGGTCGGGCCCATCAGCAGCATCGGCGCTTTGGAGCGGATCGCCACCCGCTCGATTTGCGCGATCAGGCGATTGAAGGACGGCGAGCGCGTCGCAATGCCGCTTTTCAGAAAGGACTCGCTGTCCTCGCGCTGACGCGCGAAGCGGCGGGCGATCTCGTCGTAACGCTGCAGATTGAGGTCGATGATCTGCCAGTTGCCGAGCTCGCCGGCGCGTTGCTTGCGCGGCGGGCTGGTCTGCAGCAGGCGGGCCGGCAGAAAGCGCGCCTCGGTCAGCAGAAACCAGCAGATCTGGGCGACGTGCGTGCCGGTGCTGATGTGCACCAGATAGTCCTCGCGCTCTGGATCGAAGGCATAGCTGCGGGCGAAATCGAGCAGCGTCGCGTAGACCTGCTCGAAGTCCCAGGGATCGTCGAGTCGCAAGCTGTGCATGCGCACCTGGGTGTCCGGGCTCACCTGCGCCAGATCCTCGCGCAGCTGGCGGGCGAGGCCGGCAAAGCGCTGCTCGTCCAGCAACAGCTCCATGCGATCGACGCGCAAGTCCTCGTGCATGCCGAGCGCCACCGTCGGACGCCACTTCTCCCAACGCCCCGGCCCGTTGCCGACATCCAGCGTGGTACCGACAAAGCCGAGGACGACGAGGGGTTTCATTGGGGCGGGAAAAGGGGAAAGGGGAAAAGGAAAAGGGGGGCGGGCGAGGAGTCTAGGGGTGATCTGCCGGGATAAACAATAGATGCAAGGATAGGATTTCTTGGGTGGGCCGAGCGGTGCGATGGCCGTTGAAGGCAGTGCAAACAATGGCTTAGGACGCATCGCCAGGGTTGGCATGGTTTCTGGTATAGGCCTGAGGGAAGGATGAGTAGTGAGTGGTTAGTAGTGAGCAGTGAGTGGTGAGTAGTGAGTAGCAACAGGCTCCGACCGAGCGCATCACGTAGAGATGCTTGCCGCATCGCGCCTTTCCCATTTCACTTTTCACTTTTCACTCGTCTCCCCCAACGCGCCCCAGACCCGCGAGCACCCCCAATGAACGTCATCGAACAAGCCAACGCAGTCCCCATCAAGCTCTGGACCGACGGGGTTCCGGTCGAGGACCAGGCACGCAAGCAATTAATGAACATGGCGCGGCTGCCGATCGTCGGGCCGCATCTGGCGGTGATGCCGGATGTCCATCTGGGCATCGGCGCGACGGTGGGCTCGGTGGTGCCGACCTCGGGCGCGATCATTCCGGCCGCGGTCGGCGTGGACATCGGCTGCGGCATGATCGCCACGCGCACCAGCCTGGTGGCGCGGGATCTGCCGGATAACCTGGGTCCCTTGCGCAGCCTGATCGAGCAGGCGGTGCCGCACGGCCGCTCGGTGACCCGCGGTGGTCGCGACAAGGGGTCGTTTGAGACGCCGCCGGAGGCCGCGACCGAGGCCTGGCGCGCGCTGGAGCCCGGTTTCAAGCGCATCGTCGAGGCGCAGCCCGGCCTCGCCAAGAGCAATCACTACCATCATCTCGGCACGCTCGGGACCGGCAATCACTTCATCGAGATCTGCCTCGATACCGAGCAGCGCGTGTGGGTGATGCTGCACTCGGGTTCGCGCGGCGTGGGTAATGCGATTGGCTCGCGCTATATCGAGGTCGCCAAGGCCGATATGGGCGTGCACGTGAAGGATTTGCCGGACCAGAATCTGGCCTATCTGCGCGAGGGCACGCAGCACTTCGATGCCTATGTGCACGCGGTTGGCTGGGCGCAGGACTATGCCCGGCGCAATCGCGAGATCATGATGCTGCATACGCTGAAGGCCCTGCGAAAGGCGACCAAGCGCTTCGAGGTGGATGCGGAGGCGGTGAACTGCCACCACAACTACGTTGAGCGCGAGGAGCACTACGGCCAGTCGCTGTACGTGACCCGCAAGGGCGCGGTCAGCGCGCGGGCCGGGCAACTCGGCATCATCCCGGGCAGCATGGGCGCGCGCAGCTACATCGTGCGTGGACTCGGCAATGCCGAGAGCTTCTGCTCCTGCTCGCACGGCGCCGGCCGCGTGATGAGCCGCACCGAGGCGCGCAAGCGCATCTCGCTGGCCCAGCACCGTCGCGCCACCGAGGGCGTTGAGTGCCGCAAGGACGAGGACGTGATCGACGAGTCGCCGGCCGCGTACAAGCCCATCGACCAAGTAATGGCCGCCCAGCGCGAGCTGGTGGAAGTGGTGCACGAACTGCGTCAAGTCGTCTGCGTCAAAGGCTGACCTTCCCCTTTTCCTTTTTCCCTTTTCCCTTTCCCTTTTTCGAATAGCCATGCTGCACATCGACGGCGCCACCGGCGAAGGTGGCGGACAAATCCTGCGGACGGCGCTGTCGCTCAGCATGCTGCGCGGTGTGCCGGTGCGCATCGCGCGCATCCGCGCCGGTCGCCGCAAACCGGGGCTGCTGCGCCAGCATCTGGCGGCGGTCGAGGCGGCGGCGACGCTGTGTCAGGCGCGCACCGAGGGCGCTGCGCTCGGTTCGGGCGAACTCGAATTCACGCCGGGGCCGGTGCGCGCGGGGCAGTACCGCGTGCGCATTGGCAGTGCCGGGAGCACCACGCTGGTGCTGCAAACGCTGCTGCCGGCGCTGCTGCGGGCGCCGGGTCCAAGCGAGCTTGAGATCGAGGGCGGCACGCACAACCCGATGGCGCCCAGCGTGGATTTTCTCGAGCACAGCTTCCTGCCGCCGCTGCGGGCGCAGGGTGCCGACATCGAGCTGACGCTGCTGCGGCACGGCTTCTATCCCGCCGGTGGCGGTCGTTTGCGGGTGCGCGTGCGGCCGGCGCCGCTGGCACCGCTGCAGCTTTGCGAGCGCGGCAGTCTGCGCGGGATCGGCGCCGAGGCGCTGGTGGCGGCATTGCCGCGCCACATCGGCGAACGCGAGCTGGCGGTGGTGCGGCAGCGTTTTGCGCCCGGTGACGATGCCCTGCGCCTGCTGCAGCTCGACGCCACGCACGCGTCAGCGAACGTGTTGACGCTGCGGGCGCACTGCGCCCGTCACTGTGAAACCGTCGTCGCTTACGGCGAGGTCGGCAAGCGCGCGGAAGAGGTCGCCGCAGAGGCCTGCTCCGCGCTGGCGCAGTACCTCGACAGCGGCGCCGCCGTCGGCGAGCACCTGGCCGATCAGCTGCTGCTGCCGGCGTTGCTCGGCGGTGGCGGGGTCTACACCACGCATCGGGTGTCCGAGCATCTGCGCAGCAATATCGACACCATCGAGCGCATGGGCGCGGCGCGGATCACGCTGACGACGCTGGCGACCGACCTGCATCAGATCCGCGTGGCGCCGATCTGAGGCGAGCACCCGCGCGCTGCCGCGCGGGTGCTCGCGGAGCGCTCAGGACTTCTGGTCGTAGCTCAGCAGATCGAAGCTCTGCGCGTCCTCCGGATTGCCGGAGAGCGCCGCGCTGCGTGCGATGAAGACGTAGCGCTGGCCTTCCTGCAGCGGCTTGCTCATCAGGCCCTCGGTGTGCGGATTGACGTACACCAGCAGATGGCGGCCGTCCTCGGTGCGCACGTACATCGGCGCACCCACCGACTCGGCGTGGACGTCGTTCACCCACTTCGCCTGCTCGCTGGCGGCGGCGTCGCGCTTGACCAGCGTGCCTTCGATGCGCGTGATCTTGCGCCAGGTCGGGTCTAGTTCCGGCTCGATCTCCTGGCCGTTCATCCGCGCCTTCTCGGTCTCGTCCACCCGCGCCATCAGCTCGCCCAGCGACTGGTAGCGGATCACGAAATCCCAGTTCGACACGTCCTGCCCGATGTGCTCGGCCGCGGCCAGCGCCATCTCGGTCTGCGTGTCGTTGCAGACGGACTTGCAGTAGGCGACGCCGAGATCGATGAAGCTCTGCAGACGCTCCTTCTCCAGATCCACGTAGTCGCGCATCTCCAGCATGATGCCGGGACCCATGGCGACGCCGACGCTGCCTTCCTTGGGCGCGATCACCAGCACCGCGCCGTTGCCGACGTCGAGTTTGCCGACGCGCAGCTGACGCATCATCGCGTAGGCGTAGTCATCGCCACTGAGGCCGTGCAGGCTGTTCACCACCAGGGTGACGATCTCCACCTGATGCTGCTCGGCCAGCGCGTACATGCGCTGCTCGAAAGCCGCGCGCGTGGCCGGATCGAGCAGGCCGGTTTCGTCGACGACGAACTTGCCGAACTTGCTCGGGATCGCCTGCGCATCGGGCGCCGGCAGCACATCGCGCGCAGTCGTTGCTGCGGCGACCTCGGGACTGCCGGCATCGGTGCTGGCCGTCCCGACCACAGCGGGCGTGCCGGTGGACACGGGCTCCGCAACTGGCGCGCTGGTGCTCGCGACCGCTGCCGGTTCGGCGCTGCAACTCCCGCTTTGCTGGCTGCAGGCCTGCTCCCAGCCGTCGGCGATGGCGGCCACGCGCTTGCTGCGACCCGGATGGGTCGGGCCATCGGCCTCTGGCACCAGCGTGTTCATCGCCTTCTGGGCATCCGCCAGCGCCGCGCCCATCTTGTACAGCACGTAGCCGCTGAACTTGTCGGCTTCCAGCTCCGTGGGCGGCTGGCTGCCGCCCGGCTGGATGGTGTGACCGGACAAGTGGTGGCCGATCTCGTGCGCCATGATGCTGATCGGTGCCCAGTCGTTGTGGTCGGTGGCCTTTTGCACATCGGCCATGAAGGCCTGGTTGTAGGCGATCACGCGGTGCGGCAGCTTGTCCTCGCCGATCACGATCAGCGCCGCCGCATTGGGCACCTGCGGATGCGGGATGACATCGAAGTTCTGCGGCAGACCGGTGTATTTCATGATCCGATCGACCACCGCCTGGCCGGCGTCGGCGCCGCCTGCGGCCAGATTGCTGATCGAGGCCTGCACCGGCTTGCCGTCGTAGGAGCAGGCCTGCAATTGGCTGGCCAGCTCGTCGACCATCGCGGCCTCGCTGAGCGGCGCCGTGGTGGTCGCCACCTGAGCCGCCGGGGCCTGGGCCGGGGCGTTGGCATCCGGGCCGCAGGCAGCCAGTGCCATGGCCAGCGCGGTCCACAGCAGGGTACGCGGTCCGACAGGGGGTCGTTTCATCCTCAATCTCCGGTTTGGACGGCCTTCAGGCCGACGGGGGCAGGGTGGCGAGCACCCATTTGATCACCGCCAGTGAGTACAGGCGGACGAGCAGAAACTTGCAGCCGGCATAGGCCAGCGCGGCCAGCAGCAGCTGCGGCCAGCGCGCGGCCCAGCGCCACTGGAAAAACTGAGCGCACACCAGCGTGACGATCAGCGCCTCGATGGCGTCCATCGGCCAGGCGCGAAACCACTGGTGCCAGGCGAGGAAGTCGGGCGCGCGCCAGACCAGCACCGGCAGCCACAGCAGCAGGTTGGCGCAGATGACCAGGAAATGCGCATACACCGCCAGCACCAGGTGCTCGGTCAGGTTGTAGGGCTGGCGCCAGCGCAGCACCAGCACCGAGGCGAGGAAGATCGCGAACACGCCGAGCGAGATCGACCAGTTGGCATACATCCGTACCCATTCCATCGCCTGATTGAGCGCGGCATTCGCCGAGCTCAGGTGGTTGGCGCGGGTGAGCACCAACAGCAATACGCCGATGGCGGGCAACAGCAGCTTGAGCGGGTGCAGATGGCGCGTGCGCGCTCCCCAGACGTACTCGCGCGCCACATGGCCCGGTGCCCGCAACAGCCGCCAGGCCGCGCGCAGCAGACCAAACTCGAACACGCGATAGCTCTGCCAGGCCTCCTGGCGTACCGCGCCGAACTGCAGGCGCCGGACCTGTCGCTGCCCGCACACGCTGCAATACGGACCGCTGAGGCTGGTGTTGCAGTTGCGGCAAATCGGCGCGGCAAAGTAGTCGGCATCGGGTGCGGCGGCGGCAGTGCTCACGGCTCAGGAACTCGTGCATGGAGGAGTGCGCGCTCGGCTCAGGGCATCAGATACCCGCTCATGCGCAAAACGCGGCCGAATTCTCCGCGGCATTCACGCGCTTTGCACAGAGTCGACGAGCGATCGGGATCGCGCGGTTCAGTCGCCGCACAGGCGCCGGCGCAAACCGCCGGCGCGCACGCTCACGCGGCCGAGCGCGGCCTGCAGACTGGCGGCGTCGCACCACAGGCTGGCGTGGGCGCGGGCGCGCGAGACGGCGGTGTACAGCAGCTGGCGGGTCAGGATCGGATGGTCCCGGTCGGGCGGCAGCAACACGGCGATCTCGGCGTACTCCGAGCCCTGGCTCTGGTGCACGGTGAGCGCGTAGCCCAGGTCATGCGCCGGCAACTCGCGCGGCGACAGCCAGCGGAAACTCGCGCCGCCCTCGCCATCGACCGTTTCGAAGGCGACCCGCAGTTCGCCGTCCTGGCGCATCACGAGGCCCACGTCGCCGTTGTACAGGCGGCGCGCGTAGTCGTTCTGCCGAATCAACAGCGGACGGCCCGGATACCACTCGCGCTGTCCATGCTGCTGGCGCCAATGGGCATCGATCCGGGCGTTGACCGCATCGGCGCCATACGGTCCGTTGCGCAAAGCGGTCAGCAGCTGGCGCCGTCGCAAATGCGCAAAGGCTTGCGCCGGATCGACCACGGGCGCTGCGCACAGCGCCTGCAGCGCCGGGCCGTGATCGTGATTCAACCAGTCGCTGAGCGCGCGCTGCAAAGTGGCGGCGTCGTGGACGGGGCGACGGGCGAGCCCCTGGCCGGCCTCGATATCTGTCTGCAGCCGGTGCGCATCGCCGCGCCGGATGGCGTCGAAACTGGCGGCGAGCGCGGAACCTGCGCGCCAGACGTGCGTCAGTTCGACGCTGTGGGCGGCTATGCCCGGGACGCCACTGCGGGCAACACTGACCCAGTCGGCCAGCACCGAGCCGGCCGACACCGAGACCAGCTGGTCCGGATCACCGACCAGAAGCAGGATGGCCTGCGGCGCCAGCGCGTCGAGCAAGGCTCGCATCAGCGCCAGATCCACCATCGAGGCCTCATCGACGACCACCACGTCCGCCGCCAGCGGCCGCGCTGGGCCGTGACGGAAGCGATCACTGGCGGGATCGAAGCCGAGCAGCCGGTGCAGGGTCTGCGCGCGCTCAGGCAGCTGCGCCAGTGCTGCCTGCCAGGCCGGCGCGGACTGCGCCCGCGGACGCAGCGCCGCAATGCCCTCGCGCAAAGCTTGCGACAGTCGCTGCGCCGCCTTGCCGGTGGGCGCCGCCAACGCGATCGACAGCGGCGGACGGTCTGCACGCTGTCGCTGCAGCATCAACAGCATGCGCAGCACGGTGGTGGTCTTGCCGGTGCCCGGTCCGCCGGTCAGCACACACAGACGACGGCCCGGCAGCGCGGCGACGGCGGCGCGCTGGCCAGCCACGGCCGCGGCCTCACTGCCGTCGAACAACCAGGCGAGATCGGCCTCCAGTTCGGGCGCAGGCACCGGCGCAGCGGCAGCGACCCGATCCAGCAGGGCGTGGGCGACTTGCAACTCGTGCCGCCAGTTGCGCCACAGGAAGAAATCGCCCTCGCGCGTGCGCACACACGGCGTGACCACGCTGCCATCGCCCACCCAGGGATGGGCGGCCAACTCCGCCTGCTCGACGAGATCGAGTTCGGGCAGGCGCACGCAGGCGTGGCCCTCCAACTCGGCCTCGTAGGCGAGGCCCAGCGCGCGCGCCAGCGGCAGCGAGCCGCAGCGCTGGCGCGCCCAGCGCTCCAGCGCCTGTGCCGAGGACCAGGGTTTGCGCTCACTCATGCAGCGGCTCCGTCGAACAACCCGTCCACGGCCAGCACCAGCGCCTCGGGAAAGCGTCGGTACCAAAGGCCAGCACCTGGGGCGAGACCGAGCGCGCGCACGAACAGATACCAGGCGCCGCCCAGATGCTGCTCGATCCGATAATCGTCCAGCCGCGTCGCCAGAAAACGGTGCAGCGCCACGCTGTAGATCAACGCCTGCAAGCCGTAATGATGGTTGCGCATGGCCGCATCCAGCGCTGCGCCCTGGTAGTCCTCCAGCTGATCGCCCAACCAATTGGTCTTGTAGTCGAGCACGTGATAGCGGCCGTCCCAGGCGAAGGCGAGGTCGAGATAGCCCTTCATCAAGCCGCGCAAAGCGGCGCCGTCGTCGGCCACCGGCCACCAGTCGCCCAGGCCATGACGGTCGAGCACCTGATGCAAACGGCCCACGCGCGCGCCTGCCAGCGCAAAGGCGAATTCAAACTCGGCGCGGCGCGCCTCCGCTGGCAGCGACGCCAGGCGCAATCCCGGCGCCAGCTCGGATTGCACGGTGCGATCGAGCATCGCCGCCAGCGCCGCGCGCTCGGCCTCGGCTTGCCCTGGCGTGTAACTCAGGCCCTGCCGGCGCAAGGCCTCCTGGATCGCCACGCCCTGACGTGCGTAGGGCGGCGGCGTGGTCTCCAGCAGCGCGTGCACGGCATCGCCGAAGCGCGGGCCCTTCAACCCCTGCAGCGAGGCGAGTTGCGGGTGGGGCGCTCGCGCCTCGGCCGGCAGTGCCCAGGCCGGTGGCGCAGGCTCGTCGTCGGCACCGGCGTGCAGATCCACGCGCATGGTCTCGCGCCGGGTCAGCGCGGTGTAGCTGTACAGGCCCCAGGGCGCGCGTGGCGAGGGCATCGGGCCGCGGACGCTGCGCGGCGGCGGCGTGCTCTGCGCGGGCAGCAGCACGGGTGGCGCCGGCACGACCGGCTCGATCAGCAATCCCGGCACGGCCGCCATCAGGGCGGTGCTGCCCTGCTCCAGTGTGGCTGCTCCCTGCGCGGCCAGCGCCGCTCCCAGCCAGCACTCCAGCTCGCTCGACTCCGGCGCGCTGGCGTGCGCGGCAGGCAGGCTGGCCGGGGCGTACACCACGCAGCGATGAATGGCGCGAGTCAACGCCACGTACAGTTTGCGCAGGCGTTCCTGCAGATCTTCTTCGGCCTGCAAGGCCTGGTGATGCGCATAGTCTGCGCTGCCGAGATCCAGGCATAGCCGACCCGCTGCATCGTGGTAACGCAGCTGCTGGCTGCGACGCGAGGAACGCGGCAGCCAGGCCAGCGGCAGGTACACCAGCGGAAACTCCAACCCCTTGCTGGCATGGACGGTCAGCAGCTGCACGCAATCGGCCTGACTCTCGATGCGCAGCTGCAGCTCGCGACTGGCCTCCTCGGTATCGCCCTGGGGATCGCGCCGGGCGGCCACGAACCAGGTGTACAGCTCTTCCGGCCCGTAGCAATCGCTCGCCGCGGTCTGCAGGATCTCGCCCAGATGGCGCAGATCGGTCAACGCGCGTTCGCCGTCGGCAGCGGCCAGCAGGCGCGGCGCGACGCGCGCCAGAATGCGCTCGATGACCTCCAGCGGCCCGCGCCGCTCCCACAGTTGCCGCCACTCGGCGAATGCCTCCAGCACCTGCTCCCAGTCGCCAGCGGCGCTGGCCCAGGCAATCAGATCGGCGCTGGTGGCACCCAGCAAGCGCGTCGCCATCGCCCCGCGCACGGCGCGGCTGTCGCCGGGATTGAGCAGCGCGTAGAGCAACAGCTGCAGATCCTCCGCCCACTCGGTCTGGATCACGCTGCTGCGCGCCGATCCCACCACCGGCACCTGGCGTTGCAGCAGCAGCCGGCGCAGCTGGGTGATCTGCCAGTTGCTGTTGACCAGCACGGCGATATCGCGCGCCTTGAGCTGGCGCCCGCCGAGGCGCGCCTCGGGATCGGCCAGCCGTGCGGCGATGTCGTCGGCGCACTGCTGCAGCGCATGCTCGTCGCGCAGCTTGCCGGCGCCGTTCAACAGCCGCAGACAGAGCGGCGCCGGGTCGGGTGCAAAGGCCTCGGCCTTGCCACTCTGCACCGGCTGGTAGGCGATCGGGCTGGCGCCAAAGCCTTGTGGGCCAGCCAGCGCGTACAGCTGGTTGAGGGCACCCAGCAGCGCCGGATGCGAGCGGAAGTTGCGGCGGATCACGCGCACACTGCTCGCCGGCAACGCCGCCCGCGCCTGCAGATAGGCTTGGATATCGCCGCCGCGGAAGGCGTAAATGGCCTGTTTGGGATCGCCGATCAGCACCAGCAGGTGGCTCGCTCCCGCTTGGTGCAGGCGCTCGAAGATCTGCCATTGACGTGCATCGGTGTCCTGAAACTCGTCGATCAGCGCGGCCGGCCAGGTGGCGGCCAGTTGCTCGGCCAGCTGAGCGCCACGCGGACCCTGCAGGCGCGCGTGCACGGCGGTGATCAGTTGATCGAAGGTCAGTTGCCCGCGCTCGCGCAGTCGGCGCTCGAGTTCACGCTCGACAAAGGCCAGCGCATCGCACACCCACTCGTGGTGGATGCGCTGCGGCAGTCGCTGCAGCGCTGGCCGCAGGGCCTGCAGTTGCTGCAGCAGCGGCCGCGTGTACAGCGGCGCGTGCGGACCCTGACGCCCGGAGCCGACGATCTTCTCCGGCGTCAGGTACTCATACAGGCTGTCCCAGTCCACCGCGCCCGGCGTGTCCTGTTGCGCGGCGAAATGCAGTTCCGTCAACAGCCGCAGCAACTTGGAATTGGCCCGGAAAGCACTGGTGTCCGCCACCAGCCGCGCGAGCGCGGGCAGCTCGCGGCCGCGCAGTTGCTGCCACCAGAGGCGTACCGCCTCGGTGCCTTCGAGCTCGATCCTGGCGCCGCGCTGGTCGAGCACCGACGCGACGCGCTGTGCCAGGTCGGCCGGTCCGGCCGGCAGCACAAAGCCGACCGCCCAGGGATCGGCCTCGCTACCGAGGAAGCGCTGGCGCCAGTAGTCGTCCACGCATTCGCGCACCAGCGCGCGCTGATCGACGATCTCGCCGAGATTGAAGGCCATCCCGGTGTCGAAGGGAAACTCCGTCAGCACACGCCGGCAGTAGCCATGGATGGTCGAGATCGGCGCCAGATCGAGCTCGCTGAGCGCCAGCTTGAGGCGCGTCTGGGCGAGCGTGCCGTCAGCGGCGACGCGCAGGCGCAGCCAGGCATCCAGGCTGGCATCCTCCAGTGCCGGGGCGGTACCAGTCAGCAGTGCGTCCACGGTGCGAGCGGCTGCGCTGAGGCGCGCACGAATGCGTGCCTTGAGCTCCTCGGCGGCGGCTTCGGTGAAGGTGGTGACCAGTATCTCGCGGGCGCCCAGGCCGCGCTCCAGCAGCAGCCGCAGATAGATCAGCGCGATGTTGTAGGTCTTGCCGGTGCCAGCACTGGCTTCGATCAGCGTGCTGCCGCTGAGCGGCAGCGTGCGCCAGTCGAGATCCGCGTTCATGCGCCTGCTCCCGCTGGATGGATCAGCCGGTACAGCGTCGTCGCCAGCTCGGCAAACTCGGCATGTGCGGCCTCGCCGGCCTCGAGGAAGGCGGCGTGGCCGCCGAGCAGCCGCAGATAGCCCGGCGCGTAGCTGCGCTCGCCATGGCTGTCCTGTTTGCCGCGCCAGGCATCGCGTGCATCGTAGAGCGCCAGTTGCGCCGGCTTGCCCTTCTTCAACACCGCCTCGGCATAGGCATAGGCAGATTTCGGGAAATACACGCCGGCGGTGTGCTCGGCGTGGCGATAGCGGTGCAACAGCTGCTGCAGCGCGGCCCGCGCGCCGGCGTCGGCGCGCGTGAAGGCCGGATCGATGCACGGCGCCTCCGCCGTACCCCCGTTCGGGTGATGCACCAGCGCCAGCCGCAGGCGCAGGCGCGGGTGCGCGAGACGCAGCACCCACCATTCCAGATACAGCGGCAGCCATTGGTGGAAGCCCAGTTTGCGGCCGGTCTCCACGCGCACCAACCAGTGCTCGTCATTGCAGGCATAGACCTGATCGATGCTGCCGAGCAAACGGCTGCCATCCTCGGTCTGCCAGTCGATCGCCAGCGCCTGCGCCTGCGTGGCGCCGTGCGCGAAGGGGGGCAGCTGCCGCAGGGCGTCGAGCAGCGACTGCGCTTCCGCGCGCAGCTGCGCAAAGGCCAGATGCCCGAGCGCGCCCGCGACCAGCTGCCCCGAATACAGCAGGCGCGCCGGTGCGGTCGTCGGCACCTGCGACTGGCCAGTCGCGAGCGCCGCCCACGCGATATCGATCGCGCTGCGATCCTGGCGTGGGCGCTCCAGCGTCAGCGGCTCCTGATCCGCTGCGGTCTGGTCGTCCAGGGCGCGCCGCGACAGCCCCAGCACCTGCTCGCACAGCCAGCGCGCCGGATCGCGGTAGAAGCGCAGCAGCGCGCGCAACTCCAGCGTCGGTTCGGCGAGCGCTGGCAGCGCGGTGTCGGTGAGAAAACGCCAGGGCGACTCGGCAGCGGCGGCGCGCATGCCGGCGTAGGCGCTCGAATAGGAGTACAGGCGCGGGTCGCTGCCGTCGAAGTAACGCAGATCGAAGGGCTGCAGCGGATGGCGCACCAGCCAGGGCCGATCGACGACATCATCGGCGTCGATCCCGGCGCTCTCGTCCAGAAACTGCAGCAGCTCGCCGAGCGGCGCCGCCGGGCTGCGCGCCTTGCCATCCTGCGCGCCCTCGCCGAGGAACGATAAATGCAGCGCGCTGCGGGCGCTCATCAGTGCTTCGAGGAACAGATAGCGATCATCCATGCGGTTGTCGCGGTCGCCCAGGCGCGGCGCTTTCTGCATCAGATCCAGCCCGGTGTCGGGCCGCGCACGCGGGTACTCGCCGTCATTCAGGCCGAGCAGCGCGATCACCCGGAAGGGAATCGCGCGCTGCGGCACCATGCCGCAAAAGGTGATCCCGCCAGCCAGGAAGACCTGGCGCTCCGGAATGCCCTCCAGGCCCTGGCGCAAGACCTCGCGGACGACCGGCCAATCCACCACCGGGTCAACGCCGGCGTGGCTGGCGTCCACCGTCAGCGCGGCGACCAGCTTATCGATGGCGGCCAGCGCCTCGACTTCCTCGGCATCCTCCGGATCGGCGCGGAACAGGCGCCCGCACCAGTCCGCCAGGCGCTCGGCCCAATGCCGCAGACTGCGCGGACGCGCCGCCGCCTCGCGCCAGGCGCGCAGCAGATCGAGCAGCTCCATCAGCGGGCCGAGGCCGGCAGCATCCGGCCCCTGCACCGGGTCGGTGGGCAGGATGTGGTCATCGAGCAGCCAGTCGGCGTGTTCGTGCCCGACCAGTACCCCGGCGCAGATGCGGTCCAGGCCGAAGCTGAAGCTGTTGGCGTCCACAGGCGCCGCGCCGAAGGCGCGCTTCATCTCGCCATCCAATCCCCAAACCACCTGGGCGCGTTCCAGCCAGCGCGCCAGCGCGGCATGGGCGCCGGCATCCAGGCCGAGCCGCCGCGCCACCGCAGGCAAGGCCAGCAGGGCCAATACCTCGGCACGCGTGATGCGCTGACTCGGCAGATCCAGCAGGGTGCGGAAGGCCGCCAGCAGCGGGTGCGAGCGCATCAGGGCGACATCGGCCAACTGCCAGGGCAGCGCGCTGCCATAGCGTCCGGGTGCACCGAAAACGACAGACAGCAGTGGCGCGTACAGCGCCATGTTCGGCGCCATCACCACGATCTGGCGCGGCTCCAGCGTCGGATCGGCTGTCAGCTGATCCAGCAGCGCGTCCTTGAGTACCTCGAGTTCGCGCAGCCGCGTGTGACAGCGATGGACGCGCAGCGAGGCATCGCGCCACGCATCGCCGCGTCCGCCTTGCGCCCAGTCGGGACGCAGCGTGCGCACGCTGTGTTGAACGCGTTGCAGCAACGTGGCGTCCGGCAACAGACCCTCGGCGCGCTCGTCGTCGACATCGCGCGCATCGGTGGCCGCCGGCCGCTGGTTCAACAGCAAGGTGAAGTGCTGACCCATGCGCCCCAGCGCTGCCAGCAGCGGATGGCCTATCTGCAGAAAGGCACCGCCGTTCAGCTCGGCGCGATAGGCCTCGCGGCGGGTCACCAGATCGTCCCACAGCTCGCGACAGGGATCGGGGAAGTACACGCAGACCTCGCGCGTGCGCGCCAGCAGCTCCAGCGCGCCGAGCGCATCGGGCGGCAAGTGGCTGACGCCAAACACGAACAGCGCCGGCTGTTCCGGATCCGCGGTCAGCCGACTCAAGCGTTGCGCCAGCTGCTGCATGCGCTGACCGCGGTGGGCCAGCCGGATGTCGGCCACCAGCTGTTGCCACAGCTGCGCCTGCCAGCCACCGGCGCCGTACTCGCCGCGCTCCCAGGCCGCCAGCCAATCGCGGCGATATACGAGGTATTGCGCGTACAGTCCGGCGAGGCGATCGGCCAGCTGGAAACGCCGCCGCGGCGCGTCCTCACCGGCGAGATAGCGCGCGACCTCGGGCACCTGCAGCGCCGGCAAGGCCTCGTAGATGCGCCAGCGCAGCGCCGGCCGGCGATAGGGCGCAATCGCGATGGCCTCGGTCCCCAGCACCTGCTGCGCCAGGCGATCCAGCCATTCGCTGGGCAGCAGCATGTCCAGATTGGCCGCGATCCGCGGCAGTCCTGGCAAGGCCGTCTCGGCCAACTGCAGCGTCAGCCAGCGCTTCATGCCGAGGTGACCCACGATCAATGCATGCGGCACCATCGGCGAGCTTGGGCGCCAGCGCTGCAGATGCGAGTGCAGCAGCTGCGCCAGTCTTTCGATGCGACTGCTGCGGTAGATGTGGAGCATGCGAGTGACGAGCTGTCCTTGGCGGTGACGCTCCGAGCATAGGCCAGCGGGTGTTCGAGAGCTGCGCCATCTGCATCGTCGCTGCGGCGGTAAACTGAATCGACTTTCCTGCGTCTGAGCAGGCGCAGCGATCTCAGCGTCGAGGTCGCCGCATCCCAGAGATTGGTGCAGAATCCGGCCAGCGGCGTCAATCCGGGGGGGCGCAGCCGATAACGACGACTCGCGGCGTCGCGCGCGCGGTGGTGGTCCCCGATCGCTCAGATGACGGGGAATAGACTGATGAAACTGCGCGGACTTGCAGTGTCGCTGTTGCTGGTGGGTATGGAGATCGCGTACGCCGCCGCGCCGCGGGTGATCTATCCCAGTACCCGGGTGTCAGTGCGTCCCGGCGGGACCAGCTACACCTGGACCTACGGGCTCGCCGATACGCCCACGCAGCCAGGGCAGACGTTTCAGACTGCCGGCATTGCCCACTACAACGTGATTGATATCCCCAATGGGTTCAATTACGTACTGACCCGCGGGAGGTTCGAGTACAGCACCGACAACGGCGCCAACTGGACCACCATGCCGCACTACTATCCGTTCACGGGCACTTACCTGCCGGTATCCGGCAAGATTTTCCGCTTCGTGGACACCCTGCCGGCGGACTCCACGACCACCAATGACATCGGCGTCAGCTGGACCCTGGTCGGCGACCCGAGCCAGGTCAGTTCGGCCAAGAACATCCTGCCCGATACGGCACCCACCGACATCGCATCGAACACGACCCTGCTGTTTGACGACACGCCGCAGAACTTCGTCGTCGCCACGCTCAATCCCGCCGATGCGGGTGAGACCCTGGGCGGCTATTGGCAGATCGACTCGCAATCGAACGCGAACTTGTTCGCCATCACCTTCGACAACACGACCGGCGACAACGGCAGTCTGCGACGGTCCACCGCAGCGGTACCGGCGGTCGGACAGAGCGTCACCGTCACGGCGCGCTATTTCGATCAGTACCAGACGGACAACACGGGTGCACCGATCAGCGGTCAGGGCTTCGCCAAGAGCCTGACTTACACCGTCATCCAGAATGCGACTGCTGACTTGCCGGGCTTTGGTCCGGAGTTCAGCGTGAACACCTTCACGACCAATAGCCAGTCCGTGCCGTCCATTGCGCGTCTCAGCAACGGCAATTTCGTCGTGGTCTGGCGCTCGCTGGGTCAGGACAGCGACGCCACCAGCAGCGGCGGCATCTATGGTCGCATCTACAACCAGCAGGGCGTCGCCCAGACGTCTGAGTTCCGAATCTCGCCGCTCGATAATGTCAGTCAGAACTCGCCCGTGGTGGCGCCGCTGTCGGGCGGGCGTTTCCTGGTGGCTTACACAGACGTCAGCAATGGTGGTGATGTCTACTACCGCGTGGTCAATGCGGATACCACGCTCGGCGCGGTGCTATCGCCGCATGGCGCATCGGCCAACAGCGAAAGTGCCCCGCGTGTCGCGGCACTCTCTAACGGCAACGTTGCCATCATCTGGACCGATGGCACCAGTGGCGACGTATCGGTCCGTGTGATCGACGGTGCCACCGGCAACGCCGCCGCTGCGGCTTACACGATCAATGCAACCACCACCGGGACGCAGAATGCGCAGGATGTGGCGAGCATCGGCGGCGGCAATTTTGTGGTGGTCTGGCGCGATCCAGCCAATTCGAGTGACATCCTCGGCCGCACCGGCAATGCGTCCGGTCCGGTCAGTTCCGAGTTCACCGTCGCTGGCGGCACCGGCAGCCAGAGCAACGCGCGTGTGACCGGTTTTGCCGATGGCAGTTTTGCCGCCGCAACCACCGATCAGAACCGCGATGGCGATACCGGTGGCCAGCTGAACATCTATGTACAGCGCTTCAACAGCAGCGGCACCTCGGTGGTGGCGCAGTTCCGCGCCAACGCCACCGCCACCGGCAACCAGTTCAGCCCTGGCATCATCGGCTTCAGCGATGGCTCCATGCTGGTCGGCTGGCAGGTGCTGGACCAGGATCTCGATAACAACGGCGTGTTTGCCCGCCGTTTCTCGTCTGCTGGCGCTGCTATCGACGCCAACGATCTGCAGGTGAATCAGAAGCGCCAATACGGCCAGAGCGCACCGGTGTTCGCCGCAGGGAGCGGTTCCGATTTTGCGGCCGCCTGGACCGATTCAGCGCAGGAAGGGCAGGGCGTAAACAACAACGGCATCGAGGCGCGCGTCCACAATGCAGCGGTCACGCCCAACCTGAGCATCAATGACGTCACCGTCACCGAAGGCGACTCGGGCACGACGAACGCGAACTTTACCGTCTCCCTGAGCTCGCCGGCCGGCCCTGGCGGCGTGACCTTCGATATTGTCACTGCAGACAACACGGCGGTTGCGGGCGGCGATTACGTCGGGCGCAGTCTGAGCGGACAGACCATTGCGCAGGGCGCCTCCAGTGCCAGCTTCGTTGTGCAGGTCAATGGTGATCTCCGGGATGAGATTGACGAGACCTTCTTCGTTAATGTCCGGAACGTCACCGGCGCCAATGTGACGGATAGTCAGGGTGTAGGGACCATTATTGACGACGACCCCGAGCCCTCCCTCTCCATCAATGATGTCAGTGTGAATGAATTCGCATCGGGCGCCACCAACGTCACCATGAATGTGACCCTGAGCGCTGCCAGCGGAAAGACGATCACTGTCAACTACTTCACAACGAACGGCACGGCGCTGGCCGGCAGCGACTACACGGCGGTGTCCGGGACGCTGACCTTCTTTCCGGGCCAGACCTTGGCCGCCTTCACCGTGCCCATCCTCGGCGACACGACGCCAGAGCCAGACGAAACGGTCAACGTCAACCTTGCCTCACCCACCAATGCCACGATCAGCGACGGTGTGGGCGTGATCACGATCCTGAATGACGATGCCCTGGCCGATCTGTCGATCACCAAAACCAACGGCACGCTGAGCAGCGTGCCGGGCGGCAGCACGACCTACACGATCGTGGCCAGCAACGCGGGTCCGGACCCGGTGACCGGCGCCACTGTCGCCGACACCTTTCCCGCCAGCCTGAGCTGTACCTGGACCTGCGTGGGCGCGGGTGGCGGCACCTGTGCGGCGAGCGGGACGGGCAACATCAACCGGAGCGTGAACCTGCCCGCGGGTGGCTCGACGACGTTCACGGCGACCTGCGCGATCAGTGCGGCGGCGACTGGCACGCTGAGCAATACGGCGACGATCACGTCGTCGGCGACCGATCTGAATGCTGCGAACAACAGCGCCACCGACACCGACACCTTGTCGCCGACGGCCAACCTGGCGATCACCAAGACCAACGGCACGACCAGCAGCACGCCAGGCGGCAGCACGACGTACACGATCACGGCCAGCAACGCCGGCCCGAGCAATGCCACTGGCGCGACCGTGAGCGACACCTTCCCGGCCAGCCTGAGCTGTACCTGGACCTGCGTGGGCGCGGGCGGCGGTACGTGCACGGCGAGTGGCAGCGGCAACATCAACCAGAGCGTGAACCTGCCGGCGGGCGGCTCGGTGACCTACACGGCGAGCTGCGCGATCAACGCGGGTGCAACGGGCACGCTGGTCAACACGGCAACGGTGGCAGCGCCGGGCGGCGTGACCGATCCGACGCCGGGCAACAACAGCGCGACCGACAGCGACACGCTGGCGCCGAGCGCAGATCTTGGGATCACCAAGACCAACGGGACGATCAGTAGCACACCGGGCGGCAGCACGACGTACACGATCACGGCCAGCAATGCCGGCCCGAGCAACGTGAGCGGAGCAACGGTGGGGGATTCCTTCCCGGCCAGCCTGACGTGTACGTGGACCTGCGTCGGCGCGGGCGGCGGTACGTGCACGGCGAGTGGCAGCGGCAACATCAACCAGAGCGTGAACCTGCCGGCGGGCGGCTCGGCGACCTACACGGCGAGCTGCGCGATCGACGCGGGCGCCACTGGCAGCTTGAGCAACACGGCCACCGTGGCGACGCCCGGTGGCGTGACCGATCCGACGCCGGGCAACAACAGCGCGACCGATACGGACACGCTGAACCCGCAGGCGGATGTGTCGATCACCAAGACCGACGGCCAGACCAGCGTGAACGCCGGCGGCAGCACGACCTACACGATCACCGCCAGCAACGCAGGGCCGAGCAGCGCACCGGCAGCGACGGTGGCCGATACCTTCCCGGCCTTCTGCGTGAGCCCGACCTGGACCTGCACCGGCGCCGGTGGCGGTACCTGCACGGCCAGTGGCAGCGGCAACATCAACCAGAGCGTGAACCTGCCAGTGGGCGGCTCGGTGAGCTTCAGCGCGACCTGTCCGATCAACAGCTCGGCCACGGGCACGTTGGCCAACACGGCGACAGTGACCGCAGGCGTGACCGATCCGAACGCCGGCAACAACAGTGCGACGGACAGCTCGACGATCGTGGCCGTGCCGGTGCTGTCCATCAACAGCGTGGGTTTGACCGAGGGCGACAGCGGCAGCACCAATCTGCAGTTCCAGGTGACGCGCAGCACGACAGCGACCGCCTTTGACGTGAGCTACGCCACGGCCAATGGCAGCGCGACGGCGGGCAGTGATTACACGAGTACAACGGGTACCTTGAGCTTTGCCGCCAACGGCAGCGCGACGCAGACGATCGATGTACCGATCATCGGAGAGACCCTGGTCGAAGGCAGCGAGAGCTTCACGCTGACGCTCAGCAACCCGACCGGCACGGCGCAGATCGGGCCCAGCGGCACGGGCACCGGCACGATCACCGACAACGACAGCGCGGTGGTCAGCTTCAACCCGGCGAGTGTGAGCCAGTCCGAAGGCAGCGGTCCGATGGCTTTCACGGTGACGCTGAGCAACCCGGTGCAGTCGGGGGTGACGCTGACGCTGAACACGGCGAACGGCACCGCCGGCGCGGCCGACTACACCGCGATCAGCAATGGCACGGTCAGCTTCCCGGCCAACAGCAACGCCAGCCAGACGGTCAACGTAGTCATCAACAATGACGCGCTCGACGAGGATGACGAGACCTACAGCCTGACGCTGTCGGGCCTGACCGCCACCGGCAACGTGAGCCTGGGCACGGCCACGGCGAGCGCCACCATCCAGGATGACGACGCCACGCCGACGCTGACCATCAGCAGCCCGAGCCAGAACGAGGGCAACAGCGGCAGTGCGCCGATGAACTTTGTCGCCAGCCTGTCGGCGGTCTCCGGGCGCACGGTCAGCTTCACGGCGGCCACCGCCAACGGCAGCGCCACTGCGCCCGGCGACTATGTTGCGCTCGCGGCCACGCCGTTCACGATCGCGGCCGGCCAGAGCAGCGTGACCATCCCGGTGACGATCAACGGCGATACGACCTTCGAAGGCAACGAGAGCTTCAGCCTGAACCTGACGGCGATCAGCAACGCGACGCCGGGCACGCTGAGCGGCACCGGCACCATCGTTGAGGACGATCAGGAACCGACGACGACGACGATCACCTCGGATCTGCCCGATCCCAGCGTGGTTGGTCAGTCGTACCTCGTCACCGTCACGGTCACGGCGCAGAGCACCTCGCCGGTGGGCAGCGTCAGCATCAGCGACGGCAGCGCCAGCTGCACCGCCACGCTGAGCGCGACAACGGCGCCGAACAGCAGCGGCAGCTGCAGCCTGAGCAGCACCACGGCGGGCGCGAAGACGCTGACGGCCAGCTACACCGCCAGCAGCAGCGCCTACGGCAACAGCAGCGGCACGGCAGGGCATCAGGTGAACCCGGCGGCGACGACGATCAGCGTGACTGGCCCGGCGCGCAGCCGGATCGATCAGCCGACCGCCTTCAGCTTCGCGCTGGCGGTATCGAGCCCAGGCGCCGGCACACCGACGGGCACCGTGACGCTCACCAGCGGGGCATCGAGCTGCACGGCCACGCTGCCGGCGACCAGCTGCAGTCTGACGTTCAGCAACCTCGGCAGCCGCACGGTCAGCGCCAGCTACGCGGGCGACGGCAACTTTGCGGCATCGAGCAGCAGCGGCGCCGGCCACACACAGACGCTGGTGTATGCGATCAGCGACATTGCCATCACCAAGACCGATGCGATCAGCATCTATCAGCCGGACGAGTTGCTGGTGTACACGGTGACGGTGCGCAACCTGGGCCCCGACGCGGCCGCCCAGATCCGCGTACGCGATGACATCCCGGCGGGCTTGCTGAACACCGTATGGAGCTGCGATGCCAGCGGCGGCGCCGTATGTCCGGTGCCCGGTGGTGTCGGCAGTCTGGACACCCTCATCCCGACACTACCGGTCGGTGGCCTGCTGAACTTCACGTTCTACGGCAATGCAGGCAGCGGTCAGGAGGTGCTGAATACCGCACTGATCGAACTGCCAGCCGACACGACGATCGAAGATCCGGCCAGCGCCAACAACAGCGCGAGCGATCTCAACAAGAACGAGTACATCTTCCGTTACGGCTTTGAGGATCCGCAGGTCAACGCGGCAAACGGCAGCTTCCGTCTGCCCGGCAGCGCGCTGCGGAGTCTGCTCGGCGAGGTGGCGATCGTCGTCTACCGTCTGGACGACGCCCGCGGCGAGGCGCTGCGGATCTACGCGCGTCAGTTCGACGGCCGGATGCAGTACGCGCTGGCCGTGCGCAACGCCCAGGGCCAGCTGCGCCTCGGTGCCTGGCAGAACCTGGACGGTGACCCGCAGCTCAGCTGGTCAGCGGCGAGCGATGTCGGCGGCTGGGTATTGAGCGGCGCCAGCTTGCGCTGAAGTCCTCGAATACGGGCGCCGCGCCAGCGGCGCCCGCCTGATCCTAGCCAGGGACAGCGCTGCGTCTGCGGCGCTCCCGCTGCTCCCTGACTCAGCTCGCCGTCTGGACGTTGTCGTCGAGTTGGGATGACCAGGGGCGCAGCAGATCGCACTGGATGTAGTCAACGCGATGTCGGCGCGCCGCTGACCCACCGCCTGCGCGGCGGCAGTGTGCATGCGCAGACCTTGCTGCCACTGGCCGGCGCGGACGCCGCGGGCTGGGATCAGCTGGCACTCGACATTGCACAGCTGGACGCCGTGACCGGCCGGTGCGGTAGGACTGCCGCAGGGCCGGTCGCGATCACTCGCGCCGGCCCTGGGCTTGGGACTGGCAGGGATCAGCTGGCCGCGATGGTCACGGTCACGGTGTCACGGTACTCGCCGGCCGGCAGTTCGCTTTGACCTTGGACATTCACCGTCAGCTCGTAGGCCGCATTCCACTGCGGATCGGGGCGGGCGATCGAGGCATCGTGGCCAGGCTGTGGTCGCTGATCGAGTCGTAGTTCACTCGATAGGCGCTGAAGGCACCACGCGGGCCGACCATCTTGCCGCCCTGGGCCGAGGTGAAGCTGACCGAGTAGCCGTCCGGATCGTTGCAGGTCTCTTTGACCTGACCGACGGCGCGGTTGGCTTCACCGGCGACGAGGTCGAGGTTGGTGCCGTAATCGACCACACCGATCTCGCACATCGCACCGACGGTGCCGCGAATGATGATCTGGCCGGCGCTCGGGCCAGCGGCGTGGGCGGTGCCGGCGACGAGCAGCGCGGCAGACAGGGCGGAAGCGGCAAACAGGTGCTTGAGGTTCATGGCGGTGTCTCCAAGGAATTGCTAGCGGGTGGGTTTGAAGGTTTTCCCCGGTTCGTTCCGGGGGCGAAGACCCTTTAGCGAGATCCGTGCCAGCCGGCTCACACGGCCTAAGATATTGATTTGAGGACGCTTTAGTGCCGGGACGTCGAACGCCACCGACTCCGACCCCCTGGGTGCCTTTGCGATCTGCAACGACGGATTCGCAGAATGCAATCAAGCGATGCCCCCGCGCGCGCCCGCGGCGCAATGCGCGCGGTGCTCGGTCCTATCGAAAGCCCACACGAGTTCCGCCGGCGCTTGACGGTCGCGTGCACGAAAAACGGCAGCCGGAGCAATCGCCGCAATCAAAGCAGTACCGAAAAGGCCACCCTTGGGTGACATTCTTATAGATGGGCCAGGTGCCGCCGCGTTGAATGCAGAGCAAGGCGCCCATCCCGTTCATATTAGGCCGCCTAACACCAGCCACGGTACCACCGAACGACACGGAATCAACAGGCGTACATGGCGCCGGGCATCCCCCATGCCCGCATCCCGGTCGTTGACTTCGGCGCGCACGGGGGAGTAGCGTGTACTGTCGAAGTACAAGCTAGGCGTCGGAACCTCCATCCGTGGTCATTCCTACCAGCGCTCCAAACTGCATTCTCCGGCCAGCGGCGTGAGGGCGACCAAGAGGCTCTGTTCGCCATGCCAACAACCGCAAGGTCTGGCGCAATCTCACCGACACGTTTCCGCATCCCTACACGCTCGCAACTGCGGAACACTGGCTGTCCATCGCGAACGCTGATCCGCGCAGTGTCCATCTGGCCATCGAGCTGCATGGCCAGGCCGTCGGTGGGGTCGGCGCCATCGCAGGTGCAGCGGCATTTCGGTCGCCACCGCTGACTTCGGCTACTGGCTGGGCGAAGCACTCTGGGGCCGTGGCCTTGCCACCGCCGCAGCATCAGCCTTCAAGGAACACCTGGTTCAGTCCAAGCGCTTTGCACGGTTGCAGGCGCCGGTGTTCGCATGGAATCCAGCTTCTATGCGGGTGCTCGAGAAGGCTGGCTTCGCGGCGAGGGGGTGCTCCACAACAGCGTCACCAAAGACGGTGCGCTCATCGACAGTGTCATGTACGCATGTACCGCCGCCTAACCCTTCGCTCGAGTGGACGGCCACCGGCAAGCCGTCTTACCGGCGTCCGCCCCTCAGCTCAAACGTTAGCCCTCATGACAAAACCTGACGAAGCCCTCTATCAAAGCATCGCCGTACAATCCGAGAAGTTGAGCTATCGAACAAGCTCCGCTTGGCTCAACTTTTAATTCAGCTTGCTCGGAAAGAAGAGGAAGAGACCTATCCTCAAGAGCGTGTTGACGCGCCAACTAAGAAGCTGGCTGATTCAGAGATGGCCGGATATGTGGCGGAGCGCATCATAAAACTTCGCCCTGGCAAGAAGTCTGGCGTACTCAATGCAATCGGTGCCATGTTCCAATTTCAGGGCGGCGTTTCCGACCAAGACAAAGAGGCCATCGTCAAAGAACTCATCCGTCGCAAAGTTCTCACACTGATGCAAGTGATCGTGTCACCTACAGCATCGCTTGAGGGCTAACACCATTCAAGCCGACGCCGCTTCGCGGCGCGGCTTAATTCAGGCGTTAGCGCGCAGGCGGTAGATCTTGGCGATCCAACAAGAGAAATAGACGGAACGAGGACATCCACAATTCCCTCGAACTCGCTGATGTAGACGGCCGTTTTGTCCTGAAGAACAGCCTTCTGTTGGCCAAAAACACGCTCGCCTTTTCGGAAAGACACCAACGCCAGCAGACGCCCGCGGCGTCTAAAATGCTGTGAGGGTTGCGCTCACAGGAATCGTCTGCCACCCGCGTAGCCGATGCCTTTCATCCATTCCTGCTTGATCGCTATGGCCTTCGCCTTGATGGCTTCGACGCTGCCGACGATCCGCCAATACGCCGGTCTGTGCCCTTCACATGCCCAGTCCAGTGATCCGGGTCTAGGCCAAGTCGCCGCAATGCCGGCGGCTCCGACTCCCGCAATCGCGCCGCGCTTGTCGGGCGAATCTGTCGGCCGGTGTAGTCGACCAGTTCGATGTACTGCGCTTCGGTCATCGGTAGCCGAAATACGGACAGTCCGACGAGTGGTCGCAGCGTGTCGTTGCCCTTCTCCGGCGACTTGCGCAGTTCGTTGGCGCGATGCTGACGCTGGTGTGGTTGGAGGTCTCGATGTTGCTGGCGATTTTTGCGCGCAGCACGGGGTTGAGGTCGACATAGGCCATGGCCAGGTAAGCGCTTCTCCTCGTCCGTCAGCAGCTGACATTTGAAGCGGCCTCCCAGAATCGCCCGGTAACCTTGTCCTCGGCGTTGGCCCGGCGCGCGATGTACTCGTCCAGGACTTCATAAACCACGACAAATCGCACAACCGCATCCGATAGATGTCGATTGACGCCATCAGCGTCGCCTTGCGCGCCTCGTAGCGTTCTTCGTCGCGAATCGGGTACAGCCGCAGCCAGCGTTCGGCGATCTTCTGGGCCGTCCAGTCGGCGGCAGCAGCAGGTTCGACCGAGACCACGACATGCAGGTGATTGCTCATCACCGCGTAGGCATAGATGCCGACGGCGAAGATCGAGCCGAGCTCCCGGATGCGCGCCTCGACCATGTGCTTGCGCTGCTCGCGATCAACGCGAGTTAGCGGATCGAAGCCACACAGCCAGGCACGGCACGCAGCGCGTGACGCAGTGGTAGAGGCTATGCCGCCTTCGGCGACAGTGTGGGCGCGGGCTTGGGTCATGGCGGCATGATTGCGAGCGGCGAGGGCGCTGTCTGTCGGAGATCTTCGCGACTTTGTGTCAGAATTTTCTCCTATAGAACGATGGGTGTCCTGGTCTGCTTGTCCTGAACGTGAGCAGCTTCAGTTTGCTCGACGAAGCCGAGGGCAACACCGGGCAGTCCATTCGATCATTCAAGCCGACCGCGGGACGGGCACTTGGCATTGATCGTGGAGTCAGCGCCTAAGCGGCTAACGCGGCGTTAGGCATCAGGTCG
Organism: Lysobacterales bacterium; assembly: GCA_046346965.1. Lineage (GTDB taxonomy): Bacteria > Pseudomonadota > Gammaproteobacteria > Xanthomonadales > SZUA-5 > JAXMHB01. Next base: position 92,739 of record JAXMHB010000014.1, read on the forward strand.
TGGAGTAAGGAATATTGACTGGATCAACAATGTTCACGACGTGCTGATGTTCGGATACGCGCAGTTGAGGACGTGGTCGGAGGGCGCCCAAGTAGGGCGCCTGCTGCAAGAAGTGGAAGCAAGTATTGGGGATTCGCAAAATGCAACATTCCGTAAGCTCAAGTCGGGTGATCTCACCGTCGTCAATTCTTAGAGAGAATAAGCTCCTCGTAACCAGCGGCCTGGAATGCGCATACTGGCAGTAGAACAGAGGGGCTACACTGGGAGCACATACTCCGAAGTCTCGCGGTGGCCCCGATACAATTGATAATTTAGTCTTTGTCGTGCTCTCAATGCAACTTGCAGAAGGGCGCACTAAATCCCATTGAATGGTATGAGTCAAAGGGGCTAAAGAAGCCAGATATACCTCGTCTGGTGATGGGAAAGCTATTGAAACTGGTCCTCGACGAGCACAAGAAGCGGGGGAGTCTCAATGCTATTGAATTCCCTGCGGGTAAAGGACTTACGGCTGCGGGTGCTTGCCTTGTATTTGACTATCCGGTAGGTTCAACTTGATAAATAAAGTGCTGATGCCTAACTATACATGTACCTGATTAGCGCTAATCTTCAGTGCGCATAGTTCGTCGCCATCCGGAGCATTCGTTCCGAGTGGGGTCCGCACGTCGCCATGGCTACAGTGAGCCTCGGCACGAGCGCTCGCAAGTCGAAGCGCCGGTTGAAGCGCCAAGTGGCCTCCGCCAAGTAGCGCCGAGCATATTTCTGCTGTCGGATCGAGTGGTACACGCCGGAGAGCGAGCGCTTGATGTTTGCCAGCACCACGTTGACCCAGCGCGCGCTTGTCGTCTGCGTTCGCTCGCGGCGCCCGGACGCGACAACCGTGGTGCGTGCATGGCCTTGGTCTTCGAGCGCGTTGAACGCGCCAAGCCCATCGGTGTACACCTCACATTCTGGATCCAGGCGGCGCGCGGCCCAATCAGCCACTGCGGCCTTGTCGAAGGTCGGACCGGCTCGGCCACGGCGTACAGCACCTTCTCCATCGTCTCGTCGGTCTGTACGGCGATCAGAAAGGCCTGCTTGTTGGGAGAGCCGCGCCCCGGCTTGGCGCCATTGATCTCGCCGCCCAGGTAGGCGTCGTCGATCTGCACGAAGCCCTCGAGCCTGCGGGCCCTTCGCGTGCGGTCATGGCCTGCATGATCTCGTTTCGTTCGCCATGCGGTGCGATAGCAGACGCCCAGATGGCGCTTGAGCTCCAGGGCCGGAGAGGTTGGTCTCGCCGCGCTGAGCAAGTACATCGCAAGGAACCAAAGACGCAGGGGCAGCTTGGAGGATTGGAACAGCGTACCGCTGACTAGCGAAGTCTGACGGCCGCACGCGGTGCACTCGAGATAGAGCTGCCCACCGCGCTCGAAACGACGGCAGGTGACATGGCTGCACTTTGGGCAGACGAAGCCCTGCGGCCAGCGCGCACGCTCCAGCGCCTCCCGACACCCCGCCTCGCTGCCATAGCTCGCCATGAACTCCGCCACCGACAGACCCTTCTGGAACTGCACCTGGTTCATTGCCATCGCCACTCTCCTGGCTCTCAATGGCACCAAGATCCCACCCGGCCGTCTCACAGGCTGAGACAGACCACTGACGACTACTGAGGTTCGACGCTAATCAGGTACATGTATGGACTCCCCCGCCGACCACTGACGTGTGCGTTGCTTTTGACGCCTGCTGACGCGCTGATCGTCGGTCTGTGCAAACGGCACATACGTGTATTCGGTTTTGGCTAGCGCTTTAGCTCAGTGGGCGCGGCGTTCGGTGAGCTGCTTGGAGTCGTTGAACGTTCGCTCGCGCTGGTCGGGGATCGCGCGATGTGTACTGGGTGTTCCGTGCCTCACTCGCCCCCAACTCTGCGGCCAGAAAGGCGCGCGCGATGCGGCTGTCGCGCTTTGACGGTTAGGGGCGGAGACGCCGAGGACCGGCGACCTCGTCGACTTCCAGGCCTGCGAAGTAGCGCAGTTCGGCGACGCGCTCCAGGCGTGGGTCCAGCTCACCCAGTCGGCGCATGGCCTGGTCGATGCGTATTTCCAGGGCCGCCAGCGAGACCGCCTGCGCGCCGCCGCGGCGATCGGCCTGCCGGGCGCGGGCGTGGTCGATGATGATCTGGCGCATGGCCTGGGCGGCGGTGGCGAGTGCAGATGGTTGTGGCTGGTACTCGCCCTCATGGCCACACAGCTTCAGATAGGCCTCGTTGACCAGCGCCCGCGTCTCCAGCGTCGCGCCGCGCACATGCCGCGCCGCCCGCTCGCGCCAGCAGGCGCAGCTCCTCGATCACCGTGGCGCTGAAGGCCTCTGGCGGATGGGTCATCCGTGTGACCAATGTAGACTTGGACCCGCAGTGTAGCAGTGCCCGGCGCGGCGGGCGCCGGCGCCACGCCCTCGTGCCGAGGCTGCGCACTCGTCTATCACTGGCAGACCGCCTGGAGACCATCGATGTAGGCTGACCGGGGCCTGGGACAGCGGTGTTCGAGCAACTGGTGGCGCTGCCGGCGGCAGAGCGCAGCGCCGCGTTGCCGACACTGGTCGCCGGCGATGCCGAGTTGATGCGCGCGGTGCAGCGACTGCTGGATGCCGATGCCGACAGCGTGGCCGAGGCGCGATTGCCCTCGGTGCCGAGCGACCGGCTGGCGCGCAGCCTGGGCGAGGCGGCGAGCGGGTCAGCACATCGATCGCTGCGCCCGCCAGGCCTGCTGGGCGAGGGCGGCATGGGCAGCGTCTGGCTGGCGGAGCGCCATGATGTGGGCTTCACCCAACGCGCGGCGCTGAAGCGCATCCGCGCGATCGGCCTCGGTCCGGCGGCGCGGGCGCGCTTTGCGGCCGAGCAGCGCATCCTGGCGCGGCTCAGCCATCCGAATATCGCCGGGTCGACGGCGGCATCGACGAGGCCGGCCAGCCTCTTTCTGGCCATCGAGTACGTCGAAGGCCTGCCGCTGACCGAGTACGTCGACCGTGCCGAACTCGATCTCAACGCCATCCTGCGGCTGTTCCTGGAGGCCTGCGCCGCCGTGGCGCACGCCCATCAGCAGCTGGTGATCCACCGAGACCTCAAGCCCTCGAACATCCTGGTCGATCAGTCCGGGCGCGTGAAGCTGCTGGATTTCGGTATCGCCAAACTGCTCGACGAGTTCGACGCGCCGCAGATCATGCTCACCGCGACCGGCGTGCGCCTATACACCCCGGGTTACGCCGCGCCGGAGAAGCCGGTGCGGCAATCCGGTCGGCACCACTACCGACGTGTTCGCGCTCGGCGTGCTGCTGTACGAGCTGGTCTCCGGGCGACGCCCTTCGAGGTGCCCAGTTTGAGCCCGATCGACTGGGAGCGCGCGCTGCTGACCGAGGAGCCGCTGCCGCCCAGTCGTCGGCCGGCCGACGATGCCCACCGGCCGGCGGTGCTGCGCCTGCGGGCGGATTCTGATGCGATCGTGCTCAAGGCCCTGCGTCGCGACAGCGCCGAGCGCTATCCGAGCGTCGATGCGCTGGCCGCCGACCTGCGCGCTGCAGGCGGCTGCCGGTGAAGGCGCGACGCGGCAGTCGTCGTGATCGCTTCTACAAGTTTCTGCGTCGCCACGCGCTGGCGGTCGGCGCCGGCAGCGTTGCCGTGCTGGCGTTGGTGATCGGCCTGGGGAGGTGGCGCTGCGCAGGCCGAACGGGCCGCCATCGAGCGCGATCACGCCCGCCGCGAGGCACTGACGGCCGAGCGCAGCCTGCGCTTTCTGACGCGCGTGCTTGAACTGGCCGATCCCGGCGAAGCCCGTGGCGCCACTGTCACCGCGCGCGATCTGCTCGACCGCGGCGCTCGTGGCATCGCCAGCGAACTGCGCGAGGAGCCCGCAGTGCGGGCGCGCCTGCAGATCACGAAGGCGAGGCCTGCGCCGGACTGGGATTGCGCCGCAGGCGCTGGAACTGGCGCAGAGCGCCTGGCAAGGACGCCGCCGGCAGCGCTGATCCGAGCTGCAGGCGCGCGCCTTGAGCAGTCTGGCCGCGGCCGAGGCGCAGCGCGGTCTGGGCGCGCAGGCCGAGGGTCATCTGCGCCAGGCGCTGGCGCTGGCGCTGCCGGCGGAACCTGCGGGCTGAGTTGCTGCGTGCCGATCTGGAACTGGCCTGGCCACGTTGCTCGCCGGCGCCACCCGGCTGGACGAGGCCGAGCCCTGGTTCGCCGCCGGCCGGCGCGGCAGCGGCGTGGTGCTGGGCGCGGTCGATCCGGGGTGTGGTGACGCCCTATTCCTCCTACCTGTGCGTCGCCGGGGCCGCGTCCAGGAGGCCGACGCTGCTGGTGGACGCGCCGTAGCGGGTGCGCCGCGAGCGCAGCGAGGACGATCCGCTGCGCGCCGGCCGGCGGCGCAGCTGGCCACCAATTTGATCCGCCAGGACGCGCCGCGGAGGCGATCGCGCTGGGGCAGCAGGAGGCGCTGGAAGCCAAGCGCAAGATCTACGGCGATACCCACCCTTCGGTCGATCTGACCCGCCACACCCGGCTGGCCGCCGGTGAGCTCGGCCGCTGGCCGAGGCCGAGGCGCTATCACCGAACTGCTGCCGCGCACGCGCGAGCGCAGCGGCGCGGCGCATCCGCGCACCGCGGCCAGCGAAGCCGCGCTGGCGCGTGGCATTCGAGACCGACCGGCGCCGCGCTAGCCTTGCCGCTGTGGGAGCAGGCGCTGTCGACCGCGCTGGCGCAGTGGGGCGAGGCCGATACCGCAGTGGCGATCGTGCGTCTGGGGCGGGCGCAGACGCTGATCGCGCTGAATCGCGCCGACGAGGCGCGCGGCGAACTGGATCGCGCCGTCGCCAGTTACCGGGCGCTGGGCGCCAGCAGTCGCGGTGGCCTGGCGCGCAGCCTGGCCGAACGCGCCCGCGTGCTACTGATGCTGGGCAGCCCGACCGAGGCCTGCGCGGATGTCACCGCGGCCGAGCAGGCACTGCCCGACACCCGCAACGCCGCTGCGGCCTATGTGCAGGCGGTCCGGGCCGACTGTCAGCTGGCGCAGGGACAGCCAGAGGCCGCTCGGCAAGCGCTGACGCAGGCGCTAGCGAACCTCGGCGAGCACGCTGTTTCGGGCTTTGATGCGCAATACGTCCGGGCTTTGCGCACCCGGCTGGACTGAGCGCGGCGTAGCGCCGTCGGCTGCCGCTATGCTCGCGGGCCCCTGGCCTGGACCGCTGCCATGATCACGGATCTGCTGCAACGCTGGCGCGCTGGCGACCGCTCGGTGGAGCCGGCGCTGATGGATCTGGCCTATCCGACGCTGCTGGAACTGGCCCAGGGCCAGGCCCGCCGCAACGGCGGCGTGCTGACGCTGCAGGCCACCGAACTGGCGCACGAAGCCTATGCCAAGCTGCTGCAGCAACGCGCCGTGCCGTGGGAGAACCGCGAGCACTTCTTCGCGATCGCCGCGACCGTGATCCGCCGCGTGGTCGTCGACTATCTGCGTCTGCGCCACCGCGACAAGCGCGGCGGCAAGCTGCCCTTTGTGTCGCTGGATACACTCGACGAGCGCGACACGCCCGGCATCGACGAGTCGGTCGACTGGATCAGCGTCGACCAAGCCCTCGATGAGTTCGCCGCGGTGGACCCGGTGGCGGCGCGGGTGGTCGAACTCAAGTTCTTCTCCGGCATGAGCACCGAGCAGATCGCCAGTGTGATGGGCAGCTCCGTCGCCACCGTCGGTCGCCAGTGGCGGCTGGCGCGCGCGTGGCTGGGCCAGCGTCTGGGTGTAGACGACAGCGATCCATGAGCGGCCGTCTGCAGGCGCTGTTTGATGCCGCCGTGGACTTGCCGCCGGCGGATTGCGCAGCCTTTTTGGATCGCGAGTGTGCGGACGATCCGGCGCTGCGCGAGCAGTTGCGCAGCCTGCTGGCGGTTGATCGCCGTCTGCAGCACACCACCGTCACCCCGGTGACACCGGCCCCGCTGCTGTGGGCGGGCGCGCTGACGGCTGGCGTGCGCCCGGGACAGCGTCTGGGCGCCTTCCGCGTCTGCGAGCCGCTGGGTCAGGGCGGTATGGGCGTGGTGTTCCGCGGCGAGCGCTGTGACGGGCCGGTGCAGCAGCAGGTGGCGATCAAAGTGGTCCGCCGCGAGTACCTGGAAGCCGATGTGCTGCGCCGTTTCGAGCTGGAGCGGCAGACGCTGGCGACGCTGGACCATCCCTACATCGCGCGTCTGCTGGACGCCGCCCAGCTGGATGACGGCACGCCTTACTTCGTCATGGAGCTGGTCACCGGAGCGCCGATCACCGAGTACTGCAGTCAGCAGCAGCTGCCGCTGCGCGAGCGCCTGCAGCTGATGCGCCACGTCTGCCAGGCGGTCGCGCACGCGCATCGCCATCTGATCGTCCATCGCGATCTGAAGCCCGGCAACATTCTGGTCAGCAGCGACGCGCTGCCCAAACTGCTCGATTTCGGCATCGCCAAGCGCCTCGGCACGCTGGCGCCCGAGCAAACCGGCACCGGCCGCCAGTTCTTCTCGCCCGGCTACTCGGCGCCAGAGCAGTTTCGCGGCGATCCGGTGCACGTGGGCTGCGACATCTACGCGCTCGGCGTGCTGCTGTACGAGCTGCTGGCCGGCTGTCGTCCCTTCGATTTCAGCGGGCTCAGCCTGGGCCAGATCGAGGCCCTGCTCGACAGCCGCCCGGCGCCAGCGCCGAGCACACGCGTCCACGGCGCGGCGCGGCGGGCGCTGCGGGGCGATCTGGATGACATCGTGCTGCGCTGCCTGCGCAAGGCGCCCGCCGAGCGCTACGGCTCGGTGGAACAGCTGGACGCCGACCTCGGTCACTACCTGAGTGGCCAACCGGTATCCGCCCGCGGCGGCCACACCTGGTATCGCTGGCGCAAATTCCTCGCCCGCCATCGCTGGGCGGCCGGTACCGCAGCGCTGTCGGCGCTGGCGCTCACCGGCGCCTCGGCATTGCTGTGGCAGCAGAACCTGGCGCTGCGCAGCGAGCGCGATCTCTCGCGGCAGGCGCTGCAGCTGATGCAGGATGCCTTCGCCGCCGCCGATCCGATCCGCACCTCGGGCGCCGATATCAGCGCCCGGCAGATCCTCGATTCCGCCCAGCACCGGCTCGACAGCGTGGCCGATCAGCCGGCGCTGTACGCGACGCTGGCGCACAGCATCGCCGAGGTGAATCTCTCGCTCGGCCAGACCGAAGCTGCCACCACGCTGCTGGGGCGCGCCGTGACCGCGGCGGCCGCGGCCGGCTGGAGCGCCGCCGCGCAGAGCGCGCTGCAGGTGCGCTACGCGCGGGCGCTGGTGAACGCCGATCAACTCGACCGCGCCGAGCAGGCCCTGGACGCGGCGCGCACGCTGCTGCCGGACCCGGGCGCGGACTGGTCGCTGCAGCAGGCGCGCGTGCAGAGCCGGCGCGGCGAGCACGCGGCGGCCATCGCGCAGCTGCGCGCGCTGGTCGCGCAGATCCAGACGCGCCCGCCCACCGATGAATTCGCCACCGGCGTGCGGCTGTCGCTGGCGGATGCGCTGGCCGTCGCCGGGCGCACCTCCGAGGTGCTGGTGGTGCTCGACCAGATCCTCGACTGGCAGCGCCAGCTGCTGCCGGCCACCCATCCGCAGGTGCTGCGCACGCGCATGCGCCGGGTCAGCGCGCTGCGCAGCGCCGAGCGCCTGGAGGAAGCACGCGCCGGGGCCGCCGAACTGGTCGATGCGGTGGTCAAAGTCTTTGGCGATGACAGCGCCGAGGCCTCCTACGGCTACAACAGCCTGGCGCGCACGCTGGAAGCGCTGGGCCGCAGCGAGGCGGCGCTCGCGGCCTATCGCAAGGCGCTGGCGGCGGCGCAACGCGCGCACGGACGCGATCACGCCAATACCCGGCGGATCGAGTTCAATCTGGCCTTCACGCTGGACCGCTTGGGCGGCCATGCCGAGGAAGCCGAGGCCCACTATCGCGAGGCGCTGCTGCAGAGCGAGCTGCGCGCCGGTCCGCAGAGCCCGATGGCGGTGTATTTCCGGCTCTACTACGCGCGCTTTCTCGATCGCGAGGGCCGTAGCGACGCCGCGCTGCGGCTGCTGACCCCCGGCGATGGCTGGCTCGGCATCAGCACCTCCGATCCCGAGAACCGCGCCCAGTATCTGCAAACCCTGGCGGCGCTGCGCGCGCGCCTGTGCCCGGCGCCGACCGCGGCGAGCAACGCTTGCCAGCGCGCCGAGGACTGGTTGCAGCGGCCGGCACCGACGCCCTGATCGAGTTTGCCGCCGGGTGACGAGTAGGCCCGACGCAAGACCCCACCCTGAACCCTTGAGGAGATGAGCCATGAAAGCCCTGTGGATTGCCGCCTTGTGCGCGGCCGGCGCCGTCCAGGCCGCCAACGAGACCTGTGACACCGACCCCAACGCCGGCTGCCCGCCGGGCGAGGTGCTGACCTGGCAGAAAGCCTGTCCGATGGGCGGCCCGGTGGCCTCCTGCTTCCTGATCAGCCAGCCGCCCCCGGCCGAGATTCTGTGCGCCAGCGGCTACGGCACGGTCAACTGCGAGGCCTGGCCGCAATCGAACGGACTGACCTATCGCTACTACTGGTCGGTGATCAACGGCGTTGCGCCGGGCTACATCACCCAGGAATTCGATCCGATGCTCTACGGCAACTGCACGCCCGGCCAGCCTGGACGCGTCGCCGTCACCGTGGTGGCGCCCGACGGCAGCGCGAGCAGCGCCAGCGTGCGCTTCCTGTGCGAGCGGCCGTGAGGCGGACGGCTGGCTGAGCCGGCCGGCTGATCGAGTTTTTGCGCAGATGGCGAGTAGAGGGGCAGGCGGCGATCACGATCCCCGGGATCGCCACCTCGCGCAGCGGCGACAGACCGCTCGCGTCCCTGCACACCCAACTCAGGAGTTCCCCATGAAACTGCGTACCAAGATCGCCATCGCCCTGCTGACTGCCGCCGCCGGTTTTGCGTCCTCGGTGTCGGCCACCTCGGCCGCCTGCATCGAATGCGATGCCAAATTCTGGCGCTGCGGCGGCTACCAGAACGACTTCTGCACTATGCGCTACGAGATCTGCCTGCGTCAGAACAACTGCCCGGTCAACTGAGTCGGGCACCCAGGCAATCCCCGGCGCTGCCGGGGATTGCCACCCCCCGACGCGAGCACTTTTCGAGGCTTCCCATGGCTACACGACTCCCATCCGTGCTGCGCGACAGCGTACTGCTGGGCCTGCTGCTGCTGGCGGCGATCGCCGCCGGTCAGTGGGTGGGCCAGCGCTGGCAGTCCGCGCAGCGTCCGCCGCTGGTGCAGGATTTCGATCCGCAAAGCCTCGATCTGAACGAGGATCACCCGCCGATCCTGATCAGCAACAGCACCTGCCCGGCCTGCGCGCACACCCGCAGCTGGCTGCAGGCCGAGGGCATCGCTTTTCACGAATGGACCGTCGATCAGTCCGAGCACGCGCGCCAGGCGGCCGAGCAACTGGACGTCCGCTACGTGCCCACGCTGCTGATCGGACGGGCGCGCATCAATGGCTTTGACGAGGCCGAGTTGCGCCGGCGCTTGCGGCCAGCGCCGCAACACGCGGGCGCTGATCTCGCGCAGCAGGGCAGTGACTGATCGCGGCGCTGCAACCGATTTCAGCCGGCAGCGGCGCCGGGTGATCCTCTACACTGCGCGCCGCCTCTCTGCGGACGCCCGGCATGTCGCCCCATCACGACTACATCCTGACCCTGTCGTGCCCGGACCAGACCGGGATCGTCTACAGCGTCAGCGGCTTGCTGTACGAGTACGGCTGCAACATCCTCGATGCGCAGCAGTTCGGCGACGACGAGACCGGCCGCTTCTTTCTGCGCGTGCATTTCGATCTGCCGCTGCAGGTGCGGCTGGCCGAGGTGCGGACGCGCTTCGCTGCGCTCGCTGAGCGCTTTGCGATGGTCTGGCAGCTGCACGACGCCCGCCGCCGCGCCCGCGTGCTGGTGCTGGTGAGCAAGCAGGGCCATTGCCTGAACGATCTCTTGTTTCGCGCGCACAGCCAGCAATTGCCGGTGGACGTGGTGGCGGTGGTCAGCAATCACCCGGATTTCGCCGGTTTGGCGGCCTCGCACCAGGTGCCTTTCCACCATCTGCCGGTCAGCGCCGACACCAAGGCCACGCAGGAAGGGCAGATCCTGGAACTGGTCGAACGCACGCAGGCCGATCTGGTGGTGCTGGCGCGCTACATGCAGATCCTGTCGCCGGCGCTGTGCGAGGCACTCAGCGGCCGCGCGATCAACATCCATCACAGCTTTCTGCCCAGCTTCAAGGGTGCGCGTCCCTACCATCAGGCGCACGCCCGCGGCGTCAAGATCATCGGCGCCACCGCGCATTACGTGACCACCGATCTCGACGAGGGCCCGATCATCGAGCAGGACGTGGCCCGCGTCGATCACAGCATGACGCCGGCCGATCTGACCCGCATCGGCAGTGACATCGAGTCCCAAGTGCTGGCCCGCGCCGTGCGGCGCCATGTCGAGCACCGGATTCTGCTCAACGGCCGGCGCACGGTGGTGTTTCGCTGAGTTCTACCGTCGCCGTCGCGGCCCTTGCCGTGGCGGGCCTGGCCTGCGCAGACTGCCGGCGTCACTCATCTCCAGGGGTTCTCATGCTGCTTGCCCGCGCTGCACTGATGTGGACCCTGTTTCCCGCGCTGGCCGCTGCCGAGGTCGCGCATGAGGGCCAGCTGATCGCGCTGACGCCGGGCGATGTCGCCTGCTACGCCGACATCCAGGTCGATGGCGAGCTGCGCAACGAAATGGCCGACTTCAGCATCTGCGAGCAGGGCGAGGCCTGGCTCGGTCAGCCGGTGCTGTACGCATGGACCGAGGCGCAAGTCCTGGCGGCAGACTGTCAGGGCGATATGGACTGCGGACGCAGCGACACGGTGACGCTGATCGATCGCATGATGCGCAAGCCGGGCGCGCCAGCCTGCGCAGCGGAGGAAGAAACCGTGTTCGCCTGCACGCTGGGCGGCAAGCGCGTGGCGGTGTGTGCCGCCGCCGATGCTGCAGCCACCGGCGGCTGGCTGCAGTACCGCTACGGCCGCGCCGGCCAGGCGCCGGAGATGCTGGCGCCGGCGCTGCCGGTCGATCCGGCACACGCCGCGGAAGGCCGGGTGGAGTCTTATGCCGGCGGCGGCGCCAGCTGGTTGCGCTTCCGTCACGGCGACCACGCTTACGTGGTCTACACCGGCGTCGGCCGCTGGGGCGAGGATGGCGCGACGCGCGAGCAGTCCGGAATCGTGGTCGAACGCGAGGGCGAGGCGATCGCCGATCTGCGCTGCAGCGGCCCGGTGCGTTCGCTGCTCGGCCCGGAATGGTTCGAGCGCGTCGGCGTCAGCGCCGACGAGGACGCCGAGTTTGAGATTCCCGTCGACTGAAGCGGCGATACCCCGCGTCGTGTGACTTAGCGCGTGCGGTCTGGAGGCATGGCGGCAACCGTCTCCGCCGGGCAGATCGCGTCCAGGCGCGTGGGATCGGCCGGAGCCTGGACCGGCAGACCGCGTGCGATCAGGCCGGCCTCCAGCAGCTCGATCTCCGAGCTCCCCTCGTCCATCCAGCGCAGATAGTCGGGTTCCTCGGTCAGCCGACATTGCTGCATGGCCTTGCTCAGCCAGTTCGCGTCCTGCCGCCATTGCTGCGCCTGCGCCTGTTCGGCGGGCGTCGCCGCGACCTTCTGCATCAGACTGGCGCCGATGGAGCGATCGAGCAGCGTGTCGCTGTGCACCAGCGTGCGCGCGATGGCGGCGCACTCCGGCTGCCAGGGGGCATCCGGCGTCTGGCACCAGCGACCGAGCGCCCAAGCGCCCCCGGGCAGCGACACTGCGAAGCTGAACGCGACGTGGCGGCGCAACTGATTGGCATCCAGCCCCTGCAGCTCGTCCTCCGCCCATGCCGGATCGATCGGCAGGTCCTTCAGGTACTGCGAGGCCCAGCGAAAGCTCGCGGCCATGTCAGCGCCGGCCTGCGTGCTCTGCGCCGCGCGTGCCAGCAACGCGACGACCTCGGCGCGGCGAGCCGGATCGGCGCCCGGCAGCGCCGGCAACCAGCTTTCGAGCGCGGCAGGATCCTGCGTCTGCACCTCGGTCAGCAGACGGGCGCGCTCCGCCTGCGCGCGCACCGGATCGTCAGCCAGCCAGTCTGGCAAGCGGTGGATCAAAACGCGCAGCAGCACCGGGTCGGCCGGCGGCTGGGCCAACACGCGCTCGACCAGCGCGCCGCGCAGCGGGCGCTCGCAATTCAGCTGGGCTTCCGGGCACAAATCCGCCAGCACGGCGCCAAGCAACCAGGCCTCCGGCGCTGAACTGGCCGCGAGACGCTGGACCTGCATGGTCAGCGCCTCCTGCGCATTCTGCGGGGCGATCGCCGAGGCGCCGCTGGCATACGCGAGGCACAGACCGGTGATCCATCGCAGGGCAGATTTCATGGCGCGTCCTCGTGTTGATGAGTCTTCAGCATAGTTCCCGCAGCGACGGGTCATAGCTGCCTAAGGTCATGGCGTCTCGATCAGCGCTATCCAAGCACAGGCGCCTCAGCGGCACGCCCGACTGGCGCGGTCCAGCATGGCCTGCAGGGCGTGGACCCGGCTGGGAACGGCGGAGCCGGTCGTCTCGGGGACAGCGGCGCACTCGCCTTGGAGCGCCCGTGCCGCCGCGAGTGTGGCCACGGCGAGTTCGAGATCGGCGTCGGCACTGGGCTCGGCGCTGCTCGCGGCGTCGGCGCGCAGGGTGTCGACCGCGGCCTGCAGCGCCACCGGATCGGGCGGGCGGGCTTGCAGCAGCTGCGCGCGTGCCCGCATCAGCGCGTACAGCGCGCGCTCGGGGTGCTCCGGGGCGTATTCGGCCTCGAACGCGGCCTGGGCCTGGCGTAGATGCGGCTCGGCGCTGGCGCCATCGTCGCGCTGCAGCGCGACTTCGGCCAGCAGCATTTCGGCCTCGGCGCGGCGCAAGGCCGGATAGCTGCCCGGATGGGCGTCGATCTCGGCCAACGAGCGCTGCAGCGCGTGCTCGGCCGCATCGAGCTCGCGCGCGCGCAGCGCGAACCAGCCACGCTGGCGCCAGTAGTTCTCCAGCGACTGCGTGGGCAGCGCGGGCGTCTGCGCCAGCTGGTCGGCCAGCGCCAGCCACGGTCGACCCGCATCGAACTCCCCCAGGCGCGACAGACTGTTGGCGGCGCTGGCGAGCGCGCTGATGGCGCTGCCGGGTGGCGCGTCGGGCCGGCGCGCGAGCTCGGCGATGGCCTCGCCGGTGGCGCGGATGGCGTCGATGTCGGCGCGGCCGCGCTGCGCCAGCACCAGATAACGCAGCGTGTCGATCTCATCTGCCGTGGTGCGCTGCGGCGACAGCTGCAGCGCCCGCAGCGAGGTCTGCAGCAGCGCCTCGGCGCGTTCAAAGGCATTCAGGTTGATCAGTCCGACGCCAATTTGCGAATGGCTGCGCCAGATCAGCCAGGGGTTGGCCTGGTGTTCGGCCTCCAAGCGGTGCGCCGCCTCGACCAGGAACTCGCTGGCCTTGGGATCGCGGCCGGCGTAGATCTCCGGACTGGCTGCGGCCAGCACATCCAGCAGCGCCTGCAGATTGCCATCGGCGACCTGCGCCTGCGCTGCCGCCACGCGCGCCTGGTGCAAGGCCACTAGGCCACCGAGCAACAGCGCCAGCGCCACCGCACCGGTGCCGACCAGTGCGGCGCGCTGGTGCACCCAGAGGCTGCGCAGGCGCGCGCGCGGGCTGCCGATGCCGCTGCGCAGCGGGCGCTGCTGCAGCCAGTCGCGCAGATCGTCGGCCAGCGCGGCGGCGCTGGCGTAACGCTGCGCCGGCTCCGCAGCGCTGGCTTTGGCTGCAATACGCAGCAGTTCGGCGCGGCGTGCCGGCGCCCCGTCCTGCAAACAGTGCTGCAGCAGGCCGCCAAGCGCATACACATCGGCGGCCGTGCTGGCGCGCTCGCCGCGCAGCTGTTCGGGCGCGGCAAAACGTGGTGTCAGTGCGCGCATTCCGGTCTGGGTGGCCGACAGCTCGGAGTCGTCCTCCAGCCTTGCGATGCCGAAATCGAGCAGGCGCGGACGGCCGTCGCGATCGACCAGCACATTGGAGGGCTTGATGTCGCGATGCACGACCAGCTGGCTGTGTGCGTAGGCAACCGCGCCGCACAGCTCGATCAGCAACTCGACGCGGCGCCGCAGTGGCACGCCAGCGCAGTGATCGAGCAGCGGCACGCCCAGCACGTACTCCATTGCCAGCCAGGGACGGCCATCGGCGCTGACGCCGCCGTCCAGCAGGCGCGCGATATTGGAATGGGCGAGGCGCGCCAGGATGCGGCGCTCGCGCAGGAAGCGCTGCACCAGCTCGCGCGAGCGCGTGCCCGCCGGCAACAGCTTGATCGCGACCTGCTGCTCGAAGGCGCCGTCGATGCGTTCGGCGCGGTAGACCACGCCCATGCCGCCGCGACCGATCTGCTCGACGATGCGATACGGCCCGAACTGCTGACCGCGCGCATCGAGGGGCGCGGTCGGTGCCAGATCCGCCTCGTCGAGGGTGGCCAGCAGCCCGCGCAGTGCCTGCGCCAGCTCGGCGTCCTCGGCCGTCACGCTGTGCAGATAGGCCTCGCGCTCGCTGTCGGCGCAGGCCAGCAAACGATGAAAGGATTCGCGCAGCTGCGCGAAGCGCTCGGGACTCAGGGCAGGATACGGCTTCATGCCTGCACCTACGCTATTGCGGCCAGAAACTGACGCACGGCGTGCGCGTTCAGGCCAGCCGCTGGCGTAGCCAGGCGCGCGCCATCGCCCAGTCGCGGTACACGGTGCGCTCGTCGATTGCCATCAGCGCGGCCACCTCGCTGACTTCCAGCCCGACGAAGTAGCGCAGTTCGACCATGGTGGCCATGCGCTCGTCGAGCGCGGCGAGCTCGCCGAGTGCGGTGTCCAGATCGATCAACTCGACATCGGCCTCGATCGGCAGCGCCAGCGCCTCGATCAGGTCCACCTGCCGCCACTGGCCGCCGCCGCGCTTGTCGCGCAGCTGTGCGCGGACGCGGTCGACCAGGATCTGTCGCATCAGCTTGGCCGCCGTGGTGTACAGGTGCTTGCGATTGCTGATGTCGAGCGAGGCGGCGCCGAGCAGGCGCACGAACACATCGTGCACCAGCGCGGTCGGCTGCAGCGTGTCGTGTCCCTGGTGCCCGCGCAGCGTATGCGCGGCCAGACGGCGCAGCTCGTCATACACCTGCGGCAGCAGCTGATCCAAGGCGGCCGGATCGCCCGACTGCCACTGCTGCAGCAGCTGCGTCAGCTCGGAATCGTCTGCGTTCATCCACTGCGATCGCTGTGCATGCAGCGCTGGGCCGCGACGGGAAGCGCCGAGCATAGGCATCGCCGGCCGGAGGCGTCGAGGGCGTCAGAGCCGCGCTGCGGCGGCACGGGTCGACCGCTTCCTTAGGCCGGGTCCTTCGCGTCCGGGTGCCTGGCTTAGCCACCAGCCCCACACGCGAGGCGCCCGGCGCTCTCCATTTCTGGACTATTCCCAACTCGCGCCGTTCTACACCCAAAAAGCTGACGACCTTTGCGTTTTGCGAACACGTCTTTGCAGATTGCAAACGGCTGGGTCTACGCGAGCGCCTGCTCGCCTCGGCAGCGCTTGTGCAAACATCGGCAAATCAATGCCTTACAGAGTATTCATGGGCTGGCACGGATCTCGCTAAAGGGTACTCGCCCCCGGACGAACCGGGGAAACACTGCAAACCCACCCTCAAGCAAATCCCTGGAGACACCGCCATGAACCTGAAGAACCTGTTTACCGCTTCCGCCCTGTCCGCCGCGCTGCTGGTTGCCGGCACCGCCCACGCCGCCGGCCCGACCTCCGGCCAGATCATCATCCGCGGCACCGTCGGTGCGCTGTGCGAGATCGGTGTGGTTGACTACGGCACCAATCTGGACCTCGTCGCTGGCGAAGCCAATCGCGCCGTCGGTCAGGTCAAAGAAACCTGCAATGATCCGGACGGCTACTCGGTGAGCTTCACCTCCGCCGAAGGCGGCAAGATGGTCGGTCCGCGCGGCGCGGTGAGCGCCTACCGAGTCAACTACGACTCGATCGCCGACCACAGCCTGGCCACCGACGCCTCGATCGCCCGCCCGGACCCGCAGTGGAACGCGGCCTACGAGTTGACGGTGAACGTGGAAGGCCAGAGCGAGTTGCCGGCCGGCGAGTACCGTGACACCGTGACCGTGACCATCGCGGCCAGCTGATTCCTTCCAGTCCCAAGCCCAGGGCCGGCGCGAGTGATCGCGACCGGCCCTGCGGCATGTCCGGCCCAGCCCCCGTAGTGCTACGGCCGTACCGGTCGACCGCTCCCGTAGGCCGGGTCCTTCGCGTCCGCGGTGCCCGGCTTAGCCACCAGCCCCACACGCGAGGCGCCCGGCCTTTTCCCGTTTTCATTTTTCCCACCGGCTACTGCCAGCCGGCGCCGTTCAACACCCAGCCGCCTTCCTCGCTGACGGCCGTCCAGCGGAGCTGCGGCTCACCGTTCGGGCTCTGCCAGGGGCCGAGACGCAGCTGGCCTTGCGCGTTGCGCAGCGCCAGTGCGTACTGCAGGCGCCCGTCGAACTGGCGGGCATAGACCCGCAAC